>NZ_JANUGW010000003.1 GCF_024753285.1 Massilia pinisoli | reverse complement strand
CGGCCCTCCGCCCACGCGCGACGCCCGCGTCATGCCCGCTTCCGCCTAAGCCATCACCGCTTGCGCACGGGCGCAATCGTTTTATCGAACCAGTCGTCGATCATCTGCTTTTCGTAGCGCAGCGGCTCCGAATCGAAGTAGTGACTGTACGTCTGCTGGTAATTCATGTCCTGCAGCTTCGCTTCGCCGCTCTTGATCACCTGGCCGTTCTGCTCCACCGCGTAGCGCAGGTCCATCCGGGGCCAGTCGGCGCGCCCGCTGATCACGCGCAGGTCGCGTCCGAGCCGGATGCTGGGAACGAGGCGGCCGGCCGGGTCGAAATCGGTGATCTCGATGCGCAGGTCCTGCCCCGGCGGCAGGTTCGCGCCCAGCTTCTTGAAGTGGTCGGAGATCTGCTCCAGCATGTCGTTGCGTTCCCAGGTCGGGAACGGCAGGTCGTGGAAATTCTCGGGGTGGATCCACGTCACGCTCACCGCAGCCGATGCATTGCCCGCGGCCAGCACCAGCAGGCCCGCCAGGGCCAGGGTTTTCATGAACGGTTTCATGATGTCTTCCTTTCGTCTTCCGTCATCCGTCATCTTTGCCGGATAAGATTCTTATACGCCTGTTCCCAGGGCGTTGTCCGTTACAAGATCGTCAAAGTTTGTATCGAAATGTTAGTCGGCGCACAGGTGCGCCGGGCGCTTGCACAGCACAATCGCGGGACGCGGTACAACCGAGCACAATGAAGGACACATCATGCCGGAAGGCCCGTCGCTGGTCATCCTCAAAGAACAGACGGCCCAATTCGTGGGCCAGGAAATCGTGCGCGCCGACGGCAATACGTGGGCCATCGACAAAACGCGCCTCGTCGGCCAGCCCATCGTCGCGCTGCGCACGTGGGGCAAGCATTTCCTCATCCAGATGCCGACGATGGTCGTGCGCATCCATTTCCTGCTGTTCGGCACCTATCGCGTGAACGAGCGGCGCGACAAGCCCCCGCGCCTGTCGCTCGGCTTCGCGGACGGCAGCGAGCTCAATTTCTATGCCTGCTCCGTGAAGGAAATCGACTGCGACATCGACGCCTACTACGACTGGGCCGCGGACGTGATGTCCGACGCGTGGGATCCGGCCAAGGCGCGCAAGAAGCTTCGTTCCGCGCCCGATACACTCGCCTGCGACGCCCTGCTCGACCAGGACATCTTCGCCGGTGTCGGCAACATCATCAAGAACGAGGTCCTGTTCCGCATCCGCGTGGACCCGCGCTCGACCGTGGGCGCGCTGCCGCCCGCCAAGCTGCGCGCCCTCGTGCAGGAGGCGCGCCAGTACAGCTTCGACTTCCTCGAATGGAAAAAGGAATTCACTCTCAAGAAGCATTGGCTGGCGCACAACCAGAAGACATGCCCCCGCTGCCACATCCCGTTCCACAAGGGACACCTCGGGCGGACGAACCGGCGCAGCTTCTGGTGCGAGCGCTGCCAGAAACTGTATCAATGAGCCAGCGCTGCGGCCCAAATGACAGGGAAGCAACACGTTGCGACATTGTGACTTGTTGCACCGCGTCATTAATATTTCTTGTTGTTAATGGTCGCTGCCCATACTACAATCATTTCGGACTGGTACTGCTCCAGTGCAATGCCATTGCTCTTTCCCGAACACTAAGCGATTGGATCGTCAAATGCCTTTCCTGTCCTCAACCGCGCCGAAGCTTGCACCATGGAAAGTTCTGCTCGTCGACGACGAACCGGACATCCATGACATCACCAAGCTGACACTCTCCCGTTTCCGCCTGGACGGACGCAGCCTGTCGTTCCTCCATGCGTACAGCGGCGCGGAAGCGAAGGAGATCCTCGCGCGCGAGAAGGACATCGCACTCGTGTTCCTGGACGTGGTCATGGAGCGCGAGGACAGCGGCCTGGAAGTGGCGCGCTGGATGCGCCAGGAGCTGGACAACCAGTTCACCCGCATCGTGCTGCGCACGGGCCAGCCAGGCCAGGCGCCCGAGGAACGCGTGATCGTCGATTACGACATCAACGATTACAAGGAAAAGACGGAACTCGACCGCACCAAGCTGTTCACGACGACGTTCGCCGCCCTGCGCGCCTACCGCGACATCATGAAGGTCGAGGACGCGCGCCGCGTCCAGCAGAACTACCGCGAGGGCCTGGAGCGCGTGATCTCCGCGTCAGCCCATCTGTTCAAGCAACGCAATCTGAAGGATTTCGCCAGCGGCCTGCTGCAGCAGGTCGTCGCACTGTTGCGCCTCGAGCAGAGCATGCTGCTGCGCGTGGCCGGCGCCAGCGTGATCACGGGCGAGAGCCAGTACGAGGTGCTGGCCCGCATCGGCGACGTGGGCGAGCAGGACATCGGCCCGGAACTGGTCGCCCAGCTGGACGAGGCGCGCCACAACCGCATCTCCAAGCTGCACGGCGACACCTACGTCGGCTATTTCCCGAACAACAGCGGCAAGGCGTCGCTTCTGGTGCTCAAGGGTGTCGAGGAAATCGACGAGGTCGACGTGCAATTGCTTGACGTGTTTTGCTCGGGCGTGGCCATCGCCTTCGACAACATCCTGCTGAACCAGGAAATCACGGACACGCAGGCCGAATTGATCCTGCGCCTCGGCGACGTCGTGGAGTCACGCTCGAACGAGGCCGGCAACCACGTGCGCCGCATGGCCCAGGTGTGCCATCTGCTGGCCCAGGAATCGGGCATGCCGGACGACGAGACGGCCGTGCTGATGCATGCGGCGCCGATGCACGACGTCGGCAAGATCGCCACGCCGGACGCCGTGCTCCTGAAGCCCGGCCGCCTGACGCCCGAGGAATGGGACGTCATGAAGCAGCACCCGACCATCGGCCTGCAGATCCTGGACGGCTCGCAGCGCCCGATCCTGAAGGCGGCCGCCGTGATCGCCCACCAGCACCACGAGAAATGGGACGGCAGCGGCTATCCGCAGGGCCTGAAGGGCGAGGACATCCACCCGTATGCCCGCATCGTGGCCGTGGCCGACGTGTTCGACGCCCTCACCCACGAGCGCGTATACAAGAAGGCGTGGCCGATCGACCAGGTGCGCGACTACCTGCACGAAGTGGCCGGCCAGCACCTCGACCCCTACTATGTCGACATCCTGATCCGCAATCTCGACAAGGCGGCGGAGATCAACGAGCGGTGGCCGGACTGACACAAACCGTCAAGCCACGACAAGCCCGACATTGTCGGGTAGTATGCTGGGCTTCGAGGCAACGTTGTCGCGACTGCCCTTCCTGCTCATGCGTATTCGAACCCGACTGCTGCTCCTGATTCTCGCGATCCTGGTGCCCGCCTTCGTCGCGGCGGTGCTGGCGGTCGGGTACGTCTACCAGGAAGAGCGACATGCCCAGGAGACGAGCGTCAAGGAAGCCGTACGCGCCTTCGCCCTCGTGGTCGACAACGAACTGGAAACGAAGGAAGGCATCCTGCGCGCGTTGGCGAATTCGCCCGCGCTGGCCCGCGGCGACCTCGACACCTTTTTCCACCACGCCAGCTCGCTCGCGCCGACCGCCGAGACGACGATCATCCTGCTCTCCACGGACGGCCGCCAACTGCTCAACACGCGCGCGGCGCCGGGCACGCCGCTGCCGACGCGGCGCGCATCGAACATCGGGGAACTGATGCAGCGAAACGGCGCCGACCGCACGCTGGTGTCCGACCTGTTCGTGTCGCCGCTCGGACGGCGCCACGACTTCGCGATCCAGGTGCCGGTGCACATCGACGGCCAGATCCGCTACTTCCTGTCGATGGGCGTGAACGCCGCCACGATGCAGGGCCTGCTGCTGGAACAGCGCTTCCCGGTGGAGTGGCAGGCCACGATCGTCGACCGCGGCGGCCGTGTCGTCGCGCGCACGCTCGATCCGGACCTGTACCGCGGACGACCGCTCAGCAGCGTGGCGATGGCGCAGTTCGCCGCCCGGCGCGAAGGCGTGTTCTCGAGCAAGAACCTGGCCGGCATCCCCGTGCAAGCCTTCTACAGCACCGTGCCAGGCTCGGACTGGAAGGTGCTCGTCAGCATCCCGACGGCGGACCTGCGCCGGGTGCCGCTGCATGCGGCGGCGTTCCTCGCGGCGATCATGGCCGTGCTCCTCGTGCTGGCGTCGGTGGGCGCGCGCTGGTTCGCGCGGCGCGCCGCGATTCCGATCGAATACCTGGGCCGCCGCGCCGAAGACCTGGGCGCCGGCCGCGAAGTGCGCTACGAGCCGCAAGGGGTCATCGAGATCGACGCGGTGGCGCAGCGCATGGCCGAGGCCAGCCGCCGGATCCTGACGGCGCAGGCAGAGCAGGAGCATCGCGTGGCCGACGCCGTCGCCGCCAGCGAGCGCGCCCAGACCGCCTTGGTGCGCGGCCAGAAGCTGGAAGCCCTCGGCCGCCTGACGGGCGGCATCGCGCACGAATTCAACAACCTGCTGCAGACGCTGACGACCGCGCTGCAGCTGGCCGCGCTGACGGCGAACCAGCCGAAGATGCTGAACCTGATCGACACGTGCAAGCGCACGGTCAGCCGCGCCACCGCGCTCACGACGCGCCTCGGGTCGTTCGGCCGCCTGCAGGACGCGCGCCTGTTGACGGTCGACCCGGCCGAGCAGGTGCGCAGCTCCGTCCAACTGCTGCGCGGCGTGCTGCGCCAGGGCACGCGCGTGGAAGTGCAGTGCGGCGACGACGTGTGGCCCGTGACCATCGATCCCGTACAGTTCGACCTGGCATTGCTGAACCTGGCGATCAACGCGCGCGACGCCATGCCGGAGGGCGGCCGCCTCGCCATCGAGGTGCACAACTGCACCCTGGAGCCGACCTTGGAACGCACGGGCGGCGACTACGTGCGCGTGCGCGTGACCGACACCGGCACGGGCATGCCGCCCGACGTGCTGGCACGCGCGCTCGACCCGTTCTTCACGACGAAGCCGCCGGGCCAGGGCTCCGGTCTCGGACTGCCCCAGGCTTACGCGTTCGCCACCCAGTCGCGCGGGTGGCTGACGGTGGCGAGCACCGTCGGCACTGGCACCACGATCGACATCTACCTGCCACGCTCGGAGCAACCACTGTCGGACGTGGCCGGACGCACGGACAGCCAGGCGCCGGGCCGCGGCAGCGGGCGCGTGCTGTTCGTGGAAGACGATCCGCTCGTGCGCGAGGCCGTCGTGCGCGGCCTGGAGGATTGCGGCTTCGACGTGATGGTCGCGGCCGACGGCGACAAGGCGCTCGCCATGCTCGACGCCGGGCTCGATGCCGACGTCGTGTTCTCCGACATCGTCATGCCCGGCAAGGTGAGCGGCATCGACCTGGCCGGCCTGCTGCGCGAGCGCCGTCCCGGCCTGCCCGTCGTGCTGGCCACCGGCTACACCGAGCAGCGCGCCGTGATCCCGGGCGTGCAGGTCCTCGCGAAGCCCTACGAGATCGACCAGCTGGTCGAACTGCTGGCTAACCTGTCCGCCGCCCGCTGACCCGTTACAGCGCCAAGGTCACGCGCTCGCCGGCGACGGCGACCGTGCACGTGGTGGCACCGAGCTTGCCGCCCGCCGCCGTGGCACAGTCGGCGCTGACCGGCTTGCCTTGCCAGTTGCCGTCGAAGCGTCCGTCGCCAGTGACGAGCGAGACCTCGTCGGCGATGACCTTGTCGCCATTGACGAAGATGTGGACGCGCGATGAATCGACCAGTTCGCCCCGGATGTTCAGCTTGCCGTCACGGCTCGTGTACTGATTTCCGGCCGCCGGCGCGACAGCGGCGCAACCGGAGATTGTAACGGCCAGCGCAGCCGCGATCGTGAAATTTGTTGACATCTTCATTTTATCTCCGCTCATCTTCGCGGTTCTCTTCAGGAACCGGAAATCATACCTATGTTCAAGCGGAAATACATATGCAAAACGATCAACTTGCCAGGTGTTTTTTTGCAATGAAAAATGCGCGGCGAGGCGCTTTCACAATGCCGCGTCCGACGGGCGTAGAATGCCTCCATGGAGGACAACCGCATGCAGACCCTGCCCTTGCGAATCGGCGCCGGCCACGACCTGCGCACCGTGCTCGACGCCCTCGTCGCGCAGCATCACGTGGAAGCCGCCTTCGTCCTGCAAGGCATCGGCAGCCTGTCGGTCGCGCGGCTGCGCTTCGCCGGCCGGTCGGAATTCACGGAATTGCGCGGCGACCTGGAAATCCTGACATTGGGTGGCTCACTGTCGCCGGACGGTCCGCACCTGCACGTGTCGGTAGCCGACGACGGCGGGCGGGTACTGGGTGGCCATCTCGGCCCGGGCTGCATCGTGCGCACGACGGCCGAGGTGCTCGTCGCGCTGCTGCCGCGCCATCGCTTCCGCCGCGAGTTCGACCCGGCGACGGGGTTCGATGAATTGTTCGTGAAGGCTTAAGAAAATAGACCGGTGCCGCAAAGCGCGTTGTCGCTTGCAGCACCGGCCAAGGAGCATCGGATCAGCTATTCAGCGTGCTCCCGGACGCCGACGATTTGCGCCGGGCGCGAGCCGCCATGCCCGCAAACGCCACGCCGAAGAGCGCGAGTGTCGACGGTTCGGGAACGGTAGCCGCCGAATCCACCTCGAAAGCGCCGGGCGTCAGCCCGGATGGCGAAAACCAGCCGGAGCCGTCATTGATGGCCTCGGGGTTCATGTCGCCAGTGGAATTCCAGTTCCACGCGACGGCATTGCCCATGCCACCCAGGCTTGCGGTAATCCAGTATTCCGTCCCTGCGAGGAGCATCAGGTTCAGGCTCGAGTTCAGGACCAGGGGCGCATTGTTGTTACCCAACAAGCCCAAGCTGCCTGGGGCGGTCGACCAGCTTTCCAGTACGGCGCCGGGCGCATTGCCCGCGTCGGCCGTGAGATTGATCGTCAACGACGTTCCCTGAGAACCTGGAAAGACTTCGGAGAGCGCGATCCGGAGCGAACCGAACACCGCGTTCGTGATGGGCGTAAAACTGTCTCCTTCCGAGTAAATACTTCCGTCGAACCCGTCGCCCACGACGTTGCCGCTGCTGACGTTGTACGTGGATCCCGGGCCGAAATTGGAAAAAATAACGGCGGCCAACGCATGCGACGATATGCCCATGCTCAGCGCGCACATCCCCAGATACTTGGAAAAATTAATCAAATATTTTTTCATGAAAATCCCCTTCTTGTGTGCCGTGAAAATCAGCCGGATGTCGAGAAGACATCCGGCCCGATCGTTGATTATGGGACGGACGTAAATACCGGGAATGACGGAATCCCCGCCCCCACTGCAACGACGGAATATCGGCCCGCCGGCATGCCGGCCGGGGTGTGGAAATCCACCGTTTCGGGGCCTGGGCCGACATTGGTATGGCTCCAATTCGTCGAACGGGTGTAATAGACCAGGCCGGTCACCGTGTTCGTCAATCGGATAATCGGATAGTTTTCATCGCTCTCGGCATCATCGCCATAGCTGGAACCCGCCGACTGGCCATTGAGTTGCTGACCCCCGAGCGTGAAATTGCCGCCGCCGTTATTAAGGATTTGATTGACGACAGGCCGCATTGCCGGATTCACGGGCCCGTCTGGCGTGTAGATCCATAATTGGTTGAAGCCGTCCGTGAGGAGCAATTGCCCGGTTGGAAGCATCAACATGCGTGTTACGAAGCAGGGGATCTGGTCGAGCTGATTCTGGAGGGCTGCCGGCACGCCGGGAAGTGGCGTAATCGTGTTCGTACTCGGGTTGTAGTCGAACAGGTGGGTTGGCGTACTAAACAGTTGGGACGTGGGGCTCGCGGCAAAAATGACGTGCCCATTTGGCAGGATTGCCCCTGCGGCATCATAGGCGCCCCAGCCTGGATTGGAGGGTCCGGCAGACCACGTATTCGTCGCGGGGTTGTAAAAAGCCGTGTTGTCGTTTGCGCCAATCTGGAAAATCCGTCCATCCTGCAAGCGGAACGCAGGGCCCATTTCAAAACCCAGGAAGGCGCTGCTCAACTGCGGAATTGTCCCGTTGGCCGTACCGTTACTTGGGCTGATATCGCGCCATGTATTCGTTGTGGGATTGAAGGCCTCGGCGTATGCGCCCCCAGTGGAAATGCTTTGAAACAGGTCATATGTCAGGACCTGCCCATTACCCATTTTGACCCAGGTTTCTTCGTCGCTCCGATCGTTGTTCACCTTGCTGATCGGCGGGCCCCACGTGTTGGTCGCGATATCGTAGAGCCGGCTCGTGTTGTTCACTAAATTCCCGGCAAGGATCTTGTCGCCGTTCAACAGCATCGACGGGTCGTCACCAAAACATCCCGCCGGACATTCAGGCTGCGGCGGGTATGGCGCGATCGGGGACCATGTGTTCGTCAGCGGGTTGTAGACTTCGCCCGTGTTCGTCCATGTCGCGATGTTATTGACGTACTCGCCTCCCAACACCCAAACCCTGCCATCACGCAGAACGTGGGAAGCAAAATAAAGACGCGCAACACTAGTCGGGGCGGCCAAAGAAAACGTTCCGGCGATATAACTGCCAAGCGCGTTAGGGCTAAGTATTTGCCACTGAGCACCGTTGCCCTGCATCATCACTCTCCCATCGCTCAGCAATAACATCGTGCCGCTGCCGGCGGGTGCGAGATTGGTCACGGGGGTCCAGCTTGCCGCGTAGCTCGCGCCGGTACTGGCCGCAAGCACGGTGAAGAGCAACAATATCCGTCTCAGGATACGCAAGCGCAATGCGTCGGCCCAGGCATGAACCGAATTTCCCAATCGATTTTCCATATATCCTCCGGTGTGACTGCGCAAAATCTCCCCAACATCTCCCAGTTACGCGTGCCGCTCGGCGCATTGAAATATCGACGGCCTCGATTATTCAATCGACAATGACCGCCCGGATTATGCAATCAAGCTAAACCCTTTTGCATATAACCGTCCGGATGCACGCCAGCGAAACGTAAGCAAGCAATATGCCATAAATACTAATCCGTATTTTTCAGTTAGTTAGACAAAGCAACTCAAAATAATCGGGGCGAATGTAAATTTTCTCGACAAAAAACGCGAGCAGCGAGCAATAACAAACGGAAACTAATTCCCGGGTTTTGCGGCATTTAACGCCGAATGCATAAAAATTAGCAGCGCCGTTGTGGGCAGACTACCGACTCGCTCAATCTCGGCGCATGTTCTGTACGAAGCCTTGTTTTGCGCCGAAAAAAAGATTCTTCGAACAATTGCAACGAACGCATTCAAGGCAAACCCGGATTAATCTCCATGAAATAAGAGTAAAATTGATTTTTGCCAAACTATTTTGGTAAAACAGAATTTTTTTAGCCGCACATTCAACGGTACGATCGATGCACCGGCCCTCCACCGACGACAGCCGGGCACCCAAGCCCGCGCCGCTGTCGCTCGCCCGTGGAAGCAGTTCGTCAACGTGGCCAAGCCATACTGGCTCGGCGAAGAAAAGAAACGGCCTGGACCCTGCTCCTGGGTGCGCGTCGCGCTGCTGCCGCGCCATCGCTTCCGGCGCGAGTTCGACCCGGCAACGGGCTTCGATGAGTCGTTCGTGAAGGTTGACGCTTCCCGTCTGCTACGGCATCCGGAACGCTCGATTGCGCACCCAGTCCGCAAACTCGCCGGCCGGCAGCGGCGGCGCGACGTAGAAGCCCTGCGCTTCGTCGCAGCCGTAGCCGGCGAGCGCGTCCCAGATTTCCCGGCTGGCGGTGCCCTCGGCCACGACCGCCATCCCGAGGTCATGGGCCAGGTCGATGGTCGCTTTGACGATGGCCGCCGCACGCTTGTCGGTGAGCATGGTCGTCGTGAAACCGTGGTCGATCTTGATGACGTCCACTGGCAGCATCGTCAAGTAATTCAACGAGGAATAACCGGTCCCGAAATCGTCGATGAAGAGCTGGAAGCCGAGCTGGCTCAAGGCATTCAGCTGCGCGATCGATGTGCCCGGGTCAGCGATGAGGCTGCTTTCCGTGATTTCCAGCCCGATCCAGTCGGGTGAACCGCCCCAGTCCGCCAGTAGGGTTTGCAGCTGATGCGCGATGTTGCCCGCGTTCAGGTTTCGGGTCGACAGATTGACGGCGATCGGCACCGCCATGCCCTCCTGGCGCCAGGCATACGACTGGCGAACGGCTTCGCGCAGCACGTGCGCCGTCAACGCATGGATCAGTTCGGTCGATTCGATCAGCGGTATGAATTCCGACGGCGGCACCAGCCCGCGCGCCGGGTGCCGCCAGCGCACGAGCGCTTCGGCGCCGATGACCGCGCCGCTCGCCATCGCCACCTTGGGCTGGCAATACAGTTCGATCTGCCCCGCGCCGAGCGCATGGCGGAATTCGCCCAGGAGGGCCAGCCGTTGCGGGTCGTAAGGATCGGCGACGGGCGCGTAGACCATTGTGCTGAGCCCGTCCTGGCGGGCCTGGAACGCCGCCACATCGGCGTTCCGCAGCAGGCCGGCCGGATCACCCGCATGCCGCGGCGCCACCGCGATGCCGACGTGAACGCCGATCTCGTAGCGCACGCCGGCGATCAGGAACGTGCTTTCGAATGCCCGCACAATGGCCTCCGCCTCCTGTTGCGCGGCGTGTGTGTGCGTTTCTGGCAGCAGCGCGGTGAACTGTGCGTTGGCGGTGCGCGCAAGATACACATCGTCTCCCAGCAGCCTGGCGATCCGCTGTGCCACGTCGCGCAGCAACTGATCGCCGTTCAGGTGGCCGAGCGTCAGATTAATCTGCCGGAAATGGGCCAGGTCGATCGCGAGCACTGCGACCGGCAGCGCCCGCTCGTCCGCGTCGAACGTGGCCGCCAGCTGGCGCCGCACCGCGACACGGTTCGGCAAGCCCGTGATCTCGTCGAAGAAGGCGAGGTGCCGGACTTCCTGCTGCGCACGCCGGATGTCGGTGACGTCCCGGACCACGCCGACGATCCGGGTCGGCGTGCCGTCGGCGCCGGGCGCGGCGTCGGCCAGCGAATGCACGTGCCGAATGTAGCCGACGCCCATGACCCGGTATTCGCAGTCGTAGCGCGCCCCGGGGACGTGCAGCGCACGGTCGAGGGTGCCGAGCACGCGCGGCAAGTCGTCCGGATGGATGTGCTGGAACAGGTCCTCGACCCGGATCGGCTTGCCGTCCTCGCTCAAGTGGAATATGCGGCAGATCTCGGGCGAGGTGGTCTCTACGATGCCGGTTCGCATGTCCACGGCCCAGATGCCCAGGTGGGCGATTTCCTGGGCATGGCTCAGGTCGGCCCGGGTGCGCAGAAGTTGTTCGTGCAGGCCGCGCTGCGCGTCGTCCGACGGACCCTGCCCGATCAACAAGATGGCGGTACCGCCGCCGGCGCCGTCGATCCGCAGGCAGCGCGTGTGTCCGTGCGCCGGCTGGCCGTCGTGCCGTTCCGGCTGGACGTCCTCGAGCAGCGCCGCGCCGTCGCGCAGCGTGCGCTCGAGCGCGGCACGCACCCGCGCGCGGTGTTCGGCGGCGTACAGCGACAGGATGCCGGCGCCGTCCTGCCCGGCACAGCGGGCGCCGAACAGCCGCCTGGCGCACGCATTGGCATCGATCAGACGGAACGTGGCGCCATCGCACGACACCATCGGCACCGGCGCATGAGTGAATGCGATGCGGTAGCCGTCGCGCTTGCAGACATCGTGCATGGTCCCACTCCTGGCCGGCGCTTTGCCACGCTCATTGCTGGATGCGAATCGTCGGCGTCACCGACATCCCCGCGCGCAGCTGCGCCGCCAGCGCCTGGCCGGAATCGATGCGGATGCGGACGGGCAGGCGCTGGACGATCTTCGTGAAGTTGCCGTTCGCGTTGACGGGCGCAACGGCGGCGTACGTGGCGCCGCTGGCCGGTCCGAGGCTGTCCACCGTGCCCTTCAGCGTCGCGCCGGGCAAGGCGTCCACCGCAATGTCGACGGCCTGCCCCTCGCGGATTCGCGCCAGCTGGGTTTCGCGGAAGTTGGCCGTGACGTAGACCTGGTCGAGCGGGACGATTGCCAGCAGCGGTTTGCCCGCATTGACGAACGCGCCCACCCGCACGGATTTCTGCCCGACCGTGCCGCCGACCGGCGCCCGGATCTGCGTGTACGACAGCTTCAGGTCCGCCGCGGCGCGCGCGGCTTGCGCCTGGACCAGCGCCGCCCGCGCCTTGCCGAGCTCCGCCTTCAGGATGTCGCGCCGCTGGCGCGCAGCCTGCAGGCCGGCCTGGCTCTTGTCTCGCGCCGCCGACTGGATGCCCGACTGCGCCTCGGCCTGTTGCAACGCCTGCACGGAGCCGGAGCCGTCCGCCGCCAGGTTGCGATACCGCGTCTGGTTAGCGCGCGCCAGCGTGAGCGCGGCGTCGTCCGCCGCGACGCCCGCCTGCGCCTGGCGGATCGCAATGTCCTGTTGCACCAGCTGCGCTTCCAGGCTGGCGATGCCGGCTTCGGCGGCGGCCACCTGCGCCTTCGCCGCGTCGACCGCGATGCCGAAATCGCGGTCGTCGATGACCGCGAGCAGGTCGCCCGCGTTGACGCGCTGGTTGTCGTGCACCGGGACGGCGTTCACCGTCCCCGACACCTGCGGCGCCACGACCGTGAAGTCCGCTTGCACGTAGGCGTCGTCCGTGGACTGGGCCGGCCCGCTGGATTCGGGACGGTCGAGGTAGAGGACCAGGCCGGCGGCCGCTGCGAGCAGCAGCGCCGCGGCGGCGATCCTGGCGTTCTTGGGGAGGGCCATGATGGTTACTCGTGTGTCGAAGGTGAAGTGGAGGAAGGCGCCGGGATGCGGGTCAGCCGCAACGCCAGCGGAATCAGCAGGATGGCCAGGACGCCCAGCGCGCGGTAGGCGTCGGCGACCGACAGCACCTGCGCCTGCTGGCCCACGATGCCGGCCAGCGGGAACGGCTCGGGCGCGAGGGCGTTGACGGCGAGGCCGGCATGGTCCAGCAGCGCGTCCGCATGGAAGCGGCCGCGCACGGTCATGAGCTGCCCGACCGCCGCCGCGCCGAGCAGCGAGCCGAACGCACGCAGCGTGTTGACCACGCCGGACACGTATGGACCTTCCGGCGGCTGCACGACGCTGGTGGCGAGGAACAGCATCGACACCACCGCCATCGGCTGGCCGAACGCCTGCAGCGCCTGGACGGCGGCGAACTGGCCGGCGTTCCAGTCCGCGGTCAGCCGCGCACCCGTAAAGCAGGCCAACGCGATCAGCAGCAGGCCCAGGGCGAACACGATGCGCGCATCGGCCCAGCGCTGGTACAGCAGCAGCGCCACGAGCGGCCCCAGGATCAGTTGCGGCAGCGCGACGTCCAGGCCGATCGATGCCATCTGCAGGGGGCGGTAGTCCTGAATGCGCCCGAGATAGCTGATCGGCAGCAGGGAACTCGACATGAGCGCGACGAGCAGGAAGACGAAGATCGTGAAGCCCAGCCCCAGGTTGCGGCGGCCGAGAATCTGCAGCTTGACGAATGGCGACGGGTGATACCACTCGGTCAGCAGGTAGACTGCCAGCAGCGCCAGCCCCGCGACCAGCGCGGCCGTGATCAGGCGCGAATGCAGCCAGTCCAGCCGCACGCCCTGGTCCAGGGCGACGGCGATGAGGCCGAGGGCCGGCACGCCGAACGCCATGCCCGCCCAGTTGGCCTCGCGCAGGCGGCCGGGCTGGACCGGTTCGCGCGGCAGTCCCCACGCCACCAGCAAGCCCGCCGCCACGGCGAGCGGCACACTTTGCCAGTACACCCAGCGCAGGCCGTCGCCGCCGCTCCACTGCCCGGCCAGCCAGATCGAGACGTTCGGCGCGAACGTCGCCGTCATCGCATACATCGCCAGTCCGTACAGCCGGACGGGCGCCGGCAGGGACTTCAGCGCCACCATCATCAACAGCGGGATCATGGCGCCGCCGGCGATGCCCTGCACGAAGCGCAACCCGAGCAGCAGGCCGACGCCGTGGATCGACGGCAGCAGCGCGGCCACCAGCGTGCACACGGCAAGCATCCACAGTTCGAAACGGCGCACCGACAGCGTGACGGCGAACCACGCCGCGAATGGCATTGCGATCAGTTCGCCGGCGTTATAGGCCGTCGTCAGCCAGGAGGCGTCGTCGAGGCCGAAGCCGAGCGCGCCGCGCACGTCCGCCAGCGCGATGGCGCCGACGCGGTTGTTCATGCCCGCCATCATCGCGGCGATGAAGATGCCGAGCAAGCCCGCCATCGGGCGGCCGGCCGCGGGGGCGCTCATCGCGCGTCTCCCGCTTGCAGGTCCCAGCCGCCGCCGAGCGATTTGTAGAGGTTGACAAGGGCCAGCGTGAGGCCCGTCGTGCTGTCGTTGAGGGCGCCCTGGCTGGCCAGCACGTTGCGTTGCGCGGTGAGCACGGTGAGGTAGTCGGCGGCGCCGTTCCGATAGCCGCGCTCGGCGGCGAGCAACGCCTGCCGGTTCTGTTCGCAGGCCTCCAGCAGTTCCGCGTGCTGCTCCTGCCCGGCCGCCCAGGCATCGAGGGCGTTATCGACTTCATGCCAGGCCTGCAGCACCGTCTTCCGGTAAGCGAGCGCGGCCGTTTTCTGGCCGGATTCGCTCAAGGCGAGACGCTGCTTCAGGCGCCCGCCTTCGAAGATCGGCAGATAGATGGTCGGGCCGACCGAGAAAAAGCGCGAATCCCAGCTGGCCAGATCGCCGCTGTCGAAGGCTTCCAGGCCGAACCGCCCTTTCAAGGCGAGGCGCGGGTAAAAGTCGGCCTTGGCCACGCCGATGGCCGCCGTGGCGGCGTGCACCTGCGCCTCGGCCCGCAGGATGTCGGGACGCCTGCGCGCCAGCGCCGACGGCACGCCGAGCGGCACGCTGGCCGGCAGCGGCGGCAGGTCGCGCGCGTCGCCCAGCGTCGCATCGAGCGCGCGCGGCTTGTCTCCCAGCAGCAGGGCAAGCGCATTCAGCAGGCTGTTGCGGCGCTCGGCGAGCTTCGGGATCATACCTCGCGTAGTAGCGAGCTGGGCGCGCGCGGTGGCCATCTCGAACTCGGTCGCGACGCCGTTGCGCCGGCGGCTTTCCGTCAGGCCGAGGATGCGCTCGGCCACCGCCTGGTTGTCGCGGGCGATGGCGAGCTGCGCCTGGGTGCCGCGCAACTGCAGATACGTGCGCCCCACCTCGGCGGCCAGGGCCACGCGTGCCGCCTCGCGTTCGTACACGGTGGCCTCGAGGGCCGCCGCCGCGCCTTCGCGTGCGCGCTGCGCGCGGCCCCACAGGTCGATCTCCCAGCCCGCATCGAATCCCACCTGCCAGAAGTTGCTCGGACTGGACGGCGCACCGAGCGCGGCAAGCTTGCCGTGTTCGCTCAGCGCTTCCCGCGCGAAGCCGGCGCCCGCCGCGACGGTGGGCAGCAGTTGCGCCGCCGCGATGCCCAGCTGCGCCCGGCTCTGCTCGATGCGCTCCACGGCGATCTTGAAGTCCAGGTTGCCGTCTTGCGCGCGCGCCTGCAGTTCGGTCAGCATCGGGTCATTGAACAGCACCCACCACTTGGACGGCACCGCCGCATCGGTGGCCGGGACGCCGGCGGCATAGTCGGGCCTCGGGACCAGCACCGCGCCTCCCAGGCCGCTGTCCGGCTTCACGAAGTCGGGCCCGGCGGCGCAGCCCGACAACAGGAGGGTGCACAGCGCCGTGCCGGCCAGCGTCAGGGTGTTCATGGCGGTCAGAACAGGCCGGACTTGTCGACGCCGAACGCCTTGTCGTAGGTGCCCGGCACGAGCCGGAAACCGACATTGACGCGGTTCCAGGCGTTGATGGACATGACGAGGAAGGTCAGGTCGGACAAATCCTTCTCCGACAGCTCCGCACGCACTTGTTCGTAGACGTCGTCGGGCACGCCGTCGGCAGGCAGCCGGGTCAGGATCTCGGCCCACGCCAGCGCGGCGCGTTCGCGCGGGCTGAACAGGGTCGATTCGCGCCAGGCGGCGACGTGATGCAGCCTGAGCGGCCGTTCGCCGTGCTGGGTCGCTTCCTTGACGTGCATGTCGACGCAGAAGGCGCAGCCGTTGATCTGCGAGGCGCGGAGGTCCACGAGATCGCGGATCGTCTCCTCGATGGCCGAATGTCTCAGCGCCAGGCTGAAGTCGACGAATTTCTTGAACAGCTCGGGCGAATTTTTCTGGTAATCGATGCGTTGTGACATGATGGTTCTCCTTGATGAAACGTTGAGCGACGCTCAGCCCTGCGCGAGCTTGCGGCTCAGCCAGTTATGAAACCGGGTCGGCCCCTTGGTTGCAGTCTCGCTGGCTACCAATGACCGGTCGTCTAGTTCACTGCCGAAATAGCGCGCGTGCACGTCGGCGACCACCGGGCGCTTGTCGTGACGCGAGGCAAGGAACTTGCGCGCCAGCTCGTCGAGCGGGAAGCGGTCCGGTCCGCCGATTTCGACGGTGCCGTTCAGCGGCGCGCCGACCGCGAGATCGGCCAGGACGGCGCAGATGTCGTCCGAGGCGATCGGCTGGATCAGCGCCGGCGACATGTGGATCGTGCCGCCGACGTTGCCGGTCTCGACGATGCCTTCGACGAATTCGAAGAATTGCGTCGCCCGCAGGATGGTGTAAGGCTGCCCGGACGCCTTCACCAGCGCTTCCTGAGCCACTTTCGCGCGGAAATAGCCGCAGTCCGGAAGTCGGTCGGCGCCGACGATGGACAGCATGACGTGGTGGTCCACACCGGCGTCGGCTTCGGCGTCCAGCAGGTTGCCGGTGGACGTACGGAAGAAGTCCATTACGGCCTGGTCTTCGAACGACGGGGAGTTCGCGACGTCGACGACGACCTGGGCCCCCTCGAGGGCTGCCGCCAGGCCTTCGCCGGTCAGGGTATTCACGCCCGTGGAAGGCGCCGCGGCCACGGTTTCATGTCCATTAAGACGTAGCCGGTTTACAATATTCGCTCCAATGAGACCTGTTCCGCCGATAACTACAATTTTCATGTTCCGCTCCTCGAATGGGTGTCGATCGTCGACATGGCGCTCGATGCACACAGTATGTTTGCCGGCCGGACGGAAGACTTTGCCGTCATCTTGGAAATTTCTTGGTTTTCGCGTGGGAATTTATTCAGGACACCCGACAGGAAGGCGACCATGTTTCTAGTCTTCGAAGACTGCGTGCTCGACCTGGGCCGGCGCGAACTCGTGCGGGCCTCCCAGGTCGTGCCGACGGCGCCCCAAGTGTTCGACCTGCTGGCCTACCTCGCGAAATGCCACGAACGCGTCGTCAGCCGGGACGAGTTGATCGATGCGATATGGGCGGGCCGGATCGTCTCGGAATCGACCCTTGCCAGCCACATCAATGCAGTCCGCAAGGCGGTCGGCGACAGCGGCCAGGAGCAGCGCGTCATCCGGACGGTTGCCCGCAAGGGGTTCCGCTTCGCCGCCGATCTCCACGCGCGCAAGTCCCCGGATGAGGACGACGGCGCCGCTGCCGCCGCGCCGATGCCGGTGCCCGGCCCCGCGCCCACCCTGCCCGTCAAGCCGTCGATCGCCGTGCTGCCGTTCGTCAACCTGAGCGGCGACCCCGAGCAGGACTACCTGGCCGATGGCGTGATCGAGGACATCATCGCGGCCCTGTCGCGGCACCGCTGGCTGTTCGTCGTCTCCCGCAATTCCAGTTTTACCTACAAGGGCCGGACGGTGGACGTGAAACAGGTCGGCCGCGAGCTCGGGGTGCGTTACGTGCTGGAAGGCAGCTGGCGCAAGGCAAAAGACCGGGTGCGCATCACGGGGCAGCTGATCGACGCGACGACCGGCGCGCATCACTGGGCCGGCCGGGTCGAAGGCGTGCTCGGGGACATCTTCGAGCTGCAGGATCAGATCACGGAAAGCGTGATCGGCGCGGTCGCCCCGGAACTCGAGCGGGCGGAAATGGAACGCGCCCGGCACAAGCCGACCGAGAGTCTGGACGCCTACGACTACTACCTCCGCGGCATCGCCGAACTGCACCGGGCGAGCAAGGCGTCCAGCGCCCAAGCGCTCCAGTTCCTGTACAAGGCGATCGCGTCCGACCCGGAATTCGCCTCTGCCCACGCGATGGCCGCCTGGTGTTATTCCTGGCGCAAGGCGAACCGGTGGACGGTCGATCCGGCCCAGGAAACGGCGGAAGGCATCCGCTTGGCGCGCCGCGCCGTCGATCTGGACAAGGGCGACGCCGTCGCGCTGACCCGCAGCGGCCATGCGATCGGTTACCTTGCCGGCGATATCCCGGCAGGCATCGCGTTGCTGGACCAGGCGCTGTTCCTCAACCCGAACCTCGCCGCGGCACGCTATCTCGGCGGCTTCCTCAGACTGTGGATGGGCGACACCGAGGCCGCCATCGAATTTCTGACGGGCGCCGTACGTCTGAGCCCGCTCGATCCGGAAATGTACCGGATGCAGGCCGGCATGGCGGTCGCGCATCTGTTCGAGAAGCGCTTCGACACGGCCTCGTCCTGGGCCGAGAAAGCCTCGCGGGATTTTCCGGATTTCCTGCTGGCGGCCGTCGTCCTCGCGGCCAGCCATGCGCTCGCCGGCCGCACCGCCGAGGCGCAGCGCGCGATGGACCACGTGCGGCGCATCGACCCGGCGTTGCGTCTGATCACAGTCACCAGCTGGTTGCCGATACGCCGGCCGGAACATGTCGCCATCCTGCTCACGGGTCTGGCCGACGCGGGGCTGCCGCCCTAGCGGGCTCGCCGCTGTCGCAAAAGGCGTTGCTATGTCCGTTTCCGCACTGAACGGACTCGTTCCGGGTCGTAGGCTGCAGGGTAAGGAAACCGCAGAGACCGACCATGGCCACGCCGACCGATGACGCCCTGTTACCCAAGCCTGCTCCCTTGTCGCTCGCCGCGTGGAAGCAGTTCGTCAACGTGGCCAAGCCGTACTGGCTCGGCGACGAAAAGAAACGCGCCTGGACAATGCTGGTGCTGCTGATCGTGCTGATGGTCGTCGACACGAAGCTCGCCGTCATGCTGAACAACCAGACCGGCGAGCTGACCTCGGCGCTGGCGGCGCGCAACGGCGACCGCTTCTGGACGTCGGTGCGCGCGTGCCTGTTCATCCTCGCGTTCGCGGTGCCGACGTACGCCTTCTATTACTACATGCGCGACGTGTTCGCGAACCAGTGGCGGCGCTGGCTCACGGGCCGCTTCCTCGACGGTTATCTATCGGGCCGCCGCTACTATGCGCTTGGCGCGAGCAGCGCGATCGACAACCCGGACCAGCGCATCAGCGAAGACATCAACACGTTCACGGGCCGGTCCATCAACTTCCTGCTGATCTTCCTCGGGTCGATCATGCAGCTGGTGGGGTTCAGCGCCGTCCTGTGGTCGATCTCGCACGTGCTCGTGGCCGTGCTGGTAGCGTACGCCGTCACGGGCAACATCGTCGCGCTGTACTTCTTCGGCAGCCCGCTGATCCAGCTGAATTTCTGGCAGCTGCGACGCGAGGCCGATTTCCGCTTCAGCCTCGTGCGCCTGCGCGAGAACGCCGAGTCGATCGCGTTCTACCGCGGCGAAGGCCAGGAGCGCACGCGCATCGACGCCACGTTCGACAAGGTCATCCGCAACTTCGCGCGCCTGATCAGGAAACAGCGTTCGCTGAATTTTTTCCAGCGCACATTCAGCCAGCTCACCGTCGTGCTGCCGTACGCGATCCTGGCCGGCGGCGTGCTGTCCGGCGAGCTGGAAGTGGGCCGGGCGACGCAGGCGGCGGGCGCGTTCACCGCCGTGCTGGGCGCCGTCGGCGTCATCGTCGACAACTTCGAAAGCCTCAGCCGCTTCGTCGCCGGCATCGGCCGCCTGCAGGCGTTATCGACCCTCGTGCTGCCCGGCGCGGCACCCGCGGCCGCCGCCAACGACGAGCGCCCGCATATCCAAATGACGCCGTGCACGCACCTCGCGCTGGACGCGCTGACCCTGTGCCCGCCGCAATCGGACCGCGTGCTCATCAAAGAGCTGAGCCTCGTCCTGAAGCCGGGCGATGCCCTCTTGATCACCGGTGACAGCGGCTGCGGCAAGAGTTCGCTGCTGCGCGCGATCGCGGGCCTGTGGCGGGAAGGCAGCGGCGTCATCCACCATCCGCCCGCCGACGACGTGTTTTTCCTGCCCCAGCAACCGTATCTGCAGTCGGGCACCTTGCGCAGCCAACTGATCTACCCCAGCGTCAGCACGGACCTCGGCGACGACCAACTGCTGGAGATCCTCGACCTCGTCCACCTGCCGCGCCTGGCCGACCGTGTGGGCGGGCTGGATGCCGTGCAGGACTGGGACAAGCTGCTGTCGGTCGGCGAACAGCAGCGCCTCGCCTTCGGCCGCGTGCTCGTGCACAAGCCCGCCATCGTCATCCTCGACGAGGCGACGAGTGCGCTCGACAGCGGCAACGAAGCGTCGCTGTACGCGCGCCTGCGCGACAGCGGCGCCACGCTCGTCAGCATCGCCCACCGCGCGGGGGTGCTACGCCACCACACGCACGTGCTGCACTTGAACGGCGACGGCGGCTGGGCCATGCACGATGCCTGCAACTACCGGTTCGACGAGCCGGCCGCGAACGCGCCCGCCGTCGAGTCCACCCCGGTGGCGCTGCAGCCGGCTGCCGCGACATTCGTCGGGTAGGGCTAGAATGTCCGGTCCGACATCATCCTGAAGACGACCGTGACCATGCTGAACTTCTCCCAACCGGCGCTCGACGACGCCACCATCGCCGCCATGGCCGACACGATGCGCACGGGCTGGATCGCCAGCGGCCCGCGCGTGCTGGAATTCGAGCGCGCGCTGTCCGCCACGTTCGGCGGCCGGCCCACCCGCACGTTGACCTCGGCGACGGGCGCGATGGAGCTGGCGCTGCTGGCCTGCGACATCGGCCCAGGCGACGAGGTGATCACGTCCACGCAGAGCTTCTTCTCGACGATGAACATGATCGTCAAGGTCGGCGCCCGCCCCGTCTTCGTCGACTGCGACCTCGTCACGCGCGCGATCGACCTCGACCAGGTGGCCGCCGCCATCACGCCGCGCACGAAGGCAATCGTGCCCACGCACTTCCCCGGCGCTTTAGGCGACATGGACGCGCTGTACGCGCTGGCGCGGCACCACGGCCTGCGTGTGATCGAGGACGCGGCCCTGGTGCAAGGCTCGACGTGGAACGGGCAGCCCATCGGCAGCTTCGGCGACATCGCCACGTTCTCGTTCCACCCGAATAAAAACATGACGACGATCGAGGGCGGCGCCATCGTCGTGCCCGACGACGCGATGGCGCGGCGCATCGAGGTGCTGCGTTTCCACGGCATCGAACGCCTGCCGGACGACACGCGTGACGTCGCCGTCGCCAGCGGCAAATACAATATGTCGGACGTGTCGGCCGCGATCGGGCTCGCGCAACTGGCGCAGCTGCCGGGCTTCCTTGCGCAGCGCCAGCGCCTCGCGGACCGTTATTTCGAAGCGTTTCCCGCCATCGACGGCGCCGTGCTGCCGCCGCGCGGCGTGCCGGGCCAGAGCTGGAACATGTTCTGCGTGCTGCTGCCGTATGAAGCGCTCGGCACGACGCGGCAGGCATTCCGCGCCGCGCTGCGCGAACGGGGCATCGCGACGGGCCTGTCGTACGAACCGTCGCACCTGACGACGCTCGGCCGCAGCCTGGGCTGGCGCGACGGCCAGTTCCCCAACGCGGAGCGGATCGGGCGCGAGACCGTCGCAATTCCCCTGCACTGCGGGATGAACGAGGCGGACGTCGACCGCGTGTGCGCGGCCATCGCCACCGTGCTCGAATAACTCAGGCAGCCTTCAGCACGGGCCGCGCGGTCTTGCGCGGGAAGCGCAGGTGGTAGCGCAAGCCCTGCCCCGGGCTGCTCTCGACGCGCAACGATCCGCCGAGCACATTGGTCGCGAGGTTATACAGGATGTGGCCACCGAGGCCGCTGCCGCCGCTGCCGCGCTTCGTCGTGAAGAACGGATCGAACAGCTTGGCCAGCGTCTCCGCGTCCATGCCGGCGCCATCGTCGGCATACTCGAAGACGACATGGTCGCCGTCGAGCGCCGCGTGCACCGTAATGTGGCCGCGCTGGTCGCGCTCGAAGCCGTGCATCAGTGAATTGACGACCATATTGGTGACGATCTGCGACACGGCGCCGGGGAAGCTTTCCAGCACGAGGTCTTTCGGGCAGTCGACGGCGACTTCGATCGGCCGGCCCTTCAGCTTCGGCTGCAACGACAGCAGCACCTCGTTCAGGTAGGTGCCCAGGTTGAAGCTGCGGATATCGTCCGACGACTGGTCCACCGCCACCTGCTTGAAACTGCGCACGAGGGCCGCCGCGCGCTGCGTGTTCGTCGTCATGATGCGCAGCGACTGGTCGACGATGTCGAAGAACGCGTTCAGGCTGTCCTCCGTCATCGCACCGGCCGCCAGTTCCTCGCGCGTCAGCTTGAGTTCCTGCACGAGATGGCTCGTGGCCGTCACGCAGATGCCCAGCGGCGTGTTGATCTCGTGCGCGACACCGGCGACCATCTGGCCCAGCGACGCCAGCTTTTCCTTGCGCACGAGTTCCGACTGCGCTTCCTGCAACTGGTGCAGCGCCTGTTCCAGCGCGGCGTTCTGCTGCTCCAGCCGCTCCTTCGCCTTGCGGATCGCGCGGTCGGACTGCATGCGCGCGATGGCCACGGCCACGTGGCTGGAGATGAAGGCCAGCAGGTCGAGATCGGCCTTCGTGTAGACGACGGTCGGGTCGTAGCTCTGCACGACGAGCACGCCGTACGCCTTGTCGTGCACGAGCATCGGCGCGCCGATCCAGCTGGCGATGTCCGTGCTCCCCAGCGGGTGCTTCACCTTGCCCGCCGCGTGCAGCCGGGCGAAGCTGCCGGCGTCGTGGAGCTGCGCCTGCTTCGTCTGCAGCACGTACGACACCATGCCCATGCCGAACGGGAAGCGCTTCTGCGGCGCCTCGCCGTCCTTTTCGTCGGCAAAGTACGGGATGCTGATCTCGCCCGTGTCCGGGTGCGTGAGCGCGATGATGAAGTTCTTCGCCATCATCAGCTCGCCGATGATGCCGTGCAGGCTCGCGGCCAGGACGTCCGGCTCGAGGGCGGCCGCGGACAGGTCGGCGATCTGGTACAGCGCATGCTGCACCTGCTCCGCGCGGCGCCGCTCGGCCACCTCGCGCGCGAGGGCGCGCGTGCGCTCCTGCACGGCGCGCTCGAGGCGGTCCATGCTTTGCAGTCCTTGCAGCGCGTTCGACACGTGGTTCGCGATCAGTGCGAACAGCGCCTGGTCTTCCTCGCTGTACGTGTGCTCGGGCTGATAGCTCTGGATGACGATGGCGCCCAGGACTTCGTGCTGCTGGTCGAGCAGCGGGCAACCCATCCAGTGTTCGGCGAGGCTGCCCTTGCCCCACACCATGCCCGTCTCGCGCTCGCGCATCTCGTCGCCCGTCATCGTGAGCGGCTGCTTGTTGAGCATCACCCACGCGGTCGGCGATTCGTCGGGCGAGGCCAGGCGCACGCGCTCGTCCGGGCTCGGCCCTTCGTCGCGCGAATCGGCGAAATAGACGAAGCGGACCGTGTCGTCTTCCCGCTCCGCCAGGGTCACGTAGAAGTTTTCCGCGTACATGATGCGGCCCAGCGCGCGGTGCACGGCGCCGATGAATTCGGTGACGTCCGTGCAGCTGGCGGACAGGTGCCCGATGCCGAGCAACATGGCCTGCACGGTTTCCAGGCGGGCGAGACGGTCTTCCATCGTTTTCCCTTATCGAACCAAAAAGATGCGTTCGGGAAATATTATCAGCTCAGGCCGAGCTTGCGGGGATTGTGTCGCGGAAAACCACCACCGGAACAGGTTCTTAGCGCGGTGCGCGGAAATTGTTCTCGATCCAGGTATGCGCCGATGCCGGCGACAGCTTGAACGCCGGGTCCACGCGTACCTGCGCGACGCGCTCGCCCATCGGGTCGAAGGCGCTCAGCAGCGCGTACGGATTGTCCTCGTCCGGCACGATGTCGAGCGTCACCTTCAGCTCGCCGTCGTCGGTGGAGACGACGGTGCTCTTGTGCAGCCGCGCGTGCAACTGCTGCTCGTGGCGGCGGATCACTTCGGAGGCCGTCTTGACGAGCGTGTGGAAGGCGCTGACGTCGAGCGGCTTCGGGTTCTTCTTGTCGCGTCCCATGGTCCACGGGCCGACGAGGGCCGGTTCCGATTCGCCGTCCTTGTACATGGCCACGGCCCAGCCGTCGTCATCCTCGTTCTTGATGACGCGCGCGGTCCAGCCGTTGCCCTGCCACAGGCGGGCCTCCTGGACGGGGGCGTCGTCGTCGTGGCCGCCGTCGTCGTTGTGATTGTGGTCGGAAATATGATCGTTCATTCTTGCGGACTCAGTCTTGCGGGCGTGCGCCCAAAGGCAAGATCATAGGCGTTCGCAGCGCACTGGACAAGCGCCGATTCCCTTGGAACGCAAGAATGACAGGCCCGCTAGATGATGCGCAAATCGGGGCCGCGCGGCGGCATGATCGGGGGGCCGGGCGGCGTGCGACGCGGGTCGATCGCCGGCGACGGAATCTGGCTCTTGAACGGGTTGATGATGATGGGCGGAATCGCCGGCGGTGCCGAGGGCGGATTCTTGTGGCCGGCCGCATTCTGACTGCGGGTATCGAACATCCACTGCATAGATTGCCTCCTGCAACAGAGCAGGCTGTCAGTATAGACTTCGAGTCCAGCATTGCAAGGCTTGATTTCCGGCCACTTTTTACCGCTACGCCAGCGCGCGGTCGAGCAATTCGATCCAGTGCTCGACCGGAACGTCCGTCCCCGACTGCAGGTGCGTGATGCAGCCGATGTTGGCCGACACGATACGCTCCGGCCTCGTGGCCTGCAGCTTGGCCAGCTTGTCGTCGCGCAGCTGCCGCGCCACGTTTTTGTGCAGCACGGAGTACGTACCGGCCGAGCCGCAGCACAGGTGGCTGTCCGCGCACAGCTGCACGTCGACACCAGCGACGCGCAACAGCCCCTCGACCTTGCCGCGGATCTGCTGGCCGTGCTGCAAGGTGCAAGGCGGGTGGTACGCCACGCGCTGCGCGCCCGCGCGCGTGCCCAGCTTCTCGCGCAACTGCGCCTCGAACGCGGGCAGCACTTCGCTGACGTCCTTCGCCGCCGCGGACACGCGCGCCGCTTTCTCGGCATACGCGGGGTCGTCGGCCAGCGCGTGCCCGTATTCCTTGATCATCGCGCCACAGCCGGACGCGTTGATCAGGATGGTGTCGACGCCCTGCTCGAGGTAGGGCCACCACGCGTCGATGTTGCGGCGCATGTCGGCGCGACCGCCGTCCGCATCGTTCATGTGCCAGCGGATGGCGCCGCAGCACCCTGCCCGGCTGGCAGCCATGAGCTGCACGCCAACCGCGTCGAACACGCGCGCCGTCGCCGCATTGATGTTCGGCGACATCGCCGGCTGCACGCAGCCTTCCAGGAACAGCATCTTGCGCGCGTGCTGCGTGCGCGGCCATGTGCCCGCGTTTTTCGGCACCGGCACCTTGTCCTTCAACGCCTGCGGCAGCAGCGGGCGCACCAGCTGGCCTGCCTTCATCGAAGGCTTGAACAGCCACCGCCGGGGCAGCGTTTCCTTGAGCACCGTACGCAGCAGACGCTGCCCCGCAGGCCGCGGCACCTGCTGCTCGACGACGCGGCGGCCGATGTCCGCGAGGCGTCCATATTGCACGCCGGACGGACAGGTCGACTCGCAGTTGCGGCACGTGAGGCAATGGTCCAGGTGGGCCTGCGTCTTGTCGGTGGCGGGCCGGCCTTCGAGTACCTGCTTGATCAGGTAGATGCGGCCGCGCGGGCCTTCCAGCTCGTCGCCGGACAGTTGATAAGTCGGGCACGTCGCGGTGCAGAAGCCGCAGTGCACGCATTTGCGCAGGATGGCGTCGGCGTCAATGCCGTCGCGCGTGTCCCGGATGAAGTCTGCGAGATTGGTTTGCACGGCTAGAAATCCTTGTACATGCGGCCGCGGTTGATTACCCCGGCCGGGTCGAATGTGGTCTTGAGCCGTCGGTGCAGCGCGAGGACGGCGGGTGCCAGCGGCTGGAACACGCCCGCGTCCCGCTCACCGCCGCGGAACAGTGTCGCGTGGCCGCCGGCCGCGCTGGCCGCCGCGCGCACCGTGGCCGCATCGGCGTCGGTACTGAGCCAGCGCTGCGCGCCGCCCCATTCGATCAGCTGCGTGCCGGGCAGAGTCAGTGCCGGCGCGGCGGACGGCAGCGACAGGCGCCACAGCCCACGCGCCGCTTCGGTAAAGAAGCCCGCATCCTGCTCGCGCAGCGCGCCCCACCACGCGTCCGCGTCCGCGAGCACGTCGCCGCCGATGCGCTGGCGTGCCGCGTCGACGGCCGAGCGGGCGCCGGACAGGCGCACCGTCAGCACGCCGTCGTGCCAGCTCGACGCGGACACGGGCAGCGGCTGGCCGCCCCACTCGTTCAGGCGGCGCAGCGCTTCTCCCTGCGTCATAGTCTGGCGCACCGTGCATTCCGCGACGGGCTTCGGCAACACCTTCAGCGACACCTCGGCGATCAGGCCGAACACGCCCAGCGATCCGGCCAGCAGGCGCGACACGTCGTAGCCGGCCACGTTCTTCATCACCTTGCCGCCGAAGTGCAGCAGCTCGCCGCGGCCGTCCAGCAGCACGGCGCCCAGCACGAAATCGCGCACGGCGCCTGCCGCCTGGCGGCGCGGCCCGGACAGGCCCGCCGCCACCGTGCCGCCGATCGTCGCGAACGGGCCGAAATACGGCGGCTCGAACGCGAGCATCTGGTCGTGTTCCGCCAGGTGCGCCTCGATCTCGGCCAGCGGCGTGCCGCAGCGGGCGCTGATCACGAGCTCCGTCGGTTCGTAGTCCGTGATGCCGCGGTACGCGGTCGTATCGAGCACCGTGCCCTGCACGTCCTGTCCGTACCAGTCCTTGCTGCCGCCGCCGCGCAGGCGGAGCAGCGTACCGCTGGCGGCGGCGTGGCCGATCCGGTCGGCGAATTCTTGGAGTGTCGTATCCATCGTCAAAAGCGCGGCAGGTTGGGAAATGGCATCTGCCCGCGGCGCACGTGCATGCGGCCGTATTCGGCGCAGCGGTGCAACGTGGGGATCGCCTTGTCGGGATTGAGGATGCCGGCGGGGTCGAACGCGCGCTTCACGGCGAGGAATGCATCGAGCTCCGCGCGCGAGAACTGCACGCACATCGAATTGATCTTCTCGATGCCGACGCCGTGTTCGCCCGTGATCGTGCCGCCGACCTCCACGCACAGCTCGAGGATGTCGGCGCCGAACTGCTCCGCGCGATGGAATTCGCCGGGCGCGTTCGCATCGAACATGATCAGCGGATGCAGGTTGCCGTCGCCGGCGTGGAACACGTTCGCGCAGCGCAGGCCGTATTTCTGTTCCATCTCCTCGATCCGCTGCAGCACGTGCGCGAGGTGCTTGCGCGGGATCGTGCCGTCCATGCAGTAATAGTCCGGCGAGATGCGGCCGACGGCGGGGAACGCGTTCTTGCGGCCGGACCAGAAGCGCAGGCGCTCCGCTTCGTCCTGCGACACGGACAGCGCCGTCGCACCACAGCGGCTCAGCACCTCGCTCATGCGCGCGATCTCTTCCTCGACTTCTTCCGCGATGCCGTCCGATTCGCACAGCAGCACGGCGGCCGCCTGCGTGTCATAGCCCGCGTGCACGAATTCCTCCGCGACCTGCGACGACAGCCGGTCCATCATCTCCAGGCCAGCGGGGATGATACCGGCCGCGATCACGCTGGCGACAGCATCGCCGGCCTTCACGATGTCGTCGAACGACGCCATGACGACGCGCGCCACGCGCGGCTTCGGCACCAGCTTGACGGTGACCTCGGTCACGACACCGAGCATGCCTTCCGAGCCGATCGCCACGGCCAACAGGTCCAGCCCTGGCGCGTCCAGCGCCTCGCTGCCCAGTTCTACGATCTCCCCAATCGTCGTCACCATGCGCACGCGCAGCACGTTGTGCACGGTGAGGCCGTATTTCAGGCAGTGCACGCCGCCCGAGTTCTCGGCGACGTTGCCGCCGATCGTGCATGCGATCTGCGACGACGGATCGGGCGCGTAGTACAAGCCGTGCGGCGCGGCCGCGTCCGAGATCGCGAGGTTACGCACACCGGGCTGCACGACGGCCGTGCGGGACACCGGATCGAGCTTGACGATGCGGTTCAGCCGGGCCGTCGACAGCACGACACCGCCTGCGATGGGCATCGCGCCGCCGGACAATCCGGTGCCCGCGCCGCGCGGCACGATCGGGAGCCCCAGTTGCCGGCACACGGCGATGGTGGCCATGATCTGCGCCTCGTCTTCCGGCAGCAGCACGATCATCGGCATCTGGCGGTAGGCGGCGAGGCCGTCGCATTCGTACGGACGCGTATCTTCCGGGTCGGCGCGCACGCAGCGCGCAGGCAGCACCGCCAGCAGCGCGGCCGTCACTTCGCGGTGGCTGACCGCTCCGGTTTCGGGAGAGATGGGAGCATTCATCGGATCACCAGCAACGTAAAGGGCCACACATACGCCTGCAACGTGACCATGACGCCGACCAGGGAGGCCAGCGCGAACGAATGGAAGAAGACGAAGCGCAGGATGTCGCCTTCGTGGTTGACCCAGCGCGTCGCCGTGGACGCGACGACGATGGACTGGGCATCGATCATCTTGCCCATGACGCCGCCCGAACTGTTCGCGGCGCCCATCAGGTTCGGCGCGAGGCCGAGCTGCTGCGCCGCGACCTTCTGCATGCCGCCGAACAGCACGTTCGACGCCGTGTCCGACCCGGTCATCGCCACGCCGAGCCAGCCCATCAAGGTGCCGAAGAACGGGTACAGCGCGCCCGTGTTGGCGAACGCGAGACCCAACGTGGTGTCGGTGCCGGAGTAGCGCGTCAGTGTGCCCAGCGCGAGCATCAGCACGATCGTCAGCAGCGAATAGCGGACGAGCCACAAGGTGCGGAAGAACGTGCGTACGATTGCACCGAGGCTGTAGTGCATGAACAGCGCACCGGCGATGGCGGACAGCAGGATGCCTGTCCCGGTCGCGGACAGCAGGTTGAAGACGTAGACGGCCGCTTCCGGCACGGCCTTCGGCACCACGGGCGGCACGCGCATGACCGCGTTGTGCAGGCCGTCCATCGGGAACTTCGGCGCGAACACGCCGTTGAAATACGCCTTCACCGGGGGCAGGCCCCAGATGAAGACGAACACGGTGAGGATGAGCCACGGCGTCCAGGCGCGCACGTATTCCGCCCGCGTGTACGCCTTCGTGCTCTCCGCGCGGCGCGGCGCGGATTCCGCTTCACGGCCCTTCAGGCTCGCGTTCGTCCATACGGTCTTCGGCTGCCACACGCGCAGGAACAGGATCAGCGCCGCCATCGACACCAGCGCGGCGATGATGTCCACGAGTTCCGGGCCGATGAAGTTCGACACGAGGTATTGCGGGATCGCGAACGACAGGCCCGTGACGAGGATGGCGGGCCAGATGTCCCACATCGCCTTGCGGCCGGCGAACGCCCAGATCAGCCAGAACGGCACGAGCAGCGAAAAGAACGGCAGCTGGCGGCCGATCATCGCCGTCACTTCCATCAGGTCGTAGCCGTGCACCTTGGCCAAGGTGATCACCGGAGAGCCGAGCGCGCCGAATGCGACGGGCGCCGTGTTCGCGATCAGCGACAGGCCGGACGCGGCCAGCGGCGAGAATCCGAGCCCGATCAGGATGCCGGCCGTGACGGCGACGGGCGTGCCGAAGCCCGCCGCGCCCTCGAAGAACGCGCCGAAGCAGAACGCGATCAAGAGCAGTTGCAGGCGGCGGTCGTTCGTGATGCCGGACAGCGACGCCTGCAGCACCTTGAAGCTGCCGTTCTGCTCGCACAACTGCTGCAGGAAGATGATGTTCAGGACGATCCAGCCGATCGGCAGCAGGCCCGTGAAGCCGCCCAGCAGCGCGGCCTTGCCCGCCATCGGGGCCGGCATGTGGTAGGCGAAGACCGCGACGCAGAACGCGGCGGCCAGGCCCAGCGCCGCGGCGATGTGGGCTTTGATGTGGAAGAAGCCCAGTGCGGCCAGCATCACCACGACGGGTACTGCCGCCAACAACGTCGATAACGCCATGCTGCCGAACGGATCATAAATCTGTTGCCAAACCATGTGTGTCTCCTCGATTGATAGAATTTTTATATGTTTTTATTCGGGCTGCCCGCGCTCGCGCAGCAGGTCGGCCAGGCTGCGCGGCGCCGGCTTCAGCGGCGTGCGGTGCGCCGTCCACCCCAGCTGCTCGTTCGGTGCCAGCGCGCGCAGCCGCGTGGCCGCCCAGCGGAACATGCGATACACGCCGGGCCGGGCGAACGCGCCGCGCCAGAAGCGCCAGACGAGGCGCTCGCCGCGGCTGTACTTGGCGCCCTGCCCGCGCAGCGGGTGTTCGACTTCGGCATCGGGATTGCGGTTCGCCTCCGTGCGCAGGCGCACGAGCAGTTGCGGGATCGGGATGCGCACGGGGCAGACGTCGCCGCACGCGCCGCACAGGCTCGACGCCGTGGCGAGATCCGCCGTCGACTCGAGGCCCAGCAGGTGCGGCGACAGGATCGCGCCGATCGGTCCGGGATACGTCGTGCCGTACGCATGCCCGCCGATGCGGCCATAGACGGGGCAATGGTTCATGCACGCGCCGCAGCGGATGCATTGGAGTGTCGCGCGCAGCTCTTCGTCCGCATACGCCTGCGTACGGCCGTTGTCCAGCAGGACGAGGTGCAGTTCGCGCGGTCCATCGAGTTCACCCGCGCGGCGCGGGCCGGAGATCAGGTTGCAGTACGTCGTGATGGCCTGGCCGGTGGCGGAGCGCGTCAGCAGGCTCGCGAGCGGCACGATATGCTCCAGCTTTTCCACGACCTTCTCGATGCCCATGATGGCGATGTGCACGTCGGGCACCGTAGTCGACAGCCGGCCGTTGCCCTCATTCTCGACGAGCCACAACGTGCCCGTGTCGGCCGCGGCGAAGTTTACGCCGGACAGGCCGATGTCGGCATCGACGAACGCGCTGCGCAACGTCAGTCGTCCGGTCTGGATTAGCTGGTCGACATCTTCCGTGTACGCGGCGCCAGGGATGTGCTCCGCGAACAGCGCGCCGATGTCGGCGCGCGTCTTGTGAATGGCCGGCATCACGATGTGCGACGGCTTTTCGCCCGCCAGCTGGACGATGTATTCGCCCATGTCCGATTCCAGGCATTCGATGCCGCGCTCGGCCAGGTAATGATTCAGCTCGATTTCCTCGCTCGCCATCGACTTGCCCTTGACGATGCGGCGGGCACCGCGCGCCGTCGCGATGCGGTGGATGATCGCGTTCGCCTCCTCGGGCGTGGCGGCCCAGTGGACGTGCGCCCCGGCGGCCGTCAGCTTGTCGTCCAGCTGCTCGAGCAGCGCGGGCAGCTTGGCCAATGCGTTCTTGCGCACCGCTTCGCCGAGGTCGCGCAGCTGCTGCAGCTCGTCGTCGTCGCCGAACTGGCTGCGGCGCTTGTCCTGCAGGAAGGTCATCGCGCCGCGAAAACTCTGGCGCAAATGCGGGTCGGCGAGCGCCGCGCGGCTGCGCGCGTGGAAGTCCTGCGGCGGCACGAATTGCAACGGGGACGTCGTCATGCGCGGTTCCTCTCATCGGTGACGATCACGATCCACGTCCAGCGCGGACCGTGTGCGCCGAACGCCAGGGTCTGCTGGATGTCGGACGTCTTCGACGGTCCTGTCGCCAGCACGAGGTTCGTCGGCATGCCGTCCTGCCAGCGCTCGGCGTGCAGGGCCTGGTGCAGGTCGGCGTGCAGCGTGTGCGCGTGGACGAGCGCGATGTGCAGCGGCGGCACCAGCGACACCGTGCGCGGCGTGACCGCATCCGGCGCCAGCACGAGCGTGCCCGTGGCCGCGATACCCGAGCGCGCGACGGTGAAGCCGGCATCGACCGAGTCGAACAGCTCGTCTTTCCAGTCTTCCAGCGGCCGTTCGAATGCGACCGCTTCCACGCCCGCCGGCAGCGCGGCGCGCAGCGCGCGGCCTTCCGGCGTCGCGGCATCGACGAGAATGCGGCGCACACCCGCCGCCGCGATGCGTTCGGCCAGCAGCGCGGGCCACACCTCGGCAGCCATGCACCAGGCTTGCGCACGCACCGCGTGCAGCGCCTCCAGCATGCGCTGCGCCAGCGTGTCCGGCGAATCCGGCGTTGCGGCGCGGCGCGCGTCGAAATGGGCGTCGATGCGGCGTTCGAGGTCCGCCGTGCCGGCCGCGCGTGGATTGGCGGCGCGCAGGCGCCCGAGGATGCTGTCGCGCGCCGTCATGCCTGTTCTCCCATCCGGCGCCACAGGAAGCTGGCCAGGTGTTCGACGTCGAACGGCGCGCCCTGGTGTCGCGCCGCGTGCCCGATGTTGAGCAGGCACGCGCAGTCGGCCGACACGACGCGGCCGCATCCGGTCGCGCTCACGGCCGCCACCTTGTCCTTGACCATCGCGCCGGAAATATCGGCATGCTTGATCGAGAACGAGCCGCCGAAGCCGCAGCATTCCGATTCGCGTTCGTGGTCCACACGCGTCACGCCGGGCAAGCCATCGAGCAGCGCCACGCCGTGTGCGCGTGTGCCCATCTCGCGCCGTGCCGAGCACGATGTATGCAGCGCGACCGTCTCCGATCCCACGGACGTCCCGGCGGGCAAGTTCCAGCCCAGCACGCACGTCAGGTATTCGGCGAACTCGAACACGCGCTCGGCCAATGCCTGCGCTTGCGGGCCAAGGACAGGGTCGTCGCGGAACAGTTCGGGCCAGTGCTTGCGCATCATGCCGGCGCAGGAGCCGGACGGGACGATCACGGGCCAGTCGTGCGGAAACAGGTCGAGCTGGGCGCGGGCGACGGCGCGCGCCTCGTCCGGATTGCCGCTGCTCCAGGCGGGCTGGCCGCAGCAGCTCTGGCCGCGCGGGTAGTGGACGGTGATGCCGGACGCCTCGAGCACGCGCACGGCGTCCAGGCCGGCCTGAGGCATGAACAGGTCGATCACACAGGTGGCGAACAGATACACGTCGCTGGCGGGCGGACGGTCGTAGCGGGTCATGGTTGTCTCCGGATCGTGGATACGTGTTTTTCTTTTTGTTGGCAGATATTTCCAGTAATCTGTATGCACGACAAACTGGTTGGGCCAGGAAAGGGATTGACGTGGCGACATCGAATCGGCAGACCGGCGGACGGGTCACCTCGGTCACGCGCAGGCTGGAGGACGCCTTGCTTGACGGCACGTTCCCCGCGAATTCTCGGCTGCCGTCGGAGCGCGAGCTCGCGGCCCGCTACGCCGTGTCGCGCAATACGGTGCGGGAAGCGATCCAGCAGCTGGGGGCGCGCGGCCTCGTGCAGATCCGGCCGCGCAGCGGCGTGTTCGTGTCCGACCAGTTGCGCACGGGCGCGACGTCGCCGTGGGGCCAGCTGATCGCCGACAGCCCCGCGCGGCGCGAAGACATCCTGGAATTCCGCCGCGTGCTGGAAGGCGCGACCGCGTATTTCGCCGCGTTGCGCGGCACGGACGACGACCTCGAGCGCATCCGCGGCGCGATGGCGCGGCTCGACCAGGCACGGCGCGCAGGCGACCATGGGGGCGAATCGCGCATCGACGTCGAGCTGCACGAGGCGATCGCCAAGGCGTCGGGCAACGGCATGTTCCTGCACCTGCACAGCAGCATCACGAAGATGATGCGCGAGCACATCATCCGCAACGTGGACGGCTTGCGCGAACTGAACCAGTCGGTGTCGGAAACCCTGTCGCTGCAGCACCGCACGATCTGCGACGCGATCTGTGCGCGCCGCCCGGAAGAGGCGCGCACGGCCATGCAGACGCACATCGACTACGTGCGCAGCCGCTTCGACGTCGACGGCGACGACTAGCGGCTGTGGTTGGGCCAGCCGCGCGGGCGCGCCGTTCGTCGCCGCAGGCAACCCTCCGGCCCTCGAAAAATGCAGCTTGTCGCAGCCTGGTGGAGGCGCGCGGGACGTACAGATACAGTACGACCATGCCGACAACGACATGACCCGATCAACAAGACACCGCGAGGACCCATCATGAAAAAGACCGCCGCCATCATCATCCTGTTCCTGTTCGCCCTGCTCGTCTGGAATGTGTTCACGTTCGGCGACAGCGTCGTCAACATCGACGGCGAAGACATTGGCGGACCGCTGGGCGCCCTGCTGGCGACGTTCTTCGCGGGCGGCGGGCTGCTGCTGGCCGGCGTGATCATGCTGTTCGTGGGCGCCGTGCTGGCCGTGGTGTTCGCTGGCGTGGGCGTCCTGTGCATCGGCGGCTTGGCCATCGGCGCGTGCGTGCTGGCGCTGATGGTGTCGCCGCTGCTGCTCCCGCTGCTGGTCCCTGTCGCAATCGTGTGGTTCTTCGTGAGCCGGTCGCGCAAGCACCGCGTGATGCAGCAAGCCGTCTAAATCCCTTCCACCAGCCGCATCGCGAACACGATCGGCAACCCAGCCGCGATGACCTTGCGCGCGGCCGCCCCGTGGTCGTACGGCACGCGAAAATACTGGATCTCGCGCGCCCCGTCATCGAAGATCGCATAGCAGGCCGCATTGTTCTGGTCGCGCGGCTGGCCCACGGCGCCCGGCAGCACGAGGTACTGGTGCTGCGGCTGCAGGGCGATGGCTTCCCCCGCCTGCGGCACGTGGCGGCCCATGCGGCCGTCGTCGGCGCGGCGGTACAGCGCCGGCATGTGCACATGGCCCGAAAACACGATGCGGCTCCCGGCGGCGCGGATGCTGCGCTCGGCCGCGGCGACGTCCGTGATGTATTCCCACTGCTGCGGCGCATGCGCGCTGGCGTGCACGAAGAAGGCGTTGCCCTGCTTGTGCGTGAGGGGCAGCGCGGCGAGGAACGCGATCTGGTCGGCGTCCAGCTGGCCGCCGGTCCAGGCGATGACTTCGCGCGCTTCCGCGTGCATGCGCGACGTGGGCGGGTGCGTGACGGCGTAGTCGTGGTTGCCCTGCACGGCGATGGCGCCGCGCGCCACGTGGTCCATCACCGTGCGCACGACCCAGGCCGGATCGGCGCCGTAGCCGACGAAGTCGCCCGTGAACGCGTACTGGTCGACGTGCTGCTGCGCCGCGTGCGCGAGGCAGGCCTCGACGGCTTCGCGGTTCGCGTGCAGGTCGGTCAGCAGGGCGAGGCGCATGGGGGGTCAGGCGGGGGTCACGCGCCCGCGCGTTCCCGTGCGTATTGCTCGTAGCCGCGCGCGCGCAGCTCGCACGCCGGGCACTTGCCGCAGCCGTGGCCCCAGGCATGCGGCGCCCCCCGCTCGCCCAGGTAGCACGTGTGGGTCTCGAAGCGGATCAGGTCGACGAGCGCCTCGCCGCCGCACGCCTCCGCCAGCTGCCACGTCTGCTTCTTGTCGATCCACATCAGCGGCGTCTCCACCTTCAGGCGCGTTGCCATGCCGAGGTTCAGCGCGACCTGCAGCGCCTTCATCGTGTCGTCGCGGCAGTCGGGGTAGCCGGAGAAGTCCGTCTCGCACATCCCGCCCACGAGCACGTTCAGGCCGCGCCGGTACGCGACCGTCGCCGCCACCGTCATGAACAGCAGGTTGCGGCCGGGGACGAACGTGTTCGGCAAGCCGTTGGCCTGCATCGCGATCTCGACGTTGCTGGTCAGTGCCGTGTCGGAGATGCGCGCGATCAGCGACAGGTCGATCAGGTGGTCCTCGCCGAGGCGCTGGTCCCACGTGGCGGACAGCGCCCGCATCTTCGCGAGCACGGGTGCGCGCACGTCCAGCTCGATCGCATGGCGCTGGCCGTAGTCGAACCCGATGGTCTCGACGCGCTCGTAGCGCTGCAGGGCCCAGGCCAGGCAGGTGGTGGAATCTTGTCCGCCGCTGAACAGGACGAGCGCGGTATCGGGTGGGTGCATAGTGGATTTCCTGAAGTAATTGTCGAGCGAGGCGTCCGCCATCACATTTGACAATCAGTTAAGATGTGGCCGGCATATTGACGAATGGAGCGACATGTTTCCCGCACGACCCGACCCATGCACGGCGATGGCGCCGGCGCGATCACGAATTTTGGCACAAATCGTGCTGGCCGTGAACGCGCTATGCCCGCTGTTACTGGTCCCGGTCGCGGCCGCGCAGGACGAGCAAGCGCAAGCGCCGGCCCCAGCCGCCGACGTCGCGCCATCCCGTGCCGTCGACTATGACGTCCGCATCGACGCGCCGCGCCAGTTGCGCGAGCTGATGGAGAATAACCTCGACCTGATGCGCTGGCGCGGCAACCCTCGGCTCGACCGCGAACAGCTGCTGCGCCTCGTGCGCGCGGCGCCCGAGCAGATCAAGACGCTGATCGCCACCGAGGGCTACTACAGCCCGACCGTGTCCGCCGACCTCGACACGTCCGGCACGAAGCCGCTGGTGCTCATCGACGTCGTGCCGGGCGACCCCGTCACCGTCGGCGACGTCGACATCGAGCTGCGCGGCTTCGTCCCGTTCGACAAGGGCAGCGCCCCGATCGACGCGGCCGCGCTGCGCAACCGCTGGACCCTGCCTGTCGGCAAGCGCTTCCGCACGGCCGACTGGGAAGCGGCCAAGCGCGGCCTCGTGCGCCAGATCGCGCAGACGCGCTTCCCGCGCGCACAGCTCCTCGATTCTTCCGCCACCGTCGATCCGGACACGCACCGCGCATTGCTGAAGGTGGTCGTCGACAGCGGCCCGGACGCCCACTTCGGCGGCCTCGAGATCGAGGGCCTGAAACGCTACCCGGCCAGCGTGATCACGAACCTGAACACGATCCGCCCCGGCGACGAATACAGCGAGGCGGCGCTGCAGGCACTGCAGGGCCGCCTGCAGGACACGGGCTATTTCAGCGGCGTCGAAGTGAGCGCCGACATGTCGTCCGTGATCGCGTCGCAGGTGCAGGACCTGAAGGAGAACGAGGCGGCGACGCCGCAGCCGCCGAGCCCACCGGCCGTGCTCCCGGTGCTCGTGCGCGTCACGGAGAACAAGCGCAAGAACGTGGCGCTGGGCCTCGGTTACTCGACCAACACGGGCGCCCGCGCGCAGGCCGAATACGACGACCTGAACGTGTTCGGCAAGCGCATGAAGAGCAACCTGCTGTACGAGCAGAAGCACCAGGCCGCGAAGGCCGAGTTCTACCTGCCGACGACGACGGGCGGCTACAACAACAGCTTCGGCGCCGGCTACGACCGCCTCGACGCCAACGGCCAGATCACGCGCACGACGAGCGTGCACGCCAAGCGCGCGTGGGGCTCGCCGTTGCTGGAAAAGACGCTCACCCTGGAAGCGCTGACCGAACAGGTGACCATCGACGACATGCCGACGACGCGTGTGAATAGTCTGCCGCTGACGTTCTCGATCACGAAGCGCCACCTGGACAGCCTCGTGCAGCCGTCGCGCGGCTACATCGTCAACGCACAGGTCGGCGGCGCCGTGCTGCCCGTCCTGACGGACGAGAAATTCGTGCGCATCTACACGCGCGGCCTCGTCTACAAGCCCGTCGGCGAGGCCGGCACCTTCATCGCGCGCGGCGAATTCGGCGCCGTCGGCTCGAAGGACAAGAACGGCGTGCCCTCGACGTTCCTGTTCCGCGCCGGCGGCGACCAGTCCGTGCGCGGCTACGGCTACCAACAGCTGGGCGTGCCGGTCGGTTCCGCCATCACCGGGGGCCGCTACCTGCTCACCGGCAGCGCCGAATACGATTACTGGTTCAAGCCGCCGTGGGGCGCGGCCGTGTTCTACGACGTCGGCAACGCGGGCGACAATTTCCACGACCTGAAGCCGAAGGTCGGCTACGGCGTCGGCGCGCGCTGGCGCAGTCCGGTCGGCCCGATCAACGTCGACGTCGCGTACGGCAAGGCCGTGCATAAAGTCCGCCTGCACTTCTCACTGGGGTTCACGTTCTGATGGAAGCCGATAAGCAAACGCCCGAGACCCCTGCCGCGGAACACAAGCGCCGCTGGCCGCGCCGCGTCGGCATCGGCGTGGTCGTCGTCGGCGTCGTGCTGGGCGGCGCCGTCTGGTACCTGGGGCGCGAAACCACGTTGCAGATGCTCGCCCAGCGCGTCGCCAACGCCAGCGGCGGCAAGCTGACGTTGGCCGGCGTCTCCGGCTCGCTGTACGGCCACATGCACATCGGCCACGTTGTCTTCCGCACCGAGACATCGGTGACGACGGGCGACGACATCGACATCGACTGGAAGCCCTGGCAATACCTGTCGCGCGGCGTCGAGATCGACAAGCTGTACGCGCGCGTCGTGCGCGTGGAGACGTTGAAGCCTTCCGAGGAACCGGCGACGATGCCCACGCACCTCGCGCCGCCCTTCCAGATCGCGGTCGAGGATGCGCGCCTCGCAAAAGCCATCTTCGTGAACAAGGGCGCGGCGACGGAAATCGACGACATCCGCGCGCGCCTGCACGGCGACAAGGTGCAGTGGAAGCTCGACCACGCGTCGGCGACCACGCCGTGGGGCCAGGTCGCGGCCAAGGGTACGATCGCCAACACGCTGCCGTACAAGCTGGATGCGGATGCGAGCCTGACGCAGTCGCAGCCGGCCGCGCCCGCGCAGGCCGGTGCCGGCGAATCCGTCACGCCGGCGTCGCTGGGCGCGCAGCTGACCTTGCACGCGGGCGGCGACCTGCAGAAGACCGTCGTCGACGCCACCGGCAAGGCCGCGCGCGCGCAAGGCAAGGCGCAACTGGTGCTGGCGCCGTTCGCCGACATCCCGCTGCAAGCCTTCACGCTCGACGCGCACAATATCGACCCGGGCTTCTTCAGCCCCACCCTGCCGAGCGCGGACTTGAACCTGGCCGTGGCCGTCCATCTCGACGCCAACCGCAACATCGCGGGCACCGTCGACCTGGCGAACGACGGCGCCGTCGGCACGCTGGACCAGCAACGCCTGCCGCTGCGCGCGATGCGCGGGCGGCTGGGCGGTAATCTGTCGGCGATGCGCATCACGGACGTGCTGATCGACGTCGGCGACGCCGGCCGCTTCACCGGGAGCGGCAGCGTGCAGCGCGGCCCCCACGAGCAAGGGCTCGGCACCGCGGCGTTCGCGCTGCACACGGATCGCTTCGACCTGCATCGCGTCTACGGCAGCATGAAGCCGACGAAGATCGCGGGCGACGTCAAGGTGGCGAACACGAAGGACGTGCAGACGCTGGACGTGAACCTGCTCGATGCCGGCATGCGCCTCGCCGCGCAGGCCGCGCTGGCCGGCAACGAGCTGACGGTGCGCGACGCGCGCCTGTCTGCGGGCAGGAGCAGCGTGCGCGTGACGGGTCGCGCGAGCCTGAAGGACAACAAGCCGTTCAAGGCGAACGCCGTCGCCAGCCATTTCAACCCCGCGGACTTCGGCACGTTCCCGCAGGCCGACATCAATGCCGACATCAACGCGGCCGGCGCGCTGGCGCCGCAGTGGAAGGTCACCGCTGACTTCGCCGTGCGCGACAGCCGCCTGTTCGGCCAGCCGCTGGCCGGCCGCGGCAAGGTCGATGCGGACGCCACGCACGTGCACGATGTCGACGCCACCCTGGCGCTGGGCCAGAACACGGTCGACCTGCGCGGCGCGTTCGGCAAGCCGGGCGAACAGTTGGCGTGGAAGGTCGACGGCAAGCAGTTGTCCGCGCTGCGCGGCGACCTCTATGGCGCCGTGCTCGCGAGCGGCGTCGTCACGGGCACCATGCAGGCGCCGCGCACGACGTTCGACATCGACGCCCGCAACCTCGGCTGGGTGGCGCGCGAACGCAAGAACGACAACGGATCCGTACACGCGAGCGGCGAGGCGTGGCTGGCCGGCGCCGCCGGCGCGCGCGTCGTCGAAGTCAAGGCAAAGGGCGACATGCAGCGCCTGAACCCGGCCGCCTTCGGCTCGCCGCTGGCCGGCAGCATCAACGGCGGGTTCACGGCGAGCGGTCACACGGGCGCGAACATGGGTGGCGCCATCGACCTCGCGCTGCAGGATTCCACGTTGTCGAAATCGCCCCTGTGGGGCCATGCGAAGCTCGCCGCGGACAAGCACCGCGTGTCGAATGCCGACGTCGACCTGCACCTGGGCGGCAACGTCGTCGCGGCGACCGGCGCGTTCGGCAGCGGGCGCGACACGCTGAACTGGCGCATCGACGCGCCGCAGCTTGCCGCGCTCGGTCCCGACTTCGGCGGCGCGCTGCGCGGTGCCGGCACCTTGTCCGGCACGATGGAGACGCCGTCGCTGACGGCATCCCTCGACGGCCAGAACATCCGTGCGATGGGCACGCTGTCGGTGCGCGCATTGAAGGCGACGGCGAACCTGGGCGCGGGCCGCGGCGCCGCCGATCCGCTCGCGCTGGACGTGGCCGTCACGGACTATGTGGGCTCGAAGACGGACAAGCAGGGCAACGTCAGCGAGACGAAAATCGCGTCGGCCCATCTGACCTCCACGGGCACGCGCGGCGCGCACACGATCCGCGCGGCCGCGCGTGGCGACACGTTCGACGCGTCGCTGGCCGTGCACGGCGGCCTCACGGGCAATGCGTGGAACGGCACCGTCGACGCGCTGCAGAACGGCGGCCGCTACGCGCTGGCGCTCGTCGCACCGACGCCGCTGCGCATTGCCGGCGCGCCCGGCACGGGCCTTGCTGGACTGATGAAACCGGAGCAGATCGCGTTCAACGGCGCGACGTTCAAGCTGGCGGAGGGTACGGTGACGGTGGACTCCCTGGTCAAGACCGGCCCGCGCTGGACGACGCGCGGCAGCGCCAGCGGCGTCTCGATCAGCTACCTCGGACAGGCGTCGCAGGCGGTGGCCGACAACCTGCGCGGCGACCTGACCCTCGGCGCGCAATGGGCGATCGACCTGCGCGCACCCGCCGTGCCGGGCGCCGTGCCGCAGCTGGCCGGCAGCGTGCACGTGTTCCGCGAAAAGGGCGACCTGATCGCGGGCGACGTCGCGCCGATCGCGCTGGGCCTGCGCCAGCTCGACGTGCGCGCGGACGTCGCGGGCGGCGCGCTGCGCACTCAGGTCGCGCTGGACGGCACGCGCATCGGCACGGCGCGCGTCGATGCGACGGCGCAGCTGCTGCACGGCCGCGTCGACAACGACAGTCCTCTGAAGCTGACGGCGAACGCGAATCTTTCCTCGCTGGCATGGGTGTCGCCGCTGCTCGGCCAGCCGGGCCTGGAAGTGGACGGCGCGCTGCGCCTCGCCATCAACGGCACGGGCACCGTCGGCGCACCCACGTTGAACGGCAGCGTCGACGGCGACGGCCTCGCCGTGCGCTGGCCGGACCAGGGCGTCCGCCTGCGCAACGGCCAGTTGCGCGCGCAGCTCGCCGGCGACCAGCTGCAATTGCAGCGCCTCACCCTGGAAGGCAACAGCGGACGCGCGACGGCGGAGGGCTTCGTGCGCTTCGCCGGCGGGGAGGCGACGATGAACCTGAAACTCGTGGCGGACAAGCTGGAAGCGCTGTCGCGTCCCGACCGCACCGTGATCCTGAGCGGCCAGGCCAGCGTCGTGCGCGACGCGACGCAGTTCAAGGTCGAGGGCAACTTCAAGGCCGACCGCGCGCTCGTCGAACTGGCGCCGCAGGACCGGCCCACGATCTCGGACGACGTGATCGTGCTGGGCCGCGGCAAGACGGCCGCCACGCAATCGAAGAAACAGCCGGCGGTGCCCCTGACGATCGACCTGACGGCCGACCTGGGCGACGACTTCCACCTGCGCGGCATGGGCGCCGACGCCTATCTCGCGGGCACCGTGCGCATGCAGAAAACGGGCGACCGTCCACCGCGCATCAACGGCACCGTCAACACCGTGAGCGGCACGTATGCAGCGTACGGCCAGCACCTCGTGATCGAGCGCGGCGTCATCACGTTCAGCGGCCCGTACGACAATCCATCGCTGGACATCCTCGCCGTGCGCAAGGCCCCGGGCGGCGACCAGTTGAGCACGACGAACGTCGAGGCGGGCGTGCAGGTGCGCGGCTCGGCGCTGTCGCCGACGGCGAAGCTGGTGTCGACGCCGAACGTGTCGGACAGCGACAAGCTGTCGTGGCTCGTGCTGGGCCACGGCATGGAAGCGACGACGGGCAACGAGGCCGACGTGCTGAGCGCGGCCGCGGGCGCCCTCCTCGGCGGCAAGGGCGGCACGGGCGGCATCACGAGCAAGCTGGCGAATTCGCTGGGCGTGGACGAGCTGGGCGTGCGCCAGGGCGCGGGACAGGCGTCGGGGCTGGAGAATACGGTGGTCACGGTCGGCAAGCGCATCTCGTCGCGCCTGTACCTGAGCTTCGAACAGGGCGCGGCCACGGCATCGAGCGTCGTACGCGTGCGTTACAAGATCAATCCGCGCATCACGTTGCAGCTGCAGACCGGTACCAATACGGCGCTGGACGTGCTGTACTCGTGGGCGTTCGATTGACGGGTGCCGGCCGGACGCGGGGGCGTTCGATTGACGACACCGTAGGGTGGACGGCTCGCCGTCCACGCGTTCAACGGTCACCGGCACAGACGCGTCAAATCGTCCGTCACGTATCGACGCGTGGACGGGAGACCCGTCCACCCTACGGCTCGGTCAACGTAGGGTGGGCTCCCCGAGCCCACCATGATTTTCACGCGGCCGAGGTTTTCGCGCGCTTCGGCTTGGCCTTCGCGGCCGCATTGAGGTCGGCCGCCGCGCGGATCAAGGCGCGGAATGCGTCGGCGTCCAACTCCTCGCCTTCGTGGATGTCGATGGCGCGGCGAGCATTGCCGTCCAGGCTGGAGTTGAACAGGCCGGCAGGATCGTCCAGCGACGCGCCCTTGAGGAACGTGAGCTTCACGTGCGACTTGTACGATTCGCCCGTGCACAGGATGCCCTGGCTGTTCCACACGGGGGTGCCCATCCACTTCCACTCTTCCACGACGCCCGGCACGGCTTCGTGGATCAGCGCGCGCACCCGGGCGAGTGCCGCGCCGCGCCAGTCGCCCAGGTCGGCGATGCGGCGGTCGATCAGAGCGGATGCGGGCAAGTCCGCGGACGCATTCTCCTGCTTCATGTGGCCTCCAGTCGTTCAGTCGTCGAGCTTCGCCAGCACCTCGTCGAGGGCGGTCGTGAATTTGTTCCAGCCATACTTCGCACCATTGTAGGCCGCATCCTGGCCCGGCTGGAAGCCCGTCTGCTCCACTTTCAAATGCGTGCCCGCGCCCGCCGGGGTCAAGGTCCAGGTGACGACGCTGTCGAGGCCCATCGCGGCCCAGGTGTACGACAGCGACCGGTTCGGCTCGATTTCCAGGACTTCGCAATCGACGGAGCCCCAGTCGCCGCTGAGCTTGAAACGGTGGTGCAGCGCGGGCACGAAGTCATTCTTCATCAGCCAGGCCTCGATCAGGTGCGGCTGGGTGAGCGCGCGCCAGATCTTTTCCGGCGGATGCGCGAATTCGCGTTCGACGGTGACGGTGCGCGTTTGGAGCGAGGTATCGTTCATTGGTCCATCCTTTTCAAAAGGTCTTCCAGGTCGTCGAGCCGGCTCTCCCAGAACCGGGCCATTTCGGTCGTCCAATCGGTCAGCGGCGCGAGCGCGCCCGGCTGTGCGGTGTAATGCGTCTGGCGTCCTGCATGCCGATCGCGCACGAGCCCCGCCTGTTTCAGCAAGCCCAGGTGCTTGGACACGGCCGGCTGCGAGATGCCGGCCCGGGCCGTGAGGGCCCCGACCGTCTGCTCGCCGTCGCGGCACAGCGATTCGAAGATGGCGCGCCGCGTGGGGTCGCCGAGTGTCCGGAAAAGAATGTCTTGAGCGTCTGTCATGGCAATTAATAACCGTCTGGCTATGAATTTAATCATAACCATCCGGTTATCAGTCGTCAAGCGTTTTTACGATGCCGTGCGCAGCAGCACCGCGCCGCTCGTGCGCCCCTGCTCCAGCGCCGCATGCGCCTCGGCCGCGCGCGCCAGCGGCAACTCCAGCCCGACCGGCACCCGCAGCCCCGCCGCCAGCCGGTCCAGCGCGGCCTGCGCGCCTTCGCGGTACAGTGCGAGGTCCGTCATGAACTGCATCACGCTGGGGCGCGCGAACGCGATCTGGCGCGGCCTGCCGAGCTGCATCAGGTCGATCGGCTCGACACTGCCGCCGGCCTGGCCGACGCTGGCCGCCATGCCGTACGGGCGCACGGCGTCGAACGTGCGCAGCAAGGTGGCGCCGCCGATGCCGTCGATCGCATAGTCGACGCCGCGCCCGCCGCTGAACTCGCGCGCGGCCGCCACGAAGTCCTCGTCGCGATACAGCACGACGCGTTCGGCGCCGTGCGCCAGCGCCAGCGCCGCCTTGTCGCGGTTGCCGGCGGTGCCGATCACGCGCGCCCCGAGCGCGCTCGCCCACTGCGTCAGGACGAGTCCGAGCCCGCCGGCGGCTGCGTGCACGAGCACCGTGTCGCCGGGGCGGAGCTCACGCACGTGCGCGAACAGCATGTGCGCCGTGACGGCACGCAGCAGGCCGCCCGCGACGGCATCCAGCGCGACGCCGTCCGGCACGGCGACGAGGCGTTCCACCGGCACGTTGCGCACGGCCGCATAGCCGCCCATCAGGCCCGTGTACGCGACGCGCCGGCCCGGCGCGAAACCGGTGACGCCGGGCCCGACCGCCTCGACGATCCCCGCCCCCTCGACACCGAGCGTGGCCGGCAGCTGCGCCAGCGGGTACGTGCCGTTGCGGTAATAGACGTCCACGAAATTCACGCCGGCCGCCACCTGGCGCACGCGCACTTCTCCGGCCGCGGGCGGCGCGAGGGCGACCCGTTCCGCTTCCAGTTCACCGGCACCGCCCTGGCGGTGGATGCGTACCTGTTCGATCGATTCGTCCATGATTCCTCCTGATGGTTGAGACTCCATGGTAGATTGATCGAAAATCGCCCGAAATCCCAAAAACTCGTCACTTATCGTGCAAAAATCCATAGGTCAACCGGAGGCCGCCGCCTTCGACTGGGACGACATCCGCTACTTCGTCGAACTGGCGCGCCAGGGCAAGCTGAGTGCGACGGCACGCGTGCTCGGCGTGGAACACTCGACCGTCGCGCGCCGCATCGGCATGCTGGAAACCCGGCTGGGCGTGCGCCTGTTCGACCGCCTGCCCAAGCGCTGGGTGCTGACTGTGGATGGCGAGGAATTGCTGGCCCAGGCGCGCAAGGTCGAGGACGAGGCGCTCGCCTTCGCGCGCGCCGGCGCGGGCGCGGCGACCTTGCGGGGCGTCGTGCGGCTGTCCGCGCCGCCGACCTTCGCCAACGTCTTCCTCGTGCCTCGGCTCGCGTCCGCGCGGGCGCGCTGGCCCGCGATCACGCTGGAGATCATTGGCGAGGTCCGCCAGGCCGACCTGTACCGGGGCGAGGCCGACCTCGCGCTGCGCATGTCGCGTCCGGACCAGGGCGGTCTCGCGGCGCGGCCGTTGGCGCAGACCGGCTACGGCCTGTATGCGGCGCCGGGCTGGTTCGAGCGTCCCGCAGAGGCATGGGAATTCATCGGCTACGGCGAGGCGATGAAGGAGACCCCGCAGCAGGCATGGCTGGCAAAGTTCGTGGCCGGGCGGCCGTATGCGTTCTGGACCAACGACGCGGCCGCGATGCTGGCGGCGTGCCGCGCGGGGCTCGGCGTCGCCGTGCTGCCGCACTTCCTCGGCCGCGGCGACCCGTCACTCGTGCTGCACCCGGACTACGCCCAGGTGCTGAGCCGCCCGCTGTGGCTGGCCGTCCATCCGGACGTGCGCCGCTCGCCGCGCGTGACGGTGATGGCGGAACTGCTGGCCGAGGTGTTGCAGGCGCACGCGGCCTGGCTGGCCTAGTGCAACGTTATGCTGGGATTGGGGTCGGTCGGCGGTTCGTCGTTCTGCGGTGTGCGGATCGGCGGCTGGTGCGGATCGGAATTCTCGAACGGGTCGGGCGGCGCCTCTTCGATGGGTGCCGGATCGGGCGCGCGGTGGGCATGGCGCCGAATCGCCTGCTCTGCGCTCAGGTGCTGGATCATGGGTGGGACTCCTGCGGACGATGCCAAAACATTACCATGGCCGGCGGTTTGCCGACGCGCGCCTGGATTACAATGGCGGATTCGACAGAAAGAACCACGAGGAAACCAATGTTGCCGACTCCCGTCGTTGCTGCCGTGCTCGCCCCGCTCGTGCTGTGGCGCATGTACAGCCGCATCAAGCGCCTGACGACCCGCCAACGCTCCAGGACGTGGCGCCACCGCACGACCCTCGTGTTCTTCCCGCTGCTGATCGTCCTGCTCACCGTCCTCAGCATCCAGACGAACCCGTTCGCCCTCGTGGGCCTCGCGGCCGGGCTGCCCGTCGGTGCGATCCTGGGCCGCATCGCGACCGGCAAGACGCGCTTCGAACAGGTCGGCGATGAGTTCTTCTTCACGCCGCACGCGCCGATCGGCATGGCCGTCGCGCTGCTGTTCATGGCCCGCATGGCGTGGCGCGCGTACGAGTTCTACGCGCTGGGCTCGTTCGCGCACCGCGAGTTCGTATCGAGCCCGCTGACCCTCGTCATCTTCGGCGTCCTGGCCGGCTATTACATGACCTACGCCTTCGGCCTGCTCGTTTGGCGCAAGCGCACCGCCTGAGTTTTTATCGCACGAGTTTTATCGAATGAGCCTGACCACCCTCGCCCTGATCGCCCTCGTCCCGCTGCTCGTGTGGCGCATCTATTCGCGCCTGAAGCAGCAGATGACGCGCCAGCGCTCCATCATGTCGCGCCACTACACGGGCCTGTTCGTGTTCGCCGTCATGCTCCTGATCCCCGCGTCGGAACTGGGCGACCGCCCGTTCCAGCTGGCCGCGCTGGCCGGCGGCGCCATCGCGGGCATCGCGCTGGGCACGTATGGCCTGCGCCGCACGCGCTTCGAGGACACGCCGGAAGGCTACTTCTTCACGCCGCCGTCGCGCATGGGCATCCTCGTCGCCATGCTGCTGGTGGCGCGCGTGATCTACCTCGGCATCGAGATCTACATGAACCAGGGCAGCAACAAACCGAACCCGCGCTTCACGGACAGCCCCGTCACGATGCTGTGCCTCGGGATCACGGCCGCGTATTTCGCCACCTTCTCCGCGAGCTTCATGCGCTGGCGCCAGCGCAAGCGCAAGGAAATCGGCGAGATCTGACCCGACCGCGGATGAAAAAAAACCGGCGTTTGCGAACGCCGGTTTTTTTATGCCATCGTGAAGCCCACGTTTACGCCGCCTTCTCCGCCTCGCCCTCGCGCCGCCGCTGCAGCACGAAGATCGGTTGGGCCCACTGCACGTCCTTCTTCTTCTTGCTCGTGATGAGCGTGAGGTCGGACGGATCGTAGACGTCCGTGTTGTGCGTCAGCGGCGTCGTCATCAGGTATTGCGCGTCGGTGTTCTTCAGGAACTCGCCGACCAGCTGGATGTTGCGGATGTCCAGGTGGGCGAACGGTTCGTCGATGAACACGAAGCCGCCGGAGCCTTCTTCCGATTTCAACAGGCCGATGAGCAGCACGAGCGACTTCATGACCTGCTGGCCGCCGGACGCCTCGCCGTCGTTCATGCCGATCTGGCCCTTGCCGTCGAACTTGAAACGCACGTGGAGGCCGGCCTGCGCCAGCTGCACGTCGTCGTTCTCCAGGCGCACCGGGTCCACCGAGACGTCGATGTTCGCCAGCTCGCCCAGTTCGCGGATGTTCTTCGAATAGGTCTTGATCGTGTAGCGCAGGCGCTCGATATAGGCCCCGCGCGCATTGTCCGTCGCCTCGATCGCGCGGTTGTTCTGGTAGCGGCGCTCCTCCGTCTCCACCTGGCGGCCGGACAGCTGGTCGTTCAGGCGCGCGTACTGGTCGATGACGGTCGGGTCCTGCTCCCAGTCGCCGCGCGCGAGCGACGCATCGAGGGAATTCATGCGCAGCTTGACCTGGTGCGCGTTCTGGTGCGTCGCGACGAGCGTCGCGCGCTGCTGCGCGCTGCGCCACGACTTCGGCACGTGGCGCCACGAGCGGCGCAACGTGAGCAGCTCGCGCGCATGCTCGCTCCGCTGCTCGATCACGCGGCGGTTGTTCAGGCGCATGCCCGCTTCCGCTTCCGACAGCGCCATGCGGGCGTTCTGCCAGACGGTGTCCGCGCGCGTGCGCGTGACGGTCGCGTTCTTGATCAGGACTTGCAGCTCACCCAGGCGCGCGCCGACCTGCAGGCGCTCGGCCTTCAACGGCTCCAGCGCGCGCGTAGCTTCCTCGAATTCCGCCTGGCGCGCCGAGAGCTCCTTCGCCGCGTCCACACCCGCGATGCGTACGCGCAGCGCGGACACTTCGGCCGCCAGCTTGCTGATCGCGAGCGTCAACGTGTCTTCCTGCGCTTCCAGCGACGGCAGCGCCTTCTGGATGGCTTCCAGGCGCTGCGTCTTGCCGGCCGCGCCGAAGCGATAGCGCGACGGTTCGACGAACAGCGAGCGGCCGCCGCGGCGTTCGCGGTGGTAGGCGTCCGGCGTGATCCATTCGTCGGCATCGCTCTTGAAGCCGGCGTCGACGGACTCCACGCGCTCGATGCGTTCCAGCTGGTCGATCAGCCAGGACGGCGCCTTCGAGCTGAAACGCACGACGGACAGCAAGGTATCGTCCTTGACGACCGGCGCGTCGACGCAGTCGGGCACGATGAAGTGGCGGTAGCGCTCCTTCTCCGCGAGCTTGTACGCGGCCGGCGCATCCTTCGCGCGCTCCAGCAGCACGACGGACGCATAACCACCGAGCACACCCTCGACGGCGCCCTGCCACTTCGGGTCCGTCACTTCGACGATGTCCGACAGCATGGCGTGCGGGATGCCAGCATCGCGCAGCGCGCGGCGCATCTGGCGCTGGGCTTCCGGCTCGGGCATCGTCGTCTTGCCCTGCAGCGCGGAGATCGTCGCCAGCTCGCCCGCGATGCGCGTGGCCAGCGCTTCGCGCTCGGCCTTCTTCTTCGCGAGTTCCGCCTCTTTCGCTTCCAGCTGGGTCGCCACTTCCGCGATGTCGGCACCGGCGTCCGCCGCCAGTTTATTCAGGCGTTCCTTCTGTTCGAGCAGGCTTTCCAGCGGCTTGAGTTTCGCGTTCACCTGCGTCAGGCGGCTCGCGAGCTCGTTCGCTTCCTGTTCGAGTTTCACTTCCTGCTGCTGCGCTTCCGTCAGCGCGCGCTGCTGCGCGGCGAGCGCGTTGCGCTTCTCGGACAGGAGGCCGTCCGCCTGCATCAGCGGCTTCTTCGCCTCGCGCAGCGCGCGGCTGACGTTCGCGGCCTTTTCGCGCGCCTCGTGGTACTCGAGGCTCGGCAGCACTTCCTCGACGAGGGCGCGGCGTTCCTTGTTCAGGTCTTCCCACTGGTGGTAGTTCGCCACCCGCAGGCGCAGGCCTTCCAGGTTGATGCGCGACGTTTCCAGCTCGGCCTCGAAGCGCTTCAGCTCCGACTCGGTGTCGCGCTGGTGGCGCTTCGCCTCGTCGTACGCATCCAGCACTTCCTTGTCGCCGAACACCTGGAACACGAGGTCCAGCAACTGGCGCGGCGCGTATTCGCACAGCTTGTCGGTCTCGCCCTGCTCCAGTGCCAGCACCTTCGACATCGCCGGCGACAGGCCCGCCGAGGCGAGGCGCTTGCGGTAGTTCTCGACGCCGAGCCAGTCCGTCGCTTCCGTCACTTCCTCGATCTGGATGTTCCCGGGTCGCATCAGGTACTGGCGCTTCCAGTCGCCGCCGTTCTTCTGCACCTGGCAGAACAAGGTGACTTCGTCGTCGCTGAAAAAGCCGGAATGGCGGAACGGCCGGTTCGACAGCTGGCGGCCGACCGGTTTGTTGTCGACGACGGCGCGCAGCCAGGCGCTTTGCTGGCCCGAGTGGCGCGCGTAGTGCTTGTACGTGCGGCCCATCGAGCAATCGAGGCCGAACAGGGTGCGCAGCGCGTCCAGCAACGTCGTCTTGCCGGAGCCGTTCTGGCCCGCGATGGTGATGATCTTGGCGTCGAGTGGGATGTTCTTGATGCGCTGCCAGTAGTCCCAGTGGACCAGCTCGAGGGATTTAATGTGGAACATGCGGGTCTCTTAAGCTTGGGGCGTGTCGGTGTCGGCGGCCGTGTCGACGGGTTCCGTCGGCTCGTCGTTCGCGGCTTCGCTGACGTGGCGGCGCGGCGCTGCGGCCAGCGGGGCGCGCTTGAACACGTCGGCCAGCGCGCCGTTGATGATGCGTTCCTTCAGCACGTCGGTGTCCATCAGCAGGTCCAGCAGCGGACCTTCGAGGATCACGTCGCCGCGGCGCTCGATGAAGCCGAGCTTCGACAGCAGGCCCAGGTTCATGTCCATCCGGGTCTTCTTGCCCAGCTTCTCGCCGAAGTCGGCGAGAAGCGCCGTGTACGAGATGCCGATCGACGTGTCTTCCGCACGCGGGATCGGATTGTCCTTGTCGAACATGTCGGACTGGTCGACGTCGATGGCCTGGTGGGTTTCCTGGCGCTGGCGCTTGGGCAGGATGATCTGCGCCCACAGCACGACGAGCAGCGCCACGCCGTCGCGCGTGAGGCCGAAATTATTGTTCTGCCAGATGTCCTTGGCGCCGAAGATCTTCGGCTCGACGTTGCGGTGCAGGGCCAGCGTGACGTGGTCCGCGTACACGTTGTCGAGGAGTTTCAGGCCGCATTCGAGCAGGCGCTTGTCGATCTCGGCGCGGAACAGGTCGTCGGACAGCGCGCGCTTGACTATCTTGTCGTCGCGGCGCAGGGTCTGGTGCGTGAGCAGGCGCGCGATCAGGATTTGGGCGTCGTCATTCATCTTGCGTGTTGCTTTCCGGGGTGCTCGGTAGATCGAGATTCAGTGAGAGGGTCGCGCGCGAGATGGCCGCGATGTGCGGGTCGTCCAGCGCGATCATTTCGTCGGCCGAGTCGAAGCGCACGGGCAGGCGCGCCAGTTCGGCCGTCGGGCCCTGCAAATTCGCCTCGGCCGGATCGCCCAGCAGGGGCAGCAGAGAAGCGCGGTACGACGCGACGGCGAAGCTGGCCGGCAGCAGCGATTCCTGGATCGCCACGCTGCGCGGCGCGCCTTCGGCCATCACGGGGAAGTTGTCCAGGTTGGCGAAATCGGACAGGCGCTTGATCCAGTCGTCCAGCTCCGCCTGCATGGCGGGGTTGTCGTTGATGGTCATCGCCGCGTCCTCGCCGCTCGGCAGGCCCGTCGGCGCGACAGCCGCCACGCGCTCCATCATCAGTTCCGTTTCGGCGACGTCGATCATTTCGGCCGGCGTCGTGAACAGCGGGACGACAGGGCGGTCGATCGCGTCCTCGGCGAGGCTCGCGAGGTCGTCGTGCGCCAGCAGCCAGCGCTTGATGTCCGTCGTCGACAGGCCCGACTGGCCCAGGTGCACGCGCTGGCGCTCGATCTGGTTCAGCGCGCGCGAGAACATGCCCTGCATGTTGAGCAGCTGCGATTGCGCGCGGCCGATCGCCTGCGCCGCGCGGTGCGTGGCCGAATCGGCGCGCTCGTCGGACGTGATGGCGCGCAGGATCACGGAGCCCTTCTCCACCCAGTCGCACGCCATGTGCCACTTGGCCTGCGACGCGCGCAGGCGGAATTCGGAGCCGGATGCGATCGCGTCGCGGAATTCCTCGTGCAGCTCGACGAGGCGGCCCAGTAGATGCTTCAGCTGCTCCACAGTGACGCCGCCGACGGCTTGCGCGCCCGCCACCTGCGACAGCAGGAAGCCCATCTCGGCCTCGTCCTCTTCCGGCTTGCCCAGCGCGAGCAGGGTGTCGAGGGCGGCCAGCACGTTGCGCGCCAGCGGCGTGATGCGGTAGACGGCGGCCGGGTTGTCCCACGCGAGCAGGCCGTGGCTGCGCAGGCGGCCCAGCACCGTCTCCAGGCTTTCCGGGATCAGGTAGGCGAATTTCTGGTTGATGTCGGCGCGCGAGAACGCGGAATCCATCGCGTCGGACGCGAGTTCGCGCAGCACGAGCAGGCGCACGATCACGCCGTCCTGCGAGCCGTGGAACAGCGCCGTGAACGCCTGCAGCATCGGCTGCGCGCGCTTGAGGTGATATACATGCTCGATCTCGTCCGGCGCCACTCCGTCCTGGAAGTGCGTCTGCAGCGGGTCGACAGCAGCGGCTGCCGTCTCATCTAGCGCTGGGGATTGGAGGTCGGCGGCGGTTGCTGCCAGGTTGTCGATCATCGTAAGGCTTACCAGTCTGCTGTCGCGCGCGGCACATTGACGCCGGCGGGCGCGGGGGCGTCAGTATAACAGTTAAGGCTTGGCAACTTATACGGAACACCCGCGCACGGTTCCCGACTGGCGAATATGCAACGGAATCGAATCGCCGCTTGACTTGCCAACCTTGCAACACCAGGCGCGCGCCCCTTCCGGCCCGACAGCGCGATAATGACCGTTGTGATATTTACATCATCAGAAGGAGGAATGCCATGCAACGCACACTTGCGGCCGTCATCCTCGCCGCCTGCCTGACCCCGGCCGCCGTCCTGGCGGCCACCACCCCGCAGCAACAGAACGGCATCACCTACGCCAACGGCGGCGTCGGCCTGGAAGAGCAAGCCGCCATGAAAGCCCAGCGCGCCGACTACAACCTGCTGCTGACCTTCGCCACGCAACAGAGCGGCGCCTACCGGTCCGACATCCAGCTCGACATCATGGACGCCAAGGGCACCGACCTGCTGAGCGTCGCGAACGTCGGCCCGATGTTCTTCGCCAAGCTGCCGGCCGGGACGTACCGCATTAGCGCGGCGGCCGAGGGCAAGACCTTCAAACGGACCGTCAAGCTGGGCACCGCGCCGAAGGAGATCGTGCTGCATTGGGAAAATGACAATCCGGACGATCCTGGACCGGGCGAGTAAGCTGCCTGGACAGTCGCCCTCTGCTGAAAACGCTCGGAAACTCTACAATGGGACCTTATTCATGAGGTAACACTGAACGGAGTCGACACGATGGGGCGAGCGCGGAAATGATCCGGATGCAACGATTCTGCTGCGCGCTGCTCGGTATTGTCTTGAGCGGGGCGGCTTTCGGACAGGATCATGACCCGACCTTCGCGGACTACAATCACGCCGTCTGGACCGCGAGCGACGGGGCGCCGGTGCAGGTCACGCGCATGGCGCAGACGCCCGATGGCTGGCTGTGGCTGGGAACGCCGAATGGCCTGTACCGCTTCGATGGCGTGCGTTTCTACCTATTCGCCGCGACGAACGGCGCGCATTTGCAAAGTCCCCGGATCTCGGATTTGGCGCCCCAGCCCAACGGCGATCTGTACATCGGCTACGAGGCCCCGGGCCTGAGCGTACTCCACCCGGACGGCAGGCTCGAACACATCGCTCCTGCGACGAACGGCGGCCCCGTCAACTGGGCCAATGACGTGAAACGCGATCGCGATGGGTCGGTCTGGGTGGCCACGTCGTATGGCTTGCGCCATCTGAAGGACGGGCGCTGGTCGGTGCTCGGCGCGGCGCAAGGCTGTCCCGATGAAGCTGTCGCGACTGCGCTCGGCCCTGACGGACAGTTGTGGGGCACGACACTCAGCCATTTGTTCCGTTACGACCGGACCACGGGCCGCTGCATCCCCATTGAACTGCGCAAGGGAAACGGCGAACAGTCGGAAAGAATCCAGGGATTCAGGATCGCGCCGGACGGCCGGCTCTGGGTTGGCGGGGACCGGTTTCTTGCGCTCGTTGCGGCGCCCGCGGCCGGCGCGTCCGCGCCACCGGCCTACCTCAGCCACATATCGGGCAGCACGGCCATCTTCGACCGTGCCGGCAACCTGTGGGCGCTGCGTTGCCCGACCGGCGTCTGCCTGGCCGCGTCCGCCGGCAAGGATGCTGGCGGCTACATCGACGTGGCCGCGGCCACGACGAGCCGGCTCGACCAGCGTGGCCAACTGGGTTCCTTGGCGCCCCGCGTCATCTTCGAAGACCGCGAAGGCGACATCTGGCTCGGTTCGCCGACCGGCATCGAGCGCTTCCGCCGCAACACCCTGCGTCCCGTGGGGCTGCCGGCGATCAAGGGCGATTTCCATGTCGCGCCCGACGCGGATGGCAGCGTGTGGGTCGTTGCGCCGCAGGAAAAACGGGGATGGCGCTACGCCCCCGCCGCGCGCAGCCTCACGGCATTGCCGGACAAGTACCGGGGCGCGACGGTCGACCCGGACGGCACGGTCGTGCTCCTCAGGGAAGACGGCATCCTGCTGCGTCGCGCCGGCGGCGACACCCATGTCGATCTGCCGGGGCCCCTGCCGTTGGCCGCGTGGGCACGCAGTGACGGGGAACGTGTCTGGCTCGGCGGATTCAACGTCCCGGTGCAGTTGTGGGATGGCCGCGACTGGAAGCCGATCGGCGAATTGCGCGACGCCGAGTTCGTGTTCAGCGCACCGGGGAAGCATGGCCAGATGTGGCGTGCGCTGGCCGACGGACGCCTCGTGCTGTTCGAGGGCGGTCGCGTGCGGACGGAATATGACCAGGCGGCGCTGGGCGGCATCGGCGAGGTGACGTCCGTGTCCTCGGCGCCGGAACTGGTCGTGGCTGGCGAAGGCGGCGTGGTCGTCTCCCATGCCGGGCGGTTCCGGCGCCTGCGCGCGCTGCGCGACGACGTGCTGCAGCGTGTCACCGGCTTTGTCGTGGCCCCCGACGGCGCCCGCTGGCTCAACGGCAGCACGGGCCTCTTGCGTATCGAGGCGAGCGATTGGCGCCGGGCGGTGGAGACCGGCGCGCCGCTGCGCTATGCACTGATGGGCGTACGCGACGGCTACACCGGCACCGCCGCGGGCGTGGTGTCGCTGCGGATGGTGAACGGCCGCTTGTGGGTGACGACGACGGACGGCATCGTCGAGGCCGACCTGGCGCGGCGCGACGACACGCTTCCCGCGCCGCAGCCGTCGCTGCTGGCGGTGACGGGGGACGACGTCGCCTACGCGCCGACGCAGCCGCCCAATATCCGCGCCGGCACGACGCGCCTGCGCTTCGACTTCACGGCGCCCGCGCTGAGCCGCCCCGAGCGTGTCGTGTTCAGCTACCGGCTCGACGGCGTGGACGACGCGTGGCAGACCGGGACCGAACGCAGCGCCACCTATACGGGACTCGGTCCCGGCGACTATCGATTCCGCGTGCGTGCCATGAACGAGGACGGCGCGTGGAGCGACAACGAACGCACGCTCGACCTGCGCATCGCGCCGACCCTCGTGCAGACCGTGTACTTCAAGGTGACGTGCATCGTGGCCGGACTGCTGCTGCTCTGGCTCGGCTACTGTCTGCGCGTGCGCTACCTGACCCGCACGCTCACCGCGCGCCTGAGCGCGCAGCTGGAAGAGCGCGAACGCATCGCGCGCGACCTGCACGACACCGTGCTGCAGACGTTCCAGGGCTTCGTGCTGAAGGTGGAGACGATCCTGCCCGACTCCGAATCCGGCCTCGGCGACGCGCTGCGACGCAGCCTGGGCGACGCCACGTACGCCATCCGGGAAGGCCGCGACAAGATCACCGCGTTGCGCGCGGTGGAGCGCAACGGGCCCGCGCTGCACGAGTATCTGCGCATGGTGGGCGAGCAGGACGCCGCGCCGGGCCAGCGGTTCACGCTGAGCTGCGTGGGCGAGGCACGGGCGCTGCATCCGATCGTCGAGCAGGAGCTGTGCGCCATCGGACGCGAAGCGTTGCGCAACGCCTTCCGCCATGCGGATGCGCAGCAGCACGACGTAATCGTCGAGTATGGTGCGCGCGCCCTCGTGCTGACCGTGCGCGACGACGGACGCGGCATCGACGTCGACGCCGACGCCAAGCAAGGCCACTGGGGCCTGCCCGGCATCGAAGAGCGGGCCCGCCTGATCCATGCGGATGCCGTCCTGCGCACGGCGCCCGGTGCCGGGACGACGTGGCGGATCGAGATCAAGGCGGCGCTGGCGTATGCGGATGGCCCGCGGCGCGTGCGCTGGCTGCGGTTGTTTACGCGATATCAGCAAGCCTTGCGCGGGTGGGGTCGCTGGCTGTCGCCCCGTTAGGGTCTACCGCGCCAGGATCACGCCCGCCAGCCGCGCCACCAGCGCATCCATGCGCTCCACCGGTACCTGCGCATAGCCGAGCAGCAGACCGTTGGCCATCGCCGGGCCAGGCAGCGCATGGGCCGACAACGCGTTCACGACGATCCCCTGCTCCCGCGCCCGGCGTACGATCTCCACGTCCGCAACGCCATCGGACGGCAGGCACAGCGCCAGATGCATCCCGGCCGAGGCACCTTCGATGACGGCGTGACCGCCCAGGTGACGATCGAGCGCGTCGACCAGCGCATCGCGCCGCTGCCGATACAGCCGCCGCATGCGCCGCAGGTGCAGCGCGAACTCGCCGCTGTGCAGGAATTCGGCCAGCGCAAGCTGCTCGGCCGTGCGGCCCGCCGCCGCCGACTGCGCGCGCATGACGGCAAGCTGCGGCGCCAGCCCGGCCGGCACGACGACGAACCCGATGCGCAGCGCGGGGAACATCGTCTTGCTGAACGTCCCGCAGTACAGCACGGGCGCGTCGGCCACGAGGCCCTGCATGGCCGCGAGCGGCGGACCCTCGTGGCGGAATTCGCTGTCGTAGTCGTCCTCAACGATCAGTGCGCCGGCCGCACGCGCGCCGTCGATCAGCGCCATGCGCCGCGCGGCCGACGTCACCACGCCGATCGGGTACTGGTGCGACGGCGTCGTGTAGATCAGCTTCGGGCGGCGCGCGGTCCAGTCGTGCGCGACGGGCGCCATGCCCTCGCCGTCGACCGCGATGCCGAGGACGGCGAGGCCGGCGCCCCGGAACGCGGCCAGCGCGCCACCGTAGCCCGGGTTCTCGATCCAGGCGACGTCGTCCGCGTCCGCGCAGGCGCGCGCGCACAGGTCGAGGCTCCCCTGCGTGCCGTCCGTGATGAACACCTGGCCCGGCTCGCACACGACGCCGCGCGACGCGCGCAGATAGTCCGCGATCGCCGTGCGCAGGGCCGGCTCGCCGGCCGGGTCGCCGTAGTTCAGCTGGTGGGCGGCGAGGCCGCGCCAAGCGCGGTCCAGCAGGCGGCGCCATTGCACGAGCGGGAACGCGCGCAAATCGGGGACGCCGGGCGTGAACGGCAGCGCATCGCCCGCCGTGCCGTTCACGATGCGCAGATTCTGCGCGCGGCGTGCCAGGCCCGCGTGCGGCACGTCGGCGCCGCGCCGGCGCGCCACCGGGGCGATGCCGGCGACCACGGTGCCGCGGCGATCCGGGATGACGAACCCTTCGCAGGCCAGCTGCTCGTACGCATACAGCACCGTGTTGCGGGCGATGCCCAGCTCCTGCGCAAGCGCGCGCGTGGCCAGCAGGCGCGTGCCGGCGGCCAAGGTGCCGTCGCGGATCGCGGCGCGCAGGCATTCGTGCAGCAGGCGCTGGCGCGGCCAGGCGTGGCGCGCGTGGTCGCGGCCGAACGTGTCGAGCAGCAGGGCATAGTCCATCGTGGCTCCATGAAATAGTGCGGCCCTGGATCTGTTGATGGGGCCATCCCGACCATTATAGTGCGGCTTCCACCTACTCCATCGAGGCCATGAACACTGCTCCTTCCTCCCGCACCCAGGTCAAACGCGGCGCTTCCAAGGCGTCCTACGACCCCGCCCTGCTGCACGCCATCGTCGATGCCGCCTACGTCTGCCACATCGCGTTCGCCGACCCGCACGGCGCGCACTGCATCCCCACCGCCTGCTGGCGCAGCGGCGACCATCTGTACATCCACGGGTCGAACGGCAGCCGCATGCTGCAGTGCCTGACGGAGAACGAGTGCTGCGTGACGATCACGCACCTGGACGGCCTCGTGCTCGCACGCTCCGCCTTCAATCACTCGATGAATTACCGCAGCGCGATGGTCTACGGCCGCTTCGAGATCGTCGGCGAACCCGCCAAGCGGCAGGCGCTCGCCGACTTCATGGAGCACATTGCACCGGGCCGCCAGGGCGAGGTCCGCGCGGGGAACGACAGGGAATTCGCGGCGACGACCGTGCTGCGGATCGCGCTTCTTGAAGCCGCGATCAAGGTCCGCACGGGCCCGCCGGACGACGACGAGGAAGACATGCACATCGCCGCCTGGGCAGGCGTGCTGCCGCTCGCCGAGGCGCGCGGGACGCCCGTGCCGGACGCGCAGTGCACGGTGGCGCCACCGGCCTACGTGAAGAACTGGGCTACTTCTTGACGATGCGTTCGAGCGTCTGCTCGACGTAGTCGCGGTCGTTGTCGGTGAAGCGCAGCTTGACGGGATACCACTCGTGGCCAGGGGCCAGCCAGATGTCCAGCGTCTGGTCCTTGGAATCGGGCGGCGGCGCGCGCATCACGTGGACGGCGTCCACTTCCCCCAGCGACGGCCCGGCCTGGACCTTTTCGCGGCCGACGACGCGGAACGTCCACGGGTCGGCATCGTGCGGGCCGACGACGAAGAACTGCCATTCCGAGCCCGGCTTGAACTTGTCCTTCGCGGCACGGGCGATGGCAACCAGCTGCCAGGACACGGACGCGCGGTCCTGCTCGCCGCCCTTGATCGGGTAGTTCTTGTCGCCCTGGCTGAACGTGATGGCCTTGTCGTCGCGGTTGAACGCGGCCGTCGTCGGGTCCTTGCGGAAGCGCTTGTCGTAGTACTCGGTGGGGGCCAGGCCGTAGCCGTCCACGATGCCGGTGCTGCGGTTCTCCGTCAGCTTGCCCAGCATCGCCACGCGCGACTCGGCGTTGACCGAATACTTGCCCGCGCCCGCGCGCCACGTGACGAGCGCGTCGCCACTGAGGTTGAACCCGTGCTGGCGCGCGGAGATCGAATAGCTCAGGTCGGCCGACGGCGGCAGGTCGAACGGCCGCTTGACGGCCGGATGCTCTTCCGCCGCCTGCGCATGGCCGCCCAGCGCCGCCATCAGTACCAGGCTCGCGCCTGCCAGTTTCACCACATTCTTCAATTCAAGCTCCTGCTCATTTGATTGCGATATTGTTCACGGTCTGCGTCGTCACGGCCCCGCTCGCCTCGACATTGCGAATCTGGACCGGATACCAGCCGTACGCCGGTGCCAGCCACAATTCCAGGCGCGAGTTGTACGAGCCGGGCTTGGGCGGCCGCACCAGATGCCATGTGGCGATGCGGCCCAGCCGGGTATCGATCTGTTCCTGTCCGGCCACCATGAAGGTAAAAACGCTTGCGTCGCGGTCTTCGCCGACAAGGATGTCGATATTTCCCGATAATTGTTTCGGATCGGCACGCGCGATCGCCGTCAGCTGCAGCGGCACGCTGGCCTTGTCCTGCGCGCCCGGCACGAGCGCATACTTCGCCGCCGACGCGGAAAACGTGAGCGTGCCGTCCTGGCGATTGAAATGCGTCGCCGTCATGGCGCGCCCGCGCCGCCTCTCCGTCATCAAGGTGGGGACGAATCCTTCGTCTCCGACCGTCCCTTCGCTGGTCAGGGTCAGCAGGTTCACGTGCGCGAACAGCACGCCGATGCCGGCCTCGACCTGGACACGATAGCTGGACGGCGTCACCCGCCACGACAGCAGCGCATCGCCGCTCCACTTCGTGCCGTTCGCGTCCGTGCGCGCGACGTCGAGCGTGATGTCGGCCGATGGCGGCATGTCGACCTTGTAATGACGCGCTTCCGGCGCCGCGGGGGCCGGTTTCGCGGCCGCATCTGCCTGAGCCTTCGCTTGCGCCGGCACGTCCGGTTTCGCTGCCTGCCCCGATTGTACGGCCCCCGGGCCGGCGGCGGCGCCATCCTGGCCCGGTTGCCGTCCCGCGGCGGCGGCGACACCGTCCGCATCCGGCGCCAGAACGGGCACGCCCGCACCGGATGCGGCCGCGTCGGGCGTCCCGGCAGCAGGGGCAGCAGGCGAAGCGGGCGCCGCCGCCGCGGGCTCGACCGGCACGGGGGCCACCTCCGGCAGCGGCGGCTGCGCCAGCGCCGGCCGCGGCGGCGGCACGGGCGGCGGCGGGGGCGGCTTGGGCGCCTCGATCACTTCCGCCATGGTCACGCGCGCCGCGCGAAAGGCGCGCTCGGGCACGCGGCCCATCTGGCCCGCGAACCAACGAAACACGAGCACGTGCAGCACGACCGTGAGCGCACCGAGCACCAGTTGCCGGCGGCGACGGATGAGAGCATGGGCGGTACTCATCCGCCTAGTGTAGCCGGTCCGTCGGCGCGGGGCCGTCCGCACGCGTCGCCGCATGTCCATTCGCATCTATATCCGGTCTTATTTATCTGTTACGCTAGCGGCGACCAATCAGGGAGACCACCATGCTGAAACCCTCCGCGCCGATGCCCGGCATGACGGACACGCTCGACTTCGTCAAGAACCTGTGGGGATCGATGCAGATCCCCGGCACGGGCCTGCCCGGCATGCCCGGGATCGCCACGCCGCCCATGTCGACCGACGACCTGGAGAAGCGGATCGCCGACCTCAAGGCCGTCGAATCCTGGCTGAGCCTGAATCTCTCGATGCTGCGAGGAACCATCCAGACCCTCGAGGTGCAGCGCGGCACGCTGGCGACCTTGAAATCGATGGGCGCGTCGATGGCCGAAGCGATGCGCCAGTCCGGCGTCAGCGCGGAAAAGATGGCCGCCACGCCGTTCGCCGCGTTCTTCGGCGCCCCGGCCCAGGGCGGCAGCGCCGCGAAGACGGCGGCGCCGGCCGCGCCCGCTGCGAAACCGGGTGCGCCGGCACCATCTGCGCCCGCGCCGGGCGAGGGCAATGCAGGCAACGCGAGCGGCGCGGGCGGCGGAGGCACGGCACAGCCGGGCACGCCGGCACCGCAAGCCGCGGCCATACCGGACGCGCAGGCCAACGCGGCGGCGATGGCGATGCCGGCCGCCGTCGCGTGGTGGAACATGTTGCAGGATCAATTTACGCAGGCGGTTGCCAGCGCGATGGCGCCTGCACCGGCACCGGCACCGGCGCAGAGTGCCGCTAATGCGCCAAAGGCGGAGGCAGCGAAACCCGCGCCGAAAGCCGGCAACGGCGCAACGAGCGCCGGCAACGGCAGCGAGGGCGGCAACGGCAAGCGTCAGAGCCGGTCCAAGACGGACAAGGGCGCGCCGTAAAATACGATGACCCTGGGCGAGGCACTGCCATCGCTGTACCACGTGCCCGACACGTGGGCATCGTACGACCGGCTCGCGCCGGTCATCGCGCAGCGCTACGACGAATGGCAGCGGCAGGCGGGCTGATACGGCGCGAACTCACGCCGCATCGAGATCGAACGGCAGCGTGCGCAAGCGCTTGCCGGTGAGCCTGAAGACGGCGTTGGCGAACGCCGGCGCCAGCGGCGGCAGGCCCGGCTCGCCCATGCCGCTGGGCGGCTCGCCGGACGGCACGATGAAGACGTCCACGTGCGGCATGTCCGGTATGCGCGCCACCGTGTAGTCGCCAAAATTCTTCTGCTCGACGGCGCCGTCCTTGAACGTGATGGCGGCGCCCGGCAACGTAGTGCCGACTGCCATCAGCACGGCGCCCTGCACCTGCGCCTCGATCGCGAGCGGATTGACGGCCAGATTGCAATGCACGCCGGCCGTGACCCTGTGCAGCCGGGGCACGCCCTTCTCCATCGACGCTTCGACCACGTAGGCCACGACGCTGCCCGCCATCGCGTGCATCGCGACGCCCCAGGCACGGCCCTCGGGCAGCGTCCGGGTGTGGTAGCCGGACCTGTCGACGGCCAGGTCGAGCGCCGCCAGATGCCGCGGCTTCGTCGCACCCAGCAGCTTGCGCCGGTACGCGACCGGATCGGCGCCGGCCGCGTGAGCCGCTTCGTCCACCAGCGTCTCCATCACGAAGGCCGTGTGCGTGGACGCCGAGCCGCGCCACCACAGGACGGGCACGTTGGCCTTCGGGTGGTGGACCGACAGGTTCACGGGCAGGTCGTACATGCCCGCGATGCCCTCCGTCGTCGTGGAATCGATGCCGTCCTTGATCAACGCGCCTTCGAACGGCGTGCCGGCGCTGATGGCCTGGCCGACGATCACGTGCTTCCACGCGACGACGTCGCCCTCGGCATCGAGCCCGATATCGACCTTGTGGACGTGTGACGGGCGATAGTAGCCGCCCTTGATGTCGTCCTCGCGGCTCCAGACGACTTTCACGGGCCCCCGTCCGTACGCCTTCGCGACGCTGACGGCTTCGACCAGGTCGTCCGACGTCGTCACGCCGCGCCGGCCGAAACCGCCGCCCGACATCATCGTGTGCAATGTGACCTGCTCTGCCTTCAACCCGGTCGCCGTGGCGATGGCGGCGCGGTCGAAGGTCTGGAACTGCACGCCGGCCCAGACCGTGCACCGGTCGGCCTGGAGATCGACCACGCAATTGACCGGCTCCATCGGCGCATGTGCCAGGTACGGAAATTCGTAGACGGCCGCAATCGTCTTCGGTGCCGATGCGAGCCGGCCGGTATCCGCCACGCTGGCCGGCAAGCCCGGGGTGGCGGCAAGCGCACGGTAGGCGCGCATCTGCCGGCTTGAATCGGGCTTGTCGACGGCACTCGTGTCCCAGTCGATCGCCAGCACGGCGCGGCCCTGGGTCGCGGGCCAGTAACCGTCCGCGATCACGGCCACGCCATGGCCGCCGCTGCCGGCCGCCACCTCGACCACGTCGACGACGCCCTTGATCGCCCTGGCCTTGGCCGCGTCGACGCTGTGCACCCGCGCGCCGAACACGGGCGGACGCGCGACGACGGCCACCTTCATGCCGGGCAGCGTGAAGTCGATGCCGAACTGCTGCCTGCCGCTCGCCTTCGCGCGCGCATCGAGGCGCCGCACCGGCTTGCCGATGTGGCGGAAGTCCTTCGTATCCTTCAGCTTGACCGTCGCCGGCACGGGCTGCTTCATCGCCGCGTCGGCCAGCGCGCCATAACTCGCCTTGCGGCCGCCGGGGCCGAAGACGACGCCCTTCGCCGTCGTGCACTGCGCCGGCTCGACCTGCCACCGCTCGGCAGCCGCCGCGACCAGCATCGCGCGGGCGCGGGCGCCGATGTCGCGGTAGTGCGTGAACGAGTGCGACACGGAGATCGAACCGCCGGTCATCTGGATGCCGAACAGCGGATCGTTGTACGCGCTGGCCGCAGGCGCCAGCGCGCCGCGCATCTGCGACCAGTCCGCGTCGAGCTCTTCGGCGATCAGCATCGGCAGCGCCGTGTGCACGCCCTGGCCGAATTCGAGGCGGTCGACCATCACGGTGATCGTGTCGTCCGGGGCGATGTGCAGGAACGCGTTGGGTGAGGCGGGTGCCGTCGCGCCCGCGCGCGCGGGGCCGGGAACGACGAAGCCGATCACGAGTCCGCCGGCGGACTTCAGGAAGCCGCGGCGTGACACGCCGTTCGGGGCTGGGTTCGTCCGTTCGATGCGCATGCAGCCCTCCGCTTTGGTCAGGCTGAAATTCTCACACGGCGATCAGCGCCGCCGGCGTTATGATTTTCACCAGATCGCGTAGCAGAATTTGCCGGCCGATCAAGCCACCTCGTCCACCGCCCCACCTTCCGCCGCCGGCTGCAACTGCGCCAGCTGCTCCATGAGCTGGGCAAACCGCTGCTGCCCCGGCAGCAGGCGGTCGACGTGGTGCAGCACGTCGTAGGCTTCGGCGGACAGCGCCGCGTCATAGCCGTGCTGCTGCAGGTGCGAGACGAGGATCTGGGCCGCGTTGAACAGGATGCGCTGGTTGTTCGGCACCTTCTTGCGCGCCTCGCGCATCCACGTCACGGCGTCTTTCAGCTTGCCCGTCTTCCACAGCAGCACGCCCTGGTTCATCAGGTCGGTCGCTTCCTTCTTCGATGCGCGGATCAGTTCCATGCCCTCGTCGCCGAGGCGCGCCTTTTCGAAGATCTTCTGCACCTCGTCGAGCAGCAGCGGGTTGTCGTGGTTGTTGCGGATGACGTAGCACAGCAGGTCGGCCGGCGCATCCTTCACGCCGACGGCAAACAGCAACGTGGCCAGCTCCAGGCAGGTCGGGATGTCGGGCCGGTTCTCCGTCGCGTTCAACAGGGCTTCCAGCTCGTCGCCGGCCTTACGCGCACGCCGGTAGTCGCCGCTCTCGTGGTAGACGAGGCCCTCCGTGATCTTCGAACGCAGCGCGATGTCCGGATGGTCCGCGCCGAATTCGCGCTGGGCCTGCGCCAGCAGCTGCAGCGCCTCTTTCGCGTCGTTCTTCTGGCCGCACACGCGCGCCAGGCCGAGGTAGGCGTCGGGCGTCTTCATGATCGAGTATTCGCCGATCGCGATGCACTTGCGGAAGGCCTTCTCCGCGATCTGCACATTGCCCACCTTGAGCGCGACATTCCCGAGGTTGCGTTGGCGCGGCACGGAATTCGGCGACAGCTTCGCGGCCCGCTCGAGGATCGCGCAGGCCTCGTCCAGCTTCCCCATGTTCTGGTACGCGAGCGCGAGCTGGTCGTACGCGTCGATGTAGTAGCGGTTTTCCGCGATCACGCTCTGGAAGGCCTGGCGCGCCTGTTCGAATTCGCCGTTGGCCATGCGGATCTTGGCGATGCCGGAGCGTGCCCACTGGTACTCGCGCTGTTCCAGCACGCGCTCGTACACCTCGCGCGCGCGATCCGGCTCGCCGCTTCTCTCCATCAGCTTGGCCTTCATGCGCAACAGGTCGATCTCGTGCGCCTTGTGCACCTCCATCGCGGCGTCGCACATGCGCGCCGCGCGCAGGTAATCCTTCTCGGCATAGGCCTGGTCGATGAGGCGGAAGATCTGCTTCTTGTGCCACACGCGGTTCAGGCGCGTGAGCAGCACGCCTTCCGTGATCGGCTTGATCAGGTAGGCGTCCGGCTGGTGCTCGGCCGCGCCCATCACCGATTCCACGCTCTTCTCGGCCGACACCATCAGCCACACGGTGCTCGGGTTGACGAGGTTGCGTACGCGCGCTTCCTCCAGCACCTGCTGGCCGTTCTTGCCATCGCCGAGGTTGTAGTCGCACAGGACGACGTCGTAGCGGATGCGCGCGAGCAGGCCCATCGCCTCGCCGCCCGACGACGCCTGGTCGATGTTCTTCGCGCCCAGGCTGCGCAGGGCTTCGCGCAGCAGCTGGCGCACGCCGACGAAATCGTCGACGACGAGGTAGTTCTTGTCGGCCCAGTCGATCTCGGCCACCGGCTTTACCGTCGAATTCTCGGGTGCGTTCATGGCAGGTTCAGGATGAAACAGCCGCCGCCGTAACGCCCGCCGTTCTCGAGACGCAGCGCGCCGCGGCGCTCGCGGTGGCGGTGCATGCGCGCGACTTCGCTCGAAAAATACAGGCCCAGACCCGCGCTGTTGGTCAGGAAGTTCATGCCGGGAGCCGTATCGCGCGTCGCGATCGCGCCCGCCTTCAGCAGCGCCGGCGGATAACCTGGGCCGTTGTCCTCCACGCGCAGTTCGAGCCAGCCGTCATCCGTCGTGCGGATCGCCAGGCGCACCGTGTCGCACGTGTAGTGGATGGCGTTGTTGATCGCATGCGACAGCACGCCCACGATCAGGTCTTCGTCGAGATGCCAGACGAGGCCAGCGTCGTAGTCCAGCTCCAGCTTCATGCCGCGCGACGTCAGCAGCACGCGCTCCAGCGCCACCACCTGGTCGACCAGCTGGCCCAGCTCGAGCGGCTGCATGTCGAACGGGTACGCGGGCGTCCCCACCTGCTTGTACAGCGCGAGCAGCTGCATCAGGTTGTCATTCAGGCGCTTCGTCTGGTACAGCATGTGCGCCATCTGCGTGTATTCCGGGTCCGTCTGCGCGGCGGGCCGGGAAGAATGCGCGACCAGCAGCCGCTCCAGCGTCCCGGACAGGACGCTGATCGAATTCTTCATGTCGTGCGCGGTCGAGGCGAGAAACAGGGACAGCTCTGGCGCGTCGGGGGTGTCGTCGTCCATGTCCGGTTCATGTGTGAAATGTTGCTCTGCACACATTATACCTTTGAAACTTTCGGTTTCCCGAAAGAAATCAATTTTCGGACTGCGGACCCCGCGGCGCGCGGCGTGCGCGCAACACGAAGCGGGCCGGATCGAGCGCGTCCACGAGGCTGGCTTCCAATGGCAGCGGCTCGCCCTCCATCTGCGCGGCCAGCAGTTCGGCCGCCAAACCCGCCCAGATCAGGCCGCGCGATGCGTAGCCGAGCAGTGCGTACAGGCCCGGATGGCGCGGCACGTCGCGCAGGCGCTCGGTGGTGCCGGCCGCGTCGAAATCCGGCAGGCGGCCGACGAGCGGCAGGCGGTCCGGCGCGACGCAACGAAAGCCCACGCGGCCTTCCAGCGGCGCATCCTGTGCGGCCTGCGGGTCGGACAGCAGGCCGCGCAGGCGCTCCAGGTTTTCCGCGTGACTTTCCGGCGACAGCGCCGGGTTCGGATCGGCGTCGTACGTCGCGCCCGCGCTGCACACGCCGCCGGACGCCGGCGTCAGATAGGCTTCGCGGCACAGCACGACGGACAGCTTCGGCACCATCCCGGCCGGCACGTGCGACACCTGCCCGCGCAGCGTCGTCAGCGGAAGCTGCGCGGCTTGCGGCACCGCGACGGCGCCGCTGCCGTTGGCGAGGATCAGGTTCGGCGCGCACGCCACCGTGGCGCCGTGCGCGTCCGTCAGGTGCCAGCGCTCGCCGACCCGTTCGATGCGCACGTCGCCGACGCCGAAGCGCCGCTCGAGCCGGCCGCCGCACGCGGCCAGCATCGCCTCGCACACGCTGCCGGGCCGCGCCCAGCCGGCGCCGCGGAACAGCCAGCCGCCGTCCGGCGCCGGCAGGCCGAGCAAGGCTTCCGCCGCGGGCCGCTCGAGCCACTCGGCGAAATCGGGCGGCAGGGACTTGTCGGCGGCGATGGCACGCTGCACGTCGGCGTGGCCGGCGTCGCGCGCAAGCTGCAGCACGCCGCACGTGTCGCCCTCGATGGCGCGGCCGATGCCACCCAGATGCTCCCAGTGGCGCAGCGCGTACAGGTAGGCGGCGCGCGTCAGGCGCGTGGGCACGTTGTCGTCCTTCGACAGCAGCGGCATGAAGATACCGGCCAGGTTACCCGACGCTTCCATCGCGGGCTGCGGCTGGCGGTCGACGAGCGTCACCTGCCAGCCGCGCGCGCACAGGCGCTCCGCGGCGGCGGAACCGGCGATGCCGGCGCCCAGCACGATGGCGCGCCGCTCGGGCGCGGGCGGTACCGGCGCACGCGGCTTGCGGCTGGCGAAGCGCGCGTGCTGGCCGCCCGCGTCGAACACGAAGCCTTGCGCCGTCAGCGCGTCGATCTGCGCTGGCGTGAGGCCTTGCGCGAGCAGGTGCGCATCCTGCGCGGCCACGCGCGCGACGTGGCGCGCGAAGTCGGTGCCGGCCTGTTCGATGTCGTGCAGGCGGAACAGGTCGACGCGCGCCGTCAGCTGCGCGAGCGCCTCCTCCAGCGGTGCGCTGACCAGGTCGACGGTCAGGCCCGGCTCCGCCTGCGGCATGCGGTGGAAGCCCGGTAGCAGGTGGTCGCAGACGGCGATCACGTGCAGGTTCGGCGAACGGTGCGGGTCGGTGCGCCAGACGTCGGTCAGGACGCGGACCGCACTCCCGTCGCCGTAATGCGCATCGAAGACGGTGTAACGCGCCCGGCTGCACCAGCATGCGCGATAGTCCATGGCATCACCTCCGGCGGCGGCACAGGCAGGCACGGTCGTGGTCGTCCACCATGCCGATGCCCTGCATGTATGCGTACACGATCGTCGATCCGACGAATTTGAAGCCGCGCTTGCCGAGGTCCTTCGAGATGCGGTCGGACAGGTCGGTGCGGGCCGGCCGCGCGCCGTCGGGCCAGTCGTTGACGATGGGTCGGCCGTCGACGAAGCCCCACAGGTAGCCGTCCAAGGTCAAGCCCTCGTCGCGCAGGCGCAGGTAAGCTCGGGCGTTGGCGATGGCGGCCGCGACCTTCAGGCGGTTGCGCACGATGCCCGGGTTGGCGAGCAGGTCGGCCACTTTCGCATCGTCGTAGCGCGCGATCTTTTCCGCGTCCCAGCCGTCGAACGCGAGGCGGTAGTTGTCGCGCTTGTTGAGGATCGTTTCCCACGACAGCCCGGCCTGCGCGCCCTCGAGGTTCAGCATTTCGAACAGCGTCGTCTCGTCGTGGCACGGCACGCCCCACTCGTGGTCGTGGTAGGCGATGTAGCGCGGATTGGCCATGTTGGCCCAGGTGCAGCGGATGTCGTTCATACATCAAGTATAAACCTCCGCGACCGCTGCGGCATCCCCGTGCGGGGCCGATTTTTATTGTCGATGAATCAATTTGAATTACACTTGCGGCCATGAATCCACCGACGCAGTTAGGCAGATACCGGATCGTGCGCGTGCTGGGCCGCGGCGCCATGGGCGAGGTTTATGAAGGGCTCGATCCGCGCCTGGACCGCAGCGTCGCCATCAAGGTCATCTCGACCGCCAGCGATGCCGATCCCGACCTCCTCGCCTCGTACTCGGCCCGCTTCATCCGCGAAGCGCAGGCCGTCGCGCGCCTGAACCATCCGCACATCGTCGCGCTGTACGACTTCGGCGAGGAAAACGGCGTCGCCTACATGGTGATGGAACTGGTGCGCGGCGAAGAGCTCGCGGCCTACTTCGACATGACGCAGGACTTCCAGCTCGACTTCACCTTGGAAGACGCCGAGCGCATGACGTGCGAGCTGCTCGACGCGCTCGGCTACGCGCACCGCCACGGCGTGATCCACCGCGACGTCAAGCCGGCCAACATCATGCTGAGCCACGACCTGCGCGTGAAGCTGACGGACTTCGGCGTCGCCCACATGGCCGCGCTGAACGCGGCCGTGCTGGACGCGGACGGCGCCGACATGGTCGGCACGCCCAGCTTCATGGCGCCCGAGCAGATCACGGGCCAGGCCGTCGGACCGCAGGCGGACATCTTCGCCGTCGGGATCGTGCTGTACCAGTTCCTCACCAACGAGCGGCCGTTCCGCGGCGCCGGCATGTTCGCCGTGCAGCAGAAGATCCTGCACGAGCATCCCGTCCCGCCCACGTTGCTGAATCCCCTGCTCGGCCCCGCGTTCGACCGCATCGTGCTGCGCGCGCTCGCCAAGCGCCCCGAGGAGCGCTACCCCAGCGCCGAGGCATTCCGCGACGACCTCCTGCGCGCACTCGACGGCGACACGCCGACGCAGCCGTCGTGGCGGCCCGACACCGTGACGCCGCGCCCGCCCACGGTCCGCCCCGCACCCGTCGACGCCGACGCCACCCGCATCGCGCCGCCTGCCCCGGCACCGGCCCCGGCCGCGGCGGACGACGACGTCGATGCGACGCGCTTCGCTTCGATGACGCGCCCATGAACGACACGACCCTCCTGCACGGCCCCGGCGCGCACGGCGACTTCTTCCGCCGCCTGCAGCAGCTGACGACGCGCATCCACGCGACGCGCCACGTGGACGAGATCATGCTCGACCTGTCCCCGGACATCTGCGCCCTGTTCGGTGCCGACCGCCTGACGATCTACACGGTCGGCGACGACAAGGCGAGCCTCGTCGCCAAGGTCAAGACGGGCATGGCGTCGTTCCGCCAGCTGCGCCTGCCGATCTCCGCGCAAAGCGTGGCGGGCTATGCCGCGCTGGCGCGCCGCCTGCTGAACCTGAACGACGTCTACGATGCGCGGGAACTGCAGCGCTACGCGGCCGACCTGCGCTTCCAGCAGGGCGTCGACAAACGCACGGGTTACCGCACGACGCAGATGCTCGTCGTGCCGATCGTGCATGACAATGAAGTGAGCGGCGTCCTCCAGGTCATCAACAACCTGCACGGCGGCCCGTTCGACGGCACCGTCGTCGAAGGCGCGCGCTACCTGTGCGACACGTTGGGCATCGCGTTCGCCCAGCGCCGCAACGACGCGCCGCGCGAACGCATGGGCTTCGTCGGCGTGCTGCGCGCGGGGCTGCTGGGCCGCGCGGAAGTCGACGCGGCCGTGGAGCAGGCGCGCCGCGACGGCCGCGACATCGAGGACGTGCTGCTCGACGACTGCAAGCTCAAGCTGCCCGTCGTCGGGCGCGCGCTGGCCGATCACTACGCCGTGCCGTATCTCGCGTTCCACCCGGGACGGCGCGTCCCGGCGGACCTGTTGGCCGGCATCGACCGCGCGAGCGCCGAGGTGCGCCAGTGGTTGCCCGTCGAGCGCAACGAGCATGCGCTGTACGTCGTCTGCATCGATCCCGAACGCGTCCGGTCGGACGACGCGGTGGCGCGCTTGTTCCCGCAAGCGCGTCCCGTGTTCTGCGTGACGACGCGGCGCGATTTCGCGGCGATGCTCGACCAGTACTTCGGCGCTGCCGCCGAATCCGTCCCGCTTGCGCCCGCGCGCGCGGACAAGCTGGTCGACGCCGTCGCCGCGCTCGTGGCCGGCAGCCAGCGCGAGGGCCTGTCCGACGTGCGCATCGAGACGGTACCGGGCGAGCGGCCCGGCGAGATCCGCTTCACGGTCAGCGGCATCCTGCGGCTCCCGTGAAATCCACCGGTGCCTGCGTCACGCGTGCTAGCATGCAGCCCTCCTTAGCCACGCAAGCCGCGCCGTCGATGAGCAACTGGAAGCAGCTAACCCCGAGCATTTATCACCGCCTGTCGTTCGGTTGCGCGTACGGCCTGACCGACGTCGGACTCGTGCGCCAATCCAACGAGGACAACTTCCTCATCGATGCGCAGCTGAACCTCGTCGCGGTGGCCGACGGGATGGGCGGCCACGAGGGCGGCGAGATCGCGGCCCGGCTGGCGCTGGAAACGCTGCGCGACGCGCTGTCCGCGGCGGCCCCGACACAAGCCTGTCCCGGCGACGCGTTCGATCCGGACGCCACTTGGCAGGACGAGCACATGCCCGCCATCGTGGCCGTGCACGAGGCCGTCGACGCCGCCAATGCACGCGTGTACGGCGCCAACGCGGACAACGGCCTCGGCGAAGGCGGCGGCATGGGCACGACGCTGACGGGCTTCCGGCAAAGCCTGCCGGGCGGCCCGCTCGTCGTCTTCCACGTGGGCGACAGCCGCCTGTACCGCTACCGCGACGGCGAACTGGCCGTGCTCACGCGCGACCAGACCTTGTACCAGCAGGCGCTGGAAGCGGGCGTCTCCGGCGACTTCCCGCCGCGGAACCTGCTGCTGCAGGCGATCGGCCCGATGGCCGCCGTCACGCCCGACGTCAAGGCCACGACGCCGCACCCCGGCGACCTGTACCTGCTGTGCAGCGACGGCCTGTACGGCAACACGCCGCATGCCGCCATCGAACGCGTGCTGGCCGGCGCGCATGCGCAGTCGCTGGAACAGTGTTGCGCCGAGCTGGTCGCGCTGGCCAAGGCGCACGGCAGCCGCGACAACATCACGGCGGTGCTGGCGCTCGTCGAACGCTGACGCCGGCACTCTCGGGTCGCGCGCCGCCTGTCGTAATTACACTATGCAAATTGAGTTTTTTTAACAACCCGTAGATTTGACGCTGGGAAAGATGGTACCCTGTAGGAGATATCCTACTTTCTTCTTGCCTAGCCTCTTATGGACTACCGCAGCGCCTACATCCGTCGCAGCAGAAAAGGTTCGCGCCTGAACCGGCGCCTGGCTGTCGCCGGCGTGCTCGGCGTGGCCGCCTGCGCCGCCGCGTTCGCGCTGGCGATGCGCCCGTCCACGGCACCGGTCACGGGCGCGACCGCGCTCGCTGCTGCGCCCGCCCAGGCAACCGCCGTGCGGCCGGCCGCGGCGCAGGCGGAGACGAAGAAGACGCGCCGCGTCTATCCCTATTCGATCGTGCCCGGCGGTGTGCTCGACCGCCGCGAACTGTCGCGCGCCATCGTCGTGGACAAGGTCGTCGCGGCGCACTACGCCGCCTTCGAAGCGCCGAAGGCCACCATCAGGACGGTCGCCGCGCCGCGCGGCGTGTACGTCTCGTACCGCAAGGGCGACAAGGTGTACTGGACGGCGAAGAAGCTCCAGCTGGCACAAGGCGAGACCGTGCTGTCCGACGGCCAGAACGAGATCCGCACGCGCTGCGGCAACCGCATCTCCGACGTGCCGCGACTGCCGGTCGAAGCGAGGGGCCCGAGCGAGGAAGAACTCGATTCCTCCGTCGAGCAGGCGCAGGAAGGCGACGGCGAAGGCGGCGTGACACAGGTCGGATTCGCCGTCGACGGCAATCCCGCAGGCCAGAGCTTCCACTTGCAAACCTTCGCCACGGGCGGCGCGGTCCTGAACAACGGCACGCCGCTGGCGCACCGCATGGCTGGCATACCGGCTTATTACAACAGCAACCCGGTCGGCGCCTGGGACCGGGGCACGCTGCCGCAGGTGCTGGCGACCAAGACGTCTCCGGCCGGCACGGGCACGGGAACGGGAACGGGCGGCAATAACGGCACCGATACCGGCGGCGTTGCGGACAAGGGCGGCTCCCCAGCCGGCGCCCCGCAGCTGCCGACGACGCTGGACGACACGAACCTGCCCTCCACCGACACGGGCACGAAGCCGCCGTCGTCGATCCCGGACACCCTGCTGCCCCCGACGACCGACCTGCCCGGCACCACGGACAAACCCGGCAAGACGCCGACGAAACCGGGCGCCGCACCAGAACCGGGCACCCTGCTGCTGGGTGGCGCCGGCCTGGCCGCGCTGCTTGCCGCGCGCCGCGCACGCAAGCGCACGCGGGGCTGACCTAGTCTTCGATCACGGCGCGCCCGGCGCGCCGCAGTTCCTCGAGGTGGTCGAGCATCTGCCGCAGCACCTCGGGCGGATGCCCCGCCCAGTCCTCCACTTCCCCGACGATCCTGAGCGGCGCACGCGTGCGGTACGACCGCGTCGGGTTGCCGGGAAAGCGCTTGTTCGTCAAATTGGGATCGTCCTCGAACGTCCCCGTCGGTTCCACGATGTAGACGTGCCCCCGACCCTCGGCGCCAGCGAGCGCCACGGCCAGCTCCGCGCCCCAGACGGCAGGCTCCAGCAGCGCGGAAAAATACACGTTGTTGGAGACGCGCCCGTCCTCGAAATTGGAAGCCTGGCCCGCCGTCAACAGGTCGCCGGGCTGCAGGCGGATCCGGGTGCCGTGGTAGAACGGGCCCGGCACGTGGCCGCAGTTGTCATGGGTTACCGGAGTCCATTCTTGAGTGCTCATGCAAAGTCCTCATCGTCCAGGGTGCAGCGCGCGCCGCCGTTGGATTCTACCTGAGCGCATCGGCCGGCGACATGCGCATCGCGCCCCACGCATGCTGCGCCATCGCCGCCACCGCCACGCAGGCACTCGCGCAAAACGCCAGCGCCACGTTCCAGTAACCGAACGGGGCGCGCTCCACGAACGACGACAGATAGCGTTCGCCCACCAGCGCCCCCAGCGGCAATCCGGCGACGGCGCCCGCCAACGTCAGCACGCCGATCTCGCGCAGCATGAGCATGGCGATGTCGCGCCTGCGGGCGCCGTACAGTTTGCGCAGGACGATTTCGCGCGCCCGTTTTTGCGCGGCGTCGGCCGCCAGCGCATACGTGCCGAAGGCCGATATCGCCAGCGCGATGCCGGTGGCGATCGCGACGAGCCGGGCGAGGCGCCGGTCCTCGGCGTAGTCGGCGGCCAGCACGTCGGCGGCGCGGTGCATCGTGAGCACCGCGTCGGGGAACCAGCGCGGCCACAACGCGCGCACGGCCGCTTCGGCCTCGGGCAGCGCATGCGCCGCCTTCACCGTCAGCGTCGAACCGGCGATCCACACCTCGTACCCGATGGCGGCCGGTGCCTCGTGCAGCGAATGGAAGCGCAATTCGGGCGCGACGCCGACGATCCGCTTGTGGACGACGCTGTCGTCGAAACTCGTGAAGACCACCATCTGGCCGACGGCGGCGGCCGCGGTGGCGAAGCCGAGCTGGCGGGCCGTGACGGCGTTGACGACCAACGGTTCGGCCGCGTCGTCCGCGTCGACGCGCGGATCGAACAAGCGGCCCGCCACCGGCCGGATGCCGTACCGCTCGAAGAAATCGGGGCTGACGGATTTCATCTCGACGCGCACGTCGGCCACGCCGGGCCGGCGCACTTCGCGCGACCAGGCGGCATCGTGGCGGCCCACCGCGTCTTCGCTGATCGCGACGCCGGCCACCGCGCCATCGGCCTTCAGCGCCGCGATCAGTCCGCGCACGGCCGCGCTGTCCTTGGCGTTCGCGCCGCCTTCCAGGTCGACGATCAGCAGCGACGACGGATCGAATCCGGGCGCCTGCGCCAGCGCGTACCGGGTCTGCCACGTGATGGCGAGCGTCACGCAGGCCAGGCCCATCGCCGCGCCGATCTGCAGCATCGTCATCGCCTTGCGCACGCGGCTGGCGCGCACCGATTCGTCGTCCTGCCGGCCGGTCAGCGCGCCATGCGGCGCCACACGCAGCGCCGCCCACACGGGATGGACCGCGCTGGCGAGGCCCACGACGATGCCCAGCACCAGCGCCGCCGCCACGTTCGAGAGCGCCAGCAGGCCGCCCAGGTCGCGCGCCACCAGCTCGGCGAACAGCGGCAGCGCCAGCCATGCGAACAGCAGGCCGAGGCTCGTCGCCAGGAGCGCCACCAGCAAGGCCTCGGCGATGAACTGCATGGCGATCCGGCGCGGGCTCGCGCCCAGCACCTTGCGCATCGCGATCTCGCGCTGGCACCGCACGACGCGCGCCGTCGCCAGGTTGACGTAGTTGATCGCGGCGAGCAGCAGGATCAGCAACGCGATGGCGCCCAGGCCCGCCACCACCGTGCGGTCGCCGCGCGGGCCCGGCCGCGCCAGGTTGTTGGCGGCGACGTCGCGGTCGAAATACGCTTCGCCGAGCGGCACCAGTTCGATGTCGAGCACCTTGCGCCCGCCCAGGCGCGCGCGGGTCGCAGCCGGGATCTTCTGCAGCACGGCGGCATGGTCGACGGCGTCCTGCAGCGCGGCGCGGATCGGCCCGACGGTCGCGCCGGGCCGCACGCGCACGAGCATCCTGCCCCACCATCCACGGCTGCCGGTCACCAGTTCGTCGCGGATCTCGGGCGGCGCCAGGCTGGACGCGGGACCGAACACGGTCTCGAACGGAATCGTCGTGTTGGCGGGCGGCGTGCGCACGACCGCGCCCACGCGCACGGACTGGCCGTCGACCTCGATGGCGCGGCCGACCACGTCGGCGCTGCCGAACATCGCCAGCGCGCCCGCTTCCGTGACGGCGAAGCTGTCGGGCCGGCGCAGCGCCGCATCGAGGTCACCCCGCACGGCAACGAGGCCCAGCGTACGCGCGAATTCGGGCGTGACGGTCAGGCTGTCGTGGCGGTGCAGGCGGCCGCCGACGCGCGCCGTCAGCTGCTGCGGGCGGGTGGGCAGCCACGCGGCCGCGCTGTCCACGCCGGGCGCCTTCAGCGCAACCGCGTGCAGCAGCAATGGTACCTGGTCGAACCAGGGCGCCGTCGGCTGGCGGTTGTCGCGCTGCTTGACGACGTAGACCTGCTCGACGTGCGGCACATGGGCGTTGTACTGCCACGAATAGCGCACGAAGCCGAGCAGCAGCAGGCAGCTGCCGAAGCCGATCGCCAGCCCCAGCACGACCACCAGCGAATACACAGGGTCGGCGACCAGCGTGCGCCAGCCGATCGTGAAATCTTGTCGGGTCATCGCAGCCCCCTCACGCCGCATGGAGCGCATCGACCACGATGCGTCCGTCGAGCAGGCGCACGGTGCGCGAGGCCTGGGCCGCGTGCGCCGGCGAGTGCGTGACCATCACGATCGTCGTGCCCTCGGCGTTGATCTGGCGGAGCAGGCGCATGACTTCCTCGCCGCGCGCCGTATCCAGGTTGCCGGTCGGCTCGTCGGCCAGCAGCACGGCCGGATTCGGGACCAGGGCGCGTGCGATCGCCACGCGCTGCTGCTGGCCGCCGGAGAGCTGCGAGGGACGATGGCGCGCGCGGTGCGCCACGCCCAGCTTGTCCAGCATCGCGCTCGTGCGCCGGCGCCGCTCCGCCGCGGAGACGCCCAGGTACTGCAATGCCATCTCGACGTTCTCCTGCACGGTCAGCGCTTCGATCAGGTTGAAGTTCTGGAAGATGAAGCCGATGCGGCCGCGCCGCAGCCGGTTCAGGCGCGCCTCGTCCAGGCCGGCCGCCTGCTGCCCGTCGATCCAGTAGTCGCCGCTGTCCGGCGTGTCGAGCAGGCCGAGCATCGCGAGCAGCGTGGACTTGCCGCAGCCCGACGGCCCCGTCACGGCCACGTATTCGCCCGCCTCGATCTCGAGGTTGATGCCGTCGAGCGCGCGCGTGCGCACGTCGCCGCCGCGATACGTCTTGGTCACGTTGACGAGCTTCAGCATGGCGTCTCCGGTGGATGTGGGTGGATGATCGTCGAGCTTCATTGTGTCATGTCCTTGGGTTGGGCTGAAAGGCCGGCCGGCTGCGCGAAGGCGAGGCGCGCGGCCTGGCCGTAGGCGGCCGTGGAAGAGACGATCACGCGCTCGCCGGGCGCGAGGCCCGCCAGCACTTCGACCTGGCTGTCGTTGCGGCGCCCCATGCGGACCGGTCGCCGCAGCGCGCTGCGCCCGTCGGCCGCAAGCACATAGACGCTGGCGCCGCCGCCGTCGGCGATCCACGCATCCATCGGCAGCACCAGCGCGGGCGCGGGCGCGCCGAGCGTGATCGCCACGTCGAGGCTCTGGCCCGGCTGGAGGACGGGCGCGGCGCCCTCCCCGAACGCGAGTTCGAGCGCGAACCTGCCGTCGCGGATCTGCGGAGACAGCCGGCTGACCGCCAGGGCGTACGATCCTCCGTTCACCACGGCGTGCGCCGCGAGGCCCGGCGCCATGCGGTTCAGGTAATACTCGTCGAGTTGCGCCGCCAGCTTGAAGCGGACCGGATCGTCGATGCGGCCCAGGTGCTGGTCGAGCTTGACCGTTTCGCCGACCTGCAGCCGGAAGTCCGTCAGGCGTCCCGCGACGGGCGCCCGCACTTCCAGCGCCGCGACGGTCTCGCTGACCAGGCGCAGGCCCGTTTCCAGGCGCGTGCCGGCCTTGTCCATCTGCTGCAGCGCGTTCGCCTGGATGCGTTCTTCCGTACGCGCGTCGCCCTGCTCGGCGGCCAGCAGCCGCCGTTGCTGTGCGCTGCGGTCGGCCGCGTCCTGCAGGGCAGCCGCCGACACGAAGCCCTGCCCGGACAGCGCGAGGCTGCGGCGATACTGCTTGTCCGCCTCGCGCGCCGCGAACTCGAGGTCTGCCAGGCGGCGGCGCCGGTCGGCGCGGCTGGCCTCGAGCGCGATCCGCATGTTCATCGCATTCGAAATCTGCTGCGCCCGTTCCGACTCGCGCTGCAGCAGTTCCAGGCGCCGCTGCGCGTTCGACAGGCGAAACAGCACCTCACCCTGCGCGACGAGCGCCCCGTCGCGCGCCAGCACTTCCTCGACGCGGCCCGATTCGACCGCGTCCAGCAACACGGAGCGCAGCGGCGCGGCGCTGGCGCGCACGAGCACGTCGTCGTGGAACGTCGCGCGGGCGACGGTGGCCACGCGCACGTTGGCGGCATCGACCGACAAGCCCCGCGGCATCGCGCGCCACAGCAGCATGCCGGCGCCGGCGACGAACAGCACGCCGGCGCACAGCGCGGCAAGGCGGCGTCCGCGGCGTGCGGGCAGCGGGGTGTCCATGGCTGCACCGTCGGCATCGGGTGCGGGCAAATCATCGTGCAGGTTGGAGAGCATGACGCCACTGTTCGCAACATCCGTGCCACGGCGATTCAGGCCGTGACGGACGCTCCCGGCGCGCGCATCGTCCGCGAACGGACAAGCAAGGTGTCCGCTTCCGGACACTTTGCCGCCACGCCGCCCGGAACGCTGGGCCGCACGCGCGGCGGCTGCTAGAATCGGCGCACATTCATTCCTGGTTCCCCCATGTCGCCCAGCGCAGCGCACATCCTCGTCCTCGACGACGACGCCGACGTGGTCTACGCGGCCACGCTGCTGCTGCGCCGGCACGTGGCACGTGTGGACAGCCTGGCGCATCCGGCCGACCTGCCGCGCTACCTGCAGGGCGCCGTCCCGGACGTCGTACTGCTCGACTTTAATTTCGCACCCGGCCAGACGGATGGCGCCGCGGGACTCGCCGCGCTGCGCGAGTTGCGGGCGTTGCCGCAGCCGCCCGCCGTGATCGCGCTGACCGCCTATGCGGACGTGGCGCTGGCGGTGGAAGCGATGAAGGCCGGCGCGTGCGACTTCCTCACCAAGCCCTGGGACAACGCACGCCTGCTGGCGACCGTCGACCAGGCGTGCACGCGGCGTGCGGATTCCGCGCCTGCCGTCCCGAACGACGAACACGCGCTGATGGGCGACGCGCCATCGATGCGCCACCTGCGCAGCCTGATCGCCCACGTCGCGCCGACCGAGGCGAACGTGATGGTGCTGGGCGAGAACGGCGTCGGCAAGGAGCTCGTCGCACGTGCCCTGCACCGCCAGTCGCGGCGCGCGGCGCATCCGTTCCTCGCCCTCGACATGGGCGCCCTGCCCGAGGCCACGCTGGAGAGCGAGTTGTTCGGCCACCGCAAGGGCGCGTTCACGGATGCGCGCCACGAACGGGCCGGACGCTTCCAGGCGGCGTCCGGCGGTACGCTGTTCCTCGACGAGATCGGCAACCTCCCGCTGCCCGCCCAGGCCAAGCTGTTGACGGCGCTGGAGCGGCGCGAAGTCACGCCGCTCGGCGCCGACCGCGCTCAGGCCATCGACGTGCGCATCGTCAGCGCAACCAATCTCGCCGACGAGGCCCTGCACGATCCCGCCGTGTTCCGTCCCGACCTCCTGTTCCGGCTGAATACCATCGTGATCAACGTGCCGCCGCTGCGCGAACGGCGCGGCGACATCCCCCTGCTGCTCGCCCACTACCTCGCGCACTACCAGCGCCAGTACGGCCGGGCGCCACGGCCGCTGGCCGACGCGGCACTCGACCGGCTGCAGCACCACGACTGGCCCGGCAACGTGCGCGCCCTGCGCCATGCGTGCGAGCGCGCCGTGATCCTGGCCCAGGGCGACCAGTACATCGCCGACGATTTCGGCCTGGCGCCGCACGCCGCGCCCACCCTCGCGCCGCCTGCGGAACCAGCGTCGCTCAAGCTGGACACGCTGGAGCGCGACGCGGTGGCCGCCGCGCTGGACCAGGTGCAGGGCAACATCAGCCGCGCCGCGCGCCTGCTGGGCGTCAGCCGCGCGGCCTTGTACCGCAAGCTCGACAAACATGGACTCTGACCCGGCGCCACGGTGGAGGCTCGCGCTCGCGGCCGCGCTGCTGGTCGGCGCCGGGTGGCTCGCGCGAGGCGCGGACGCGGCCTGGGCCTGGGCGTGCGCCGGGGCCGCGCTGATCGGCGGCGCGGGCCTCGCGTGGCGCGCCGCGCGCGCATGCGCGACGCCCGCCGCGCCGCTGGAGGCGCTTCTGCCAGCGCCGCCCGACACGGCACGCGCGGACCGTCTCGACACATGGCTCGAGTTCGCACCGGTTGCCCTGTTCACGCTGGACACGCCGAACGCGGCTGGCGCGCCGCACCCGCTGAACACGGCCGCCCGGCGCCTGCTGGCGCCGGGCCGCATCGTCGACCGCGACGGCTTCGGCCGGCAGTTGGGGGACCTCGCCGCGGACCGGCGCACGGTGCTGGCGATCGACACGGAACATGGCATCGAACGGGCGCTCGCGGGCGCGGTCGACCTGACCTTGGAAGGCCGGCCGCAGCGCCTCGTCGCCGTGAGTCCCGTCGAGAACGAGCTGGAAGCGGAAGCCATGCAGGCCTGGCAAAAGCTCGTCCACGTGCTGACCCATGAAATCATGAATTCGCTGACGCCGGTCGCGTCGCTGTCGCAGACGGCGCGCGATCTCGTGCAGGACGCCCCCGGCCTCGCGCCGGACACCGCCGCCGATCTCGACACGGCGCTGGACGCGATCGGCCGCCGTGCGACGAGCCTCGCGGCCTTCGTTACCGGCTACCGTTCACTGGCGAGCGTGCCCGAGCCGCGCCCCGAGCGCATCCGCGTGCACGACCTGTTCATGCGGCTGCAGGCGATGGTGGGCGGGGCGTGGGCCGAACGCGGTGGCGAAGCGCGCTTCACGGTGGAACCGGCGAACCTCGAACTGGTGGCCGATGCGGGTCAGCTGGAACAGGCACTGGTGAACCTGGCGAACAATGCGCTGGATGCGACCGCAGGCCTGGCCCGCCCGCAACTGACGTTCAGCGCCCGCCTGGCGCGCGGTGCCCAGCTGCGCATCGAGGTGACGGATAACGGTCCGGGCGTGCCCGATGAACTCGTCCGCCAGATCTTCACGCCCTTCTTCACGACGCACGCGAACGGCAGCGGCATCGGGCTTGCCATGGTGCGGCAGCTCGTGCATCGCAACGGCGGCAGGGTGCGATATGCGCGCGGGCTGGCGGGCGGGGCAAGGTTTGTGATGACGTTTTGAGTTCCACGTTAACATCAGGCGCGGTCTGTCATAACGAGACATAGAGAATGGATAAAAAGAACCGAAGACTCGGGTATGCCGCACGAGCCATCGTAGGGGGCGCCGGGATCGTTTTACTGGTGCTATTTGCGCTGTCTGCTTATGTCATCTGGTCGATCAACGGCAAATATCTTCACGACTACGACTTCCCGCATATCGGTTGGCCCGAGGCATTGTGGCTGATCGTCGCGCTTTACCTTGCGCTTGTCGGCAGTGTGGGAACATGGCGGCCGACCGTCAGAACGGATGACAAATAGAAGAGGCAACGCGTGATTCTCCGAAGTGTCTGGTCTTGTTGTGTCGCCGCCGCCTTCTTGGCGCCTTCCGCGCGAGCCGTGACGATCACGGATCACACGCTGGCGCGCCCCGAAGGGCCGCGGCACTACATCGCCGTCGAGGCCGAAGGTGTACCGAAAGCGAAGCGCCCCGTGCTCATCGTGCTGCACGGTCACGGCGGCAGTGCGGCCATCATGGTTGGACAGGCATCGGTCGGCAGCTACAAGACCGACGCATGGTCCACGTTGGCGGCCCGCGACAACGTGCTGCTGCTCGCGCCCGATGGCATGACTGGCAGCGACGGCAAGAAGGGATGGAACGATTGCCGCGCCGATGCCTCCACCAACACGACGGTGGACGACGTCGGATTCCTCGCGTCGCTGATCGACGACGCCATCGCCCGATTCGATGCGGACCCGGAGCGCATCTACGTGTTCGGCGTGTCGCACGGCGGCGCGATGGCATACCGGGCCGGTATCGAACTTGGCTCCCGCCTCGCCGCGATCGGCGTGCAAAGCGCCCCGGTGGCGGCACAGAATGCGTGTCGCGCCCCATCGGTGCCGCTGTCCGTATTCATCGAACACGGCACGGCCGACGAGATCGTGCCTTACGCCGGCGGCAAGACCGGCAGCTGGTTCCTGCGCGGGCGCGGCGCCACGCTCGGCGTCGAGCAATCCGTCGCGTCCTGGCGCAAGCTGGATGGTCTATCCGACACGCCGGTCACCTACCGTTTTCCCCACCTTCACCCGGATGATCCGACGTCCGCGACACGCTCGGTCTGGGGAAAGGACCCCAGGGGCATACAGGTCGAATTCCTGCGGATCGATGGCGGCGGACATATCGAAGCGTCCAAAAACGCCACGTTCCCGTGGTTGGCGCGCAAGCTGGTCGGGGCAATGAATCACGATCTCGATACCTCCGAGGAAGCGTGGTCGTTTTTTAAAGCCAAGCGGCGCGCCGCACCGCCTGTGCAAGACGCACATTGAACCAATCGCCCAATGCAAGCAGTTTCTTCCACCACCCACCCGAAAGCGAGCCCTCCATGTCTCTCGTACTCTACGGTCATCCCTTCTCGTCGTACACGCAAAAAGTCCTCGTCGCACTGTACGAGAACGACACCCCGTTCGAATTCCGCAGCCTCGGGCCGGACACGCCGCAACACGCGGCGGAATGGCTGCAGCGCTGGCCACTGCGCAAATTCCCGCTCCTCGTGGACGGCGAGCGCAACGTGGTCGAGACGAGCGTCATCATCGAATACCTGCAGCTGACGCATCCGGGGCCCGTGCGCCTGCTGCCGGACGACCCGCTGGCCGCGCTCGACGTCCGCTTCATGGACCGCTTCTTCGACCTGCACGTGATGACCATGGTGCAGCGCGCGGTGGACGGTGCGCTGACGGGCGACGCCACCAAGCGCGCCGACGGCCTCGCGCTGGCGGCGGAAAAACTGGACCTCGCCTACGCCTGGCTGGAGGGCGCCCTGGCCGGCAAGACGTGGGCCGCGGGCGAGACCTTCTCCCTCGCGGACTGCGCCGCCGCGCCCGCGCTGTTCTACGCCGACTGGACGCATCCGATCGCCGACCGCTACCCCGTCCTGCGCGCCTATCGCGCACGCCTGCTCGCGCGCCCGTCGTTCGCGCGCGCGGTGGACGAGGCACGGCAGTACCGGCCCCTGTTCCCGCTGGGCGCGCCGGACCGCGATTGACGGGCCGAATCAGCGCGCGGCCTTGCCCTCGTAGCGGCGCTGCACGTCGTCGTAATACTGCTTCAGGGTCCAGAACGCGAGCTTCTTCTGGCCGCCGTTCGAAATGAGCCCCTTGCGGTTCCAGAAGTCCTGGAAGTACGGATGCTGGCGGCGCGGCGAGCGGAAGTCGACCAGCACCCACGGCGTCATCCCGCGCAAGCCCGGGATCGCCGACAGCATGCGGAACTGGTTGCGGTACAGCGTGTCCTGGTACTCCTCGCTCCAGCGTGTATCGGCGTCGGCGTGGTAGCCGGCGAGCGCCTCCGCGCCGAATTCCGAGATCACCACGGGCTTGTTGTAGCGGACGTCGAAGCGGTAATTCAGCATCTCCGCATTGCTGGCCCAGTACCAGCCGGCGTATTCGTTGAAGCTCGCAAGGTCGAGGAAATCCGCGAGCGGGTCCTCCACCGTGATGTCGCTGCCCTTGCGGTGGATCTCCAGCGCGGCCGCGACGAGGCGCGTGTCGTCCAGCGCGCGTGCCGTCTTCGCCAGGTTGCCCATGAACGCATTGCGCGGGGCGCTCACGGGCGTCTCGTTCCCCACCGACCAGACGACGACGCTCGCGCGGTTCTTGTCGCGCGTGACGAGGTCCGTCAGCTGGGCGTGCGCGTTCGCGTACGTGTCCGGATTCGTCCACGAGATCGTCCAGTACACGGGCACTTCGGCCCACACCATCAGGCCCATCTCGTCGGCCAGGCGGATCATCTCTTCGCTGTGCGGATAGTGCGCGAGCCGCACGTAATTGCAGTTCATCTCCTTGGCCCACTGCAGCAGCATGCGCATGTCGCCCGCACCGCGCGGACGGCCCGGAATCAACGGGTTCTCCTCGTGCAGCGAGATCCCGCGCAGGAACACGGATTTGCCGTTCAGGAGGATGTCGCGGCCGCGCGTCTCGATGGTGCGAAAGCCGATGCGGTCGACGACCTTGTCGCCACCGCCGCTGAGTTCCACCGTGTACAGCTTGGGCTGTTCCGGCGACCAGAGCACGAGCTTGTCGACGGGGACGCTGAGTGCCGCGCGGCCGTTCGCATCGGTGCGCACGGTGGTCTTGATGCCCGCTTCGGGAATCGCCACCGTCACCTGCTGCGCCTTCGCTTCGCCCGCCATCTGGATGAAACCCTCGATGCGGTGCGCGTCGCCCTTCGCCAGCTGCACCTTGTAGTCGGCGATGTACGTGGCGGGCAGTTCGGCCAGCAGCACGTCGCGCGTGATGCCGCCGTAGTTCCACCAGTCCGTGTTCACGGTCGGGATCTCGTCCTGGTGCCGCGTGTTGTCCGCCTTGACGACGACGACGTTGCGCCCCTTCGCCAGCTTGTCCGTCACGTCGAACTGGAACGGCGTGAAGCCGCCCTTGTGCATCCCGAGTTTTTTGCCGTTCAGGTAGACGTGCGCCTCGTAGTTCACGGCGCCGAAATACAGCGCGTAATGCTTGCCCGGCTTCGGGTCGGCTTGGAACACCTGGCGCAGCCACACGGTGCCTTCGTACAGCTGCAGCTTCTCGGCCTGCGAGTTCCAGTCGCCCGGCACCGTCATCGTCGGCGCGCGATCGAAATCGTATTCGACCCACTCCGTCCTGTCCTTCGGCTTGCGGTCGTCGTAGAAGCCGCCCTTGCCGCTTTCCGACTGGTCGAACGGCGTGTGGCGGTAGTCGTAATAGCCGTTCTCGTACGGGTCGATGATGTAGCTCCAGCGGCCGTCCAGGCTCACGTGGCTGCGGCCGTAGATGTTCTGTGTCGGCGTCATGAGGCTGCTGGCCTGCGCCGCCTTCGATGGCTGTCCGGCCAGCTGGACGTCAACGGGAGCGGCATGCGCGGCGCAGGCCACCGACATCGATACGGAAAATTGAAGCACGGCCGCCAGCCGGGTAAACGGGTGGGTCATGTAGTCTCCATTTGTTGTGGCGCAGTTAGCGCTATCGGTGTTATTAAAGGAATGTTATCGTTGTCGCGCCCTCCGGGCAATCTTTACGACATGGCCGAATTCATCTTGTTCATGCACGACGATGCGGTGGATACCGCCATCGCCACCGACCACAATCTGTGGGCGCAATACATGGCATCTCTGCACGCGTCCGGTCGATTCGACGGCGGCAGTTCGATCGGAACCGGCACGGTTTTCAGGAAGGGCCGTGCCGACACGGCCGCGGCGACCGTCATCTCGGGCTATCTCCGCGTTCGTGCCGAGAACGCGGACGCGGCGCGGCGATTCCTGGTCGGGAATCCGGTCTACGAGGCGGGTGGCACGGTGGAGATTCGGGAACTGCCGCGGCCTTAACGCGTGGCCTGCGAGGGCCGGTCGCGCAACCACTCGTCCAACGGCACGCTCCAGATGTTCTGGCGGCCGTTGTCCCACGCAGCCGCGCGCGCCTGGTCCGCCTGCGCCTGCGCGGCGGTGCGCGGGTAATGCGGACGGCTCGCCCGGTCCGTGCTGAAGTACAGTGTGCGATGGTCGGGGCCGAGGCGCGCCTCGTTGGTATCGGTCGACCCGTCGCCGTTCACGACGTCGCCGAGATCGACGGGCTTGCGCCAGCCCGCGCCGCCGCGCATGGCAATGTACAAGCGCTCGTGCGCATCCGGCCCCGGATGCATCGAGCCGAACACGATGAACGATTCGTCCGGCGCCACCGCGGGGTCGACGTCCTGCGTCGTCGCGTCGCCGAAATCGACCGGCGTGGACGCCAGGTAGCCGCCGTCCCGGTACTGGGCGCGGCGCAGGCGGAACGGCGCATCCGGCGCACTGCGCTCGATGAAGTACAGGCTGCCGTCGCCCGCGACGCTCGGTGCCCACGTGCTGGCCGTGCGGTTGACCGTGGCGGGCAGGTGGACGGGCTGGCCCCAGCCGTCGCCCTGCCGGTCCACGCGCCACAAATTGCCGGCCGGGCCCTTTGCCTCGCCCGCATGGATCGGGCGGTTGGACACGAACACGAGGAAGCGGCCGTCCGGCGACATGGTCGGCTGCTGGTCCATCCACTGCCCGGAAAACGGCGCGATGACCGGCGTGGACCAGGTGCCGCCCTGCTGCATCGAGATCATCAACGTACTGTTGCGGGCAAAGACCACCGTGCGACCGTCGGCGCTGAACGCCGGGTCTGCATCGTCGGCCGGACCCGAGATGACGCCGGGCGCAAACACGGTGGGGGCCGGCGAGGCCGCTGCAGTGCCGGCCAGGCCGGCGAGAAGAACGACGACGAGGATACGCATGGCGCTCCCGCTTGAGATGGAAGACGACCAATCTAGGTTGTGTGTATGTCAGGTGTCAAGCGATTGAATCGCGCCGGCCTGTCAGCACCAGTTCTTGTCCGGCTTCATGTGGAGCCGGTGCGCCGCATCGATCACGTCCTGCAGTTCCACCGGATCGCTGAACGGGTCCTCGTCCAGCCGGGTGACCCGGTTCAACTCCTTTTGCCAGCGCCGCAATTCGTCAATGTATTCCTGGTCCGGCACGCGTTTGAGGTCGCCATTGTCGTCGGTCAGGTCGCAGATGCCGTTGTGGACCCATGCGCCGCTGTGCCAGTCCGGCATGTCGACCGCGGGGAACAGGCAGATCGCCTGCAGGTCGATGCCGCGCTCCACGGCCGCCAGCGATTCCTGCATCACGTCATTGAGCCAGCCGGTGCGGCCGTGGCCAAGGCCGCTCGTTTCACCGATGATCAGCGGCCGCCGATAACGCTTCCACACCGTCTCCAGCATGTCGCACAGCGGCGCGATGCGATCGTCGCCCGGCGGCAGCGGCGCATGCGGCCCGTGCTCGCGGTACTCCATCTGCCCGAACGAATACACGTTCGCGCCGACGATGTCCATGACGTCGGGCGCGCCGCCGAATTCGGGATGCTTCTTGCCGCAGATGATGTCCCAGGCGAGGAACGTGTCGACTTCCGTCTCATTGCGCGCAGCCTCGGCCTGGTCCGGCCGATCGCGCGGCGCCACCACACGCACGAGCGGATCGACGTGCACCATGCGCGCCTCCGCATCGACTGCGCGTATCGCCTTCACGCCCGCGATCGCGGCCCGGCACAGCGCAAGCCGCAGGCGCATCCGGTCGTCACGGTCGCAGTGAAACGGCGCGGCCCAGCCCCACTCGCCGGCGCAATAGGAAAAGAAGGTGATCTCGTTGATGGGCGTGAAGAAGTGCGGACCGCGCACCCTGGGCACAACATACTCTGCCGCGGCGCGGCAATAGCGCGCGAAGCGGTCCACGAACGCATCGGAAAACGGATCGAGATCGTCCGGGTAGCCGTAATGGCAGAGGTCCCAGATCGGAATGACCTTCGCCTCGTTCATCGCGGCGATGAACGGATCGATGGACGAAAAATCGTAGCCGCCGTCACGGTCCACCATCGGCCACGGAATGCCCTCGCGCGCCACGGCGATGCCGAGGCGGCTCAGGAACCGGTAATCGTCGGCGGCATGGCGATCATGACCCGTTTCCGCGACCAGGTTGCGGCGGCGTTTTTCATCGCCCCACAAGAACGTGGAGCATTCGAAGCCGGACAAAAAGAACGTGGGAAAAATTCCTGGGCGTCGTGCCACGCGGTTCTCCTTTCGGTTCCTGGATTGCATTCAACCGTTGTTCGAACGAAGGTCCCGTTGCCACGCAGAAGAACGCGCGCCGTCTCGCTCGGGATACCTCCAGCGTGGCGGAGTATAACCTCGTCTCCTGATCCGGCCGTGCACGGCTGCGCCCGCACAGGGCCGCGCTTTATTCAGCCGCTACGGTTGATGTCATTCTTTAAGACGAGGTTGATCGCGGACTGCTGCCGACGTCGACGAGCCAGAACGCCTCGTCGCGGTACTCGACGCGCGCACGCAGGCGCGAGATGTATTTGCCGGGATCGTCGAGCACGAGGTCATTGCCGGGCGCGCGGCCGATGGCACCGCCCATGCGGTCGAAGCGCCGCGCCAGCGCCTGTCCGGGCGCGGCGTTGCGGTACGTGTAGACGCTCAGGGGGATGGGCATTGGCGTCGCGCGTCGTCAGCGCCCGAGGGCTCAGCCACGCCCCACGTCCTTCAGGAAGCGTGCCCGCTCCTGCGGGTCCGGCAGGTTCTCGGCCAGCAGGCGATAGAACTCGTCGGCATTCCCCGTCATCTTCGCGGCGCGCTTCGCCAGCACTTTCGCGATGGGGCCGACGTACACGGCAAGCTTCATCTGCGCCGCCTCCATCAGCTCGGGGCTCAGTTGCGGCAACGTGGGGCTGCCCGTCTGCGTCGGTTGCGTGGCCGTCTTCGACGCGCCCGGCTGGCTGCGGCCGCTCATCGTCGCCAAGGTGGACAGTCCGTGCTTCTTCTTGATCTCGCGGACGCTGTCCTGGAATTGCGCGCGGCCCGCATCCGAACCGATGTGCGGCAGCAGCTTGCCGCACAAGTCGTCCAGGTCGACGGCATCGCGCGCGGCGTTCTTCAACAGCAGTTTCGCGACGGGGCCGATCTGCGTCGACAACGCCGTCTGCAGGTCGGCGGCGAGCGCCTGCAGCCAATCGGGCGCGACACCGGTGAGGCCGGACGCGCTGCCCGTCCTCGCGGGCATGCTGCCGCTTTGCGACGCGGCCGCGGGGTGCACGGGCCGCGCTGGCTCGGGCGTCGCGGGGCGCTGGAACGCGAGCACGGTGCGCTCGTTGTCCTCGTCCGTCAACGGCACGCCGCCCGTCTGCAGCATGTGCGCTGCGTTCAGGGCGTCCAGGAAGGCCTGCGCGGTCGGGTAGCGGTCCTCGACGCGCTTGGCCATCACCTTCGCGAGCACGGCATCGAACGACGGATGCAGCGCCGGCTGGCGCTCGCTGGGCCGCGACGGCGTCTCGTGGATAATCTGGTGCATGACGGTCGACGCCGGGCCGCTGAACGGCCGCACCCCCGTCAGCATCTGGTACAGCACGATGCCGACGGCGAACAGGTCGGAGCGGCCGTCCACCGTCTCGCCCTTGAACTGTTCGGGAGACATGTAGCTGGGCGTGCCGATCACGGCGCCCACCTGCGTCAGGGTCGACGACTCAATCTTGGCGATGCCGAAGTCCGTGATCTTGACCTGGGCGTCGGCCGTGATGAGGATGTTCGCGGGCTTGATGTCGCGGTGGACGACGCCGCGCGCGTGCGCGTAGTCGAGCGCGCGCAGCAGCTGCGTGATGCAGGTGATGCTGGCCGCGAGGTCCATCGGCACGTCCTTCACGAGGAACGTGTTCAGCGGCGTGCCGTCCACGTATTCCATCGCGATGTACGTCGTGTCGCCGTACGCGCCGAAGTCGTACACGGCGACGATGTTCGGGTGCACGAGGCGCCCCGACGCCTGCGCCTCGTTGCGGAAGCGGGCGACGATGTCCGCTTCCCGCATGCCGTCCAGCAGATCGTGCCGGATCGTCTTGAGCGCGACCATGCGCGCGATGTCGGCGTCGAACGCCTTGTAGACCACACCCATGGCGCCGCTGCCCAGCATGCCGTCGATGCGAAATTTACCTATCCTGTCGATTGTTGCCATGTGCTGTCCTGCTTCATTCCTCGAGCATCTTCAATGCACTGTTCAGGCTCGTGCGCATGCGGTTGAACGAGCGACCCAGGCCGCTGATCTCGTCATTGCCCTTGACGTCGAATTCGTCCGCCTCGAACTTGCCCATGCTGACGTCGTCGGCGACGTGCGCCAGGCGCTTGATGCGGCGCGTGACGAACAGGTGCACCATCACGTTCAGCGCGATGAAGACGGCGACGAACACGCCGAACAGCGACAGCATGAAGGTCTGGAAGATCGCGTTCGCGCGCGCCATCGGGACGGCCATCGGCACCGAGATCACCTGCGCGCCCACGACCTCGTTCAGCTTCCAGCCGAAGCCGTTGTTCGCGCCGTAGATGTCGACCATCGTCTTCGGCGCCTCGGCGGCCGTCGTGTGGCAGCCCAGGCAGACGGGGTCCTGGATCTGCAACGGCCGCGCGATGTACAGGCTGTGGCCGGTCGCGGTGTCGCGCTCGCCGACGAATTCCTTCATGTCCGGCTTGTTGCGCAAGGTCTGGATGACGTCGACTTCCCAATCCGACGCCTTGTCGCGCAGATTCGTCGGGTTCAGCGTCGCTTCCTTGTACGCGAAGTCGGGGTAGGACTTGAGGATCACGTTGAGGTTCTCGACGGCCGAATACGACGGCACCGACTGCGGGTGGAACTCGAGTTTCATCTGTTCCTTCAGCAGCGGCTGGATCTGGCTCGCCGTGTACCCGCGCACGCTCTTGGCCGCTTCCAGCAGCAGGCGTGCGTTCTGCAAGGTTTCCTCGCGCGCGCTCTCCTTGAGCAGGCGGTCCGCGACGACGCCGGCAGCGAGGAAACCGGCGGCGAAGATCGACAGGAACACCAGGTTGAATTTGGCGGCGATCGAAAGTTTCATGATGTGTTCTCCTGATTGAATTCCATGTGGCCGGCGTCAGAACAACGAACCGTTCGGCGCCTTGGCCGGATGCAGCACTGGATCGCGCGTGCGCGCGAGCAGGTCGAGGGTCTGCTTCTTGACGTGCTTCCATTCAGGGGAAACGGCGGGGGCGAGGATGTCCCCGTACTGGACTTCCGGCATGTCGAGCGCACTCTGCTAACGCTCCAGGCGTGCGGCGTCATACTCGAGCAGGACATCGACGTCGACAATACTCATGATTGTGCGCGTTGTAACTAGTGTTGGACGTGTTCGACGCGTCGTCGCTGCACCTTGGCCGCGCGCGGTCTGTTAGTTTTTTCGTGGGAATATTGCCCACACGATCGCGCACTATACGCCAATTCATGGCGCCATCGTTAGCAAGAACGTAATTTTTTACATTGGAAACTGAGCCAAAGGCTTTTCGGCACGAATGCGCCGATGCTCATCATCTGCCGACATGCGGGCCGCCCCGGGCCGCGCGCTCGATGGCGCGCGCCAGGTCGTCCACGCCGGCGCGCAGCACGTCGGGCGCGAACGCGGAAAAGCCCAGCAGCAGCCCGGGCGCGATGGCGCAATCGGCGCCGGCCTGCGGGTTCGTGTAATAGCCCAGCGTGCGCACGTCGACGCCGAGGTCGCGCGCGTGCTGCGCGACCGCCTCCTCGGCCAGCGGTTCCGTGAAATGCACGCACAGGTCGAGGCCCGCGTCGGACGGCCCCTGGCGCACGCGTGAGCCCAGGCGCGCGTCGAGCGCGTCGATGAGGGCCTGCCTGCGTTCGCCGTACGCGTCGCGCGTGCGCCGGATGTGGCGCGCGAAGTGGCCGCCCGCGATGAAGTCCGCGAGCGTGGCCTGCGGCACGATGGGGCTGTGGCGGTCGACGACGGCCTTCGCCCGCGCCAGCGCTGCGGCCAGCGCCGGCGGGGCCACGACGTACCCGAGGCGCAGTGCCGGAAACAGCACCTTCGACAGCGTACCGACGTAGATCACGCAACCCGCGCGGTCCAGGCTTTGCAGCGACGCCAGCGGCGGCCCCGTGTGGCGGTATTCGCTGTCGTAGTCGTCCTCGACGATCCACGCGCGGTTGGCCTCGGCCCAGCGCAGCAGTTCGAGGCGGCGCCGCAAGCTCATCGTCACGCCCAGCGGCAGTTGGTGCGACGGCGTCGCGAACGCGAGGCGCGCATCGGGATAGCGGCGCGCCGCGTAGGCCACGTCCATGCCTTCGGCGTCGACGGGCACCGGGCACACGCGCGCGCCCGCCACCGTGAACGGCGCCACCGCGCCCTGGTAGCCGGGCGATTCGATCCACATGGCGTCCCCCGGCGCGAGCAGCAGCTGGGCCAGCAGGTACAGCGCCTGCTGCGAGCCGGACGTGATCACGATCTGGTCCGGCGCGCACTGCACGCCGCGCGACGCCTTCAGGTAGGCGCACAGCAGTTCGCGCAGCGGCGCATGGCCGGCCGCGGCCGCATAGCCGAGTTGGGACGTCGAATGGCGCCAGTGGCGCGCTTCGAGCCGGCGCCACACGTCGAACGGGAACAGGTCGAGGCCCGGCATGCTGGGGCGGAAGGCGCGCAGCGGACCCGCGTGGTGCAGCACGCGCGCCATGCCGCCCGCGATGAGTTCCCCGCGTGCCGACAGCGGCCGCACCATCGGCGCCACCGCGTCCGCGCGCGCGCACGCGCCGGCCGGCAGCGACGCGCTGACGAACGTGCCCTTCCCCACCGTCCCCGTGAGATAGCCCTCGGCCATCAACTGCTCGTACGCGGCGAGCACGGTCTGGCGCGACACCCGCAGCAGGCCGCACAGGGTGCGCGTCGCGGGCAGGCGCACGCCCGCGCCGATACGGCCGTCGAGGATCGCCGTCTTCAGGTGGACGTACAGCTGGCGGAACAGCGGCGTCGCGCTGTCGCGTTCGAGCGTGACGGCGGCGAGGATGTCGTGGACGTGCATGGCGATGGAATGGATTGGTATGCCCATCTTGGTGTTAATTGGTCATTTTAGCAAGCCATTGGCTCGCCTAAGATGAACGCTCATTCGCAATGGGGATACGATGAAAACATTCGAAGCCACCCTGGCCTGGCAGCGCGGTGACCAGGCCTTCACGGACCAGCGCTACAGCCGCGCGCACCGCTGGCGCTTCGACGGCGGCCTGGACGTGCCGGCGTCGTCGTCGCCGCTGTCCGTGCCGGTGCCGCTGTCCGATCCGGCCGCCGTCGATCCGGAAGAAGCCCTCGTCGCGGCCGCCGCCAGTTGCCACATGCTGTTCTTCCTGTCGCTGGCGGCCGCGCGCGGCTACGTCGTCGACCGCTACGACGACCATGCCGTCGGCACGCTCGACACGGACGTCGACGGCCGCCTGGCGATGACACGCGTTGTGCTGCGCCCGGCCATCGTCTTCGGCGGCACGCGCCAGCCCGACCATGCCGCGCTGGCCGAGCTGCACCACGAGGCACATGCGCGCTGCTACATCGCCAATTCATTGAAAGGAGAGATCGTCGTGGAGGGTTTCGAATAATGTACGCGCCGACGCAGTTCGCCGCCGCCTCGCAGGCCGACATGTTCCACCTGATGACCGAGCATCCACTGGGTGCGCTCGTGCGCCTGGGTGCCGACGGCTTGCAGGCGGACCACATCCCGTTCGAGCTGGTGCCGCCGTCCGCCGACGCGCCGTGCGGCCTGCTGCGTGCGCACGCGGGCCGCGCGAATCCCGTCTGGCAGGCGGAGGATGCGCAGGTGCTCGTGCTGTTCCAGGGCGCGTCGCGCTATGTGTCGCCGCTGCTGTACGACGTCGAGGCGGCCGGCGGGCGCGTCGTGCCGACGTGGAACTACACGGTCGTCCATGCGCACGGAAGGCTGCGCGCGATCGACGATCCGGCGTGGATCCTGGCCCAGATGACGCGGCTGACGGGGCGCCATGAAGACGCGCAGGCCGGATGGAAGGTGGAGGACGCGCCGCGCGAATTCATCGACAAAATCGTGCGGACGACGGTCGGCATCGAGATCGCCATCGACAGGCTCGAGGCGAAATTCAAGATGAGCCAGAACCGCACGCCCGAAGACAGGGCGCGGGTGCTGGCTGCGATGGGATAACGGCAGCGCCGCGCGCGCGGCACGGCGCCGCACGGGTGGTCAAGCGCGGGCTCGTGTCACTTGCCGGACGTCGTGCCCGCCTTTGCCTTCGGCATCTGCTCGGCCGATTTCAGGTGTTGCGCGACGACGGGTTCCGTCTTCTCGACGAGGGCCTTCAGTTCCGGGTCCTTGGCTTTCTTCGCGGCGGCCATCAGCTTGGCGTGGACGGTCTTGTGATCCTGCACGCCGGCGCCCTTCATATAGGCCTTGTCGAAGGCATCGCCGCTCATCTTTTCCAGCTTCGCGGCCATGGCCTTGTGCTTGGCGTCGGGCTCGGTCGGCAAGGTCACGCCGCGCGCCTGCGCGAGGGTCTGCACGTCCTTCAGGTTCGCCGAGTGGTCGTCGATCATCTGCTGGGCGAACGATTTCACGTCGCTGTTCTGGCTCTTGCTCTGCGCGAGCTTGCCGCCCTCGACTTCGGCCATGTCGGCCATCGCCATGTCTTTGAGGATTTTTTCGTCGGACGCGCTCAGCTTGGCGCCGGTGGCCGCACCTGCCGCCGCCTGGCCGGCACCGCTGGCGCCCATGCTCGCGCTGCCGGTCTTGGCCGACTGGTCGGCCATGCCGGATGCGTTGTGGCCGGCCATGCCCGAGGAACCCGTGCCGCCCGTCTGCTTGGCGCGGTTCTCCATGCCCGTGCTGTTGCTGTTGTCGATGGTGCCTTCATGCGTGGTCTTGCCGGACGTGTTCGGCTTGGCGGGGCTGCTGGTGCCCGTCTGGCTCGGGTTCGAGCTGAGCGACGTCTGGGCCTGCACGCCGACGGCACTGAACATGGCTGCCACCGCCGAAACGGCCAGCAGCCCTTTCAAGACTTTTTTGTTCTGCATGTTTCGCTCTCCTGATTGCTGTTATGGATAGACGCCTGGCGGGATCAGCCGTGCGCAAGCTCGTGTTCAAATGACAACGGCCGAGGCACAGTGTATCGCCGCGATTTCTTGAACAGCGCGCGTTAGCCAGCAGGAAAGTTTTGTCGATATGCGAAAAAAGTGCGTGCGCCGCCGTCAGCGGAAGCTCAGCGCCCCCGTCAGATCGCCCGGCGGACGCGCGCCGCGCGCCGCGAACGCCGCGTTGCGCGCGGCCAGGCCTTCCAGCAGCGGCAGGCCGTGCAGGCGCGTGATGAAGCGCAGGATCGATGTCGTGTCGTAGAAATTGTGGTCGACGGCGCCCTTCTTCGCGTACGGCGACACGACGATGGCCGGAATGCGCGAGCCCGGGCCCCAGCGGTCGCCCTGCGGCGGCGCCACGTGGTCCCACCAGCCGCCGTTCTCGTCGAACGCGATGACGACGACCATGTCCTTCCACTGCGGCGACTTCTTGAGGTGTTCGATCACGTTGGCCACGTGCGCGTCGCCCGATTCCACGTCCGAATAACCCGCGTGCAGGTTCAAATTCCCCTGCGGCTTGTAAAACGTCACGGCCGGCAGCTTGCCCGCGATGGCGTCGGCGATGAATTTGTTCGAGATCGGGCTGTCACCGAGGCCGCCGTCGCGCAGGTGCGCGGCGCGCGCTGCGGTGCCCGGTCCGTACTGCTCGAAGTAGTTGAAGGGCTGGTGATGGAACTGGAAGTTCGGGCGCGCGCCCTCGCCGCGGCCGTCCAGCGCCGCCTGCCACGCGCCCGCATACCACGCCCAGCTGACACCCTTCTCGGACAGCAGGTCGCCGATCGTGCGATACGTCTGCGGCGGCAGCACGACGGGATCCTGCGGGTCGGCCAGCTGCGCGTCGCCGCCCGGCGCCGGCTTCACCCAGCTCGGCTGGTACGGCGGCGCCATCGTGTTGACCGCGTAGCCGTCCGGTGTGATGGTGCCGTTGTTGACGAACTTCGGCTTGCCGTCCAGCGCCGACTTGGGCGAATCCGGCGCGACCGCGAGGCGGGTTCCCGTCGGGCCGTCTTCCAGCACGGCGATCTTCGTCGCGGCCGGCGTGGATGCCGCATCGAAGAACTCCGGCACGCGGCCGCTGATCAGGAACTGGTGGTTCAAATACGAGCCGCCGAACGCGCCCATGAAAAAGTTGTCGCACAGCGTGAATGCGCGCGCGATCTGCCACAGTCCGAGGTTCTTCGACGTCTCGCCGTAGCGCCCCATCGTCAGCGCGCCGCTGTCGGCCCACGCGGCGAAGCCGTCGTTCTTGCCGCCGTTGATCTGCATCTGGTTCTGGTAGAACAGATGCCACAGGTCGCGCGTGATGATCGCTTCCGGCAGCGGCTGGCCCGCCGCATCCGTCAGCTTGAACGGCGCGTTCGGCAGGTGCTGGATGTCGTCTTCCTTGATCAGGTAATCCTTGCCGCCGATGTTCTGGCGCGCCGGCACCATGCCGCCCCAGATCTTCGGCAGTTCCGGCAGCACGCTGCCGTCGCGGTCCTTCTGGCGGGCCGCCTCGGGCGCCAGCGCGGACAGCGGCTGGGCGAGGCCCGGGAAATCCGCGAACAGGTTGTTGAAGCTGCGGTTCTCCAGGTAGATGACGACGACGTTCTTCACGTGCGCCTTCAGCTTGGCGTCCAGCGAGCCGGCCACCGGCTTCTTCGCCTTCGGGGTCGCCGCGGCGGCCGGCAGCGGCGGCGCCACCGACGCCGACAGGCCCACGGCCGCCGCGGCCTGGAAGATGCGGCGGCGCGCGGGACTGGCGGGCTGGTCGTCCTGGTCGTATGCGCGATCGTCGTCGTGGTCCTGCATGGCGTTCTCCCGTGGCGGCCGGCGGCCGCAAAGCCTCCGATTCAAAGCGCCAATTATCAGCCCTTTTTGCCATTAGGAAAAGAAGAACGCCCGTCAATACGGCTGCTTACAACTCTTAACGCCGATTTACCCCCGTTTAACCGCGCTTAACACGCCGGCAAGCCAGAATGCCGTGGACGCATCACGAAAGGATCCCATGAAACGCGCTGCACTCGCCCTCTTCGGCGCATTGACTCTCACCTGCATGCCCGTCGTGCGCGCCGCCGACGCTGCGGCCGCCGCGCCAGCGCTAAAAGTGCCGCAGGCCGACATGGAACGGCTGCTGGCGGCCTACGCCATCGTCAAGCAGAACTACGTGGGCGAGGTGGACGACAAGGTCTTGTTCGATGGTGCCCTGTCCGGCATGCTGGCCGCGCTGGACGCGCACTCGCGCTACCTGGACAAGGACGCCATGCGCGACGTCGTCCGCGAGAACAGCGGCGAGTACGTGGGCATCGGCATCGAAGTCGAGGGCGACCGCGACCGGCTCCGCGTCGTGGCGGCCAGCGAAGGCAGCCCGGCCGAGCGGGCCGGCGTCCGGCCGGGCGACGTGATCGCGTCCGTCGACGGCACGCCGGTCGCCGGACTCGCGACCGACGACGTCGCGCGGCGCATGCACGGCGCGTCGGGCACCATCGTCGCCATCGGCATCGCTCGCCACGACACGGTCGAGACGCTGCGCATCACGCGCGCGGAACTCCACAACGACACGGTGCACGTGCGCATGGCTGCGCCAGGCATCGCGTGGATCCGCATCGCGGAATTCGGCGGCGCCACGGCGGCCGACCTGGCCGCGGCGCTGAAGCACCTGGACGGCAAGGACGCGCCCCGCGGCCTGATCCTCGACTTGCGCAACGATCCGGGTGGCCTGGTGGCGGCGGGCGTGGCCGTCGCAGGCGCCTTCCTGCCGCCGGGCACCATGCTGTTCTCGGCGCGCGGACGCGCAGGAGGCGCCAATGCCACCGTCACCGTCGACGCGCGCTACTACCGCGAGCCGGACCAGCCCGACGTATTGGCCGGTCTGCCCGCGTGGACACGCACGGTGCCGCTGACGGTGCTCGTGAACGGCTCGTCCGCCTCGGCCGCGGAACTGGTCACAGGCGCGCTGCAGGACCAGCACCGCGCCACGGTGATCGGCACACGCACGTTCGGCAAGGGATCGATCCAGTCCGTCGTCCCGCTCGATACGGACACCGGCGCCAAGTTCACCGTGGCCCGCTACTTCACGCCGGCAGGCCACGAGATCCAGGCGCGCGGCATCACACCCGACATCGTCGTGGCGCCGGCGGCCGCCGCCAACGACGACCTGCTGCTGCGTGAGGCCGACCTGGCGCGGCACCTGCCCGCGACGCAGCCTGCCGATACGCCAGCCGATGCGCGCACGCCGGCGGAATCGACGCGTACGTTCGGCACCCGCGCCGACAAGGCGTTGCAGACCGCCGTCGCCGTCCTCACGCCCGCACACAAGCGCACGTCAACACTCGCGGGGCTGCTGCGCCGGTGGAGCGGCGCTGCGGTGGCCACCGGCGCGCCGTAACCGAGCCGTCACACGGCCGTCAAACCGGCGTCATATTCGGCCGTCAGAATACGCAGCGCTCCCAGGGAAAGAGCACATGGCGGCACGGCCGCCCTACCGGCGCCGGCGGTCGGGAAACATACCGGCACCAATTCGAAACGCCGTTTCCGCCCGCGCGGGAACGGCGTTTTTTCGTGCCTCGCGTCGCCGGCCAGCAGACACGGCGCCGTTGTGGCACGATATCCCGCGAGCCCCATCACGACCGCCCACGACAGGAGATTGTTTTGAACCCGCATCTCACGACGCTGCTCGACGAACTGGCCGCCTTCGGCGACGCGCACGACGGCGACCCCGCCAACGCCGCCACGCGCATGCTCAACATCACGCCCGACACGGGGGAATTCCTCGCCGTGCTGGTCAAGGCGACGGGCGCGCGCCGCATCCTCGAAATCGGCACGTCGAACGGCTATTCGACCCTGTGGCTGGCCGACGCCGCCGCGCCCGTCGACGGTGCTGTCACGACCATCGAACTGGCGCACGACAAAATCGAAATGGCCCGCGCCAATTTCGCGCGCGCGGGCCTGGACACACGCATCACGCTGCTCGAAGGCGATGCCGGCGCCATGCTGGACAGCCTGTTCGACGCCTCGTTCGACCTGCTGTTCCTCGATTCGAAGCGCAGCGCCTACCTGGACTGGTGGCCGGACATCCGGCGCGTGCTGCGTCCGGGCGGCCTGCTCGTCGTCGACAACGCGACGTCGCACGCGCAGGAGATGGCCGCGTTCACGGCCGCCGTGCGCGCCGACGCCGGCTTCACGACGAGCCTCGTGCCGGTGGGGAAAGGCGAGTTCCTGGCCGTGAAAGCCTGAGTCAGAAACCTGCCCTGGCGCGCAGCCTGGCCTTCACGTGCTTGCGCGCACGGGGCATCGCATTCTCCGCGCGCGCGGCCAGCACGCCTTCGATGAAGCCGAGCAGTCCGGCCTCCTGCGGCACCTTGTCACGCAGTTGCGCGACCAGGTCGCGCGCGACGAAGGCGTCGTTGATCTCGCCCAGCTCGTCCTGCATGTCGGCCAGCATATCGTGGCGCTGCGTCGTCTTGCGGTCGTGCGACAGCGCGGTGAAGAACTCGCGTGCATAGCGTTCCTTCTTGGCCGCGATGCGTATCTTGTGCAGGCATTCCGGCCGCTTCAGGTCGTAGCCGCGGGCGCGCTTGCGCACGCGCGCACTGGCCTCGCGCACGAGCTTCGACGCGGCCTTGGCGACCTTGCCATCGAGCGGATCGGCCGGCAACGTCGTGTGCTGCCAGCCCTTGCCAGCGATCCAGCCGCCCAGCGCCAGCATCAAGGTGGTGTAGCGCGGACTGCCGACGGCCGACCGCACGCGTGCCCGGTGGCGCTCCGCCTCCTCGCGCGCCGCGACCTCCACGCGTGCCAGCGACGGTTTCTGCGCCTCCGTCAGCGGCAGGCCGGGAAGCACCGTGTCGACGAAGACGTCCCAGTTGCGCGCATCGCCCAGTTCGTGCCCGAGCCATTCGATGTCGTCGACGAGCGGCTGCGGCAACTGCACGACGTCGCGCACCATCGCCTGGGCCGCGCGCAGGCGGCGCAGGCCCACGCGCATCTGGTGCAGGCTTTCGACGTCGCCCGCCATGACGCCCGGCTCGTTGGCCTGCATCTGCTGCAGGCAGTTGAGCAGGATGTCGCCCAGCGCATCGCCCAATGTCGCCTTGCGTTTCACCTTCACGGGCGTGGCCTTGACGGCATGCGCCTTGTCCTCGGTGGCCAGCGCATAACCGCGCTCGGCCTTGCTGACGTTCTCGATGCGCACGGGCGTCGCCTCGTGCACCCGCCGCGCCAGGTCGTACAGGCAGGCGGGGTCACCATCCTTGACCTCGAGCTCCAGCTCGCGCACGGGTGTCGTGCGTTCGCCGCGCTGCAGTTCGCCGACGTCGAGCGCGCATTCGACGTGGGTACCGTCCGGCAGCGCGAGCATCCACGTCGTGCGCTTCGTGCGGTTGACGAAGACGGGTTCCGTGCCGAGCGTGCTGCCGTCGACGCTGTGCGCCAGATCGGGCAGCGCCACGCGCAGCTGCTTGCAGAACAGGTCGGGGTCGGGCGTCTCGGACGGGATCTCGGCCTCCAGTTCCGTGCGCCGGTGCAGGCCCGCCACGGCGCTGCCGCCGCCCTTCAAGGTCTGCACGTGGCGCTCGCCGGCGCTGCGCACGCGCAGGGCGAAACCATGCTTCCACAAGTCGAAGGCGCCGGTGTCGAAATAACGATCGACGTGTTCCTCTTCGCTTGGTTTGGATACGGCATGCTCGCGCAGCACGGCCGATTTCTTGAGCTGGGCGGCACTGGCCGCGTCCACCGCCAGTTTGATTTCGCACTCCATGATCGCTCCTGTCATGACATCCTGTCACTGTAGCGCATCGACGGTGGTGCCGACACACGCGTCCCCGTCCGCCGGCACAATGTAATGATTCCTCGCCGCATCTGTCAGGCGACGATGCCGCGTGCGCGCAGCGCCGCGATCTGCTCGGCGCTGAGGCCGACTTCGCGCAGCACGGCATCGGTGTCCTCGCCGAGGTGCGGCGCGGCCGAGCGGATGCCGCCCGGCGTACCCATCAGCTTGGGGACGATGCCCGGCACCTCGACCTCGTAGCCGTCGCGCGTGGCCTGCTTCAGGATCATGTCGCGCGCCCGGTAGTGCGGATCCTCGGCGATGTCGCGCGCCGTATAGACCTTGCCGGCCGGGACGCGCGCCTGCGACAGCGCATCGAGCACCTCGGCGACGCCACGCCCGGCCGTCCACGCGCCGATGGCGCCGTCGATCTCGTCCACGCGCGCGACGCGGCCCGCGTTGTTCGCGAGGTCCGGCGCGTCGGCCAGGTCGGGCCGGCCGATGGCGTGCATGAGGCGTTTGAAAATGCTGTCGCCATTGCCCGCGACGAGCACGACGCCGTCGCGGCAAGGGTAGGCGTTCGACGGTGCGATGCCCGGCAAGGCGCTGCCGCCCGGCTCGCGCACAGCGCCGAACGCGCTGTATTCGGGGATCAGGCTTTCCATCACGTTGAACACGGCTTCGTGCAGTGCGACGTCGATCACCTGTCCCTGCCCGCCGTTGACCTTGCGGTGGTACAGCGCGGTGAGGATGCCGATCACGCCGTGCAGCGCCGCGAGCGTATCGCCGATCGACACGCCGCAGCGCACGGGCACCCGCCCCGGCTCGCCGGTGAGGTGGCGCAGGCCGCCCATCGCCTCGCCGATCATGCCGAACCCCGGGAGGTCGCGGTACGGGCCCGTCTGGCCGTAACCGGAGATGCGCAGCATGACGAGGCCCGGGTTCAGTTGCGACAATACGTCCCAACCCATGCCCCAGCCTTCCAGCGTGCCGGGACGGAAGTTCTCGATCAGCACGTCAGCCTCGGCGACGAGCTTGCGCGCGATGTCCTGCCCTTCGCTGCTGCGCAGGTCGAGCGCGAGCGAGCGCTTGTTGCGCGACTGGACCTGCCACCAGACGGAAGTGCCTTCCTTGATCATCCGCCAGTTGCGCAGCGGGTCACCGCCGTCGGGCGCCTCGATCTTGATGACGTCCGCGCCGAAATCGCCCAGCGTCTTGCCGGCGAAGGGGCCGGCGATCAGCTGGCCCATTTCGATGACGCGCACGCCCTTCAGGGGGGCGTCCGGGGTGTTACTTGCTGTGTTCATGCTCATCCTCGTCGTTGCCTGTCGCGCCCGCGATTGTGCGCGCGTTTGCGCCGGCTTGGCAACCGGCGCGGCAAACGGGAGGATGCCGGAAACTTAGTCGAACTTGCTGAAGTCCGGCTTGCGCTTCTGGAAGAACGCGGTGAACGCCTCCTTCGCCTCAGCCCCGACGAGCATCGCGCTGAACCGCTCGTTCTCGGCGGCGATCGTGTCCTTCACCAGCGCGGCGCGCGAACGCTTCATCAGCGCCTTGGTCGTGCGGATCGATGCTGCCGGCAGCTTCACCAGCTTGGCCGCCTGGCCCTGCGCGAACGACAGCAGCTCGGCGGCCGGCAGCACACGCGCCACGATACCCATCTCGAACGCTTCCTGCGCGCCGAACGCTTCGCCCAGCATCAGTTTTTCCGCCGCGCGCGTGTAGCCGGCCGATTGCGCGACGAGCAGCGACGACGCGAATTCCGGGCACAGGCCCAGCTGCGAGAACGGCATCGAGAATTTCGCGTTGTCGGCGCAGTAGACGAGGTCGCAGTGCATCAGCAGCGTCGTGCCGATGCCGACGGCGGCGCCGGCGACGGCCGCGACCACGGGCTTGGAGCAGCCTTCCAGCGCCTTCATGAACTGGAACACGGGCCGCGATTCCGTCATCGCGCCTTCGCCCGCATTGTGCAGGAAGTCTTCCAGGTCGTTACCGGCCGTGAAGATCTCGGGCTTGCCCGTGATGAGGATGGCGCGGACCTGCGGGTCGGTGTCGGCGGCGCGCAGCGCGTCCGCGAGGATCGTGTACATGGCGCCCGTGATGGCGTTCTTGCGTTCCGGGCGGTTGAATTCGAGGGTGAGGATGCCGTCGGCGGTGGTGGTTTGGATGTCCATTGGGTCTCCGGATGTTGTTGTAGCGCGTCCATTCATGCATTAGCTGGACGCGTGGACGGCGGAGCCGTCCACCCTACGATAAAAAAGGGCGCTGCGGTTGTGCCACAGCGCCCCTTCCGTTCACGTCGTGTGGATTACACGCGTTCGATGATGCCCGCCGCGCCCATGCCGGCGCCGACGCACATGGTGACCATGCCGTACTTCAGGTTGTTGCGGCGCAGGGCGTGGACGACGGTCGCGGCGCGGATCGCACCGGTCGCGCCCAGCGGGTGGCCCAGGGCGATCGCGCCGCCCATCGGGTTGACCTTGCTCGTGTCCAGGTTCAGGTCGCGGATCACGGCCAGTGCCTGTGCGGCGAAGGCTTCGTTCAGTTCGATCCAGTCCAGCTGGTCCTGCGTGATGCCGGCGGCGGCCAGCGCTGCGGGGATCGCGACCTTCGGGCCGATGCCCATGATCTCCGGCGGCACGCCGCGCACGGCGAACGACGAGAACTTGGCCAGCGGGGTCAGGTTGTGTTCACGCAGGATCTTTTCGCTGACGACGATCAGCGCACCGGCGCCGTCCGACATCTGCGACGACGTCGCTGCCGTCACGCTGCCCTTGGCGGCGAAGACGGGCTTCAGCTTCGCCATGCCTTCCATGCTGGCGTCGGCGCGCGGGCCTTCGTCCAGGTCCACGGTACGGCGCTTGACCTTGATCTCGCCGCTCGCCAGGTCCGGCGTGCGGGTGACGATTTCCACCGGGGTGATCTCGTCCTTGAACAGGCCGGCCTGCTGGGCGGCGATGGCCTTGCGGTGCGATTCCAGGCCGAATGCGTCCTGGTCTTCGCGGCTCACCTTCCACTGGGCGGCGACCTTCTCCGCCGTCAGACCCATGCCGTACGCGAGGCCCACGTTCTCGTCCTTGAACGTCTCCATGTTGATCGACGGGTGGTGGCCCATCATCGGCACCATCGACATCGATTCGACGCCGCCGGCGATCATCACGTCGGCCTCGCCGACGCGGATGCGGTCCGCAGCCATCGCCAGGGCGGTGATGCCCGAGGCGCAGTAGCGGTTGACGGTCACGCCGCCGACCGTGTTCGGCAGGCCTGCCAGCACGACGGCGTTACGGGCGACGTTGAAGCCCTGCTCCGCTTCCGGGAACGAGCAGCCGACGATGGCGTCGACGATCAGTGCCGGGTCCAGGTTCGGCACGGCGGCCATCGCGCCGCGGATGGCGGCCACCAGCAGGTCGTCCGGACGGGTCTTGTTGAAGAAGCCGCGCGGCGCCTTGCCGATCGGGGTGCGGGTCGCTGCGACGATGTATGCGTCTTGAAGTTGTTTGCTCATGTCAGTAGTCCTTAGTGTCGCGCCGCGATCAGTTACGTACCGGTTTACCGTTTTGCATCATGCCCATGATGCGTTCCTGGGTTTTCGGATTGTTCAGCAGCGAGACGAATGCCTTGCGCTCCATGTCGAGCAGCCACTGCTCGGACACGACGCTGCCCTGGTCGATGTCGCCACCGGAGACGATCTCCGCGATCGTGTCGCCCAGCTGGTAGTCGTACGCCGAGATGAAGCCGCCGTCGCGCATGTTGACCAGCTGGCCGCGGATCGTGCCCCAGCCATAACGGCCGGTGACGGTCACCGGGCGGCGCAGCGGTGCGCGGTAGCCGGCGTCGAACATCGAGCGCGCGGTGACTTTCGCCACGTGCAGCAGCTCGTACGGGTTGAAGACGATGACGTCGTCGTCCTTCAGGTAACCCATCGCCTTCGCTTCGAGGGCCGACTTCGACACCTGCGCGGTGGCCGCGTTGGTGAAACCGGTCTTCAGGAATTGCAGGATGTCGTTGCCCTTGGCGTCATTGGCCGCGCGCACTGCCGCTTCCTTCAGGCCGCCGCCGGCCGGCACCAGGCCGACGCCCACTTCCACGAGGCCGATGTACGACTCGATCGACGCGACGCGCTTCGATGCGTGCAGCGCCATTTCGCAGCCGCCGCCCAGGGCGAGACCCGCCACCGCGGCCACGACCGGGATGTTCGAGTATTTCATCGCCATGAACGTGTCCTGCAGTTCCTTGACGATCGGGTCCATCGCTTTCGCGCCGCCCGCCATGAAGGCCGGCAGGGCCGATTGCAGATCGGCGCCGGCCGAGAACGCGCCGCCGTCGGCCGCATCGGTATTCCAGATCACGATGCCCTTGAAGCCCTTCTCGGCTTCGGCCAGCGCGCGCTGGATGCCCTTGATGACGCCGTCGCCGATCACGTGCATCTTCGTCTTCAGCGAGATGACGAGGACTTCGTCGCCCGAGTGCCACAGGCGCACGGAATCGTCTTCGAACACGGTGGTGCCGGCGGTCTTCGGATCGTCGCCGCCCGCGCCTACGACCGGTGCGCGGAACTGCTGGCGCTCATAGACCGGCAGGTCCGAGCGCGGCACGTAGGCGTTCTTGGTGACGGAGTACGAACCTTCCGGCGTGTGCACACCCTTCTCGGCGACCGGTGCGCTGAACACCCATGCCGGCAGCGGTGCATCGGTCAGGGCCTTGCCCGCTTCGATGTCTTCCTTGACCCACTGGGCGATGGTGTTCCAGCCGGCGGCCTGCCACGTCTCGAACGGGCCGACGCTCCAGCCGAAGCCCCAGCGCATCGCGAAGTCGACGTCGCGCGCGTTGTCGGCGATCGAGTCGAGGTGGAAGGCGATGTAGTGGAAGGCGTCGCGGAAGATCGCCCACAGGAACTGCGCCTGCGGGTTCGTCGACTCGCGCATCGCCTTGAATTTCTTGACCGGGTCCTTTTCTTTCAGGATGCGTGCGACGATGTCGGCAGCCTTCGCGCCACCCGGCACGTATTCGCCGGTCGCGGTATCCAGGCGCATGATCTCCTTGCCGACCTTTTTATAGAAGCCGGCACCCGTCTTCTGGCCCAGCGCGCCTTTTTCGATCAGCTTCGCCAGCACGTCCGGCGTCTTGTACACGCTGAAGAACGGGTCGTCCTGCAGGTTGTCCTGCATCGTCTTGATGACGTGGCCCATCGTGTCCAGGCCGACGACGTCCGCCGTGCGGAACGTGCCCGACTTGGCGCGGCCCAGCTTGGCGCCGGTCAGGTCGTCGACGACGTCCACGGACAGGCCGAACTTCTCGGCTTCGTGGATCGTGGCCAGCATGCCGAAGATGCCGACGCGGTTGGCGATGAAGTTCGGCGTGTCTTTTGCACGCACGACGCCCTTGCCCAGCACGGACGTCAGGAAGGTCTCGAGCTGGTCGAGGATTGCCGGCTTCGTTGCGGCGGTCGGGATCAGCTCGACCAGGTGCATGTAGCGCGGCGGGTTGAAGAAGTGCACGCCGCAGAAGCGCGATTTCAGTTCGGCGTCGAAGCCTTCGGCCAGCTTCTCGATCGACAGGCCCGACGTGTTCGATGCGAAGATGGCGTTCGCGCCGATGTGTGGGGCGACCTTCTTGTACAGGTCGTGCTTCCAGTCCATGCGCTCGGCGATGGCTTCGATGATCAGGTCGCAGCCGGCCAGCACGTCGAGGTTGTCCTCGTAGTTGGCGACTTCGATCAGCGCCGCGTCTTCCTTGTTGCCCAGCGGGGCCGGCGACAGTTTTTTCAGGTTCTCGATGGCCTTCAGGACGATGCCGTTCTTGTTACCGCCGGAGCTTTGCTCCGGCTTCGCGGGCAGGTCGAACAGCACGACCGGGACCTTGGCGTTGACGCAGTGCGCAGCGATCTGCGCGCCCATCACGCCGGCGCCCAGCACGGCGACTTTCTTGACGATGAAATTAGACATCTCTCGTAATCCTCAGTGTTTTGGTGATGGTGCGATTTAGAACAGGTCTGCGTCCAGCGCCATCAGGTTCGAAGAACCCGAACGTGCCTGGCGGATCAGCGTCGCGGTTTCCGGGTACAGGCGGGCGAAGTAGAAGCGTGCGGTCGCCAGTTTCGATTCGTAGAACTTGTCGCCCGAATCCTTCTTGGCCAGCGCGATCTTCGCCATCTGCGCGAAGAAGTACGAGAACACCATGTGGCCCACGACGCGCAGGTAAGGCACGGCGGCGGCGCCCACTTCGTCCTGGTTCTGGAAGGCCTTCATGCCGATTTCCATCGTCAGCTTGCCAACCTTCTCGCCCAGTTCGCCCAGCGGGCTGACGAATTCGGCCATCTGCTCGTCCAGGCCGTTCTCTTCGACGAACGCCTTGACCTTCTCGCCGAACGCGCGCAGCTTGGCGCCGTTGTCCATCAGGATCTTACGGCCCAGCAGGTCGAGCGACTGCACGGTGTTCGTGCCTTCGTAGATCATGTTGATGCGGGCGTCGCGCACGTACTGCTCCATGCCCCACTCGCTGATGTAGCCGTGGCCGCCGTACACCTGCATCGCTTCCGACGTGGCGATCCAGCCGTTGTCGGTGATGAAGGCCTTCACGATCGGGGTCAGCAGCGCGACTTCGCCGGCGGCTTCCTTGCGGACTTCTTCGTCCGGGTGGTTCAGTTCGCGGTCGATCTGCAGCGCGACGTACGACGTCAGCGCGCGCGCGCCTTCCGCGTAGGCTTTCGCCGTCAGCAGCATGCGGCGCACGTCCGGGTGGACGATGATCGGGTCGGCCGGCTTGTCCGGTGCCTTCGGGCCCGACAGGCTGCGCATCTGGATACGGTCTTTTGCGTAGACGAGTGCGTTCTGGTACGCGACTTCGGTCAGGCCCAGCGACTGCATGCCGACGCCCAGGCGCGCGGCGTTCATGAACACGAACATCGCGTTCAGGCCCTTGTGCGGCTGGCCGATCAGCGTGCCGATCGCGCCGTCCAGGTTCATCTGGCAGGTCGAGTTGCCGTGGATGCCCATCTTCTCTTCGATGGCGCCGCAGGTGATGCCGTTGCGCTTGCCGACGGTACCGTCCGCGTTCGGCAGGAATTTCGGCACGAGGAACAGCGAGATGCCTTTCGAGCCTTCCGGTGCGTCCGGCAGGCGGGCCAGCACGAGGTGGACGATGTTTTCCGACATGTCGTGCTCGCCGGCCGAGATGAAGATCTTCGAGCCGGTGATGCTGTACGTGCCGTCGGCTTGCGGTTCGGCCTTCGTGCGCAGCAGGCCCAGGTCGGTGCCGCAGTGCGCTTCGGTCAGGCACATCGTGCCGGTCCATTCACCCGACACGAGTTTCGGCAGGTAGAACTTCTTCTGGTCGTCGGTGCCGTGTTCCTTCAGGCACTCGTACGCGCCGTGCGACAGGCCCGGGTACATGGTCCATGCCTGGTTCGACGAGTTCAGCATCTCGTAGAACGAGTTGTTCAGCGAGACCGGCAGGCCCTGGCCGCCGTATTCCGGATCGCAGGCCAGCGCGGCCCAGCCGCCTTCCACGTACTGTTTATAGGCTTCCTTGAAGCCCTTCGGCGTGGTGACGGTCTTGGTGGCGGCGTCGTAGTGGCAGCCTTCGCGGTCGCCGCTGTGGTTCAGCGGGAACAGCACTTCCTGCGTGAATTTCGCGCCTTCTTCCAGCACCTGGTTGATGATGTCGGCGTCGATCTCCTGGTACGCCGGCAGGTTCTTGAATTCTTCGGTGACGTTGAGGAACTCGTGCAGAACGAACTGCATATCCCGAAGTGGCGCGACGTACTGACCCATGTTGTTCTCCTGACAGGTGGATATTGTGTGTTGAATTACTGAGCGCCGGCCGTAGCTGCCTGGCTGTCTTGCTTGTTGGGGTTGCGGTAATCTGCGATGAGGCGCGCGAAGCCGCGGTGCGCGCGGTCGACGGCGCCCGGCAGGCGCAGGAAGCGCGCATCGTGGTGCACCGCCAGCACGAGGCCGTACATCTCGTACACGAGCTGCTCGGGATCGGTGCCCGGCTTGAGGTCGCCGCATTCGATGGCCTGTTGCGCGCAGCGCAGCAGGGCGCCCTGCCACGTGCGGACCATGGCGACGAGTTCTTCGCGGATCGGGCCCGGACGGTCGTCGTATTCGACGGCGCCACTGATATAGATGCAGCCGGACGCGATCTCGACCGACACGCGCTTGAGCCAGTGATTGAACATCGCCTCCAGGCGCGGCAGGCCGCGGGGTTCCTTCAGGCTGGGGAAGAAGACTTCCTGCTCGAAACGGCGGTGGTACAGCTTGAGCACGTCGATCTGCAAGTCTTCGCGCGAACCGAAGTGCGCGAAGACGCCTGATTTGCTCATGCTCATGCGGTCGGCCAGCAGGCCGATCGTCAAGCCTTCGAGACCGTCGCGGCTGGCGAGCTCGAGCGCAACATCGAGGATGGCGGCCCGCGTCATCTCGCCTTTGCGCATGCTCATCGATTTAGCTGTCGTGTTAATAATATGCCTCGCGTAAGGAAGGATTTTCTCTGACCGAAAAAATCCGAACGCTCGTACTATTATCTACCAGCCGATAAATGTCAAACGGGAACTTAGAGGCGCCGTTCTAGTGCCTTGGCCACAACACGCGGCGAGGTGTCAGCCGCCGGCGCGGGTCAGGGCGCGGCGGTCGCGCTTGGTCGGGCGGCCCTTGATCGTGCTGCCCGGTTCGGGGAACAAACGGCGTGCTTCCTGGTCGTTTTCGCGGCGCACGAGGCTCTCTTCCGTCTCGCGGTACAGCGCCTGGGCGACGGGTGCGGGGCCGCGCTTGTCGGACAGCCCCAGCACGACCACTTCCCACCGGTTCGAACCGTTGTCGATGAAAATCTTATCATCGACCTTGACGGAACGGGCGGGTTTCACAGGTTCGCCGCCAATGCGCACGCGCCCGCGGTCGACGGCATCCGCGGCCAGCGAGCGCGTCTTGAAAAAGCGCGCGGCCCACAGCCATTTGTCGATTCTTACGTTGTCGTTGTCCGTCATCACAGTTCCACTCAGGCGTAGCCGATCGCCACGACCCGCATCGTCATTTTATAGAGAAAATAGGCCATTTCGTGGCCGCAGCGGCGCACCCAACCCAGTTGCCGCAGATCATCCATGCATACCTGCACGCCGTCGGCGACGCCGCGCTCGATCTGGCGCGCGAGCGTCATCGCGAACCGGGCATCGCGCACGACGACGTTCGCCTCCTGGTTGACGAACAGCGACAGCCCGTCGCAATTGCTGGACCCGACCGTCGCCCAGTTGTCGTCCACGACCGCCACTTTGGCATGCAGCTGCGTCTTGCGGTATTCGAAGATGCGCACGCCGGCCGCGAGCAGCTGCGGATAAAACGACGACGCGACGGCATCCTGCATGCGAAACTCGCCCACGCCGATCATCAGGCACACGTCGACGCCACGCCGCGCGGCCTGGCACAGCGCGTCGCGGAACTTGCGGTGCGGCGCGAAATACGGCGTGGCCATCAGCACGCGCTTGCGCGCACGGCCGATCGCCTGCAGGTAGGCGCGCTGGATCGTGCGGCGGTTGCGCAGGTTGTCGCGCACGACGAACGCGGCGCGCATCGGATGGTCGCCCAGCGCGGCCGGCTGCTTGCGCATCTCGCGGAACAGGTTGATGCGGCGGACGAGCGGCAGGTGACCCGCCCGCGCCCACTGCGCCTGCGCTTCGCGGTGGATCTCCGCCACGAGCGGCCCGCGTACGCGCACGGCGAAATCCCAGCGGGGCGCCGGCAGCGGCGCGTGCGGTTCGTAGTCGTGCAGGTTGTCGTCGTTCGTGTTGATGCCGCCGACAAACGCGACCTCGCGGTCCATCACGGCAATCTTGCGATGGCTGCGCGCGGCGCCCCGCTTGAACCATGGGTTGAACATGCGGTAGTGCACCCCGGCGCCGCAGAACTCTTCTTTCAGGCGGCATGCGGTGCGGTTGCCCGTGCCGAACCAGTCGGCCAGCACGCGCACCTTGACGCCGCGCTGTGCGGCGCGGATCAGCGCGGCGGTGACGGCACGCGCGGTGTCATCCTCGGCATAGATATAGGTCTCGTACAGGATCTCCTGCCGGGCCGCATCGATGGCCGCCAGCAGCGCCGGGAAATAGGTGCTGCCGCTTTCGAGGAGGGTAACGTCGTTGTTGGCTACATACGTGACGGTGCGCATCGCTAGGTCAGCTGCAGGTTGGCCACGATCGGTGCATGGTCCGACAGGCGCGCCCACTGCGGGCCGTGCAGCACTTCGGCATGCTCGACCTGGAAGCCGCGCACATAGATCCGGTCGAGCCGGAACCAGGGCAGCGCAGCAGGAAACGTCCGCGCCGGGACGAGGCGTTTTTCGCGCCCGGCCGCACTGCGCACCATGTCGCCGATCCTCACGCCGAGCCGCGACGGCCGCTCCAGTTCGTCGAACACCTCGACGACGCCCAGCTTCGCGCGCAGGCAGTCGCTGAGGGTGTTGCGCCAGTCGTTGAAGTCGCCGGCGATGATGACGGGCTCGCCGTCGCGCGCGGAATCCTGCACGCAGTTGATCAGCAAGTCCGTCTGGCGCCGGCGGCTGCCTTCGAACAGGCCCAGGTGCACGACGTAGCAATGCACGTTGCCGGACGCCGTCTCGAGCACGCAGTGCAGGATGCCCCGCTGTTCGTAAGCGTGGTCGGACACGTCGTGGTTGTTCTGGTTCGCGATCGGAAAGCCGGACAGCAGCGCGTTGCCGTGGTGGCCGTGGTCGTACACGGCGTTCATGCCATAGGCCGCGTGCAGGTTTTCGCCGGCGAAGAATTCGTGCTGGGCCTTCTCGGGCCAGTGATGATGGGGGCTGCGGATCTTTTCGCCGTAGCGCGCCTGGTAGCGGTCGTGCCGCCCCTGCACTTCCTGCAGGAACACGACGTCCGCATCGAAGGCACCGATGGCTTTTTTCAGCGCCAACACGCGCGGCGTACTACGAAAGGAAGAGACGCCTTTGTGAATGTTGTAGGTCGCAACACGGATTTTCATGGGAACATTGTAACCCCATCAGTCCGTGCCTTTGCGAGGCGGGAAGCGCAATCGTGCGCGGGGGGAGCCCTTCCCGGCTCATGGCCGGAAAAGGCGTAGGGTAATGCTCAGGGTGCGACGGCGGCGTGTCTGTAGTCGCCGGTCGGCAGAGGACGCGCTTGGGGTGGGGTGACGGGGTCGCGGTAAACCGGATTCGTGCGCAGCGGACCTATCAGGCGAAGACCGCTCAACAGCTCGATGCACAGGTAATCGTTATCGACGCCAACGTCCTTGACCTTCTGCTCGTGTCTGCGTTCGCTCATAATTCCTCCCTTTGTTGGACATTGCTAAAGTGTTAAGTCGCCAGAAACGACCGGTTGACCTTAATGAAATCGATTAACCCTGTCAAACCGCCTAATGTATCGTGCGCCGCGATCTCTTCCGAATTTAATTCCGAATTCCTAGGGGGATTTATCCCCTGTGACAGGAATCACGCAACATTGATCAACGAAAAAATCACGCATTATCACGCCGATCAACTCTGTTCAATTAAAAATTAGTTAACATTTTAACCGCAGCGGCGCATTTCGCCGCCGCGCGTCCGGCATGGTGTTGATGGTATTTTGGACTCGGCCGGGCTCAGGAAGTTCCGGCCGGCTGTGCCGTGTGAGATGCCGGGCTGTCCCGGCCGGAGATCAGATGACGACGCCCGCTTCGGGCACCGGGCGGAACCGCGGCAGCACGACGCGGAAGCGCGTGCCCTTGCCCACTTCGCTGTGCACGTCGAAGCGGCCGCCATGCTTTTGCACGATGCCGTACGACAGCGACAGGCCCAGGCCCGTGCCCTTGCCCACCGGCTTGGTCGTGAAGAACGGTTCGAAGATGCGCCCCAGCTTGTCCGGCGCGATGCCGGTCCCCGTGTCCTCGACCTCGATCCATACCTGGCGCTCGTCGTAGCCAGTGCGCAGCGTGATGCGCCCGGTCTTCTCGATCGCGTGCGCGGCATTGACCAGAAGGTTCATGAACACCTGGTTCAGCTGCGACGGATAGCATTCGATCTGCGGCAGGTTCGCGTACTCCTTGGTCACCTCGGCCTTGTATTTGACCTCGTTCCAGACGACGTTCAGCGTGCTGTTCAGGCCCGCCTCGAGGTCGGCGTACTGCAGGCCGCCGCCGTCGACGTGCGAGAAATCCTTCATGTCCTGCACGATCCGGCGCACGCGGTCGATGCCGTCCATCGATTCGCGCAGCAGCGGCTCCAGGTCTTCGCGCAGGTAGTCGGCGTCGACTTCCTTCTTCAGGCGCGCGATCGAGGCGCGGTCGTCCGGACTGAGCGAGCTTTCCAGCGCCTCGTAACTGTCGAGCAGCTTGAGCATCGCCTGGGCATACCGCTGCAGGCTGCCCAGGTTCGAGTTGACGAAGCCGATCGGGTTGTTGATCTCGTGGGCGACGCCGGCCGCCAGCACGCCGATGGAGGCCATCTTTTCCGCCTGCAGCAGCTGGCTCTGGGCCTCGCCCAGTTTCTTGATCAGGTCCGCCTGGCGCGCCTTTTCCTGCTCCAGCGTGGCGTTCGCCTCGCGCAGGTCGCGCGTGCGTTCGCGCACTTTCGATTCCAGCTGGTCGCGCGACTCGCGCAGCGCTTCCTCGGCGCGATGGCGCTCGGTCACGTCGGTATAGCCGAACACGCGGCCGATCACGCGCTCGCCCAGGAACTGCGGTCGCGAGCGGCACTCGAAGAAGCGGCCGTTCTTCAGGCGAAACAGGTCTTGCGTCTCGGCCGTGTCGGCCACCTGGCGCAGGCGGCTGCGGATCACGTCGCTCTCTTCGACCTGGCCCGCGATGTATTCGATGATGCCGTCGTCCTCGCCCGCCTGCAGCAGCACGGCGGGGATGTCCCACATCGCGGAGAACAGCCGGTTCATGCTCGTGATCTTGCCGTGCCAGTCGATGACGAGGATGCCGTCGGCCGTGGACTCGAGCGTCGTGCGCAGCTGCGCGAGGGTCTGCTCGAGCAACGCCTCGACCTGGCGCTCGTGGCGGCGGTCGCGCGCACGCACGAGCAGCAGCCGCCGGCCGGCGTCGTCGATCACGCGCACCGACTTCATCACCGTCAGCAGCGAGGCGTCGGCGCATAAATACTCGCCTTCCTGCGCCTCGACGTCGAGATACTGGCCTGCGCGCACGTCCTCCCAATAGAACACGTCCTGCAGGGAGCTTTCGATATCGGTGATCACCATCCCCTGCAACTGCTCGCGCGAATAGCCGAGCACCTGCTCGACCATGCGGCTGGCGACGAGGATGCGCAAATCCGCCGGGTCGACCACCATCGCCATGTACGGGCTGTGGTCGACCATCAGCTGGTGCAGGCTCATGACTGGCTCCTGCGGCCCGGGTCGCGGGCGTCGAAATAATAGCTGACGCGCTTGCGCGGGCTGAGGTAGTTATAGATGTCCTTCGGCACCTGGGACGGGCGGATCGACTTCACGATGTTCAGGTCGGGCTGCTGCTCGAGGTCGACGACGATCGCTTCCTCGCGCGGCACGCTGGCCTCGTAGATCATGACCTGGGGCCGCGTCGGCTTCGCCGTATTGACGTTGACGACCATGCCGACGACGCCGTTCGCGAACTGGACGATCGTGCCCGGCGGGTAGACGCCGAGGCAGCGGATGAACACCTGCAGCAGCTTCGGATCGAAGCGGCTGCGCATCTTGGCGAACATCAGCGACAGCGCCTCGTGCGGCGTGAGCGACTCGGCCGGGTTACGCGGATTGCATAACTCGTCATAATGGTTCGCGATCGAGACGATGCGGGCCAGGACGCTGGTCGCCTCGCCCTGCAGGTGGCGCGGGTAGCCGGTGCCGTCGAACATCTCGTGGTGGTCGCGGATGATGCCCAGCGCCGGCGCCGCCAGGCCCAGCTTCCGGCCGATCTCGAAGCCGCCCTCGCAATGCGTCTCCATGAGCGCCTGCTCCGCGTGGTTGTAGGCGTCGAGCTTGTTCAACACCTTGTCCGGGATGTTCTTCGTGCCGATGTCGTGCAGCAGCGCGCCCATGCCCAGCACGTTGGCCAGCTCGTGCGGCAGCTTGATGTCGCGCGCGATCATCATCGACAGCATCGTGACGTTCAGCGAGTGGACGTAGACTTCCTCGCCGCCCAGCTTGTCGCCCATCAGGTTGATCGCGAGCTCGGGCGCGGACAGGATCGATTCCGTGATCTGGCCGATCAGCTTGCCGGCCACGCGCACGGTCTCGGCCGGCTGGGAAAACAGGTTGCGGTCGATGTCGCGGATCGCACGCGCCGTGTTCACGAACGCCTGCTCGACGCGGCCGGCATTCTCGCGCTGTTCGCGGATGCGTTCCATCATTTCCCGCTTCGCCGCCATGACGGGCGACTCGGCACGCGCTTCCGCCGACGCGGCAGGCTGTGGTGGCGGCGCGGGCTGCTCCGGCGCGGCGGACGGCACGGGCACGTCGCTGAGCGCGGGATCGACGCGGACGGTGTCGATCCCGAGGCCGCGCAAGGTGCGCAGCTGGTCCTCGGTCTTGACCTTGAAATGGCTGAATGCGAACGGGTGCTGGAACCACTTCAGGTCGAGGTGGATATACAGGCCGATCTGGACTTGGTCGATTGGAATGGTGAGCGTGTCGGCCATGATGAGCCTCGGAACGTGGACACTTGCGGTGGAGTCTTCAAGACCGAAAGTATCAACTCCCACCCATTTCGGTCAAGAAACATTTGTTTCCATGTGGAATTTGTGACACGCGCTTAGGGCGACAACCAATATTCTACCGGTTGGGTGCTTGCAACAGTGCCGCGCAGTGTCGCGCGTGGCGTTGGCGGTAAGGCAACCCCGGCGGCGGGCGGCGGTTGGTTCACGCGCCCATCAGCACGCGGTTGCGGCCTTCCTGCTTGGCGCGGTACAGCGCCTTGTCGGCCGCCCAGAACAACGACTCGGCATCCTGCGCATGGACGGGATACGACGCGACGCCGAACGACGCGGTGATCCGTTCCGGTCCCTCGCCTTCGGGGTTCGGCGTGACGGTCGCCAGCGCGACGCGGATCGCCTCCGCGCGCGCGCGCGCATCCGCGGCCGCGCATTCCGGCAGCAGCAGAACCATCTCCTCGCCGCCATAGCGGCAGGCGACGTCGCCTTCGCGGATGCCCTGGCGCAGCTGCTGGGCGATGGTGCGCAGCACGGCGTCGCCGACGGCGTGGCCGTAGTCATCGTTGACGCGCTTGAAATGGTCGATATCGACGAGCACGAGGCTCACCGGCACGTTCTTGCGCCGCGCCCGCGCCAGCTCGCGCTTCAGCGCCGCGTCGAAGTGGCGCCGGTTGAACAGGCCCGTGAGCGGATCGAGCACGGACTGGCGGCGCAACGACTCGCGCAGGCGCGCACTCCCCAGCGCCAGCGCGAACTGCTCCGCGATCGTCACCGCGACGCGTTCCTGCTCGTCCTGCCCGGGGCCCGTCGCCAGTCCCTCCAGGTGCAGCATGCCGAGCAAGTCGTCGTGCGTGACGAGCGGGATGCACAGGCGGCCCGGCGCATCGTCCACCGGGGTGCGGTAATGGGCGCAGGCCGGCTCGCCGTGGCCCGCCGTCCGGTAGCGCGCCCGGTGGCGCAGTGCCCAGCAGGCGTCGATGTCGATGACGGGGGGCTGGTCGGACGGCGTGCCCCACTGCGCCTCGCGGTCCAGCTGGTTGTCGTCGTCGCGCAGCAGGAACAGCGTGCCGGCCACGCCGGGCAACAGCTTGGGCATCGCGCGCGCGAGCACGAGGCCGGCCGCGGCGACCGACGGCACGGCGTCGACGGCACGCAGCAATTCGGCGACCACCGTCAACTCGCGGTTGTGGCGCGTCGTCAGGGCGACCGCCTGCGCGAGCTCGCCGGCCTGGGCCTCGAGTTGCGCGGCGGCGGCGCGGCGCTCGCGCAGCACCCGCGTCACGACCAGCAGCAGGACGCCCAGCACGAGGATATTGGCGGCCGTCGCCGCGACGCTCACGTAGAACGACTTTTCCGAGCGCGCCAGCAGATCGGCGCGCAGCGCGTCGCGCCGGGCCTTGCCGCGCACCTGTTCCGCCGCCACGATGCGGCGCAGCTCGTCCATGTACAGCTTGCCGCGCAGCGAGCTGACCACGCGCTCGGCCGCCTCGAAACCTGCATGGCGGCGCAGCTGGATGGTTTCGTCGAGTTCGGCCAGCTTGAGATCCACCAGGCGCGAGATGCGCCACACGGTGGCCCGCTCGGCATCCGTGCGCGCCTTTTCCTTCGCCTCGTGCAGCGCGCCGGGCAGCGTGCGCCGCGCCTGCTCGTACGGTTCGAGGAAGGCGTCGTTACCGGTGACGATGAAGCCGCGCTGCGCCGTCTCGGCGTCGCGCACGCTGGTCAGGATGTCGTCCAGGCGCTGCTGCGCGAGCAGCTCGGCGCGCGCCTGCGCCAGCATGACGTTGACGGAACGGTTCAGCCAGAACGGCACGGCCGCCACCAGCACCATGACGGTGAAGACGGCGGCGGCGACGAATCCGAGGTGTGTTGCACGGCGCATGCGATGTCGATCGAAATACAATTGCTATAGGGCAAGGCAACATAGCATGGATTGCCTGGCGCACGATTGAAATACACGATTCGGTAATGCGGGCGTGGCAATTCGCTTACGCCGGGGGAAAGTGATGCCGCAATTGCAGGATGGCTTCCGCGTTCGAGCTGGAAAAGCAGCGGTCGGCCGCGGCCAGCAACGGCAGCCACGCGTACTGCACGTGCTCGCGCGGCGCGAGCGTGATCGCGATGTCGCGCGGCACGCAGACGGAGAACACGTGTTCCGTGTTGTGCGTGACGCCGGGCGCGTAGCGGTGGCGCCAGGTCTCGTAGATCTCGTAGATGTTCGACAGGTGCCAATCGTGCAGGACGATGCGCTCGCCATCGGCGGCGATGCCCGTTTCCTCGAACAATTCGCGGGTCGCCGTTTCCAGCAGCGGTTCGTCGGGGCGGTCGAGGGAACCGGTGACGGATTGCCAGAAGCCGGGTCGGTCGGCGCGTTCGATCAGCAACACCTCGAGGTCGGCGGTGTGGATGACGACGAGGACGGATTCGGGAATCTTGTGGGGCATGGGATTATTGTAGCGTACCCAAAAAACGTCGCCCCCGCGAAAGCGGGGGCTTGACGTAGGGTGGGCACCCCGTGCCCACCAAACGCATGCCTTACGCGACCTTTGGCTCGTTGCGCAGGCGGATATGCAGCTCGCGCAGCTGCTTCTCGTCGACTTCCGACGGCGCGTTGGTGAGCAGGTCCTGCGCGCGCTGGGTTTTCGGGAACGCGATCACATCGCGGATCGACTCGGAGCCCGTCATCAAGGTGATGAGGCGGTCGAGGCCGAACGCCAGGCCGCCGTGCGGCGGCGCGCCGTACTGCAGCGCGTCGAGCAGGAAGCCGAACTTCAGCTGCGCTTCTTCCGCGTCGATCTTCAGTGCGCGGAACACCTTGCTCTGGACTTCCTCGCGGTGGATACGGATCGAGCCGCCGCCCAGTTCCCAGCCGTTCAGCACCATGTCGTAAGCCTTGGCGACGCAGGCGCCCGGATTCGTCTCGAGCATGTCTTCGTGGCCGTCCTTCGGCGCCGTGAACGGGTGGTGCGTGGCGTTCCAGCGGTCGCCTTCCTCGTCGTACTCGAACATCGGGAAGTCGATGACCCACAGCGGTGCCCAGACCTCCTCGAACAGGCCGGCCTTCTTGCCGAATTCCGAGTGGCCGATCTTCACGCGCAGCGCGCCGATCGAGTCGTTCACGACCTTGGCTTTATCGGCACCGAAGAAGATCAGGTCGCCGTCTTCGGCGCCCGTCAGTTCCAGCACCTTGGCCAGCACGTCGTCCGAGATGTTCTTGACGATCGGCGACTGCAGGCCATCGCGGCCCTTGGCCTTTTCGTTGACCTTGATGTAGGCGAGGCCCTTGGCGCCGTAGATGCCGACGAATTGCGTGTACGCGTCGATTTCCGAACGCGGCATCGAACCGCCCTGCGGCACGCGCATGCCGACGACGCGGCCGCCCACCATGTTGGCGGCGTTGTTGAAGACCTTGAATTCGACGGTCTTCATCAGCTCCGTCAGTTCGGTGAACTGCAGTTTTACCCGCATATCCGGCTTGTCGGAACCGTAGAGGCCCATCGCGGTGGCGAAGTCCATCACGGGGAACGGGTTCGGCAGGTCGATGCCGGCGGCGTTCTTGAAGACGACGCGCATCATGTCTTCGAACAGGTCACGGATTTCCTGCTCGGTCAGGAACGACGTCTCGCAGTCGATCTGGGTGAATTCCGGCTGGCGGTCGGCGCGCAGGTCTTCGTCGCGGAAGCACTTGGTGATCTGGTAGTAACGGTCGAAGTTGGCGACCATCAGCAGCTGCTTGAACAGCTGCGGCGACTGCGGCAGCGCGAAGAAGTTGCCCGGGTTGACGCGCGACGGCACCAGGTAGTCGCGCGCGCCTTCCGGCGTGGACTTGGTCAGCATCGGGGTCTCGATGTCGATGAAGCCCAGGTTGTCCAGGTATTTGCGCACTTCCATCGACACCTTGTAGCGCAGGCGCAGGTTGTGCTGCATCTGCTGGCGACGCAGGTCGAGCACGCGGTGCGTCAGGCGCGTCGTTTCCGACAGGTTGTCGTCGTCCAGCTGGAACGGCACCGGCACGGACGCGTTCAGCACTTCCAGCTTGGTGGTGTTGATCTCGATCTTGCCCGACTTCAGGTTGGCGTTGGCAGTACCTTCCAGGCGGTTCACGACGGTGCCCGTCACGCGCAGGCAGTACTCGTTGCGCACGTGCTCGGCGACCTTGAACACGTCGGCATTGTCGGGGTGGCAGACGACCTGCACGAGACCTTCGCGGTCGCGCAGGTCGATGAAGATCACGCCGCCGTGGTCGCGACGACGGTGCACCCAGCCGCACAGGCTGACGGTTTGGCCCAGCAGCTCTTCGGTCACGAGGCCGCAGTAGTGAGTACGCATGGAGGACATAGTTTTTCGATCCTGGTTGGTTGATTCGGTGGGCCGGCTCTTGGCTGGCCCTGGATTCTTTGCTGCCTTGTTCTATTCCGCCGCGATGGCGACGTGCGTGTCGGGCGCGGCGTCGAGCGGCGGCGGGGGCGCCACGACGCCCATCGAGACGATGTACTTGAGGGCCGCGTCGACCGTCATGTCCAGCTCGACGACCCGGCTGCGCTCCATCATCAGGAAGAAGCCGGACGTCGGATTGGGGGTGGTCGGCACGTACACGCTCACGTAGTCGCCCACCAGGTGGTTCTTGACGTCGCCGCCCGGCACGCCGGTGAGAAAGGCGATCGTGTACGAATTCTCGTGCGGGTACGGAATCAGGACGGCCTTGCGGAACGCGTTGCCCGACGACGAGAACAGCGTGTCGGACACTTGCTTGACGCTGCCGTACACCGAGTTCACGACGGGGATGCGCTGCAGCAGCCGCTCCCACATCCGGACGAACCACTTGCCGACCAGGTTATTGGTCAGCACGCCGGTCACGAACACGATGGCCAGGGTGATGATGGCGCCCAGGCCCGGGATGTAGGTGCGCGGCTGCCACTCGCTCGGCACGAGGACGAGCGACTGGTCCAGCGTGCTGATCACGAAGTTCAGCACCCAGGCCGTGATCGCCAGGGGAACCAGCACCAGCGCGCCTGTGATGAAATATTTACGCATCGTTAGTCGTGACGGGTCTCGTCCGATGAAAGTGTCGGGTGCACATTATGCGCCGGCCGCGCAGGGCCGGCGCCGTTTGTCAGTTACTGCTGCTGTCTTTCGCCGGCGCGGCGGCCGGGGCCGGCGCGGCCGCTGCTTCCGTGGTCGGTCCGCCGTCGGACGACGCCGGCGTCGACGCTGCCGGCGCCGCGCCGGTCGCCGGGGCGCTGCCACCGCGGAAGTCGGTCACGTACCAGCCGGTACCCTTCAACTGGAAACCGGCGGCGGTGACTTGCTTCTTGAACGATGACTTGCCGCACGACGGGCATACGGTCAGAACCGGATCGGAAACTTTTTGCAGTACATCCTTGGCAAAACCGCATTCATCGCAGCGGTAGGCGTAAATCGGCATCTGAATACTCCGCAAAAATCATCAAAACCCTGAATTATAAAGCTTTTGCGGGAGACTTTGACTCTGGCGGCCATCGAGGGGGCTTATGACCTTCCCGACAAGTTGCTGCAGCGTGGAAACAGTGTTGTTTTTCGTCACCGCACGGATGGGTTTCGTTTGCCGATTATCAACTTAACTGTTTTAATAGCATTCTCAGCAGCAATAGCTGCACGAAGGTTTAAGAAACAGAAGTTTGCGCGACCGGTTCCGGCACGCCGCAATACCGAAGAAAAACACTTCAAATCGGGGCCCGCTTGCGGGCCCTTTTCTTTTGGCGCGACGCCAAGCCCTGCAGCGCACGCAAAACGCTGATATGATGAACGTCATGTCCAGGAAAACCAACAACGTCGCCACCAAAAGCCGCAAGGAAGCCACGCATGACCGTATCGTGGAAGTCGCTGCGCGCGCGATCCGGCGCAGCGGTTATGACGGGACGGGCGTGGCCGACATCATGAAAGAAGCCGGCTTGACGCATGGCGGCTTCTACGCGCACTTTGCGTCGCGCGACGCATTGCTTGCGGAAGCGGGAGACCGTGCGGGTGCCGAATCCGTCGCGCTGGCGGCGCGCGTTGCGGCGACTGCGCCGCCGGGCCAAGCGTTGCAGCGAATGATGCAGGCGTACTTGTCGGATGAGCACATGGCCGGCATCGAGACCGGGTGTCCGGTCTCGGCGCTGGGCTCGGAAATGCCCCGCCAGGCGCCTGAAGTACGTCGCGCCGCGACTGTCCATATCAAGGAAATGATCGATTTATTCGCGCGTCAGATGCCGGGCTGGGGCCAGCGCGAGACGCATGAGCAGGCGATGATGCTCGTATGCGGCCTCGTCGGTACCGCGGTGGTTGCCCGAGCCGTGGACGACCCGACATTGTCGGAAGCGTTGCGCGCGGCCTCGCTCAAGTATCTGCTGCCAGCCCGTGATTGATGCGTCACGGGCTTTTTTTTGCACACAAATATGACGTTCGTCATATTTGCGCCCCTCGTAGCGTACGAACTTTGTTTATAAAAAAGGAAATCTCATGGAAATCAAGATCGCACTGGTGACCGGCGCTTCGTCCGGCATCGGAGAAGCCACTGCCACGCAGTTGGCCGAGGCCGGCTATAAGGTCTACGGCACGAGCCGCAGCATCAAGCCCGGCAAGACGCGTCCCTTCGACATGATCGCGCTCGACGTGACCAGCGATGTCTCGGTGCGTGAAGCCATCGATACCGTCTTGCGAAAGGAAGGCCGTATCGATCTGCTCGTCAACAACGCGGGGTTCGGCGTGGCACCCGCCGGCGCCGAAGAAAGCTCGATCGAACAGGCGCAAGCGATTTTCGATACCAACTTCTTTGGCGTCGTACGCATGACGCGTGCGGTGCTGCCGCACATGCGCAGCCGGGGTTCCGGACGTATCATCCATATGGGCTCGGTACTCGGCTTCCTTCCGATGCCATATGGCGCCTTGTACGCCGCGACCAAGCATGCAATTGAAGGCTATTCGGAATCCCTGGATCACGAATTGCGCAACTGGGGAATTCGCTCCGTGGTGGTCGAGCCTGCCTACACGAAAACACCGTTCGACGCCAACCTTCTGCAGGCGGATGCCATGGTCGAGGATTATCGCGACATACGCGTGGCGGTGACCAAACGCGTATCCGAAGTGATGGAGTCGGCCGAAGGTCCGGCGGTGGTCGCGCGAACGGTGCTCAAGGCCGCGCAAGCCGCCAGCCCGAAGCTGCGTTACACGGCAGGCGGACTGGCGGGACGTTTGCGCCTGCTGCGCAGGTTTGCCCCGGCCGGCGTGATGGATGCGGGCTTGCGCAAGGATTTGCGCCTGTCCTGACCGGCCCTCCCCTACTGAGAACATGACATGAAAGCACTCGTTTTGAAACGATATGGCGGAGCGGAGCCGCTCGCATTCGCCGACGTCGCTCGTCCAACGATCGGGCCCGACGACATCCTGGTCAAGGTACGCGCCGCTGGCCTGAATCCAATCGACAACATGATCCCGAAGGGGATGTTCAAACCCATCCTCAAATTTCAACTGCCCGCAACGATGGGCAGTGATTTCGCGGGCGTGGTGGTTGAGGTCGGAAGCCGCGTAAGCCGCTTCCGGCCAGGCGATGCGGTGTACGGCAGCGTGTTCGACCTTGGCAACGGCAGCTTCGCGGAATTCGTCGCGGTGCCTGAACACGCGGCAGCGCTGAAGCCGGCGAACCTGAGCTTTATCGAGGCCGCATCGATCCCCATGGTTGGTTTGACCGTGTGGCAATCGTTCAAAGAGCACATGCAACTCAAGCCCGGCCAAAAAATCTTCATACCCGCTGGTTCCGGCGGCATCGGCACCTTTGCGATCCAACTGGCAAAGCACCTGGGGGCGACCGTGGGTACGACCACCAGCACGGCCAATATCGAGTTGGTACGCACGCTCGGTGCAGATGAAGTGGTCGACTACAAAAAACAGGACGTCCAAGACGTGCTGCACGACTACGACGCCGTGCTGGGAACGACACGGGGCGATGGATTGGAAACGGCGCTGGACATCCTGCGCCCACGCGGCAAAGTCGTTTCCTTGATCGGTCCGCCCGATGCGGCATTTGCGCGGGCACGCGGCATGAACTTCGTGATGAAACTCGTGTTTGGTTTGCTGAGTGCCAAAATCCGGCGTCTTGCCAAACGACGTGGCGCAACCTACAGCTTCATGTTCGTCCGTCCCGACGGCAGCCAGCTCGCGAGTATCGGCGAACTATTGAAAGCCGGGCGCATCAGGCCGGTGATCGATAAGGTGTTTCCGTTCACCCAGGCGAAAGCGGGTCTTGCCTACCTGGAGCAAGGTCGCGCCAAAGGCAAGGTCGTACTGCAGATGGAAGCGGATTGACGCCGCGGGTCGGTCAGCGCATACGCTGGCGCTTGCGCCACACCATCCACCGTTCCTTCGCCTTGAACACGGGAATGGAATCCTCGACCGCCTCATCCGCGATGCACTCGAACCCGTTGTGCAACAGCTCGTCCAGCCGCGCACGGGAGATGCCGAACGGCGGCCCTTTCGCCGCATCGTCGAAGTAGAAATAGCCGGCCAGCACGCCACCCGGCGCCAGCAGCGCGTCCCAGCGCCGCGCGACGGCATCCCAACGCTCGCGGGGCATGGCGCACAGGAACGCCTGTTCGTAGACGAGGTCCAGCGGCCGCGCCGGTGCATACGTGAAAAAATCGGCCTGCACGATGCGGTCGGCCCACGGCCCCGCCAGCGCGCGGGCGCGCGCGACGGCCTCGGGCGAGAAATCGATGGCGGTGGCGTCCCAGCCGGCTTCGCACATCAAGGCCAGTTCGTGCGCGGTGCCGCAGCCCGGCGCCAGCGCAACGAGCGGGCGCGTGGCAGCTGCGACGAACCGCCGCAACGCCATCGACACCCCGCCCCGCTCCCACGGTGTGAACGCGCGCTCGAAACGCTCGTCCCAGAATTGCGGCGACAGCGGATCGCGGCTGGAGAACGCCGGCGGCGCGGCCATCACGGGGTCCAGTGCAGATGCCCGGACGCGAACATGCCGGCGACGAGCACGGCGATGACGCCCGTCGCGCACGCGACGAAGACGAGCAGCCGCGTGGCGCGGCGCGTCTCGACCAGCATGCTCGCCACCAGGTCGCCCAAGTCAAGGTCGCTGTACGCGCGCTTGTGCAAGACCTGGTGCATCAGGCGCGGCAACTGCGGGAAGATCTGGCCGAAGCGCGGCGCCTCGGCCTTCAGGCGCTCGGCCAGGCCGCGCCAGCCGACCTGCTCCGCCATCCAGCGCTCCAGGTACGGTTTCGCCGTCTTCCACAAGTCGAGGTCCGGGTCGAGCTGGCGGCCCAGGCCCTCGATGTTCAGCATGGTCTTCTGCAACAGCACGAGCTGCGGCTGCACTTCGACGTTGAAGCGGCGCGACGTCTGGAACAGGCGCAGCAGCACCTGGCCGAACGAGATGTCCTTCAATGGACGGTCGAAGATCGGCTCGCAGGTGGCGCGCACGGCGGCCTCCAGCTCGTCGACGCGGGTGTCGCGCGGCGCCCAGCCCGATTCGATGTGCGCCTCCGCGACGCGCTTGTAATCGCGCCGGAAGAACGCGAGGAAGTTCTGCGACAGGTAATCCTTGTCGAAATCGTTCAGGGTGCCGACGATGCCGAAATCCAGCGCGATGTAGCGGCCGAAGGTGGCCGGATCGATGGAGACGAGGATATTCCCAGGGTGCATGTCGGCGTGAAAAAAGCCGTCACGGAACACCTGCGTGAAAAAGATCTCGACGCCGTCGCTGGACAGTTTTTTCAGGTCGACGCCGGCCGCGACGAGGCGGTCCGTCTGCGAGATCGGGATGCCGTTCATGCGCTCCATCACGATCACGCTGCTGGAACAATAGTCCCAGTACATTTCCGGCACGAGCAGCAAGTCGGAATTCGCGAAGTTGCGGCGCAGCTGGCTGGCGTTGGCCGCCTCGCGCATCAGGTCGAGTTCGTCGTGCAGGTATTTGTCGAACTCGGCCACGACTTCGCGCGGTTTCAGCCGGCGGCTGTCGGCCCACACTTTTTCGATGACGCCGGCCGCCATCTGCATCAGGGCGACGTCTTCGTCGATCGTCGACTTCATCCCCGGACGAAGCACTTTTACCGCGACTTCCCTGCCGTTCTTCAACGTGGCGAAGTGCACCTGCGCGATCGACGCGGACGCGATCGGCGTGCGATCGAACGACGCGAACAGCATGTCCGGCGACGCGCCGAGCGAGCGCGTGATCTGGGCGACGGCCAGGTCGGAATCGAACGGCGGCACGCGGTCCTGCAGCAGCGACAGCTCGGCCACGATGTCCGGCGGCATCAGGTCGGGCCGCGTCGACAATACCTGGCCGAACTTCACGAAGATGGGGCCCAGCTCTTCCAGCGCCAGCCGCAGTCGGATCGCGCGCGGCGACGTGAAGCTGCGCCAGAAGAAGACGGTATTGATCACGCGGGCGGTACGCGGTACGTCGAGGCCGGAAATCGCGATCTCGTCCAGGCCGTATTTGACGATGACGGTGAAGATCTTCAGCAGGCGCAGGAATTTCAGGATCATCAGTGGTCCGAAGGTGTATCAGGAATCGTCGGCGCGGCACTGCGCTCCGCTTGTTGGGCCATTTGTTGCGCCAGTTTTTGCTCGAGTTTGGCGATGCGCTTGGCCGTACGCTCGACGTCGTCGCGCAGGTGGCCGACGTCGTCCGCGAACTCGTCGACGACGGCCGGCCGCACGAGCACGCGCCGTTCTTCCAGCAGGAATTCGGTGACGTTCTCCGCCAGGCGGCGGCTGGCCGTGGCCGCGCCCGTCACGGCCGAGCGCGCGCCGTCCGCGAGGCGCACGGCGCCGATCGGCCCGAACAGGCGCTCGAGGTCGTGCTCGGCATCCCACCGCAAGCCCTTCGACAGTTGCGAGATCGTGTTGGCGAACTCGGCATCGCCCTCGATGCGCACGTACGAGAACGCGCGGTCGCGGTTCTGCAGGATCAGCGGCACGTCGGACAACTTGACGTGGATGGTGACGCTGGCCGCGTCGTCGGCGCCCGCCGTCTCGAGCATGCCGTCGCGCGCGACGCGCATGCGCAAGGCGAGATGGCCGGTGTCGATGCAGGCGGTCTTGCCGGCGTGGCGCATCAGGGCATCGCGCGCCCACGCTTCCTGCGCCAGCAAGTGGTTGATCGTCGCCACGGCCGGGGCCGTCAAGCCCCGTTGCGGCGACAGGAAAGAGGAAGTCGAAGACATGAGGGATTCGTATTCACAAAATAAAACCGCCCGGCATCGTCGGGCGGTTTCGATCTTACCAGTTTTTAGATTGCAAAATTTTTAAGTAATCTGCTGAATGCCCGCCAGGACCCAGCCGCCGCTGCCGTTCAGGGGCTTGGCCAGGTTCCACACTTCGACGAACGGTTCCGGCTGCGCGCCCGGCGCATTGCGGATCATGCCGTTGAACTGCACGCTCGCGAAATAGTCGCGCTCCGTCGTCTCGATGCCCAGCAGCTGGGAATCGATGTTGACGACTTCCGTGAAGTCGGGCTGGCCGCCCCGTTCCTGGACCTGCAGCGACAGTTCGGCGTACACCTCGGGCGACGTGAACTCGCGCAGATCGGCGAGGTCGCTACGGTCCCAGGCGGCCTGCATGCGGATGAACGAGGCCTTCGCGTGGCGCAGGAACGCGTCGGTGTCGAAGCCGGCCGGTACGCCCCATGGCTGGTGCGCGGGGGCCGCCTTGTCGAGCGAGGGCCCGTTCGAGAAGCCCGGCTGGAAGCCGCCTGCGTTGCCCTGGTAGCCGCCGTTCAGGCCCGAACCGATTTCCGGCGTGGCCGACGCGGGCACGGGATTCGGGTTGAAGCCCGTGAAGGCGGAATTCGCCGGCGTATCCTTGCGGCGGAACATGCGCACGATGAACATGACGGCGAACACGAGCAGCAGGATCATCAACATCGACGACAGCGCGCCGGCCATGGCGCCGCCGATGCCGAAGTGCGAGAACAGCGCGCCCAGGCCGAGACCGAGCAGCGCACCGCCCAGCACGCCCTTCCACATGCTCGGACGCTTCACCGGCAGCGGCGCCGGTACGGCAGGCGCCGGCGCAGGACGCTGGTACGACGGCTGCTGGTAAGGCGCGGGCGGCGGTGCCGGCGTGCGCATCCGGCTCACGGACTGCGACTGGCGGCCGAACGACCGGCTGCCGCCGAGCGGACGCGCATCGGCGACGCTGGACAGCGCCATCACCGCGATCAACATGCTGGCCAAAAACTTCTTCATGAGTTCACCTCAGAGTTTGATGCCGGTGTGCAGTGCGGCCACACCGGCCGTCAGGTTGTAGTACTGGACGCGTTCCAGGCCCGCCGTCTCCATCATCGATTTCAGCGTCTCCTGGTCCGGGTGCATGCGGATCGATTCCGCCAGATAACGGTAGCTGTCGGCATCGCCCGCGATGCGCTGGCCCAGCCAAGGCAGCACCGAGAACGAATACACGTCGTACGGCTTTTGCAGCGGCGCCGCGACTTTCGAGAATTCCAGCACGAGCAGCTTGCCGCCCGGCTTGAGCACGCGGCGCATTTCCGCCAGCGCCGCATCCTTGTGCGTCATGTTGCGCAGGCCAAAGGCGACGCTGACCCGGTCGAAGTAATTGTCGGGGAACGGCAGCTTTTCCGCGTCACACAACAAGGTGGGGGTGACGAGGCCCTTGTTCAATAGACGATCGCGGCCCACGCGCAGCATCGACTCGTTGATGTCCGTGAGCCAGACCTCGCCGCTCGGCCCGGCCTGCTTGGCAAACGCCTTCGACAGGTCGCCCGTGCCGCCCGCGATGTCGAGCACCTTGAAGCCGGGGCGAATGCCGGCCTGGGCAATGGTGAACGCCTTCCACACGCGGTGCAGGCCGGCGGACATCAGGTCGTTCATCACGTCGTATTTGGACGCGACCGAGTGGAATACCTTGGCGACCTCGTGGACCTTCTCGTCCTCGGAGACGGTCTTGTAGCCGAAATGGGTGGTGTTGGTCATAAGTAGCGAGCCGTTGAGTGTTGCCACATTATACAAGGGGGGTGTGCAACCCACCTTAAAGGTGCCTTACCGTCCGGCTACAAGCGCGTTTCCGAAAGCCGAAATATGCACCAAGCACAAAATGGATGAGCTCGCAAGGACCACACGATTATGTTGCATGAATAGCACAGGCCAGAAAATTTTTTTTGCATGATTTTTGGCCCGTTCCGGGCCGTTCGCGACCGCGCAGGCGCCCTCCTCGCGCCGGTGAGAAAGCCGACTGAGCGAACTCAGCCATTCTCACCAAATCACACACAGTTGTTACAAACGCGAATGAAATCCATTTAACAATAAAACTTGTCCTGCTTAAATCTTTTGAATCAGTGTGAAATTTCACACTGACCCGACCGGAAACTTTCACTTGTTCAATTTACTACAATAAATTTCACAGTTTGGGTACTGCCGAGCGTGTGTGTTTTTCTTTTTCCCTAGGAAAACGGAGTTACCGCACTGCACCAAATAGTTAAATTTAGAATAAGAAGTTTTATTGAGAAGCATTGTTTCGGGTGATAGTCTTTGCGCTTTCTCAACAAGGAGGCTCTCATGCGAAACAATTTTGTGACCCGTCTCAACCGCCGCAACCGTAAAGAATCCGGTCAGGGCATGACCGAATACATCATCATCGTCGCCCTGATCGCCGTCGCCGCCATCGCCGTGACCCAGCTGTTCGGCACCACGGTCCGCACCCAGATGGGCGCGATCGCCAGCGAGGTCGGCGGTAATGACGCGCAAGCCGACGTCACGCGCGCCGCCACCGCCGGTTCGACGGCAGCGACCACCGCGCAAACGAAACGTTCGCTGTCGACCTACGGCAACCAGCAGACGGCCGGTTCCGCCGGTACGAACTGATCGGTCGATCCCATCGCGACGTAACCCGGCCCGAACGCCGCCGCTCCGGCGGCGGCATGACGGCCCGTAACAACCGCATCAACCATGCCCGACTTCACATCATCCGCCCGCCGTCCGCGCCTGTCCCTCCGGCAGCGCGGCCAGGCATTGGTTTTCGGGATCGCGGTCCTGCTGGGCGCGGCCGCCGCGACGTTTTATGTTTTTAACACCGGACAATTGACTGCCGAGAAGACCAAGCTCGTGAACACGGCCGACGCGGTGGCGTACAGCGCCGGTGTCATGCACGCGCGCGCGCTCAACTTCGACGCCTACACGAACCGTGCGCTGATTGCCAACGAGGCGACGATCGCGCAGATGGTCAGCATCTCGTCGTGGCTGCAGTATTCGAAAGGCCATGTGCAGGGCGTGCCGCCGCTGTACTGCTATTCGCAGTATTCGGTGCCGGTCGCACTGGCGACGACGACCTATATACCGCTGTGCTATGCGCTGTCCTATCCTGCCGGCTACACGGTGGTGAACTACGCCGACAGCATTGTCAACGGTACGGGCGGGGGCTTGGGTGGAGGCGCCATCGCCGTGGCGGCCGCCGAGGTCGCCAAAGCGGAACTGAAAGCGATGCAGGCGACCATGTTCGCCGGTTTCCTGTACGCGCGCACCGCCCTGGTCCAGGAGGTCGCGGACGCCAACTACCGCAACGACGGGAGCGTGTCCGTCACGCCGTTGCCGCTGAAGGACGACTGGACGTCATTCCAGGGCGGCGGCTTCTTCATTTCCCGTCATACGGGGAACCAGCGCCAGCGCATGCGCGACCTCATCGTCCACGTCGTCAATAGCGACGATTTCGTGCATAACCGGTCGTGGACGTCATCGTCGCCCTGGCCTTGCAACCCGGCTGTCCCGAGCGGCACCGCGGACCGCTCCGGCGGCACCGTACTCAACGGCTATAACTCGTGGGAAGCCCGCGACCAGGCCCACTTCGAGATCCGCAAAAAGAGATTCCGCGGCTTGAGCCTCCGTTGCGTCACAACCGCCAATTACTCACTCGGCAACGGCCATCGCAAGACGACGTCGAATCCCAGCAGCGCCTGGTACTACAGCGGCGTGCCCGAGTTCTACGAGCTGTCCGACGCGGCGCTCAACTACACGCCGACGGGGTCGAGCCACCCCGATCCGCGGCTGCAATTCGCCATCCGCGTCACGCGTCCCATGAACCAGACGAGAACGTCGGCGGGCACGTCGGCCGTCAAGCCGGGCGGCCGCCTGCACATGTTCGATGGCGCCGCGGCCGGCGGCGTGCTGGCCGCCGTCGCGACGTCGGAAGTCTATTTCGACCACGAGCGAGAAAAGGACGGTGCCACCGAGCTGGGCAGCCTGTTCAACCCGTATTGGCAAGTCCACCTCGTCGGCAACTCCACCGCCGTCGTGGCCGCCGCAACTGCGCTGCAAGGAGTCGCAACACCATGAATCACATCCGTTCCCGCGCCTGCGCGGCACTCATCCTCACGCTCGCCGCGCCGCTGGCACCCGCCATGACCGCCGTCGAACGGCAAGTCGACGCCGCCAGCGCGCCCCACACGGCGCTGGGACGCGCCGCAAGGCCGGTCACCGTCCACTACGTCCATCGCAAGGACGAGTATGCGAACAGCCCGCACTTCCGCAGCCTGCGGGAGACCTTCAAGCATGCCGTCGCGGTTTGCGTCGAAGCCAACCGGCGCCTGGGCCGCCCCGCGCATCCCCCCGCCGCGTTCCCGGACCAGATCCTGCGCGTCCATAATTTCGACTATTCGGCGCCGAACCGCAACATCGTCTACTCGGTGAGCTACGGCGTGCAAATGGCCGAAGATTGCAGCCTGTACGAAATCGAGCGGCGCAGCGCCGTGCTGAGTTCCACCAAAGGCGAGTGCCGCATCGACCTCGTCGACAAAAAGGCCGAAGGCGAATGCGATGCGAGGGGCCATGCGAACGCCGCGCCCCGCCCGCGCAGCCCCACGCGCGCGCAGTACGACGCCACCACTGCGGCGCTCGCGGCCGACCCGCGCCTGACGGAGCGGATGAACGCCGTGCGCCAGTTGACGGGCCTTGCACCGGGGGCGGCGGCGGCTGCCGAGCGCCTGACCATCGCCGGCCACGTCTGCGAAGTCGTGCAACCCACGCCCGGCGGCGCCGGCGCCTGCGTCAGCAAGGAAGGCAGCTTCATTCCCGCCGCCGGCACCGAAGGCGTCGTGCTGATGGAGATCTTCGGCCCGGAAAAGATCAAGGCCGTCGACGTGAAGTTCGACATGCCCGTCGACCCCGCCATCTTCACGCCTTACCTGTCCGGCGGATACACGATCACGTCGGGGCGTGACCAATGAGCCCGCGGCACCTCCACCGGCGCGTCGCGCGCGGCCAGGCGCTGGTCGAATTCCTCGGTCTGGCGCTGGTCCTGGTCCCCATTTTCCTGCTGCTGCCGATGATCGCGAAATACCAGGACATGGTGCATTCGACGGAGATGGCCGCGCGCTACGTCGCGTTCGACGCGACCATCCGCAACGACGCCGCGAACGGCGGCTGGAAGCCGGACGGCCAGCTCGCGGGCGAGGTGCGGCGCCGGTTCTTCAGCAATCCGACCGCGCCCATCAAGACCAACGACGTGCCCGGCGACTTCAAGGCGCACCAGAACCTGTTCTGGCGCGATCCGTTGAACAATTCGCTGATCCGCAGCTTCGACAACGACGTGGGCGTCAGCTTCGGCGAGACCGCGAGCACGAACCGCGCCGCCGGATTCCGCGGCGCGTCCGACGACACGGTCTTCTTCCACCACAGTGCACTGGACCTGAATGCGCGCGGCATCTTCCGCGGTAACGTGAGCGTGACGGTCGCCAACCTGCCGGGGACGCTGAACGGCCCGACGCACAGCTACGACGGCCTGAAGGCGATCAACCTCGTGCTCCGGCGCCACGTGGACCTCGTCCCGGACGCCTGGACGGCGCGGGACCCCAACGACGTCATCAGCCACATCGATGGCGGGATCGTCAACCCGGGCGCCGCGCTCGGATGGTTAAAGCCGATCATCGATCCCGCCGTCGGGCTGATGGAATTGCCCGGCGGGGTCTGCATGACTTGCGGCCCGAAGATCGGCCAGCTCGATTACTGGCGCGAAGAGGTGCCGGCCGACCGTCTCGTCCACTGACACCATGACGCACGCCACCTCCCTCCACCGCCCGTCCCGCGCCCGCGCGTGCGCGCTCGCCGCCGCGCTGTTGCTGGCCGGCGCAACCTGCGCCGCCGCACCGGCCGCATCCTGGCCGAGCGTGGCGCTGCCGTCCGGCGCCAAGCCGTTCCAGATCGGCGAACAACTGTCGGTCGGCGGCTATCCCATGCGGCTGCAGGGCTTCGTGACGAACACGGCGCCGCTCGAGACGGCCGAATGGTTCCGCCGCAGCCTGGGCCAGCCGCTCGTCGAGGACGTCGTGATGGACAAGCTGGTGCTGGGCCAGGCCAGGGGCGGTTACTACGTGTCGGTGATGCTGGAAGCGCTGCCGAACGGACGCACCGGCACGCGCGGCACGGTCACCGTGTCGGACCTGAAGACGGCCTACGACCGCCGCGACGCGACGCGCGCCGTCAACGAACACCTGCTCGCGCGCCTGCCGTACGGCACGCGCCTCGTGAACCAGATGACGTCGACGGAACGCGGCAAGGCCACGGCCTACGTCATGGCGGAGAACGGCCAGAGCCCGCAGCTCAACCGCGACTACCTCGTCGACAAACTGCAGGCGGAAGGCTATGTCCTCGAACGCGAAGCGCGCCCCGACACGGCGCGGGCGCCCTCGCTGCCGGAAACGCTGGCTGCCGGACGCACCTTGTTCTTCAAGGGGAAGAACAAGGAAGCGATGGCCGTCATCCGCCCCGCCATCAAAGAGGGCTACACCAGCATCGTGATCCAGACCACCAACCTCGTGGAGGCAATCAAATGAACTACAAACGCCGTCCGGCGCGCCAGCGCGGCCAATCGTTGATGGAATACGTCGTCGTCTGCGCCGCGCTGGCGCTGGCGCTGTTCGTTCCGCTGCCCGGCCTGGGCGACACGGGCGGCACCGGCGCGCCGCGCACCGCCGTCCAGATCCTGCTCGACGGTTTCCGTAATGCCTACGACCGTTTCAGCTACGCCCTTTCGCTGCCCTCGTAAGAAGTCATGCCATGAACTCCACTGCCAAAGCCACCGTTACACGCATCCGCCAATTCCGTCCCAACCGCACCTGGATCCTGCTGGGCGTCGCGCTGACCATCGGCGTGCTCGCCGCACTGGCCGCGCGCAGCTACCTCACGCGCCAGATGCAGGCCATCGAGGCGACGTCGAAAGGCAAGACCGTCACCGTCATCGTGGCCAAGCACGACATCCCGCAAGGCGCGGCGCTGTCCGCCGAAAACATGGCGCTGCGCCCGATCCCGGCCGAATACGCGCACTCGGCCGCGCTCTTGCCCGACGACTTCGAGCGCGTCGACGGCCAGCGCCTCGCGTATCCCGTCAAGAGCGGCGAGATGATCCTGTGGGGCCTGATGGAGACGCAGCGCATGCCCACGTTCTCCGCCCGCGTGGAAGCGGGCCGGCGCGCGATGACGGTTCCCGTCGACGAGATCAATTCCATCTCCGGCATGCTGGAACCGGGCGACACGATCGACCTGCTCGTCACGGTCGAGCGCGAGGGGAAGAAATCGACGTTCCCCGTCATGCAGAACGTGGCCGTGATGGCCACCGGCCAGCGCTCGCTGGACGATCCGAAGTCCGGCGGGCCGCGCCAGTACTCGACCGTCACCATCAACACGAGCCCGGAGGAAGCGCGCCTCTTGATCGCGGCGCGCGACGGGGGCCGCATGACCGCATTGCTGCGCAACCCGCAGGACAAGCAGCCGATCGCCGGCAAGTACGACGTGGCCGCCCTGCTGGGCCTCGGCGGTGCGGCCCCGGTGCGTGGCGGCGGCCGCGGCCGGCGCGAGATCCCGGTCCTGTACGGCGGCAGCATGAAGAACCTGCCGCCGGACGCGCTGCGCCTCGCGCCCCGTCCGGGTGCCGACACGGCGGACGCCGGGTCCGCACCGGCACCGGCGCCGGCGCCAGGCAGCGCGGCCGCGCAGGCCGCAGGCGCACCGTGACCGTCCGCAGGCCCATTTGATTTGCCGCCGGCGGACACGCAGGCCGCCGGCGTTTTGAATTCACCGCTGCCGCTCACCGCGGCGGCGCCAACTTCCCAGCACAACCTTTATGACATCGACCGTACCGACATCGACCCGCCTGCCGCTGCGCGGCGTCCTCGCCGCCTGCGTGGCCCTCGCCTGCGCCACTGCCCCGTCCATCCCGTCCGCCCAGGCCGGCCCCGTCGCGGCCGTGCCCGCGCCCGCAGCCGCGGCCGCACCAACGCCTGCGCCCGAAACGCGCCGCAACGTGCTGGACGACGTCAGCCACGCCCGCCCGGCCGCGCGCCGCGGCGCCGCCGCGGACGTGCCGTATGCGCCGATCGGCAAGACGGACAGCGCCGACGACGCGATGGTGCCGGACGTCGAAATGTTCGTCGGCGAGTCGCGCGTGTTCCCGGCGCCGGGGCTCGCGCGGATCGCAGTCGGCAACGGCAACATCCTGTCCGCGTCCGCGCTCGACGACCGCGAAGTGATCCTGTTCGCGAACGCGCCCGGCACGACGACACTGTTCGTCTGGAACGGCAACGGCCGCTACCAGCGCGTGAAGGTCCACATCGTGCCGGGCGACATGGCGCGCGTCGCGCGCGAAGTCGCGACCTTCCTCGCCACGATCCCGAACGTCAAGACGTCGGTCGTCGGCGACAAGGTCATCGTCGAGGGCAACGCGCTGTCCGACGAAGACCGCGACAAGGTGGCCGAACTGGCCAAGCGCTATCCGCAGATCGTCAACTTCACCAGCGCCGTCGGCTGGGAAAAGATGGTCATGATGGACGTGAAGGTCGTGGAATTCCCGAAGACGCAGCTGAGCGAGATCGGTATGAAATGGACGTCCACGGGCGGCGCGGCGCTGGCCGGCGTATGGCGCCCGATCCGGCGCGGCAAGGATGGTCCGTACACGATCGACATCCCCGCCAGCGGCGCCGGCAACGGCCTGCCCGTCACGGACTCGCAGCCCGGCGGCGGCGCGGGCACGACGGCGACGCTGCCGTCGGCATTGAACATCCTCAGCGGCGTGAACATGGGCTTGGCGGCCCAACTCAACCTGCTGGAACAGAAAGGCACCGCGAGCGTCCTCGCCGAACCGCAGCTGTCGGCGCGCAGCGGCTTCAAGGCCAGCTTCCTCGCGGGCGGCGAGTTCCCGTATTCCGTCGCCTCACAGCAGGGCGTGACGATCCTGTTCAAGCAGTACGGCATCAAGCTCGACATCGAACCGAAGATCGGCCGCGACGGCGTCATCCGCGCCGTGATCGAATCGGAAGTGAGCTCGATCGACCCGTCCGTCACGACGGCCGCCGGCCCGGCGCTGCTGACGCGCCGGACGAAGACGGAGTTCAACACGCACGACGGCGAGACGATTGTGCTGTCCGGCCTCCTCCAGCGCAACATCAGCAGCGATGTCGACAAGGTGCCCTTCCTCGGCAGCCTGCCCGTACTGGGCCCGCTGTTCCGCTCGAAGCGCTACCAGAACAAGGAGACGGAACTGGTCGTGTTCGTGACCCCGACCATCGTCGATTCACGCACGCCCGGCCTCGTCGACCGCGTGCAGCGCACGAACCAGCGCCTGTCCGAGCGGCTCGACGGGCCGCCGCACCTGAGCGATCCGCTGCAGCCGGGCCGTCCGGCCGAAAGAGTCAACCAGGCCGTGCCGGCGCTGCCGCCCGCGCCGCCCGCCGCACGTGCGCAGACGGACACCGCAACCGAGTAAGCGCGAGGAGGAGCCATGCTACAGATCGAGATCACCGACCCGGACGGCGCGCGCCGCCTCGTGCAGGCGCCGGACGATTGCGTCATCGGCAAGGGCCGCGACAGCGAGGTCCGGCTCGACAGCTGGCGCGTCGGCCGCGAGCACGCGCGCCTGTTCCGCACGCCCGGCGGCGTGCTGCTGGAAGACATGGGCGCGTTCGGCGGCGTGTTCGTCAACGAGTCGCGCATCGCCGTGCAGCACGGCCCCTTGCGCGGCAGCGACGTGATCGCCATCGGCCCGTACCGCCTGCGCGTGCTCGAAGTCGCACCGGCCGGCTTCGCGCAGGCCGCGGCGCCCGGCTCGCGTTCGAGCACCGCCACGCAGCGCAACCAGAACGCCAGCGACGCGCTGCGCGCCTCGCGCGAACAGGCCGTGCAGGCGCAGGAAGAAGTGCTGCGCAATCGCGCCGACGAGCGCCCGGCCGACGGCTTCCCCGTCGTCGTCGCCGCCACGCCGGTCAAGGAACTGGAATTCGAATGGCGCAAGCGCATCCACAACAAGCTGCTCGACGCCATCGACCTGCGCCGGCGCGACGTGTCGGCGATGTCGGACGCGCAGCTGCGCAGCGAAACGGGCGCCCTCATCGACGCCATCATGGAAGAACTGGCCGGCGAGCTGCCGCGCGAGCTCGACCCGGCGCTGCTGAGCCGCCAGGTGCTGAACGAAGCCATCGGCCTCGGGCCCCTGGAAGAACTGCTCGATGACGACAGCATTTCCGAGATCATGGTGAACCGCTACGACCAGATCTACGTGGAACGCAACGGCCGCCTGCAGCGCCACCCGCTCACGTTCACGGGCGACCGCGCCGTGCTGGGCGTCATCGAGCGCATCGTGGCGCCGCTGGGCCGCCGCATCGACGAATCGTCGCCGATGGTCGATGCGCGCCTGAAGGACGGTTCGCGCGTGAACGCCATCATCCCGCCGCTTGCGCTGAAAGGCCCGACGCTCACGATCCGTAAATTCGCGAAGCGCAAGCTGAGCGCGTCCGACCTCGTCGACTTCGGCGCCATCAGCCCGGAGATGGCGGAATTCCTGCAGGTGTGCGTCGAGGCGCGCAAGAACATCATCGTCTCCGGCGGCACGGGCTCGGGCAAGACCACCCTGCTCAACATCCTGTCGAACTTCATCCCGGACGGCGAACGCATCATCACGGTGGAGGATGCGGCCGAGCTGCAGCTGCACCACGACCACCTGATCAGCCTCGAATCGCGGCCCGCGAACGTGGAGGGCAAGGGCTCGGTCGCCATCCGCGACCTGGTTCGCAACACGCTGCGGATGCGCCCCGACCGCATCGTCGTCGGTGAGTGCCGCGGCGCCGAGGCGCTCGACATGCTGCAGGCGATGAACACGGGCCACGAAGGCTCGCTCACGACCTTGCACGCGAACACGCCGCGCGACGGCCTCGCGCGCCTGGAGACGATGGTGCTGATGGCCGGCATGGACCTGCCGCTGACCGCCATCCGCGAGCAGATCGCATCGGCCGTCGACATCATCGTGCAGCAGACCCGCTTCTCGTGCGGCTCGCGCAAGGTCACGTGCATCACGGAGATCACCGGCATGGAGAGCGGCAAGATCCAGCTGCAGGACGTGTTCCGCTTCGTCAGCCGCGGCTATGCCGGCGACCGCGGCACGCACCGCATCCAGGGCTATTTCACGGGCTGCGGCATGGTTCCCACGTTCTACGAAGAGCTGCGCGCGACTGGAGCACAACTCGACATGGCCCTGTTCACGCCGCACCCCGACGAGCGCGACGACGACGACGACGGCCGCGTGACCCACCTGCAGGCGGAGGCACGGCGATGAACAGCAGCACCGTCCTGATGTCGTTCAGCCTCGTGATCGCCCTGGCGGCCGCCGTGCTGACCTGGTTCGTGATCGACATGGGCACCGCGACGCTGAAGCGCTACCGCACCAGCTTCACCAAGCGCGCCAACTTCCAGGCTCGCGAGTTCTTCCTGTTCATCGACCCGCGCAAGCTGTTCGCCGCCAACATGGCCGTCGTGGCGCTGGTGCCGCTGCTGGTGTGGATGGCCTCCGGCAGCATGATGCTGGCGCTGCCCGTGCTGCTGATGATGGGCCTCTTCCCGCGCGCGCTGTACGCGTGGATGCGCAACCGCCGGATGCACAAGTTCGAGGAACAGCTGCCGGACGCCCTCATGATGCTGGCGGGCGGCATGCGCGCCGGTATCGGCCTGAACGCCGCGATGGTCCAGCTGGTCGCCGAGGCACCGGCGCCGCTGGGCCAGGAATTCTCGCTGCTGCTGCGCGAGCAGCGCCTCGGCCTGCCGCTGGAACAGAGCCTCGCGAACCTCGCGCGCCGCGTGCCGACGCAGACGACAACGCTCGTCGTGTCCGCGATGCGCATCGCCACCGAGACGGGCGGCAGCCTGGCCGAGACGCTCGAACGTACCGCGAACACGATCCGCAGCCGCCTGCAAATGGAAGGCAAGATCCGTGCGCTGACGGCGCAGGGCAAGCTGCAGGCCTGGGTCGTCGGCGCGCTGCCGGTGGCGCTGATGCTCGTGCTGAACCGGATGGAGCCGGAGGCCATGTCTCACCTGTGGAACGAACGGATCGGCTGGGCCACGCTCGCCGTGCTCGCGGTGTTCGAGGGCCTGGGCATCTACGTGATCCGCAAGATCGTTGCCATCGACGTGTGAGGACGCCATGTTGAACTTTTTGCTCAAGCATCCCGACTTCGTGCTCATGCTGCTGGCCGTGGCCATCGGCCTGGCGGCCGCGCTGACCGGCTGGCTCCTGAGCCGCACCGTGGCCGACGTGCCGCAGGAAGACCGCGCCTTCAAGGACCCGCCGCCGCCGGCGTTCCGCGCGGTATGGTGGCCGATCCACTGGACCGCCTACTTCATCGATCCGCTGTTGTCGGACAAATCGCACCGCGACACGCTGGCCAGGCTGCGCAAGGCGGGCCTCGATTACGCGCTGACGCCCAGCCAGTTCCTCGGCGCGCGTCTCGTCAGCGCCGTGCTGGTCGCGCTGCTGTGCTGGTGGGTGCTCGGGTCGTTCGACCGCCCCGACATGTTCGCCAACGGCGCCAGCGCGACGGTGTACCTCGAGGTCGCCGCGGCCGGGGCGCTGTTCGGCTACGCGTATCCGGCGATGTGGCTGCGCGACCGCGTCACCTTGCGCCGCAGCGAACTGCTCAAGAGCCTCCCGTTCTACCTGGACATCATCACCTTGTGCGTGGAGGCGGGCCTGAACCTGCAGGGCGCGTTGAGCCAGGCCGTCGCGCGCGGCCCCAAGGGCATGCTGCGCGACGAGCTGCAACGCGTGCTGCGCGACATCCGTGCGGGCCGCAGCCGCGCCGAGGCGCTGCGCACAATGGCCGAGCGCCTCAACGAACCGGGCGTCAGCACGTTCACGGGCGCCGTGATCCAGGCAGAAAGCATGGGCATGAGCCTGGGCCCCGTGCTGCGCGCGCAGGCCGACCAGCGCCGCAGCGAGCGCTTCCTGCGCGCCGAGAAGCTGGCGATGGAAGCGCCGGTCAAGCTGCTGTTCCCGCTGATCGCCTTCATTTTTCCATGCACGTTCATCGTGCTGTTCTTCCCCATCGCGATGAAATTCATGCAGGAGGGACTGTAAGACCATGACGGACCGTACGATCCTTCACACGGCCAGCGGCGCGCACCCGCTCGACATCGCGCTCGCGGACGGTTTCTGGTCGCGCCTGCGCGGCCTGATGCTGGCGCCGCCGCTCGCACCAAGCGCCGGCCTCCTGCTGACCCGCTGCGCCAGCGTGCACTGCGCCTTCATGCGCCAGGCCATCGACGTCGTGTACCTGGACGCAAACGGCATCGTCCTCGCGTGCGTGCCGCGCCTGAAGCCGTGGCGCGCGAGCGCGCAGCGCGGCGCGCGCCACACGCTCGAACTGGCGGCCGGCGCCATCGACCGCCTGGGCATCCGTCCGGGCGACCGCCTCGTCCACCCCGGCCTCGCACGCAGGGACGCACCGCGCCTGCGCGCGCATGCGCAAAGCGGTATCGCGATGGTCGAATTCATCGTGGTGGGCCCGATGCTGACGCTGATCGGGCTGGGCATCCTGCAGTACGCGATGATCTTCTTTGCCAAGAATCAGGTGAATCACGCGACGTTCATGGCGGCGCGCGCGGGGACCATGGACCACGCGAACCTCGCCACGATCAAGGCCGAATACGCGAAGGCGCTGGTACCGATGTACGGTGGCGGGACGAGCCCCACCGAGATCGCCACGGCGCTGGCCAAGGCAACCACCGACATCAACGTCAACAACGTCGCGCGGATCAGGATGCTCAACCCGACCGCCGAAAGCTTCGCCGACTGGAAAGAGCCGAAGCTGGCGGTGAAGTACAACACGGGCGGCAAGCTCGTGATCCCGAACGCCAACCTGAGCTCCAAGGACCAGAGAATCGGGGCCACTTCCGGCCAGACGATCTACGACGCCAACCTGCTCAAGCTGCGCATCCTGCACGGCTACCTGCCGAAGATTCCGGTGGCGAGCACCGTGTTCGTCGCCTACCTGAAGGCCATGGACCCGGGCAACGACCCGGAATACACGGCCCTCGTGCAGGCGGGCCGCATTCCGCTGACGATCAACGTCACGATGCACATGCAGTCCGACGCGATCGAACAGACGCCGGAAAGCTCACCGGGCGCGGGCAACAACGGCACGCCGACGAACCCGGGCGACCCGCCCGTGAGCCAGAACCCGCCGCCGACCTGCACCGGCATCGGCTGCACGCCCCATGACCCCGTCGATCCGGGAACGCCGTGCACGGGGAGCGATTGTCCCGTGTGCTCGGGTGGCTGACTCATTTTTAACTTGAAACCGACGACATCCATGTTATTTCGACCGTTGACGACATCGATGCTGCGGGCCGCGCTGATGCTGGCGCCGCTGGCGGTACCGGCCGGCGCCCAGACCATTCCGGGGTTTCCGCTGCCGCCGGCCTGTCCGCCCAACACCAGCTGTGTTCCCACGACGCCGCCGACGACACCCGGCACTTGCGGCCCCGGCCCGGGCGGCAACACGTGCGGCTCAGGTGGTCCCGCGTCCGGCGGTGGCACGACAGGTATCAACGTCGGCGCCGGCAATCCCATCAACATCATCAACGGCAACAAGTACCAGCGCGAAGTCGACATGCCGGCGCTGCCGGGCGTGCTCGGGCTCGAGATCGTACGTCACTACAACAGCGTGTTCAGTGGCCGCAACAACTCGACCAATCTGGTCGGGCGCGGCTGGAAGCTCTCCTACGAAACCGAGCTGTATGCGACGGCCACGACGCTGCAAGTCATCCAGGCCGACGGCACGCGCATCATCTTCAGCCGCGATGCGCGCCATCCGAGCCTGTGCGCCAGCGGCGATCCCGCGGACGGCACCATCGAAATCGTCACGCGGGGCCGTGACGACGAGTATCTCTGGACCATGGCCGATGGCCGCAAGCTCAGTTTCGACACGAAGGGCAAGCTCGTACAGATCCTGAGCCCGGGCGGCGAGTTCGTCACGCTGCGCTACGACCCGAACGGGCTGCTGCTGAGCGTGACCGATCCGCAGGGCCGCAGCCTGCGCCTGAACTACCGCGGCCGGACGGGCACCGCGTTTGCCGGCGTGGCATCGATCGACAGCCCTCTTGGGCGCTTCACTTACCTGCACGGCAGCGCGCCACCTCGCGGCACGTCGGCTGGCGCGCGCGACCTGCTGGCCAACCTCGTCGGTGTGCGCTATCCGAACGGTACCGGCGGACGCGATTACCATTACGAAGACGCGCTCCGGCCGACCTACCTGACCGGCATCAGCGTGCTCAAGGAGCAGAATCGCGCCGAACGCTACGCGACCTATCGTTATGATGCCGATGGCAAGGCCATCTCGACCAGCCACGCCGGCAACAGCCAGAAAGTCGACCTCGACTTCAGCGTAGGGGGCCGGACCACGCTGACGAACAGCCTGGGCCAGAAGACCGTCTATCGCCATGCCGTACTGGCGGGCCAGTACCGCCTGCTCGAGATACGCGGCCCTGGTTGCGGCCAATGCGGGGAAACCAATCTGCGCTACGACTACGACGCGGTGGGCCGCCTGATCCAGACCGTCAAGCTGGATCGCGATGGCCGGCCGCTGCGGGCGCTGCGTACGGAACTGGATGCGCGCAGCCGGCCGCTGGCGATCCGGCAGATCGCCTACGTCGACGGCAGGCCCGGTCGAACCGAGTTGGTGACGCGCTACGAGTACGGCCGGTTCGACACCCCGACGCTAATCGTCCGGCCGAGTGTCGTGAAGGGCAAGCAAGCGCTGGTCCGGATCGAATACAACGCCGCGGCGCAGCCGCTCAGCATCAGCGAAAGCGGCTGGGCACCGGACGCAGGCGGCAAGCCGGTGTCGATCACGCGCACGACGCGCTACGTCTACCGGACGATCAACGGCCGCAGCCTGTTGTCCCGCATCGACGGGCCGCTCGCCAACGGCAAGAGCGGGACACCGGCCGATTCCGACGTCACGGACATCGAATGGGATGCCAAGGGCAACGCCCCGGTCGCGCTGACCGTTCCGGGCGGCGCGCACAGCCGGATCGACTACGACGCGCAGTGGCGCATCGCGCAGGTGAGCGGCGACGGCGGTGCCGTCACGCGGTATGGCTACGATGCACGCGGCCGGCGCAGCACCGTGGCGACGGGCGACGTCGTCTGGCAGACACGCTACGACGCGCTCGACCGGATCGCGGAAACGGGATACACCCGTGACGGCAAGTATATGGCGTTGCGCCGCAACGGCGCGGACCTGGGCGGCTTGAACGCGTGGAGCGTGACGTCGACCGGCCAACTGCGCCAGCAGCTATTCGACACCGAAGGCCGCCTGCGCGAGAGCAGCCTGCGCGCGGGCGCGGAGGCGCGCGTGCGTCGCATCACGTACGACGACGCCAACCGGCCGACGAGCATACACGACGTCGACGGCGGCACGGTGCGCATCGCCTGGAACGCGGCGGACCGGGTCGAAGCCCGCATCGATGCGCTGGGCCGTGCGCAACGCTATCGCTACGACGCGTCGGGACAGCTGGCCGAGGTGATCGACGCGGCCAACACGTGGCAGGCACAGGCAACGGACATCGAACGCGACGAGCTCGGCCAGACGACGGCGGTGATCGCTGCCAACGGCGCGCAGACCCGGTACGTCACCGACGACTTCGGCCGCGTGCTGGCGATCGACAGCCCGGACAGCGGCGTGACCACGCGCCGCTATGACGAAGCGAACCGCCTCGTCGCCGCCACCGACGCACTCGGCAACGTGACCGAATACCGGTACGACGCGGCGGGACGTATCGTACGCCAGAGCGTGACCGGCAAGGACGGCGGACGCCCCCTCGTCACCACGTGGACGTATGCGAGCAGGCTGCTGGTCGCGGTCGACCATCCGGTGCAAAGCGAACGTTATACGTACGACCCCGAGGGCCGCCTGCTCGCGAAGACGGTGACGCTGCAGCGTGAAGGCGCCGCGCCGATCGTCAACACCACCCGCTATCAGTACGATGCCGCGGGCCAGCCGAGCAGCGTCTCGCTGGCCGACGGCAGCCTGCTGCAGGTACGCCGCGATGGGCTGAACCAGGTCGTCGCCCTGGAACGGCAGCGCATCCTGACGCCGTGGCTGCGCTGGCTCCTGCCCGCCGAGCCGCTCGTCCAGGACATCCGGCGCGACCAGGTTGACGTCAGCGCGTTCGACTACGGCAACGGCATCCAGGCCCGTTACCAGCGCAGTGCGGCCGGTGCGTTGGCGCGCGTCGTGTACCGGCCGGCGGCCGGCACGCACAGCCCGTCCACGGCCGCCAACGCGAGCCTGGCGCTGTTGCTGGGTATCGCGCCCGCGCACGCCGCAACTGTCGAACACACGGCGACGCCGCTGGCGATCCCGTTCGACAAGCTGGCGGTGCTCGACTACCGCTATCTGTGGGACGTGCAAGGCAACCTGCTGCGCCTGGCCGATGCGGCCGGCGTGCGTGACCAGGCGTACGATGCGCACGACCGGTTGATCGTCGAATCGCGCCGCGACCTGCGCGACGGCTTGCGCAAGACGGCGCTCGACGACGGCTCGGACACCCGCTACTTCTACGACAATAGTGGCAACCGTGTCCTCGGCCAGGAAGGCGCAACGCTGCGGACGGCCTATGCGCCGCGCAGCAACCGCTGGCTTGGGCAGTCCGACGACACAGGCGCCGCCCGCTACGACGCGAGCGGCCAGCCGCGTGCCGTCGGCGATCGCGCCTACGATTGGGATGCCGCCGGCAGGCTGGCCGGCGTACGCGACGGTGGCCAGGTGTTGGCGACCTACCGCTACAACCACCGCGGCGAACGGGTCGGCAAGACGGTGCGCGGCGGCGCTACCTACTACCTCTACAGCGGACGCAAGGTGACCGCCGAGCTGGACGCGGCGGGCCGGGTGATGCGCGAATACGTGTATCTGGCGGGCCGGCCCGTCGCGGTCATCGACAGCGACGATGGCGCTGCGTCTGCGTCGCCGCCTGCTTCCGCGTTCGCGCAGGCGCTGCACGACGTCGCAACGGCCGCGGGCGCGTGGTTCGGGCGCGCGCGCCAGCGCGTGACTTACCTCCACACGAATCACCTCGGCGCACCGGAAGCGGCGACCGATGCGGCCGGCAAACTGGTCTGGAAAGCACGTTACGCCGCCTTCGGCAGCCTGCTGCCGGACGACGGCGTGCGCACGGCATTCCGGCAGCCGCTGCGGCTGCCCGGCCAGTACCAGGACGACGAGACGGGCCTGTACTACAACGACCACCGCTATTACGACCCGCGTACGGGCCGCTATCTGAGCCCGGATCCGCTGGGGCTTCATGCGGCCGCGAATGCCTATGCCTATGTCGACAGCAATCCGCTCAAGAATGTGGATCCGGAAGGGCTGGTTCTGTTTGCGTTCGATGGGACGGGGAATACACGAGACACTGAATGGCTACGGCAACATGGCAGTTCGCTCTCGAATGTGGCGATGTTCGAAAGCGCGTATGAGGACCGAAAGCGCTATGTCTCCGGCGTCGGTACGGTCGACCACGCAGATGGATTCCCCGACATCAATCCGTCGGACTACGTGCCCTGGTACATACCTTTGACGGCAGAACTGGGCGATATGGGGGCCAATTATTCCGGGCGGGCCCGGATCGAGCGGATGCAGCAGTACTTCAACCTCGAAGCCGACTCTGCGGACGACAACGATACGATGATGGTGGACATCATCGGCTTCAGCCGAGGCGCGGCCGAAGCCAGGGATTTTGCCAACCGGATCGTGGCGAACACCAACACTGGCTGGTACCGCTATTCGGCAACCGAAAACGGTACGACGGTCACCCGATGCCAGCGCGTGGGATTTCGCTTCATGGGCTTGTGGGATACCGTGCTCAGCACGGATTGGGGCTCCGGTCCCGCCTACCAACTTGGCATACCGGATCAGTTTTCCTACGTCGCACAGGCGGTGGCCCTGAACGAATATCGCGGATCGGCGCTGCGTGCCCTGCCGCATTCGTTTGGCGCCTTTCCGCTGGAATCGATCGCCGGGCGCCCGACGCCGGCAAACACGACCCGCATCGAGCGCGGTTTCATCGGCTCGCATGCCGATATCGGCGGCGGTTTCGCGACCGGTCAAAATGATCTGGCCAATGTCGCTCTCGATTGGATGATCGGCCAGGCCGTCAATGCTGGCGTTCCGATCCACGCTACCGCAGGTACGATATCGGCGAACCCCGTACTGCACGACAAGAGCGACAACCAGTACACCCCGACGGGCGCGCCTGCGGCGTACGAGGAAGACCGGCAGGTGCGCTATCGGGATGGCACGACGACGACACAACGCAATATGGGCGGCGACATCAAGATGCACTTCTCCGATACGACGCAGTTCATTTCTTACCTGCCCGGCACGACGGACGCCGACGGGAATCAGGTGCGCAATCCGCGGCCTGACTTTGTTACCGGTAGTGTCGATATGCGGGCTTACCTTGCATGGTTGAACCAAAACGGTTATCGAATCAATCTGACCGTTCAATGACAGGATGTTTACGATGAAAATACACGGACCACTGCGGTCGATGTTCCGCTTGCTTGGCCTGTTCAGTCTTCCCCTGCTGAGCGCTTGCGCGGCACCTCCGGCCAGCAACGATCAGGCAGCTGACCGACTACCCGGATTCAGCTCGCTCATGCTCGACGCCAATCCTGAAAAAACCGGGGTCACGATCTACAACGAATACGGTGATGCCATCGCCGCCGCATCGCGGTTAAACAAGAGGATTGTTCAAAATGACCATGGCGGTCCAAGGCGCATTCCTCGTTTCATCCGTGCCACCTGGCGCACGGGTAACTATCGCCTCACCCGCGAGGGCGCCTGGGAGGGCGGAACCCTCATGGGCGATTACACGGCCACGGTGGCCGAGCGCATCCCGCAGGCGGTCTTCGACTACATGCGCAAAAACGGAGGCTCGCTGCGGCTGAAAATCCGCGTGGTCGACGGCTCCGTGCTCGTCGGCTGGGATGTCGAAAAATACGTGTCGGTAGAAGGCTGGAAGCCGGGTGACGGCGACAGCGGCATGCATTACTACATGGTTGGCGGCGACTTCCGCGAAGACCAAATTTTTAACGGCAAAGTCGTGGAACCCGGCTGGGAACGTATCCCTCCGGCGGGAACGACGGCACCTGGACGCGTGAACCGATGACGATCCGACAAGACACCCACAACAAAAGAATCCGAATGCAATACCCCCACATCATGCTCGGCCTCATAGGACTGTGCGCGCTCGTCCCCGCTTTGGCCGCGGAGGAAGACGCCATTCTGATGCCGCCCGTATCCGTCATCTGCGTCAGGCAACACCCGGCGCTGGCGACGACCCCGCTCGGCGCCATGATGTCGGGCGTTCCGGAATTGTCGCGCCAGGTGGATGCTGCCAAAACCTGCCTCACCAAAGAGGCGCCTTTGTCGGCTGAATTCTGCACCGAACTCCTGAACAGGACGTGGAAATCGCTCGCCGAACGGCCGGCATCGTTTCGCGAGATCGTCGACAAACACCAGGAGCTGTCTCGCCTCAATGGCGTTGCGAAGTGCCTGTAACGGCACATCACACATCCGCACGTGCTTTTCCAGCAGCTGAAGAAAAAACCCATGCAAAGCCGCTCGCTCCGCCTGACCGCCCTGCCCGCCGTTGTCGCCCTGCTGATGGGCATGATGAGTGTCGCCCACGCCGACCTGCCGCTGTTCCCGCCCCAACCCTGCCCGCCCAACAGCAGCTGCGCACCGGGCACGCCGCCCACCACGCCACCGACCCCGCCGGGCACCTGCGGCCCCGGCCACGCGGGCTCGACGTGCGGCGGCGGCGGACCGGCGACGAACGGCAACGGCAGCGGCATCAACATCGGCGCCGGCAATCCAATCAACGTCATCAACGGCAACAAGTACCAGCGCGAAGTCGACATGGCACCGCTGCCCGGCACGCTGGGCCTGGAGATCGTCCGGTACTACAACAGCGCGTTCAGCCGCCCTGGCGCGTCGACGAATCTGATCGGTCGCGGCTGGAAGCTGTCGTACGAGACCGAGCTGTATGCCGTCGGCCGCACCTTGCAAATCATCGAGGCGGACGGCACGCGCATCATCTTCAACCGCGACCCGCGCGATGCGAGCCTGTGCGCGAGCGCCGATCCGGCCAACGGCACGGTCAGCATCGTCAAGACGGCGCGCGGCGACGAATACGTCTGGCGCTGGACCAATGGGCGCGAGCTGACGTTCGACAGCAAGGGCCACCTGACGCAGATCCTCGCGCCGGGCGGGCAGTTCGTCAGCCTGCGCTACAGCCCCTCGGGCTTGCTGACCCGCGTGACCGATCCGCAGGGCCGCAGCCTCGACCTGGTGTATCCGGACAAGGAACAGGCGCGCGCGCAGGACGCTTTCCGCGGCGTGCAGAGCATCGTGAGCCCGGTCGGACGCTTCGTCTACCGCTACGGCAGCCCGAAGCCGGCCGGCGCCGACATCGACAAGCGCCTGCTGCTGGCCAACCTCGTCAAGGTCGAGATGCCGGCTGGTGCGCGCACGTATCACTACGAGCAGGCCGAGTTCCCCACGTTCCTCACCGGGATCAGTGAACTGGTCACGGGCGCGGACGGCAAGCCCGCGTGGCAGCGCGTCAGCACGTACGCGTACGACCACGACGGCAAGGCCAACGTGTCCGTGCGCGGCCGGCCGGCCCGCCTGGCGCTGGGCAAGGACGGCAAGCCACTGCAGCCTGCGCGGCTCGTCCCCGGCACGGGCATCGGCCAGGTCACGCTCGAATTCGGGGCGGGGCAGACCATTGTGACCAACAGCCTTGGCCAGAAGACGCTGTACCGCCACGCCGTGCTGGCCGGCGAATACCGCCTGCTCGAGGTGCGCGGCGCGGGCTGCTCGGCCTGCGGCGAGACGAATGTCCGCTACACCTACGACAACCTGGCGCGCCTCGAGACGACGACGCGCCTGTCCGCGGCGGGCGAGCCGCTGTCGGCCGAACACCAGCAATACGACCGCCGCGGGCGCCTGGCGTCCGTCAGCACGCTGGCCTACGCGCACGGCAAAGCCCTGCCCGCGCGCCTGAAGCTGCGCTACGAATACGACGGCGACGGCGTGTACCCCGCGCTGATCGTCCGCCCGAGCGTCGTGCCGGGACGCTTCTACGTCACGGCGTTCCGGTACGCCGGCGGTGGCGCGCTGGCCGGGCTGCCGGCCGAGATCACGGAACAAGGCTATCTGCCGACGCTGGAAGGCACGGGCGCGGCCGGCACGATCGCGCGCACGCTGCGCTATCGCTACGACGGCTACGGCCAGCGCGTGGAGATCGACGGTCCGCTGCCGAATGCGGCGAACGATCCGGGGCCGCAGAACAGCGACATCACGCGGGTGCGCCACGATGCGCGGACAAAGCTGCCGGTGCGCGTCGATGCGCCGGGCGGCGTGACCATGGAGGTGCTCGAACGGGACGCCGCGCTGCGGCCGACCGTCACGAGGACGACCGACGCCTCGGCCGTGCAGACCGTCCGCGTGCGCTACAACTGGCGCGGGCAGCCCGAGGAGGTACGCATCGACAGCACCCCGGCCGATGGCGGTCCGGCGCTGTCGCAAACCGTGCGTTACGTGCATGACCTGAACGGGAAACTCGTGGCCTCGACCGAACCGGGCGACCTGACGACCCGGTTCACCTACGACGCCGCGGGCCGCCCGACGGGCAGGACGCTCGCGGACGGCAGTACGGTCGCTACGGCCTACGACACCGAAGGAAGGCGCACGGCCGCGACGCTGCAGGATGCGGACAACCGCCGCCTCGGCACCGCACGCTATCAGTTCGACGCCGCCGGCCGCATGACCGGCATCGGCGACGATCTCGGCGCCGTCACGCACGCGACGTACACCGCGGATGGCGCGGTGGCCGAAGTCGTCAATGCCATCGGCGTCGCCACGCGGTTCGACTATGCCGCGGACGGTATGCTCGCGAGCCGGACGAGCGCACCGGGCACGCCGGACGAGGCCACCGTCAGCTTCGACCATGACGTACATGGCCACCAGATCAAGCTGACCGATGCCAACGGCGTGAAGACGGTACGCCGCTTCGACGACTTCGGGCGGCTCGTCGTGGAGGCGAATCCGGACCGCGGCGTGACCGTGTTCCAGTACGATGCGTCCGGCCAGGTGGTGGCACGGTACGATGGACGCGGCAACGAGGCGCGCTACCGCTACGACCTGCAGCACCACGTGGTGGCCGTCGGCACCGCGGCCGCGCCGGAACTCACGCGCTATCGCTATGTCGGCCGCCGGCTGATGGAAGTCCTCGCAACGCCCGACGGCGACGCATCGCATGCGACGGAGCGCACCAGCTATCGCTACGACGCATTCGGCCACGTGCTTGAGGAAAAGCGCTGGCTCGCACGCGCGGACGTACGGGGCGACAGGACAGGTCTGACGTTCACGACCACGAACAGCTACGACGCAGCCGGGCGGCTCGTCACGCAATTGCTGTCCGACGGCCACCGTTTGACGTACCGGTACGGTGCGAAGGGAGCCCTGCAGACGGTGCTGTTCGACGACACGCCGGTCGTCGACGGCATCGTGCAGGGTCCTGCCGGCGTGAACGCGTTCGCGACCGCCAACGGCGTCCGCCAGCAAATCGAACGCGATGCACGCGGGCGGATCACGGCCGTGCGCGCAGTCGCCGGCGCGCCCACGCCCGGCTGGCTGGCGCGCATGCGTGGCTGGTTCGGCGGCGGCACCACCCAGGGCACGCGCACCGTCTATGCTCAGGACAACCGCTACGACGAGGCCGGACGCCTCGTGGATATCGCGCGCACACTGGGGCAGGCCGGAACGCTGCCGCTGCGGCGCGTCTCGGAAACCTATGAATACGATGCCCTGGACCGCCTGACGGGCGCGGGTGCGAGCGACGGCACGGCCGTCCGCTACGCCTACGACAAGGGCGGCAACCGTACGGCGGAAACCGTTCAGGCTGTGCCGGTGCGGACGGTTGCCAACGTGCCGTCTGCCGCCACCGGCACCCGCCATTACCTGTACGCGCCGGGCAGCAACCGCCTGGTCGGACTGACGCGTCCCGGCCTGGACTCTGTCGCTGGCCAGGCCGCAAACCGCGTCGCGAGCGTGGGCCAATTATTCGACAGCGCGTGGTTTTACCGGGCCGGCGGCGCGCCGTTCGCGCGCATCGGATTTTCTTCGCCTGAGGCGACGCGCCGCATCGTCTACGACGGCGCGCACCGTCCGACCGCGGTGTACGACGCCGATGGCCGCCTGCGAGCGGCCTATGTGTACGACGCGCAGGGCCAGCGGGTGGCGAAAACCGTGTACGGTTCGACCGTCCCTGCCAGCGGGCTGGTGCGCACGTCCCTCGTGGACGGGCGCCGCGCAACCACGACCTATAGCCTCTACCGCGACCAGCGCCTTGCCGCCGAAGCGGACGGCACCGGCCGCATCACGGCCCACTATGTCTACCTCGACGGCAAGCCCGTCGCGAGGATCGACATGGTACCGGACGACTCGTTCCTGAGCGCGCTGTGGCAATGGGTACGCGCCATCGGCCGCACGACCTCGGACCGGCCACCCACCGGCGCCAGCACGGCCACGATCTATGCCATCCACACCGACCATCTGGGTGTACCGCAAGCCGTCACGGACGCCGCCCAGGCCATCGTCTGGCAGGCCCGGATCTCGCCGTTCGGACAGGCGCGCATCGTGCACGCGAGCGCGCGTGCGGACGTCGGCAACGCATTCGAGATGAACCTGCGCCTGCCCGGCCAGGTCTACGATGCCGAGACGGGCCTGCACCAAAACTACTTCCGCGACTTCGATCCGGCGCTGGGGCGGTACACGACGCCGGACCCGATGGGGCTGGCTGGCGGTATCAATCCGTACCTGTACGTGGGCGACAATCCGCTGACCAACGTCGACCCGCTGGGCCTGTACCAGAGCGACATCCATTACTACATGACCTTTTTCCTGGCGATGGCCGCGGGTATCGATTATGCGGATGCCCGCACCATCGCGCTGGCGACGCAGTATGTCGACAATAATCCGGTCACCAGGCCGCTGGATGAAAGTAATGTACTGACCAAGATGCTCAGTCCTTTTTGGAACCAGAACCAGTTGGCACGGTATCACTTCGTCCTCTGGGAACAGCAGCCCAATGGCCGGGCGGTCTTCAGCGGTGACACCGACGTCACCCATCACCAGAGCACGCAACTCGACCAGTTGTTCGCCGCCTCCGAAAACGCGCCCACGCAATGCGCGAAACTCCAGTTTTTCGGCGAGTACCTGCACGCGTTCGAGGACACGTTCTCGCACCGGAACCAGAACAACGTGCCGTACGGCGTCAACAACGGTTTCGGGCACGGACTGTCCGGCTCCGACCCCGATTACACCTATGACGACGTTTACGCCGGCAACGACCCGATCGTCAGATCGCGGCTATGGCTTGTGCGATCGGACAGGACGCTGGAAATGGAAAAGGAAGTGTTCGAGAAACTCAGCGCGTTGCCGCATTCCGGCACCGCCCAGACCTGGGCTAAAGTCGAGGAGAAAGTCAGACAATTCAACGCGATCACAGAACACGAGGGCGACGAACACCACTTCCGAAGAAAACTCGCGTTGCTCACCAGTACGCTGAGCCAGTGGCAATACACAGCACACGATGCGAACGGCAATACGCGCGAGATCGACCTGCGCGCTGGAGGCCTGGATCAGTACAGTGCAAGTATTGGTAACACGAACAGGGAAAACAACTTATGCGATCAAAACGGCAACCGTCTCAGGCAAGAAGATTACCCCGGGACTATTCTTCCGGCGACGGCCTGTCCAAGGTGAGACGTTGCAAACTCACCGTGATCTGGCTGCTCGGCAGCGTCCTCGGTCACGCACAAGCTTCGGACGACTGTCGGGAGATCAGGAAAATCCCGCCGGGAGCAATCAACCTGACGATGGCCCAACCCATCGGCACGCCAGGAAAATACTGCCTCGCCGAGAATATCGAGAGCCCGCGCCAGTACGGCATCGATGGGGAGCTCCACGGCAGCGACCAGCCCGTGCTTGACATCACGGCATCAAATGCCGACGTCGACTTGCAGGGGCATTCCATCATTGCGAACACCAGTGACATGAGCGGCATTCGTCTGTTTCCGCTGGATGCACAAGGACGCCCTGCTGCGCATATCTCGATACACGACGGGACAGTCGCGGCGCGTACCGACGGCGCGATCCGCTTCGCATTTTCTGAGGGCAGTCTACTGTCGGATTTCCTGACCATGTATCAAGGCGATGTGGAGCTTGCCGATTTTGCAGTTGCCAAGTTGAAGCGCTTTACGGTCGACCAGTACCCGCTGACCGAGCACGTCATCGACAAGATGAAGGTGCGCGCGAACACCGGGGGCGGGTCCGGAGTCGGGGGACCAGTCGGCATCGGCATGAAGGGCAGCCACAACATCATCCGCAACAGCACCATCGAGATCACGGATGGCCACGCAGCGATTTATCTTTTCGGCCCGGGCAACGTCATCGAGAACAACACGATCATCTTCCGCGGCCAATCCGCATTCGAAAGCGCAGCCGCCATCAAGCTGCACCAGGCCGACGGGACGATCATTCGCAACAACGACATCGTGATCGACGCCCCGATGTTCGGCAAGGCGCCCGCCGCGGCGATCGCGCTGGTCGACAGCAAAGGCGTCGTGATCGAGAACAACCGGCTGCGTGGCATCAAGACCCTCGTCAAGGCGTGGGACGACAAGAGCGATTTCTCGATCGTGGACGACCGGGAGAAAAGCAGATGACGTCATACCGCCCGCAGGCACCCGTTGGCGCAGATCCGGCACAAGACCTATGACGGCACGATCGACGCCAAGCCCGTCCCGCACCACAGCGCTTGCCGCATCGTCCGGCGCCGCGTTCGCGCTCTATCTGTTCGTGGCCGACATGGCCATCCCGGCGCCATCGCACGCGCAAGGCCACTACAACATCGGGAACGCACTGGTGGGCGCACTGTTCTTCAGCTACGCGCCGTTCGCGGCAGCGCTGTCGCCGCTGGTCGCGATGGCGTTGTACTGCACGTACGCGTACACGGCGCTGGCGCGGCGACGGCGCGTGGGCCTCGTTTTGCTGGCGCTGCATTACGGATTCGCGGCGCTGGTGACGACGCCGTTTTATCTGCACCGCTCCCCCGACCTGATCGTCGACACGAGGGACCAGTTCATCCGGCTCGCCGCGCAGCCGGGCACGGCGCTGTTCGTGTTCGCCCCGTTCGTCATCGCAAACGTGTGGTACGTGCTGCGCATAGTCCGGCAGCCCACGTCCTCCACAAGGTAACTAGAAAGGAAGTTCTCATGCCCAGCCGATGGTCCCGCTTGGCCTCCCTGTCCTGTGTGCTCGCATGCCTGATGATGGCAAGTCCCGCCCGTGCAGACCTGCCGCTGTTCCCGTCGCAGCCCCCGGCCTGCCCGCCCAACAGCAGCTGCGCACCGGGGACGCCGCCGACCACGCCACCGACGCCACCCGGCACCTGCGGCCCGGGCAACGGCGGCGCGACGTGCGGCGGCGCGGGGCCGGCCACGCTGGGCAGCGGCACCGGCGTCAACGTCGGCGCGGGCAATCCGATCAACGTCATCAACGGCAACAAGTACCAGCGCGAAGTGGACATGGCGCCGCTGCCCGGCACGCTGGGCCTCGAGATCGTCCGGCACTACAACAGCACGTCCAGCCGCCCCGGCGCGTCGACGAACCTCGTGGGGCGCGGCTGGAAGCTGTCGTACGAGACCGACCTGTATGCCACCGGGCGCACCTTGCAGGTCGTGCAGGCGGACGGCACGCGCATCATCTTCAGCCGCGATCCGCGCGACCCGAGCCAGTGCGCCAGCGCGGATCCGGCCCACGGCACGATCGACATCGTCAAGGGCGCGCATGGCGACGAGTATGTGTGGCGCTGGACGAACGGGCGCGAACTGCGCTTCGACACGCGCGGGCACCTGACGCAGATCCTCGCGCCGGGCGGACAGTTCGTCAGCCTGCAGCACGACAGCGCGGGCCTGCTCGTGAAGGTCACCGATCCGCAGGGCCGCAGCCTGAACCTGACCTATCTCGACAAGGCTAGCGCCCGCGCAGGCGATGCGTTCCGCGGCGTGCAAGCGATCACGAGCCCGGTCGGCAAGTTCACGTATCACTACGGCAGCCCGATGCCGAAAGGGGCGCAGATCGACAAGCAGCTGCTGCTGGCGAACCTCGTCCGCGTCGACATGCCTACCGGGAGCCGCTACTACCATTACGAGGACGCGCGCTTTCCCACGCTGCTGACGGGGATCAGCGAGCTGGCCACGGACGCGAGCCACCATCTGGCGTGGCAGCGCGTCTCGACGTACGGCTACGATGCCAACGGCAAGGGCAGCCTGTCCGTGCGCGGGCGGCCCGCCACGCTCGCGCGCGACGCGCACGGCGCGATCCTGCGTCCGGCGCGGCTCGTCGCGGGCACGGGCATCGACCAGGTCACGCTCGATTTCGCCGAGGCCGGACAAACGACCGTCACCAACGAACGCGGGCAGGCCACCGTATTCCGTCACGCCGTCATCGCGGGCGAATACCGGTTGCTGGAAGTTCGTGGCCCCGGCTGCGCCAATTGCGGCCCGTCGAACGTCCGCTATCGCTACGATGCGCAGGGCAGGCTGGTCGAGACGACGACGCTCGACGCCGCCGGCACGCCGCTGGCCGGCATGCGCACGGACTTCGACGCGCGCGGACGACCCGCGTCGGTGAGCCGCATCGACTACGAAGGCGGCCGCCCCGGCGCGCCGCAATGGCAGACGCGCTACGAGTACGCGGGCGCGGCGACGCAGCCGGCGCGCGTGCTGCGGCCCAGCGTCGTCGCGGGCAAGCAGGCCATCGTCACCATCACCTATGCCGAAACGGGTGCGGCCGCGGGCAAGCCGATGTCGGTCCGCGAAGACGGCTTCGTGCCGTCGACGGACCCGCACCGTCCCGCCGCGACCATCACCCGCACGGTGGACTATCGCTACGCTGCCAACGGCGAAGTAGCCCGGATCGACGGTCCGCTGGCCAACGCTTCGCTCGGCGCGACGGCGTCCAACAGCGACATCACGCGGATCGATTTCGATCCGGTCACGAAGCTCCCCGTGCGCATCGTCCACCCCGGCAATCGCATGGAAGAAGTGCTGCAACGGGATGCCGCGCTGCGCCCCCGCGTCGTGCGCATCAGCGACGGCGACCGCGTGCGCACCGTGACGCTCTCATTGAACTGGCGCGGACAGCCGGAGCAGGTCGAGATCGCCGGCACGTCGCCCGTGCGCCATCGCTACGACGTGAACGGCCGGCCACTCGACGCGGATGGCGTGTCGGCGCCCGACATTCAGCCGGCACTCGATGCGGTGCTGACCGGCATCGCGGTCGACCGCGATCCCGAGAGCCGCCCCGTCGCCTGGCATGACGCGGGCGGCGCTGTTGCCGTGCGCACGGACTGGGGCGCGCCCGGCACGGCGGCGCAGGCATCGCTGCTCGCCATCACCGCCGGCAGCGCGCGCGCCGAGCGCCTGCTCGACGACTTCGGACGCGTCGTCGCAATCCGCAATCCCGACCAGGGTTGGCAGGTCGCGCAACACGACGCGGCGGGACGCATCGTCGACGGCATCGACCCGCGCGGCGCGCGCCAGCACGCGGAATGGGATGCGGGCGGACGCCTGCTGAAGCTCGTCCGCTACGCGCCCGGCGCGAGCGCCGCGGAGCAGACCGTCACCTACCGCTACACGGGTTCGCTGCCGCGCGAGCTGGACATCGCGGATGCCGACGGCACCCGCGTCACCCGCAACGAGTTCGATCCACAAGGCCGCCTCGTCGCGCAAACGCTGACAATCACGCCGTCCACACGCATCGCGGCCGCGCTGGCGAAACCGGTGACGCTGCGCCACGGCTGGCGCTACGACGCGCGCGGCCGGCTCGTCGCCCGCACGTTCACCGATGGCGCAGGTGCCACGTTCGAGCTGAGCGAAGACAGCGACGAGCAAGGCCGCACGACGCGCATCGCGACGCATGGCGTGCTGCCGGACGCACTGGGCGGGGGCCGCGTCGTCGTCGCCGCCATCGGCTGGAAGGACTTGCCAACCGGCCCGTTCGCGGGACGTATCGCACACGGCGACGGCAGCGTCGACGCATTCGATGTGACTGTCGCCCCGGCAGCGCCGGACGCGCCGCGGTTCCAGGAAGCGAGCCTGGACATCGGGGACGGCAGCCTCAATCGCCGCTCGCCCGGCCGCGACACCGACGCCGCCGGCCTCCCCGCCGCGATCACGACGGCGACGGCCGACCAGCATCTCGCGTGGGACGCGGCCGGACGCCTGGCGCGCGCGGTCCGCGCCGACGGCAATACGCACTACGTCTACGACGCGCAGGGCCAGCGCGTCGCGCGCATCGTGACGGATGCGCAGGGCCGCGCGGCGGCGACGCTGTTCTTCCACCACGACCACCAGCTCGTCGCCGAAACGGATGCGCAAGGACGGATGCAGTACGCGTACGCCTATCTCGGCTGGCGCCCGCTGGCGCAGCTCGACCTGCGCGACGGATCGTGGTGGAGCACCCTGCGGCGCTGGCTGTTCGGCGCGCCGGTGCGCCACCTGCACACGGACCGGGCGGGCAAGGTCACGGACATGACGCAGGACGGCAAGACGATCTGGCGCGACCGCAACGCGCAGGAGCCGCCGCTGCGGCGTGTTGCCGGCGTGTCGTTCGCGGGCGTGCATCAGCCGCTGCGCTACGTCGGCCAGTACTTCGACGACGAGAGCGGTCTCACGTACCACGGCGCCCGCTATTTCGAACCGGGCAGCGGCCGCTTCCTGAGCCCCGACCCGGCAGGCATCGCGGACGCGACGAGCGGCGTGCCCGCCCCGCTGCTGCTGGACCTGTACGCGTATGCGGGCGGGCGGCCCGATGAATTCTTCGATCCCGACGGGGCGGCGCGGATACGTTATTTCGCGATCACGGTGGGCGGCGCCAAGGGCGCGGCGCTGGGGACGAACCAGGGCTACACCGTCGCGCGCTGGGCCTTCATCGTGGATAACGTCCAGGCAGGCATCGGTGGCGACGCGCTCGGCCAAAAACGTAACGAGTACGCGCGGAACGGTACCGGCCTGCTGGTCGATGTGAACGGTAATTTCCTCGCTGCAGGACAGTCTGCCGCTACCTGGACCGGGGGCGACGGCATGGCCGACATGTTTACCAATCACTACGGTAGCAATCTGATCAGCATTCCGGAGTTCACCATCACGATGGACGACAACGATGCGACGAAGCTCATCGCCAGTTACGTCGCTGCCGACCGCCAAGTGCTGGGCAATACCTGTCCGGCGCGCTCGCTCCTGCTACCACAGATTAAATTTGCGACGGGCGAAGCGAATATCGACGTGACGAATGCGACGGCGAACGGCGCGCACAAGGAACGCATTCTCGCGTGTGGCGATGGATCCTCGTCCAATCTCGAACAGCGCCGCGTTGCGAAGTATGAAGCTGCCGCCGAGGTCAACGAAACGGCGCGAATCAACCGCAATTGCTCGGCGGACGGCTGCCCGGGCATCGGTTACTACTGCGACGCGACGAAATGCTTTTCGCCTCGCGACCAGTTGGCGTACGGGCCACCGCAAACTGCCGAGCCCGTCTACACGCCGTCGTTTGGGCGCTCGCAATTCATCGGAAGTACGCTAGTCGGCGAACTGCTAGGAGGATACAACTCCTTCACGGCCCAAGAAACCGCTCAACTAGGTCTGACTCCGGCGATGAAGCAGCCTCTGCGCGATGCGCAGACCCGAGGCAACAAAATGGTGGAATGGTGGGAGAACACGCCCGCCGCGAGTAGCTATTCGAACGCGAATCGAGCTTGGGCCAACCTGCCGGCCGCGAAAAAGGCGAAGTTCACTGCGGACACTGGTTTGGGAGAGCGAGCTTACACGGACATGGTGCGCATCAAGACCCAGCCACCCAGGAACTCGGCCGGAGCGGATCTTTCTGGCGACGCGAAACAAGCATTGGTAACCAGCGCAATCATGAGCGATACCAGCATGAAGAATTTTTTGATGGGAATATTCAAGGACTTCGATAAATTCACCGTGATGGGCCATGCTCTGATGCGGAAGAACCTGAATGCCGCATTGGGGTACAGTTCGGCAGCGTCCGAAGAATATCTGGCAGCCATGGTGGCACGTGCACACAATGGCGGTCGTTGGCAGCGCACGCTTCAGGAACTGACGTCCAGCGACAAATATGATTACGTTAAAAATTTTCTGGGCACACCGGCACATCACTTGAACAAAGGTGATTGGAAGTCTTTGCGATGCACGGAGACCTTTGGCAACAGAACTGTCAAGAAGGGAACCGACGGGAAAGGTATCGGCGGCCTGGAATTCAAGCCCCTGCAATTAAATTAATTCGACATGAAAAAGATCACTTGCTATTTAAATTTTGCACTACTGGCGTCATCCAATATGCTTGCCCATGCCGACACGATGCGCTTGACCACTGCAGTTCCAAAGTGCAGCGCATTCCCGGGGACAACCATTCCAGAAAAATACAAAAAGCTCGCGACGAAGAACAAGGGATACCGATGGCTGGCAAAGACGAACGTCGACGATGACAGAATCAGTGGCAATGGGTCGGAGCGGGCCGACGGCTCGTCCATGTACGACACGCTTGATTTTTTTCGCCTGGACATCAACAACGACGGCAAGTGCGATTGGTATCTGAATGCCTCAACGCCGCTGTCAACGGGCGGTGACAGCGATTCCATCAACACGATCTACCTCGGGCAACCAAATGGATGGTCGAGAATAGGTGCAGCCGTCCCGGACGATAAACCGGATGAACTCGGTTTCGGCAGTACGATTGCGGACCAGAAGCGCTATCTGTTCGGCGAAGAACCTGGCATCGTCCACGATGCCTCCGGCAACACCAATTATCTCGTCACTGCGTTTTTCGACCGCCACGACCAACGCAGCCGCAAGCCGGGCTATCGAATTTTCGTCTGGGACCAGGACAAAAAAAACCTGCGTTTGCTCGACAAATGGCAGCCTGGCTCGAAAGCCGCCGACGTGTACGCATTTTTCAAACGACACGGCGCGTATTCGCCTTCCACCAAAGACACCAAGGCTGAAGGCACGATTCTCACCTTCGATCCCGACGTCGAAGCGTTCGAGCTCGAGCAGGCATGCGATCCCGATAGTCCGCAACGGTCGTTCCCCGAATCGAACGATCCGGTATCGCCCTACCTCCTGAAGCAATGCAAACGCTAAGTGCATTATCGGGACAGCGTATGACCTTCGCAGCGATAGCGCGTGCACTTCCCGGACTCGTGCTGCTAAGCGGCTGCATGTCCGCGAGTGCAACGCAACTTCCTGACGCCGTCCCCGCCGACCTCACCCTGGCCGATGCGGCGGTCTGCAAAAAGCCCGCCATCGCCCGGCCGTCGCCCATCAAGGAGGAAGGCAAACGATACAACGTCCGGCGCCGCTACGTCGACCTGGACGGCAGCGGGACATGCGTCGTGATGGACTTCTGGGTCGAACGGCTAGGCGGCAGCGATTCGTGGGGCGCGCGTACGCTCGAGCACAGCTTCCGGCACTTCTACCATGGCAAATGGGTACCCTTCGAAACCGATCTGCAGTTGTTCCCCTATCTGCTCCGTTCGCCGAGCACGGGTCAGGCTTATCTGGTCGTCACTCCGGACACTGAGACCGACGACATCGCCGGCAACGTCATGCCGGCCGCTTACGTGCGCGGCCAGTGGGATACGAACGACCCGACCATGGCCCATGCGTATTTACTGGTACCGGTCGACCAGGGTGCCAGCCAGATCTACCGCACGCTCGCCGCGCAGTTGGTGGCACGGACACCAGCCGCCAAACAGACGCCGGCCGAGCGCAACCGCATCCGCGCGCTGCAGTTCGCGGCGGGCGACGCGGCCGCGGACGCCTCCCAAGAGTCGGCACGATGAACTTGCGCCACCGTCGCGCGAGCTGCCTGGTGGTGGCGCTGGCCTGGAGCACGGTGCACGCGCAGGACATGCGTTTGGCCACCACGATCCCGAAGTGCGCCATCTCGCCAGGGACCATCATTCCGGAAAAATACAAAAGACTGGCGAAAAAGGATAAGCAGTACCGATGGTTGGCAAAGGCAAACCACAACGACGACGCCATCAGCGGCAACGGATCGGAACGCGCCGATGGCTCGTCGATGTTCGACTGGCTCGAGTTTCTTCGCCTGGATGTCAACAACGACGGCCAGTGCGATTGGTACCTGAATGCGTCCGCGCCTGTATCGACGGGTGGCGATCGCGACTCCATCAATACGCTCTATCTTGGTCAAAACCATGGGTGGCTGAGAATCGGCGCCAAGGTGCCGGATGACGAACCGGATGAGCTCGGCGTCGGCAGTACGACCGCGAACCAGGCCCCCTATTTGTTTGGGGAGGAGCTGGGCGTCGTCCACGATGGCCCCACCAACATCAACTATCTCATCACTGCGTTTTTCAATCGACACGTGCAACGCGACAGCAAACCAGGTTATCGGATTTTCGTCTGGGATGCCGATAAGATGAGCCTGCGTTTGCTCGACAAATGGCAACCACGCTCGAAAGGCGCTGAGGTCTACGCGTTCTTCAAAAAACATGGTGCGTATGTACCTTCCGCTAGAGCTACCAAGGCGGAGGACCGCATTCTCCGGTTCGATCCCGACATCGAAGTGTTCGAGCTCGAGCAGGCATGCAATCCCGATAGTCCGCAACGGTCGTTCCCGGAATCGAACGATCCGGTATCGCCCTATCTGCTGAACCAGTGCAAGCGCTAGCGACACGGGTGCCGATGAAAACGACCGCACTGATCCTTCTTTCGTGCTTCGCTATCCTGGGCCCGGCGCAAGCGCAGTCGCTCGATGCGTCGACACTGAGCCTGCACCCGCCGGCCGCGTGCAAAGGTGCGGGGCGCCCTGCCCCGAGAACCAAGGGCACCGTGCACGCGGACAGCGCGGGGACGCCTTCGACCAGGATCGATCTGAATGGCGACGGCTGGTGCGACTGGATTACGCCATTGCCGTATCCGACGAATACGCAAGGACAGGAATACGGTGCGCGCGACGCGATCCTGCTGGGTACAGCCAGCGACGCGCGAACGTTTGGAGACGTCGCCCGCCTGAAGCAGTACTGGAAAAAGCATCCGCGAGGACTAGGCAATCTCGCTATACCGGACGGGGCCACCGGCATGGCACCGCCCTTGGTCGCCTATGCCGGCAACGACCCGGTGCCGTATTTCGCAGGGCTCTCCAGCGCGTTCCCCGAGTATTGGGGGATGGCGATGCCTACAAGGTGTACAAATGGAACCGCGAGGCGGACACTCCCCAACAGGTCGGCAACAGCGAATTCGCAACGGTCATGAAGTTTTGGCAGCGAAGCTACTGTGTCGGGAAAAACTATAGCAATCAGGACTTCATGAATCCGGACGTCACGAACCCAGCTCATCCGCTCGAAATCTTCGTCTGCGCGCCCTGGGTCACCGAAGCCATTCTCCGCGCTGAACACGATGGCGCCGGCATCAAAACATCCTTGAACGCTCAAGACGACCAATGACATTCCCGATGACGAAACACCTGTCAGCCAGCCTTGTTCTCCTGGCCGCATGCGCTGGCGCCGCACAAGCCTCGGACGCGATCCCCGCCGACCTCGTGCTGGCCGATGCGAACGCATGCAAGAAACCCCGTGTCGCCCCACCGCCACCCATCCGGGAAAGCGCACAACGATACAACGTCCGGCGTCGCTACTTCGACCTGGACGGCAGCGGCACCTGCGTGCTGATGGACGTGTGGGTCGAACGAATCGGTGACAGCGATTCGCCGGGCATGCGTACGCTCGAGCACAGCTTCCGCCATGTCTACCGCGGCAAATGGGTGCCCTTCGTAACCAGTCTGGAGCTTGTCCCCTACATCCTCCGCTCGCCGAGCACCGGCCAGACGTACCTGCTCACGGCCCCGGATACGGACATCGACAACATCATCGGCAGCATCGTGCCGACGGCTTATGTGCGCGGCCAGTGGAAAACGACCGACCCGACCATGGTCCATCAGTATTCGCTGGTGCCCGTCAAGCAGGGAAGAAGCCAGCTCTACCGCGCGCTCGCGGCGCAATTGGCAGCGCGCACGCCGGCCGACAAGCAGACGCCGGCCGAACGCGATCGCATCCGCGCCCTGGAGTTCGCGGCGCGCGACGTCGATGCCGGCATCTCACCGGTGCCGGCCCAATGAACGCCCGCGCCATTCGCACGAGCTGCCTCCTGCTGGCGCTGGCCTGCGCCACGACGCGCGCAGAAGACATGCGGCTGACGACCGAGATTCCCGCGTGCCGCATGCCGGACGGCCCGGTACTGCCGGCGAAATACGGGAAGCTGGCCAGGAAGTGGACGGATTTCGCCTGGTTGCGGCAGGTCACCCGCAACGACGAGTTCGCCGGTGGCAACGGCTGGGAGCGCATCGACGGTTCATCGATCCATTCCTGATTCGCCTTTGCCCGCATCGACGTGAACAACGACGGCTGGTGCGATTGGTATGTCAATGCATCGGCCCCCATGTCGACAGGCGGTGACGACGACACGATCAATACGCTCTACCTGGGCAAAGGCAGTGGTTGGTCGCGCATCGGCGCCACGCTGCCCGACAATAAACCCGACGAACTTGGTTTCGGCAATGCCGACGCCGAGCAGGAACGCTATCTGTTCGGCGAGGAACCGGCCGTGATCCATGACGCGGCCGGCGCCACCAATTACATCGTCACCGCCCTGTACAGCCGTCACGTGCGGCGCTACGAGTCTCCCGGCTACCGCATCCTCGCCTGGGACACCGGCAAGAACACCTTGCGCCCGCTCGACAAATGGGCGCCCGGGTCGAAGGCGGCCGCGGTCTATGCGTTCTTCAAGGCGCACGGCGCCTACGTGCCGTCGGCGAAGGCCACCCCACCGCAGGACCGGATCATCCACTTCGATCCCGAGGTCGAATCGTACGAGCTCGAGACGGCCTGTGAGGCGGACAAGTCGGCAGAGGAGAAAGCCGCGATATCGCCTCACCTGCTCGCACAATGCAAGCGCCAACGTTAGCCCGCAATCGCGCGTCTCTGCCACGAAATCGCCCCGTCCACAACCGATGTCGGCTTTACCACACACGATAGCAATTGTGCATCGCGATTGTTAAAACTCTGCTTATAATGATTTTTGCTTGCGCACAGTTCGGAACAGGGATGCCTTATCGCTTAACCATGTGCCGCCAGCAAAACCTCATTACTTGTTAAAAAAATTTCTTGAGAGAGAGAAACATGGCGACTGGCACCGTGAAATGGTTCAACGACGCAAAAGGCTTTGGCTTCATTAAACCGGACGATGGTGGCGACGATCTGTTCGCACACTTCTCGGCCATCAACTCGGCCGGTTTCAAATCGCTGGCTGAAAACCAGCGTGTGAGCTTCGACGTCACCTCCGGCCCGAAAGGCAAGCAGGCGGCGAACATCCAGCCGCAATAATCCCCGACCGGGACACAGACCGGATCAAGCAGGCCCACCCGGCCGGCAAAGAAAAAAGCGCCGTGTATCGCACAGGCGCTTTTTTCGTTTTACGTGGCCATCTGCACGGGATGGTTGGACAAGATCGAGCGCACGACGAGCCTGTGCATGGGACCCACGGGCACCATGTACAAGCGCCCCACGAGGTTGTGATAGAACACGAGCGTGCTGACGGTCAGGCGCTGCGGCATGCCGTCGTGGCGGTAGACGGACAGCACGACGTCGAGATGGGAATCGATGATCTCGAGGATGGCCTCGTCGTCGCACACGGAACGGATCGTGAAGATGCCGACCCGGTCGCCCGGCTTCAGCGTGGGCGCGGCCGATGGCGGTGGGACGTTCGCCAGGTTGCCGACGTTCTTCAGCCCCAGCAGCCGGACGGCCGCGTTACGGATCGCCATCAGGAAGTCGATCCATGTCGGCGTCCGCTGCGCAAACGCCAGGTAGGCATGCAGCGCCGAGGGCGCACGGCCTGCGGATTCGACTTCGTAGGCGTCCCAGTAATCGGCCTTTGCTTGCAGCGCGCGCACCGCGCTGGCGGATGGGATATCGGTTTTCGCAACCATCGTTGCGCGGTCAGTGGCCGCCGCAACCACCGCCGTGCCGGCCGGGCGGAGGCACTGCCTGCGCGTCGCGGCCGCTGTCGCCTTCATACCCCGCCGCGTGCAGGCGGCCCAGGTAGTCCTGCCACAGCCTGTCCTGCTCGTTACCCAGCTTGTACAGGTAATCCCACGTGTAGATGCCGGACTCGTGGCCGTCCGTGAACAGCGGCTTGACGCCGTAGTTGCCGACGGGTTCCGCGCCGCGGATGCCCACGTCGCGCTTGCCGACCTGCAGCACTTCCTGGCCCGGGCCGTGGCCCTTCACTTCGGCCGACGGCGAGTACACGCGCAGCAGCTCGAACGGGATGGAGAACGCGGCGCCGTCGTCGAAGGCGATTTCCAGTACCTTCGATTGCTGGCGGATGGTGAGGTTGGTGGGCGTCGGCATGATGGCGTGATCCGTAAGCGAAAGCCTATTCTAACGGCTCGCGAAGCGGCGTGCGATCGCCTCCGCCAGTTGCGGCACGCGCTTCCTGCGCTCGGCCAGCACCGCGTCCGGCGTCGTGCGCGCGGCCTGCGCCCACACGGGCGCGGGGAAGTGCGCGTCGTCGGCGTAGCGCGGGATCACGTGCCAGTGCAGGTGCGGCACGACGTTGCCCAGGCTCGCCACGTTGACCTTCAACGGCTGCATCACGTCGCGCACCGCAAGCTCCAGTTTCCATACCGCGTCGTTCAGCAGCAGGCGGTCTTCATCCGCGAGGTCGCTCACTTCGCGCACGTGGTCCTTCCAGATTACGCGCGCGAAGCCGGGGTAGTTCGCATCGTCGACGAGGATGACGGCGAACTTGTCGTTGTCGACGACGGTCGGCGCCGACAGGTCGCACAGCTCGCAGCCAGCGACGCGCGTCGTCATACGAGGACCCGCTCGATGCCGCCGTTGTTGGCGTTGGCGACGTAGTCCGGCAGCCAGTTTTCGCCCAGCAGGTGGCGCGCCATCTCGACGACGATGTAGTCGGCCGTGGTGCCCGAATCGTCGTTGTAGCGCGACAGGCCCTGCAGGCAGGACGGGCAGCTCGTCAGGATCTTGACGTCGCCCTTGAAGCCGTCGTCACGCAGCTTGTCGGCACCTTTGACCATCTCCTGCTCCTTGCGGAAGCGGACCTGGGTCGAGATGTCCGGACGGCTCACGGCGAACGTGCCCGACTCGCCGCAGCAGCGGTCGTTCTTCTCGATCTTGACGTTGTCGACGGTCTGCACGAGCGCGTTCACGGTCTTCATCGAATCGCCCAGCTTCATCGGGTTGTGGCAAGGTTCGTGGTACATGTAGCGCGTACCGGTGACGCCTTCCAGCTTGACGCCCTTCTCCATCAGGTACTCGTGGATGTCGATGATGCGGCAGCCCGGGAAGATCTTCTCGAACTCGTACGTCGCCAGCTGGTCGTAGCAGGTGCCGCACGAGACGACGACCGTCTTGATGTCGAGGTAGTTCAGCGTGTTGGCCATGCGGTGGAACAGCACGCGGTTATCCGTCATCATCTTGTCGGCCTTGTCGTACTGCCCGGCGCCGCGCTGCGGATAGCCGCAGCACAGATAGCCCGGCGGCAGCACGGTCTGCACGCCCACTTCCCACAGCATCGCCTGCGTGGCCAGGCCCACTTGCGAGAACAGGCGCTCGGAGCCGCAGCCCGGGAAATAGAACACGGCTTCCGTATCGGCGTTCGTGACCTTCGGATTGCGGATGATCGGGATGACCTTGTCGTCCTCGATGTCCAGCAGCGCACGCGCCGTCTTCTTCGGCAGGTTGCCCGGCATCTTCTTGTTCACGAAGTGGATCACCTGCTCGCGGATCGGCGCCTTGCCCGTCGTCGGGGGCGGGGCCTTCGTCTGCTCTTTCGCGACGGCCTTCAACACCGTCGCGCCCAGGCGCTGCGCCTTGTAGCCCCAGTCGATCATCCCCTTGCGCATCGCATTGATCGTCGTCGGGTCGGTCGCGTTCAGGAAGAACATGCCCGCGCGCTGCGCCGGCTTGAAGCTGCGCTTGTCCATCTTGCGCAGCAGGTTACGCATGTTCATCGAGACGTCGCCGAAATCGATGTTGACCGGGCACGGCGTCACGCACTTGTGACACACGGTGCAGTGGTCGGACACGTCCTCGAATTCTTCCCAGTGGCGGATCGACACACCGCGGCGGGTCTGCTCTTCGTACAGGAACGCCTCGATCAGCGCGGACGTCGCGAGGATCTTGTCGCGCGGCGAGTACAACAAATTCGATTGCGGCACGTGCGTCGTGCACACGGGCTTGCACTTCCCGCAGCGCAGGCAGTCCTTGACGCTGTTGGCGATCTCGCCGATGTCGCTCTGCTGCATGATCAGCGATTCGTGACCCATCAGGCCGAACGACGGCGTGTACGCGTTGCGCAGGTCGGCGTACGCCGTGTCGCTGTTCAGCAGCTTGCCCTTGTTGAAGCGGCCTTCCGGATCGACGCGCTGTTTGTAGTCGCGGAAGTCGCGGATCTCGTCGTCGGTGAGGAATTCCAGCTTCGTGATGCCGATGCCGTGTTCGCCCGAGATGACGCCGTCCAGCGAGCGCGCCAGCTTCATGATGCGCTCGACGGCCTTGTGCGCGTCCTGCAGCATCGCGTAGTCGTCCGAGTTCACCGGCAGGTTCGTGTGCACGTTGCCGTCGCCCGCGTGCATGTGCAGCGCGACGAACACGCGCGAACGCAGCACGCGCTTGTGGATCGCGGTGGCTTCGGCGAGGATCGGTTCGTAGGCCGCGCCGTTGAAGATGTGGCGCAGCGGCGCGCGGAGCTCCTGCTTCCACGAGACGCGCACGGTGTGGTCCTGCACGACGTCGAACAGTTTCGCGTCCGGCTGCTGCGCGAGGCGCGCCTGGAACGTGCCGCTCAAACCATCGAGGCCATGGTCGGCCAGTTGACCGAGCACGTCACCCAACGGCTGGTCGAGGTTCGCCAGGATCCACGTCCAGCGCGCGGACACGCGTGCCAGCAGGTCGTCCGCCTGCTGCGGACGGTCGCCGAGGATCTCTTCCTTCGACACGCCTTCGCCCGTCGCATCGTCCGCCTTCGTCACTTCCAGGTGCCCGGCCGCGAAGTACGCGTGCAGTTCCTCGACGAGCTGCAGCTTGTTCTTGATCGACAGTTCGACGTTGATGCGCTCGATGCCGTCCGTGTACTCGCCCATGCGGTTCAGCGGGATCACGACGTCTTCGTTGATCTTGAAGGCGTTCGTGTGGCGCGCGATGGCCGCGGTGCGCGAGCGGTCGAGCCAGAATTTCTTGCGCGCTTCCGGGCTGACGGCAACGAAGCCCTCGCCCACGCGCGTGTTCGCGAGGCGCACGACTTCCGACGTGGCCAGCGCGACGGCGTTCTCGTCGTCGCCGACGATGTCGCCGAACAGCGCCATCTTCGGCAGGGTGCCGCGTTTCGATTTCGTCGCGTAGCCGACGGCGCGCAGATAGCGTTCGTCGAGGTGCTCGAGGCCCGCGAGGCGCAGGCTTTCGAATTCCGGCTTGCCGCTCTTCGGCAGGCTGTCCAGGTAATCCTTGATCTCGACGATCGACGGGATCGCATCGCGCGCCTGGCCGAAGAATTCCAGCGCGACGGTGCGCGTGAACTTCGGCATCTTGTGCAGGATCCAGCGCGACGACGTGATCAGGCCATCGGTGCCCTCTTTCTGGATGCCCGGCAGGCCCGCGAGGAATTTGTCGGTGACGTCCTTGCCGAGGCCTTCCTTGCGGAAGCGGCGGCCTTCGATGGCGAGCGTCTCCGTGCGGAACGGCGCCCCTTTCGGCGCGCCCTTCTCGGACGGGTGCGTCCATTCGAGCTTGAACGTGGCGACCGGGGCATCGTGGATCTTGCCCAGGTTGTGGTCGATGCGCGTGACGTCGAGCCAGTCGCCGTTCGGGTCGACCATGCGCCACGACGCCAAGTTATCCAGTGCCGTGCCCCACAGGACGGCCTTCTTGCCGCCCGCGTTCATCGCGATGTTCCCGCCGATGCAGGACGCGTGGGCGGAGGTCGGGTCGACGGCGAACACGAAGCCGGCCTTTTCAGCGGCCTGCGACACGCGCTGCGTGACGACGCCGGCGCCCGTGTAGATCGTCGCGTAGTCGCGGTCGACACCCGGCAGGCGCGTCATCTCGACCTCGCCCATCTGCAGCAGCTTTTCCGTGTTGATCACGGCCGACATCGGCGACAGCGGAATCGCGCCGCCCGTGTAGCCGGTGCCACCGCCGCGCGGAATGATGGTCAGCCCGAGTTCGATACAGCCCTTCACGAGGCCGGCCATCTCGTCTTCCGAATCGGGCAGCAGCACGAGGAACGGGTATTCGACGCGCCAGTCGGTGGCGTCCGTCACGTGCGACGTGCGGTGCATGCCGTCGAAGCGGATGTTGCGTTTATCCGTGTAGCGGCCCAGCACGGCCTTCGCGCGCTTGCGCAGGTCGTACGTCTGGCGGAACTCGCTGCCGAAGTCGTCGACGGCCTTGCGGGCGGCGACGAGCAGCTGTTCGACGGCGGCGCTGCGGCGCGCGGCCGTGGCCGGATCGGATTCGCCCGCGTCCACCGTGAGGCGGCGCTTGTCGACTTCCGCCAGGCGGTGGTGCAGTGCCTCGATCAGCTTGGCGCGGCGCTTCGGGTTGTCCAGCAGGTCGTCCTGCAGGTACGGGTTGCGGCGCACGACCCAGATGTCGCCCAGGACCTCGTACAGCATGCGCGCCGAGCGCCCCGTCTGGCGGGCACCGCGCAATTCGTCCAGCAGCTGCCACGATGACTCGCCCAGCAGTCGGATCACGATCTCGCGATCGGAGAACGACGTGTAGTTATAAGGGATCTCGCGCAGGCGAATCGGCGCGTTTTCTTCGAGCAGGGCGTGGATATTGGCAGGAGCGTTCATGGAGAGATCGACTGTCGTACAGACGCGTAGGACTGTCTATTCTAGCTTATTGCGATGCACCACGCTGGGGAAGGAATAATTTTTGCAACGCCAGGAAAGCAGAAACAGACAGAAAACGACGCTTCTGCTCAAATTTGTTTTGGCTGAACGACAGATTTTCCGCCGAAAGCTCGGCTTGATGAAAGAAGAGGCATCTTATCCACGCCGGATGGCGGCGCCCTCAGCCGAACAGCCTGCTGCTCATCTCCCCCAGCCACTTCCACCATCCGTTCGGGATGTACAGCAAGGTCACGGTCATGAAGACGTAGCGCCCGAATTTGCCGATCGCCATATAGATCACGCTGGGCCAGAACGGCAGGTGCAGCCAGCCCGCCAGGGTGCATAGCGGGTCGCCGATGCCGGGCACCCACGACAGCAGCATCGTCTTCGCGCCGTAGCGCTTCAGCCAGTGGAACCAGCGCGACGTGCGTTCCTTCGCGAAGGCGACCTTGGCGCGGTAGCCGATCCAGTAGTCGACGACGCCGCCCAGCGTGTTGCCCAGCGTGGCGACGAGGATCACGGGCCAGAACATGGCGGGATTCGCCTTCACGACGGCGAAGACGGCCGGTTCCGAGCCGAGCGGCAGCAGGGTGGCGGAGACGAAGGCGATGAGGAATACCGACGTGAGCCCGACGGTGGGCACGGCAAGGAATTTCAGCAGCCACAGGACGGCGGATTCGATCATCGGCAAAAAGAATGGACGGCAGAACGATAAGTTGAGTACATTATAATGAGGAGAAACATCTCGCACCGACACGGTACGCCAGGCTCTACCAAGCCAAGCTGCCGCACTGCTCGCCTCGGTTACCCACCAAGCAGGACAGTCAGCGTCGCCCCGGAACCCGAACAGCCCGCATCGATCATGACTACCGACTACCTCAAGAAAATCCTCACCGCGCGCGTCTACGACGTGGCCGTCGAAACCCCGCTGGAATACGCTCCCAGCCTGTCGAAGCGCACCGACAACAAGATTTACCTGAAGCGCGAAGACATGCAGAGCGTGTTCAGCTTCAAGCTGCGCGGCGCCTACAACAAGATGGCGAACCTGTCGGAGTCGCAACTGAACCGCGGCGTCATTTGCGCCTCGGCGGGCAACCACGCGCAAGGCGTCGCCATGTCGGCGGCCCGCCTGAAGTGCCGCGCCGTGATCGTCATGCCGACCACGACGCCCAGCGTGAAAGTGGATGCGGTGCGCGCGTTCGGCGGCAGCAACGTGGAAGTCGTGCTGCACGGCGAGTCGTACACGGACGCGTTCAACCACGCGCAGATGCTGGAGAAGGAACAGAAGCTCGCGTTCGTGCATCCGTTCGACGATCCGGACGTCATCGCCGGCCAGGGCACGATCGGCGTCGAGATCCTGCGCCAGCATTCGGGCCCGATCCACGCGATCTTCCTCGCGATCGGCGGCGGTGGCCTGATCAGCGGCGTGGCCGCGTACGTGAAGCAGATCCGTCCCGACATCAAGATCATCGGCGTGCAGACGAACGATTCGGACGCGATGGCGCGCAGCCTGAAGGCGGGCGAGCGCGTGACCCTGTCCGACGTCGGCCTGTTCGCGGACGGCACCGCCGTGCGCCTCGTCGGCGCCGAGACGTTCCGCCTGTGCCAGCAACTGGTCGACGAAATCATCATCGTCGACAACGACGCACTGTGCGCCGCCATCAAGGACGTGTTCACGGACACCCGCAGCATCGTCGAGCCGTCCGGCGCGCTCGCGATCGCGGGCGCGAAGGCGTACGTGGAGCGTTCGCAGATGACGAAGAACCCGGTGCGCGGCGAGACGCTGGTCGCCGTCGCGTGCGGCGCCAACATGAACTTCGACCGCCTGCGCTTCGTGGCCGAACGCGCCGAACTGGGCGAGGCGCGCGAAGCCGTGTTCGCCGTGACGATCCCCGAGCAGCGCGGCAGCTTCAGGCGTTTCTGCTCGCTGATCGGCCCGCGCAACGTCACCGAGTTCAACTACCGCATCAGCGACGAGGCCGAAGCCCACGTCTTCGTCGGCGTGCAGATCGGCAGCCGCAGCGAATCGGGCACCGTCGCGCGCACGTTCGAGGAACATGGCTTCCGCACGCTCGACCTCACGCACGACGAGCTCGCGAAGCAGCACGTGCGCCACCTCGTCGGCGGCAAGAGCGGCCTCGCGCACGACGAACTGCTGTACCGCTTCGAATTCCCGGAACGCCCGGGCGCGCTGATGCGCTTCCTGGACAGCATGGCGCCGAACTGGAACATCTCGCTGTTCCACTACCGGAACCAGGGCGGCGACGTGGGCCGCATCCTCGTCGGGCTGCAAGTGCCGTCCGGCGAGATGGACGAATTCCGCCAGTTCCTCGCGACGCTCGGGTATCGCTATTGGGACGAGAGCGCGAATCCGGTCTACAAGCTGTTTCTGTAACCGGATCCGTAGGGTGGACGGCTTGCCGTCCACGCGGTGATACACGGCGGCTCCGTTCTCGTGCGCGATCCGGCTAGCGCAAACTATCACCGCGTGGACGGGAGACCCGTCCACCCTACCCTGAACGCATGCGCTAACGGGACACACGTCCAATCCCGGAAAGGTGTACGATACGCCGCCTTGCCGCCGCCGGACCGGCATCGACTCACCCTCACGGGATGCACGCGGCCACCCCGCGTCGCATGGCCGGCATCGAGAAAACACCATGACCAATACCCCTGAACAATCGCCTCTCGGTAAAAATTCGGCCTACCAGACCGAATACGCACCGGAGCTGCTGTTTCCCATCCCGCGCGTGCAAAAGCGCGACGAACTCGGCCTGACGGGCACCCTGCCCTTCTTCGGGGTCGACATCTGGAATGCCTACGAGCTGTCGTGGCTGAACATGCGCGGCAAGCCGCAAGTCGCCATCGCCACGTTCACCGTGCCTGCCGATTCGCCCAACATCGTCGAATCGAAGTCCTTCAAGCTGTACCTGAACTCGTTCAACCAGACGCGCCTCGCCAACACGGACGCCCTGCTCGCGCTGCTGCGCGACGACTTGTCGAACGCGTTCGGCGCGCCCGTGCATGCGGCGCTCACGTTGCCCGAGGACTTCGGCAAGCTGAAGATGGGCGAGCTGGACGGCCTCTTGATCGACCGCCTCGACGTCGAGATCGACAACTACAATCCCTCGCCGGAACTGCTCAAGGCCAACCACGACGAAGCGGCGGTCGAGGAAACCCTCGTGTCGCACCTGCTCAAATCGAACTGCCTCGTCACGGGCCAGCCGGACTGGGGCAGCGTGCAGATCCGCTACGCCGGTCCGCAGATCGACCAGGAAAGCCTGCTGCGCTACCTGATCGGTTTCCGCGAGCACAACGAATTCCACGAGCAATGTGTCGAGCGCATCTTCACGGACATCCTGCGCCAGTGCAAGCCGAGCCAGCTGGCCGTGTACGCGCGCTACACCCGTCGCGGCGGCCTGGACATCAATCCCTGGCGCGCCAATTTCAGCACGGGCAAACCGCCGAATTTGCGTGCCGCGCGTCAATGAATGGTGCGGATGGGTGATTTTTTGCCGTTCGTCCCCATCTACACTGTACGTTTCCGGCGACATCCGCGGCACTGCCGCCGGATGTGCAAAGCGATCACTTAGCGCTAGAAAAATCGGCAAAAGAGGCCCCGGGCGGATGTTTCATGCGTGAAACCCGGGATTTCGTGGCGGAAATTGCGCATGCCTGGCAGCCGGCTGCACGGTCCGGTCGCACCGCATTGGCGGGCGAAATCTGACGAGCGCCCCCGGCATGCGAAATCGAATTACACGGCCATAAAACCGGCCTATAATTCCCGCTCGCAAGCACCCCAGGGTGCACCGCAATAGAAGCGTGTTATGACTAATCTAAGCAAAATCCTCTCGCTCGAGAACGTGCAACTCGACATCGAAGTGTCGAGCAAGAAGCGCGCATTCGAGCAGGCCGGCCTGATCTTCGAGAACAACTGCGGCATCGCCCGCTCCACCGTGTCGGACAATCTGTTCGCGCGCGAGCGCCTCGGGTCCACGGGGCTCGGCCACGGCGTCGCCGTGCCGCACGGGCGCATCAAGGGCAGCAAGAGCCTGAAAGCGCCGCTGGCCGCCTTCGTGCGCCTGGCCGAGCCGATTCCGTTCGAGTCGCCGGACGGACAGCCGGTCAAGCTGCTGTTCTTCCTCCTGATCCCGGACCACGTCACGCAACAGCACCTCGAGATCCTGTCGGAGATCGCGGAACTGTTCTCGGACGAAGCGATCCGCACGGCGCTGGCGACGGACACCGATCCGAAGTCGGTCTACGAACGCATCATCAACTGGCAGCCCAGCCTGCAAGCCCTCGGCTGACCTGCGAAAGCGAACATGCTGCAAACCCCGCTGACCATCCAACGGCTGTACGACGACAACCGCGACAGCCTGCAACTGGGCTGGTTTGCCGGATTCCCGGGCGGCGAACGCCAGATCTCGGGCGACGCCGTCTCCGCCGCGGACCAGGTCGGCCACCTGAACCTGATCCACCCGGGCCGCATGCAGGTGTTCGGCCACCAGGAACTGAATTACTACCAGCGTTTGAAATCCGGCTCGCGCAGCCACGTGATCAGCGAACTGATCGCGGGCGGCCCGCCGGCGCTGTTCATCGCGCAAGGCCTCGACACGCCGCCCGACATCCTCGCCATCTGCGACGAGCAGAACATCCCGCTGTTCTCGACGCCGCTGCCGGCCGCGCAGGTGATCGACTACCTGCGCGTGTACCTGTCGAAGAAGCTGGCGCAGCGCGTCATCATGCACGGCGTGTTCATGGACGTGCTAGGCGTGGGCGTGCTGATCACGGGCGACTCCGGCCTCGGCAAGAGCGAGCTGGGCCTGGAACTGATCTCGCGCTCGCACGGCCTCGTCGCCGACGACGCCGTGGAGTTTTCGCGCATCGCCCCGAACATGATCGAGGGCCGCTGCCCGCCCCTGCTGCAGAACCTCTTGGAAGTGCGCGGCCTTGGCCTGCTCGACATCAAGGCGATCTTCGGCGAGACGGCGGTGCGCCGCAAGATGCGGTTAAAACTGATCGTCCACCTCGTCAAGCGCGGCGCGCTGGACGAAGAAGTCGAACGCCTGCCGTTCCACTTCCCCACCGAGGACGTGCTGGGTCTGCCGATCCGCAAGGTCGTCATTCCCGTCGCGGCCGGCCGCAACATCGCCGTGCTGCTCGAAGCTGCAGTGCGCAATACGATCCTGCAGCTGCGCGGGATCGATACGCTGCAGGAGTTCATGGAACGTCAACGTCAGGCAATGTCCAGCGACTGACGCGCTGTTGCAAAGACCTCATCCATACGGCTTGTGCGATGCGGCAAATACGCGCCGGTGCTATCATCGGCGCATGCGCATCCTACTCATCACCGGTATCTCGGGCTCCGGTAAATCCGTCGCCCTGAACGTCCTCGAAGACGCAGGCTACTACTGCGTCGACAACCTGCCGCCCGCGCTGCTGCCGGCCCTCGTCGGCACGATGGACGGCGGCGAGACCAAGCGCATCGCCGTCGCCGTCGACGCGCGCAGCGCCGAATCGCTGGCCGAGTTGCCGACGACGGTGGCCACCTTGCGCGAGGATGGTCACCAGGTCAAGGTGATCTTCCTGACCGCCAGCACGCACTCGCTCGTCGCACGCTTTTCCGAGACGCGGCGCAGCCATCCGCTGTCGCACGAGCTGCGGCCGGGCGAGAATCCGGCGTCGCGCCGCACGCTGATCGAATGCATTTCGGAAGAACGCGACCGTCTCGGCCAGATCGAAAAGATGGGCCATGTGATCGACACGTCCGAACTGTCGGCCAACAAGCTGCGCGCGTGGGTCAAGGAATTGGCCGAGGTCACGTACGCGCCGCTGACGCTGTACTTCGAATCGTTCGCGTTCAAGCGCGGCGTGCCGCTCGACGCCGACTTCGTGTTCGACGTGCGCGCCGTGCCGAACCCCTATTACGACCAGACGCTGCGCCCGCTGAACGGCAAGGACGCCCCCGTGATCGCCTTCCTCGACGCGCAGCCGCAGGCAGCCGAGCTGCTGTCCGACATCCGCGCGTTCATCGCCAAGTGGCTGCCGTCGTTCAAGAAGGACAACCGCAGCTACCTCACGGTGGCCGTCGGCTGCACGGGCGGGCAGCACCGGTCCGTGTACATGGCGGAGCGCCTTGGCGCGTATTTCGGCGACACGGAACGGGTCGTCGTGCGGCATCGCGAGCAGCCGTGATGCCGCGGGCGTGATCACGCCCCGGCCGGATCGCGCAGGCCGTGCAGCGGATGCGCGTGCGCAGGCCACACGGGCGCGAAGAACCACGCGACCATTTCCGGTGTAACGTCGGCCAGCTGCGGCGGATTCCAGCGCGGCGCATTGTCCTTGTCGATCACGAGCGCGCGCACGCCCTCCAGCACTTCGCCATGCTCGAACGTGCGGCGCACGAGCGAGCGCTCCATGCGCAGGCAGTCCGCCACGCCGAGGCTTTCGCCGCGCACGAGCATCTCGCGCGTCACGGACATCATCAGCGGCGAGCGCTGGCGCAGCGTGGCCAGCGTCTTTTGCGCGAACGGGCTCGCATCCGCTTCCAGCGACGCCATCACGGCCGCGACGGAGTCCGCGCCGAAGTGGCGGTCGATCGTCTCGCGCTGCGCCGCGAGTTCGCCGGCGTCGGGCGCGAACGGCGCCGCGAACGTGCGGATCGCGGCAGGCAGCCCGGCGCCCGGCGTCGCATCGATCAGGGCGCGCAGCGCATCCAGGTGCGCGCTCGGCACGAACACGTCGGCGAGGCCCACGTAGATGGCATCGGCCGCGCCGATCGTCACGCCGGTCACGCCGAGATAGTGGCCGAGCCGGCCCGGCGCATGCGACAGGAAGTGGCTGCCGCCCACGTCCGGGAACAGGCCGATGTTCACCTCGGGCATGGCGATCTTCGAGCGCTCCGTCACGATGCGCAGGCCGCAGCCGGGGCCGCCCTGCGCGATGCCCATGCCGCCGCCCATCACGACGCCGTCCATCAGCGCGATGTACGGCTTCGGATAAAAATGAATCAGATGATTGAGCGCGTATTCTTCGGTGAAGAAATCTTCCAGCAGCGGGCTGCCCGTCTGCGGCGTGGCGCGGCCGGCTTCGTGGAAGAAGCGGATGTCGCCGCCGGCGCACAGCGCCTTCTCGCTCGTGCTCGTGATGACGACGGCATCGATGCCCGCGTCGTCGCGCCAGGCCAGCAGCGTGCCCGTCAGCGCGCGGACCATGTCCAGCGACAGCGAGTTCAAGGCCTTCGGACGGTCCAGGGCGATGATGCCGGTGCGGTTGGCAACCCGCGTGCGTACGTAGTCGGTCATGTCTCTTGTTGTTTGAATAATGAGAGCCGCATTGTATAACGCCCGTAGATAAGCCAGAAAAGGGCGGCCAGAAAAACGAAAAGGGCGCCGATGCGCCCTTCACTCCTTGGTGCTACTGCACGCGTGGCGTTACGCCGCGGCGGGCTCTTCCTCCCCACCTTCGGACATACGCTTGATACACGCGTTGTCATGATCCTTGAGCATTTGCTTGTATTTGACGACCTGGCGGTCCAGGCGGTCCATCAACATGTCGATCGCGGCGTATAAGTCGTGCGCGGCACTGGCGACATGGACGATCTTGCCCGCGAGACGCAGGTTGATCTCGGCTTTCTGGCGTTTTTCTTTCTCGGTGAGATTGTCGATGCAGAGGATGACGTGGGAATCGATCACTTGATCGAAATGGCGGGTGATGCGTTCAAGCTTGTTCTGTACGTACTCTCGAATTGCTGGGGTTACATCGAGATGATGTCCGCTGATAGTGAGATTCATACACACTCCTTTGAAGATGCATTGCCACCGTGCGCGCGCAGCGCACTGGGACAGTGTTGTTGCAAGAGCTTGCTACAGTGATTTGCGGAGACTGACGGGAGGGATCTTCAGCGCCTCACGGTACTTGGCGACCGTGCGCCGCGCGATAACCATTCCCTGTTCCCCTAGCATCTCCGCGATCTTGCTGTCGGATAAAGGGTTCTTGGGGTCTTCTGCTCCTGTGAGTTGTACGATGAGGGCCCGTATTGCCGTCGACGATGCTTCGCCTCCCGCTTCGGTGGCAACGTGACTCCCGAAGAAATACTTCAACTCGAACATGCCGTGCGGGGTCAGCATGTATTTCTGAGTTGTGACTCGAGAAATAGTGCTCTCGTGTAGACCTAGTGTATCAGCTATCTCACGTAAAACAAGGGGCCGCATCGCCACTGCGCCATGGGAAAAAAAGTTGCGCTGGCGATCGACAATTGCCTGGGCCACACGCAGGATCGTATCGAAGCGCTGGCGCATGTTCTTGATAAGCCACTTAGCTTCCTGCAACTGTGCACCCAGCTGGCTTTCCGATTTGCCCTGCTTCATCAGCGACGCATACAGGCTGTTCACGCGCAGGCGCGGCATCACTTCCGGATTCAGCTGCACGCTCCAGCCATCCTTGGCGCGCCGCACGATCACGTCGGGCACGACGAAATCGGAGACGTCCGACGCGAACTCCGCGCCCGGATGCGGGTTGCATTGGCGGATCACGGCCTGGGCTTCCCGCAGGTCTTCGTCGTCGCAGTCGAGCGCCTTTTTGAGCTTGTTGAACTCGCGCTGCGCGAACCACGTCAGGTATTTCTCGACGATGACGAGCGCCATGCGCCGCGTGACGAGCGGCACGCCGGGCATGCGGCGGATCTGCAGCGCCAGGCATTCGGCCGCGCTGCGCGCGCCGACGCCGGGCGGGTCCATGCTTTGCACGAGGGCCAGCGCCGTACGCAATTCCTCGAAGTCGATCTCCAGCTCGGCCGGCATGCGCGCGTGGATGTCTTCCAGCGGCTCTTCCAGGTAGCCGTTGTCGTCCAGCGCGTCGACGACCAGTTCCACGAGCGCGCAGTCGCGCGCGGCGCAGCACGTCATGCGCACTTGTTCCATCAAATGCTCGCGCAACGTGACGGGGCTCGCTTCCAGCTGCGGACGGCCATCCTCGTCGTCCCCGCCGCTGCCGCTGCTGCGGCTGCCTTCGCCCCAGTCGCCCGAGTCGCCCTCGCTGCCGCCCTCCGCGCCGCTGTCGCCGCCGGCATCGGCACCGGCCTCGCCATTGCCGCCCTCGGCGGGCGCCCCGCCCTCCTCGCCCGAACCCTGCGCGGCCGGCGCCTCGCCCGCCTGCGAAGACGGCGCGCTGTTGATGGCGCCGTCGGCCAGCAGACGCACGGAGCGGTCGAGCGGATCGTCGAGCCGTTCGAGCAGCGGGTTCTCGCTCAGCACCTGTTCGATTTCCTGGTGCAGCTCGAGCGTGGACAGCTGCAGCAGGCGGATCGACTGCTGCAGCTGCGGCGTCAGTGCGAGATGCTGTGAAGTCTTGAGTTGCAGCGTCTGTTTCATGTCTACATTCGGAAGTGTTCGCCCAGGTAGACGCGGCGGACCGATTCGTTGGCGATGATGTCGTCGGGCCGGCCCGACGCGAGCACCGCGCCCTGGTTGATGATGTAGGCGCGGTCGCAGATGCCCAGCGTCTCGCGCACGTTATGGTCCGTGATCAGCACGCCGATGCCGCGCTCCTTCAGGAAGCGCACGATGCGCTGGATCTCGATCACGGCGATCGGGTCGACGCCGGCGAACGGCTCGTCCAGCAGCACGAAGCGCGGGTTCGTCGCGAGCGCGCGCGCGATCTCCACGCGCCGGCGCTCGCCGCCCGACAGCGACAGCGCGGGGTTTTCGCGCAGCTTCTCGATCTGCAGCTCGGCCAGCAGCTCGTCGAGGCGCTCGGCGATGCGCGCCTTCGTCAGCGGCTTGCCGTTTTCGCGCTGCAGTTCCAGCACGGCGCGGATGTTTTCTTCGACCGTCAGCTTGCGGAACACGGACGCTTCCTGCGGCAGGTACGACAGCCCGAGCAGCGCGCGCCGGTGGATCGGCAGGCTCGTGACATCGGTGCCGTTGATGTCGATGTTGCCCGCGTCCGACGGCACGAGGCCGACGATCATGTAGAACGACGTCGTCTTGCCGGCGCCGTTCGGGCCCAGCAGGCCGACGACTTCGCCGCAGGCGACCTGCAGCGACACGTCGCGCACCACGAGGCGCTTGCCGTAGCTCTTCTGCAGTCCCTTGACGACCAGCGTGCTGCCGCCGCATTCGACGGGCGCGGTTTGCGTGCTCGTGTCCATCGTGCCGGCCTCCCTCATTGCTTGCCCGCCGGTGCGGCGGCGGCAGGGGCGGCCGCAGCAGGGGCGCCGGGTGCTGCCGGTGCCGTCGTGCGGCGCGGCGCGATGATCAAGGTGTTGCGGCCCTGGCCCGGCTTGGTCTGGCCGCTGGCGTCGTTGCGCACGTTCGCGACCTCGGTGCGGTTGTCGTAGGAGATGAAGGCGCCATCGACTTCGCTCGACAGGCGTCCGTTCTCGAGCTGCCTGACGATGGCGTTCGAGAACAGCTTCACGATTTCCGTGCGCTCGTCGTATTCGATGCGCTCGGCCTGGCCCTCGACCCACAGGTCCGGGCCGCCGTCGCGCTTCTGGCGGAAGCTCGCGGTCTTGCCCGCGTTCGCCGTCAGCACGACGCTCATATAGCCTTCCGGCGATTCCTTCAGCACGGCCTTGTCGGACTTCAGCGTCAGGGTGCCGCGCGTGAGCACGACGTTGCCGGTCAGGATGCGCGTCTGGTTGACCTCGTCCACGTCCAGCGTGTCGAACTTGATGATGGCCTGCTTCAGCGAATCCGCGCGCTCGGCCCACGCGGACAGCGAGGCAAGCGACAGGATGGCGACGGCAAGGTATTTTTTCATGGATCTCGTCCTTGTTATTGAGGGCGTCAGCGCGAGGCGCGCGGCGGATAGATGATCTGGCCGCGTCCGCCCAGGTGCACTTGCTGCGTGGCGTTATTGGCGAGCATGCCGACACCGTTGACGGACGACGCGCCCAGCTTCATGTCGATCGGCTGGTCGGTCTTGACGATGTCCTCGTCCGGCAGCACGGTCAGCGCCTGCGTGCGGATGCGCAGCGGCTGCGAATCGGTGCCGGCCGGGCGCTGGATGTCGACGTTGCCCGTCAGGTCGATCTGGTTCTGGTTCTGGCTGACGAGCGCGCGCTCGGCCGTCATCGTCATCGGCGGATGGTCGGTCGTCAGGTTCTGCACGACCGGCTTGTCGACGAGGGCCGTGTTGTCGGCCGGGCGATGCGTCAGGCGGTCGCCCGAGATCACGTAGCGCGGCTTGCCCGCTTCCGACATGCGCACCCAGCTGAAGTTGTCGATGATGTAGTCCGGCTCGTTGCCCGCGCCGGTGCCCGGCGTGTTGTCGTCGCCCTGCATCACCTGCACGAGCCAGAAGCTGCCGAACGCGCAGAACACGGCGAACAGCATCAGCAGGAGCAGGCGCCAGCGGTGCGCGGTACGCTTGTAGCTTGCGGCAGCCATATCTCTGTTATCCGAAGTAAGGCGCAAGCGCCTGTTCGTAGGTGCCACGGGCACGCATCACCATGTCGCAGACTTCGCGCACGGCGCCGCGGCCGCCCGGATTCTTCGTCACGTAATGGGCGCGGTGCTGCACTTCCGGATGCCCGCTCGGCACCGTGACCGCAAAGCCCACGCGGGTGAACAGCGGCAGGTCGATGACGTCGTCGCCGATGTAGCCGCACTCCTCCGCCGTCACGCCGGTCTTCGCCAGCAGGTCGGCGAACGCGAGGCGCTTGTCGTGCTGGCCCTGGAACACGTGCGTGATCCCGAGGTCGGCGGCGCGCTTGATGACGATCGGCGACGTGCGCGCGCTGATGATCGCGGTCTGCACGCCCGTTTTATTCAGCAGCTGGATGCCGAGGCCGTCCAGCACGTAGAACGTCTTCGTCACTTCGCCGTCCGGGCCATACGTCAGGCTGCCGTCCGTGAGGACGCCGTCGACGTCGAAGATCATGACCTTCACGCGCGCGGCGCGCTCCATGTGTGCGAGTGGCGTCACCATCAGATCACCTTGGCGCGCGTGAGGTCGTGGATGTGCAGCGCGCCCACCAGCACGTCGCTGGCGTCCACGACGAGCATCTGGTTGATGCGGAATTCTTCCATCACGGCGACGGCATCCACCGCCAGCTGTTCCGGATGGACGCGGCGCGGGTTCGCGTGCATCACGTCGCGGATCACGAGCTTGGAAAAATCCTGGACTTTCTCGATCAGGCGGCGCAGGTCGCCGTCCGTGAACACGCCGACGGGACGGCCGCCATCGTCGACGATGGCCGTCATGCCCATGCCCTTGTGCGAGATTTCCAGCAGCGCGTCGGTGAGGAGCGCGTCGGGTTTGACCTTCGGCACGGCGTCGCCGCTGCGCATCACGTCGCGCACGTGCGTGAGCAGGCGCCGCCCGAGCGCGCCGCCCGGGTGCGAGCGTGCGAAATCGTCCGACTTGAAGCCGCGCAGCTCGAGCAGCGCAACGGCCAGCGCATCGCCCAGCGCGAGCGTGGCCGTGGTGCTGGCGGTGGGCGCCAGGTTCAGCGGACAGGCTTCCTTCTCGACGGAGACGTCCAGGTGCACGTCGGCCGCCAGCGCGAGGCTCGATTCCGGCTTGCCCGTGATGGCGATGACGGGCACGCCCATCCGCTTGACGGCCGGGATCACGATGGCCAGTTCGCTGCTCTCGCCCGAATACGAGATGGCGATCAGGACGTCCTGCGAGGTCACCATGCCGAGGTCGCCGTGCGCGGCTTCGCCGGGGTGCAGGAACAGCGCGGGGGTGCCCGTCGATGCCAACGTCGCTGCAATCTTGCGGCCGATGTGGCCCGACTTGCCCATGCCCGACACGACGACGCGGCCCTTGCACGCCATCATCAGCGCGACGGCGCGCGGCACGCTGTCGTCGCGGTCGAGGCGCGCGGACAGCTTGCGGATCGCCTCGCCTTCCACGTCCAGCGCCTCGCGGGCCAGTTCCAGCGCCCGGCGCGCCTGGGCGTCGTTAAAACTTGTCAGCATTATTTTTTCATCGGTTACACTCATAACCAAAGTATATCCGAATTGAGAAAGCAAAAAACTTGCCAGACGTAACAAACAACATATTTCCGGGACCTCGCCGTCGCTCCGCATGACCTCAGGCCTCGAACTCACCCTCCTCCTGCTGGGCAGCGCCGTCCTCGGCGTCGTCGCGTTCCGGATGCTGCACTTGCCGCCCATGCTGGGCTACCTGGCGGTGGGTGTGCTGATCGGCCCGAACGCGCTGAACCTCGCCGACAACGGTACCACGACGCAGGGCCTGGCCGAATTCGGCGTCGTCTTCCTCATGTTCTCGATCGGGCTGGAATTCTCGCTGGCCCAGCTGCGCGCCATGCGCCGCATCGTGTTCGGCCTCGGGCTCGCGCAGGTCGTGCTCACGATCGCCATCACCGTGCTGGCGTCGCTGCTGACGCGCTACCTGCCGCCACCCCTGCACATCGGCTGGCAGGCGGCGCTGGGCCTGGGCGGGGCGCTCGCGATGTCGTCGACGGCCATCGTCTCGAAGCTGCTGACGGAGCGGCTGGAACTGGAAAGCGAGCATGGTCGCCGCATCATCGGCATCCTGCTGTTCCAGGACCTCGCCGTCGTTCCCCTGCTGATCCTGATCCCGTCGCTGGCCAAGCCGCCCGAGGAACTGGCGATGACCCTCGCGTGGGCGGGCGTCAAGGCGGCGGCCGTACTGGCGCTGCTGCTGTTCTTCGGCCAGATGGTGATGCGCAAGTGGTTCAACGTCGTCGTCAAGCGCCGCTCGCAGGAACTCTTCATGCTGAACCTGCTGCTCGTGACCCTGGGCGCCGCCTGGATCACGGAACACGCGGGCCTGTCGCTGGCGCTGGGCGCATTCGTGGCCGGCATGCTGATCTCCGAGACGCCGTACAAACACCAGGTGGAAGAGGACATCAAGCCGTTCCGCGACGTGCTGCTGGGCCTCTTCTTCATCACGATCGGCATGCTCCTGAACGTGAAGCTCGTGTTCGCGAACTGGGCGCTCGTGCTGATGCTGCTCCTTCTACCCGTCATCTTGAAATTCGTGCTGATCGCCCTGCTGGCGAAGGCATTCGGTTCGTCCGACGGCGTCGCCATGCGCACGGGCCTGTCGCTCGCGCAGGCCGGCGAATTCGGCTTCGTGCTGCTGAACCTCGCGGCGGGCTCGAAGCTGATCGACCCGTTCCTGATCCAGCTGGTACTCGCGTCGATGGTGCTGTCGATGCTGGCGGCGCCGTTCGTCATCGCCAACATGGACAAGTTCGTCATGAAGATCGCGGCGAACGAATGGATGCTGCAGTCGCTGCAGCTGACGCAGATCGCGAGCCGCACGATGGCCACGCAGAAGCACGTGATCATCGCCGGTTTCGGCCGCAGCGGCCAGTCGCTGGCCACGTTGCTGTCGGAAGAAAAGCTGCCGTGGTACGCGCTCGACCTCGACCCCGAGCGCGTGCAGGAAGCGCGCACCGCGGGCATCAACGTGTCATACGGCGACTGCACGCGGCGAGAAGCGCTGATCGCGGCCGGTATCAACCGCGCCAGCGCCCTCGTGATCACGTTCGCCGACACGCGCCTGGCCGTCAAGGTGCTGCACCTCGTGCACGAGCTGGCGCCGAAGCTGCCCGTGATCGTGCGCGCGCACGACGACCGCGAACTCGACGTGCTGAAGAAGGCCGGCGCCACCGAGGTCGTGCCGGAAGCGTTGGAATCGAGCCTGATGCTCGCGTCGCACGCGCTCGTCGTGATGGGCGTGCCGCTGCGCCGCGTCGTCCACCGCGTGCAGGCCGCGCGCGACGAGCGCTACGCGTCGCTGCGCGGCTTCTTCCACGGCGCCAGCGACGTCGCCGACGGCACGGAACACAGCTATGTGCGCCTGCACTCGGTGTCGCTGCGCGACGATGCGGGCGCCGTCGGGCGCAGCATCGCGGACCTGGAACTGGACGAAGTCGGCGCCGAAGTCACGGCCGTGCGGCGGGGTAACGACCGGATCGAGCCGACGGCGGAGACGGTGCTGCGGGCGGGGGATGTGGTGGTGTTGCGCGGGACCGGGAACGCCGTGACCCGCGCCGAAGGTAGATTATTGCGGTAGTTTCGTAGGGAGGGCTCCCCGAGCCCACGCGAAGGCCGGCATGACGCACGCGTCCGCGTGGGCACAGGGTGCCCACCCTACGTCGACGCCACGACTCTGTTCCGCCCACCTTCCTTGGCTTGGTATAACGCCTGGTCGGCCTGCGCGACCAGCTGCTGCGCCACACCCTCGATCGCATGGTCACGCTCGAAATCGTCGAGCGTCGCCACGCCGATCGACACCGACACGGCGAGGGTCTGCCCCTCCTGCAGCAGGAACGGCCGCTCGGCCACGCTGGCGCGGATGCGCTGCGCGACCATGCTGGCGTTCTCCAGGTCGGCGTCGATCAGCAGCACGACGAACTCCTCGCCGCCGAAGCGGCCCAGCGCGTCCGTCATGCGCAGCTCCGCCTTGATGCGCGCCGCGACCTCGCGCAGCACGTCGTCGCCGGCCAGGTGGCCGTACGTGTCGTTCACCTGCTTGAACCAGTCGATGTCGATGTACATGCACGACAGCCGGTACGACTGGCGCCGCGCCCGCGAGATTTCCTCGACGAGGCGGCGGTCCATGTAGCGGCGGTTGTAGACGCCCGTGAGCGCATCGGTCAGGCCGATGTACTTCAGCATCTCGTTGCTGATCACGTTTTCCAGGCAGATCGCGATGATCGATGCCATGTGCTCGACGAAGTCCGTGCCGAGCAGCGGCGTGAAACGGCCCGGATCGCGGCTGCCCAGGTTCAGGCTCCCGATCAGCCGTTTATTCCGCAGCAGCGGCACCATCGCCACGCTGGCGAGACCCCCGGGCGGATGGGGAAACGCATGGCGCTGCGTGGCTAGGTCGAACGGCACGAGACGCGGCTTGGGCGCGCGGGTGCCGGACACGTCGAACCCGAGCACTTCAAAGCTCTCGTGGAACAGCAGATTCGGGAACGCCTCGAAATCCACGCCCAGCTTGTGCATGACGGTGTAGATGTCGGCGCCCGTGTCGACGAGCGACAGCGTGACGGCGTCCAGGTCGGACACGACGGGCAGCAGCCGGAAGATCGTGCCGACCAGTTCCTGGAACGTGCTCGCGCCGACGATTTCCAGGTCGAACGCCTGGTGCCGCATCATGATGGCGTGGTTGCCCTCGGCCTGGTCCAGCAGGCTGGCCAGCTGGCGGCGCAAGGCCTCGTTCTCGGCGATGAGTTCGCGCACACTGGCGCCGCGCTCGTGCATGTGTGGTTCCCCTTCAGCAAGAACCCTAATTTACGCGAACTTGAGCAGCTTGGAAACGAAAATGATGAGTACAAGTCATTAACATTGCCAGAATGTCATGGTAGCGGCGCGCACACGGCGTCGCACGCACGTTCCAGCAGCGGCGGCGCCAGCAGGTGGACGGCGCGCGGCACGACGTCGAGCCGCACGTCGGCCCCCAGCGCGGCGAGGCGCTCGAACGCCCGTTCGCTGTGCTGCACGCGCACGGTCCAGTCCATGCGGCCGTGCACGAACGTGACGGACGTGGGGTGCGTCCAGGCCTGAGGCGGCGCGCAGCGGCCGGCGATGGCGACGACGTGGCGCGCGAGAAAGCACTCTTCGCATGCGGCCAGCGCCATCGCGGCGCCCTGCGAAAAGCCGGCCAGCACCGTCGATGCCGGCGCCGCGCCGTGCGCGCGCTGCAGCGCCTCGATCGCCGCGACGAACGCCGGCAGCGCCGCGTGCAGACGGTCCGCCCGGTTGTCGTCCGTGATGCCGTCCACGGAAAACCACTGGAAGCCGGCGCCGCCGCGGTCGCAACGGTCGGTCGCGGCGGGCACCGCCACGCGCGCACGCGGGTCGCGCGCGGCAACCATGTCGGCCAGCGGCGCCATGTCGGCCGGTACCTGGCCTACGCCGTGCAGCAGGACGATCAGCGGATCCATCGTGTGTAGGAGTCTCCGAAAACCGCACAGTCTAGCGCATCGCGCGCATATCGATATGCGCCCGCCGACTCAGGCGTTTTCCGCATGTGCAAGCACGAAACCATTCGTTCTCGCAGGCGGCACGCGTCGATACCATCGTCGCAATCATGACTTGTCATGACGGGAGAAACCAGACCATGACTCTATTGCGCGCCATCGAACCCTCCGCCGTCCCGCTGTATTCGCAAGTGCGCGAGCGCCTGCGCGAACGCATCGTCGACGGCACCTACGCCCCGCACGCGCGCCTGCCGTCGGAGCACGAGATCGGCGCGCTGCTGAAGGTCAGCCGCATCACCGTGCGCCAGGCGCTGGGCGACCTGCAGAAGGAAGGCGTGATCGTCAAGGTGCCCGGCAAGGGCACGTTCGTCGCGACGAACCGGCCCAGCCAGGAATTGGCGCGGCTGGAGGGCTTCGGCGAAGCGATGGCACGCAAAGGCCACCGGATCGTCAACCGCGTCGTGAAGCACGTGCAGGTGGACGCGCCGCCCGACGTGGCCGCGCGTCTGCGCCTGGCGCCGGGGACGCCCGTAACGGCAATCCACCGCGTGCGCCGGCTCGACCATGCGCCCGTGTCGTTCGAGATCACGTACGTGCCGACGACGATCGGCGAACGGCTGCGCGGCGAGAACCTGGCCGAGCGCGACATCTTCCTGATCCTGGAAGCCGACTACGGCATCGCACTGGGCCACGCCGACGTCCGGATCGACGCGATCAACGCCGATGCCACATTGGCCGACGCGCTGTGCGTCGAACGGGGCGCCGCCCTGCTGCGCATCGAGCGCCTGACGTGGACGGCCGACGGCGTGCCGCTCGACTTCGAATACCTGTACGTCCGCGGCGAAGCTTTTCAATATGCGCTGCGCCTGCCGCGCCACCCCTGAACATTTTTTGAACCAGGAACCGATATGGAAACGCATATTCAAACCGTCGACGTGCTCGTGATCGGGGGCGGCACGGCCGGCCCGATGGCGGCCGTCAAAGCCAAGGAAGCGAACCCGCAGCTGCGCGTGCTGCTGCTGGAGAAGGCCAACGTCAAGCGCAGCGGCGCCATCTCGATGGGCATGGATGGCCTCAACAATGCCATCGTGCCGGGCTTCGCGACGCCCGAGCAGTACGTCAAGGAGATCACCATCGCCAACGACGGCATCGTCAACCAGGCCACCGTGATGGCGTATGCGCAGAACAGCTACGCAATGATCGAGGAGCTGGACAGCTGGGGCGTGAAGTTCGAGAAGGACGAGACGGGCGACTACGCGATGCGCAAGGTCCACTACATGGGCACGTACGTGCTGCCGATGCCCGAGGGCCACGACATCAAGAAAGTGCTGTACCGCCGCCTGAAGCGCACCCGCGTCGAGATCACCAACCGTCTCGTCGCCACGCGTCTGCTGACCGCGGAAGACGGCTCCATCGCGGGCGCGATGGCGTTCGACTGCCGCACGGGCGACTTCCACGTGATCCGCGCGAAGGCCGTCGTGCTGGCGACGGGCGCCGCAGGCCGCCTCGGCCTGCCCGCCTCCGGTTACCTGTTCGGCACGTACGAAAACCCGACCAATGCGGGCGACGGCTACAGCATGGCCTATCACGCGGGCGCCGAGCTGTCCGGCATCGAATGCTTCCAGATCAACCCGCTGATCAAGGATTACAACGGCCCCGCCTGCGCCTACGTGACGGGCCCATTCGGCGGCCACACGACGAATGCGAAGGGCGAGCGCTTCATCGAATGCGATTACTGGAGCGGCCAGATGATGCAGGAGTTCCACGACGAACTCCAGGGCGGCAACGGCCCCGTCTTCCTCAAGATGAACCACCTGGCCGAGGAAACGATCCAGACCATCGAGACGATCCTGCACACGAACGAGCGTCCGAGCCGCGGCCGCTTCCACGAGGGCCGCGGCACGGATTACCGCGCGCAGATGGTCGAGATGCACATCTCGGAGATCGGCCTGTGCAGCGGCCACTCGGCGTCCGGCGTGTGGGTCGACGAGCATGCGCGCACGACGGTGCCGGGCCTGCACGCGGCCGGCGACCTCGCCTGCGTCCCGCACAACTACATGCTGGGCGCGTTCGTCTACGGCCGCCTGGCCGGCGAAAGCGCGGCCGCCTACTGCGCGGCGCACGAGCTACCTGCCGTCGACGAGGCCCAGGTCGAGCGCGAGCGCGCCCGCGTGTGGGCGCCCCTGTCGCGCGAGGACGGGCTGCCGCCGAACCAGGTCGAGTACAAGTTGCGCCGCATGGTCAACGACTACCTGCAGCCGCCGAAGGTCACGAACAAGATGGAGATCGGGCTGCAGCGCTTCGAGATGATCCGCGCCGACCTCGATCGCCTGCAGGCGCGCAATCCGCACGAGTTGATGCGCGCGATGGAAATCCACGCGATCCGCGACTGTGCCGAGATGGCCGCGCGCGCCTCGCTGTACCGGACAGAGAGCCGCTGGGGTCTGTACCACAACCGCGTCGACTACCCGCAGCGCAACGATGCCGACTGGTTCGTGCACGTGCAGCTTCAAAAGCAGGACGGCGAGATGACCTGTTTCACGCGCCCGATCGCGCCATACATCGTCCCGCTCGACGACAGCGAGAAGGATGCATACCGCCGCCTGCGCGTACACAAGACCGAGGCCCTCGCGGCCTGACCAGGAGAACCCATGCCGACCACCATCAACATCACCAGCGTTCCCGTCACCGTCGACGAGGACAAATGCATCGCGCACAAGGGCTGCACCGTGTGCGTGGACGTCTGCCCGCTGGACGTTCTGGCCATCGACATGGTCAAGGGCAAGGCCTACATGAAGTTCGACGAATGCTGGTACTGCATGCCGTGCGAGAAGGACTGCCCGACCGGTGCCGTCCACGTCGACATCCCGTATCTGCTGCGCTAACTCTGGAGAACAAAAGGAATGAAACTGCTGGAACTGCACCATCAACTCGTTACGTTGTCCCTGCTGCTCGCCTTCGGCAGCACGCACGCCGCGGAGACGATCCGCGTCGCCATCGGCACGCAGGACACGACCATCAATTGCGCCACCGGCGGCCTGCTGATCCGCGAGCTGCATCTGCTGGAAAAATACCTGCCGCACGACGGCAAGTACAAGGACGTCAAGTACGACATCGAGTGGAAGAACTTCACGTCGGGCGCGCCGCTGACGAACGAGATGGTGGCCGGTAAGCTGGACCTCGGTGCGATGGCCGACTTCCCCGGCTCCTTCAACGGCGCCGCGCACGCCAAGGCCGGCAAGAAGAGCCTCTTCATCAGCGTCCTGTCGGGCAGCGTGCTCGGTTCCGGCAACGGCATCGTCGTGCCGAAGAACTCGCCCGTGCAATCGCTGGCGGAATTGAAGGGCAAGACGATCTCCGTGCCGTTCGCGTCCACCGCTCACGGCATGCTGCTGCGCGCCGTGAAGGCGCAGGGCTGGGATCCCGAGAAGGACGTGAACATCACGACGCAGGCGCCGGAAGTCGCCGGCTCCGCCCTGCAGGGCAGCAAGGTCGACGCGCACGCCGACTTCGTCCCGTTCGCGGAGCTGTTCCCGCACCGCGGCTTCGCCCGCAAGATCTACGACGGTTCGCAAGCGCAGGCGCCCACGCTGCACGGCAGCCTCGTCGAAGCGGACTATGCGAAGAAGTATCCGGAGATCGTCGTCGCCTACCTGCGCGCGGCCATCGAGGCGGACCGCCTGATCGCGGCCGAGCCGGAAAAATACAGTGAGCTGATCGCGAAGGTCACCGGCATCGAGGCAGAAGTGAACTACCTGTTCCACGGCCCGCTCGGCCTGCAGACGCGCGACTTCACATGGAAGCCGGAATACCGCCAGGCGGTGAAGACGTCGATCGAGACCCTGCGCCTGCTGAAGCGGACGGAGTCCGACATCGACGTCGACAGCTTCATCGACGATACCTACATCCGCACGGCGTTCAAGCAGGCGGGCCTGGACTACGACCGGCAGTTGAAGAACTACGACAAGCTGCCGTTGAAAGCCAAAGACGCGGTCACCGGCAAACCGATCACCGACGTCCGCCACCTCACGCAGATCTGGGTGCAGGGCGAACCGCTCGTCCGTCACTATGCGACCGCGACGACCGCGATCGCCGAACTGCGCAAGCTGGAACAAGCGGGCAAGAAGGTGCGCACCGTGTACGCCCACGACCAAGGATCGGGCCTGAAGCTGCTGGCAGGCGATGCGTGGTTCGTCGTCGCGAGCAACGGCAAGGACGTCAGCGCCTACCTGCTGAAGGCGGATGCGCAGACGCAGGCGGCCAAGGTCAAAGGCAAGGTCGTCGATTTCGACACGCTCAAAAGCGGCAAGCCGATCTGACCATGGACGCCATCGCCACCCGCCCGTTCGACCCGGCCCTGCTGCGCCGCGCGGGCCGCCTGCTGCTGCGCACGCTGTCGCTCGTCGCCTGCGTGGCGGCGTGGCAGTGGGCCGCTGCGCACCACCTCGACCTGGGCCTCGTCACATTTCAGAACGTGCCGTCGCCGAAGGACGTCCTCGACGCGGCCGCCGCGCTGCTCGAATCACCGAAGCTGGCGCTGCACCTGAAGGCCAGCGTGGGGCGCGTGTTCGCCGGCTTCGCGGCGGCGGGCCTCGTCGGCATCGCGCTGGGCCTCGTCATCGGCCGCTCGCGCCGGCTGGAAGACGTGCTGCTGCCGCCGCTGGAAATGCTGCGCCCGATCCCGGCCGTCGCCTGGATCCCGCTGGCGATATTGATGTTCCCGTCGTCCGAGCTGTCGATGGTGTTCATCACGTTCATCGGCGCGCTGTTCCCGATCCTGCTGAACACGATCCACGGCGTGGAAGGCGCCGATCCGCGCCTCGTCGCGTCGTCGCGCAGCCTCGGTGCCGGCCGCGGCACCATCTTCTCGGAGGTGATCCTGCCGGCCGCAGCGCCCAGCATCGTCACCGGCCTGTCGATCGGCATGGGCACCGCATGGTTCTGCCTCGTGACGGCGGAGATGATCTCGGGCCAGTTCGGCATCGGCTACTACACGTGGGCCGCGTACACGATCCAGAACTACCCGGACATCGTCGTCGGCATGCTGTTCATCGGCGTCATCGGCATGGGCAGCAGCGCGCTCGTGAAAAAGATCGGCGACCTCGCCATGCCCTGGTACCACATGCAAAGGAAGAAGCGATGAACCAGACCACCTCGTTCGAGCGCGCGCAACTCACGCAGGGCGGCGCCATCGAGATCGACGACTTGCGAATCCGCCTCGGCGAAGGATCCCAGGCGTTCGACGCCGTGCAGGACGTGTCGCTGTCCATCGCGCCCGGTGAATTCGTCTGCGTGCTGGGGCCGTCCGGCTGCGGCAAGTCCACGCTGCTGGGTGCCCTCGCCGGCCACTGGACGCCGAGCCGAGGCAGCATCCACGTGGACGGCGCCTCCGTCGCCGGCCCCCATCCGGACCGCGGCCTCGTCTTCCAGCAGCACACCTTGTTTCCGTGGAAGACGGTGTTGGACAACGTCGCGTTCGGCCTCAAGATGCAAGGTGTCGCCCGGCGCGAACGGCGCGAACGGGCACGCGCGCTGCTGGGCCTCGTGGGCCTGGCCGGCTTCGAGGACCGCTACCCGGTCCAGCTGTCCGGCGGCATGCAGCAGCGCGTGGAGATCGCGCGCGTCCTCATCAACCATCCGCGCGTGATGCTGATGGACGAACCGTTCGGCGCCCTCGACGCGCAGACGCGCCTGAAAATGCAGGAACTGCTGCTGGACGTGTGGGCGCGCGTGAACACGACGATCGTCTTCATCACGCACGACATCGACGAGGCGCTGTTCCTCGCCGACCGCATCCTCGTGATGAGCCCTCGCCCGGGCCGCATCATCGACGAGATCCGCCTGGACTTTGCGCGCCCGCGCCATCCGGACCTCATGACCTCGAACCACTTCACGCGCCTGAAGCGGCACTGCCTGGACCTGCTGCACCCGCAGGCCAGCATCACGCCGCTGGCGCGCCTGAGCCCACTGGGGCCTCCCTGAAACCTGCCATGCAAGGACACACCGTGACGACCGAACTTTACGACGACCCCGACCTCGCCGAGCTGGCCGAGCGCCTGCACGACGATGACGCGACCGTGCGCCGCATCGCCGTGCTCGACCTGGCCGACCTGGACGGCGACGCCCACGTGCCGCTGCTGCTGGCCGCGCTCGACGACGCTGCCGCGACCGTACGCACGCAAGCCGCGCAGGCGCTGGAAGCGTTCGAATCGCCGGCCATCGTGCGGGGCCTCGCGCACGCGCTGTCGGACGAGGATGCCGGCGTGCGCACCGCCGCCGCCCAAAGCCTCTCGGAACTCAAGCTGCCCGAGTCGGCGCAGGAACTGCTGCCGTTCATCGCTGGCGGCGACGCTTTCGTGCGCGCGGCCGCGCTGCGCGGCGTGCGCGAGCTGCGCGTACCAAGCAGCTTTGCGCCCGCGCTGGCGGCACTCGACGATGCCGACGCGCTCGTGCGGCGCGAAGCCGTCGCGGTGCTGGGCTACCTGAAACGCCTCGATGCCGTCGATGCGCTGAAACGGCTGGCCGTCCACGACCCCGAGCCCGACGTGCGGCGTGCCGCGGCCGGCGCGCTGGGCTTTGCGGACGGGGTGCCGTCCGTGCTGGCCGCGCTGCTGGCCGCGTTGTCCGACGCCGCCTGGCAAGTGCGCGAGGAAGCCGCGACGACGCTCGGCAAGCTGCGCCTCGCCGACGCGGCGCCCGCGTTGATCGCCGCGCTGGACGACGCGTACTGGCAGGTGCGCCTGCGCGCCGCGCGCAGCCTGGGCCGCCTGCGCAGCCGGGATGCGCTGCCCGGCTTGACGGCGGCGCTCACGCACGCGATCAGCAACCTGAGAAAGGAGGCGGCGCTGGCGCTGGGCGAAATCGGCGCCGCCGCCGCGCTGCCCGCGCTGCGCGCGGCGGAAAGCGATGCGGACCCGGAGGTGCGCAAGTCCGTGCGCCTCGCCATCCAGCAGATCGGGGCGGCCGCATGACGGCGCTGCCGGAAGCCATCGAGAACCACGCGGCGCAAGGCGTGCTGGCGCTGCGCTGGCCGGACGGTCGCGAGGCGCACGTCACGCATGCGCGGCTGCGCGCGGCGTGTCCGTGCTCGGGATGCCGCGCGTTGCGCCGGGCCGGCGGCAACGTCGCCGTCGACGCGACGGTGCGCCTGGCGGACATCGAGCCGGTGGGTGCGTATGGACTGAACCTCACGTTCAGCGACGGGCATCGGCGCGGCATCTATCCGTTCGAGATGCTGTCGACGTTCGCCTCAATGTAGGGTGGACGGGGTAATTCAGGCCAGTGGCCTGAATTACAAACGTCCACGCGTTCAGCCGGCTTGTGCACGCCGCGACGCTGATCGGCGTCCGTTGAACGCGTGGACGGCGGAGCCGTCCACCCTACGTAAAAGGCGATTTCCGTTGCCAGTTCTGCGCCACGGCTCGGGGAGCCCGCGCGGAAGTCAGAACGCGATCTCGGTTGCCAGTTCCTGCCCCAGATGCAACTCGCTGCCCGCGCCCGCCGTCACGATGCAGTTCATGCCCAGGCACACGGCGCCTTCCATGCGCGGATTCGCGCGGTAGGTCTGCAGGATGTCCAGGGGATCCGGCCCGCGCACGCCTGTCGCCTGGTCGACCGACGGAATCGGGCAGCGCGCGCACGGCTTCACGGGACGGATCTCCACGTCGCCGATGCTCAACGTGGCAAGAAAATCCTCTTCGCAGGCATCGATGCCGTCGACGACGAGGTTCGGGCGGAAGCGGTCCATCGGCAGCCCATGGCGGCCCGCCGCGACGAGGCGCGCGTTGAGGTCGTCGAGCGACGCCTGGCCGATCAGCAGCAGCGGATAGCCGTCGGAAAAACGCGTCTGTGCCGGCACGCCGTTCGTCCACTTGGTGCTCGTCGGGCGGACGGCATCGCGGTGGAAGCGCACGAGGCGGCACGGCGTGCCCAGCGCGGCCGAGAACCACGCGGCGGCCGCGTCGCCGCAATCGGCGGCGTCGACGGTATCGTCCCAGATTTTTACCGTGCGCTTGCGCACCGCATCCGTCCAGGCCAGCGGCAGCACGAATTCATCCATGCCGGGCGCATGGACGCGCAACCGGTCGCCGTCGGGCAGCGGCCGGATCAGCGCCATGCGCGGGTGCTCGCGCTGCGTGAGGAACTGGCCGTCTTCCGTCACGAGCATCCATTCGCGGTCGTGCACGCCGAGCGCGGCCAAGCCGGATTCGAGCACGGTGGCGGAGCGGACGGCGATGCCGGCGCAGGATTTGATCGGGTACAGCAGCAGATGGGTCAGGGTGGCCATGGATCGCTTCGGCGGAATGGGTCGGAATGACGCCGACAGTATCGCATCAAACGGCGTCCGTGCCCACGGGTCGGGAAAACCGGCTGGCCAGGAAATCGATCAGCAGCCGCAGCTTCTTCGACATGTGGCGCTTGCTCAGGTACAGCGCGTGGATGTCCAGCGCGCCGCTGGAGAAGCCGGCCAGCACGGGCACGAGGTCGCCCTTTGCTACCGACGGCTCGAGCGCGAATGCCGGGCCGAACACGATGCCCAGCCCCTGGCGCGCGGACTGGCATGCCAGCGCCACCGAATTCGACCGCAGCGGGCCGTCGACCCGGACCGTGACCTGGCTGCCGTCGACCTCGTACCACCATTCGCCCGGCGTCGTCACGCCGTTCAGGTACAGGCAGCGATGCGCCGCCAGCTCGGACGGGTGCGCGGGTGTGCCGTGGCGTGCCAGGTACGCGGGCGCCGCGCACGTGAGCATCCGGCTGGCGCCGAGCCGGCGCGCGACGAGCGACGAATCCGGCAAGCGGCCGATGCGCAGCGCCAGGTCGAACCCTTCGCCGGCGAGGTCGGCGAAGCGGTCCGTCAGTTCGATGTCGAGCACGATTTCGGGGTAGCGCTCGAGGAAGTCCACGAGCACGGGCGCCAGGTACTGCTCGCCGAACGCGACGGGGGCCGTCAGGCGCAGCGGGCCACGCGGCACCGCCTGCAGCTGCATCGCCTCGCGGTTCGCGTCCTCGATGTCGGCGAGGATCTGCAAGCAGCGCCGGTAGTAGTTGTCGCCCGCCTCCGTCAGCGCGAGCTTGCGCGTCGTGAGCGTCAACAGGCGTACGCCCAGGCTCTGCTCCAGCCCACGCAGGTGCTTGCTCACCATCGCGTGCGACAGCCCGAAATGACGCGCCGCCGCCGCGAGGCTGCCCCCGTCGACGCTCCTGACGAATACGGCCATGCTGGTCACCCGGTCCATGCGATCTCCCACCTGAAGTTGTAAATGCTGCGACTATTTACCGGATTATGCTCCGGATCGAACGAAGCTACAGTGCCCGCATTATTCATCCAATCGGGAGCGGCAATGAAGATCAAGACCAATGGCATCGAACTGAACGTGGACCGCTGCGGCAGCGGCGGCACCACCCTGCTCTACCTGCACTACTGGGGCGGCTCGGCGCGCACGTGGCGGCCCGTGACCGCCTTTCTACCGGACGACTACGCGCATGTGGCCGTCGACTTGCGCGGCTGGGGCGATTCCGCCAGGCCGGACGCCGGCTACGGCCTGGCCGACATGGCCGCCGACGTGCGCGGCATGGTCGACACGCTGGGTCTGGAACGCTACGTCCTCGTCGGCCACTCGATGGGTGGCAAGCTCGCGCAATACGTCGCGGCGGACCGCCCGGCCGGCCTGCTGGGCCTCGTCCTCGTGGCGCCCGCCCCGCCGCAGCCGCTGGCGCTCGATGCCGGGCAGCGCGACGCGATGGTGCACGCGTACGACGATGCGGCCTCGGTCCAGGCCACGCTCGACCACGTGCTGACGGCAGCTCCGCTGACGCCCGCGCTGCGCCACCAGGCCGTCGCCGACAGCCTGCGCGGCGCGCCGGTGGCGAAACGGGCATGGCCGAACGGGGCGATGGCGGAAGACATCACGGCGCGGGCGCGCCGGATCGACGTACCGGTGACGGTCGTGTCGGGTGAACTGGACAGGGTCGATCCGCCGGCGACACTCCTCACGCACCTGCTGCCGTTCATCCCGCACGCCGTGCTGGAAACCGTCGCCGGCCGCGGCCATCTGCTGCCGCTGGAGGCACCGCAGGCCGTCGCCCACGCGATCCGGCGCTTCGTGAACGACCTGACGCCACGTTTGCAAAGCCGATAAAACCCGCGTACACTCCGTCCCGTCGCTCCGGCCACCGGGGCGGCACCAATGCTAGGGGTCCTGCACCGTCATCGACGGCGTGGGTGAGAAATACCCTCCGAACCTGATCTGGATAATGCCAGCGAAGGGAAGCTACAGAGTCGACGCGCACACGCTGCCGTATCCTCCGCACCTCCTTGACGCTGGATCGCCGATCTTCAGTGACCAACAAGGAGTGCACTTGAACGCCGATCCGAAATTCCTCTCCGCCAGCGCCACCGTCGACGCAGCCGCCGTCGCGCCGCTGCCCAATTCCCGCAAGGTCTACGTGACGGGCAGCCGTCCGGACATCCGCGTGCCGATGCGCGAGATCACCCAGTCCGACACGCCCGCGTCGTTCGGGGCCGAACCGAATCCGCCCGTGTGGGTCTACGACACGTCGGGCCCGTACACCGATCCCGACGCCGCCATCGACATCCGCTCCGGCCTGGCCCCGCTGCGTGCCGACTGGATCCGCGAGCGCGGCGACACGGAAGAACTGGCCGGCCCGACGTCGCACTACGGCGTCGAACGCCTGAACGATCCGAAGCTGGCCGAGCTGCGTTTCAACCTGCAGCGCAAGCCACGCCGCGCCGCGCCTGGGCGCAACGTCACGCAGATGCACTACGCGCGCCAGGGCATCATCACGCCCGAGATGGAATACGTCGCGATCCGCGAAAACCTGCGCCGCCAGGACTACCTCGCCGCGATGGAGGCCGCCGGCCCGACGGGCAAGCGCATGGCGCAGATGATCGGCCGGCAGCATCCGGGCCAGTCGTTCGGCGCGGCGATCCCCCGTGAGATCACGCCGGAATTCGTACGCGACGAGATCGCGCGCGGCCGCGCCATCCTGCCGAACAATATCAACCACCCGGAATCGGAGCCGATGATCATCGGCCGCAACTTCCTCGTGAAGATCAATGCGAACATCGGCAACTCGGCCGTGACGTCGTCGATCGGCGAGGAGGTCGAGAAGATGACGTGGGCCACGCGCTGGGGCGGCGACACCGTGATGGATCTCTCCACCGGCAAGCATATCCACGAGACGCGCGAATGGATCATCCGCAACAGCCCCGTCCCCATCGGCACGGTGCCGCTGTACCAGGCGCTGGAAAAGGTCAACGGCAAGGCCGAGGACCTGACGTGGGAAATCTACCGCGACACGCTGATCGAGCAGGCGGAGCAAGGCGTCGACTACTTCACCGTCCACGCCGGCGTGCGCCTCGCCTACGTGCCGATGACGGCGAACCGCCTCACGGGCATCGTGTCGCGCGGCGGTTCGATCATGGCCAAGTGGTGCCTCGCCCACCACAAGGAATCGTTCCTGTACACGCACTTCGAAGAGATCTGCGAGATCATGAAAGCGTACGACGTCGCGTTCAGCCTCGGCGACGGCCTGCGTCCCGGCTCGATCTACGACGCCAACGACGAAGCGCAGCTGTCCGAACTGAAGACGCTCGGCGAGCTGACGCAGATCGCGTGGAAGCACGACGTGCAGGTGATGATCGAAGGCCCGGGCCACGTGCCGCTGCAGCTGATCAAGGAAAACATGGACCTGCAGCTGGAGCAGTGCCACGAGGCGCCGTTCTACACGCTGGGGCCCCTGACCACCGACATCGCGCCCGGTTACGACCACATCACGTCCGGCATCGGCGCCGCCAACATCGGCTGGTACGGCACGGCGATGCTGTGCTACGTGACGCCGAAGGAGCATCTGGGGCTGCCCGACAAGGACGACGTCAAGGACGGCATCATCACGTACAAGATCGCGGCGCACGCGGCGGACCTCGCGAAAGGCCATCCGGGCGCGCAGATCCGCGACAACGCGTTATCGAAAGCGCGCTTCGAGTTCCGCTGGGAAGACCAGTTCAACCTGGGCCTCGATCCGGACAAGGCGCGCTCGTTCCACGACGAGACCCTGCCGAAGGACTCGGCGAAAGTGGCGCACTTCTGCTCGATGTGCGGCCCGCATTTCTGCTCGATGAAGATCACGCAGGAAGTGCGCGACTACGCGGCCGGCCAGGGCATCGCCGCGAACGCCGCGTTGGAACAGGGCATGCAGGTGAAGGCCGTCGAGTTCATGAAGCGCGGCGCCGAGCTGTATCACAAGGAGTGACGCCGTGCTGGACATCGAATTGAACGGCGTTGCGCACCAGCTGCCCGCCGAGTCCAGCCTGCACGACCTCGTCGAATCGCTGGGCCTCGCGGGACAGAAGCTCGCGCTGGCCGTGAACCGCCAGGTCGTGCCGCGCGAGCGCTGGCGCGACACGCTTCTTTCGGCGCGCGACCGCGTGGACGTGGTGCGCGCGATCGGCGGTGGTTGATCCTCGAACGATAGGAACTACGACATGACGAATGCAATCCCTGCGGACCGGCCGCTGACCATCGCCGGCAAGGAATACAACTCGCGCCTGCTGGTGGGCAGCGGCAAATACCGCGACCTGGAACAGACGCGCGCGGCGACGGAAGCGTCGGGCGCCGACATCATCACGGTGGCGATCCGCCGCGTGAACATCGGCCAGCACGCGAACGAACCGAACCTGCTCGACGTGGTGCCGCCGTCGCGCTGGACGATCCTTCCGAACACGGCCGGCTGCTACAACGCAAAGGACGCCGTGTACACGCTGCAGCTGGCGCGCGAGCTGCTGAACGGCCACAAGCTCGTCAAGCTGGAAGTGCTGGGCGACGAGAAGACGCTGTTCCCGAACATGCCGGAGACGCTCGTCGCCGCGCGCGAACTGGTGCGCGACGGCTTCGACGTGATGGTGTACTGCAGCGACGACCCGATCCAGGCGCGCATGCTGGAAGACATCGGCTGCGCGGCGATCATGCCGCTCGCGTCGCTGATCGGTTCCGGCATGGGCATCCTGAACCCGTGGAACCTCTCGCTGATCATCGAGCAGTCGCAAGTCCCCGTGATCGTGGATGCCGGCGTCGGCACGGCGTCGGATGCGGCCATCGCGATGGAACTGGGCTGCGACGGCGTGCTGATGAACAGCGCCATCGCCGGCGCCAAGGACCCCGTCCGGATGGCCGGCGCCATGCGCCTCGCCGTGGAAGCGGGCCGCGAAGCATATCTCGCGGGCCGCATGCCGCGCAAGTTCGCGGCATCGCCGTCGTCGCCGATGGCGGGCCGCATCTGATGGAGACGCCACTGCGGCCCTGCGTGCTCGTGTGCGCCGGCCTCGATCCGTCGGGCGGCGCGGGCATCCAGGCCGACATCGAAGCGATTTCCGCCCAGGGCGCGCACGCGCTGCCGCTCGTGACGGCGCTGACGGTCCAGGACAACAATGCCGTGCACGAAGTCGTGGCCGTGGACGCGGGCCTGCTGCTGCGCCAGGCCGCGCTGCTGGCCGATTCGATGCCGATTCGCGCGGTGAAGATCGGCATTCCCGGCAACCGCGACAACGCAGAGGCCATCGCCGCCATCGTGCGGATGCTGCGCGCGCGGCAGCCTGACTTGCCCGTCGTGCTCGACCCCGTGCTGGCCAGCGGGCGCGGCGACAACCTGTCGCGCGGCGATGCACTGGCCGCGCTGGCGCCACTGCTGGACGTGGCTACGCTCGTCGTGCCGAACCTGCCGGAAGCGGCGGCGCTGCGCATCGCGACGACGGGTGAAGACCTGCCCTGTCCGCATGTGCTGGTCACCGGAGGGCACGCCGACGGCGCCGACGTCGTCAACCGCTGGCTCAGCGCCGAAGGCAGGCGCGAATGGCGCTGGCCGCGGCTGCGCGGCGAATTCCACGGCAGCGGCTGCACGCTGGCGTCGAGCATCGCGGCCCGGCTTGCGCTGGGCGACTCGATGGTGCAGGCGCTCGAACTGGGCCAGCGCTACTGCGACCGCACGCTCGCGCACGCGTACGCGATCGCGCCCGGCCAGCGCGTCCCGCGCCGCATCCACCCGTGAGGAGACAAGACATGCGAGGTTTGTACCTGGTGACCCCGAACTGGGACGACACCGACCGATTGCTGGACGTGACGGAACAGGCGCTGCGCGCCGGCGCCGCCGTCATCCAGTACCGCCACAAGGACGCGGGCCCGGCGCTGCGCCGCGAACAGGCGTCCGCCCTGCTCGGCCTGTGCCGGCGCCACGGCCGGCCCCTGCTGATCAACGACCACGTGCTGCTGTGCACGGAGCTCGACGCCGATGGCGTGCACGTGGGCGGCCTCGATGCGCCGGTGGCGGCCGTGCGCGCAACGCTGGGGCCAGGCAAGATCGTCGGCGCCTCGTGCTACGGCGACCTGGAACTGGCGCGCCGCGCGCAGGGCGAGGGCGCGAGCTATGCCGCGTTCGGCGGCTTCTATCCGTCGCTCGTCAAGAAGTATGCGGTGACGACGTCGCCGGACATCGTGCTGCAGGCGAAGGCCAGTCTGTGCGTGCCCGTCGTCGTGATCGGCGGGATGACGGCAACGAATGCGCGGCCGCTCGTGTCGCGTGGGGCGGACATGGTGGCCGCGATCAGCAGCGTGGTGCAGGCGCCGGATCCGTTTTCAGCCGCGCGGGAGTTCGTCGGGTTGTTTTAAGCGGCGGTGGTGACGGTGGCGTTTGGTGGGCACGGGGTGCCCACCATTGCGTGCGCGTTACGCCTTCGCCAGTTTGAACTGCGCCAGCTCGCCGGTCAGGTAACCGACCGCCGCACCGAACTTGTCCTTGTAATTGGCCTTGACGAGCGGATCCAGCGTAGCCTTCACGCCCGCGTGGATGCCGATCCAGTCGCCCGGGTGCTGGAAGTTGCTCATGATGTAGGTCCAGCCATTGACATCGTCCACCGCATGCAGGCCCGTCGACTCCGCGCCGGACGGCACCGACAGCACGCGCGACAGCTGCTTCGTGTCGACGTTGTACGCCCACAGGAAGTTATTCACGTGCAGATTGCTGTCCTCGCCGATGAACAGCGTGCGCATCTTTTCCGAGAACTTCAGGTTGTCCGGGTTCGCGATCTTGTCCGGGTTCGCCGTGTTGCCGAGGGCATCGGCGGCGATGTCCTCGCCCGTGATCAGGGCCTTGATATCGGCGGGCATCCACTCGCTGTTGATGGCATTGCCCGCGGTGTCCTTCTGGCCGCCCTTGAGGCTCAGCGCCATCACGGCGCCGGCGTTCAACGCGGCCGGGATCGCGATGCCGTTGCCCGCCACGTTGGCCGCGTTACCCGCGACCATCGAGCCCTGGCAGTACGACAGCGCCGAGTACGCGACCTTGTCCTTGAGGTTGACGGTCGTGCCTTCCATCTTGGTGAAGCCCAGCGAGGCGCCCATCAGCGCGGCGTAGCGATGGGTCTCGAGGAAGGCCGCGGCCTTCTCCATGCCGGATTTCAGCCTGACCCACTCGGCCTTGCCGCCGACGACGATCTTCGTATAGGTCGCATCCTGCGGATCGGTGGTGGCGCGGTCCATGATGTCGGTCGCCTTCAGCGAGGCGGCCAGCGCACGGATCTCGTCGCTGGTGGCCGCGCCTAGCTTGATCCACGTGAGCGGAGCCGCGGCGGCCGCCGGGTCCAGCGAGAAGCCGGCGCCGACCTTCGCGACGTACAGCGTGCCGGAGGACAGGTCCTTCTCCTTGTCGGCCACGAACACGAAGTAGGCGCTGTTGGTGGCGTCGTCGCCCATGATCACGGTGCGGTTGTCGCCCAGCACCTGCACGAGTTCGTGCGAGATGCGGCCCATGCAGTAATGCTTCTTGATCGTGGCGGTGCCGTCCGCGTTCACCGTGACTTCCGGCAGGTGGCCGTAGTTGTACGGGTTGGCTTTCGTCTCGTCGCCGTACAGGTTGCGGCTGAACGTCTTGAACTGGTCGTCGCCGGCGGCGGTGAAGGCGTTCGGCTCGTACTCTTCGCTCGACAGATGCGTGCCCCACGGCGACAAGCTGGCGCCGCACGTGATCCACAGGCCGTTCACGCCGGAGGTGTCGACGTTGTGATACTTCACGAGGGACAGCTTGCCGGTGGCCTTGTCCTGGTCGAGCGTCAGCACGGCGATCGGGGACGGCAGCCTGCCGTACATGTCGGTCTTGCCGTCCTGGGCCCACGTCGTGTACTCGAATTGCACGACGGCGAACACCGTATTGCCCTTCACGCCGGCCACGTTCGCGTTCGGCACGGTCAGCAGCGACGTGCCGTCCGGCGAATCGGAGAAGAACTGGCGCGCCGATCCGGCGACCGTGGTGTCGACGATCGCCTTGTTGTTGATGTCGTAGTAGCCGCCGGCGAGGATGGTGCCGCCGCTGCCGTTCGGGACCATGTCGCCCGTGATGAAGAACGGTTGATACGACAGCTTGAAATCGAGCTTGCTGCTGTCGCTGAAGTTGACGGTCATCGTCGACGCCACCGACGTCGTGGCCATCGCGGCCGCTGTGGCCAGCGCGGGCGCCGCCATCGACCCGAACGACACGCTCGCGAGGGTCACGGCCGGCGTGGCCGCGGTGCTCGTCGGGCTATCGTTGCCGCCGCAGCCGGCCAGCAGGGCAGCGACACCGCCGGCGCCCAGCGGCAGCATCGGGGTGGCGCCCATCATGCGAAGCAGGCGGCGGCGGGACAGGTCGGTGTTCTGGTTCATGCGTCAACTCTCCAGGATGCATTCAAGGGAACGCGCTCGTGGCGCGGAATGCCCGGAGGTTAGTTGACAAATATTTCACCTTCATTACAGAAATTTAATGTTGGCGACCGCGCTCATCCCGTGACGAGGATCGCGCGGAAATCGTTCACATTGGTCAGCGTGGGGCCGGTGACGACGGCGTCGCCGAGCGCCTGGAAGAAGCCGTGGCCATCGTTGTCGTCCAGGCTGCACATGGGTTGGATGCCCTTGTCGAACGCCCGGTCCAGGGTGTCCGGCGCAAACCAGGCGCCGGCGATCTCCTCCTGCCCGTCGACGCCATCGGTATCGCCGGCGAGTCCGTACACGCCGCGCTCGCCGCGCAACGCGATTGCGGCCGCGAGCAGGAATTCGACGTTGCGCCCGCCCCTGCCCTGGCCGCGCACGGTGACCGTCGTTTCGCCGCCCGACAACAGGATGCACGGCGGCCTGAAAGGCTGCCCGCGCCTCGCGACCTGCAGCGCCATGCCCGCCATGACCTTGCCGACGTCGCGCGCCTCCCCTTCCAGGCTGTCGCCGAGGATGTGGACGGCGACGCCCGCCGCCTCCGCCACGCGCGCCGCGGCCTCCAGAGCCATCTGCGGCGTCGCCACGAAACGCACCTCATGGCCGGCCAGGCGTGGATCGCCCGGTTTGACGGATTCGCCGGCGCCGCTGTCGAGCACCTGCGTGACGTTGGGCGGCAGCGCGATGCCGTAGCGGCGCACGATCTCGAGGGCGTCGCGGCACGTACTCGGGTCGGCGACCGTCGGCCCCGACGCGATGTCGAACGGCTCGTCGCCGGGCACGTCCGAGATCAGCAGGGTCACCACATGCGCCGGGTGGCAAGCCGCAGCCAGCCGCCCGCCCTTGATGGCGGACAGGTGACGCCGCACGCAATTCATCTCGCCGATACTGGCGCCCGACGCCAGCAGCGCGCGGCTGACCGCCTGCTTGTCGGCGAGCGTGATGCCGGCCAGCGGCAGCGGCAGCAGCGACGAGCCGCCGCCGGAGATCAGGCACAGCACCGTGTCGCCGGCGCTCAAGCCGCGCACCATCTCGAGCATGCGCACCGCCGCGCGTTCGCCGGCCGCATCGGGCACCGGGTGGGCCGCCTCGACGATCTCGATGCGTTCGCACGGCACCCCATAGCCATAGCGCGTGACGACCAGTCCTTCCAGCTTGCCCGGGTAGTGGCGTTCCACCGCCCGCGCCATCGCCGCCGATGCCTTGCCGGCGCCGATCACGACGAGGCGCCCGCGCGGCGGCGCCGGCAGATGCGGCGGAATGCATTCGTCCGGCTGGGCTGCCGCGATGGCGGCGTCGAACATCGCCTTCAGCAGCTCGCGCTCGCGTCCCTTGAACATATGCTTGGTTTCCATATTTTTCATGCCGACAGATTCTGCGGTTTCGCCAGGCTTACCATGGCATCGTCGCGCACTTCGCTCACCTGCGGCGCCGCCTCCTGGTCGCATGCCGGGTCGGCGCCATCGAGCACACGCGCCATCCGCGCACGGTCGACGGCGCCGACCCAGCGGGCCACGACGACAGTGCCGACCGCGTTACCGATCGTGTTCGTGATGGCACGCGCTTCGGACATGAAGCGGTCGACGCCCAGCAGCAGCACCATGCCGGCCACGGGGATCTTGCCCATCGATGCCAACGTGGCAGCCAAGGTGATGAAGCCGGAGCCCGTCACGCCCGCCGAGCCTTTCGACGTGATCATCAGCACGCCCAGCACGACCAGCTGGTCCATCAGCGTCAGCGGCGTGTTGGTGGCCTGCGCGATGAAGATCGCGGCCATCGTGTAGTAGATGCACTGGCCATCGGGGTTGAACGTGACGCCGGCCGGCACGACCAGGCCCACCACCGGTTTCGCCACGCCCAGGTGCTCCAGCTTCTTCATCAGCTGCGGCACCACGGATTCCGACGAGCTGGTGCCGAGCACCGTGAAGATCTCCTCGCGCAGGAAGCGCAGCAGTTTCCACAGGCTGAAGCCGGAGATCCGGGCGACGGCCCCCAGCACGACGAACACGAACGCCACGCAGGTCAGGTACATGGAGCCCATCAGCTGGCCGAGCGACAGCAGCGAACCGAGGCCGTACTTCCCGACCGTGAAGGCGATGGCGCCGAACGCGGCCACCGGTGCGATCCGCATGACCATGCCCAGCACGATGAACATGCCGGTGTTGAACGCTTCCAGCATGTCGACCACGGGCTTCGCATGACGCCCCATGCGCGACAACGCGATGCCGAACATCGTGCCGAACACGAGGATCTGCAGGATGTCGTTCCTGGCCAGGGCGTCGAGCGCGCTGGTTGGCACCATGTTCAGCAGGAAGTCGACGAAGCCCGTCGATTTCGCGGCCGCCGCCGTGTAGCTGCTGATGCTCTTGGTGTCCAGGTGGGCGGGGTCGACGTTCATGCCCACACCGGGCTGGATCACGTTCACGACGATCAGGCCGAGCAGCAGGGCGAACGTCGACATGACTTCGAAATAGATCAGGGCACGCGCGCCGACGCGCCCCAGTTCCTTCAGGCTTTCCATCTTGGCGATGCCCAGCACCACCATTGCGAAAATCACCGGCGCGAACACCATCTTGATGAGCCGGATGAACAGGTCGCCCAGCGGCTTCAGGTCGGTGCCGAGCCTGGGGTAGAGGTAGCCGAGCAGACCACCGGCGATGACGCCAATCAGAACCTGGACGTACAGTCTTCCGAAAAAGGATTTGGCCATGATGTCTCCTGGGGTTTGCACGTCGCGCTTCCAGGCTCTTGCGGCCGGTAAGACGCGACGCATCGGGGCCGTCAGGCGGCGACGCGCTGATCGCGGGTCAGGAACGCGCACACGGCGCGGGTGACGTCCGCCGTAGTGGCGGTGCCGCCCAGGTCGCGCGTGTGCAGCGCGGGCGTGGCAGTGACGCTTTCGATGGCGCGCATGACCTGCTGCGCCGCCTCGTGTTCGCCGAGGTGCTCGAGCAGCATCACGACGGACCAGAACGTACCGATCGGATTGGCCAGGCCCTTGCCCATGATGTCGAACGCGGAGCCGTGGATCGGCTCGAACATGGACGGATAGCGGCGCTCCGGGTCGATGTTGCCGGTCGGTGCGATCCCGAGGCTGCCGGCCAGCGCGGCGGCCAGGTCGGAAAGGATGTCGGCGTGCAGATTGGTGGCGACGATGGTGTCCAGCGTGGCCGGACGGTTGACCATGCGCGCGGTGGCCGCATCGACCAGTTCCTTGTCCCATTTCACGTCCGGGAAGTCCTGCGCGACCTGCACCGCCACCTCGTCCCACATCACCATCGCATGACGCTGCGCATTGCTCTTGGTGATGACGGTCAGCTGCTTGCGTGGCCGCGACTGGGCCAGCTTGAATGCGAAGCGCAGGATGCGCTCGACGCCGACACGGGTCATCATGCTGACGTCCGTGGCGGCCTCGATCGGATGGCCCTGGTGCACGCGGCCGCCCACGCCCGAATACTCGCCTTCCGAGTTTTCGCGCACGATCACCCAGTTCAGGTCGTCCGGCGCGCAGCGCTTCAGCGGACCGTCGATGCCGGGCAGGATGCGCGTCGGGCGCACGTTGGCATACTGGTCGAAGCCCTGGCAGATCTTCAGGCGCAGGCCCCACAGGGTGATGTGGTCGGGGATGTCCGGGTCGCCGGCCGAGCCGAACAGGATCGCGTCCTTGCCGCGCAGGGCGTCGAGGCCGTCCTCCGGCATCATGACCCCGTGCGTGCGATAGTAATCGCCGCCCCAGTCGAAATCCTCGAAGGCGAATGTGAACGTGCGGTTGCCGGCGGCCAGCGCCTCCAGCACTTCTCGGCCTGCCGGCACGACTTCTTTGCCGATGCCGTCGCCGGGGATCGTCGCGATCTGGTACGTCTTCATGGTCCTGTCTCCTGTCTGGTGAAGTGAAGCGATGAAGACACTCTATGGGCTGGACGGGCGCATGAATGGTGGCTAGACTCAATCTGTCTTTAACTTCAAGTTAAGAATCCAGATGAGCAGCGGCATCCAACCGGCGGAACTGGGCTTTTTTGTCTCCTTGGGCACGTGTGGCAGCCTGAGCGGCGCGGCGCGCGAACTGGGCATCAGCACGGCCGCCGTCAGCAAGCGCTTGTCGCAGATGGAATCGCGGCTGGGCGTGCCGCTGGTGAACCGCACGACACGTCGCATGAGCCTGACGCCGGACGGCGAAGTGCTGCTCGATCACGCCCGCCGGATACTGGGAGAGATTGCCGACCTGGACCAGTTGCTGAGCGCGTCGAAGGATCAGCCGAAGGGGCAGTTGCGCGTGAATGCGACCTTGGGCTTCGGCCGCCTGCACGTCGCGCCGGCGATCTCGCAGTACGTCCTGACCTATCCGCACGTCGACGTGCAGCTGCAGTTATCGGTGAAGCCGCCGCCGCTGACGGACGACCAGTTCGACGTCTGCATCCGTTTCGGAGAGCCTGGCGACGCGCGCGTCATCGCGAAGAAACTGGCGAACAACCGGCGCCTGTTGTGCGCCGCGCCCAGGTATCTCGCGGCGCATGGCGCGCCTGCGCTACCGTCGGACCTCGTGCGCCACAACTGCATCTGCATCCGCCAGGGCGACGAGGCGTACGGCACGTGGCGCCTGCACCGGGCCCGCGGCGACGGTGGCCCCGGCGAATTGGTCAAGGTGCGCGGCAACCTGACGACGAACGATGGCGAGATTGCCGTGAACTGGGCGCTCGACGGCCATGGCATCCTGATGCGCGCGGAATGGGATATCGAGCGTTACCTCGAGAGCGGACGCCTCGTGCAGGTGCTGCCGCAGTACCGGACGCCCGATGCCGACATTTATGCGATCTACCCGCAGCACCAGCATCAGTCGGCACGCGTGCGCACGCTGGTTGCCTTTTTAGCGCAGGCGTTCGAGCGCTTTGCGCAGCATAGGGGCCACGACGTGGCGGACCGGGAGACGTGACCCGCCCGGCCATGGCACGCGCTCAGAACGGCTTGTTCACGATGGCCCAGGCCCGTACCGACGACGTCGACGCGAGCAGCGCGGACTTGGCGCCGATCGGCGCCGCCACCGACAGGCTGGCGCGCCAGCCGTTCGGGCCGTCCCAGATCAGGCCCAGGCCGGCGCCCGACAGGCTGGCCGTGTTGTCGGCCGCGGTCCACGGATGGCGGTTGATCTTGACGTGGGCGCCCTCGACGAAGGCGGCGGCCTGCCAGCGCCCCGCCGCGGACGTGCCGAAGTCGTGGCGCAGTTCGGCCGAGGCGAACGCGCCGGTGTCGCTCGACACTGCGCCGACGTCATAGGCGCGTACCGTGTACGGTCCGCCCACCGTCATCTTTTCCGCCGAATCGAGGTTCGCATCGGCCCATTGCGCGGCCGCGTTCAGGTACAGCGTGTCGTGCCCGCCCACGCTCTGGATGCGCGAGACGTTCGCGTTCCACTTCGAGAATCCGCCGCGCGTGCGCGCCGACGCGGCGTCGGCCTCCCCGGCGGCCGCGTCGTCGAACCCTGTACGCCCTGCCGTCCACGCCACGTTCCAGACGGTCACGCCGCCGGCCAACACGTCGTCGCGCACGTCGCCGTTCAGGGTCAGCACCCAGTTGCCCAGGGTGCGGTCGGTGCGGGTGTCGGTGACGCCGACGCGGTCGCGCAGGCGCTTGTCGTCGTACTGGGCCTGGACGTACGCGTTCGCCGTCTTGCTGCGCAGGAGCGGATGCCGGATCCAGGCGCTCGCGACGCCCGCCGTGCCATGCGCATCGAGCGCGCTGACCTCCCCGCCCAGCTTGTAGTGCACGAACGAATACGAGACGCCGATGCGGTCGCCGCCGCCGTCCAGCAGCGTGTCGTAGGCGAGGCGGCCGTAGTTCATGTCGGTACCGGTCGAGATCACGCTGATACCGAGGACGTCGCCGTGATGCAGGGGACTGAACACGTCGATCGACGCGCCCACGCGCGCGCGGCCGATGTAGCGGTTGCCGTAGTTGTCCGCGGCCAGCGTCGCGGCGGACGAAGCGCTCTGGCCCATGACGACGTCGATGTCGGACGTCCCCACCTCGGCGCCCGGTTTCAGCACCGCGTTCACGGTCACGCCGGGGATGTCGGACAGCAGCAGCAGGACGCGGTCCAGCTCGCGGTTCGCGATCGGCTGGCCGCTTTGCAGCGGGGCCGCGGTGGCCGCAAGCAAGGTGTCGTTCACGCGGCTGCCGTTGTTCACGGCGACCTTGCCGTAGCGCGCTTCCAGCACCTCGATCGTCACCGTGCCGTCGGCGATCTTCTGGGCCGGGATGATCGCGCGGCTCAGGGGAAAGCCGTGGCGCTGGTAGTAATCCGTGATGCGACCCGCGAGTGCCTGCAGCGCCGCCAGCGTCATCGTCCGCCCTTCCGCATCGGCCACCAGCGCATGCAGCGTGTCGGTGGAAAAGCCGGTATTGCCGACGATGCGCACTGTCTTGACCGCGAACGGCACCGATGCCGGCGCCGCGCCGCTGTCCGCCTGCCGCACCTGCAGCCCGGGCTGGTTCGATGGCGGCGCCGCCGGCGCGGCCGGCTGCAGCTGCCGCAGGATTTCGCCGGCGTTCGGCACGCCGGCCTGGTCCGCGTGCGCGCCCGTCGCCGCGAGCAGCAGTGCGGCGGCGAGGGGCGTCAACAGGAGGCGCGGTTGGTTTGCAAGAGTCATGGGCTTCATTCGGTAAGAGTGGTCGCCAGCGGCGGGAGCTGCAGGCCGCCGTTCTGGATGTGCAGGCTCGGCGCCGACGGGCCGGCGCCGATGACCGTGTTGATCGATCGGTTGAGGGTGCCGCCGCGCGCCTTGTCCTTGTCGCCCGCGTCCTGCGTCCCGTCCTGGCCCTGGCCGGCGCCGGATGCGGACACCGACACCGTCGACGACAGGTTCAACGCACCGGGCTGCGCGCTCGCCTGCGGCGGCAGGACGGTGGACTGCACCTGGGTCACGACGTCGCGGACGGTGGCGGGGAGCCCGGCCGGCGTGATACTGGCCAGCGCCGTGGTCTGGTCGACGATCGCATAGTTGCCGGCGTCGGCCCCGTCGACGGTATTGTGCAGGTTGACCGTCTTGCCGGTACCGACGGCCGCATCGCCAAACGCGCCCGTGGACGACAGCGTGACGTCGTCCGTGCCCACTTTGCCGCGCAACACCGCGCCGGCCGTGCTGACGGTGGCCGCGGTGCTGCCGTCGAACACCTTGTCGCCGGCGACGATCCCGCTGACGGTCAGCCGTGCCGGCGTGATGTCCGCCGACAGGCCCGTTGGCTGGACGAGGTCGTAGTTGCCGGCATCAAGCCCGGCCAGCGTGTAGCCGGAGGCGATGACGGCCTTGCCCGTGCCGGCGTTCTTGTCGGCGAAGGCCGCCGTGCCGCCGCTCACCGATACGGCGTCGCCGGCGATGGCGGACACGGTCGCGGTGCCGTTCAACGTGGCGGCCTTGGTGCCGTCGTAGACCTTGTTCGCGGCCGTCACGCCCGTGACGGTCACGCTGGCCTTCGTGATCTCGGCCGTCAGCCCGCTCGGCTGGATGATGTTGTAGTTACCGGCGTCCGCCCCGCCAAGCGTGTAGCCGTTGACCGTGACGGCTTTGTTCGCACCGGCGTTCTTGTCGGCGAAGGCCGCCGTGCCGCCGCTCACCGACACGGCGTCGCTGCCGATGGCGGACACGGTCGCCGTGCCGTTCAGCGTGGCGGCCTTGCTGCCGTCGTAGACCTTGTTCGCGGCCGTCACGCCCGTGACGGTCACGTTGGCTTTCGCGATGTCCGCCGTCAGGCCGCTCGGCTGGATGACGTTGTAGTTGCCGGCGTCCGTCCCGCCCAGCGTGTAGCCGCTGACCGTGACGGCTTTGTTCGTCCCCGCGTTCTTGTCGAGGAAGGCGGCGGTGCCGGTGCCGTTCACCGATACGATGTCGCTGCCGATGGCGGACACGGTCGCCGTGCCGTTCAACGTGGCGGCCGCGGTGCCGTCGTAGACCTTGTTCGCGGCCGTCACGCCCGAGACGGTCACGCTGGCCTTCGTGATCTCGGCCGTCAGCCCGCTCGGCTGGATGACGTTGTAGTTCGCTGCGTCCGCCCCGCCCAGCGTGTAGCCGCTGACCGTGACGGCTTTGTTCGCACCGGCATTCCTGTCGGCGAAGGAAGCCGTGCCGCTGCTCACCGACACGACGTCGCTGCCGATCGCGGTCACGGTCGCGGTGCCGTTCAACGTGGCGGCCGTGGTGCCGTCGTAGACCTTGTTCGTCGCGGTCACGCCGGAGACGGCGAGGTTCGCCTTGCTGATGTCTGCCGTCAGCCCGCTCGGCTGCACGACGGCGTAGTTGCCCGCGTCCGCCCCGCCCAGCGTGTAGCCGCCAACGTTGACGGCTTTATTGGCGCCGGCGTTCTTGTCGGCGAACGTGGCGGTGCCGGTGCCATTCACCGACACGACGTCGCTGCCGAGCGCGGACACGGTTGCGGTGCCGTTCAGCGTGGCGGCCGCGGTGCCGTCATAGGTCTTGCTGGCGGCCGTCACGCCCGAGACGGTCACGTTGGCCTTGCCGATCGAGGCCGTCAGGCCGGCCGGCGCGACGAGGCGGTAGTTGCCGGCATCGAGACCGGAGAGCGTATAGCCCGAGACGGTGACCGCCTTGTTGGCGCCGGCGTTCTTGTCGACGAACGCGGCGCTGCCGGTGCCGGACAGCGACACGGCGTCGCCGCCGATGGCGGATATCGTCGCCGTACCGGACAGCGCAGCGGCGGTCGTGCCGTCATACGTCTTGCCCGCGACGGACAGGCCGGACAGCGCCAGGTTCGCCTTCGCGATCTCGGCCGTCAGACCGCTCGGCTGGATGAGGTTGTAGTTGCCCGCGTCAAGCCCGCCGAGGCTGTAGCCCGTGACGGTGACGGCCTTGCCGGTGCCCGCGTTCTTGTCGGCGAACGTGGCGCTGCCGGTGCCGTTCACCGCCACCACGTCGGCGCCGAGCGCAGACACGGCCGCGGTGCCGGTCAACGTGGCGGCCGTCGTGCCGTCATAGGTCTTGTTCGCAGCCGTCACGCCTGAGACCGTCACGTTGGCCTTGGCGATGTCGGCCGTCAGGCCGCTCGGCTGGATGACGTTGTAGTTGCCCGCATCGAGCCCGCCGAGGCTGTAGCCGGAGACGTTGACGGCCTTGCCGGTGCCGGCGTTCTTGTCGGCGAAGGTGGCTGTCCCGCCGCTCACCGACACGACGTCGCTGCCGATCGCGGACACGGTTGCGGTGCCGTTCAGCGTGGCGGCCGCGGTGCCGTCATAAGTCTTGTTTGCTGCCGCCAGGCCCGAGATGGCCAGATCCGCCTTGCCGATCGAAGCCGTCAGGCTGGCGGGCGCGACGAGATTGTAGTTGCCGGCGTCGGCGCCACCGAGCGTATAGCCCGAGACGGTGACGGCCTTGTTGGCGCCTGCGTTCTTGTCGACGAACGCGGCGCTGCCGGTGCCGGACAGCGACACGACGTCGCCGCCGATGGCAGTCACGGTCGCGGTGCCCGACAGCGTGGCCACCGTCGTGCCGTCATACGTCTTGCCCGCGACCGACAGGCCGGACAGCGCAAGGTTCGCCTTGGCGATCTCGGCGGTCAAGCCGCTCGGCTGCACGACGTTGTAGTTGCCCGCATCGGTTCCCGCCAGGCTGTAGCCGGAGACGGCGACCGCCTTGCCGGTGCCCGCATTCTTGTCGGCGAACGTGGCGGTACCGGTGCCGCTCACCGACACCGCGTCGGCGCCGAGCGCGGCTACGGCGGCGGTGCCGGTCAACGTGGCGGCCGTCGTGCCGTCATACGTCTTGTTGGCGGCCATCACGCCCGTGATGGCCAGGTCCGCCTTGGTGATGTTGGCCGTCAGGCTGCTTGGCTGCACGACGTTGTAGTTCCCCGCATCCGACCCGCCCAGCGTGTAGCCGCTGACCGTGATGGCCTTGCCGGTGCCGGCGTTCTTGTCGGCGAACGTGGCGGAGCCGGTGCCGTTCACCGACACGACGTCGCTGCCGATCGCGGCCACGGTCGCGGTGCCGGACAGCGTGGCGGCCACGGTACCGTCGTAGGTCTTGTTCGCGGCCGTCACACCCGAGATGGCCAGGTTCGCCTTGCTGATATTCGCCGCCAGGCCACTCGGCTGGACGAGATTGTAGTTGCCGGCATCGAACCCGAAGACCGAGTAGCCGGAGACGGTAACGGCCTTGCCGGTGCCCGCGTTCTTGTCGGCGAAGGTGCCGGTGCCGGTGGGCATCAGCATCACGAAGTCGCCGCCGATGGGCGATATCGTCGCCGTGCCGGACAACGTGGCCGCCGCGGTGCCGTCGTAGGTCTTGTTCACGGCCGTCACGCCCGTGATCGCCAGATTGGCCTTGGTGACGTCGGCCGTCAGGCCGCTCGGCTGGACGACGTTGTAGTTGCCCGCGTCGGCTCCGCTCAGGCTGTAGCCGCTGACCGTGACGGCCTTGCCGGTACCGACATTCTTGATGGCGAACGTGCCCGTGCCGGTACCGCTCACGGACACCACGTCGCTGCCGATGGCCGACACGGTCGCGGTGCCGGTCAACGTGGCGGCCGTCGTGCCGTCGTAGGTCTTGTTCGCGGCCGAGATGCCCGACACGGCCAGGTTGGCCTTGTTGATGGTGGCCATCAGGCCCGCCGGCTGGACGAGGTTGTAGTTGCCGGCGTCGGTGCCGCTCAGGCTGTACCCGCCGACCGTGACGGCCTTGCCGGCGCCGGCATTCTTGTCGGCGAACGTGGCGGTGCCGGTGCCGCCCAGGGACACGACGTCGCTGCCGAGCGCGGTCACGGTGGGCGTGCCGTTCAACGTGGCGGCCGTCGTGCCGTCGTAGATCTTGTTGGCCGCCGTCACGCCCGTGACAGACAGGTTCGCCTTGGTGATGTTGGCCGTCAGGCCGGTGGGCTGGACGATCGTGTAGTTGCCGGCGCCGGCACCGGTGAGCGTGTAGCCGGAGACGGTGACGGCCTTGCCGCTGCCGACGTTCTTGTCGGCGAACGTGCCGGTGCCGGCGCCGCTCACGGCCACCACGTCGCCGCCGATGGCCGCCACGGTCGCGGTGCCGGTCAGGGCGGCGGCCGTGGTGCCGTCGTAGGTCTTGCCGGCGGCCGAGACGCCCGACACGGCCAGGTTCGCCTTGTTGATCGTCGCCGTCTTGGTGTCCAGGGCGTTGAGCGCATACATGCTGGCGGAGGCGCCGCTCAAAGAGACGCCGCTGATGGTGACGGCCTTGTTCGTGCCGGCGTTCTTGTCCGCGAATACCGCGGTGGCGCCCGACGTGTCGAAGGTGATGCCGGCAGGTGCGCCACCCAGTACCGCCAGGCCGCTGACGGTCGCCGCGGTGGTGCCGTCATAGGTCTTGTTCGCCACGGTGCCCGTCACGTTGACGAGCATGTAGGTGTAGAGGTTGGCACCCTGGATGGTGGCGTTGCCAAAGCCGTCGTTCAGCATCGCATAATTGGTCGGCGTCGCGTAGTTGGTCGGGTTGTAGTAGATCTTGACGGTCCCGAACGGATTGCCCCAGACATTGCTTATATTGCTGAAGAGCACGGTGCCGACGCCCGTGCCGGCATTGTCCGCGCGGAGGACGATGCTGCCGGTGCCGAAGCCCGCATCGATGTTGGCGGTGCCGCGCACGTCGATGTTGCGATAGGCGCTCAAGGTCAGGGTCGTCCCGCTGGTCCAGTTGCCGCCGCCGATGAGGGCGCCGTCCGCGAGGATGATGTCGCCGTTGCCCGCGTGGCCCGAGCTGCAGCTGAACGCGCCCGCGCACGACACGCCGAACACGCTGGTCTTGATCGTGACGTTGGACGTTTGCAGCGCATTCGTGACGTCGGCGCCGTCGATGTCGCCGTCACCCGGGTTGAACCCGCCGATCGTCAGGTCCTGCGGATCGAGCAGCCAGTCGCCGGCAGCGCCGTGCGGGGCCAGCGTGTTGACCGACGCATCGCCGCCGACCTTCAGGATCTTGCCCGACGTCTCGACATGGCCCCCGTCGCCGCCGGCCTGGCCGCCGCGCGCGCTGATGGCGCCGTGGAACTGCGTCGTCCCGTCCGACCACACCGCGACCTGGCCGCCCGTGCCCGAACGGATGGCGTCCGCGTTCACGGCAGCGCCGGCCGCCACGGTCGTGTTCTGCGCATTGCGCTCCGGTCCGCTGCCGAGGAAATTGCCGCCGACGAGCGCCAGGCCGCCGCCCGCGTCGCCCGACACGTCGATCCGGCTGCCGCCCGCGAGGCCGACGGTGTCGCCCAATACCTTGACGGTGCCGCCGTGCGCGCCGGCGTCCGTGCCGGATGCGTCGAGGGTACCGCTGTTGGTCGTCCTGGTCTGCGCGCCACCACCCAGCACGATAATGCCGCCGACATCCTGGACGCTGCGCGCCTCGACGATGCCCGTATTGTTGACGACACTGGCCAGCACCGCATCCCTGGCGCCCGCCGTCATGATCACGGTCCCGGCGTTCGCGCGGATCAGGCCGCCGTTTTCCGCCAGGTTGTCGAGCGTGCTGCGATTGACCTGCATATTGACCAGGCTGTTGCCGGCGAAGGACAGCGTGACGTCGCTGCCCGCGCCCAGCGCCACGGTCCCGGCCGGCGCGGCGATCGCGCCCCGGTTGCTGACCGTATTGCCGACGAACGCCACATAGCCGCCGGGCGCCGCCGTGATGCTGCCGCGGTTGACGATGGCGCCGGTGCCGGCGCCGCTGAACTGCCGCGCCGCGCCGTTCAGTGCGCTGTCGGCGACGTCCAATGTCGACGCGACCAGCCCGCCGACGTTGACCTGCGCGCCCTCGCCGAACAGCACGCCGTTCGGATTGATCAGGTACACCTGGCCGTTGGCGTTCAGCTTGCCCAGGAACTGCGTCGGATTGGTGTCGAGGATGCGGTTCACCGCGATCGAGCCTGCGGACGGCTGCACGAAATTGACGGATTCCGACGCATTGGTGTCAAAGCTCTGCCATGTCAGCGACAGGTTCTGCGTGGACTGCGTCACCGTCGTGACATTGCCCGATTGCTGGACGGTGCCCGTGCCCGCCGTGACCTGCCCGCCGAGCGGCCCCGCCTGTGCGAGGTTGGCCACCGCGAGCGTCGCCGTGGCCAGCAACAGCTTGCGGCTGCTGCGCTTCCCGCGGCCGCGGGCGGTTTCCGAGACGACGACCCATGTTCGGTGAACATGGCTCCAGACAAGACGATAAATTCGGTTCAGCGAAGCATGGCGGTGCATGGGATGTCCTTGAGGCGAATGAGCGCGGGGTCGGATTAATGAGATTGAGCCGGCGGGAATTTGGCCAGATGATCCGCCACCTTGCGGTCCAGATCGGGCTGCCATTGCGCGGGCATGACGGCCAACACCATGCCGTCGATGCGGGCGATGTCGGCCAGTTGCAGCGGGTTCGTCGTGACGCCCTTGGCGGCGCGGTTCCACATATAGACCTTGGCCAGGTCGTTCGGCGTCAGCGCGCCGGTGTGCGGATCGACGGGGGCATTGGCGTACAGGACCGCGGTCGGCAGATAGGCCGGCGCATAGCCTTCGGCGGCCGCGTGCTCCAGCCAGAAACGCGCCTGCGTCACGTCGGCCGGCCCGCCGTCGCCTTCGCTGAGCATGACGCCCAGCCGGAACTGGGCTTCGTGGTTGTGGCGCTGGGCAGCCTGCTCGTACCAGTAGCGTGCCAGCTTCAGGTCTTGCGGCACCTGCGTGCCCGCGCGGTAAAGATCGGCGAGGCGCAACATGGCCGGCGGCGATTCGGCCTGCGCCGCCGCCGTGCACAGCGCCAGGCCTTCCTGCACGTTCTTGTCGACGATTCTTCCCGAAAGATAGAGCTCGCCGGCAGAGCACAGCGCGGCGTAGATACCCGAGGCGCCCGCCTTCCGATACCACTGCACGGCGGCCTGGCCATCGACGGCGCGCCCGATGCCCTGGGCAAAGCAATCGCCGACAAATTGCTGCGCGGCGGGGACGTTCGCGGCGGCCGCCTTGTCGAACCAGGCACAGGCGGCGACCGGGTTCGCAGGGCGGCCCCAGCCTTCACGCTCGAACAGGCCGAGCGTAAATTGCGCCAGGGGAGAGTCGGCGCCATGACGTTCGTATTCGCGGTACGCCTTGACGTAGTCGCCGGCCGCGAGGGCTTGTTGGGCCAGCTTCAAAGCCGGGTCCGGCGCCTGTCGCGGCACCTGTGCGTCCGCCTGCCCCGCCAACAGCAGGGCAAGCGCCAATCCGACTGCGCGCACGATCATGTCCCGAAACGTGGAAGAGACGCCATCCGGTTCAATTGTCGCTCGTCGGGTACAAGCCCTGGGTCGCGATGTAGTACGGCATGACGAGATAGGGCTGCATGATCGGCACGGCGGCGCCGCTGCCCAAGGGGCCGGTCGTCCCGCTGATCGTCGCTTGCCCGCTCAGCGTGGTCGTGGGCGCACCGGCAAGCGTCACGGGTGCGTTGGTGTTCGGGTTGACCGTGAACGACAGCGTGCCGCCGATCGTGCCGGTATTCAGCGTCGCGTCCGGCGCGCTGGACGTGTAGATATTGCCTGCGCCGCCGCCCGACTTGCCCAGGTAGTTGCCGGAAGGCGTCCCGAGGCCGTTCGCGTTCTGCGCGACCTTGACGGTCAGGCCGCTGGCGGCCCCGTTGAGGACGAGTCCGCCGAGGTTCGCCGTCGCCGTCAGCCCCGTCAATGACGTCGTCGCGGTCACGCCGCCCAGCGTGACGGGCACGTTGTTCATCTGTACGCCACTGACCGGCAATTGCGCCACGGTGAGGTTGATCGAAGTGCTGCCGCCTGCGGCGCCGGCCGCCATCGGCGGAATGTTCGGCAGATTCACAGGGTTGTAGCCGACGATCACCCGGCCCCGCAGGTCGGGCAAGTTGAACGTGGTTTGCCCGTTGCCGCCATACGTCGTGCCGAGCAGCGAATACAGGGCGGCGTTCTGGTTCACCTGCATGGTCTGCCCCATCGCCAGCATGTACGTGTTGCTGAACGACGGGAAGCGCACGGGCGAGATCGCCATCACGCAGACGCTGGCGAGGTAGGGGTCACTCGAGCATGCCTGGCTCACCGGGCTCCACGCGGACAGGCCCAGGCCTGCCAGCACCATGCACAACGACAGCTTCGTTTGGGGTCGACGTTTCATCAGTGAATTCCGGTAAGTGGTTACAAAAAAGCAGTCCGCACAGCCGCCGAGGAGGGTCTTGACGGCAGACCGACGATCGCTCAATCGGCAAAAACAGAACCTTGTTCATGATAAGGAGGAAGACACAATTGGTCGACGGAAACTAATACTTGTTCGGTAAAGTGTTGCTTTGCGATTGAAAGGAGTTTGCAAAGTTTCCGGTTCCCACGTTTCCGGACATCCGCGTCCGTACGCTGCGCGGCCTAAAACAAAGCCCCGGGCTCCTGAGGGAGGCCGGGGCCTTGGTTGGCGGCATCCAGCGGATGCCGGCTGGATGATCAGACGTTGAACAGGAAGTTAAGCCCGCAAGCCGCACCCCCTCTATGTCCTCTCGAAAAATAATGCAAATCACACCCGGTTTTATACCCGGTTTTCTTACCGAAAGAGCAGACCTGCGCTTGTCGCGCACGCAATTCGGGCCACCCGGCACCTTAAAGGTGCGCCAACTCTAAAAGTTGAGCCCCCGATACGCCAAGGGCTTGAGCCACTCGGCATAAGGTCATGATCGCCACGTTGTTGTCACCACGTTCGACCCTACCAAGATAGCTGCGATCGACCTCTGCAAGATGAGCAAGCTCTTCTTGCGACATGCCGGCAGCCAGGCGCAAAGCACGGATAGCGCCGCCTAGCGAAACGAGCTCAGGCGATTGTCGTAGGAGGGATGGGTTTGGCACCCAAGAATCATCCAGCTATACTACGGCCACATCTACGGTACATGTACCTCAAACAAAACCGAATCGCTGATTGTTGGCTGGTCGCTTTCAGCTTCCGCTCACATACTCAAAAAGTAAGGGTTTCTATGGGAACTCGTAAACTCAAGCCGCGCACATGTTGTGGATGCGGCCGCATCTTTTCCCCACTCGGGACACGTGACCTCCGATGTGAAGTCTGCATGCAGGTGCATAAGAAGTGCGAATGGTGTGATGGTGCGTTCAGCTTCCGATCGGTCGGGCCAAGGAACAACGAGAAGCGTCGGTTTTGCTCCAACTCGTGTGCAGCTAGTTGGCGAAACGCACAGCCTGGGCGAGCAGAAGCATTTAACGAATGGATGCGAGGTATCCGTGGCGTTGTCCTACGGGGCAGAAGTAGTCCAGAAAGCTCCGCACGCATGAAAGCAAACAACCCGATGTCGAGGCCAGAAAATGTGGAAAAAATAAAAGCTAAGCTGAAAGGCAGGACATTCCTGGCAAGAGGAGGCAATTCCAAACTTACCCGACAGCAACTCTTGATAGCAAATAGCCTTGAGTTGCCTACGGAGGTAGCAATCGCTACTCGCGCAGTCAAGGCCGATTTTGTCAGCCTTCCACCATGCTATAAGGTTGATATTGCAAGTGTTCCGCACCGACTCGCGATTGAAATTGACGGGAAAAGCCATCGCCTGAAAAAGTGGAAATTTCTCGACCAACGCAAAACAGCAGTCCTTACTGCACTCGGCTGGACCGTGATACGCTTCTGGAACGAAGAGGTCGAGAATGACTTCGACCGGGTTACAACCGAGATAAAGAGACATTTGCAGGCCATGCCTCTCGTCGACCACAGCAATGCGAAATAAGATTGCGCTGCGCTTGCTCTCTTACGGTAGAGCGCTCAACCCTCGTCACGCTCGTTAGGTCCGAATTCGCGAACTCAGTGTGCAAGAGATACGACCCGGTAGCGTTTTGATTCTGTCGGCATCATCCTCGAATCGCGCATCTAAGATATGGTGGCTAACCGCTTGGCGCCTCCCGCCCAGTTTTTAACTAGATGTAAGATTGTTCAATCTCCCCTTCTGCAACGGATTATGGATTCGCCAGACAACTTCGAGAAATTTCGACGACACCGCGGCTGGTGTCATGGGCCAAGGCTGCGGCTTCCCGATCCTCCTTGTCCTCCGCCTGGATTGAACCTCTGGGATCGAATGCGATGGCACATCGGCGAATACTTGCGGCCGAAATCTGCTCAAGAACGTCTCCTCATCCAACTTGCCAAGAAGCGGTGGGATTAGATCGAATCTAAGGTCGTTAGAAGTGGTAACCCTCCCCTCGTCGGACGAACACTTCCGATAGGTACGATGTCACTATCGGAAGCCCGTCAGTGAATACCGGCACACAAAACTGTAGCGTGGTGTTAGATGTTTGAAGGGCTCTCGCCCTGCGATGACTGGTCCACGAGGCCAAATAAATGTTGCACCGAAGGATATGAGAATCGTTGGTATCGAGCCAGCGTAAGCGTCGACGGCCAAAGGTATTGATGTTCTGGGAACTCAGCAGTAGGCAGAAGGTAAATTCCTCCAATATGCTCATTTAGCTCGTCCATCCTAAACCAAATCACGAAGTCCACTGTTGGCGAGTGTTGGAGCGTCACCTTCCAGCAAGGGTGGCTTCGCTCATAGCGACATCTGGTGCACAAGATACGTACGACTACTCCCCTGATTCGATAAGTGCGAGGAGTCAGCGATTCAATCACCGCGCCAGCCATAAGCGCGCAGCGCTCAAGCTCAATCGACATGTCCTTGGTAACGCAGCGTAGTCGGTATCGAGCGATTGTGGTTCGAGACAATGACGGTCCTGACACTCCAGCCTCCTCGTATGCGGCAACAAGTCCACGAAAGCGGAACGCGTACGATTTGGCAGACGGCAGCCCGCTTTGGTTGATTAGCTCAGCCGTTACTTTCCCATGGTCGACCAGGATATCCCGCAGACCGTCGAGCATCTCGTCATTCGTCCAGTGTTTCCCGCGGTGCCGTCTGAGCGTCTTCGTCGCTTCAAAGGTCTCGCAACTGACTATGGCCTCGAAGGCACTTTCGACCCTGATCCACTTCGACGTATCGTTAGGACGTCGTGAACTTCGCATTCGCTGAGTGCTGCGGTTGTAGATGAGCGTGCCGGTGTACTTCTCGTTGGTCAGAATGCTTTTTACGTTGTGGCTCGACCATGGCCGGCCATGCTGATTAAGAAGTCCCTCTGAATTGAGGCAATCAGCGATCCTTGTGTCCGGCAGATTCTCTTCACAGCACATGCTGAAGATACGTCGCACAACAGCGACTTCATCCGCTGGCCCATGCACGAACGTTACCCGGTCGGAAGGTACACTCTTGCGCTCGCCCATCTCAAGAACTCGTTTAGGCTCGCCGGTTGCAGAGATGCAAAGGCGCCGAAGACCGTACCCAGCTGAGCCACCCTGTTTGAACCCTGCTGCCGTCAGTCTGCATTGCGCCCGATGCACCTTAGCGGAAAGCTCTCTAATGAACTCGGCGGCCATCGCGCGCTTGAGTCCTTTTAATATCGTCGCCAGAGCCGAGCCATCATTTGCAAACGGCTCCGCGCAATACGCTACATCGATGCCAGCCTTTCGGCATGCGTACTCGTAGTAGGCGCTCTCATCAACATCTTGAAACCGGCCCCATCGGCTGACGTCATAGACGAGCACGATATCGAAATCCGCCGCACCCGATTGAACATCCGTTAGCAGCTGTAGCAAGCCATGACGACCATCAAGCGTCAGTCCGCTGCGTCCTTCATCGCGGTAGACAGTTCTAACTTCCAAATCATGTGCTTCGGCGTACTCTCGAAGTGCAGCCTCTTGATGACTGGTCGAGTAATTCTGGTGTTCCGTAGAAGCCCGAAGATAAAGCGCCGCGCAGCTGGTGTGATGGCTCTGCATAAAGATCCCATCTCTTACGATTTCCAGGCCGTCGCGAGCGCATATTCTCTGGTCTTAGGTCACCAATCATCAGTCGACTATTTGCAGTTTCCGTCGATATAGGGACTTAGGGCGCTGCACGGGTCGAATGGGCTAAGCGCACGGCAATTCGCCTGTCGTTGAGGCAACTCAAAGACTGCCAAGGTGATTGGAAGACTATCTAAACATGAGTAACCCTGTCACACGTATGAAATCATGAACCCAGCCATACTCGCAGCAGCGATTGTGCTTTCTCGCCTTCATGGGGTGCCATTTGCAGCGTTTTTCCTACTCGACCATGGAGTGGCGTTTGAGGTTATTGTGGAGCTGCTGTTGGGTGTTCGACGAGAGACCTAACGCGTACCGCATAACGCATAGTCAGCACAACCGCAAAGTCAAGTACACCTACCAAAGCCCGACTTGCCATTAGAGCAACACAGGCCGTACACTGAGTCTTGCAAACGGCCGGGTTCAGTTGCACGGGTGGTCCCGCCGCGGGATGCGGAGCATTTTGGCTAACCGCAAGCCACCAGCGTACGCATGGTGCCGCGTATTTTCCCGGTAGCTCCTCCAGACACTTGAGGGTTGTAACAAGATAGAGCAACCGCTGAGCAACTTGTACTTGTGAGATTGATCGATGAACTTTCCAGGCAGCTTTGAAGAATTCCGACGCCAATGTGAGGGTTACAGAGGATGGTATGGCCCGACGCCTCGACTTCCGGCACCTCCTTCGCCAGACCCAGGGCTTGGCTTTTTCGCCAGGCTTCGTTGGCATGTCCGGGAATACTTTCGTCCAAAATCTAAGGAAGACCGCCTCGCCATTCGACTTGCTAGGCTGCGGGGAGACTGAACAAACTCAATATCATTAAATTAGGACGCACCTGCTCGCTCGGAACGGCTGCTCTTCGCGGTTCGAGACAACTTACCTTTTTCGATAGCTCAGCAACAATCTGGTGTCATTCTTGTCAAGTCCTTGGATCAGCATGAACGTACAGGCACGCGGAAAGCTGCCGGGGCAGCTCTGCCGTTGCGCACCATTTCCTACTATAGCAAGTCAATTTTCGGAACTTGAGTCTAGCTGAACAAACGCCAACGGTTAATGTCGCAGAGCCGTTTATTTCCGACTAGCATAGAACGGAAACAACATCTAAGATGTTGCGCTATGGACAGAACAAAAATAATTGCCGCGTTTATCGAACGCTGGCAAGGCGTAACAGCGACGGAGTTGGCAACCGCGCAGTCTTTCGTGATCGACCTCTGTGAACTATTGGAGGTGCCTAAGCCGCACCCCACGCCCGAACAGGACTATATGTTCGAGCGGCCCATCACTTTCGCTCATGGCGACGGGAGCAGCAGTCCTGGCCGCATTGACTGCTACCGACGCGGCCACTTCGTACTAGAGGCGAAGAAACTTAAGGCCAATCAGCACACTAAGGGGTTCGACGACGGCTTGCTGCGAGCTCGAAGTCAGGGCGAGGGCTACGCACGCGCGTTGCCGGCTAGTGAGGGGCGCCCACCTTTCGTACTCGTGGTCGATGTCGGCACCGTGATTGAGGTTTACGCTGAGTTTACCCGTAGCGGCGGCACTTACGTTCCCTTCCCCGATCCCCGTAGCCACCGCATTGTCTTGGCGGACCTAAACGTGCCGGAGATCTTGGAGCGCTTGCGCCTCATTTGGACTAATCCTGCTGCGCTGGACCCTACTCTTATTAGCGCCAAGGTGACGCGTGACGTCTCGCAGCAACTCGCCACACTGGCGCGCTCTCTGGAGCAAGACGGGCACAGTTCACACGACGTGGCAGCTTATTTGTCACGCTGCCTGTTCAGCATGTTTGCTGAGGACGTTGAACTACTACCCGCTGGTTCCTTCCACGGACTCCTCGTTCAACACCGCCGCGACCCAGCCACGCTGCGCCGCATGCTTACCAGCCTCTGGGCTGACATGGACCGAGGTGGCTTCGCCCCTGCCATTGTTAAGGACGTACTCAAGTTCAATGGCAAGCTATTCAAGGGCGCTAGTGCCAATGCCTACAGTCTGCTACTCAACACCGAGCAGATCGATAGCCTCATCGCGGCCGCTCACGCAAACTGGAAGGAGGTCGAGCCTGCCATTTTCGGCACCTTATTGGAGCGCGCATTGGACCCGACCGAGCGCCATGCTTTAGGCGCTCACTATACTCCACGTGCCTACGTTGAACGTCTAGTGCTACCGACCGTCATCGACCCCTTGCGTAAGGAGTGGGCTGATGTCCAAGTCGCGGCGCTGACCCTTGCGCACGAGGCCGCAGACCTTGAGGCCCACCCGCCTGAGGTCAATGTCAAAACCAAAAAAGGGCTTGAGGCGATTTACCGCTACAACTCAGACGTGCGCGCCAAATGGAAAGAAGCTCGTGAACGGGTGCGTGTTTTCCTGCACCGGCTGTCCACCCTGCGAGTGCTCGACCCGGCCTGCGGGAGTGGCAACTTCCTCTACGTGACGCTTGAACACCTTAAGCGTCTAGAGGGAGAGGTACTTAACCAGCTCGATGCCTTGGGAGACGTGCAGGACAGCTTGGACCTCGGCCGCGAAACTGTCACGGTGCAGCAATTGCTAGGCATTGAAATTAATGGTCGTGCCGCTGCATTGGCTGAACTGGTGCTATGGATAGGCTTCCTACAATGGCACATCCGCACCCGTGGTCGCGCCAGTGTGGCTGAGCCTGTGGTACACGACTACGGCAACATCGAGCACCGAGATGCCGTGCTCGCCTACGACTGCCAAGAGCCGCTAATAGACGCGGCTGGTCGCCCTGTCACCAGCTGGGATGGGACAACTACCAAACCCCACTCGGTCACCGGTCAACCGGTACCCGACGAGACAGCACAGGTGGTGCAGTGGCGCTACGAAAACGCTCGTCAGGCCGACTGGCCGCGGGCGGATTTCATCGTGGGGAATCCACCATTCATTGGCAACAAGCGCATGCGCATCACGCTGGGTGGCGGCTATGTCGACGCGCTGCGTAGTGCTTGGCCCGACGTACCCGAGAGTGCCGACTTTGTCATGTATTGGTGGCATAAGGCTGCTGAGGCTGTGCGCAGCAATGCGGCCGAACGTTTTGGTCTTATCACCACAAACAGCTTAACAATGATCTTCAACCGCCGTGTCATCGCGGCGCAGCAGAAGGCTACACCACCCTTGAGCTTAGTGTTTGCGGTGCCGGATCATCCATGGGTAGATAGTGCTGATGGCGCCGCGGTACGGATTGCAATGAGTGTCGGAGTTCAAGGGACAGTTGACGGCGACCTTCTCTCAGTTGTTGAGGAGGGGCAGCAGTCGGATGGCGAAGCGACCGTAATTTTCAAGTCTCGGCGAGGCCGCATTCACTCGGACTTGAAGGTAGGCGCAAATGTCGCCGCCGCAAAAGCGTTGCGCGCGAACAGCCTTATTTCAAACAGAGGAGTCATTCCACACGGAGCAGGCTTTATTCTCACAGTAGAGCAGGCCTCCATGCTTGGACTTGGCACCCAACCGGGATTGGAACGGCGAATCAGGCCTTATCGAAACGGCAAGGATCTTGCGGGCAAGCCAAGGAACCAGCTTGTTATCGACACATTTGGCCTGACGGCGGATCAGGTTAGAACGCAATTCCCTCGAATATTTCAATGGCTTTTAGAGCGCGTGAAGCCAGAGCGGGACCAAAACCGTGACCGTGCGATTCGCGAGAACTGGTGGCTACACGCACGTTCGCGGGGTGAGTTTCGGCCGGCACTCGATAGCATTCCTCGTTTCATTGCGACAGGCCAGGTCGCCAAGCATCGGATCTTCCAGTGGTTAGATGCCAAGATCCTTCCAGACGACAAGCTAATAGCTATTGCTAGTGCCGATCCTTTTCACCTCGGGGTACTTTCCAGCAGCGTGCACATTACGTGGGCGCTCGCATCTGGCGGGCTCCTTGAGGATCGCCCTGTCTACAGTAAATCGACGTGCTTTGAGACATTCCCATTTCCCTCCGACGATACATGCCTCACTCCGGCCCTGTCAGACCGGATCAGGACGTTGGCCGAACAGATCGACGCACACCGTAAGGCCCGCCAAGCTGTACATGCCGAATTAACCCTGACTGGCCTCTACAACGTACTAGAGAAGCTGCGAACTGGCGACGCGCTAACAGCAAAGGAGAAATTACTGCACGAGCAGGGTTTGGTAAGCGTGCTGAAAAGTCTGCACGACGAGTTAGACACTGCCGTTTTACAAGCTTATAACTGGAGCGACCTAACGTTACCGGCCGACGCCGGTACCTTGCTAGAGCGCCTGGTTGAGCTAAACGCTAGCCGCGCCGCCGAGGAGTCGGGCGGCAAGGTACGTTGGCTACGGCCCGACTTTCAGCAGCACCAGCTCACGCAGGTTAACGTGTTGGATATCGCTGCCGACAACAAGGTAATAAATGACGCCGACAAGGAAATCAGTTTGTCCGCTCCCAAAGGCGTCATAGCCCGACCTTGGCCCGCTGGGCTTACAGAGCAGATCAAGGCGGTGGCCGAAGTATTTGTCCAAACAAGCCGTACGCTGACGATCGATGAGGTGGCAGCGCACTTTAGCGGCCGGGGGCGCTGGCGCGAACGCCTGCCTACGCTCTTGAATACCCTGGTGGCCCTTGGGCGACTTCACCAAGATGCTGACAGCCGCTGGAGGGATATGATGCGCTAATTGGTATGAATTGTAATCGTCGCGTATCAAGCGCGCTTGAGTCCATTTGAAGGATTCAAGCCGTTGCCCGCATATAGTGCTGTGCCGTTTTGCGTTGGCACGCACTGCTCGCCGAAATCCGGTCCCTGATGCAAGCTTTCAGGACAGAAATCACAGTAAATTTTTCCTGACTACTTGCCTTAATCCCTATTCATTGGTTGCGATCAAGCCGAGTAAGCACAAGTTTCCGAACTAACCATCGTGCTAACTTAACCATGCTAACTTTTGAATGTGACTTGAGCATCCCCGTGAGAGTTCTCCGTATATGCCCAAGCAATAGGAGCAAGTCATGCCAACCATCAGGAGAGGCGCGCTGACCCGCATGCGCGACAGGCTAGCAGGACAAACCCGACGGCCAAGAGCGGAAGGCTGCTCGGTTCTGGCACATCCTGCTCGGTTTCCGGTGTTAACATGTACAGGCCATTGGAATGGGTCGTGAGATCGTACACGTTGCCGTAGATAACACCGCTGGCATCAGCCGCGATCGCGTACGTCAGTTCCTTACCTTGCAGAGCCGAGAGATTGCTCACGACGCTGTTTAGATCGATCGCTCGGCCGTTTCGCCAAATCGTAGCGTGCTGTCGGTTGTCGGCCGTTTCCGACGAGCCCAGCACGGTCCCATCGCCGGCAATCGCCCAGCCAGTGCTCCACCCGCCCCCCAGCGTGCCCAAATCAATCAGAGCAATGCCATTCCAAAGCGTTGCGTGCCAAGTCCAGCTTTCCTCATCTACAAGGACATCGCCAGCAACCCAGCCCGCATCGTTAATGTCGTGGGACGTGCTGCGGGTGCGGCCGAGGGTGCCGAGGTCGATTATGCTGTCATGTGTCCAGACCGTAGCATGCACCTCGCCCGAAGCCGTCTGCGACTGCCCGGCGATGACGCCGGCATTGTTCACCGCCGCCGCAGTCGCCGAGGCCCCGCCCAGGGTGCCCAGCTCATGCATACCATCGGTGTCCCACATCAGTGCCTTAACCACGTTCGGCACCGTCGCGTCGGAACGCGGCATGTAGCCATACCCAACTACCGTCCCGCTGTCGTTGATGCCAGTGGCGATGTCCCGGTTCGCGCCTAGCCCGGGCAGTAATGTCGCGACCGTGCCGTTCCAGACCGTAGCGCGGAACGACAGGGGATCGTACGCGGTCGAAATGCCGGCGACAACGCCGGCGGCGTTGATGTCCAGTGCTTCGCTTTGGATACCTTGGCCAGGCGGAAGGTAGGTGGTCTGGCCGTGATTCCACAACCTCGCGACGTATGGGTACGTCATGTAATCTTCATAGAGCACTAAACCGCCAGCATTGACAGTACGCAAGTTTGGATTGGTGCTGTCTACGGCTAGCTGCGAGTAGGTGTACAAGCCTGCCTGCGCGGGCATCCATGCCAACATCCCGGCAAGCGCACTAACAAGCTGAAGCCGATTAATAAGGGAACGCAAGATATCTCCAAGAGACTAGACAGCTCACATCTTATCAACTTCTATTGCTCATATAACATTTTTTGATGTTGAATTATACAAAGACCGTGTCCGCTTGCTGATTGCGCTTGGGAAATTGCGGTGCTATCCTGCTCTACCTAGTCATTCTTTCAACTTTTTATACCCATGCGCATTCATGATGACGCCCGACAGATCCGGGACGAACTGGAGCAACAAAACGCTGCCCGAGTATCTGTGGCCCTGTTCGGTCAACCAGGGGCAGGCAAGTCGTCCCTAATTAACCAAATAGTTGGCAAAAAAGTGGCCGAAGTCGGCGTTGAAACGGACAAGACCGTCGACCAAAAAGAGTACGCACACAACGGTTTGATTTTGGTCGACCTGCCGGGTTATGGAACGCAGCGGTTCCCAAAAGATACTTACGCGACCAAGTTTGCGCTCGAGAGCTTCGACCTGTTCCTATGCGTGACCAGCGGTAAATTCCATGCCGCCGACACCGAACTGTTCCGTAAGCTCGATGCGATGGGGAAGGTGTGCATCTTCGTCGTGAACAAACACGACGAATTGTGGGAGGACGGTGTCACCATCGAAGAGCTAGAGCAGCGCAAGCGAGAAGACATTTATAGGCAAGTCGGCAAACGCGTCGAGGTCCTATTCACCAGCTGTCGAAAGAACACGGGTCTCGGTCTGCTCAGCGAGACCATCGCGGAAAATCTAGATACTGCCAAACGCGAGCGTTGGCTGCGCGGCGCGAAGGCGCACAGTCTAAAGTTCCTACAACAGAAGCGCGAAGCGGCCGAGAAGTATGTGACGATCGCCGCGGGCGCGTCGGCAGCCAACGGGTTGAACCCGATTCCGGGCGCGGACATCGCCGTCGACCTGTCGGTGTTGATGAAGCTATTCGTAGAACTGCGAGAGTGTTTTGGCTTGAGCGACAAGATCCTGAACTCCCTGAAAGAGTCGGCGATCCCGACCGTAAGCGCCGTCGCCAACAACGTCATCCGCTACGCAGCTAAGGAAGGGATACTGCTGTTGCTCAAGCAGTTCATTGGGCGCCAAGCTATAAAGTCCGTCGCAAAATTTGTTCCCTTCATCGGACAGGCGGTCGCCGCATCGGCAGGCTTTACGATCACATATGCGGTGGGCAGCAGTTATCTCAACGACTGCCACGAGCTCGCGGAAAGCATCTTGCGCGACGAGCTGGGGCGCTGATCCATGTGGTGGCTCGCGGTGCCAGCCATCGTTGGGCTCGGAAAGCTTCTGTACAATACTGTTACGGATGGGCCACCTCCGCAGCCGACTCCGCCACCGGACACGACGCTCATCAAAAACCTGCGCGCGTTGCGGGAATTGACCCAGAAACCCGATCCGCGCCGGGTAGCCTTCCTGGGTCAACCAGGGGCGGGCAAATCGACCATCGTCAACAAGTTGTCGCGGGGGCGTGCTCGCCCTGCACCTGTGATCGGTGCCCACACTGACGCCACTAACTGGGCCGAGCGAACCGGAATTGATCTGCTGTGCCAATGGGGCAAGCGCAGCGCCGCTGATGTGCCTGGATACGACACCAACAGCCATCCTGTGTCGGCGTTCGTCTTGCATTTTCCGTTCGACAACTTTGGCAAAATCTGTCTCGTCGTGCACGGCAAGATTCACGGGGCGGACATCAAAATCTATCAGGCGATCCGCATGCATGACGTCACACCAATTGTGGTTCGCAGCCATGCCGAATCGCTCGACGAGGAGCAGCGGAAGACCACGCGCATGGACTTGTGTCACCACTTTGTGGGGCTTGCCCCATCGTCGATTGTGTTCGTAAGTAGCCGTACCGGCGAAGGGCTCGACGAATTACGCCTGCGGCTTTGACACGAGGGTTTGATTGTAAGAACAATCTAACCGGCATAAGGTAAACGACTAACAACGGAGAAGGTGTTAATGGCATTGTTCACGACTGACTGGCGAGATGAGCTCAAGCAAGTCAAGGACGCGATTGGTGACGTGGTCGACGCCAAGCTGAACCCTATGATCGGTGGTGCGATCTCGCAAGCCAGCGCTGAGCTCGGCAACGTCGTGAAGCAAGCGAGCGACCAGTTACAGGCAAACATCGTCGTACTGTCGAATGAGATCCACGATCAGCGCCGTGTGACCAAGGACGACGTCTTGGCCTTGATTGACTACGCCTCTGACAAGATTGGCAAGACGATAGACGAACGGCTCGGTGTGGCCAAAGACGAGCTGTCGCTCCTGGTGACCGAGAAAGTCGCCCACCTGCGTACCGAGCTCGAAGACGCAGCCGTGCGCAGTCGCAAGACCCTGTATTTCAACTTGTCAGTATCCGTCCTGACGGCACTATGCATGGCGGCCATCGGGGTGGTGTACCGCAAGATTACGCTGGACCAGCTCGATGTCTACTCGTTGTTTCGCGTACTGCTACTTTCGACCGCCGCTGGTACCGGCTTGTACGCGGCGCTGAGGATGTTCACCAGCTGGCGTGGTATGAACAGGGCAAAGAAAAACGTGGCTGCCGTGGCGATCAGTTACCTCGGCATCTTGCGGCCGAACGGTGCGCTCGGGATGTGCATCTTGTCTCTGGTGTTACTGCTGTGCTGGGCCTTCGTAACCTTCTATCCATCCTTTGCGCACGCAGGCCTAATACGCTAAAGGCATGCCTTGAAAATGCACGTCACAGGTGTCGCTAAAGCTAGCATTCGTTTCCTAGTGTGTTTTACTGCATTTCCTCGTCCTGGCCTTCATTAATTACCTAACTGAAGTTAAGCTTCTGTGCGCAGCCACATGTACACAACGGGTTAAAACATGGCGAAAGTGCGTTTTTTTGGCGAAATTCCTCATAATCCTCCGGGCACGGTGTACCAAAACAGGATACAGATGAATGCCGCAGGAGTTCACATGCCGACTCAAGCCGGGATTTCAGGAACTCCTAGAGAAGGGGCCGATTCTGTTGTCATTTCCGGCGGCTACAAAGATGATATCGACCAAGGGGATGTCATCATCTACACAGGGCATGGGGGCCGCGACGATCGCTGGCGACATATCGCTGACCAAGAGCTTACGAAAGGTAATTTAGCTCTAGTTCGCAGTCAACTTGAGGGCCTGCCCGTCCGAGTGATCCGTGGGGCGGACCGACGCAACCCCTACGCGCCGGCTTCGGGATATCGCTATGACGGACTTTTTAGGGTGGAGAGTCATTGGCGTGAAGTTGAGGAAGGCGGCTTCCAGATTTGGCGATTCCGTCTCGTACGAGAGACAGCGAGTTCGATAAGCGTACCGTCGGTTCCTGAAACGACTGGCATCGAACGCGGCAACCGAATACCTTCCCGGACCACTGTAACGACCCAAAGGGTGATCCGCGACACGGCTTTGGCACGTGAACTGAAGCAGCGTTACGACCATTCGTGCCAGATTTGTGGATTACGGATCAGCACGCCGTCAGGATCTTATGCAGAAGCCGCTCATATACGTCCGCTAGGCTCACCGCATAACGGACCGGATACTGCATCAAACATTCTTTGCTTGTGCCCGAATCATCACACGATGTTCGATCTTGGCGTCTTTTCCATTAACGACGACCTTTCGCTGGTTGGTTTGCACGGCACGTTAAGTATACTGCCGGGACATGCGATTGACACAGCTCATCTCGCTTACCATCGGCAGCACTTCTACGAGGAGTTGGACCGGATTGTCGATCAAACGATTGGACTTCCCGTGTCCGATGACAGGTCGCGATAGAAGAACTGACCAAAGTGGCCCCAACGCCTGACACTGAGAACCATTACGTCCGAGCTGTCATGCGCTACGGTTTTTGCAAAGCGCTCAGGCCCGAAGCCAATCGTTCCTGTAACTCGGCCCCTACACGCTTAAACCCAAGCAAGCGCCCCGCAGAACGGATCAGTTCGGACTCCTCTCCGCCAGCGTTATCTGCTTGCGCGATCTTCAACGCAGCTATCACTTCCAGCATGCATAAGCAAGCTGCTTTCAGAGTCGCCCCTGACTCGTTCGCGCGGTCCCGGACTGGCGCGTCATCGGCTTGAGCACGTGTGAACCAGAACGTCCCATCGGTGAGAAGCTCAGTGCCCTGCGTTCGTGCGATCTCAAGAGCACTCTTCGCCGTCCCAAGTATTCTACTGCCAGCTTTTTCCTTGCCGAAGCAAGACGCAAGGCGCCGCGCGACTTCCTCTACATGGATTGGCCCCTCCTCCTGGACGATACGTGTCACCAGATTGGCGACTATATGCATTGGTACTTCGTGCGGCTCCTCCGTACCCATCGGGATAACACAGCGTTTGTACGCTGGCATCTGCCTGGGTGGTGTTTCGGGGAGCTCCAACAGCACCGGTGTTTGTTCGGTAAGAGGCCGCTGCGCGCTGTTCTTATTCGCTCCTTCCAGCTGGATGGCCTGCTCGGCAGCCTGGCTTGCATTCGCCAGCGCAGTCCGTAGACGCTCAACCTCGTTTTTACGATTGTAAAACCAGTCAGTGCTCCAGATCCGGTGGAAGCGCCACCCGAGGTGCTCAAGGACATCTTGTCGTAGCCGGTCCCTCTCACGCGCCCACAAAGCGCTGTGATAAGTCGCGCCGTCACATTCGACCGCGAGCAGGTAAGCGCCCGGACGGTCAGGATGACGTACTCCCAAGTCGATACGGAAACCCGCCGTGCCGACTTGGGGGTCGGCTAGGAAACCCAAGCTACGGATCGTGTTCGCCACGTCTTCCTCAAAAGGCGAATCGGCGGTAACTCCGGTTGGCACGACACCGCTGAGCGGCGCCCCGTTTGCGAACTCCAAATAGTGCTTCAGGATGCGAACGCCATCGCGCACGCTTCGTCCCGGATCGATGTCGCTGGGGTGGAAGGACGCGAACACTTCGCATTTCAACCGGGCGCGAGTGAAAAGCACATTCAGCCTACGCTCGCCGCCTTCGCTGTTCACTGGGCCAAAGGACATGCTCGCGAGTCTGCCTCCTGCGACGGTCGGGCCATAGCAGACACTTACGAATATGACATCGCGCTCGTCGCCCTGCACGTTCTCAATATTCTTGACGAAGACGCTCTCTGCATTGCCGTCACGCAGAAAATCGTTTAAGACTGCGTCAGTACGGCGCCGCAATTCCAGCAGCTCGGTAATGAGGTTCTTCTGCGCGGACGAGAAGGTGACGATACCAACAGATACGTCGGGATGTGAACGGGCGTGTTCAGCAAGACGGGTGACAATCGCCTCCCCCTCAATGCGGTTGTCACGCTTCCCGCCTTTGTCATAGACCCCTGGCACTCGCGTGAATGTCAGGCCAAAATCCGGGTTCTTTTGCAAGGGCGACGGCGGCAGAATGAGCTCGTCGTCGTAAAATTCCTTGTTCGATACTTGGATCAAAGATGGATCGCGCGAACGGTAATGCCATCGAAGCATCCGAGAATTCAGTCCGCGTGCTTCGCATAGGCTAAGGATGCTTTCCATCGCGCCCGCCTTGGCGGCATCACCTAACAGGTTTTCTTCGCCTTCCTCGTCGACCTCGTCCTCTGCCTCATCGCTCAGCAGACGAGCAAAGAAAGAAGACGGTGGCAGCTGCTTTTGGTCCCCCACCACCACGATCTGCTCGGCTCGCGCGATCGCGCCCAAAGCATCCTCCGGACGCACTTGGGACGCCTCATCGATAATAAGGAGGTCGAAAGAAAGCGCTCCTGGTGGAACAAATTGTGCGACTGAGATCGGGCTCATCAACATTACCGGCTTGATGCGCTGTAGGGCGTTACCAGCGCTGGCGAACAGCTTACGCAGTGCGATGTGGCCACGCTTTTTTCCGATCTCTCCGCGGATAACCTTCATCTCACCCATCGCGCCTTGGGGAAGCTGTCCCAGGTGACCTGCGACGATGCTCATGACATTGTGTTTTAACCGTTCGCGCTCCAATGCGGCGAACTCTGTGACGAGATCGTGGCGGTCTAATTCACTAATATCGCGAAGGTGGGGCGACGTGCCTAGGGCCGTTTTCCAAAGTTGCTCGGCACGTGCGAAGCGTAGCTCCGTGATCGCTTGGTCGGCAGAAAGCGTACCTGCTCGCATTCGCGCCGCCACATCGGGCAGCCCTGCTTCCACCATTGCAGCGTGGGCTTTCTGAAGCGCCGACCATCCTGAGTACCTGTCCATAGAGAACGCGACGAGATTGAGCCAGTCGCGGACTGTTGGCAGCTCGTGCTCGACCGGTTCTTCATGTCCCAGTGTCGAAGGTAAGAACTGTAGCGAGTTCATCACGTCGCGAATAGCCGATTCACACGCTGGTTCGAGTCGTCCTAGCTGGAGCTTCAAGTTGCTGACAACCTCGGGTTTCTGTCCCAACGCGACCAGAACCCCGCGCGGCCACGCCAGCGGTGCCCGACTCGCTTTTTCACACCAGCCCACGACCGGGAGGAGCTGCTCGAAATCAGTCAGCTCTCCACGCCACGCCTCTCCAACGCATTTCGCGCAATATGATTCGTCGGCTATCCAGAACTTCTTTTTCTCAGCAATATTGATGAGCGTATCAAGAAGCGAGAGTCTGTCCTTCGGACTCTTGGGCATGGGGCCACGGAGCATGCCGGCGAGCTCGCGCGACGCGCCGCGATATGCTCCTCCCCAGCGCGCGAAGAACGAGTGAACGCCTCCAGCCAAAGCCCCACGGAGGGAAACAGGCGACGCATCGAAAGCCGCATCCACGAACTGCTCGGCAGCCTGGCTCTTGGCGACGCGCCAAGCAGCACCCGCCCGCAATGCATTCGCCAGTCGCTCAAGACTGCCCTCGGCGAGAAGTCTACTCGCGGCATCTGCGGCGTTAGTGGGTAGGCCGTCGATATACGTGAGCGCGTCACGGAGTTGACGCGCACTCGCTCGCGTGCGCGGAAGCTCAATATCGAGGACCGCGAAGGCCTGCCCCAGTACTTCGTCCAATGCCGAAATAGCGTCAACCGCGTTGGACAGGAGACTTGCCAGCCGAGAGAGCTCCACTGGCTGAAGGGACAGGTTTTGTACACCAGCAAACGGATGAGAGTCGGGCTGGCCTTCGCTGACGAGGAGTTCGCCATACTTGGCAACAGCAACGAGCAGCTCATCCACCTGTTCGCGCGACATCGCTGCCAGAACGCTGCCGTTGAAAACCGGTGCTGGAACGTTAAGCCCGATGTAGCGCGCCTGAACTCCCAGTACTGAATACGGTGTCTCGCCTGAGCTCCCTATGGGTTCGTGGAGCGCGGCGGCGAGCGTGTTCAGTTTGTCGCGCACCTTCGTGAGCGAACTCGGAGGCCCGGGCATAGATGGTACGGCCGACACCTTTATTAGCGTTCTTGCCAGTTCGGCGAGCACGTCCTTCTTGTTGGCGGTGCGTGAATGAAGTTCCAGGCACACATCCCTTAACCCAACTTTCACAAGGCGCTCATGCACAACCGAAAGCGCCGCCATCTTCTCCGCGACAAACAGGACGCGTTTTCCCTCCTTGACGGCTGCGGCGATGATATTCGTAATCGTCTGCGATTTTCCGGTCCCAGGTGGTCCCTGAACGACGAGGTTCCGCCCTTGACGAACCTCCTCGATGACGATGGCTTGCGAAGCGTCGGCATCTACGACGTGAAAAATTTTCTCAGGTGGCAAAGCGACGTCTAGGCGGTCATCGCGACCGATCAGCGGTGGCTCTGGTTCAAACCCTTCATAGAGCAAGCCTCGGGTCAGCTCATGATCGGCGATAGCACCATCTGGCCAAGCCTCCGGCGCCAGGTCACGGTACATCAACAGCTTGGAGAACGAGAAGAAGCCAAGCTGCATGTCATCTCGATCCACACGCCAGGCGCTTTGCGAAGCGACTGCGGCCTCGACCCGCTCGAAGTACGACGACGGACGCCATTCGTCCGCGATCTCAAGCTCTGGCAGCACCAGGCCAAAATCCTCCTTCATTCTCTGCTGGAGCGGAAGATTGGTGACAACGTCATCGTCCCTGAGTCGGACTTCGTACGTGTTGGATTTCTGGTTGCGAGTAAGTTGTACCGGCAGCAGTATGAGTGGCGCCTCCCTCTGCACCGCGGAGGTCTTGTCCTCGAACCAGGTCAGAAATCCCAGGGCTAGGTACAAAATATTGATGCCGGACTCTTCTTCCGCAGTTTGGGCTTCCCGGGCAATTTTGAGAAGACGCTTTTGCAGCGCGTCAGGCCCCATTCGCGTCTCAAGTTGGGAGTCGGTATAGCGTTCAGCATCAAAGCCAGGCTCACCAGCATCCGCCAGTTTGAGACCATTGTCCTCGGTATCCTTATCGAGGCCGATGGCTAGGAAGCGCATTGCCTTGCCACTGCTGAGGATTTCGTAAACGTCTTCGGACCGCTCATTTACGACGTTGACAACAGCGGCACGACTGTTCTTGCGATTGACGTGCACCAGTCGATTGCGAGTTCCTGTTTCGACTAGACGTTTCCGAGCGTCGTCGAAAAGCCTTTTGACGGCCGACTTTTCGGGCTTTGTAACGTTGCTCATATCATCTGCTACGCTCGTCATGTCATAGCCTTTATCTACGCCTACGACCAACAAGCCATAGTGCTTGTTCTCATTATAAATTAACTACCAACAATCCTCTAAACGGAAGAGCGGATGACACTGGCATCTGCGCGACACGGCCCAGACAATCAGGTGCATTGTCCTGGCATCCCGTGGTAAGGGTGGGCACCTTTACCCTTTCGCCGGCTGAGCCTTGGCATTACGTGAAACGGCAGGTAGGCAACATTTGATAGTACTTTGGCGGCAACTTTGCACCCCGAATGCGATCACGCATCCTCCTGGTGACGCAGCCGCTGTTGAGAGCAAGCACCACGCCCGCATCATAGGATGGGCAACATCCAGGTCACTGATCAACCAGCTGAGCTCCCCTCCAACAAGCGGCTCGCTGGCAGCCAACTACGCGCGAAATTCTGAAGAGCTGCTCCCACGCAAATGCCGTGGTGCTAAGCAGGACCTTCTAGCCAAGCGTGCTACAGAGCTGAAAACTTTAGAGAAGACAGCTGGTATTCAGGATGCGTTGATAGGGTCCCATGTATGTCAGCCAATATGCATACGTTTTGATTAATCTCAAAACTAGCTTCGATTCCGGTGCGGTTTAAAAAAATCCAAAATTTCTCCCTGTTGATGCGCAATGCATTGAACACAGGCAATTTCTTACATATTATAAAAAAGCAATGGCAACGTCTTCCATCTAGAGCTCGAAGGACATCATGACCTCATTCAAAAATCATTTTTTGTTTTCGGTTCTTGCACTACTAATCATTAGTTCTGACTTTGCCCTGGCGCAAGTCCCACCATCCGGTTCACAGACCGCAACACAATCGGCAGTGCTGCCAGAATCTTCACTTAAGGTGGTTAATAAATCAGCCGGTGAAAATCCTTTAACAACTAATTCACAGTCCAATGCAGTCCAGAGCGGGAACCCTTCGGATGGGAGCGCACAAGTTACTGCCGTTGCTAACGCACCCGAAAAATCCCCTCACCCTGACGCAAAAGGAGTAATTGTACTCACTCCGGTAAGCCCAGATAGCGACCGTATCAACTATATGGGGGACCAAATTTCATACCCCATCGATATATATGTGGCAAGAGTAGATATGAGTGTCAATCCTCATACATCTACAGCACTATGCGCTCCCGCCCGATCTCGGTTTAAAGGTGCTGGCCAAGCAGTTGTGAGCCCTAACGCCACCCCAAGTCCAATTTTTCGTGTCGTTAACGTTGGGCCTGTAGACACCAAAGTGACCCAAGGTCGATGCACAGTTGGCTCAAATCTAATACAAGTTGGAGACGTAGTTGTCTTTGCTGCGGCCGACCTGAAAATGATTCCCCCCGACCGATTCGGGCTCACGTACGGGACGTTGTTAGTTCCATACAAATATCATTTTTCTGGCAGCGATTTTGGCTCTGGGGCCTCAGTCGGAGGCTATTTGGGATATCGGTGGGACCGGTCTGGCGTCTTGGGTATTGCATTGCAACCGGTGCTATTTCTAGGTGCGGCTATCATTCCAGTCTCGCAAGTATCCAACGGTCAGGTAAAGACTGAAAATATGGGAGGAATTAGCTATGGACTTGGGTTGTTAGGCACTGTCAAGGACAGTTTTCACCTCGGCATCGTTATCGGTGCGGATCGTGTAAATAAAAGTGCAGATTACCGCTATAACGGAAAGCCCTGGCTGGCAATTTCATTGGGCTTCGAATTTTCCAATTAGTTACTTTTGTGAACGCTAACTTTTGCGCCATGCACAAACCAATAAATTTTGATGGATGAGGGCGAGATCCAATCGCGCGAGAAGAGCGGCCAACCGACAGATTGATACGTGTAGATGTTTACATATAGCTGTCTTGGACGGGACACCGCTCAGGTCGGTTCGGCCGTACTAGCACCTACCAGTAAGCTTCGGTGGTGAGTGCGCCCGCCCCGTTATTACGGCCGACCGACTTGCCCTACGTGGCAATACTTGACAGCAGCATCTGTCTGCTAATGCCACAATGCCGGCCTACCTCATGTGGGATCGGTGACGAGCGCCTGCCGTTGCGGAAAAATGAACCACCCTGGAAAGAAGAGGTTGAATCGCGTACCGGAAAAATAACGGGGCAACAGCATAGAACACTAAGCGTCACCCCGAATCTTATAAGCTCGATTATGCGGGTATCTACCCAACTTCCTCCGCGACGAGATTCAGGAAGAATGTACGCTTCTCGATGTCACTTCGGCAATCACGCAACACGTAATCAATGACATCTTGGTCCGTTTCGCCAATCCGTACCAGCCAGTCCAAGAGCGTTTGCGTTTCGCGCATTGACATTGGTGCTGCGTTTTTCTCCCTGGTTCTGTACTTGTGCGCTATTGCTACTGTTGCTACTCCTGCTACTGGACTATCACCTGTCGCTAGCGATGTAGCAGAGATAGCAGAAGTAGCGATCGCGGTCTTAGTATCGCGCTTCCGAATCAAGTCTACGAGGGCCATACTATGCCTCCTCGATCAACAGCGACGGATTCAACTGGATGGTCAGTTGCTTCCCGTCCTTTGCGACTCGCAAACGGTCCAGTGCCTCCAATACGGCGATTGCGGCATTGAAGCGCAAGCCGTCACGGATCGGCCCGTGCTGGCGTGCATAATTCTTGCCAATCGAGTTATCGCAGTTCCGCTTGCAGCGCGCGACAATCCAACCATCCAGACGCACTGCGTCTGTCACCTCGGCCGGCAGAGCCAACTCGCCGAAGAATCGACGTGCCTCATGCAAGTGCCACGCGGCGATGCAACTAGCCGCCTCGAAAGTGTCAACGCTAATTGCGCCGTCTTCTCCTTCAAAGATGTGAAACAAAGCCGCCAGGCGCACAGCATTGTCAGCGGATTTGCTCGCGACGTCGCGCACGTCGTAGAGTTCGCCGTCGCGGCTCAGCCCGCTCTCAATGTCGTTGTGAAACTCGATCCATGCCCTCTTGGCTTCCGAAGACAGCAATAACATCGGCGGAGCCAGCACGTCATCTTCGCCCAGGGGAATAGGCTTTTGCAGGATCTCAGTGATGCGGCGCTCGAAGGCGGTCAACTTCGGCCACCCGATCGGGCCGTCGGGAACGCGAGGGTCGATTTGACGCGTCCCCTGCGTCGATTCAGGGAAGGCGATCAAGAAGCGGGCAAGGAAACCCGTACCACGTGCGAGCGCGCCAGTACGCAAGAAGAACTCTCGCAGTGTCGGTTCCTGCACTTGGAGAGCCACCGTCAAGCGAGCATTATTAACCTTGAAGGATTCGGTTGCGCGGCGGTCAACAGTCACGCTTTTCCCATCCCACAATTGGTTGAGGAGAGCCAGGTTGCGCATCACCGAATCTTTACCCATACCATGCGAGCCGAACACAACCCCTGCTTCTGACGACACGACACCTGCCGACGGCCATTGTTTTGCGAGGCTGAAGGCCAACGCTTCGGGCGTGGCGTCGGCATACAGCAGGCGCGGGACTTTTGGTGGCTGCGGCTTGTCATGCTCCAGGTCGCGCAGAGCTGCTTCCATGGAGCCGCTCGGCTTATTCTCTTTCGCGAGCTGGCGGATTTTTTCTTTGGCGCCGCTACGCTTGGCCTCCCAGGCATCACATGCTGCGATGTAGTCCTTGAGTTCAGGTTTCGCCGCCTCAGCCTGCGCCGCCTCATACTCATAAACCGATTTGGTGAAGAATCCGTCGCACGTCGATTTGCGCTCCCCGCTGTCCGCGATTGCCATCAAAAACAGCCCGATCGGCCCCACCAGTTTTTCCAGCCTTTTCACGTCAGCGTGTGCCTGAATCGTCAACGACAGCGCCGCCAGCGCCGACATCACCACCATAGGCAGAGGGGCTTTGACGAACGCTGCCACCTCTTGAACCGCTCCCCTGATAGAGCTCGGCAGAGCGTCGATTGGGTAGGGCTCCCTTCCCATATTCGCGGCCAGAGATTGCGGTTTCTGCCAGCCATTATTTGCCGTACGGATGACATCGCTTTTATCAGTCGAAACTGTTGTGAGGCTCTCCACTTGGCTCGCGTTCGTCAATGCCGACACAACAGCTTCCGCCCCGCAGACCTGCATCATATCGTTGAAATCTTTCATTGCCGCTTCCCGATCGCTACCGAAGTCCGGCACAGCCAGCCTGCCATTGGCGACCTGTGCAGCCTCGATAGCATGCGGATCGGGGGTGCCGCTAGCCTTTATGAGATCCGCCAGGATGATCAGGGTCGCCGTGGGGTAGCGGCTACGCATTGCTGTCGCCACCTCTTTCAAATTGGTGGAGGACAGAGCGGCCACGCCGGCGTGGCCGCTTGCGCTGCTCGCGGACAACACGGTTGCGACACCTTCACCAATCAGCAAGGTGAAAGCTACTTGGTCATCGCAGGGCAGGCGCTCCGTAGCCCAGTAGCCGCCAATCTTAGTTCCACGGCCCGCCAGCGCTGCTTTGCGCTTGTTACCATCAATCAGTTCAACCGTTGTGAGCTGCCCGCCTTGCTTGACGGGGACAACCAGCAACTCGCCTTCCAACAATTCCCCATTCGATTTCGGCGAATAGCCCAGGATTGACGCAGCGAGACCCGCGCTAATCTGGCTCAGGGTGGATACCGGCTGTACGTTTTTGCGCACGAGGTATGGGTTACCGACCGCCGGCTTAGCCGCTTGGTAGATGGCGTTCGCCTTCTTCATCGTAACGTCTCGTTCACGCATTTCATCAACCGACTGCTTTGCGGTCCTTTCTGCCGCGATGCGCTGACGCTCCACGAGGATTTCCGGCTCCGGCTGCTGGTAGCTGCGGCTCGAAACCCATCCACCTTCTTTCGCGGCATGAAACAGGGTTCCGATCTTCACCGGCCCAGTCACGTTAGCGCTCTTCCACATTGCTTTCGCGGCCTGATAATCGTAGGAACTTGCTTGTTGGCTCCACTCGTCCCACAGGTCGAAGCCGACGTCACCAAATTCGTCTTTGATCGCGAAACCCATCTTGACCCAAGTCTCTCGGTCGCCCGGGTCGATGAACTGCAAGGCTTCGCGAATGCGCTCAACGTCGTCGAACATAATTGCAGTGCCGGGCGCGCTGGAAACTACGTATTTTGCCTCCAACATCTCGCCCCCTACGCCGATGCAATAAGCGCGCGGATGTCCTCGACACGCCACATCGTGCAGCGGCCGAGCTTCACCGGCTTCGGGAAGCGCCCGGTGCGGACGCCATCCCACCAGCAGGACTTTTTGACGGGGATGATCGCGGGGATAGGGGGTTCCGCTTTCTGGTTGCCGATGATCTGGGGCAAACGCAGGAAGCCGGTTTCGGGGAGTTTATACATAGAGGAGTATCCATAAATGACCATTGCTGGCCGATGGGATGCATCCTCTGATTTTTTCGTCCTGAGAAATCCACATGTGGAGTTAAGAAACCCACATGTGGAATTCTCTCCTTACTTCGAGCGGGACTCCAACGCTTCGGGAATCTTTGCTAGAGTTCGTCGCACAGTCTCCTGTGATACCGCCACACCGAATTGTTCCGTCAATCTTGCTATCTGGGCAGCCGTACCGCGCGATTTCAGATCGATCGCCGAATAGTCGCACAGTGCTGCGATTATGGTTAGAAGTGTATTCCGCTCGGTCGTCTTCAGCGGGTTGTCTGTGGCGAGCGGGCCGTCGCCCTGCTCCAGGACTGGCTTTGTGACGACGATTCCGCGTATCCGCCAAAAATCGATCCACCACTCTACCGGGTAGAGTTCCTTGGCCTCGATCTCGCCTTTGGCCAAGGCATGTGCCAGGGCGTCCAGTTCACGGTAGTTGTCCAGCAGCCGTTTGCGGACCGCTGATTCAAGCACATTGACCGGAGCCTCACCAAGATTCGTCACCAGCGACTGAAAAACGAAATCGGGACGCATAGTGAAGAAGGTATCACCCTGCCATACGAAACGCCAAGTACCAAAGCGCGGGTCAATGGCGGTAGCCAGATAAAATGCGTCGACGATGTCCAAGTAGCGCTTGGCCTGAAGGTCACTTAATTCCTCAGCCCGAAGCCCTTCGTTTTCGTCGGGGAACGCCTCGGTCATAGCAAACGCTGCGACACCTTCCATTGCTTCATCAAAGGAAGACACATCTTGCCAACGCTCCCGAGCCCAGCCCGTTTGATGGACTGGGCAAATTCGCCCGAGGTCGTCCAAGCAATATTCGTCTTCTGGACTGGTTTGAAGCATCGTGTACCTTTCTCTAACATCATTGATCGGCGCCACGCCAGCAGGGCAAGAACTCCCGGCTTTCGTCCCGTATGGGTCATGCGCGACTTGTCGTTATGCGGCCGCTTTCCCGATCGGAATCACCTTGTTGCCATCCGTCTTCCACGTGTCTAGCATGTCCGCCCATGCCTGCATCATCTGCGCACGCTCGATCACGTGCATTGCATGGTTGTAGGTACGGCGCACCGTGTTGACCTCGGTATGCGCTAACTGCCGCTCGATCCAGTCGGAGGCAAAACCCATTTCGTTCAACCGGGTGCTACCTGTCGTCCTGGTCGCGTGCGGACTGTATTTGCCGCCCCAGCCGAGTACATTCAGCATCTGTCTGAACGATGCTGTTACCATGGGTTTCGACCTGTTGTCCCGGTGAGGGAACAGGTGTTCGCGGTGGCCGGTAATGCCCTGTAGGGCGCGCAGCATGCCAACGGCTTGCCTGGGCAACGGCACGACATGCTCCTTCCGTTTTTTCATTCGCTCTGCCGGAATCCGCCAGATCGCTGCGTCGAGATCGAACTCGGCCCATCGTGCTTCGACCGCCTCGCTGGGCCTGCACAGGGTGAGCCACATTAAGCGAAATGCTGCGATAGTTTCGTGACGACCGCCATGCCCCTCGACGTCACGGAGGAGTTGGCCAATTTCCTCCTGATCCAGCGGCCGCTTGTGCTGAGTCTTATTCGCCGGTAGCGCCTTCCGCACGGGGTACACCGGATCGGCGTCAGCACGCAAGGTAGAAACTGCAAGCTCGAACACGCCTGACATAGTGCGCTTAGCTTCGGCTGCGACTGTCAGACCGTTCTTCTTGGCCGCGTTGTTTAACACGTCGAGGACGTGCGCAGGAGTGATGCTCTTGACTGGCAAGGTCCCGATCTTCGGGAACACGACGCGCTCAAGCATATTCAGACGACGGGCCTTGGTCGCGTCCTCCCAGTCCTTCATTGCCAGCCACTCTTTCGCCACTGCGTCGAATGTGGTTGCGCCCTCCTGTTCACGCTTGATGCGATCCAGCTGCCGCTTATGGGCCGGGTTAATTCCCTGCTTGACCAATGCGCGCGCCTTGGCACGCTCATCCCGCGCTTCAGACAGCGTAAAACTCCCGCCTGCGCGTCGTGCCTGAGCCTCCTCCAGCGTTTCGCCACGAGGAGCAGTGACGTAACCACCGATCGCAAAGAGGCTTTCCTTGACGATACCGCCCTCACGCAGCTCGAACCGATAACGCCAAGCCTTCACCCCGTTCGGTTTTACCTCCAGATACAATCCTTTGCCATCCGGCATCTTGTAAGGCTTGTCCTTGGGCTTCGCGTTGCGGCATTGGGTGTCGGCTAGCATGACTGTCTCCGGTTTAAACCGTACCCGGTATTCATCTCCGGGGCTCTGGCTCCTTACCCGGTATCGTACCCGGCTATTTTAAGGATGGCAACGGCCTCGGCCGGACAGATATGGACAAAAAAGGCCCCGGCGCCCTAGAGAAGCCAGGGCTTTCGTTGTCCGCTGGAATCCGCCGGATTCCGATCTCATGCTTAGACGTTGAACAGGAAGTTCAGCACATCCCCATCCTTGACGATGTATTCCTTGCCTTCCGCGCGCATCTTGCCCGCTTCCTTGGCACCCGCCTCGCCCTTGTAGGCGATGAAATCGTCGAAGGAGATGGTCTGGGCGCGGATGAAGCCGCGTTCGAAGTCCGTGTGGATCACGCCGGCCGCCTGCGGGGCGGTGGCGCCGACGGCGACGGTCCATGCGCGCACTTCCTTCACGCCGGCCGTGAAATAGGTCTGCAGGCCCAGCAGCTTGAACGCGGCGCGGATCAGGCGGTCGAGGCCCGGTTCTTCCATGCCCAGGTCGGACAGGAATTCCTGCTTGTCGGCGTCGTCCAGGTTGGCGATTTCCGATTCGATCGCGGCGGAGATCGCGACGATGGGCGCGTTCTGCTTGTTCGCGAATTCCGTCAGCTGGTCCAGCAGCGGGTTGTCCTTGAAACCGCTTTCCGACACGTTAGCCACGAACATCGCCGGCTTCGACGTGATCAGGCACAGCGGCTTGATCAGTTCCATCTCGTCGGCGTCCAGGCCCAGCGTGCGCACGGGCTGGCCTTCGTTCAGGTGCGGCAGCAGCTTTTCGATGATCGCGACCAGCTTGATGGCGTCCTTGTCGCCGGCACGCGCCTTCTTCTGCTCGCGGTGCAGCACTTTCTCGGCGGTGCCCATGTCGGCCAGCGCCAGCTCGGTCTGGATGACTTCGATGTCGTCGATCGGGCTGACCTTGCCGGCCACGTGCACGACGTTGTCGTCTTCGAAACAGCGCACGACGTTGACGATGGCGTCCGTCTCGCGGATGTGCGACAGGAACTGGTTGCCCAGGCCCTCGCCCTTCGACGCGCCGGCCACGAGACCCGCGATGTCGACGAACTCGACGATGGCCTTGACGACGCGCTCCGGCTTGACGATGGCAGCCAGCTGGTCGATGCGCGGATCCGGCACCTCGACGACGCCGACGTTCGGCTCGATCGTGCAGAACGGGTAGTTTTCAGCCGGGATGCCGGCCTTGGTCAGGGCGTTGAACAGGGTGGACTTGCCGACGTTGGGCAGGCCGACGATGCCGCATTTGAGACTCATGGGAAGCTTTCAGGGTCGAATTAACGAAACCCCGTATTGTACCTCCGCTTGCCTGCAAAGACCGCAAACTGGCCCGTATTCCGGGCTTTTCGTGCCGATCCGCCCCGTTCGCGTCGCTTAAAGCGGACGAATCGCCGCGCTGTCCGGCTTCGCGACGAACGCGGCGAACGCATCGCGCAGCCGCTCGCCCTCGTCCATCGCCTGGCGCCAGGCGCGGATGCGGGCGTCATGGTCGAGGCCGTAGAACTTGAAGTCGCTGCGGTCGATCAGTTTCCCGCGTGGCATTTTCGCAAGGAATTCCCGGCTCGGCGCGACGATCAGCACGTTGTCGAGCCAGCCACGATTCGGCCCGCGCGCCGCGCGCCGCCACGGCAACGCCTTGTCGAGCCAGCCCGGGACGATGTGCTCGGAGAAATGGGGATACAGCACGATGTCGCCCGGCGCCTGGTCGGCCACGCGCGCGTACGGCAGCGCCAGGTTGTAGTCGATGATGCCCCCGTCCCAGTAATGACCGGGCGGCGCGCCGGCGATGTCGCGCACGGGCTTCATCAGCATCGGCAACGTGCCGGAGGCGAGCAGGCCCGCCGTCAGGTTGTCCGGCGTGAGGGCCGAGAAATGCGTGGCGAAGCCGTCGAAGCGGTCGCGCAGCCAGGGCGCGTGCGCACGGCGGTCGCCGAGCACGACGCGGTCCATCAGGTGCGCCAGCTTGTCGCGCGAAAACAGGTTGTGCAGCGCCGCTGCCGCGAAACCGCGCATCTCCGCGTGGCGGTGGCCCGGCGCCGCGAGGGCACGCTTGCCGCGCACGGTCAGCACGTGCAGGCGGTAGTGCGGGTGGTTGACGATGTCGTCCTCGTGGCCGCGCACGAACTCGTTCAGCAGGCCCTGCACGACGGCGTCGATCTGGTCCTGGCTCGGCTTCGTGCTCGTGTAGCGCTGACCGCTGTACAGCTCGCCCAACCGGGTGAACGCCTGCACCGGATCGCGCTGGCACGCGGCCGCCATGCGCCAGGCGCCGATCGACGCGCCGATCAGGATGCGCTCGCGCGGCGCGCGCGGGAACCAGTCGCCGAACACCCACTGGTCGAGGGCACGGAACACGAGGCCCTTCGGTCCGCCCGCCGCCGCGGGCACGACGGCCACGTCGGCCGCCTGCAAACCGTGCGTGCGGATGCGGGCCAGCGCCAGCGGCCCCGCGTGGAAAGTCAGTGCGCTCATCCCCGGATTATCGCAGGACGAGCACGATTGCGTAGGCTCAAAGATCGGCGGGTGGCCCTCCGTAACATGGTCCGGTCGTCCTTCCGGTCCTCGCCTGGAGCCCGCATGCTCACAAGATATTGCGCCTTGCTCATCCTGACGGTCGTCGCCTTCTTGGCGCCGTACGGCACCGCGCGCGCCCACGCGCCGGCCCCATCCGTCATCATCGAGCAGCACGTGCGCCACTACGTCGTCGAGCCGGACGGCACGTACCGGCTCACGGTCGACGACGCGCGGACCATCGCCGGGCCGCGCGCCCCGGGCGACGACGGCCGCGTGACCATCCGCTACGACGGGGTGCGGGACGCGCTCGTGGCCGTGGACGCGTACACGCAAAAGCCCGACGGGCGGCGTATTCCCGCACCGGCGGGCAGTCCCGATCACGGGGCCGGCGCTCACATCGTCGCGTTTGCCGACGCGGCTCCCGGCGACCGGCTCGTGCTGCACTACGTCGTCCGGCGCCATGCGCCGCCGTTTCCCGGCCAGTTCGACGACCTGGCGGTGATATCACCGCACGTCCACCGCAACACCCTGCTGATCTACGATATGCCCGCCGCGATGCCGCTGCATGCGGATGCCGTCGGCTTCGTGCAGGTGCCGGGCGCCAGCCCGCCGGGCCGGCGACGCTACCAGTGGCGCTACGTGAACGGTGGCGATCCGCGTACGGAACCGGACGCCGTCAGCATCGTCGACGACGGCCCGCGCCTGGCCGTCTCCACGTTCGCCGACTATGCGGCGTTCGCGGCGGCCGCGCGCGCAGCCACGGCCGGCAAGTCCCTTCCCTCGCCGGCCATCGCGGCGCTGGCGCACCGGTTGACGGCAGGGTTGCCCGACGTGCGCGCCCGCGTGCCGGCCCTGTCGGAATGGGTCCGCCGCGTGGAAGGCAATGCGACACCGCGCGCGGCGGACGCAATGCCCGACCTGCGCCGCGGCGACCGCGAGGACCACGCCGCGCTGCTGCAAGCATTGCTGGCGGCCGTGGACATCGTCAGCACGCGGGCCCTCGTCAACGGCGGCAACGCCTACACGCTGCCGGACGCGCCCGTGCGCGACGTGCTCGACCACGCAATCCTGTACGTACCGGCGCTGGACCTGTTCATCGATCCTACGACGGACGGCGTGCGAGCCGGCAACTTGCCGCCGGCCCTGCTGGGCAAGCCCGCGCTGCTGCTGACGAGCGGGACGTTCGCCATGACGCCGGTGCTGCAGCCGCAGCGGATCCGCGCGGTGGCGGTGGTCGACATCGGCCGCGGCACGTTCAGCGTGGAGCGGGCCTTGTCGGGCGCGTTGGCCCGCGATGACGCAGGGGTCAAGCGCGATGACGCCGTCGGCACGCTGCACGAAGTGCGCCAACGCGCGCGCGGCGTCGACGTTGCCGCCACCCGCACCGCGACCGACGACGGCGGCGAGAACGACACGATGACGCTGTCCAGCACGGGCGCCGTCGACGACGTACCGCGGCACGCGGGCAGCACGGCGGCAACCTCCAGCCGCGCCTGGAGCGCCGTGGACGCCGCCGTCACGCAGTTGCTGCAAGTACGCGAGCGGCACCACGACTTCGTCTGCCCGGTCGTCGATGCCGAAGACGACACCCGCCTGCAGCCGCCGCAGGGCCTGCGGTTCATGTCGCTGCCCCGGCCCGCCGACGTCGTCGCCGAAGGCATCTTCTACCGTGCGACCTACGCCCGCGACCATGACGCCGTGCTGGTCACGCGCCGGCTGACGTTCCGCCACGGCCGCGCCACCTGCACACCGGCCGACGCCCGCGCGATGCGACCGGCACTGGAGCGCATCCGGCGCGACCTGCACAGCCGCCTCGCGGTCGCCACGCGCACGGCCGCGCATGCAACGCCGCGGCCATCGACGAACGGCTCAGGGCACGTCGTCGCGGGCAAACGCGTCGCGCCACCCGCGCGCGCGCAACGTGGCCACGGCCTCGTTCGTGAGGTCGAAGCGCAGGTCGACGCGGTCGCGGCCCGAGCGGTAGCCGGCGGGCCACCGCGCGATCTCGACGAAGCCGCAGCGGCGGAAGAAACCGGCCGTGTGCGGATGCGTGTCGACCGTGACGTAGCGGGGCCGCAGCTTGCGTCCAGCCATGTGCAGCAGGCGGTAGGCCAGCAGGGCGCGGCCGACGCCGGTGCCGTGGCGCTCGGCACGCACGAGGCCGAACACGAGCGTGCCGAGGTCGTAGAACTCAGACAATTCGTAGCCGCCGAAGCCGACGACCTCGCCAGCCTCGACGGCGACGAACAGCGGGCCGTCCGGGTCGTCCAGCGCGGAACGCAGCCATGATTCTTCGGCCGCCGGGAAATGCGCCGGCACGTTCGAGCGGAAAGCGGCCAACACGGCCTTGCGGTCGCCCGGGCGATAGCGTCTGATCTGCAATGTCATGTCGATGGCGGTGGTAGATACGTACCGCTATCTTCGCGCAATGCGGACAGCGCCGCACACGGTTGCGTCTTTCCCATCGAACGCACACCCGCGAAAATAAATCCGAAATACTTAGGTGATTCCGCACAACCCCTGTATATTCCATCGAGCACTACATCAAGTCGTCGTTATTGTTGGTTTCTTTCCCGTCTCGCCCGTCCGGGCATTCCCGTCTGATACCCCTCGGTTACATCTCTTGGTCGCATGTGCGCATCGGGCACTTTGCCCACAACATCTACTGGAGGTATCACCATGGCTACTCAAACCGGCACCGTGAAATGGTTCAACGATTCCAAAGGCTTCGGCTTCATCGCGCCTGACGCAGGCGGCGACGATCTGTTCGCGCACTTCAAGGACATCCAATCGGAAGGCTTCAAGAGCCTGACCGAAAACCAACGCGTCTCGTTCGAACGCGCGCCGAGCCCGAAGGGCGACAAGGCGAGCAACATCCGCGCGATCTAAGCATCGCGCACAGGGCCGCACCACGCAGATAGCATGGGCGTCCCGCACTAAAAGCCCGCTTCGGCGGGCTTTTTTGCGTCCGCGCGGCGCACCCGACAGTTCGCGCCTTGTCCACCACGGCAATGGCCGTTACATTAGGGCCATGCAACCTGATGAAACGATCACCGTCGAGGACGCCGTTCAGGTGCTGGCCATGGTCGGCGACCTGTCCATGGGCCTGCCGCCCGATCACTCGATCCGCACGGCCCGCCTCGCCGCACGCCTCGCGGAGGAAAACGGCGACGGTGCCGATGCCTGCACGAGCACGCGGCTCGTCGCCTTGCTGCGCTGGTCGGGGAGCACGGCGACGGCGGCCGGGTTCGCGCACCTGCTGGGCGACGACGTCCTCGGCCGGCATGCGATGGTCACCCGCACGTTGTCCGGCCACAGCGGCCTGACGTTCGCCAACGTGCTGCCGCTCGCGCAGATGCAGTGCGAAGTGGCGGGCGACATCGCCGTGCTGCTGGGGTTGCCGGCAGACGTCGAGAACAGCCTGCGCCACCTGTTCGGCAACCATCACCGCGGCGACATGCAAGACCTGCTGTTCGCCCCAAACATCCCGCGCGCCGTGTTCTACGTGCGTCTCGCCGGCGACCTGGAAGTGCTGGCGCCCGCGCACGGCACGGACGGCGCCCTGCGCCTCATCGGCGAACGGGCCGGCGTGAAATATCCGGCCACGCTGGTGCAGCGCTTGTCGCCGCATGCGCAGGATTGGCTGGCCATGCTCGAGGAACCGTCTTGCGCGGCCGACTATCCGGGGCACGACCGGCGTGTGCCGCTGTCGATCGTGGCCGACGTCATCGAGTTGAAGCTGCCCTGGCTCACCGGCTATTCGCGCCGCGTGGCCGCGCTGGCGCGGCGCAGCGCGTCGCTGGCGGGCATGCTGGCGCTGGAAGAAAGCCCGCTCGTACGGGCCGCCCTGGTGCATGGCATCGGCAAGGTCGCGGTGCCGAACATGGTGTGGGAACGACCGGGCAAGCTCGATGCGCTCGACTGGGACCAGGTCCGCAAGGTGCCGTTCTGGACGGCGCGTGCCGGTGCGCAGATCCCCGCCATCCAGAACGACGCGACGCTCGCCTCGTTCATCTACGAACGCCCCGACGGGAGCGGCTATTTCCGCAAGGCGCGCGGAGAAGCGATGGGCATGCAGGAGCGCCTGCTCGGCGCGGCGGCCGCGTTCATGTCGCTGTGTTCGCCCCGTCCGTGGCGTCCTGCGCATGGCGCGGCGGCCGCGTCCACGCTGATGACGGCGCAAGCGGCGGCCGGACGCTTCGACCGGCACGCCGTGGAGGCCGTGCTCGCGGCGGCGCGGTCCGCACCATCATCGTCACCCGTGCGCGACCGGCTGCTGTCCGACCGCGAACTCGAAGTGCTGCGCCACATCAGCCGCGGCGAAACGAGCCGCGAGGCCGCGCGTGCCATGCGTATCAGCCCGGCCAGCGTGCGCATGCACGTCGACAATATCTTTCAAAAACTGGAATCGGGATCACGCCCGGCCGCCACGCTGAAGGCGCTGGCGCGCGGGCTCATCTGAAAGCGGCTTCGGCTCAGGACAACAGCGCGCTCGCGGCCGCGCACAGCAGAAGGACCGACCACAGTCCGGTGGTCAACAGCGCATCGCGCGGACGAGCAGTCAGCAGCAGATGGTGGCTCAGTACGATGGTGCGATCTGCGCCGCAAGCGAACCCCGTAGCGGCCGCCAGCACGGAGACGGCCAGTCCCCAGTGCGTGAAGCTGGCATAGAGGTCGAGCAGCCCGATGGCATGGTCTCTCAGAAAAATAACGGCGCCGAGTGGCGCGAGCGCCGCGAGGATGGCCATCGCACAGCCGGCGAACAGCGCTGTGACAGCCCGGTTCGCGAGTGATACCGGCGCGCGGACGACGCGATGCGAACGGGTCGTCATGCCTTAGCGCCTCAGTCCGTGTGCAACTGCATCGTAGCCGCATTCATCTTGCCCTCGCACACCATCGGAATGATGCGCAGACTCTTGTCGATGGCTTCCTCGATCAGGGTCTGCTCTTCGCGGCGCGGGCGGTGCAGCACGAAATCGGCGACGGCCTGCTGCAGGTTCAACGTGCGCGGATGGCCGATGCCCAGGCGCAGGCGCCAGTAATCCTGCGTGCCGAGCGCGGCCGTGATGTCCTTCAGGCCGTTGTGGCCACCCGAGGAGCCGCCGCGCTTGAGCTTGGCGGCGCCGGGTGGCAGGTCGAGTTCATCGTGCACGACGAGGATCTCTTCCGGCCCGATCTTGAAGAAGCGCGCCAGTGCGCCCACCGACTGGCCGGAGCGGTTCATGAAGGTCAGCGGTTCGAGCAGCCAGACGTCCCTGCCCGAGATCGATGTCTTGGCGACCATGGCATTGAAGCGCGACTCGCGCTGCAGGTGGCAGCCGGGTAACGAGTTGGCGAGGTTGTCCACGAGCCAGAAGCCGGCGTTGTGACGGGTTTGTTCGTACTCCGGGCCGGGGTTGCCGAGGCCGACGATCAGGCGGATGTGCATAAAACGATGAAATCGAGCGTAAAGCTCGATTATCGCGTAAAACACGGCCGCGCTGCCGACTCGACGACAGCGCGGCCGTACACACCTTATTTGCTGGCGGCCACGGCTTCCAGAATCACCTTGGCGACGTCTTCCGGACGCGACTGCTGCGGCACGTGGCTCGTCGGCAGTTCCGTCGTCTTCGCGCCGATGGCCTTCGCGAAACGGCGCTCCAGGTCGGGCTGGATCATGCGGTCGTTCTTGCTGACGATGTACCAGCTCGGGTGGTTCTTCCAAGCGGCGACCGTCGTCTTCTCGCCGAACGCTTTCACGGCGATGGGGCCTTGCGTGGCGGCCATCACGGCGGCGTGCGGCGCGGGAACGTCCTGGGCGAAATTCTCTTTCAGCACGGCCGGCGACAGACTGGCGAAGCCGAACTTGTCGACCGTCAGCTTGGTGATGCCGGGCGCGGGCGGCAGGTCCTTGCCGAGGTCGCTGGTGGCCTGGCCGACGTCCGGCGCGAACGCGGCGACGTAGACGAGGCTCGCGACCTTGTCGCCGGCGCCCGCTTCCGTGATCACGGTGCCGCCCCACGAGTGGCCGACGAGCACGACCTTGCCGGGCTGGTTCTCGATCGCGCGCTTCGCGGCAGCGACGTCGTCGGCCAGCGACGTGAGGCTGTTCTGCACGGCCGTGACCTTGATGCCCTTGGCCTGCAGCAGCGGGATCACCTTGGCCCAGTCGGAGCCGTCGGCGAACGCGCCGTGCACGATGACGACGGACGGCTGCTCGGCGGCGGTAGCGGCGTGCGCGGCGCCGACGCCAGTGGCGGCGATGGCGGCGGCTGCGGCGACGTTGCGGAGGACGGTGGAAATCGATGCTTTCATGATGGCTCCTTGAAGTGGTTCGTTGTTGGGGTGTCGATGCAAGCCAGTGTAGAGAGATGCCCTCCCTCGCGGTATCGGTCGATCGACCGACCCCCACCCCTATCGAAAGACCGGGCCCGCCTTGCCCCGACGCGCCATCGTCGCTACAGTACCGGGATGCAAACCGACAACACCGTCACCGTCGAAGACGCCGTCCAGGCCCTGGCCCTCGTGGGCGACCTGTCCATGGGCCAGCCGACCGACGGCTCCATCCGTGCAGCCCGTCTGGCCGCGCGCCTCGCGCAAGCGGAGGGTGCGGAGCCGGATGCCTGTTGCCACGCGCGCCTCGTGGCGCTGCTACGCTGGTCCGGTTGCACGGCGAACGCATCCGGCTTCGCGACCTTGCTCGGCGACGACGTCGGTGGCCGGGACGCCATGCTCACGCACTCGCTGCCGGCCGGCCACCCGCTCACGGTCACGAGCGTGACGCCGCTGGCGCGCATCCATTGCGAAGTGTCCGGCGACATCGCGCGCCTGCTGGGGCTGCCGGTGGAAGTCGAGGCGGGCCTGCGCCACGTCTGGGAACATTTCGATGGCAATGGCTTGCCGGACCGGCTGCGCGGAGCGGCCATCCCGACCGTCGTCTTCTACGCGAGCCTCGCGGGCGACCTCGAGATCCTCGCGCGCACGCACGGCCTGCGCGAGGCGCTCGCGATGATTGCGGCAATGGCCGACCGCAAGTACCCGGCCGCACTCGCGCGGACGCTGGGTGACCACGCCGAGGCCTGGCTCGACGAACTCGACGCGCCGGCGCCCACGGTGACCGACCCGCTGCTGGCGCGGCACGTGCCGCTGTCCATCGTGGCCGACATGATCGAACTGAAGCTGCCCTGGCTGACGGGCTATTCGCGCCGCGTGGCCCAACTCGTGGAAGCGGCCGCCGCGCTGTCCGACCTGGCACCGGCGCAGCAGCAAAGCCTGGGCCGCGCCGCCCTCATCCACGGCATCGGCCGCGCGGCCGTGTCGAACATGGTGTGGGAACGCGACGGCCGGCTCAGTGCTGCGGACTGGGAAAAGATCCGGCTCGTGCCGTACTGGACCGCACGCGCCGGTGCCCAGATCCCCGCGCTGCGGGCCGAGGCTGCGCTGGCGTCGCACGCGTACGAACGGATGGACGGCAGCGGTTATTTCCGCAACCTGGAAGCGGATGCGCTGGGCCCGCCGCAGCGACTGCTCGCGGCCGCGTGCGCGTACGTGGCGCTGTGCATGCCGCGCCCGTGGCGGCCGGCCTACTCGGGCGACGACGCCGCACGCGTGCTGGGCGAGCAAGCCGACATCGGCGTCTTCGATGCGGCCGCCGTACGCTGCGTGATCGCGGCAGCGGGCGGCGATCCGGCCCCGGCGGCGGCGCGCAGGAGCCTGCTGTCCGAGCGCGAAGTCGACGTGCTGCGCCGCATCAGCCTGGGCGAAAGCAACAAGGAGGCGGCGCGGATTCTGCAGATCAGCCCGTCGACGGTGCGCACGCACGTGGAAAGCATCTTCCGCAAGCTGGCATGCTCGACGCGGGCCGCGGCCACGCTGAAGGCGCTGAACCTGGGCCTGATCTAGCCAACAAAAAACCCGCCGGACTCGCGTCGCGACGGGTTTGATGTGTGCACCGCCGGACGAACCGGCGGTCAGTGCAGCAATTACTCTGCAGCGGCTTCGGCCGTTGCGGCACCACGCGGGATCGACGAGGTGGCGACGGTCTGGTCCTGGCCGTGGGCGACCACGGTCACGCCTTCCGGCAGGGTCAGCTGCGACACGTGGACCGACTGGCCTGCTTCCAGGTTCGACAGGTCGACGGTGATGAATTCCGGCAGTTGGCCCGGCAGGCAGGACACTTCCAGTTCGTTCAGCACGTGCGACACGATCGCGCCGCTCAGCTTGACGGCCGGCGAGACGTCGGCGTTGACGAAGTGCAGGGCGACCTTGGTGTGGATCGGTTGCGAAGCGTCGACGCGCTGGAAGTCAGCGTGCAGGACCAGTTGCTTGTATGCGTGCATCTGGAAGTCACGCAGCAGGACTTTCTGCGTCTTGCCGTCCAGTTCCAGATCCAGGATCGAACCGTGGAAAGCTTCTTTCTTGAGCGCGTGGAACAACGCGTTGCCGTCCAGGGCGATCAGTTCCGGGGCAGCGGCGCCACCGTAGATGATGCCCGGGGTCTGGCCGGCGTTGCGCAGGCGGCGGCTCGCTCCGGTCCCCTGCTGAGTACGTGCAAATGCGACTACTTTCATGGTGTTACTCCAAAGTGTGGGTCCGAATGCCGGCATGTACCGGCCCGGTGACCCGGATTGTGATGCCCCCGCGACCAGGGGCATCGGTAAAAGAGCGCACTCGCGTACGCTCAAGAAATTCTGTGAATCTTTGATGCGTCAACGGCGCGCCGGCTTGTCAGCCAGGCGCGCCGCGCTTGAAACCTTGTTGCGATCAGTCGACGAACAGCGAGATGACCGAATCGCCCTTGACGATACGCTTGAACGTCTCGGCCAGCAGCGGTGCGCAGGTCAGCTGGCGGATCTTGCCGCATGCCTGGGCGGCTGGGCTCAGCGGGATCGTGTCGGTGACGACCAGTTCGTCCAGCGGCGAGTTCGCGATGCGCTCGATCGCCGGGCCGGACAGCACCGGGTGCGTGCAGTATGCGACGACTTTCTTCGCGCCACGCTCTTTCAGCACTTCGGCGGCCTTCGTCAGCGTGCCTGCCGTGTCGACCATGTCGTCCATGATCACGCAGTTGCGGCCTTCGACTTCACCGATGATGTTCATGACTTCCGACACGTTCGCCTTCGGACGACGCTTGTCGATGATCGCCAGGTCGCAGCCGAGGCGCTTGGCCAGCGCGCGGGCGCGCACGACGCCGCCGACGTCCGGCGACACGACGAGCAGGTCGTCGTAGTTGCGCTTCTGCAGGTCACCCAGCAGCAGCGGCGACGCGTAGATGTTGTCGACCGGGATATCGAAGAAGCCCTGGATCTGGTCGGCGTGCAAGTCCATGATCAGGACGCGCTCGACGCCCGCTTCCTGCAGCATGTTGGCAACCACCTTGGCCGAGATCGCGACACGCGCCGAGCGCGGACGGCGGTCCTGGCGGGCATAGCCGAAATAGGGAATCGCCGCGGTGATGCGGCCAGCCGATGCGCGCTTGAGAGCGTCGACCATCAGCATGATTTCCATCAGGCTGTCATTGGTGGGAGCGCAGGTCGATTGCAGGACGAAGACGTCCTTGCCACGAACGTTCTCGTTGATTTCGACCATGACTTCGCCGTCGGAGAACTTCGAAACCACGGCTTTGCCGAGGGGAATGCCGAGGTTTTTTGCGACCCCTTCTGCTAGCGCCGGATTGGCATTGCCGGTAAAAACCATCAGGTTTTCGTAAGCCATGGGAGTCCCAGAGATGTAAGCGTTGAAAGAAGAACTTGAAAGCCGCTGATCGTCGAATGATGAGCGTTGAACCACAAAAAAAAATGAGCCGCTCATTGGCGGCTCCATTTTTATCTGCCTGCTGGAGCACTCGTCATCGTCAGCTCAGGCAAAGAAACTTTGGCAGGGGAACAAGGATTCGAACCTTGGTATGCCGGAATCAAAATCCGGTGCCTTAACCAGCTTGGCGATTCCCCTACACTGAAACTACAGCTCGTCGCTGCATTCGATAATTATATCGTCGAATGCGTCGACAGGCAAAATTTTATTCTACAACTCATTGATTTGCAAGAGCGATTTCATCGGATGGCTCTGCAGTGCCTGCGCTTTCCACGCCTTCCACCGTCCCGGTACCTGTGCCAGTACCCGCTCGGCTTCCTGCTCTGTGGAGAACGCGCAAAACACGCACGATCCGGAACCAGTCATCCTGGCCGCTCCGTAACTTCCCAACCATTCGATCGCCTCGGCTACCGGCGGGAACTGGCGGGCTGCCACGTCCTGCAAATCATTTTTCCCGAAGCCAATCAAATCATTCGATTCGACATGTCTTCTGGAAAAGTCCGATATTGTGATGGCTTTCGTGTTTCTTGTCAAATCGGGTGCCGTAAAAATTGCAACGGTGGGCACCGCGACGCCCGGTTCGATGACGACATACCAGCAATCCGGTCCCGGCACCGCCTGCAGCGCCTCGCCCACGCCTTCCGCGAACGCCGTCTCGCCGAACAGGAAGAACGGGATGTCGGCCCCGAGCGGCAGTCCGAGCGCGATCAATTCCGCATCCGTCAGCCCGGCCTGCCACAAGTGATTCGCGGCCATCAGCGCCGTCGCCGCGTCGGACGAACCGCCGCCGAGCCCGCCACCCATCGGCAGGCGCTTCTCGACGGCGACGGCTATCCCCGGCGGCAGGCGGCCGTGGCGGCGCACGTACTCCGCCTGCAGCGCACGCAGGGCGCGCACGATCAGGTCCTGCTCTTCGGGCACGCCGGGCACATCCGTCGTGCGCACGATGCGCTCGTCGTCGCGCAGGTCGAAATGCAAGGTGTCACTGCGGTCGATGAGTTGAAACACGGATTGCAGCAGGTGGTATCCGTCCGGCCGGCGGCCGACGACGTGCAGGAACAGGTTCAGCTTGGCCGGCGCAGGGCAATCGTGCAGAGAGGTCGCCGTCATGTCAGGCCACCGGATCGATGACGATGCGGATCGTCAGCGCATCGCCGACGGCCGTCGTGCTGCGCTCGGCATCGATGCGGCGCGGCATCGGGGCGCCGCCCGGGCCGTTCTGCCATTCGACGAAGCGCAGGCGCCAGCCGTCGTTCGTGACGACGCTGTCGTGCGCGGGCGACGCCGCGAAACGCTTGCCGCTCGCGTCGACGGCATAGCCTTGCAGCCAGTCGCGCAGGCCGCTCACGGGCAGGGTCCAGCCGAGGGATTTGGCCGTCAGCGTGTCGATGTCCTTTTCCACGCGCGGCGCCTGGCCGGACTGTTTCAACGTGGCCGTCCCGGGCGTCACGGTGATCTCGGCAACGGTCTGGCCCAGCGGCGAGAACAACGCCACGTCGACGCGGCCCGGACGCTGCGTCCACGTGAAATTGCCGTTGATCGATTGCGGCTGGCCATCCTTCTGGTAGGTCGCCGCGAGGCGGCCGTTCAAGTCGATGGTGTCGCGATACGCGCCCACCTGGGCGGTCGGGTTGGCGAGCGGGACGTTGGCGGTGGTGGCGCAGCCGGCCAGGGCAGCGGCGAACGCGGCTGCGAAAACGAAACGGGACAGTGGGTGCATCGGCATCAATCGGCGAGTCAAATCAGTGAGTCAATAAACCGACGGACGCCGCAGCGTCCGTTCTTTGTTGCTGGGCAACCTGCCCATTATTTCACAGAGTCTCGTGGAGGCGCGCCAGCGTACTCTTCAGCGCATCGTTCTTCGGATCCTTGCCTTGCGCTTCGCGCCACAGCTTGCGGGCATCGTCCTTCTGCCCCTTTTTCCACAGCACCTCGCCCAGGTGCACGGCGATCTCCGGATCGTTGCGCAACGTGTAGGCCTTGCGCAGATGGGTTTCCGCGTCGTCCAGCTTACCCATGCGATATTGCACCCAGCCCATGCTATCCAGGATGAACGGGTCGCCCGGCGCCATCTTGAGGGCCTTGTCGATGAGTTGATAGGCTTCCTTCAGGCGCACATTGCGGTCGGCCAGCGAGTAGCCGAGGGCATTGTAGGCCTGCATATTGTCCGGCGACTTGGCGATGACCTTGCGCAGCGATTTTTCCATGACGGCCGTCTTGCCCAACTTTTCCGCCATCAGCGCGTAGTCGTACAGGAAATCCATATTGTCCGGGAAGCGCTTGACGCCCTGCTCCATCAGCTTGAACGCTTCCTTGGGCTGGCCCGCGTCGCGCAGGATCTGGGCGTCGACGAGCACGATCTGCGCCTGCTCCGTCTTGTCGGCCGTCTTCAACGTGCCCAGCAGCTTACGCGCGCCGGCCACGTCGCCCTGCTTCGCGGTCAGCTGGGCGCGGCGCAACTGGGCGCCGAACTGGATCTTCGGGTCTTCGCTGTCGAGCCGGTCGAGCCAGTCGGCCGCGGCCTTGTAGTCGCCCCGCTCTTCGGCCAGCTGGGACAGGATCATGACGGCCTTCGACGGGTCGCGCTCGTCTTCCGGCGCCTTGTCCATCACGTCGACGAAGTGCGTGAAATATTTTTCCGCAGCCGGACGATCGTTCATCTGCATCGACAGGATACCCAGCGCGTACAGGGTGCCCGGATTGTCGGGCTGGGCCTTGTCGAGCGTGAGGAATTCCTGGCGCGCGGCCTCGTACTGCTTTTCGTTGACGAGCAGGCGGGCGTACGCGGCGCGCACCTCGCGCGCGTCCGGGTGGGTGGCGAGGAAGTCCTTCAGCACGTTGATCGCGCCGCCTTCGCTTTCGCTGACCTGGGCCAGCGTGAGGGCGGCGATCTCGGAATCGGGCTTGATCTTCAGGGCGGCCTGGGCCTCGCGCTGCGCGGCGGCCTTGTCGTTGCGCGTCAGCGCGGCCTGCGCCAGCACGACGTGCGTTTCCATCAGGTCGCCGTAGGGCGCCACGAGACGCTCGGTCATCGCGGCGGCTGCGTCCTTGTCCTTCGCGCGCAGCAGCAGTTGCTGCATCTGGAACATCATGAGGCCGCGGGCGCCCGGGGTCGCGTCCGCCAAACGCTGTTTCAAGATGGTTTCGGCCTCGCCGAGGTTGTCGGACAGGATGATCAACCCCAAATAGTACTGGCTGGCCTCTTCGGAGTCCGGCGCGTACTGGCGCCACAGCTTCACCGCGGCGAGGGCATCGTCGGCCTGCTTGGCCGACAGCGCCATCTCGGCGGCGCGCTTGGCCAGGCGCGGGTCCTTCGTTTGCTGGGCCAGGCTCATCATCGTCAGATACGGGCCTTGCCAGTCGCCGTTCTTGTACGCCATCTCGGCCTGCATCAGCTGCGTCATCATGGCCGGGCTCATGTTGACGTTCGGGAGCTTCTCGTCGGTGTCGTCACCTTTCTTCGTGGCCTCCGGGTGGTCGCGGGCTTCGGCGGCGGCGAGCGGCTGGTCGGACAGGTCCTGGGCCGGTTGCTGCTGCTTGGGCGCCACAGCGCAGGCGGACAGCAGTGCGGAGAGGGTTACAATGGCGAAAGCGTTTTTCAAGGCAAGTCCCACGTCGTCGAGATTGTCCGATTCTACGCCATGCACCCGCTGTGCGTCCGCCGCAGCAACACGAATTTACATTCCTCTCACGTTGTTAATCGTTCATGCCTGAATTACCAGAAGTGGAAGTCACGAGGCGCGGTGTCGCGCCCCATCTGGAAGACCGTGTCGTCGAAGACGTCGTGCTGCGCCGCGAAGGCCTGCGCTGGCCGTTTCCACCGAACCTGCGCGAGCTGCTCGCCGGCCGCCGCATCCTCGGCACGGGCCGGCGCGGCAAATACCTGCTGCTGAATTTCGAGCACGGCACCTTGATCGTCCACCTGGGCATGTCCGGCCATTTGCGCGTGCTGCCCGAAGGTGTCGAGCTCAGGAAGCACGACCACTTCGACCTCGTCGTGCGCGGGCCCGAGGGCCGGCGCGTGCTGCGACTGCACGATCCGCGCCGGTTCGGCGCCGTCCTCTGGCATCACCACGACGACGGCGAACTGGAGCAGCACGTGCTGCTGCGCGACCTGGGCGTCGAGCCGCTCGAAGACAAATTTTCCGGCGCGCTGCTGCACAAGGCCACGCGCAACCGCAGCGCACCCATCAAGCAGGTGCTGCTGGCGGGCGACATCGTCGTCGGCGTCGGCAATATCTACGCTTGCGAGAGCCTGTTCCGCGCCGGCATCAACCCGAAGACGGCGGCCGGCAAGATCAGCCGGGCCCGCTACGACAAGCTGGCCGACGCGATCCGCGACATCCTCGCGGCCGCCATCGTGCAGGGCGGCAGCACGTTGCGTGACTTTATTGCCGTAAATGGTCAATCCGGCTATTTCCAGCAGACATATTTCGTCTATGATCGTGCAGGAGTGCCTTGCCGCAACTGTGGCACCCCGGTCCGCCAGATCAAGCAGGGCCAGCGGTCCACGTTCTATTGCGCGGTCTGCCAGCGGTAAGGTCAACGACGAGGCGCGAAACATGCAGGATCTACAACATTACGCGGATTGGCGCGCACAGGTCGCCCAGGCGCTGGAACAATATCGCGGCTGGGCCCAGGCGGCCGAGCTGCTGGACGGCGCCGCGGACCAGCGCGTCGCGCGCGCGCTCGCGCGGCTGCGCGACGACCGGCTGTCGGTGGCGTTCGTGGCGGAATTCTCGCGCGGGAAATCGGAGCTGATCAACGCGATCTTTTTCGCGGACTACGGCCAGCGCATCGTGCCGTCGAGCCCCGGCCGCACGACCATGTGCCCGACCGAATTCGCGTGGGACGCGAGCCTCGCACCCAGCATCCGCCTGCTGCCGATCGAGACGCGCGCCGAGCGCATGGCGACGAGCGATTATCGCGACGCGCAGGACGCCTGGACCGTGCTGCCGCTGGACCTGTCCGCGCCCGAGCGCATGCACGAGAGCTTCCTGCAGGTGAGCCTCACGCGCCTCGTCGCGCCCGAAGAAGCCCAGCGCTACGGCCTGTACGACCCGGACGACCCCGACCTCGCCGCCACGCTCGGCGCGGACGGCCTCGTCGAGATCCCGCGCTGGCGCCACGCACTCATCAACGTGCCGCATCCGCTGCTCAAGCAGGGTCTCGTCATCCTCGACACGCCGGGCCTGAACGCGATCGGCACGGAGCCGGAACTCACGCTGAACCTGATCCCGAACGCGCACGCCGTGCTGTTCATCCTGGCCGCCGAGACGGGCGTCACGAAGAGCGACATCGACGTCTGGCGCACGCACATCGGTTCGGGCCCGGGCCGCATCGTCGTGCTGAACAAGATCGACGCGCTGTGGGACGAGCTGCGCACGCCGCAGGACAACGACGCCGCCATCACGCGCCAGCAGCACGACGCGGCCCGGCTGCTCGGTGTCGCGGATGCGCAGGTCTTCCCTGTCTCCGCGCAGAAGGCCCTCGTCGGCAAGATCACCGGGGATCTCGGGCTGTTCGAACGGAGCCGCATGGGCGCGCTGGAATCGGCGCTGTTCCACCAGCTGATCCCGGCCCGCCAGGACATCCTGCGCCGCCAACTGCAGGACGACCTGGCGGCCTTGACGAACGAGCATTCGGCCCTGCTGGGCGCGCGCGGACGCGACCTCGTCGAGCAGCTGCAGGAACTGCAAAGCCTGCGCGGCAAGAACCAGGGCGTCATCGCGCACATGATGCGGCGCGTGGAGATGGAAAAGAAGGAATTCGACGCGAGCCTGTTCAAGCTGCAGGGCACGCGCGCCGTGTTCACCACGTTGTCGACGGAGCTGTACTCCCTCATCGGCATGGACGTCGTGCAGGGCCACGTCGACGCCGTGCGCACGGCGATGGAAGCCGCGCGCTTCTCGACCGGCATGCGCGCGCCGGTGCGCACGTTCTTCGAGCAGGCGCGCGCGAGCCTCGATGCGGCCAGCGGCAAGATCGCCGAGATCGCCGCGATGATGGAGACGATGGTGCGCCGCTTCTCCACCGAACACGGCCTCGCGCTCGCGCAGCCCGCGACGTTGTCGCTCGAGCGCTACCGGCACGAGATCGACGCCATCGAGGCCATCTACCTGAAGCAGTTCGGCACGGCCACGTTGCTCATCACGAGCCGCAACGCGCTGCTCGAACGCTTCTTCGACTCGATCGCGTCGCGCGTGAAATTCGCGTTCCGCGAGGCGAACGGCGATGCGGAGGCCTGGCTGAAGGTGGTCATGGCGCCGCTGGAAGCGCAGATCCGCCAGCACCGCGACCAGCTGCGCCAACGGCAGGCGTCGATCCAGCGCATCCTCGACGCCACCGACACGCTGGAACAGAAAATCGCCGCCTTCGAGGCGGCCCAACACGACCTGGAGCAGGTCAAGGCGCGCCTCGCGGGGCTGTCCGGCGCGGTAGCTGCCGCGCTGCGCGCCGACCTGCCCGAACTGCAGGCCGCCTGAGGACCCCGGACCCATTTCATGAAACGCAGCACCGACACCGAAGTCCTGTCCGACCCGAGTTTTGCGCGCGCCGTCATCGACTGGCAGCGCGCGCACGGCCGCCACGCCCTGCCCTGGCAGAACACACGCGACGCTTACCGCATCTGGCTCTCCGAGATCATGCTGCAGCAGACGCAGGTGACGGCGGTGCTGGGTTATTACGCGCGCTTCCTGGAGCGCTTCCCCAGCGTGCACGACCTCGCCGCGGCGCCGCCGGAGGACGTGATGGCGCACTGGAGCGGCCTCGGTTACTACACGCGGGCGCGCAACCTGCACGCGTGCGCGAAGCGCGTCGTCGCGGATTATGACGGCGTGTTCCCCAGCGACCCTGCCCTGCTGGCCGACCTGCCCGGCATCGGCCGCTCGACGGCCGCCGCCATCGCCGCGTTTTCCGCCGGCGCGCGCGCCGCGATCCTGGACGGGAACGTCAAGCGCGTGTTCGCGCGCGTGTTCGGCATCGACGAATATCCGGGCATCAAGCCGGTGGAAGACGCGCTGTGGCGCCGCGCCGACGCGCTGCTGCCGGAAGGCAACGGCATCGAGGCCTATACGCAGGGCCTGATGGACCTGGGCGCCACGCTGTGCACGCGCGGCAAGCCGGACTGCGGCCGCTGTCCGCTGCAGGACCGCTGCGTGGCGTTCGCCACCGACCGCACGTCCGTGCTGCCCGTGCCGAAGCCGAAGAAGGCGACGCCTGAGCGGCGCGCGCTGATGCTGGCCGTCGTCGACGCGGGCCAGGTGCTGTTGCAGCAGCGGCCGGATTCCGGCATCTGGGGCGGCCTGCTGTCGCTGCCGGAATACGACGGGCACGTGGCGCTGGACGAAGCGGACGACGTGTCGGCGGCGACGCTGGCAGCGGCCGCCGGCGAGTTCGGCGACGTGGCCGAAGCCGAGCCGTTGCTGCCCCTGGTGCACGGGTTCACGCACTACCGCCTGCACATCCAGCCGTACCGCATCGGCCTGCGCGCCCGCGGTGCCCTGCCCCCCGGCCACGTGTGGTGGGACCTGGCGACCATCGCCGACGCGCCGCTGCCGGCGCCGATCAAGAAGCTGCTGGGCCAACTCGCGGCACCGTCGTTGTTTTCGTAGGGTGGACGGCTCTACCCGACCGTTCGATGATCGGTAACGCAAACGCCGTCCACGCGTTCAAATCACAGTGAGATAGGCGCGAGGTTCGAAAGCATACGTTGGTTGAACGCGTGGACGGCAAAGCCGTCCACCCTACTGACAGAAATTGACACAGGGGTTTCCTACACTGGCTGCACTGTCAACCAACGAAGGAGATCACCATGCTGACCCCAACCTACACCATTCTCTACGTCAACGATCCGCACGCGAGCGCGCGCCTGTACGGCAAGCTGCTGGACGCGCAGCACGTCGAGAGCTCACCCACGTTCGTCCTCTTCCCGCTCGAAAACGGCCGCATGCTGGGCCTGTGGGCCAAATCGGATGCGGTGCCGGCCGCCGACTTCCACGGCAGCGGCAGCGAGCTCGCATTCCGCGTGGCCGACGATGCGAAGGTCGATGCGTTGCACGGCCAATGGCGTGACGCCGGCCTGCGCATCCTGCAGGCGCCGACCAAGGTGGATTTCGGTTATACGTTCACGGCCGCGGACCCGGACGGGCACCGCCTGCGCGTGTTTGCACGCACGGAGTAAGCGTCAGAACGTATCGAGCGAATAGATGCGCCGGTGTTCCTTGATGGCATACCGGTCCGTCATCCCCGCGATGTAGTCGGCGATCTTACGCGCCTGCTTCATCGTGTCGCCCGACGCCACCTGGTAGTCCGGCGGCAGCAGCACGGGATCGGTCATGAACGCATCGAACAGCTCGTGCACGATGCGGCTCGCTTTGACGCGCATGCGATTCACTTGATAGTGCCGGTACAGGTTCGCATGCAGGAAGCGCTTCAGCGCCGTCGTCTCGGCCCGCATCGTGTCGGAAAAGCGGATCAGCGGCGGCGCCGCGCGCACGTCGTCGATGCTGCCCGGCGCGGCGTCGGCCAGCAACTGGGCCGACGTCGCGGCCAGGTCGGCAGTCATCGCCGTGATCATCAGGCGGATCGTCTCGTACAGCTCGCGCCGGCCCGTCAGGCCCGGGTACTGCTGCACCACCTCGCGGTGCAGGCGCGCGAACAGGTCCACCTCTTCCATCTGCTTCATCGCGAGCAGGCCCGAACGCAGGCCGTCGTCGATGTCGTGGTTGTTGTACGCGATTTCGTCGGCGAGGTTCGTCAGTTGCGCTTCCAGGCTGGGCTGCTTCTTGTCGATGAAGCGCTGGCCGAGGTCTCCCAGCTGGCGTGCGTTCGTCAGCGAGCAGTGTTTCAGGATGCCTTCGCGCGTCTCGAACGTGAGGTTCAGGCCGTCGAAAGCACCGTAGTGTTCCTCGAGATGGTCGACGACGCGCAGGCTTTGCAGATTGTGCTCGAAGCCGCCGTAATCCTTCATGCACTCGTTCAGCACGTCCTGGCCGACGTGGCCGAACGGCGTGTGCCCCAGGTCGTGCGCGAGCGCCGTCGCCTCGACGAGGTCCTCGTTCAGGCGCAGGCTGCGCGCCAGCGTGCGCGCGATCTGGGCGACTTCGATCGAGTGCGTGAGGCGGGTGCGGAACAGGTCGCCCTCGTGATTCAGGAAGACCTGGGTCTTGTATTCGAGCCGGCGGAACGCGGTCGAGTGGATGATGCGGTCGCGGTCGCGCTGGAACTCGCTGCGCGCGCCCGGCGCGCCTTCCGGATGGCGACGCCCACGGCTCTTCGACGAATGCGCCGCGTAAGGAGCTAAGTGGGCGTCGAAGTCGATCATGACGAAGGTGCTCCAACTGAGGCCTTCAACGTGGCCTCCAACTGCTCGCGCGGCGCGTTCGTGATGCTCGGGCTGCCCAGCGGTTTCAGGAGGATGAACTTGATCGCGCCGCCCTCGTTCTTCTTGTCGACTTCCATCAGCTCGATCCAGCGGTCGATGCCCAGGTCCGGCGCGACGACCGGCAGCCCGGCCGCCTGCACGAGCGCGCGCACGCGCGCGACGGCGGCAGCGTCGATGAGGCCCAGTCGGTGCGACAGGTCGGCCGCCATCACCATGCCGCAGCCGACGGCCTCGCCGTGCAGCCACGCGCCATAGCCCATGCCCGCCTCGATGGCGTGGCCGAACGTGTGGCCGAAGTTCAGCACGGCGCGCAGGCCGCCTTCGCGCTCGTCGCGCGCGACGACGTCAGCCTTGATCTCGCACGAGCGCGCGATCGCGTGCGCGAGGGCCGCATGGTCGCGTGCCACCAGCTTGCCGATGTTCGCCTCGATCCAGTCGAAGAAGCCGGCGTCGAGGATGGCGCCGTGCTTGATGACTTCCGCCAGGCCGGCCGCCAGTTCGCGCGCGGGCAAGGTGTCGAGCGTGGCGGTGTCGGCGATGACGGCGCGCGGCTGGTAGAACGCGCCGATCATGTTCTTGCCCAGTGGGTGGTTGATGCCCGTCTTGCCGCCCACCGAGGAATCGACCTGTGCGAGCAACGTGGTCGGGATCTGCACGAACGGCACGCCGCGCATGTAGGTGGCCGCCGCGAAGCCCGTCATGTCGCCGACGACGCCGCCGCCCAGCGCGACCAGCGTGGTCTTGCGGTCGCATTTGTTCGCCAGCAGCGCGTCGAACACGAGGTTCAGGCTTTCCCAGTTCTTGTATTCCTCGCCGTCCGGCAGGACGATGGGCACGACCTCGCGCCCGGCCGCGCGCAGCGGCGCCGCGACCTTGTCCAGGTAGAGCGGGGCGACGGTCGTGTTGGTGACGATGGCCACCTTGCCGCTGCCGCCGATGTGACGATTGAGTAAGGAAGCGTCGTCCAGCAGGCCGCGTCCGATCGCGATCGGATAGCTGCGGTCGCCCAGCTCGACGTTAAGGGAAATGCATGCCTGTTCGTTCATTGTCGCCTTTGCGTTGGACCGTGCGTGCGCGGATGCCTGCTCCGCCAGCTGGTCCAGTATTGTCTGAACCATCGATTGTACGTTAGGTCGGCCCGTGTCGATGACGATGTCCGCGATCTCGCGGTACAGCGGTTCCCGTTGCGCCGTCAGGTCTTCCAGCTTCCTGCGCGGATCGGCCGTCTGCAGCAGCGGGCGGTTCTTGTCGTGCGCGGTGCGCTGCAGGATGCTCGACACGCTCGCGCGCAGGTAGATCACCGTGCCCCGCTCCGCCAGCAGCGCGCGGCTGGCCGGGTCCAGCACGGCGCCGCCACCCGTCGCCAGCACGATGCCGCGGCTGGACGTGAGTTCGCGGATCACATCGGCCTCGCGGCGGCGGAAGCTGGCCTCGCCTTCGATCTCGAAAATCCACGGAATCGTGGCGCCCGTGCGCGCCTCGATCTCGTGGTCGGAATCGATGAAGGTCATGTCCAGGCGCCGCGCCAGCAGGCGGCCGATGGTGGTCTTGCCGGCGCCCATCAGGCCGACGAGGAAGATGTTGTTGTTCTTACAGTCAGACACGTTACGCGTTCAAATAAAAACGGCCAGGTCGCCCTGGCCGTTTTGTTGCAATCGGACATCCCTTAAGAAAACTTATGGGCAGGTGAACGACAGTTTAAACGGAATATTGGTCACCAAGCCAGCCGGCGTCGTGACGGTGACGTTGAACGAGGCCTGCGCCGGCGAGCAGCTGGTCGGATTCGTGCTCGAAATGCTGAACGTGTGCGTGGAGCCTTGCGGGCCGCTGGCGCCGATACCGTTCGGGTAATCGACGCTGCCGCCGCCCGTGCCGGGGCCGTGCGGTGCGACGTTCGGCACCGTGGCCGGCACGACGGCCGCCGCGTTACCGTTGAGCATGCTGGTGATCTCGACGTGCGACAAAGCCGGCATCGGGTTCTTGTTCACGTCGTTCAGCTGCAGGGTGAAGACCTTCGTCGCGCTGCCGCTGATCGAACCGAGGTCCGTGACCTGGGTGACGTCGAGCGGCGTCGCGCTGCCGTTCATGTACGCATAGACGACGCTGCTGCCGGAAAAGAAGATCGCGGCGCTCTGCGACAGCGTGTTCGAGCCGTCCGTCGTGCTGGCGCACACGGTGGCCAGGCCCGGGCGGGTCGCGTCCGGCGTCAGGGCATTGCACGGCGTGGCCGGCTGGCCCGGCGTGGCGACGCGCGGGTTCTGCGTGCGGAACGCCACCGAGCAGCCGCCGTTGACCGTGTTGCAGCCGCCTTTGTCGGACGAACCGACGGCGCCCATATTGGTCTGGAAGACGACCGGCGTACCGTCCGCGACCGGGTTGCCGGACGCGTCGGCCAGCAGCACCTGCAACGTCGTGGCCGGGACGGTCGTCGAGCTGTCGAGGGTCCAGCCTTCGACGTTGTACAGCGCGGAGCTCAGCGAGATCGCCTTCGGCAGCCCCGTCGTCACGACGACGGAGTCGGACAGCGTGGAGATGTCCGCGCCGCCGTTGGTGCCGGTGCCCGGCAGCGTGGCCAGGACACGGAACGACGTCGGCACGCTGCCCGAATTGACGGTGGTGACGACCTGGCCGTTGGCGTCCGTCGTGTCGCTCGTCTTGTTGATGTGGACCGACGTCGACGCCGTGCTGAAGTTCACCGTCTTGCCGGCGAGCGCGTTACCGAAGATGTCGACGACCTTGAAGGTCAGCGTGGCGGTCTCGGTGCGGCCGTTGCCGCCCTGGCCCTGGATCACGATCGACTGGTTCGTGGGCGATGCGCCGACGAATTGCACGGACGCGGCGGCCGGCGGCGCGATCGTCAGCGTCGTCGTCGCCGACGTGTTGACGCCCACGGCCGACACGGTGATCGTATCGTTGCCGGCGCAGCCCTTGTCGCGGTAGACCGTCTGCGCGGTGCCGTTATTGGTCGACACGGTCGTGGCCAAGGTGGCCTTGCCGGCCGTGGCGCAGGCCGAGCTGAAGGTCAGGCTGACCGGTTGCAGCGTGTACTTGCTCGAACCGTTCATCACGTCGACGGACAGCACGGACGACCCGTAGGCCTGGATGCTGGTGGGCGCAGCGGTCAAGGTGCCGAACGACAGCGTCGTCGCGCCGACCGAATAATTGCCCTTGCCGGCGACGGTGGTGCCGTCCGCGAGGCTCGTCGTGGCCGTGACGGTGCCGGCACCGGCGGCGGCCAGGCTGGCCGCGCGCATGGTGACGGTGGCGACGCCGTTGGCGTCCGTCAGCGCCGTGGCGGACGTCGGCGAGAACACGGCCAGCGTATTGTCCGTGGCGAAGGTCACGATGGCGTTCGGGACCGGCTTGCTGTCCTTGTCGAGCACCGTCGCGGTGACGGTCTCCGGCGCGGCGGCCGTGAGCGCGCCCGCGGCGCCGGACGTGAAGTGCACGCCGACCGTCGGCGTCGCGGTCGCGGTGGAGCCCGTTCCCGTGCCGGTGCCCGTGCCCGTACCGGTACCCGTTCCGGTCCCGGTGCCGCCGCCGACGGCGCCCGGATTGCCGCCGCCGCCGCCGCAGGCGGTCAGCACCAGCGCCATCAACAGGGCCGCCGCGCGCACGCCGTGGCCTCTTGCTGCTTCCTTCGTGAAGTTGTTCATGTGTTTGCGTTCGTTGATTGTGATGTCAGTGACCGGTCTGCAGGCGCTCGGCCACGATCTTCGGCGTGATGAAGACGAGCAGCTCGGTCTTGCTGTGCTGGCGCGACGTCGTCTTGAACAGGTTGCCGACGACGGGGATGTCGCCGAGGACCGGCACCTTGTCGTCGTTGTTGCTCTCGCTCATCTGGTAGATACCGCCCAGCACGACGGTGCCGCCGTTCTCGACCATCACCTTCGTCTTCACGTGCTGCGTGTTGATGGCGAAGCCCGACGCGGTCGACTCGCCCTTCGAATCCTTGGCCACGTCCACCTCCAGCACGACGTTGCCGTCCGGCGTGATCTGCGGCGTGACTTCCAGCTTCAGGTTCGCCTTCTTGAACGTGACGGACGTCGCACCGCTGCTCGTGGCCTGCTGGTACGGCAGCTCGACGCCCTGCTCGATGACGGCCGGGACGTTGTCCTCGGTGACGACGCGCGGGCTGGAGATGATCTTGCCCTTGCCGTCCGCTTCCAGCGCCGACAGCTCCAGGTTGAGGAAGCGGTTCGCGGCCGACGAGAACAGCGAGAACGCGATCGACGGCGCATTCGTGCCGTTGATGCCGGACGCCGGCAGGTTCACGAGCGTGGTGTTGGTGTAGCCGTCGCCCTTGTCCGGCGTCTGGCCCGTGACCTGGCCCACGCCCGTCAGGTTGCCGCCGATGGCCACGCGCTGGTTGCCGCTGACCTGGTAGCCGGCGTCGCCGCCGCGGAAGCCGCGCAGGTCGGCGAAACCGAGCTTGGCGCCCAGATTGCGCGAGAAGCCGTCATTCGCTTCCACGAGGCGCGCCTCGACGAGCACCTGCTTGGTCGCGACGTCGGTCTTCTGGATCAGCTTGCGGATGTCTTCGATCTTCGACGCGATGTCGGTGACGAACAGCTGGTTCGTGCGCGGGTCGATGATGGCGCTGCCGCGCTTGGACAGCACGCGGTTCTTGCCGCCGTCGCTGCTGGCGCCGCCGCTGGAATCGAGGCCGAACACGGTGCGGAAGGCTTCGGCCTTCTGGTAGTTCAGCTGGAAGATCTCGGAGCGCAGCGGTTCCAGCTCGGAGATCTGGGCGCGCTGCTCGAGCTCCAGTTTTTCCTTGGTCAGCAGTTCTTCCTTCGGCGCGATCCACAGCACGTTGCCGTTCTTGCGCATGTCGAGGCCCTTGGCCTGCAGGATCACGTCGAGCGCCTGGTCCCACGGCACGTCCTTCAGGTGCAGCGTGAGGTTGCCCGTGACGGCATCGCTCGTGATGATGTTCAGGCCCGACAGGTCGGCGATCGCCTGCAGCGCCTGGCGCACTTCGATGTTCTGGAAGTTGAACGAGACCTTTTCGCCGCGGTACGCGGTGCCCGCGCCGCCGCCGGCCGGACGGTTCGGATCTTCCTTGACGGGTTTCACGTCGATGACGAGCTGGGTGTCGCTCTGGTAGACGCTCTGCTCCCAGTTGCCCTGGGTGTCGACGACCATGTGCGTGTTCTCGCCCTGCGGCGTCGTCGTGATGCGCGACACGGGCGTGCCGAAGTCGGTCACGTCCAGGCGGCGGCGCAAGGTCGGCGGCACGCCCGTCTTCAGGAAGTCGACCTCGATCTGGCGGCCGACCTGGCGCACGTCGACGGCAACCTGGCCGTTCGGCAGGTCGACGACGATGCGGCCTTCGCCGTTGCTGCCGCGGCGGAAGTCGAGGTCGCGCAGCACTTGCGACGCGACCGGTGCGGCCGCCGCGGTGCGTGCCGGCTGGCCGGCAGAGTCGACGGCGCGCGCGGGTGCACCCGAGCCTTCGACGGTGACGATGACGTCCTTGCCGTCGATCGCGGCCGCGTAGTTCAGCACGCGCTTCAGGTTCAGCACGAGGCGCGTGCGCTCGCCAGCCTGCACGACGTTCACGCCGCGCACGTCGCCCAGGTTGATGTCCTGGGTGTTCTTGCCGGTCGCGTTGGCGGTGGCGCCGAAGTCGAGGGCGATGCGGGCCGGGTTCGTGATCGAGAAGCCGATGGGCAGCTTCTTCGGCGGCTCCTTCATGGCCACCTTGATCACGACGTTGCCGCCCTGCTGGTTGGCGCTGATCGACTCGATCGCGTTGTCCTGGGCCCAGGCACTGGCAGCGACGAGCGCCAGCAGCACACCGCCTGCGACGGAAAGGAATCGGGTCATTTGTGGTTCTCCTTGGTTTGCAGCTCCAGCTTGGACATGCGGCCGGTCCATTCACCGGCGGCGTCCTGCACCACTTCGCGCACGTCGACGACGTCGTCGCCCACGTGCGTGACGACGCCGAAGTTCTGGCCGATGCGCTGTCCGGCCTTGACCTGGTACAGCGAGCGGTCCACCTGCAGCAGGGCGTAGCGGATGCCGCCCTTTTCCATCGTGCCGACCATCTGCATGGTGTCGAGCGGGAAGGTCTCCAGCAGTTCGCGCGGACGCGCGAGGTCGGGCTGGTTCGGGTTGTTCGAGGTCGCCGCCGCACGGGCCAGTTCGCCCAGCAGCTTGTTCGGATTGAACGGGTCGACCGCTTCCCGCGCGCCATAGGCGTATGGGAGAAAATCTTTCGGTTCGGGCAGCGGCTTCACGGACGGATGGGTGTCGCGCTTGACCTGGTCCATCCAGTCGCGCACCTCGCGCACGTCGCTGTCGCCGCAGCCGGCCAGAAGGGTCGCGGCCAGCAGGCCGCCCATCACGATGCGGGCGCTCATGCCTTGGCCTCCTTGCCGTCCGGGGTCTTCTTCTTGGCCTTGCGCGCCTTGGACTGGGCATCCAGCTCGTCCTGGTCGAGGTAGCGGAAGGTCTTGGCGATGGCTTCCAGCGACAGCGCGCCGTCCTTGCCCGCCGTGAGCGCCAGGTTGTTCAAGGTGACGATGCGGGGCATCTTCGCCATGTCGGCCGCGAATTCGCCGATGTCGTGGTAGGTGCCCACCACCTTGATGTCGATCGGCAGCTCGGCATAGTAATCCTTGACGACGACCTGGCCCGGCTTGAACAGCTCGAACTGCAGGCCGCGGCCCACGCCCGCCTGGTTGATGTCGGACAGCAGCGCGGCCATCTCGGCCTTGCTCGGCAACTGCTTCTCCAGGCGCTCGACGTAGCGGTTCACCTGCTGCTGCTGGGCTTCCAGCGCATCGAGGTTGATGGCCTGCGCCATCTTGGTCTTGTAGTCGTCGCGCAGCTTGAGTTCCTGCGCGGCCAGCGCGTCCTGTTCCTCGAACTGGCCGCTCCAGTAAAAGAAGTAGCCGAGGCCCATGACGACGGCCATCACGCCCGCGGCGCACAGCAGGCGCGGGGCCAGCGGCCACAGGCCCGGGTGGCGTCCCTGCAGGCCCTCGAACTGGGCCCCCAGGTCGGCGAAAATCTGTTTCAGGTCGATGTTCTTCATGGCTTGCTCGCGCCCGCGGTTGTGCCCGCGGTTGCGCCCATTCTTGCGGCGGCCGGCTTGGCGCCCTTGGCGTCGTCGTCGCTCGCGCGGCTGCGCTTGATGGAGACGTTCAGCGTGAATTCGACGACCTTGCGTGGGGTCTTGCCCTGCGTGACCATGGCGGCGCGCACCTCGGTCAGGTCGGGGCGTTCGAGCCACGGTGAGTTGCCGGACAGGTTGCGCAGCAGTTCCGCGACGCGTTCCTGCGACTGCGCATAGCCGTTCAGCAGCACGCGCTGGCCGTCCTGCTTGAAGCTTTTCAGGTACACGCCTTCCGGCGTCTGGCGCACCAGTTCGTCGAGCAGGTAGACGGGCTGGTTGCGGTCGCCCTGCAAGTCCTCGACGGCCTGCTGGCGTGCCTTCAGCCCCTCGATCTCCGCCTTCAGGGTGGCGATCTTGCTGATCTTCTTGTCCAGTTCCGCGTTGGCGTTCTTGAGGACGAGGTTGCGTTCGTTGTGGACGGCGATGCGGCTCGCGTTGTAGCCGCCCACGAGCAGCACGAGCGCGGCGCCGGCGATGCCGCCCAGGGCCAGCAGCGCGGCGAACGCGGTCTGCTTCTGCTTGCGTTTCGCTTCCCGGTGCGGGAGCAGGTTAATGCGGATCATCAGCCGAACCTCCGCAGTGCCAGGCCGCAGGCGACGAGATAGCCGGGGCCGTCCTGGCGCAGCTGCTGCTCGCGCACGTTCGGCCCCAGTTGCATGCCGTGGAACGGCGCCACGACGGACGTCGCGATGCGCGTGCGGCCGGCGATGATGTCGGGCAGGCCGGGCAGCTGCGCGCTGCCGCCGGCGATCAGGATCTGGTCGATGCGCGTGTACGGCGTCGACGTGTAGAAGAACTGGATCGCGCGCGTGACTTCCAGCGCGGCGTTCTCGAGCCACGGCGCCAGCAGGTCGGCGCGGAAGTTGTCCGGCAGGTCGCCCGCCTTCTTGCGCGTTTCCGCTTCCTCGAACGAGAGGCCGTAGGCGCGCACGATGTCCTGCGTGAGCTGCACGCCGCCGAACGGTTGCTCGCGCTCGTACACCGTCTCGCCGTTCTGCAGCATCGACACGTGCGTCGCCTGCGCGCCGATCTGGAACAGCGCAACGATGTGGTCCTTCGGGGCGTTGTCCGCGTCGAGCAGGCGCTGCAGCGCGGCGCGGGCGGCATACGATTCGATGTCCATCACGGTGGCCGTCAGGCCCGCGGCCTCGGCGATCGCGACGCGGTCCTCGACCTTTTCGCGGCGCGCGGCGGCCAGCATCACTTCCATGTCTTCCGGCGCGTTGGCGGCCGGCCCGATCACGTCGAAGTCGAGGCTGACCTCGTCCAGCGCGAACGGGATGTACTGGCTGGCCTCGGACTCGACCTGCACTTCGAGCTGGTCTTCCGGCAGGCCGGCCGGCAGGATGATCTTCTTGGTGATGACGGCGGCCGGCGGCATGCCGAGCGCCACGTGCTTGATGCGCGTGCCGCTCTTCTGCACGACGCGGCGCACGGCGTCCGACACGGCCTCGATGTTCTCGATGTTGCCGTCGACGACTGCGCCGCGCGGCAGCGGTTCCGCCGCATGGCGTTCCAGCCGCAAGTCGCCCTTGCCGCCATCGGACAACTCGACGAGGCGCACGCCGGACGTACTGATGTCGAGTCCGATCAACGGCGGGCTCTTCTGTCCGAACAAGGAACCTAGACTGATCACGAGCGCACTCCCTCTCTGCTACTTCTGCGTTCCGGCGTTTCGGAACGGCTAACGCCCGCGTGGGAACTATTGATAAATGTAGACATACGGTGTGCATATAACAGACACCGCCTTGAATCGTAGCAATACTGATGTGCGAGGACAAGAAATTTCTGCACGGGAACATATAGTGACGAAGCAGGAAAGCGACACTTCGTTACACCGTGATATCGATCAATATTGCAGGACTTTTCACACCTGTTGTTCGCTTGTCTAGGAGTGCTTCAGATACAAGCGTGACTTATAATGAATTGGATCAATAAAGCGAGCCACATCCGCATGAAAGCATCTCAAACCGGCGGCAACCCCGCGCCGAAGTCGTCTTCGCCCAAGCACACCCCGAAGCGCATCCTGCTGACCCTCCTCGCCGCCCTGGCCGGACTGGCCGTGTGCGGCGTGCTGGTGGTCGTGTTCGCGCTGGCGATGGCGTACCCGAACCTGCCCGCCCTCGACACCCTCACCGACTACCGGCCGAAGATGCCGCTGCGGATCTTCACGGCCGACAACGTGCTGATCGGCGAATTCGGCGAGGAGCGCCGCACCCTCGTCCACTTCAAGGACATCCCTGACGTCATGAAGCGGGCCGTGCTCGCGATCGAGGACGACCGCTTCTACGAACACGGCGGCATCGACTATTGGGGTATCCTGCGCGCCGCGCTGCACAACGCGACGGGCGGCGCGCGCCAGGGCGCGTCCACGATCACGCAGCAGGTGGCCCGCAACTTCTTCCTGTCGTCGGAACAGACCCTGAAGCGCAAGGCGTACGAGGCGCTGCTCGCGTACAAGATCGAGAAGAACCTCACGAAGGACCAGATCCTTGAGGTCTACATGAACCAGATCTACCTGGGCCAGCGCGCGTTCGGCTTCTCGTCGGCCGCGCAGATCTATTTTGGCAAGGACTTGAAGGACATCTCGATCGCCGAGGCGGCGATGCTGGCCGGCCTGCCGAAGGCGCCGTCCGCGTACAACCCGGTCGTGAACCCGAAGCGCGCGCGCCAGCGCCAGCAGTACATCCTGCAGCGCATGCACGACCTGCACTACATTAACGACGCCCAGTACGAACAGGCGAAAAACGAGCAGCTCAAGATCAAGACGGACAGCACGGCGTTCGGCGTGCACGCGGAATACGTGGCCGAGATGGCACGCCAGCTCGTCTACGAACAGTTCAAGGAAGACACGTACACGCGCGGTCTGAACGTGTTCACGACGATCACGAAGGCCGACCAGGACGCGGCCTACCTCGCGCTGCGCCGCGGCGTGATGGATTACGAGCGCCGCCACCCGTACCGCGGCCCGGAAAAATACATCGAGATCCCGTCGACGAAGAGCGAGGCCGACGAGGCCATCGAGGCGGAACTGGCGGAACATCCCGATTCGGACGACATCGTCGCCGCCATCGTGCTGTCGGCGTCGCCCACGCAGGTGAAGGCCGTGCTGGCCTCCGGCGAAGAGATCACGATCACTGGACCGGGCATCGCGTTCGCGCGCGAATGGCTGTCGCCGAAAGCGGCCGAGACACGGTGCGTGCGCCGCGGCGCCGTCATCCGCGTCATGCAGGACGGCGGCTCGTCGTCGTGGAGCATCACGCAGATGCCGGAAGTGGAATCCGCGTTCATCGCGGTGAACCCGGACGACGGCGCGATCCGCGCGCTGGTGGGCGGCTTCGACTTCAACCGCAGCAAGTTCAACCACGTGACCCAGGCATGGCGCCAGCCCGGCTCCTCGTTCAAGCCGTTCATCTATTCCGCGTCGCTGGAACGGGGCTTCTCGCCCGCGACCCTCATCAACGACGCGCCGATCTCGTTCGACGCCGGCGCGACGGGCGGCCAGGCGTGGGAACCGAAGAACTACGACGGCAAGTACGAAGGCCCGATGACGATGCGGCGCGGCCTGACGAAGTCGAAGAACATGATTTCGATCCGCATCTTGAACAAGATCGGCGCCCGCTACGGCCAGGAATACGCGACGCGCTTCGGCTTCGACGCGGACAAGAATCCGCCGTACCTGACCTTGGCGCTGGGCGCCGGTGCGACGACGCCGTTGCAGATGGCCGGCGCCTATTCCGTGTTCGCCAACGGCGGCTACCGCGTCAGCCCCTACCTGATCTCGAAGGTGACGGATGCGGATGGCAAGGTGTTGTCGGAAGCGCGTCCGGACCGCGCCGGCGTCGACGCCAACCGCGTCATCGACGAACGCAACGCGTGGCTGATGGACAGCATGCTGAAGGACGTGGCCCGCTACGGCACGGCCGCGAAGGCCGGACAGGTGCTGAAGCGCCCGGACATCGCGGGCAAGACGGGCACGACGAACGATTCCATCGACGCCTGGTTCGCCGGCTACCAGCCGCACCTGGTGGGCATCGCGTGGATCGGCTACGACCAGCCGCGTAACCTGGGCAACAAGGAAACGGGCGGCGGGCTCGCGCTGCCGATCTGGATCGGGTTCATGCAGAAGGCGCTGAAGAACGAGCCGGTCGTCGACCGTCCGGCGCCGCCGGGTCTCGTGCAGTACGGCGACGAGTACTATTACACCGAGAACCCGCCGGGCACGGGCGTGCAGTCGCTCGACGTGGGACCGGCGCAGCCGGCGGCCGAGCAGAAGTCGCGGGATGCCGTCCGCAACGAGCTTTTCTAACGTGGCGCGGGCGTCATCCCTGCGCGTGACGCCAACATGCCGCGAACGGCACTAACGTAGGGTGGACGGCTCTGCCGTCCACGCGTTCAAATCACGCCGGCACCGATGCGACGATATGTGCACGCGCCGGTTGAACGCGTGGACGGCATTCACGCCAACACGACATCCCCGGTCGGGGTATAGCCGTCCACCCTACGCGACTCAACGCAGCTTGACCGGCGCCCCACCCTGCTGCGTCGCGAAATCGGACAACGCCGTGAAGAACTCCGTGTTGTCGCGCGTATTGCGCCACTCGTCGCCCACGCGCTTGTAGTGGAAGCCGCCGGCGCGCGCCGCGATCCACATTTCCTGCAACGGCGCCTGGCTGTTGATGATGATCTTCGAGCCATTGTCGACGAACTCGATCTCGAGCACGTTCCCGCTGCGCTTGCACTCCACGTCGACGATGTCCTGCTCGAACAGGCGGTCGAACTTGTGCTCGATGTCGCTCAGCGTGGACTCGGCCAGGGCCAAAAATTCGGATTCGGTCATGCTACACTCCAAGGTCTGCTAATCAAACCGTGATTCTAATCGTGAAGTCCCCATTTGCGCTCCTGACAAGCCTGGCGACCCTGGTGGTGCTGTCGGCCTGCGGCCAGACCGGTCCGCTCTACATGCCCAAGCCACCCGCTCCCCCCGCCGTCGCGCACACCCCCGCGACGGCGCCGGCCGGCACGACGAACACGACGGACGCCGCCACCCCGGTCACCCAGCTCAAGCCGCCGGCACCCGCCGCCGGCGTGACGCCACCGATCGGCGGCACCAACGATACGCCCGTCCCGAACCCGCCCTCGCCGGCCACCCAACAGTAAGCACATTATGTCGCACTTCACCTACCAAGACGGCGTCCTGCACGCCGAACGCGTCCCCCTGTCCAACATCGCCACGGAACACGGCACCCCGACTTACGTCTATTCGAAAGCCCAGCTGCTGGACAACTTCGCCGGCTACGCGCGCCCGTGCGCGGGCCGCGACGCGCTCGTCTGCTACGCGATGAAGGCGAATTCCAACCTGGCCATCCTCGACCTGCTGGCACGCCAGGGCGCCGGCTTCGACATCGTGTCGGGCGGCGAGCTGCTGCGCGTGATCGCGGCCGGCGGCGACCCGGGCAAGGTGATCTTCTCCGGCGTGGGCAAGACCGCGGCCGAGATCGCGCTGGCGCTGGAAAAAGGCATCCTGTGCTTCAACGTCGAGTCGATCCCGGAACTGCACCGCATCAACGAGGTCGCGGGCCGCATGGGCAAGCGCGCGCCCGTCTCGCTGCGCGTGAACCCGAACGTCGACCCGAAGACCCATCCGTATATCGCGACCGGCCTGAAGGCGAGCAAGTTCGGCGTCGCGTTCTCGGACGCGCTGGACACGTACCGCACCGCCGCCAAGCTGCCGCACCTGGACGTCGTCGGCATCGACTGCCACATCGGCTCGCAGCTGCTGGACGACGCGCCGCTGCTGGAAGCGCTGGACAAGCTGATCGAGCTGATCGACGCGCTGGACGCCGAGGGCATCCACATCCACCACCTGGACGTGGGCGGCGGCCTGGGCATCGACTACGGCACGGGCGAGGACTCGCCGGTGCCGATCGCCCACTACGTCGAGCGCGTGTTCGCGCGCGTGGACGCGTGGCGCGCGGAGAAGCACGGCGGCCGCCCCATCAAGGTGATCTTCGAACCGGGCCGCTCCATCGTGGGCAACACGGGCGTCCTGCTGATGTCGGTGGAGTTCCTGAAGCCGGGCGAGGAAAAGAATTTCTGCGTCGTCGACGCCGCGATGAACGACATGGCACGCCCCACGCTGTACCAGGCCTGGATGGACGTCAAGCCGGTCGTGCAGCGCGCGGGTGACGCCGTCACGTACGACCTCGTCGGCCCCGTGTGCGAATCGGGCGACTGGCTCGCGCGCGACCGTGCGCTGGCCGTCGAGCCGGGCGACGTGCTCGCGATGATGGCGGCCGGTGCCTACGGCTTCACGATGGCCTCGAACTACAACACGCGCGGCCGCGCGGCCGAGGTGCTCGTCGATGGCGACCAGGTGCACGTGATCCGCCGCCGCGAGAATCCGGCGGAGCTGTTTGCGCTGGAATCGATGGTGAGATAAGGAGAGTTTTCGGCACGGGCACGGATGCTAAGATCGCCGGACCACCACCGGAGATCCGCATGCAACCGTCCGATGCCGCCCGTCTTTCCGCCGCAGCGCCGCTGCTGACCCTGCCTCGGGTCGGCGGCTGGCGCATCCTGCTGGGCCTGCTGCAAGGCCTGCTGCTCTACCTCCTGTACCACGCCGCGACGATCTCGAGCTGGCCGGCCACCCAGCCGCTGGTATTTGGGCCGCTGGTGCTGGCGTCATTCTTCGTGCCGCTGATCCTGATCTCCGGCCTCGGCCATCTGGATCGGCGCCGGCTCGTCCTTTGGGGTGCCTGCGCGGCGCTGCTGCTGGCGGCGCTGGCCGGCTACGACGCCTGGCGCGTCGCCGACCTGCCGCTGCCGGCTTCCGCGGCGCAGCGCCAATTTGCCACGCCCGGCATCGACCGTTCGCTGTTCCCGTCGGCGCGCCTGTGGTTCTTCGCCGCCACCGGCTTCTTCATCGCGCACACGCTGGTGCTGGCCGCCGTGCGCGACGGCCGTCGCATCGCCGCCTACCCCACTTATTTCGATACCGCCTGGAAGCTCGGCGTGCAACTGGCCTTCAGCGGCCTGTTCACCGGCGTCACCTGGCTGGTGCTGATGCTCGGCGCCCAGCTGTTCGAGCTGGTCAAGCTGGACTTCCTCACCAGGTTGATGCGCGAATCGTGGTTCGCGATTCCCGTCACGGCCTTCGCCTTCGCCTGCGCGATGCACCTGACCGACGTGCGTCCCGCCATCGTGCGTGGCATCCGCAGCCTGCTGCTGGTGTTGCTGTCCTGGCTGCTGCCCGTCACCGTGCTGCTGATCGGCGGCTTCCTGGCCACCCTGCCCTTCACGGGCCTGGCGCCGCTGTGGAGCACGAAGCACGCGGCGTCGGTGCTGCTGTGCGCGGCCGCCGCCTTCGTGGTGCTGATCAATGCCGCCTGGCAGCAGGGCGAGGACGAGCGCGCGGTCGCGCGCGTCGTGCGCGTGGCTGCGCGCATCGCCGCCCTGCTGCTGGCGCCGCTCGTGCTGATCGCGATCTATGCGCTGTTCCTGCGGGTGCGCGACTACGGCTGGAGCGCCGACCGCATCGACGCCGCTGCCTGCATGCTGGTGGCGGCCTGTTACGCGGCCGGCTATTTTGGCGCCGGCCTGCGCCCCGGCTGGCTGCCGCTGCTGGCCCGGGTGAACATCGGCGTCGCCTTCGTCGTGCTGGGGGTGCTGCTGGCGCTGTTCTCGCCGCTGCTCGACCCGGCCCGGATCTCGGTGGGCAGCCAGGTCGCGCGGCTGGCGTCCGGCAAGGTCAAGCCCGATGCCTTCGATTTTGCTTTCCTGCGCTTCGACGGCGCACGCTTCGGGCGCGCGGCACTCGACCGGCTCGAGCGCATGCCCCTTCCCGAGGCCGACGCCGTGCGGCGCCGCATCGCCGCCGTGCGCCGGATGGTGAACCGCTGGGGCCACGAGGAAGTGGCGCCGCGCCCGCTCGAGCTGGCGGCCAACCTGCACATCCATCCGGACGGCGCGCGCCTGCCGGACACCTTCCTGCGCACGGACTGGGCAGCCAGGCACCCGTCCAACCTGTATCCGGCCTGCCTGCGTGAAGTCGGCCATGTCTGCGATGTCTTCCTGCTGGACGTGACCGGCGACGGCAAGCCGGAAGTGCTGCTGTTCGAGCGGCCGGCGGCCTCGCAGGACAGCCTCGTGCTGCAGGAAGACGCGCAAGGCGGCTGGTCGGCGCTCGCGACGGTGTCGCTGCCGCGCCCGCATTGCCCGCATGAGAACGCGGACGCGGCCTTGGCCGCCGGCAAGGTCGATGTGACCACGCCGGCGCTGGCGGACGTGCTGGTGGACGGCGTACGAGGACGGCTGGAACCGGTGACACCGCCGGTGAAGTGCCCGGTTGCGCCGCGCTAAGAACTTGTCACACCGGCCGGCGTCACTCGCGCCCGCGCGACCGGTCGTCCGGCCACATCTGCGCCGCGCAGGCGGCCGCCTGTTCGTTCCACCGGCTGCCCAGGTCGAGACACCGTTCGAGCTGCCCATAGCGCGGCCGCCCCATGCCGAAAACGAGCACGAGGGCCAATACCACGAGAATCACCAGCGCGAGGGGCCATTTCATGTCAGGCAGTATGCATCAGGGTCTCCGGTCATGATCGCACGGAAGCAGCGGTAGTTCGTTTATCGACGGTAGCACGCGGGCGGCTCACGCTCCACCACACGCGCAGCAGCAGGAGCACGGCCACGACGCTGCCCCACACGATGGGCTGCTCGAAGTTGTGCTTGCCGGCCTTCATCCACCAGTAGTGCAGGATCGCCAGCGGGGCGATCACGTAGATCAGCTTGTGCAGCTTGGCCCAGTTGCGGCCCAGGCGCTTGATCATCGCGTTCGTGCTCGTCGCGGCCAGCGGCGTGAGCAGCACGAAGCAGGCGAAGCCCACCGTGATGAACGGCCGCTTCAACACGTCCTTCCACATGGCGGCCACGTCGAAATTATGGTCGAACCACAGGAACGTCAGGAAGTGCATGAACGCATAGAAAAACGTGAACAGGCCGATCATGCGGCGCAGCCGGACGACCCAGTTCCAGTCGGTCAGGCGGCGCAGCGGCGTGACGGCGAGCGTCGCGCACAGCAGATATAACGCCCAGTCGCCGCTGCCGTGCGTGAGGAATTCGACGGGCTCGACGGGCACGCCGGTCGCGGTCAGCCATGCCATCCGCAGGAACGGCAGCAGCGCGAGCACGAAGATCCCAGCCTTCAGGGCCTTGAACTGGGTCGGGGTCGGATTGAACGCCATGGCCGACCCGTCAAAAATTCTTCTTGAGGTCCATGCCCGTGTACAGCGAGGCAACCTCGTTATAGCCGTTGAACATCAGCGTCTTGCGCTTGGGCGTGAACAGCCCGCCCTCGCCGATGCGCCGCTCCGTTGCCTGCGACCAGCGCGGGTGGTCGACGTTCGGGTTCACGTTCGAATAGAAACCGTATTCTTCCGGCGCGATGCCGTTCCACGCCGTACGCGGCTGCTCGCGCACGAAGCGGATGCGGACGATGGACTTCGCCGACTTGAAGCCGTATTTCCACGGCACGATGATGCGCACGGGCGCGCCGTTCTGGTTCGGCAGCACCTGGCCGTACATGCCCACCGTCAGCAGCGCGAGCGGGTGCATGGCCTCGTCCATGCGCAGGCCTTCCACGTACGGCCATTCGAGCACGCGGCTCCGTACGCCCGGCATCTGGCTGCGGTCGGCCAGGCTCGTGAATTCGACGTATTTCGCGTTGCCCGTCGGCTCGACCTGCTTGATGAGGCTGGACAGCGAATAGCCGACCCACGGAATCACCATCGACCAGCCCTCGACGCAGCGCAGGCGATAAATGCGCTCTTCCAGCGGCGCCAGCTTCACCAGGCGGTCGAGGTCCAGCGTCATCGGCTTTTTCACCTCGCCGTCGATCTGCACGGTCCACGGCCGCGGGCGCAAGGTGTGCGCATTCGCGGCGGGGTCGGACTTGTCCGTGCCGAATTCATAGAAATTGTTGTAGTGCGTCGCGTCCTCGAACGACGTCTGTTTCTCGTTGGTCGAGAATGCCGGGTTGCGCGTGGCCGGCAGCTTCTGCACGGTGCCTTGCGCGAACGCTTCGCGGTTGGCCATCTCCCACAGCGACGAGCCGACGACGGCCGATGCCGCCACTTTGGCGAGGAACGCACGCCGGCCTTCGTAGACCTCGCGCGGCGTGATTTCGGACGGGAACGGCAGATCGATGCCGTTCGGATTTTTTCTGATCAACATGGCGGCTCCGGCTGGAATGGATGTTTCGTGCGACATAACAACGTTACACCATCTGCCGCCCCCGGGTCGTCCAGGCGGGTGTTTGTTACCAAATCCCGCCTACCGACATAATCGGACATAAACGGAACGTTGAAAACCTGGACGGTTTTCGATCCCCCTAGAGCTTGCCGTACGAGTGCAGTCCGGACAGGAACATGTTCACGCCGAGGAAGGCGAACGTCGTCACGACGAGGCCGATGAGGGCCCACCATGCGGCCGCGCGCCCGCGCAGCCCGGACATCAAACGCATGTGCAGCCACGCCGCGTAGTTCAGCCAGACGATCAGCGCCCACGTTTCCTTCGGGTCCCACGACCAGTAGCCACCCCACGCTTCGGCCGCCCACAGCGCGCCCAGGATCGTGGCGACGGTGAAGAACGCGAAGCCGACGGAGATGGCCTTGTACATGACGTCGTCCAGCACCTCGAGCGAAGGCAGGCGGTCGGCCAGGATGCCGTGCGACTTCAGCAGATACGCCGCGCCGACCATCGCCGCCAGCGCGAACGTGCCGTAGCCGATGAAGTTGGCGGGCACGTGGATCTTCATCCACCAGCTCTGCAGCGCGGGCACCAGCGGCTGGATCTCGGCGGCGTCGCGCGCGACCGTGTACCACAGCAGGAAGCCGACGGCGGCCGAGATCACGAGCAGCACGAACGGGCCCAGCTGGCGCGTCTGGTAGCGCTGTTCGTAGTACAGGTAGAACATCGCCGTGATCATCGAGAACAGGATGAACACTTCGTACAGGTTCGACACGGGGATGTGGCCCACGTCCGTGCCGATCAGGTACGACTCGTACCAGCGCACCATCATGCCGGTGAAGCCCAGCACGACGGCGGCCCAGCACAGCTTGGAACCGACGCTGCCGCCGAACGGCGAGCGCGCCAGCAGGCCGCCCCAGTAGAACACGGTGGAGAACACGAACATCGCGCTCATCCACAGGATCGCGGACTGGCTCGACAGCATGTATTTCAGGAAAAATTTCTGGTTCGCGGCATCGAGGGAGCCGCCGTACAGCTGCACGGCCCACAGCGCCAGCAGCGCGACGAGCGGCATCAGCCAGCGCACGGGCTTGAACGTCCAGCCGACGAACGCGAACACGGGCGCGGCCAGCACGAGGATCGCCTGCTCGTAAATGTCCATGTAGGCGCCGAAGCGGTTCAGTGCATACAGCGCGGCCGCGAGCAGGCCCGCGCCGAACAGCCAGTCGACGGCCGTCAGGCGCTTGAAGAAGCCGGGGGGCCGGGTGTACGCCGCGCCCGGTGCTTGCGATGCGGATGAAATGTCCATGGATGTCTCCTTTTCCGACTTTTACAGCTTACGCCGATTGCGGCAGTTTGTTCTTCAGGTCGTCGAATTCGCGCTGGAAATCGAGCGTCTTGCGCTGCGTGCTCATCGCCATCAACGCGTGGGTGCCGCCGCTAGGTGCCGGTTTTACCCATACCCAGACACGGCGCTCGCGAATATAGAACATCGAGAAAATGCCCAGCACCAGCAGCAAACACCCGACGTAGACCACTTTCTTGCCCGGCGAACGCGTCACCTGCAGCACGGACGCCTTCACTTCCTTGAAATCGTCCAGCGCGAGGAACACGGGCGCGCCGTAGAAAAAGCTGTCGGACAACGCATTCGTCGCCTGCTGCAGGAAGCGGCCGTGGGTCTCGGTGGGCGTCACGGCAGCCTCGCCCGCGCGCGCGCGCGCCGCCTGCCACAGCTCCCACATGGCACCGTTGAGCATCTTCATGAACACGCCGGCCGCCTTTTCCTGCTCGGCCGCGGGGATGCGCTCGAGGAATTTCGACACGGCCAGATAGCCGCCCTGGCTGCCGTCGCCGGCGAAGATCGCCAGCGTCTTGGCGGCCGAGTCCTGCAACTGCCTGGCCAGGGTGCCGTTCGCGTCGCCCGGCGGCAGCGCGCGCGCGGCGTAGCGGCGGGCTGCTTCCTCGCGCAGGCTCGCGTCCGCGAGCGCGGCGCGCAGGCGCATCCATTCGCGCACGCCGTGCTCGTCGTCGGCCGGGATGCGCAGGAAGCTGAATTGATCGGACGGATTGGTGCGCACGCCGGCCAGGTACACCTGGCGGCCTTCCAAGGTGACGGGCTGCATGTAGTTCAGGAATTCGCGCGCCTGCCCCGTCTTGTCGCGCAGCTTGTACTGGACGCTGGGCCCGACGTTCTTGAAATCCTTGTTGCCCACGTTCTTGGCGGCCGAACCGGAGTGCTGCGACAAGGTCTGCGAGAACTGTTCCTCGAGGCTCTTGCCCTTCGTGACGGCCCGGGCATCGTTGTTCTGGCTCGTGTTCTCGACGTTGAACGGCCGGAAGCCCGACCACTCGACGGAATAGGTGTCCGCGCCCTGCTTCAGCGCGGTCGCATTGCCGACCTCGCCCTCGATGGCGAACGGTTTGTCGCTCGTGCCTGCCATGGGCCAGCCCGTCAGCTTGAGCTTGCTGCCGCCATCCTCGAAGCTGGACTGGTACACCGCGATGCCGCGGTAGATCAGCGGCTGGTTGACCTTCACCGTGGCGGGAAACGCCTTGCCCGTCTCGTGGTCGCGGATGACGACGTCGCTGGCGAACAGCTTCGGCATGCCGGTCGAGTAGAAATCGATGGTGAATTTCTTCAGCTCGATGGTGAACGGCAGGTCCTGCACGAGCACCCCGTCGGCCTGCTGGAGCAGCGCCGTGTCGCTGGCCTGGCCTTCGGGAATCATCGTATTGCCGCGGAAGCTCGGGTTGCCGAGGCCGAGGCGGTGCTGCGGCGCGATGGCGGAAATCAGGCCCGTGCCGCCATACGGCGTCTTGCCCATGAACCATTCCTGGAAGCGGATCGGGAGGTTCGAATCGAGCAGGCCGCCCAGCAGGATCACGATGATGGCCGTGTGCGCGAAGATGTAGCCGAACTTGTTGGCGGCGCCCTTCTTCGCGGCGACGAGTACGCCGCCCGGCTTCTCCACGATCTTCGTCCGGTAGCCGGCGTCGGCGAGGCGGTTCGCCGTCTGCTGCGCGAGCGGGACCGTGTCCAGCGGCGCCGTCCATTCGCTGTGGTGGTGGAAATTGCGCAGCGATTCCTCGCGCACGCTGTCGCGCCAGCTGCGCATGTCGCGCAGGAATTTCGGTGCGTTGCGGGCGACGCACAGGCCCGTCGACACGATCAGCACGGCCAGGATCAGCAGGAACCACCAGGCCGAATACACGGTGTACAGGCCGACCTTGCGGAACACCTCGAACCAGAACGGACCGAACTGGTTGACGTAGTCCGGCATCGCGCGGTCCTGCTGCATGATGGTGCCGATGATCGCGGCGATGGCGATCATGACCAGCAACGTGATCGCGAACCGCATCGAGGACAGCAATTCGACCGCTTCCGCCAGGCCGCGCCGGCGCGTCTTCAGTTCAATTCCGGTGGTGCTCATCGACTTTCACTCTAGACACATCAACCAGCGAGCATACAACAAAAGGGCGGTCCCGCTTGCGCGGTCGCCCTCCCCTGTTGTTCCCGCCAGTTTTTATTGTAGGCCGCTTATTGTAGGCTGCTTAGTCGGCTCGGTTATCGTGGACAAGTAATACTGCCAATTACTTCAGGCCGGCAATATAGTCCGCCACGGCTTTCATTTCTTCATCCGACAAGCGCTTGGCCAACGTGGCCATCTGCGGGCTGTTGGCGCGTGCGCCACTCTTGAACGCCTGCAACTGGGCCACCGTGTAATCCTGGTGCTGGCCCCCGATGCGCGGATACTGGGCCGGCATGCCGGCACCGGTGGCGCCGTGGCAGCTGGCGCAGGCCGCCACGCCGCGATCGGCGATGCCACCGCGATAGATCTTGCGGCCCAGTTCCAGTGTCTCCTTGCTGCGCGCGGCGCCCTGCTTCGGCTGCTGCGCGGACAGGTAGGCGGCGAGGTTTTTCTTTTCGTCGTCGCTCAGCATCTTGGCGTACGTCGTCATCACGGGCTGGTTGCGGGCCGGCGTGGTGAAGTCGACGAGCTGCTTGTGGATGTACGTGTCGATCTGGCCGGCCAGCTTCGGATTGGTGTTGATGGTCGAATTGCCGCCGGCACCGTGGCACGACGCGCAGGCCGGCAGGCCGCGGGCGTTGTCGCCGGTGTCGTAGAGGGAGCCGCCCTTGGCCGGATCGGCCTTCGCGGCAGCCGCGGGTGCGTGGGCCGCATCCGCTGCGAGAGCGCTGCCCACGATGAGGAAACTGGCCAGCAAGGACTTCACGATCGCCGCGCACGCGGCCGGTTGAAACACACGATTCATTCAAGCACCCTGAAAAAGTCAAAGATAAACTTGCAGTTGCAGTGCAGCGGTCATGCTCGTGCCCTTCGCGCCGGCCCTCCATCCTTCGGGCTCGCCGGCGGCAGGTAACTCCCTATTGTACAATAGCCTTTGTTTCCTGCCCTCACCTTCGTTGTCTTTTTCGCTCCACTTCCCTCATGTCCAAACTCTGGCAAGCCCGTTTCTTCACGACCGTCAACCAGTTGCGGGATCTTCCCAAGACGCAGGTGCCGGAAATCGCCTTCGCCGGCCGGTCCAATGCGGGCAAATCGACGGCGATTAATATCCTGACGAACCAGAAGGGCCTCGCCTTTGCGTCGAAGACGCCGGGCCGCACGCAGCACATCAATTTCTTTTCGATCGGCGGCGCCCACGTCGCCATGCACCGCAAGGACCCGACCAAGGTCGAGGACATCCAGGCCCTGCTCGTCGACCTGCCGGGCTATGGCTATGCGGAAGTGTCGGGCGACGCCAAGCTGCACTGGCAAAAGCTGCTGGGCGACTACGTGCAGCGCCGCGATCAACTGGCCGCGCTCGTCCTGATCATGGACTCGCGCCGCCCGTTCACCGACCTCGACATCCAGATGCTGGAATGGTTCGCCCCGACGGGCAAGCCGATCCACTGCATCCTCACGAAGGTCGACAAGCTCAACCGCAACGAATCCGTCAACGCCCTGCGCCAGGCGCGGCAAGTGCTGGACAGCTATGTCGACGAGGAAGGCAACGGCTTCCCGTTCACCGTCCAGCTGTTCTCCGCCCTGAAGCGCGTCGGCATCGACGAAGCCAACGACAAGATCATCGAACTGCTCGGCCTGGAGGACGATCCGGCCGATTCCGAACAATAGTTTTACCCAAACTCGCCAGGAACCGCCATGCCGATCATCACGCCTTCGCAATACCCCGCCGTGCGCATGCGCCGCATGCGCCGCGACCCGTTCTCGCGCGCCCTGATGCGCGAAAACGTCGTCACCGCGTCCGACCTGATCTACCCCGTGTTCATCCTCGACGGCCAGAACCAGCGCCAGCAGGTGGCGTCGATGCCCGGCGTGGAGCGCCTGTCGGTCGACCTGTTGATGAAGGTGGCCGAGGAAGCCGTCGCGCTGGGCATCCCCGTGCTCGCGCTGTTCCCCGTCGTCGATGCGTCGCTGAAGACCTATGACGGCGTCGAGGCGACGAACCCGGACGGCCTCGTGCCGCGCGCCGTGCGCGAACTGAAGCGCCACTTCCCGCAGCTGGGCATCATGACGGACGTCGCGCTGGACCCGTACACGACGCACGGCCAGGACGGCCTGCCGGACGAGAACGGCTACATCGTCAACGAAAAGACGATCGCGATGCTGACGCGCCAGGCGCTCGCGCAGGCCGAGGCCGGCGTCGACGTCGTCGCGCCATCCGACATGATGGACGGCCGCATCGGCGCGATCCGCATGGCGCTGGAAGAGAAGGAATTCATCCACACCCGGATCATGGCCTACTCGGCCAAGTACGCGTCGGGCTATTACGGCCCGTTCCGCGAAGCCGTGGGCTCGGCCGCCAACCTGGGCAAGGCCGACAAGAACACGTACCAGATGGACCCGGCCAACAGCGACGAAGCGCTGCGCGAAGTGGCGCTGGACATCGCGGAAGGCGCGGACATGGTCATGGTCAAGCCGGGCATGCCGTACCTGGACGTGGTGCGCCGCGTGAAGGACGAGTTCAAGGTGCCGACGTTCGCCTACCAGGTCAGCGGCGAATACGCGATGCTGCAGGCGGCGTTCCAGAACGGCTGGCTCGATCCGGACAAGGTCATCATGGAGACGATGATGTCGTTCAAGCGCGCCGGTGCCGACGGCGTGCTCACTTATTTCGCCATGGACGTGGCGCGGCGCCTGAAGGCCGCGGCGTAACACCGCAACGTCGCGCATGAACCTGACACTGCGTTCATGCGTGACAATTCGAGAGCCTTCGGCAGCCCCGGATCGCTAAGATTCCGGGTATGACTGCCCTTCCCCACGATTCCCGGAATTCCCCCTACCGGTGGCTGATCCTCGCGGTCGCCACCGTCCTGCAGGCCGGCGCGGCGTTCGTCACGCAAGGCATCGCCGCCCTGGCCGGCTACCTGCAAAAGGATCTGCACCTCTCCGCCACCCAGGTGGGCTTCCTGGTCACTGCCTCAACCTTGGCGCCGATCTTCACCCTGCTGTTCGTCGGCGACCTGCTCGACCGAAAGTCGGAGCGCGCGATCATCGGCGCGGGCATGCTGATCATGGCGCTCGGGCTCGTGGGCGCCGGCGTCGCGCCCGGTTTCCTCGCCTTGTGCGCCGCGCTGTTCGTCGTCGGCATGGGCTACAGCACCGTGCAGCCGGGCGGGAGCCGGTCGGTGTCGCAGTGGTTCAAGGGCCACCAGCTGGGCATCGCGATGGGGGTGCGGCAGGCCGGCCTGCCGCTCGGCGGGGCCGCCGCGGCTGCCGTGTTGCCGTTCGTCGTCGGCCTGCAGGGCTGGCGCGCGGCCTTTCTGTGGAGTGTCGCCGTCGTGCTGGCGGCCGGCGCCCTGTTCTGGGCGATCTACCGGCCGCCCACCCTGCCCGACCGCCCGGCCAAGCGCCCCGTGCTGACGGTGTTCTTCCTCGTCCGCATGGTGCGCCAGCGCTGGATGCAGCGGGTCGTCTGGTCGGGCATGGCGCTCGTCGGGACGCAATACGGCATCGTCGTCTTCCTGATGCTGTTCCTGCGCGACCGCTTCGGGCTGCCCCTGCACGAGGGCAGCTGGTTGCTGCTGCTGATCCAGCTGTGCGGCGGCGTCGGCCGCATCGCGCTGTCGGTCTGGAGCGACCGCTGCGGCAAGACGGGAAAACGGTTCCTGCCGGTGACCGTCTGCATGCTGGTCACGTGCGTCGGGCTGCTCGCGCTGGTCGGTCTGCCCGTCGACGCGCCGCGGCCCTGGCTGTTCGGGCTGATCGCCGTGCTCGGCTTTTTCGCGCTGGGCTGGTATGGCCCCTGGGTCACCTATATCGCGGATTCCGCCCCGGCGGACAGCGTCGGCCTCGCGCTGGGCGCCGCCATGACCGTCAACCAGATCGCCATCGTGCTGACGCCGCCGGCGCTGGGCATGATTCACGATGCGACGCGCCATTACGATGCCGTGTGGGGCACGTTGATCGGCTGGATCCTGGCGACGCTCGTCCTGCTGCGCGCACTGGACCGGATCCATCAACCACGAACGGCATAACATGCCGACCCGGCCCGCGAAAACGCAACATCCCCCCGCCTGCGCCCCCGACGACGAACGTTCCCACCGCAGCTTCGCGCCTACGATGAAGCAATCCATCGTCTCAACCGAATCTTCGAGGAGCGTTCTTCATGGGGAAGCACATCTACAACATCGCCGTCATCCCGGGTGACGGCATCGGCAAGGAAGTCATGCCCGAGGGCTTGCGCGTGCTCGACGCCGCCGCCGGCCGTTTCGGCATCGAGCTCCGCTACAAGCACATCGAATGGGCCAGCTGCGACTACTACGCAGCCACCGGCAGGATGATGCCCGACGACTGGAAGGCGCAGTTGTCCGGCATGGACGCCATCTACTTCGGCGCCGCCGGCTGGCCCGCCGCCGTGCCCGACCACGTGTCGCTGTGGGGCTCGCTGCTGAAATTCCGGCGCGAGTTCGACCAGTACGTCAACCTGCGCCCGGCCCGCCTGTTCGACGGCGTGCCCTGCCCGCTGGCCAACCGCAAGCCGGGCGACATCGACTTCATGATCGTGCGCGAGAACACCGAGGGCGAATACTCGTCCGTCGGCGGCATCATGTACGAAGGCACCGAGCGCGAGATCGTGATGCAGCAATCGGTGCATTCGCGCATCGGCAGCGATCGCGTACTGCGCTTCGCCTTCGAGCTGGCGCGCCAGCGCGAACGCAAGCAGGTCACGGTCGCCACCAAGAGCAACGGCCTGGCCGTCAGCATGCCGTGGTGGGACGGGCGCGCCGCCGCGATGGCGGCGCAGTACCCCGACGTCGACTGGGACAAGCAGCACATCGACATCCTGTCGGCGCGCTTCGTGCTGCAGCCGCAGCGCTTCGACGTGGTGGTCGCCTCGAACCTGTTCGGCGACATCCTGTCCGACCTCGGCCCCGCCTGCACCGGCACGCTGGGCCTGGCGCCATCGGCCAACCTGAATCCCGAACGCGCCTTCCCGTCGCTGTTCGAGCCCGTGCATGGCTCCGCACCGGACATCTACGGCAGGAACGTCGCCAATCCGATCGGCATGATCTGGTCCGGCGCGATGATGCTCGACTTCCTCGATACCGACGGCGGCTCCGGACGCCAGGCCCACGACGCCATCCTGGCCGCCATCCAGCAGGTGCTGCGCGACGGCCCGCGCACGGCGGACCTGGGCGGCACCGCGTCGACCACGGACATGGGCCAGGCCATCGCGGCCGCGGTGGCGGGGGCGTGACCATGGACACCGTCACGCTGCCAGCCTATCCGATCGACGTCGCCTTTCCGGACCTGTCGCCCTACGCCGCCGGCAACGGCGGCATCCCCTACCTGACCACGTACGACAGCGGCGTGCCCGGTCCGCACGTGATGGTCAACGCGCTCACCCACGGCAACGAGGTATGCGGCGCCATCGCCGTCGCCGACCTGCTCGATCTCGGCGTCCGTCCGCGCCGGGGCAGGCTGACGCTCGCCTTCGCCAACGTCGACGCGTACCTGCGCTTCGACCCGGCCCATCCCGATGCCTCGCGCTTCGTCGACCAGGATCTCAACCGCGTGTGGACCGCGGCCATCCTCGACGACGCCGCCCGCGATTCTTCCGAGCTGCGCCGCGCGCGGCAATTGCGCCCCGTGCTCGATACCGTCGACTTCCTGCTCGACCTGCATTCGATGCACGAACGCTGCGCGCCGCTGTCGGTCTGCGGCCCGCTGGACAAGGGCATCGCGCTCGCGCGCCGGCTCGGCACGCCCGTCTGGATCGTCAGCGACGCAGGCCATCCGGAAGGCCGGCGCATGCGCGACTATGGCGGCTTCGGCGCTCCGGACAGCGCGAAGAACGCGCTGCTGGTCGAGTGCGGCCAGCACTGGGAAGCCGCCGCGGTGGACGTCGCCCGGGACGTCACGGCCCGCTTCCTGCTGCTGCACGGGGTCGTCGAACCGTCCGATCTTCCGGCCGCGTGGCTGCAGACGCCACCCGCCGCCACGCGCGTCGTGCGCGTCACCGAGCCGGTCGTCGCGTCCAGCATGGACTTCCGCTTTGCCGCCGATTACACCGGCCTGGAAATCGTCCGGGACGCGGGCACCGTGATCGGCTGGCGCGACGGCGAGCCGGTCACGACGCCCTATCCCGATTGCGTGCTGGTCATGCCGTCGCTGCGCCAGCTGCGTCCCGGCGTGACCGTGGTGCGGCTTGGACGACTGCTGGACTGACCACGGCACAACATGCCGCCGCGGCGCGAAATACGCAATTTCCGCCGCTTTGCCGCCCGCCGCTCACACACTCCTGCCGCACGGGCGGGCCTACCATGAAACGGTGCCGCGCTCTTTACCGGCTCTTCCCGCTTCCACACAAGGACTCATGACCATGTCTCTCACACTGACCCGGACCGACCTGCTCAAGGAGCAGAATTTCATCAATGGACTGTGGTGCGACAGCAGCAGCGGCGCCCGCTACGACGTCGCCGACCCGGCCGCGGACGACTGCTTCGCCACCGTGCCCGCCAGCTGCGCGGACGACGCGTCGCTGGCCGTCGCCGCCGCGCAGGCCGCGCTGCCGGACTGGCGCGCCCGGCCCGCGCGCGAACGGGCCCGCTTCCTCAAACGCTGGCATGCGCTGATCGTGGCCAACACGGACGACCTGGCGAAGCTCATTTCGCGCGAACAGGGCAAGCCGCTGGCCGAGGCGCGCGGCGAAGTGGCCTACGGCGCGTCGTATGTCGAATGGTTCGCCGAGGAGGCCGTGCGCGGCTACGGCGACATCATCCCCGAACAGGTGCGCGGCATGCAGCTGACGGTGACCCGGGAAGCGGTGGGCGTCGTGGCCGCGATCACCCCGTGGAACTTCCCGCTGGCGATGATCGCCCGCAAGATCGCACCGGCCCTCGCGGCCGGCTGCACCGTCGTGGCCAAGCCGGCGGAAGACACGCCGCTGACCGCGCTGGCGCTCGTCAGGCTGGCGGAGGAGGCGGGGCTGCCTGCCGGCGTGCTGAATATCGTGACGACGTCGCGCAACCGGGTGGCGGACGTGGTCGGCGCCTGGCTGCTCGACGGCAGGGTCCGCAAGATCACGTTCACCGGGTCGACCGCGGTCGGCAAACGCCTGGCGCGGGAATCGGCCGGCACCCTGAAGCGCCTGTCGCTCGAACTCGGCGGCAATGCCCCGTTCATCGTGTTCGAGGACGCCGACCTGGATGCCGCGGTCGACGGCTTGATGGCCGCCAAGTTCCGCAACGGCGGGCAGACGTGCGTGAGCCCGAACCGCGTCTACGTGCACGATGCGGTCTATGCCGCGTTCACGCAAAAACTGGCCGCGCGCGTGGAAGCGCTGCGGGTCGGCCCCGCCACCTGCCCCGACGCGCAGATCGGCCCGATGATCAACGCCCGCGCCGTCGACAAGATCGACGCCCACGTGCGCGACGCGCTGGCCAAGGGCGGCCGGCTGGTCGTCGGCGGCAGGCGCCTGACCGACGGCCCCAATTACTACGCGCCGACCGTGATCGCGAACGCCAGCCACGACATGGCGCTCGCCTCGGAAGAGACGTTCGGTCCGGTGGTGCCGCTGTTCCGCTTCGGGGACGAGGACGAGGTCGTCCGGCAGGCCAACGACACGCCGTACGGCCTCGCCGCCTACTTCTACTCGCGCGACATCGTCCGCGTGGCGCGCGTGGCCGAGCGGCTCGAGACGGGCCTCGTGGGCATCAACGAGGGCGTGCTGGCGTCGGAAGCGGCGCCGTTCGGCGGGGTGAAGGAATCGGGCTACGGCCGCGAAGGCTCGCGCTACGGCCTGGACGATTACACGCAGACCAAGTACCGCTGCCAAGGCGGACTGGCGTAAGCCTGGCCCGCGGCGCCATCTGCCTGCCTCCCCGCGAGGGACGCAGGCTTTTTTTCGCCCGACATTCGGGATCAGAGCAACATCCGGGGTCAGAGCACGTTTCGGATCAATGTCGGTCGGCACACCAAGCTCCCGCACCGAAGACGACGGGCCCCGTCACCGTGCGGCGTGGCCACCCGGACGCCATGGACTGGCGCTCGACCTAGCCTCAAGGAACTTGCTCGAACATGGGATCTGACCCCGCATTGGGGTCTGACCCCGAATCCAACCCCGAATCCGGGAGAGACGGGCTGGTCCGTGCCGGCACGGGTCGGCCGGCACGCGCACTCACGCTCAGAACATGTGGCGGATACCCCAATCCGCGCGGTTCGCGTGGTTGGGGTCGATGTGGGAGATGGAGGTGAACAGCGCGGTGCGCTTGGACAGCGCATACGTGTAGCCGAGCGCATACTGCGCCGTGTCGGCATTGCGCGCCGAGCGGTCGTTCAGGCGATTGTACGACACGAGGATGCGTCCTCCGCCGGCCGGAATCGTCAGGCCCAGCAGCAGGTCGCTCGCGTCCACGGGCGCCAGGCCGACGGCGTCCGTGTGCTGCCGGTCGAGGCCGACATGCAGCTTCGCGACGCCGAAGTCATAATTGCCGCCGACGAAGCGCAGCTTGGCCGCCCCGGTGCCGTTGGCGTCGTTGTTGTTCTGGTAGCCGTACGCCACCTTCAACCCGCCGACGGTATAGGTGAAGGCCCCGCTGATCTGGCGGTTGGCAGACATGTTGCCGGCCGTCTCGCCGAACGCATACGACACCTCGCCCTTCAGCCCGCCGACCTGTTTCGCGTAGAAGACGGCGTTCTGCGTGCGGATGTCGATGACCGAGTAGACGTTACGGCCGAAAAAGGATTCGGCGGCGCCGGACATGCCGTCCTCGAAAGGATCGATGACATCCGTGAGCAGGCAGTAGGACGGCGTCCAGGAACGGCCGAAGCGCACCGTGCCGAAGTCGCCTTTCAATCCCACCCACGACTGGCGGCCGAAGATGCGTCCGCTCTGGCCCGCCGTGCCCGTGTCGGGGCTGAAGCCGTTTTCGAGCTGGTAGAGAACGGACACGCCGTTGCCCAGGTCTTCCGAGCCGCGGAAGCCGAGGCGCGATCCCCACCAGCCGCCCGGGTCGACGCCCCAGCGCGTGGGTGCCACGTCCGATTTCGAGTACACGAGGCCGATGTTGATCAAGCCGTACACGGTGACATTCGATTGCGCGCACGCGGGGCCGGCGGCGGCGCTGCAGAGGGCCAGCGCCAGCAGGGATTTCTTCATGATCGTCTCCTTAAATTATGTTTTGGATGTGGCATGAGCGGGTTGAAAAACCTGCTTGAATGAGCTCGCGATCATCCGCTCCACACACATCAATTTAAGGCTGCTCCCGCAACACATTTCCTCGAAAGACGGTGGGCCGACAACATGAAAACTGCGAAATCGCCGTGCCTGACGGCGGAATATGCTGCGCCGTTCCGGACCATCATTCGGCGCGCTGGTAGACCGCGCCGAGGTCGCACAAATCCCAGTTCCCGCCACTGAGCACCGTGCACACTTTCTCGTCCGGCCGGACGGCGACTGCGCCGGCCAGCAAGGCCCCGATACCGATGGCGGCGGCCGGCTCGGCGATCAATTTCGCGTCGTTGGCGAGCATGCGCATGCCCGCGACGATGTGCGCGTCGTCCACCAGTACGATCTCGTCGACGTACTTCTCGATGATGGGATACGGATTCCGGCCGGGGACGCTGAGCCGCAAGCCGTCCGCCACGGTGTCCTGCAACGGCAGCGAGGTGCGTTCCCCGTTGATCCGGCTGTGGAAATACTTCGGCGTCAGCGCAGGCTCGGCGCCGATGACCCGCACCGACGGCTTCGTTTCCTTGATGGCGGTGGCGATCCCGGAAATGAGGCCGCCGCCGCCCAGCGGCACGATGACCGTGTCGACGTCGTCGAGGTCGTCCAGGATTTCGCACCCGATCGTGCCCTGCCCCGCCATCACCAGCGGGTCTTCGAAACCGTGGATCACCGCGTACCCGTTTTCTGCGGCGATCTCGTACGTCTTTTTCCAGCGGGCCGCGTTATCGCCGTCGAACAGGATGACCTCGGCCCCGAGCGCCCGCGTGTTGGCGACCTTGACCTCCGGCGCGGTGGCCGGCAGCACCAGGAACGCTTTCACGCCCAGCAAGCGCGCCGCGTACGCGAGTCCCTGGGCATGGTTGCCCGACGACGTGGCGATCAGGCCGTTCGCCACGTCGTCCCGGGGAAGCGACAGCGCCTTGTTCACGGCGCCCCTGATCTTGAATGCGCCCGTGATCTGCAGGGTTTCGGGCTTGAGCCAGAGCTGGCAACCGAGGGCCTTTTCCATCTTCTCCGCACGTAACAACGGCGTGTGACGGATGTGGGGTTGCAGCCGTTCGCGGGCTTCCCGGATGTCCTGGATGGTCGGGTAGTCAAGCATGCTGTCTTCCTGCAGGTTGCGAAAAGAATTCGAAGAAGGTGCCGACGCCGGTTTCCAGCGCATTCCGGTAGATCCGCGACGCGGTGGTGTTGTCCTGGATGGCCATGCCCGTGGAATCGAAGATCGTGATCTCGTCGTCGTTCTCCCGTCCCGGCTTTTTCCCCGCCAGGATCTCGCCGATCTCCCCGTGGATGTCTTCCTGCGTGATGATGCGTACGTTCAGCGGGTGCCAGGTTTCGCCCTTGGTGACGCACTGTGCGATGGAATCGTTGACGATCTTCGCGTTGCGGAAGATCGCCGGGTCGAGTTCCTGCTTGCCTTGCTGGTCGGTGCCGATGGCCACGATGTGCGTGCCGGGCTTGACCCAGCCGGCTTCGACCAGCGTCCCTTTGCCGCGGGTCGTCGTCACGAGGATGTCGGCCCGGCGCACCGCGCCCTCCTTCGACGCGGCCATCACGACGGGAATGCCGAACTCCCTTTCGATATCGGCCTTGTACTGCGCCAGCGTTGCGGGGTGGTTGTCCCAGGCGTGGATCTCCTCGATGGTCATGACCTCGTTGATCGCCCGTATCTGCAGCCTCGCCTGGATGCCCGTACCGATCGACGTGACCGTTTTCGCATTCTTCCTTGCCAGCGCTTTCACGGAAACGGCGCCGGCCGCACCGGTCCTGAGGCCGGTGATCAAACTCCCGTCCATCACGCACGTCAGCGCGCAGGTCCTGCCGTCGAACAGCAGGATGGTGCCCATGTTGGTGGGCAGGCCGTAAGCCGCCGGGTTGTCCGGAAACCCGCCGGACGACGCCTTCATCGAGATCACCTCGTTGGCCTGGTAGTAGCCGAGCTTGAAGTCGATTTCCCCGCGCGGCGGAGGCAGGTGGATGCCGATGTAGTCGGGTTGGTCCACCTGCCCGCCGCTGAACGCCACGAAGGCTTCCTCCACGGCGGCGATGACTTCCTTCATGGAGATCAGTCTGCCGACCTCGTCCTTGTTGAGTAACAGCGTTTTCATGGTGTTCCCCGACGTCAGGCCGGACGGTAGATCACGTACAGCTTCGCCACGTGTTCGCGGCTGTCCCAGGTGCACGAGGCCTTCTGCTCGATGAGGAAGATGTCGCCCTTCGAGAACGTGCCGCTGCGGCCCGTTTCATCGACGAAGGTCACGCTTCCTCCCAGCAGATACATCAGCTCCATGTGGCGGAAGTACAGCGCGCGGCGGGCATACGGTGTCGAGTCCCAGGTGCCACAGGTGAACTCACCGTCCTCGGACTTGTAGTCGGTGTAATTGCGGCACACCGGCGTGGGCGTCAGCAGCAGGTCGGGCGCCGGGCCGCCGGCCGACGGGCCCATCTCCGGGTTCTCCCTGATCGGCACGATGGCGCGGTCACCCGCCCGGCTCTTGTTGTAGCGGACGAAGATCAGCGACACCGGCCCTTGCGCGGACCAGGTGAACGCGGCGCCATGCTTGAGAATCGCGCTCTGGTTCGGCCCCAGCGTGAGGGCCGTGCCTTGCTGCGTCAGCGTGAGGCTGCCCTGGTGGACGATGATGAATTCGTCGTTTGGCAGCGCCTGCACGGCGCCGCTGCCGGCAGCGAGCGTGATGACGCCGGCCGTGACCGGGCCCGGCGCCCAGTCCAGGATACGGCGGCTGGCGAGGAACCGGTCCTCGGCGGCCGGCGCGGCGACTGCGATGCCTCGGCCCGGCTCCTGCGCGAACTTGCGCAGGTCGACGAACGATGGCGTGTGGACCGGGACGGCAACTGCGGCTTGCTGAAAATTCGACATGATGGTGGCTTGAATGGAATGTTGATGACAATGCGGGTCACGCCGCGTTCGCGACGGGCGTGGCGAACCGTCCGATGTGGTAGCACTCGATCGGCGTACTCGTGGCGCCCGTGGCGATCAGTTCCGCCATCACGTCGCCCACACCCGGCCCCAGCTGGAAACCTTCGCCGGAAAAGCCGAACGCATAGAACAGGCCGGGTACGCGTGCGCTCGGTCCCATCGCGGGCCGGCTGTCGTCCATGTACCCCTCGATCCCGCTCCACACGCGGATGATGTGCAGGCGATCGAATGCCGGCATCACGTGCGGCGCGCTTTGCAGCTTGTACAGCGTCCTGGCCGGGTTCACGTACGAGCGCCGGCTCTCGATGTCCGCCGGTTCGTGGCCGCCGCCGCCGATGACGATGTTGCCGCGCGCGACCTGGCGGAAATAGACGACCTGCTCGAACGAGTCCGCCATCGCACCGATGGTCGGCCGGATGGCGTAAGGCACCGGCTCGGTGACACACATCTGCGGCGCCTTGGCGACCATCGGCACCGGTTCGCCGAAGTGCGTGCTGATGCGATTACCCCAGGCGCCGGCCGTGACGAGGGCCACGGGTGCGCGGAACGTGCGGCCGTCCGCGGTGGTCGCGACGAAGTCGTCGCCGTCCTTGTCGAGGCTCGTCATCTCGGTGTTTTCGAACACCTGCGCGCCGGCGCGTACCGCCGCACGGCCGATGGCCGGCGCCGCCAGGCGGGGATTCGCATGCCCGTCGTGCGGGGCATAGCACCCCGCGGTGATCTCCGGTCCGAGGTACGGAAAGCGCTCGTGCAGCGTTTTCGCGCCCAGCATCTGCATGCCGATGCCGAACGACTTGGCATCCTCCGCATACTTCACCATGCGTTCCTCGTGCGCCGGCGTGACGCCCACGCGCAGGTGGCCGTTCAGCAGGAGCTCGACGTCCGCACCGAACAATTCCTGGAACTTCAGCCAGATCTCGCGCGCGCGGTTCGACAGCGGCAGCTGCTCGATGGGGCGGCCCATCCGGCGCGTGTTGCCGAAGTTGACGCCGCTGGCCTGCTGGCCGATCAATCCCCGCTCGAGCAGGATCACGGACTTGCCGCGCCGACGCAGGAAGAAGGCGCTGGCCGCACCCATGATGCCGCCGCCGACGATGATGACATCCGCTTTCAACGCACTCATTCCACTTCCTCCCGCACCGCCATCGACAGCGGCTTCACCGGCGCCTGGCCACGCAGGCGTCCCACGAGTTCCACCGGTACGCCGGCCGCATGGGCGATGACTTCCGCGCCGGCGTGTCCGCAATACCGTCCCTGGCAGCGGCCCATGCCGACCCGGCACAGCGCCTTGGCGCGGTTCGCTTCGCGTGCCCCCATCTCGGCCACCGTGCGGCGCAGTTGGCCCGCCGTGACGGCTTCGCAACGGCAGACGATGGCGTCGTCCGGCAGCGTCGCCGCCTGCTGCGCGGGCCACGGGAAGGCCTGCACCAGGCCCTGGCGGAAGCGCTCCATCTTTGCCTGTTCCGCGCGGAGCGAGCGCACTTCGGCCTCCGGCACGTCGAGCTTTAAGTCCTTCAGCACGGCCAGCGCGGCCAGGCGTCCGCCGATCTCGGCGGCGTCGGCGCCCAGCACCTTCATGCCGTCGCCGGCGAGATAGACGCCCGGTACCGACGTGCGTCCGTCCTCGTCCGCCTCGGGCAGCCACTGGCGCGTTTCCTGGTCGAAGCGGAATGCGCAGCGCGCCAGGTCGGCCAGCTGCGTCTCGGGACGCAGGTGGTAGCCCATCGCGACTGCGTCGCAATCGAAGGAGCGCTCGTTGCAACGGTTGTCGCGCACGACGACGCCCTGCACGCCGTCGTCCGCGGACCCCGAGATCTCGAGGGGCGCGACGCCGGTCAGGACCTCGACGCCCGCGCGCTTCAGGCCCGCCACGAGGGCGAGGCCGTTGCGCAGCACGGCGGGACGCGCGAGCAGCTTCGGCAGCGCGGCCACGCGGCGCATCAGCGGCGACGTGTCGAGCACGGCCGCGACGTTCGCGCCTGCCTTCACGTATTGCGACGCGACGAGGTACAGCAGCGGTCCGGTGCCCATGAACACGACCTGGCGGCCGATCGAACACGCCTGCGCCTTCAGCGCGATCTGCGCCGCGCCCAGGCTGTACGTGCCCGCGTAATGCCAGCCTTTCACCGGCATCAGGCGGTCCGTCGCGCCGGAACAGATCACCAGCGCGTCATAGGGCAAGGCCTTGGAACGCTGGTCGCGCACGACGTACAGCTTGCCGCCGGAGATATTCCAGGCCAGCGTCTCGGGCATGTAGTCGACCTGGGCGCGCAACGCGTCGAAGCTCGCGTGCAGGTCCTGCGCGCGCTCGGCTTCGGTGCCGTACAGCTTCGCGTACGGGCGGGTGAAGTTGTCGGGCTGGCGCCGGTAGATCTGGCCGCCGTCGCGCCGGTTCTCGTCGACGACGATGGGGCGCAGCCCCGCGGCCGCCAGGGTTTGCGCGCAGCGCACGCCCGCTGGGCCGGCGCCGACGATGATTACGCGAGGTTGGGCCATGTCGCCTCCGGTTGTGTCGTCACGAGATCCATGCCGTCCGCCACCACGGTGGTGCAGGCACGCAGGCGGCTGCCGTCCGCGGTCCAGACCCAGCAATCCTGACAGGCGCCCATCAGGCAAAAGCCGGCGCGCCGGCCGTCGCCGAATTCGGACTCGCGCAGCTGGCGCACGTTGTCGAGCATCGCGACCATCAGCGTGTCGCCGGCGAGCGCCTCGACCGGGTGCCCGTCGATCACGATGCGCACGCGCGCACGGCCCGTCTCGGCCAGTCGTACGAAGCGGCTGCTCATGCGACGTCTCCTTCGACGACGCGCAGCGGTGCCTGGATGGCACGTAGCTCGGCTTCCGGGCGGTGGCACAGGATGCTGCCGCCGTCGGCGAGCATCTGGCGCGGCGGCGGCAGGCGGTTGCACATGCCGTCGACACGCAGCGCGCAGCGGTCCACGAAGGCGCACATGGCGCGCGCCGGTCCGTTCGCCGTCAGCGGCGGCAGCGCCGCCGGCGTGGCGCCCGCCACCTCTTCCAGCCAGCCGCGGCGCAGCGCCGGCACGGACGAGATCAAGAGGTGCGAATACGGATGGAACGGCGGCAGCGCCTGCGCCTCGCGCTTGCGCGCCTCGACCTTGCGGCCCGCGTACAGCACGACGATCTCGTCGCAGATGGCGCGCACGGTGCCGATGTCGTGGCTGATGAACATGTACGACACGTTCAATTCCTTGCGCAGCTCGGCCATCAATTCGATGATGGCGGCGCCGACCACGGTATCGAGCGCGGAGGTGACCTCGTCGCACAGGATCAGGTCGGGCTGGGCCGCCAGCGCGCGCGCCAGGTTGATGCGCTGCTTCTGGCCGCCGGACAGTTCGCCCGGCAGGCGGTCGGCCAGCGCGGCCGGCAGGCGCACGAGGTCGAGCAACTGCAGCACGCGCTTGCGGCGCGCCTCGCCCCTCATGCCGTGGTAGAACTCGAGCGGACGGGCGAGGATGCGCTCGATGCTGTGCTGCGGATTGAGCGCCGTGTCGGCGTTCTGGAACACGAACTGGATGCGGCGGAACTGCTCGCGCGTGCGCCCGTCCAGCGTGGGCGCGAGGCGCTTGCCGTCGAGGAGGATCTCGCCTTCGGACGGCGCCACCATGCCGGCGATGGCGCGCGCCAGCGTCGTCTTGCCGGAACCGGATTCGCCGATCACGCCGATCGTGGCGCCGCGCGGAATCACGAGGTTGACGTCGTCCAGCACGCAGTTGACGGGCACCCCGCGCCGCGCGGTGCCGTAGGCCGCGTGCAGGCCGCGCACCTCGAGCAGCGGATGCTCGTGCGCCGGCTTCGGTTCGCGCACGGCCGCGGGCGCCGGCTTCGGGGCGATCGCCGCCAGGAGGCTCTTCGTGTAGGGGTGCGCCGGCGCGGACAGGATCTGCGCGGTCGGCCCCGATTCGCGGATCTCGCCGTCGCGCAGCACGACGATGCGGTCCGCCATCTGCGCGACGACCGCGAGGTCGTGCGACACGTAGACGGCCGTGCTGCCGCGCTCCTTGACCACCTTCTTGAATGCGCGCAGCACCTCGATCTGCGTCGTCACGTCCAGTGCGGTGGTCGGTTCGTCCATGATGACCAGGGCCGGATCGGTGATCAGGGCCATGGCCGCCATCAGGCGCTGCAGCTGCCCGCCCGAGACCTGGTGCGGGTAGCGCTGGCCGATGCGCTCGGGATCGGGGAGCGCCAGCGCGCGGAACAGTTCGACGGCCTTGGCCTCGGCCTCGGCGCGCGGCATCACCTTGTGGATCAGGGCACTCTCGACGACCTGGTCCATCAGCCGCATGGACGGGTTGAACGCGGCGGCGGCGCTCTGCGCGATGTACGCCACCGTGCGGCCGCGCAGCCCCGCCAGCTGGTGTTCGCTCATCGTCAGCACCCGGTTGCCGGCCACGGTGACGTCGCCGCCGGCCAGGCGGCAGCCGGCGCGGGCATAGCCCATCAGCGCCAGCGCGATCGTGGTCTTGCCGGAGCCGGACTCGCCGATCAGCGCCAGGACCTCGCCCCGTTGAATCGAAAAATCGGCGCCGTGGACGATCGGCACCTCCTCGTCCATGTCGTTGCGCGCCGTGACCCGCAGGCGGGCCACCTTGACGATCGTGTCCATGTCAGCCCTCCCTGCCGCGGCGTTTGCGGCCCACCAGGCCGTCGATGGCCATGTTGACGGCAATGGTCAGCGTGGCGATGGCGATGGCGGGCATGACGACGGCCGGCGCGCCTTCGGACAGGCCGATGATGTTTTCGCGTACCAGCGAACCCCAGTCCGCATGCGGCGGCTGGATGCCGAGGCCCAGGAACGACAGGCCGCTGAGCAGCAGCACGATGAACAGGAAGCGCAGGCCGAAATCGGCCAGCACCGGCCGGATCATGTTCGGCAGCATTTCGCGGCAGGTGATGTACGCCATGCCCTCGCCGCGCGCCCGCGCCGCCTGCACGTAGTCCATCGCCTGCACGTTGACGGCCAGCGCGCGTGCGATCCGGTAGGCACCCGGCATGTAGCCGATGCCGGCCGTCACGATCAACAGTGGCACCGACGTGCCGAAGCCGGCGACGATGATCAGCGCCAGCAGCTTGTGCGGGATGCTGAGCATCGTGTCGACGATGCGGCTGACGATGGCGTCGAACCAGCCGCCCGCGGCGGCGGCGCACATCGCAAGCGCGGTCCCGCCGACGCTGGCCAGCAGCACGGCGGCCAGCGCCAGGCCGATCGTGTACGGCGCGCCGTGGAGGATGCGGCTCAGCATGTCGCGGCCGAGATAGTCGGTGCCGAGCGGATGCAGCGCGCTGATCGGCGCGAACACGTCGTCGCCGGTGACACCGCCTGCGTCGTCCGGGGCCAGGTATGGACCGGCCACGGCCATCAGCAGCCAGAACGCGAAGATGGCGCAGCCGATCACGCCGGCCAGTGGCAGGCGGCGGCGCGGCTTGCGCCGGGCGATGGGAGAAATCACGGAGGTCTTCATTTTCTTAACCTTGGGTTGGAAACGATTGCGCACACGTCCGCCACGGTCAGCAGCACGAGGTAGCCTGCGCAGAACAGCATCGCGCAGGCCTGCACCACGGGCATGTCGCGCATGGTGACGGAATCGACCATCAGGCTCGCGATGCCCGGATAGTTGAAGATGGATTCGACGATGATCACGCCGCCGATCAGGTAGGCCAGCGACAGCGCCACCGCGTTGGCGATCGGGCCGATCGCGTTCGGCAGCGCATGGGACAGCACCATGCGCACGGGCCGCACGCCCTTCAGGCGCGCCATCTCGACGTAGGACGAGTTGAGCTGGTCGATCACGGCGGCGCGGGTCATGCGCGCCATCTGCGCCACGATCACGCAACACAAGGTCATGACCGGCAACGCATAGGTGCGCAGGAATTGCCCGAAGGTGGCGATGTCGTCGGTGTGCGACAGCGCGGACAACCAGCGCAGCTTGACGGCGAACAGCAGCACCGCCAGCGTGGCGATCAGGAATTCGGGCACGGACACGGTCCACACCGTCGCCACGCTGACGACACGGTCGAACAGCGAGCCGCGGACCATGGCGGACACGATGCCGAGCGCCAGCGCGAGCGGCACCGAGACGACGGTGGTGGCCGCCGCCAGCATCAGCGAGTTCGGCAGGCGGCTGCCGATCAGCTCCGTCACCGGCAGGCCGTTCGCCATGGCCACGCCGGGATGGCCGGTCAGGAGGCCGCCCAGCCAGTGCAGGTAGCGCACGTGGGCCGGCAGGTCCAGCCCGAGCTTGGCCCGCAGCGCGGCCACCAGCTCGGGCGTGGCCTCCTGGCCGAGCGCCGCCTGCGCGGCATCGCCCGGCAGCAGGTTGGTGATGGTGAAGATCACCACCGACACCGCCAGCAGCGTCAGCACCCCGACACCCACGCGGTTCAACACCAGTCGTACGGTGGTCCCGTTCATGATCACGCCTCGAGCCAGATCTGGTCGGCGAACATATAGCCCATCAACCCGCCGAGCGGATGGCTGGCATAGCCCTTGATCTTGTTGCTGAGGCCGTCGAGCGAGTGGATGAACATCGGGATGCCGACGCCGCACTGCTCGTGCACGAGCACCTGCATGTCGCCGTACATCTGCTTGCGCTTGGCTTCATCGGTTTCGCCGCGCGCGAGGTCGAGCAACTGGTCGAACTTCTCGTTCTTCCAGCCCGACACGTTCATCGGCGAATCGGATTTGTAGAACAGCGAGAACATCAGGTCGACCGTCTGGCGCGGATTGATATTCCCGAACGACATGGGATGCTTGGCCCAGTGGTTCGACCAGTAGCCGTCCGGAGGCATGCGCTTGATGTCCAGGTTGAGGCCGGCCTTCTGCGCCGACAGCTGGATGATCTGCGCCATGTCGACGGAGCCGCCGGCGGCGGTCGACGCGACGATCGGCAGGGTCTGGCCGGCCATGCCGGATTTCTTCAGGTAGAACTTCGCCTTGTCCAGGTCGAACTTACGCTGCGGCAGGCCGGCGAAATAGTAGCGGTTGCCGGGCTGCACCGGCTGGTCGTTGGCGACAGTGCCGTAGCCGCGCATCGCCACCTTGCGGATCTGCTCGCGGTCCAGCATGTATTTCATCGCCAGCACGAAGTTCGGGTTCTTCACGGGGCCGAGCTGGTCGCGCATGATGAGGTCGGTGTACAGGCCCGTCTTCGATTCGAACAGCGTGCAACCCGAGCCCGCGAAACTGGCCGCCGAGCGCGGGTTCACGCCGTTGATCATCTGCACGTCGCCCGACAGCAGCGCGTTGACGCGGGCCGCTTCGTCCGGCACCGAGAAATATTCGATCTCGTCCAGATAGGGCTTGCCAGGCTTCCAGTACTCGTCGTTGCGCACGCCGATCGAGCGCACGCCCGGCCTGAATTCCTTGCACTTGTAGGGTCCGGTACCGACCGCCGTGGCGAAGTCGGTGGTGCCGTCCTTGACGATGGCGAAATGGGACGCGGCCAGCAGCGCCGGCAGGTCGACGTTCGGGGAATTGAGCCGGATCTGCAATTCGAGCGGACCGGTGGCCTTGATGTCCGCGAACTCGTCGGCCACGGTCTTGACCTTGGAGGCGTTGGCGGGATTCTTGTGGCGCAGCAGCGAGTACACGACATCCGCGGCGCCCAGCGGCTTGCCGTCGTGGAAGCGCACGTCCTTGCGCAGCTTGACGGTCCACAGCGTGCCGTCCTTGCTGTCGATCGATTCGGCCAGCGCCATCTGCGGCGCGAGCTTCGTGTCGATGGTGGTCAGGCAGCTGTAGAACATGTAGTGCCGCACGTAGTCGGCGATGGTGCTGCCCCTGGCGGGATCGAGGGTGTCGGCCGTCGATCCGGACCCCATGGCGACCCGGATCCGACCGCCCTTGCGCGGGGTCTGGGCCAGCGCGGTGCCGGGAAACGTCAGCAGGCCGCCTGCGGTGGACGCCAGCATGCCGCCCGCCAGCAGCGTGCGCATCACGTCGCGGCGCGTGGCGCTTGCGGGAACGCCGGCGGCGTCGAATGGTGTGTCGCTCATGATTGTCTCCTTGGTCTTGAAATAATTGTTCAGTGCAGCCAGTCCTGCAGCCGGTAATACGCGCCCACGGCCGGCAGGAACCAGGGCGTGCCGAAATGCCCGGGCACGGCCGGCCATTCCAGGTGGCGCCACGGATTCAGTTCCGCGCGGCCGGCCATCACGTCGGCCATCACCTGCCCCATGTGCACCGACATCTGCACGCCGTGGCCGCTGTAGCCCGTCGAGTAGTACATCCCGCGGTGCTCGCCCGCGCGCGGCAGGCGGTCGGCCGTCATGTCGACGAGACCGCCCCAGCAATAGTCGATGCCGACCCCGCGCAGGTCCGGGAACATCTTCTCCATCGCCGCGCGCAGCACGACGCCGCTCTTCCGGTCCGAGCGCGGATTCGACAGCGCGAAGCGGGCCCGCCCGCCGAACAGCAGGCGGTGATCGGGCGACACGCGGAAGTAATTGCCGATGGTCCGGGACGTGACATAGTTGCGGCGCCGCGGCAGCAGGCGGTCGACAAGCGCCGGGTCCAGCGGTTCGGTCGCGACGATGAAGCTGCCCACCGAGATCATGCGGCGGCGGAACCAGGAGAACGGCCCCTGGCGCGAATTGCCGGTCGCCAGCAGCACCTGGCCGGCTGTCACGACGCCGCGGCTGGTGGTGACGCGGAATCCGCCCGCGGGCAGGCGCTCCAGTCCCGTCACGGGCGTGTGTTCATGGATGCGCGCACCGGCACGGGCGGCGGCCCGGGCCAGGCCGACGCCGAATTTCCCCATGTGCATCTGCGCGCTCGTGGTCTGCAGCAGCCCGCCGTAGAACTGGCCTGACGCGACCTCGTCGCGGATGCGTGCCGCGGACACCATCTCGACGTGCGGATCGACCTCGCGCCGCAGCACGTCGCAACTGCGCGCCAGCTTGTCGTAGTGCTCCGGCTTGGCGGCCAGCTTGAGCTTGCCCACGCGCGCGAAGTCGCACTCGATGCGTTCACGCGCGACCAGGGATTCGACCGTGTCGACCGCGGCGTTGTAGGCCTGATAGAACGAGCGCGCCGTGTCGACGCCGAGCCGGGCGGCGAGCGCGCCGAAATCGTGCGCCGTGCCGCTGTTGCAGTGGCCGCCGTTGCGGCCCGACGCTTCGCCGACGACGCGGCCCGCTTCCAGCACGACCACCGAGGCGCCGCGCCGGGCCAGCGTCAGCGCCGCCGACAATCCGGTAAAGCCGGCCCCGGCCACGACCACGTCGGCGTGCCCCGCCACCGGTTCCGGTGCGCCGTCGGCAAAGGCCGGCGCCGTATCGAGCCAATAAGAGTCGAGCTTCATGATCGTGTCCTGTCGAGGTAGCTTTCCGGGTGCATGCGCATGCCGCTTACAGGCCGACCAGCGCCGGCAGGCCGCCCAGGTCCGTGATCTGGTGTGACCCCCACACCGGCCACGCCGGTTCGTGGCCGCGCGCCACGAAGGCCCTGTGCTTGATGCCCACGTCGTCGGCCGACAGGTGGTCGTAGCGCATGCTCGACGACACGTGCAGGATGTCTTCCGGGTTGCAGCCCAGCTCGTCGATCATGTACTCGAACGCACGCAGGCGCGGCTTGTAGGCTTGCGCCTGCTGCGCCGTGTAGACGCGGTGGAACGGCGCGCCGAGCTGGTCGACGCTGGCCTGGATCTGCGCGTCCATCGCGTTCGACAGGATCACCAGCTCGTACTCCTTGGCCAGGCGCGCCAGCGCGTTCGGCACGTCCGCGTGCGGGGCCCAGGTCGGCACGGCGCGGTAGAACTTCAGGCCTTCGTTGTCGCGGTACTCGACGCCCCAGCGCTTGCACGTGCGCTCGACCGAATTGCACAGCAGCTGGTCGTACGGGCGCCAGTCGCCCATCACTTCATCCAGGCGGTAGCGCGCGAAGTCCGTCGTGAACTGCTGCATGTTCTCGGGTGCGACGCGGTCGGCGAACAGTTCGCGCGCCAGCTCCGCCATCTGGAAGTTGATCAACGTGCCGTAGCAGTCGAAGGAAATGTATTTGGGCCGCAGGTGGGTAGTCATGGTTCGGGTTCCTTAGATGATTGATGTTCGCGTCCGCGGGCTCGGGAAAACCGGTTGGCGGCACTGGTCAGGAAGCGCGTTCGTCGGGCGATTCGCGGTCACTGCAACGTCGTCTCCTGCATTCATTACACCACCGCCCCCCTGCACGAAAATCGCGTTCTGACCCTGGCAAAACAACAGAAACGGTGGCATTTGCGGGGCCCTTCAGCACACTATGCGGCGTCCCCGAACGTCAGTCTTCGCGGGCGAAATCGACCAGCACGCTCTTGTGGCGCAGATTCGCTTCGTAGGCCTGGCGGCCGAGATCCTTGCCGATGCCGGAGCGCTTGTAGCCGCCCGTGGGAATCACGAAATCGGCCGTGCGGCCATAGCGGTTGATCCACACCGTGCCGGCCTCGATGCCGCGCGCCAGGCGCAGGGCGCGGCCGATGTCGGCCGTGTGCACGCCGGCGGCCAGGCCGTAGTCCGGATGGTCGGCCAGTGCCAGCGCCTCCTCCTCGTCGTCGAACGCCTGCACCGTGATCACCGGTCCGAAGATTTCGGACTTCACGGCATCCATTGCGGGATCGACGCCGACCAGGATGGTCGGCCGGTAGTACGCGCCGTCGTTGCCGCAGTCGATCGGGGCGCCGCCGGCGACCAGGCGGGCACCCGCGGCCACCGTGCGCTGCACGATGCCGTCGATGCGATCCAGCTCGTGGCGCGCGATGATGGGCGCCAGCGTCGCCTCGGGATCCCAGGTCGGGCCGGCCTTGAGTTCGGCGAAGACGGCGGCCAGGCGCTCGACGACCCGATCCGCCACCGCGCGCTGCACGATGAGGCGCGAACCGGCCACGCACACCTGCCCGGCATTCAAGGTGATGGCACGCGCGACGGTGCGGACGGTGCGTTCGAGGTCGGGCACGTCGGCGAACACCACTTGCGGGCTCTTGCCGCCCAACTCCAGCGTGACCGGCTTGGTGCCACTGTGCGCGCAGGCGGCCATGATGGCGGCGCCGCTTCGGGTCGACCCGGTGAACGTCACTTTCGCGATGCGCGGATGGCGGCACAAGGCCGCGCCGGCACCTTGGCCGTCGCCCTGGACGATGTTGAAGATCCCGGCCGGCATGCCGGCCTCGATGGCCAGTTCGGCCAGGCGCAGCACGGAAAACGGCGTCATCTCGGAGGGCTTGAGGACCACCGCGTTACCGGCCGCCAGCGCCGGCGCCACCTTCCACGAGGCCATCACCAGCGGCAGGTTCCACGGGGCGATGGCGGCGATCACGCCATAGGGTTCGGCGACGGTCATGCCGAGATGGTCGGAGCGGGTCGGCGCGACGTCGCCCCCGATCTTGTCGGCCCACTCGGCGAAGAAGCGGATGCCGTCCGCGGTGAACGGCACGTCCCAGCCGGCGGCGTCCTTGAACGGGCGGGTCGAGCCGACCGCCTCCAATCGCGCCAAGGCCGACGCGTCGGCGTCGATCAGATCGGCCCAGCGGCGCAGCACGCACGCGCGCTCGCGCGGCGCGCGGCGCGCCCAGTCGCTCGTCTTCCACGCGTGCCACGCATCCTGGACCGCGCGGTCGACGAGGTCGGCGTCGGCCAGCGGCACGCCGGCATACACGCGGCCATCGGACGGGCGCCTGACGTCCATCGTGTGCGTGCTGCCCGCCACATACTGCCCGCCGATAAAGTGGGCGCTGCGTACCGCCACCCGGTCCGGGTCGAAACGTTCCATCTCCTGTCCTTTCAAAGATCGTCATGTGCGACTCTGAAAAATTGTACGAGCGTTCCTCAAGCATTTTATGCGGTCCGGCCGGCCGCGAACGGCACAAGCTGTCGTATTGAAGCGCGAATTGGTGGATCGTTTCGAATTGCATTTACCCCGTCGCGGGACGCATTCGTGTGTGGCATGATGCGGCCGGATAGCCACTCGGCGAGGAGCATTCATATGAAAGATCGAAACGCAAAAAGCCCGGTGCGGTACCGCAGGATGACGGCCGCCGACCTGCCTGCGGCGCACAAGCTGTCGCTGTCCGTGTTGTGGCCGCACCGGCTGGAAGACTGGGCCTTCATCCACGAACTGGGCGAAGGCATCGTCGCCGAAGACGCGTCCGGCATCGTCGGCACCAGCATGTGCTGGCTGCACGGCCCCGACTACGCGTCGCTCGGCATGACCATCGTCGCGCCCGACCACCGGCGCCGCGGCATCGCGAACGAACTCCTCAAGCGCATCCTGAACGAAGTCGGCGACCGCACCATCCTGCTGCACACCACCGCGACCGGCGTGCGCTTCATCGAACACGGCGGTTTCGTCCAGACGGGCTGGGTGCACCAGCACCAGGGCAGCGTGTTCCGCGCCCCGTTCGTGCCGCTCGGCCCGGGCGAACGGATCCGGCCCGTCGGTCCGCGCGACGAGGCGGTGCTGGCCGACCTGGCCACGCGCTCGACCGGCATGCCGCGCGCCACCGTGATCAAGCACCTGCTGACGGTGGCCGACGTCGTCGCCATCGATCGCTACGGCGAGCTCATCGCGTTCGCGGCGCTGCGCAAGTTCGGCCACGGCTATGTGATCGGCCCCGTCGTCGCGCCGGACGCCGAACACGCGAAGGCGCTGATCGCCCATTGGGCCGGCACGCAAGCGGGCGCGTTCGTCCGCGTCGACGTGCCGGACAGCAGCGGCCTCAGTCCCTGGCTGACCGAAATGGGTCTGGTCCAGGTGGAGGAATCGGTACACGCCATGACGCGCGGCGATCCACCGCGGCCCGCGGGGCCGGCCAAGCGTTTCGCCCTGCTCAGCCAGTCGCTGGGCTGACCGGAGGACATCGCATGACGACCCGCACAACCACCATCGCCTGCCGCCCGATGCGCGAGACCGATCTGCCCGCGGCGCACGCGCTGTCGCAGGCCGTGCGCTGGCCGCATCGTCCCGATGACTGGCAATTCGCCCTGCGCCTGGGGCCCGGCTTCGTGGCGGAGGAAGACGGCGCCGTGGTCGGTACCGCGCTGTGCTGGCACCAGGGTCCGCACCATGGTTCGCTGGGACTGATCATCGTGTCGCCGGCCCACCAGGGCAAGGGCATCGGCCGCCAGCTGATGCGGCTGGTGCTCGACGACCTCGGCGACCGCTGCACGCTGCTCAACGCCACCAAGGCCGGGCAGCCGCTGTACGAAAGCCTGGGTTTCCAAGCCATCGGCACACTGCACCAGCACCAGGGCATCTTCACCCCGCCGCCGGCATGGGCGGGACCGCGTGCACGGCCGGCCAGCGCTGCCGACATCCCTAGCATCGTCGCGCTGGCGAACCGCGGCACGGGCATGGTGCGCGACGAGTTGCTGAAACAATTGATCGGCGTGGCCGACGGCGCCGTGCTGGAGCAAGACGGCGCCGTGACCGGCTTTTCGCTGATCCGGCCGTTCGGCCGCGGCCACGTGATCGGGCCGGTGGTCGCGGCCGATGCCGCGAGCGCGCAGGCGTTGATCGCGACCTGGCGCGATGTCTACGCCGGCGCCTTCGTCCGCGTCGACGTGACGGGGTCGAGCGGCCTTGGCGAATGGCTGGCGCAGGCCGGGTTGGCCCAGGTGGACACGGCGGTGACCATGGCACGTAACGGCGTGCCGGCGCGCGACGATACGTTGCGGCAGGTCGCCATCGTCAGCCAGGCGCTCTGCTGACGCGGGCGAGCGCTCAAAACCGAACTAGTAGGGTGGGCGCCACTGTGCCCACCCTACGAGTGACCCTATACCGGGATCTTAGTAGCCGCTCGTGCGGTCGATCACGCCGTCGATTGGCAGGCCCCGCTCGATCCGATCGATCCTCGTCGCGATCTGGCGCGCGCTTGCGCGGCGCAGCGTCAGCGCGGCCACGTGCGGCGTGATCTCGATGCGCGGATGCCCCCAGAACGGATGGTCGGGCGGCAACGGCTCCTTGCGGAACACGTCCAGCGTGGCCTGGGCCAGCTGTCCGCTGTCGAGCGCGCGCAGCAAGTCGTCCTCGACCAGGTGGGCGCCCCGTCCGATGTTGATCAATTGCGCGCCCGGCGCCAGCCGCGCGAACAGCGTGCGGTCGAGAATGTCCGCCGTGTGCGGCGTCAACGGGAGCAGGTTGACCAGCACGTCCAGGCCGTCGAGGAAGTCCGGCAACGCGTCCGTCCCGGCAAAACAGGCGACGCGGTCGACCGCACGCGGGCCGCGGCTCCATCCGCGCACGGCGAATCCCAGCTGGGCCAGCGCGCCGGCGACGGGCGTGCCGAGCGCGCCCAGGCCCATGACTCCGACCGCGTGCGTGGCGGCGTCGCGTCCCGGCAAGGGTTGCCAACGCCGTGCCCGCTGGGACGCGGCATAGTCGGGCAAGCGGCGCACGTGGCGCAGCACGGCGGCCAGCACGTACTGCACCATCTGCGGCGCCATGCCGGCATCGTCCAGCTTGATCAAGGGCACGTGGGGCGGCAACAGGTCCGGCTGCGCCGCCAGCAGCGCAAGCACGGCATCCACGCCCGCCCCGAGGTTGAACACGGCCTTCAGCCGCGCGCATCCGGCGAGTGCCTCCATGGGCGGATTCCAGACCAGCGCATAGTCGACCGGGGCACGGTCGCCCGGCCGCCATGGGCGCACGCGCGCGGCCGGCAGCACGGCGGCCAGTTCGTCGATCCAGGAAGCGGCATCGTCATCGGGCAGGGACAACAGGATATCCATGGGCGGCTCAGGTCGATTGGTTACGGGCGGAATCGGCAGGCAGTATGGCGCCGGGTGCGCAGCAGGAAATACCGAATGCTTCCCAAATACGCAATTTCCGGCACTGTTTGCACGGCGCCGGCAACAGCTATCGCTGCGTTCCCGTGGCTACCATGTCCCTGTTTTCCCCTTTCATTGGAGCCCGCCATGTCAACTCATCCCCTCGTCGCGCTGGACCGCGACCACCTGATCCACCCCCTCGTCAATTACCAGGCCCATGAGCAAAGAGGCGTCACGATCCTCGAATCGGGCCACGGCGCCTACCTGCGCGACGCGCAGGGCACGGAACTGCTGGACGCGTTTTCCGGCCTGTGGTGCGTCAACGTCGGCTATGGCCAGGAGAGCGTGGTCCGGGCCGCCGCCGAACAGATGCGCAAGCTGCCCTATGCGACCGGCTATTTCCATTTCGGTTCCGAACCCGCCATCCGCCTTGCCGCGCGCCTGGTGGAACTGGCGCCGGCCTCGCTGCGCCACGTGTATTTCACGTTGGGCGGCTCGGACGCGGACGATTCCGCCATCCGCTTCATCACGCACTACTACAACTCGACCGGCCGCCCCGCCAAGAAGCACTTCATCTCGCTCGAGCGCGGTTACCACGGCTCGTCCACGATGGGTGCGGGACTCACGGCGCTGGCCGTGTTCCACCACCATTTCGACGTGCCCCTGCCGCAGCAGCACAAGATTCCCTCGCCGTACCCGTACCGCAATCCGGCCGGTTCCGATCCCGACACGATCATCCGCACGTCCGTCGAGGCGCTGCGCGCCAAGGTGCGCGAGCTGGGCCAGGACAATGTGGCGGCGTTCTTCTGCGAACCGATCCAGGGTTCCGGCGGCGTGCTCGTGCCGCCCAAGGGCTGGCTCAAGGCCATGCGCGACGCCTGCCGCGAACTGGACGTCCTGTTCGTCGTCGACGAAGTCATCACGGGCTTCGGCCGGACGGGCCCGATGTTCGCGTGCGAGGCGGAACACGTGGAGCCGGACCTGATGGTCGTGGCCAAGGGTCTCACGGCAGGCTATGCGCCGATGGGCGCCGTGCTGATGTCCGACGCGGTCTACCGCGGCATCGCCGACAACATGCCGGCCGGCGTGCCGGTGGGCCATGGCCACACCTATTCCGCACATCCGGTCAGTGCCGCGGTCGGCCTCGAGGTGCTGCGCCTGTACACGGAAGGCGGGTTGCTGGCCAACGGCCAGGCCCGGGCACCGCGCTTCGAGCAGGGTTTGCGCGACCTGCTCGCCCACCCGCTCGTCGGCGACGCGCGCAGCCGCGGACTGCTCGGTGCGCTCGAACTGGTCGCGGACAAGGCCGACAAGACCCGCTTCGATCCCGCGCTCAAGCTGCACGAACGCATCGCCGTCGCGGCCTACCGCAACCGCCTCGTGTTCCGCGCCTTCGGCGACAACGTGCTCGGCTTCGCGCCGGCCCTGTGCTATACGGCCGACGACTTCGACCTGATGTTCGAGCGCCTGACCCGGACCCTCGACGAGGTGCTCGACCAGGCCGACGTGCGCCGCGCGCTCAAGTCAATTTGATCGTGCGTCAGGGAAAAATCGTTATATGCATGGTGGAAATTCGCTGATAATATGATGATCAGCATCAACGGCGAGACAGACATGGCGAACCACGATGATCCCTGAGAACCTCAAGCTGGACCGGATCGACATCCGCATCCTCAGCCACCTGCAGCGTAACGGCCGGGTCACGAACGTGGACCTGGCCGATGCGGTGGGCTTGTCTCCCAGTCCGTGCCTGATCCGCGTGAAGCGCCTGGAGAAGGCGGGCTACATCAACGGCTACGGCGCCCATCTGCAGCTCGAGAAACTCGGCGACATGCAGGTCGTGTTCACCCAGGTCACCCTGTCCGACCACCGCCGCGAAGACTTCGCCAAGTTCGAGTCCGCCATCCGCAGCATCGACGAGATCGTCGAATGCCACCTGGTCAGCGGCGGTTTCGACTACCTGCTCAAGTTCGTCACCCGCAGCGTGGCGCACTACCACAGCATCGCCGAGGACGTGCTCCGGCAGAGCATCAACATCGAGAAATACTTCAGCTACATCGTCATCCAGTCCCCGTTCGTCAAGCACCACTATCCGATCGAGAAGCTGTTCACCTCGCACGAGTGACGATGCCCGGGCCGGCGGCGCCGGCTCAGCGCGGCGGTTTGTATTCCGGGAACATTTCCTTGTACAGGAAGCTCATCAGTTCCTGCGTATCCTGCGGGCGTGCCGACAAGGTGACGACGCGGTTCAGGCGGTGCGATTCCCACTCGAAGTCGCCCGTCTTTTCCTTGCGGATCAGCTCGATCATCTTCTTGACGATCGCCGTCTCGATGTCCGGGTCGCTGCCGCGCTCGACCGTTACCGCGGTCAGCCAGCGGCGCTTGAAGTTCGGGTTCCAGCCGCGGAATTTCAGGTCGGCCGAGTTGAACGTCTTGTTGGTGACGCTGAACACGCCGCCCGTCTCGTTCGGATCCTGGCCGCCGCGGCCGTTGATGGCGGCGATGTTCGCGAGCGCGTTGCGTGTGCCGCGCGCGGCTTCGCTTTCCTCGGCCTGGTCGGTCTGCGCCGGTGCGCCGCGCTTCTTGCGCTGGGCCTCGATATAGGCCTGCATGTCGACTTCCTGCGGCGGCGCCTTCGTCTCTTCCTTCGGCTTCGGCTGCGGCTTTTCCTCGACAGGTTTCACTTCCGGCACCGTGATCGTGTTCGGCAGGCGCGGCATCGTGATGCGCGGCGGCGTGAACTTGGGTGCCTCCGCCTTCGCCGTCTTCTTGGGCGCCTGCTCGGCCGGCTTGGCCGCGGGCTTGTTCGGCTTCAGCGGCGGCAGCCAGACGACGGCCGCACCGGACTTCGGCGGCGCATGGCGCTCCATCTTCGGCTGGAACAGCCACACGGCGACGAGCAGCAGGTGCAACGCGATCGTGACGGCAATGCCGGTCCGGTTCGGGCCCCGCTCTCCGTACGTGACCACCTTCCGTCCAGGCATGGGCTGGCCGCAATGTACGCAGACATCGCTGTCTTCCATCGGGATGTGGGAATGGTCACGCAAGATAATGAACACCCCTGGTCAGGGGACAGTAAAAAGATATTGACGAGGCGCAGTCTAACCGGTTTGGATTTCCTGCGCACGCGGTGTTAAGCATCTGTAATGAGCTTACAAGCCGGGTAGCTTAATGGTTGTTACAGTGTGTATCAACCTTGCGTCAGGGAATCGGTCGATGTGAAATGGATTCTGCCTCCATTTCACATCGACGACGCCATCGTCAAGCGACCTTCGTGAGCACGACCTTCGGCTCCCGCTCCAGGTCGGCGACCTGTGTATCCGTCATCGGCCCGCTGCCGCTGTACTTGTCGAGGTACAGGTAGATGACGGGCGTGATGTACAGCGTGATCACTTGCGAGAAGATCAGCCCCCCACAAACGGCCAGGCCCAGCGGCTGGCGCAGCTCGGCGCCGGCACCGAGGCCGAGGGCAATCGGCAGCGCGCCCATCAACGCGGCCAACGTGGTCATCACGATCGGGCGGAAGCGCAGGATGCACGCCTCGCGGATCGCCTGTTCCGGCGTCATGCCGCCGTTGCGCTGGGCGTCGAGGGCGAAGTCGATCATCATGATCGCGTTCTTTTTGACAATGCCGATCAGCATCAGGATGCCGATGATGGCGATCATCGTCAGGTCCAGGTTGAACAGCCGCAAGGTGAGCAGCGCGCCGACGGCGGCCGACGGCAGGCCGGCCAGGATCGTGATCGGGTGGATGAAACTCTCGTACAGCACGCCCAGCAGCACGTAGATCACGCCGACGGCCGCCACGATCAGGATCAGCTGGCTCGACTGCGAATCCTGGAACACGGCCGCGTCGCCGCCGTATTTCGTGATGATCGACGCGGGCAGCTTCATGTCGCGGCCCATCTGCTCGATGGCCGCGGTGGCGGCGCCGAGCGGCGCGTCGGGCGCGAGGTTGAACGACAAGGTGATCGCCTGCAGCTGGCCCTGGTGGTTGACGGCGATGGGCCCGACCGTGCGCTTCACGTTGGCCACGCTGGACAGTTGCACGAGCTGGCCCGTCTTGCTGCGCACGGACAGGCGCGACAGCGCGTCCTCGAACTGGCGGTCTTCGTTCGCCGTCTCCAGGATCACGTAATAGCTGGCCGCGCTCGAATAGATCGTCGACACCTGGCGCTCGCCGAACGCGGCGTACAGCGCCGTGCGGATGTCGCCCAGTTGCACACCGAGCAGGTTCGCTTTGTCGCGGTCGATGTCGAGCTTGGCTTGCAGGCCCTTGTCCTGCGTGTCGCTCGTCACGTCGCGGAACATCGGGTTGTTGCGCATGCGCTCCATATACTCGTTGGCCCACTGGCCGATGTCCGCGCCGGACACGCTCTGCAACGTGTACTGGTAGCGGCTCTTGCTCGGGCGGCCGCCGAGCTGCAGGTTCTGCACGGGCGCCATGTAGACGTTGACGCCGGCAATCTTGTGCGTGGCCTTGCGCAGGCGGTCGACGACCTGCGGCATCTTGTCGCGTTCGCTGCGGGGTTTCAGCACGATGAACATGCGGCCGTTGTTGCCGCCGCCGGAAAACGACGTGACGTCCTGCACGGCCGGATCGTTCTGGATCACCTGCGCCACTTTCGTCTGCAGCGTGACCATCGCGGACGACGAGATGTCTTCGGCCGCCTCCGTCGTCACGCGCAGCTGGCCGATATCTTCCTCGGGGAAGAAGCCTTTCGGGATCGTGGTGTACAGCACGACCGTCAGCGCGAACGTGCCGAACGCGATGAGCAGCACGACGAAGCGGTGCCGCAACGCCACGTCCAGCGTCTTTTCGTAGGCGTTGCGCACGGCCGTGAACGCGGCCTCGAAGTGGCGGCCGATGAAGCTCTTCTCTTGCGTGTGGTCGTGGCCGTGCGCCGGCAGCAGGCGCGACGCCAGCATCGGCACGAGGGTCAGCGACACGGCGGCCGACACGAGGATCGCGAGGCCGACGATCACGGCGAATTCGTGGAACAGCAGGCCGATCACGCCGGGCATGAAGAAGATCGGGATGAACACGGCGACGAGGGACACGGAAATCGAGACGATGGTAAAGCCCATCTCGCGCGCCCCGTCGAGCGCGGCGCGCAGCGGCGTCTTGCCCATCTCGATGTGGCGCACGATGTTTTCCAGCACGACGATGGCATCGTCGACGACGAGGCCGACGGCCAGCGTGATCCCGAGCAGCGACACGTTGTCGAGGCTGTAGCCGAGCCAGTACAGCAGCGCCAGCGCGCCCAGCAGCGAGATCGGCATCGTGACGGCGGGGATGAACGTGGCCGACGCGCGGTGCAGGAACAGGAAGATCACGAGGACGACGAGGCCCACCGTCAGCGCCAGCGTGAAGTTGACGTCGTGGATCGCTTCGCGGATCGAGCGCGAGCGGTCGTTGACGAGGTTGATCTTGATGGAGCTCGGCAGCTGCGACTGGAAGCGCGGCAGCAGGCGGCGCACGCCATCGACCACTTCGACCGTGTTCGCGTTCGGCTGGCGCTGCACGAGCAGCACGATGGCGCGCTCGCCGTTGTAGGCGCCGAAGGCGCGGGTCGACTGGTAGCTGTCCTCGACGGTGGCCACGTCCTTCAGGCGCACCGGCAGGTTGTCGCGCGTGGCGACGATGAGGTTCTCGAAGTCGGCCGCCTTCATCATCTGCGCAGGGCCCTGGATCGTCAGCGTCTGCTGCGGGCCGTCGAGGATGCCCAGCGCGGAGTTCGAGTTGGCCGAGCGCAGCGCCGTCGCCAGCTCGTCCATCGTGATGTTCCGGGCGTTCATGAGGTCCGTCTTCGCGCGCACGCGCACGGCGAAGCGCTTGCCGCCGTTGACGGACACTTGCGCCACGCCCGGCAACGTGGAGATCGCGGGCGACACGAGGTTCTCCGCGTAGTCGTTCAGTTCCGACAAGTTCATCGACGGCGACGTCATCGTCATGAACAGCACGGGTGCGTCGGCCGGGTTGACCTTGCGGTACGACGGCAAGGTCGTCATTTCCTGCGGCAGCTGGCGCTGCGCGGCCAGGAGCGCGGCCTGCACGTCGACGGCGGCCGCGTTGACGTCGATCGACGGATCGAATTCCAAGGTGAGCGACGTGCTGCCCTGCGTGCTCGTCGACGTGATCAGGTTGATGCCTGCGATCGTCGAGAACTGTTTTTCCAGCGGCAGCGCGACGGACGACGCCATCGTCTCCGGGCTTGCGCCGTCGAGGTTGGCGTTGACGTTGATGACGGGCGTGTTATAGCTGGGCAGCGCCGCCACGGGGATGTGCGAATACGCGAGGATGCCGACGAGGATCAGGCTGATCGACAGCAGCACGACCATCACAGGCCGGCGGATGCACAGTTCGGACAAATTCATTGCTCAGCCCTTGTCGGCGACGTGGACGGCCTTGCCGTTGTCACTGCCCTTGTTCGGTTCCGACGCGAGGCGCACCTTGGCGCCGGGACGCACGTTCTGCTTGCCGTCCGTGATCACCTGCTCGGTGCCGGCGAGGCCGCTGACGGCCGCGTCCAGCCCTGCGCCATACACGCGCTGCACGGGCACGAGGCGGGCCGACCGGTCTTTCTCGAGCACGTACACGAACGTGCCCTGGGCATTCGTGATGATCGCGTTCTGCGGGATCACGACGGCATCCTTCAAGGTCTGCACGACGACCTTCGTGTTCACGTACTGGCCGGGCCACAAGGTGGTCTCGCGGTTGTCGAACTCGGCCTTCACCTTGATCGTGCCGGCTTGCGGGTCGACCGTGTTGTCGACGAAGCTGAGCTGGCCCTTCACGGGCGCCAGGTCGGCGCCGGGCAGCGCCTCGACGTCGACCTTGCCCCGCTTCTGCGCCGCGAGCAGCGCCGGCAAGCTGGATTCCGGCAACGTGAACGCGACGGTGATCGGGTCGAGCTGCGTGATCGTCGTCAGCGACGTCGCCGGCTGCACGAGGCTGCCCGGATAGACGCCGATGCCGCCCACGCGGCCGGACATCGGCGCGCGGATCGCCGTGTAGCTCGTCGCGACGCTGTTCGCGCGCGCGGCCGCGGCGTCGGCCTGCAAGGTGGCGCGGGCCTGGTCGACCTGCGCGCGCAAGGTGTCGACGGCGCTCTGGGCGATGAAGTGTTGCGCAAACAAGTCCTGGCTGCGCTTGAACTGGCGCTCGACGTCCGCGAGCGACGCGCGGTCGCGCTCGACCTGAGCCTGGGCCTTGTCGAGGTTGGCGCGGTCCGCGCGGTCGTCCAGCGAGAACATCAGCTCGCCCTGTTTGACGAACTGGCCTTCCTTGATGTGGACTTGCCGGATGGTGGCCGTCGTCTGCGGGTGCAGGTCGACGGTACGGATCGGCGTCACGGTGCCGTTGGCCTGCTGGACGACGGCCACGTCCTGGCGTTGCGGCGTCACGACGTTGACGACGGCCGGCGGCTGCGCGCCCTTGTCCTTGGCACCGGCCTCGCCGCCGTGCGATTCGGCCCCACGGTTCAACCACCACGTACCGGCGCCGACCACCACGGCGGCAGCGGCGATGATCCCGATCGTTTTGCTTTTCATTCCATTCCCTGTGCCGCTGTCGCGCGGTCGATCTCGTTATGTTTGATGCGATGAGTCAGGCGTTCAGCCTTCGCGGCGATTCTCCCACACGGGTGTATCTGGAATGTTTCTACCCGCGAGAATTTGCCGCGGCGTTGCACGCGGTGTCTCGATTACTTGCCCGGGTAATATTCCGGCAACATCAGGGTCGCCTCCAGCCCGCCTTCCGGGTGATTGACGAGGGCGATGCTGCCGCCGTGCTGCTCGGCGATGTTGCGGGCGATCGTCAGGCCCAGGCCCGTCCCGCCCGATTCGCGCGAGCGCGACGTTTCGACACGGTAGAACGGGTCGAACACGTGCGCGAGCTCGGCGCGGGGGATGCCGGGGCCGGCGTCGCGGATGCGGATGCGCGCGGCCCCGTTGATGCGGTCGACGTGGACCTTCGCGGCATGGCCGTACTTGACGGCGTTGTCGATCAGGTTGACGAGGCAGCGGCGCAGGTCGCTCGGCCGACCCAGCAGCGCCATGCCGGCGTGGCCGGACAAGGTCACGCGCTGGCTGCTCTCGGCCGCGTCCGCGACGACGGAATCGAGCAGCGAGTCGAGGTCGAGCATCTGCATGGCTTCGTTCGCGTCCATGCTGCGCGCCAGGTCGAGGCCTTCGCGCACCATCGCCTGCATCGCCGACAGGTCGCCGATCAGCCGTTCCTTCAATTCCTGCTCGCCGACTTTTTCCAGGCGCAGGCGCATGCGCGTGAGCGGCGTCTGCAGGTCGTGCGTGATGGCGGCCAGCATCTGCGTGCGCTGGAAGATGTACTGGCGGATGCGCGCCTGCATCGCGTTGAACGCGGCGCTGGCCTGGCGGATCTCGTCGGCACCGGTGAGGTCGAGCGCCGGGTGGTTGATGTCGTTGCCGAGATCCTTCGCGGCCTGCGCCAGCTGCTTCAGCGGCCGCGTCGTCATGCGCGCCACGAGGTAGGCGAGGAAGGCGACGCTGACGAGGGTCAACGAGATCGTCCACCTGTAGTCGGTGCGCTGCGGCGACGTGGCCGAACGCGGCGGCAGCACGGACAGCACGAGCTCGTCGCCGTCGCGCAGGCGCACGCTGATGCTCTCGCACGTGCCGCGCCACTTCATGCGCAGCAGGCCGAACACGACGGGCTGCTCGCGCGCCGTCGCGCACGCGGCCGGGCGCGCGGCCAGCGAGCGCATCACGTAGCCCTTGCCCATGCGCGCGGCCAGCGCCCGGGCGAATTCGGAATTGGTCGGCGCCATCCCGGCCGGGACGGTGTCGACGTCGACGAGCTGCATGCCGGGCCGGTTCGCGACGTCCAGGTAGGCCTTGCGCGCCGATTCCGGCACGATCTCCGTGGCCATGATCAGTTGTTCCGCGCGGTCGAGGTTGTGCAGGTCGCGGAACTCGTCGATGACGTGCGCGCGCTCGGTATCGGCCAGCAGCTGCGTCAGCGCGGCCGTGATCAGGATGCCGAGCAGCAGGGTGGCGAACACGCGGCCCGTCATCGAGCCGAGGAAAGCTCTCACGCGCTCGGCTCCACCGTGACCTGGCCGGCCAGCACGTAGCCGCCGTTGCGGACGGTCTTGATGATCTGCGGCATGCGCGCATCTTCGCCGAGCTTCTGGCGCAGGCGACTGATCTGGATGTCGATCGAGCGGTCGAACGGATCGGCGTCGCGGCCCTGCGTGAGGTTCAGCAGCTGGTCGCGGTTCAGCACGCGGTTCGGGTGTTCGAGGAAGACGCGCAGCAGGCGGAACTCGGCGCCCGACAGCATGATGATCACGCCCTGCGGGTTGACGAGGTGGCGCGCCGTGAGGTCGAGCGTCCAGCCGGAGAATTTCATCTGCTGCACGTTCTCGGCCTGCGACGTCGGCGGCATCGCGTGGCTGCGGCGCAGCACGCTGCGGATGCGCGCCAGCAGTTCGCGCGGCTCGAACGGCTTCGGCAGGTAGTCGTCGGCGCCCATTTCCAGGCCGAGGATGCGGTCCAGCGGCTCGCTGCGGGCCGTCAGCATGATGACGGGCATCGTCGAATGCGCGCGCAGCTTGCGGCACAGGGTGAGGCCGTCGTCGCCCGGCAGGTTCAGGTCGAGCACGATCAGGTCCGGACGAGATTCGTCGAGGATTTTCCACATGGCGGTGCCGTCGGCCGCGGCCAGCGCGCGGTAGCCGTTCGCTTCCAGGTAATCGGCCAGCAGCGAGCGGATATCGCGGTCGTCGTCGACGATCAGGATGGTAGATGGATTGTCCATGTCGTCATTATCGCGACTTGCCGCGCCCCTGAACAGCGACTTTGTATCGGCGTGTATATGGATCTTCCACGGAAACAAATTGATACAAAGAACGAGGCAGCGGAAACGCTGCGCTTACAACTCCAGCCCATGATGAACGGCATGCGAAGACGACGTGATAGCCGCCGATCGGAGCAAGATGACAACGTGTGGCCGTTCGCCACGTTCAACCCTGACTAGGATACGAGATGAAAACCTACCGCAAACACCTCCTCGCCGCACTGTCCGCGCTGACCCTCGGCGCCACGGCACTGGGCGCTCACGCCCAGACGACGGACCAGAGCGCACCGCAGGCCCGCCACGGCATGCAGCACGAGAAACTGACGCCGGAACAGCGTGAGCAATTCCGGGCACAGCGCATCGCGAAGCTCCACGACGAGCTGAAGATCACGCCCGCGCAGGAAAGCGCCTGGACCGCCTTCGTCAACGCGATGCAGCCGCCGGCGCACGCGCAGCACGACCGCGCCGCCTGGACCCACCTGACGGCGCCGGAACGCATGGCGAAGATGATCGAGATGCAGAAGCAGCGCACGGCCGCCCTCGAGCAGCGCCAGGGTGCCCTCAACACGTTCTATTCCACGTTGAGCGCGGACCAGAAGAAGACGTTTGACGAGAAGGCATCGCATTTCGGCCACGGCCGCTTTGGGCACGGCCACCGCGGCAATACCGCGCAGGGCTGATGCGTAGGGTGGACGGCTTGCCGTCCACGCGTTCAACTGCCGCGAGCTCTGCCGCAATGCGCGCCCGGATTGGACGCGTGGACGGGAGACCCGTCCACCCTACATCAGCTTACTTAACGACTGCAGGAATTTCCTCGCGTCCTGGTAGCCGATCACGCGGCTGTCCGCGATTTCCTTGCCCTGCTTGTCGAACAGGATGATGCCCGGCGGCCCGAACAGGCCGAACCGCTTGAGCATCGCCCGGTCGTCCGCATCGTTGGCCGTCACGTCGACCTGCAGCAGCACCGTGTTCGCCAGGCGCGCCTTGACGGCCGGATCGACGAACGTCAGCTTTTCCATCTCCTTGCACGACACGCACCAGTCCGCGTAAAAATCGAGCATCGCAGTGCGGCTCCCGGTCGCGGCCAGCGCAGCGTCGAGCTGGGCCATCGTCTTGATGCGCGTGAACGCGAGGGACTGCGCCGGCGCGCCGCCCGTGAAGCGGGCCAGCGGCGCGAGCGGATCGCGCGCGCCGCTCGCCGCGCCCACCAGCTGGATCGCGCCGAGCACGACGGCCGCCGCACCGATGGCGGGGCCGGCCCGATGGCCACGCTGGCCGAGGCCGCGCAGCAGATAAACGCCATAGCCCAGCAGCAGCGCGGCCCACAGCAGCATCTGCACGAGCCCCGGCAGCACGGGCGCGGCCATCCACAAGGCCATCGCCAGCATCAGCACGCCGAAGAACCGTTTCACGGACTCCATCCACATGCCGGCGCGCGGCAGCAGCGAACCGGCAGACACGCCCACCAGCAGCAGCGGAATGCTCATGCCGATCGCCATCGCGAACAGCGCGGCGCCGCCGATGACGACGTCGCGCGTCTGGCTGATGTACACGAGCGCTCCGGCGAGCGGCGCCGCCACGCACGGGCCGACGATCAGCGCGGAGATCGCACCCATCACGAACACGCCGGCCAGCTTGCCGGACGCCTGGCGCCCGGATGCGGTGGCAAGACGCGTCTGCAGCGCGGCGGGAACCTGCAGCTGGAACACGCCGAACATCGACAGCGACATCGCCGCGATCAGCAGCGCGAACGCGGACAGTACCCACGGGTTCTGCAGCGCGGCCGCGAGTCCTTCGCCGACGAGGCCGGCGGCCACGCCCAACGCCGTGTAGACGATCGCCATGCCCATCGAATACGCGAGCGACAGCACGAAGCCGCGCGTGCGGTGCACGTCCTTGCCCTCGCCGACGATGATCGACGACAGGATCGGCACCATCGGCAATACGCACGGCGTGAACGCGAGGCCCAGGCCCAGCAGGATGAACGCGGGGATGATCGCCAGCAGGCGGCCGCCTTGCAGCAGGGAGGCGATGCCGGACAGCTCGGACCGCTGGGTCGCCGCTGCGACGGAAGTTGTTGCGGCCGGCGATCCGGCGGCCGGCGATCCGGCGGCCGGCGCTCCGGCGGCCGGCGCTGCGACCGACGGTGCTGCGGCCGGCACCGGCACCGGCTGCGCGGCCGGCATATCGACTTGCGGCGCCGGCTGGGCAGCCTGCCCCGGGAATGCGAAGCCGCCGCCCTGCCCCGGCGCAATGCTGATCTGCGGTCCTGCGGCGCCGCCTGCCGCCGCGCCCGGCGCGAGCCGGATCGACGCGTCCTGGGGCGGATAGCACAAGCCCTTGTCGGCGCAGCCCTGGCCGGAGGCGTTCAGCGTGAAGGGTCCGGTCGCGTCGACGGGGATGCGGATCTCGACGCCGTTGTGATAAGTCTCGACGTTTTTCTGGAACGTGTCGTCGTACTTGACCTTCCCGGCCGGCAGCACGGGCTCGCCCAGCTTCGCGCCGGCGGCGCTGAAGTGGAAGCGCTCGCGGTACATGTAATAACCGTCGGCGATCGCGTAGTTGACGACGACCGTGTGCGCATCCGCCATGTGCGCGGAAAACTTGAACGCCTGTTCCGGGGGCAGGAAGTCCTCGTCGGCACGGGCCGCGGGGGCGATGGCGAGGCAGGCCAGGAGCAGCGCGGCCAGCAGGCGCACGATCGTCAGGAAGGGGAATCGGGGCATGGATCGAGAGATTGGTTCAACGCATCATGATGGTACACCGGGTCCGGCTCTGCTGCACGGCATGACCTTGCCACCGTTGGGCCGCGCAGACGAAAAAAAACCAGGCGCGTGGCCTGGTTTTCATGAACACAACACGCGATTACTCTGCGGTCGGTGCTTCGTCAGCCGACGAGACTTCCGGACGGTCGACCAGTTCGACGAACGCCATCGGTGCGTTGTCGCCAACGCGGAAGCCCATCTTCAGGATGCGGATGTAGCCGCCCGGACGCGCGTTGTAGCGCGGGCCGATTTCGGCGAACAGCTTCTGCACGATTTCGCGGTCGCGCAGGCGGGCGAATGCCAGACGCTTGTTGGCCAGCGTGTCGCTCTTGCCCAGGGTGATGAGCGGCTCGACGACTTTGCGCAGTTCCTTGGCTTTCGGAACGGTGGTCTTGATCGCTTCGTGACGCAGCAGCGAGACGGTCATGTTGCGCAGCATGGCGAGACGGTGGGACGAAGTGCGGTTCAGCTTGCGAAGGCCGTGACGGTGACGCATGGTATTTCCTTTCGATGTTTTACATCCAGTTCTTCGATCGTTCACGCACACGCGTGACCGCGGACCGGTTCAAGGTTAAAAACTGCCCGAGCAACATTGCCCGGGCAGGTGATGCAATTACTTCTCCAGACCTGCGGGCGGCCAGTTTTCCAGCTTCATGCCCAGGGTCAGACCACGGGAAGCCAGGACTTCCTTGATCTCGTTCAGCGACTTGCGGCCCAGGTTCGGCGTCTTCAGCAGCTCGTTTTCCGAACGCTGGATCAGGTCGCCGATGTAGTAGATGTTCTCGGCCTTCAGGCAGTTTGCCGAACGGACGGTCAGTTCCAGGTCGTCCACCGGACGCAGCAGGATCGGATCGACCAGCGGTGCGCGCGACGGGGCTTCCGCAGCGGCTTCCGTGCCTTCCAGGGCGGCGAACACGTTCAGCTGGTCGACGAGGACGCGGGCCGACTGGCGGATCGCTTCTTCCGGCGTGATGACGCCGTTGGTCTCGATGTTGATGATCAGCTTGTCCAGGTCGGTACGCTGTTCGACACGGGCCGATTCCACGGCGTACGACACGCGACGGACCGGCGAGAACGATGCGTCCAGGATGATGCGGCCGATGGTCTTGTTCGTGTCTTCCGACAGGCGGCGCACGTTACCCGGCACATAGCCGCGGCCTTTTTCGACCTTGATCTGCATGTCCAGCTTGCCGCCGGCCGTCAGGTGGGCGATCACGTGGTCCGGATTGATCAGTTCCACGTCATGCGGCAGGTCGATGTCGGATGCCAGGACCGGGCCTTCGCCTTCCTTCTTCAGGGTCAGCGTCACGGAGTCACGGTTGTGCACTTTGAACACGACGCCCTTCAGGTTCAGCAGCAGGTCGACGACGTCTTCCTGCACACCGTCCAGCGACGAGTACTCGTGCACGACGCCGGCGATCGTCACTTCGGTCGGCGCGTAGCCGATCATCGACGACAGCAGCACGCGGCGCAGCGCGTTGCCCAGCGTGTGGCCATAACCACGTTCGAACGGCTCCATCACGACTTTCGCGTGGCCGGCGCCGAGGGTTTCGACGTCGATGATACGTGGCTTCAACAAACTATTTTGCATGGAATGTCCTTTTCAATACCCTCGGCTCGTTACACCGATAAGGCTGATGGCATCAGTAGTGGAAACGCCTGCTTCTGGGAGCAGGCGGCAAAGCGAATCCGGTAATGCGGATAAAAGCGCCCGAGGGCGCTTTTATCGATTAACGCGAGTACAGTTCGACGATCAGTGCTTCGTTGACGTCGGCAGCGATCTCGTTACGCTCCGGGTAAGCGCGGAAGGTTGCTTCCATTTTCTTGGCGTCGACCGACACCCAGCTCGGGAAACCAACCTGCTCGGCCAGCGACAGCGCTTCGACGATACGGGTCTGCTTCTTGGCCTTTTCGCGGACAGCGACGACGTCGCCGGTCTTGACCTGGTACGAAGCGATGTTCACGACGTTGCCGTTCACGGTCAGCGCCTTGTGGCTGACCAGCTGACGCGCTTCGGCGCGGGTCGAGCCGAAGCCCATGCGGTAGACGACGTTGTCCAGGCGCGATTCCAGCAGCTTCAGCAGGGTCTCACCGGTGTTGCCCTTGCGGCGCGACGCTTCGGCGAAGTAGCGGCGGAACTGACGCTCCAGCACGCCGTAGATACGCTTGACCTTCTGCTTTTCACGCAGCTGGTTGCCGTAGTCCGACGTACGCTGGCCCGACTTGACGCCGTGCTGGCCAGGTTTGACGTCCAGTTTGCACTTGGAGTCGAGCGAGCGGCGTGCGCTCTTCAGGAACAGGTCGGTGCCTTCACGGCGCGACAGTTTTGCTTTAGGTCCGATATAACGTGCCACGTTAAACTTCCTTTGTTTGAATGATCACGCCCCGGATGCAGCCAGGCTGCAACAGGCGCTAGTCCAGTTCTTCGATGAGACCGGACGTGGCTTACAAAAACCTCATGGCCGGACGGCCCGAGGCGACAATAGCCGGGCAGTATAACCCATTTCTGGGTTAACTGCACCGGCGATTCTTGACACACCACGGCGTGGCGTATCGGCACTGCGACAGGCGGCGAACCGCCCGATGCAGATTAGATACGACGACGCTTCGGCGGACGGCAGCCGTTGTGCGGCACCGGCGTCACGTCCTGGATCTCGGTGATCTTGATACCCAGGTTGTTCAGCGCGCGCACAGCCGACTCGCGGCCCGGGCCCGGGCCCTTGATGCGCACTTCCAGGTTCTTCACGCCGTATTCCTGAGCAACCTTGCCAGCTGCTTCGGCTGCGACCTGCGCCGCGAACGGGGTCGATTTACGCGAACCCTTGAAGCCTGCGCCGCCGGACGTCGCCCACGACAGGGCATTGCCCTGGCGATCGGTGATCGTGATGATGGTGTTGTTGAACGATGCGTGGACGTGTGCGATGCCTTCCGCGACGTTCTTCTTGACTTTCTTGCGGATGCGGGCTGCAGCCGCCGAGCTTTGTTGCTTAGCCATGGTCAGTTCCTAGATTATTTCTTGAGCGATTGAGCTGCCTTGCGCGGGCCCTTGCGGGTACGTGCATTCGTACGGGTGCGCTGGCCGCGGACCGGCAGGCCCTTGCGGTGACGCATACCACGGTAGCAGCCCAGGTCCATCAGACGCTTGATGCTCATGGACAGCTCACGGCGCAGGTCGCCCTCGACGACGAACTTGCCGACTGCATCACGCAGCTTTTCCAGTTCGTTGTCGTCCAGGTCCTTGACCTTCTTGTTCGTCGCGACGCCGGTCGATTCGCAGATCTGCTTCGAGCGGGTACGGCCGATGCCATAGATTGCCGTCAGGCCGATGACGGTGTGCTGATGATTGGGGACGTTGACCCCTGCAATACGTGCCATTCGTTATTCCTCGAAATTAACCTTGACGCTGCTTGTGACGCGGCTCGACGCAGATCACACGGACCACGCCCTTGCGCTTGATGATCTTGCAGTTGCGGCAGATCCGCTTGACTGAAGCGTTAACTTTCATTTTTGCACTCTCTTCCAGATTCGATAACTTGATTAGTTTTTACTTGGTGCGGAACACGATGCGGGCCCGGGACAAGTCGTAAGGGGTCAGTTCCACCGTTACCTTGTCACCCGGAAGAATGCGGATGTAATTCATTCGCATTTTACCCGAGATATGTCCAAGCACCACGTGCCCGTTTTCCAGCTTCACGCGAAAGGTCGCGTTCGGGAGATTCTCCAGAATCTCCCCTTGCATTTGGATGACGTCGTCTTTTGCCATTCGGTCTCTTCACTCCTGGGGACGCCAGCCGCTTAACGCGACGGGATACCGCCCTTGAAATTAGCCTTGCGCAGCAGTGATTCATATTGCTGCGACATGACGTAGTTCTGCACCTGCGCCATGAAATCCATCGTGACGACCACGATGATCAGGAGCGAGGTTCCGCCGAAGTAGAAAGGCACTTTCCACTGGCTCTGGAAGAACTCCGGCACCAGGCATACCAGCGTGATATAGACCGCACCGGCCAGGGTCAGGCGCATCAGGATCTTGTCGATGTAGCGTGCAGTCTGCTCGCCCGGACGGATGCCCGGAACAAACGCGCCGCTCTTCTTCAAGTTGTCCGCCGTTTCCTTGCTGTTGAATACCAGCGCCGTGTAGAAGAAGCAGAAGAACACGATGGCCACCGCATACAGCAACGCGTGGATCGGTTCGCCTGGGCTCAGCGAGGCAGCCAAGTCTTTCAGGAACCCGACGAACGGGTTCGTGACGTCCTTGCCACGCGTGTACCAGTCGATGATCGTGGCCGGGAACATGATGATCGACGAAGCGAAGATTGGCGGGATCACACCAGCCATATTCAGCTTCAGCGGCAGGTGGCTCGTCTGGCCACCATAGATCTTGTTACCGACCTGGCGTTTCGCGTAATTCACCAGGATCTTGCGCTGACCGCGTTCGACGAACACGACAGCGTAAGTCACCAGGGCTACCAGAATCACGATGATGATCGCGGAGAAGCTGCCGATCGAACCGTTCGACACGAGGGTGAACAGACTACCCAGTGCGTTCGGCAGACCAGCTGCGATACCGGCAAAAATGATGATCGAGATACCGTTGCCAAGACCACGCTCCGTGATCTGCTCGCCCAGCCACATGAGGAACATGGTGCCGGTCAGCAGGGTCACGACGGTCACGAGGCGGAAGCCCATGCCCGGGTCGAGCACGAGGCCAGGCTGCGCCTCGAGCGCGACGGCGATGCCGAACGCCTGGAACAGAGCCAGCACGACCGTGAAGTAACGGGTGTACTGGGTGATCTTGCGGCGGCCGGACTCGCCCTCTTTCTTCAGTGCCTCCATCTGCGGCGAGACGATCGACACCAGCTGCATGATGATCGAAGCCGAAATGTAAGGCGTGATGCCAAGAGCGAACACGGCAAAGCGGGACAAGGCGCCGCCCGAGAACATGTTGAACATGCCCAGGATGCCACCCTCGTTCTGCTTGAACAGCTGGGCCATGGCGATCGGGTCAATCCCGGGGACCGGGATGTGAGCACCGATACGGTACACGACCAACGCGCCAAGCAAGAACCACAACCGGCCCCAGGGGAAGCCGGAAGCAGCACTTTTACCAAGTTGTGAATTAGTCGCCAATTTTTGCTCCGATCAGGCAGCGGTCGCGTTTAGGCGACCGAACCGCCAGCTGCTTCGATCGCTGCCTTCGCGCCAGCGGTCGCCTTGATGCCTTTCAGGTTCACCGCTTTGGTGATTTCGCCCGACAGGATCACGCGCACGTCACGAGCGACGACCGGCAGCACGCCGGCTTGCTTGAGCACCAGGACATCGACATCGGCGACGGCCAGGTTGTTCAGGTCCGACAGACGCACTTCAGCCTTGAACGTAGCGTTCAGCGACTTGAAGCCGCGCTTCGGCAGACGGCGCTGCAGAGGCATCTGACCGCCTTCGAAGCCGACTTTGTGGAAGCCGCCCGAACGCGATTTCTGACCCTTGTGGCCGCGGCCGGCGGTCTTGCCCAGGCCCGAGCCGATACCGCGACCGACGCGGCGCTTGGCGTGTTTCGCGCCTTCAGCGGGTTGGATGGTATTGAGTTGCATTATTTTCTCCGTTGACCAAGCCGAAGCTTAGTCGACAATTTTCACGAGGTAGTTGACCTTGTTGATCATGCCGCGGATCGCCGGGGTGTCCTGCAGCTCGGAAACCGAGTTGACACGACGCAGACCCAGACCGCGCACGGTGGCGCGGTGATCCTGGCGGGTACCGATCAGGCCTTTGACCAGCTTGACTTTGATGGTGTTTGCCATAGTTGTTCCCCTTAACCCAGGATCTCTTCCACCGACTTGCCGCGCTTGGCAGCGATGTCGGCCGGAGTGCTCATTTTTGCCAGACCGTCGAGGGTCGCGCGAACCAGGTTGTACGGGTTCGACGAACCGGTCGACTTGGCGACGACGTCGGTCACGCCCATGACTTCGAAGATTGCGCGCATTGCGCCGCCTGCGATCACGCCGGTACCCGGCTTGGCCGGCGACATCATCACGTACGACGCGCCGTGGCGGCCGGTGACGCTGTGCTGCAGCGTGCCGTTCTTGAGGGGCACCTTGATCAGGTTGCGGCGGGCTTCTTCCATCGCTTTCTGCACGCCGACCGGAACTTCCTTCGACTTGCCTTTGCCCATGCCGATGCGGCCATCGCCGTCACCGACAACGGTCAGCGCTGCAAAACCCATGATACGACCACCCTTCACCACCTTGGTGACGCGGTTGATCGCGATCATCTTCTCGCGCATGCCATCATCCGGCTTGTCGCTTGCCATTTTCGCTTGCATTTTTGCCATGACGATTCTTCCTTAGAACTTCAGACCAGCTTCGCGCGCGGCTTCTGCCAGCGCCTTCACACGGCCGTGGTAACGGAAACCCGAACGGTCGAATGCGACTTCGGTGATCCCTGCTTTCAGTGCTTTTTCTGCGACGCGCTTGCCAACCAGGGCAGCGGCGGCGACGTTGCCGCCCACGCCGGTCTTGCCAGCCAGTTCGGCGCGCACTTCTGCTTCCAGCGTCGAAGCCGAAACCAGGACCTTCGCATCCGGGCTGATCAGGTTCGCATAGATGTGCAGGTTGGTGCGATGCACCGACAGGCGGTTCACGCCCAGCTGCGCGATCTTGATGCGGGTTTGGCGTCCGCGACGCAGACGCGATTCTTTCTTGTCCATCGTCAGCTCCGATTATTTCTTCTTGGTTTCTTTAAGCTTCACCACTTCGTCCGCATAACGGACACCCTTGCCTTTGTACGGCTCAGGCGAGCGGTAAGCACGCACTTCTGCGGCAACCTGGCCGACCTTTTGACGGTCGATACCCTTGATCAGGATCTCGGTCGGGGTCGGGGTTGCTGCGGTGACGCCTTCCGGCATCGCGTGCAGCACAGGGTGCGAGAAGCCCAGCGACAGGTTCAGGGCGTTGCCTTGGACGGCAGCCTTGTAACCCACGCCGACCAGGGTCAGGCGCTTTTCGAAACCTTTGGTGACACCGGTCACCATGTTGTTCACCAGTGCACGCAGGGTGCCCGACATGGCGTTCGATTCGCGGGAATCGTCGATCACGTCGAACGACAGCGTGCCGTTGTTGTTTTCTACTTTGACCAGGCCGTTCAGCGGCTGGGTCAGGGTGCCCAGCGGGCCCTTGACGGTGATCGACGACGCGTTGATCGCGACATCGGTACCGGCCGGGACGGCGATTGGCATCTTAGCTACTCGAGACATCGTCTACTCCTTAAGCCACGTAGCAAATCACTTCGCCACCGACACCGGTAGCGCGTGCTTTGCGGTCGGTCATCACACCCTTCGGGGTCGAGACGATCGCCACGCCCAGGCCGTTCATGACCTGAGGGATCTCGTCTTTGCCCTTGTAGATGCGCAGGCCAGGACGGGAGACGCGCTCGATGCGCTCGATAACCGGACGGCCGACGTAGTACTTCAAACCGATTTTCAGTTCAGCCTTGCCACCTTCGGTGGACACGGCGTAATCTTCAATGTAACCCTCGTCCTTCAGGACGTTGGCAATCGCAACCTTCAGCTTCGACGACGGCATTTCGACGGTGGTCTTCTGCACGCCTTGCGCGTTGCGAATACGGGTCAGCATATCGGCGATAGGATCGCTCATACTCATTGCTTATTCTCCTATTACCAGCTAGCTTTGGTCATACCCGGGATTTCGCCTTTCATGGCGAATTCGCGGAGTTTGGTACGGGCCAGACCGAATTTACGGAAAGTGCCACGCGGACGGCCGGTGATGGCGCAGCGGTTACGCTGGCGCGACGGGGCCGAGTTACGCGGCAGTGCCTGCAGTTTCAGGCGTGCTTCGTAACGCTCTTCTTCGGTCTTCGACTGGTCGTCGATGATTGCTTTCAGAGCGGCACGCTTTGCGGCGAATTTCTCCACCAGGTCTGCACGCTTCTGTTCGCGGTTAATCAGTGCAAGTTTTGCCATGTTCTTAGTTCCGGAACGGGAATTTGAATGCGGCGAGCAGCGCTTTGGCTTCTTCGTCGGTCTTAGCGGTCGTGGTGATCGAGATGTTCATGCCACGCAGCGCATCGATCTTGTCGTAATCGATTTCCGGGAAGATGATCTGCTCTTTGACGCCGATGTTGTAGTTGCCGCGACCGTCGAACGATTTGCCGCTGACGCCACGGAAGTCACGCACGCGCGGCAGAGCCACGGTGATGAAGCGATCCAGGAATTCGTACATGCGGGCGCCGCGCAGGGTCACCATCGTGCCGATCGGGTAGCCTTCGCGGATCTTGAAACCTGCGATTGCCTTGCGAGCTTTCGTCACGACCGGCTTCTGACCGGCGATCTTCGTCAGGTCGCCAGTTGCGTGCTCGATGATCTTCTTGTCCGCGACGGCTTCCGACAGACCCATGTTCAGGGTGATCTTGGTCAGGCGCGGCACTTCCATCACCGACTTGTAACCGAATTTATCGGTCAGTTCGGCAACGACTTTGTCTTTGTACAGTTGTTGGAGACGGGCCATTTCTAATTACCCTTTCACTACTTCGCCGTTCGACTTGAAGACGCGGACTTTTTTACCATCCACATCTTTGAAGCCAACGCGATCAGCCTTGCCGGTCGCTGCATTGAACAGCGCGACGTTCGACACGTGAATCGGCATGGTCTTGTCGACGATACCACCAGTTACGCCGGTCATCGGGTTCGGCTTGACGGCCTTCTTGGCCACGTTAACGCCTTCAACGATGACGTGCTCAGCATCTACTCGCTGCTGAACGACACCGCGCTTGCCCTTGTCTTTACCGGCCAGAACGATGACTTCGTCGTTTTTACGAATCTTATCCATTGCGACTCCCTTACAGAACTTCAGGTGCCAGGGACACGATCTTCATGAACTTTTCGGTACGCAGTTCGCGCGTCACCGGTCCAAAGATGCGGGTACCGATCGGCTCCAGCTTGCTGTTCAGCAGGACGGCGGCGTTGCCGTCGAACTTCACCAGGGAGCCGTCTTGGCGGCGCACACCTTTAGCGGTACGCACGACCACGGCGTTGTAGATTTCACCTTTCTTGACGCGGCCGCGCGGAGCAGCTTGCTTCACGGTGACCTTGATCACGTCGCCAATGCTGGCGTAACGGCGTTTGGAGCCGCCCAATACCTTGATGCACAGAACTTCTTTTGCACCGGTATTGTCGGCTACTTCGAGCCGGCTTTCGGTTTGAATCATGATATTTTCTTTCCCAACTTAAGCCGAAGAAACCCCACGGAAAACCGTAGGCCTGCGGTCAGTCTTGGTCCCGCCGGCCGCACTCATTGCAAGCGCGTACGTTTGGGTGATTGGACTTTCCAATGTTCGTTGCAGGCCGCAGTTACCGAAGGACAAACTGCGGCAACACATGAACGAAGCCCGCTAGTATTCCACATACCAGCGGGCCACGCAAGACAAATTTTAGAGACGTTGTGACAACGCCTCTTCAGGCATTACAGAACCTGGGCGACCTGCACAACCTTGGTCAGGGTCCAAGCCTTCGTCTTCGAGATCGGGCGACCTTCCATGATCTCGACCGTGTCGCCGGTCTTGGCCTGGTTGGTCTCGTCGTGCGCGTGATACTTGTTCGAGCGCACGATGATCTTGCCGTACAGCGGGTGCTTGACGTGACGCTCAACCAGCACGGTCACCGTCTTGTCCATTTTGTCGGACACGACCTTGCCGACCAGCGTACGCTTCAGCGCCGTTTTAGTGGTGTCGTTCATTTGGCTTCCTTCTGGGTCATCACAGTCTTGACACGCGCGATATCGCGGCGCACCTTCTTGAGCTGGGCAGTGTTCGTCAGTTGCTGCGTAGCGATTTGCATGCGCAGGCCGAACTGTGCCTTCAGCAGCTCATTCAGCTCTTGTTGCAGAGCTGCCTGGTCCTTGCCGCGGAGTTCCGTTGCTTTCATTCTTAACTCCTGTTATTGGCCGACTTGACGCACGACAAACGTCGTCGCCAGCGGCAGTTTGGCGGCAGCCAGACGGAAGGCTTCGCGCGCCAGTTCTTCAGCGACGCCGTCCATTTCGTACAGGACCTTGCCCGGCTGGATCTCGGCCACGTAGTACTCCGGATTACCTTTACCGTTACCCATACGGACTTCAGCCGGCTTGTTCGAGATCGGCTTGTCCGGGAAGATACGGATCCAGATACGGCCGCCACGCTTGATGTGACGGGTCATGGCACGACGTGCAGCTTCGATCTGACGTGCGGTGATACGGCCGCGGGCAACCGCCTTCAGGCCGAACTCACCGAACGAGACCGCGGTGCCGCGGGTGTGCGAAATGCCGGTGTTACGGCCTTTCTGCTCTTTACGATACTTTCTGCGGGATGGCTGCAGCATGCTTATTCTCCTGCTTTCTCAGCGGCCGGCTTGGCAGCACGGCGGCCTGCGGGTGCGGTACCTGGCTTGGCGCCCGGGCGGCCACGGCCAGCCGGTTTGCCGTCGTCACGACGCGGACCGCGCGGCTTTTTCTCGTCGGCCGGCACGTCGATCACCGGTGCTTCGCCGGTCGGCGAACGGTCGCCTTTGTAAACCCAGACTTTCACGCCGATGATGCCGTACGTGGTCGAGGCTTCGCTGGTGCCGTAGTCGATGTCGGCGCGCAGGGTGTGCAGGGGCACACGGCCTTCGCGGTACCATTCGGTACGTGCGATCTCGATGCCGTTCAGGCGGCCCGACGACATGATCTTGATGCCGACGGCGCCCAGACGCATCGCGTTCTGCATCGCGCGCTTCATGGCGCGACGGAACATGATACGTTTTTCGAGCTGCTGGGCGATCGAGTCGGCGATCAGCTGCGAGTCGATTTCCGGCTTGCGGATTTCTTCGATATTGACGTGCACGGGCACGCCCATGATCTTCGTCAGCGACGACTTCAGGACTTCGATGTCTTCGCCCTTCTTGCCGATGACGACGCCCGGACGCGACGAGTAGATCGTGAAGCGCGCGTTCTTGGCCGGACGCTCGATGACGATGCGGCCGACGGAGGCGTTCTTCAGTTTCTTCTTCAGGAAAGCGCGAGCTTCCAGGTCTTCCTTCAGCATGTCGGCAAAGTTGCCGTTGCCAGCGTACCAGCGCGATGCCCAGTTACGGGTGACCGCCAGGCGGAAGCCGGTTGGGTGGATTTTCTGACCCATCGTGTGACTCCTTAGTTACCGACAGTCACGAAGATGTGACAGGATTGTTTCGAAATGCGATCGCCGCGGCCTTTGGCACGTGCCGTAAAGCGCTTCAGGATCGGGCCCTTTTCGACATAGATCTGAACGACCTTCAGTTCGTCGATGTCGGCACCATCGTTGTGCTCGGCGTTCGCGATTGCGGACTCCAGCACTTTCTTGATGATGGTCGCGCCTTTTTTCGGGCTGAACTGCAGGATGTTCAGCGCGGCGTCGACTTTCTTGCCGCGGATCAGATCGGCGACGAGGCGGCCTTTCTGTTCCGACAGGCGGACGCCTTTGAGGATAGCTTTAGTTTCCATTATTTCTTCGCCTTCTTGTCAGCGGCGTGGCCCTTGAACGTGCGGGTCAGGGCGAATTCGCCCAGCTTGTGACCCACCATGTTCTCGGACACGTACACCGGCACGTGCACTTTACCGTTGTGGACGGCGATCGTCAGACCGATGAAGTCCGGGGTGATCGTCGAGCGGCGCGACCAGGTTTTGACCGGCTTTTTGTCTTTGTTCGCTTGCGCGGTTTCGACTTTTTTCACCAGGTGGGCGTCAATGAACGGCCCTTTTTTCAATGAACGAGTCATGTCTTATCCTTATTTCTTGCCGCGGCGCGAGACGATCATCGACGACGTGCGCTTGTTCGAACGCGTCTTCTTACCCTTCGTCTGCTGGCCCCATGGGGACACCGGGTGACGACCGGCAGCCGTACGACCTTCGCCACCACCGTGCGGGTGGTCGATCGGGTTCATGACGACACCGCGAACGGTCGGGCGGACACCGCGCCAACGCATTGCACCGGCTTTACCGATCTTGCGCAGGTTGTGCTCGCCGTTGCCGACTTCGCCAACCGTGGCGCGGCACTCGATGTGCACGCGGCGCACTTCACCCGAACGCAGGCGAACCTGAGCGTAGGTACCTTCGCGAGCCATCAGCACGACGCCGGCGCCTGCGGTACGGGCCATCTGAGCACCCTTACCCGGCAGCATTTCGACGCAGTGCATGGTGGTGCCGACCGGGATGTTACGGATCGGCAGGCAGTTACCCGACTTGATCGGCGCTTCCGAGCCGTTCATGACGGTGTCGCCCACAGCCATGCCTTTGGTGGCGATGATGTACGCGCGGTGACCGTCGGCGTAGCACACCAGAGCGATGTGCGCCGTGCGGTTCGGGTCGTACTCGATGCGCTCGACCTTGGCCGGGATACCGTCCTTGTTGCGCTTGAAGTCGACCACGCGGTAGTGGTGCTTGTGACCACCGCCGATGTGGCGGGTGGTGATGTGACCGTTGTTGTTACGGCCGGCGGTCTTCGATTTTTTCTCAACCAGGGCTGCGAACGGACGACCCTTGTACAGGTCGGCGTTCACAACCTTCACCATGCCGCGGCGGCCTGGGGAGGTTGGCTTCATCTTAACGAGTGCCATTATTTAGCCTCCTCGACAAAATTGATTTCCTGCCCCGGCTTCAGGGCCACGAAAGCGCGCTTGGTGTGGTTGCGACGACCGGTGAAACGGCCCGAACGCTTCTGCTTGCCTTCGCGGTTCACGGTCTGCACCGATTCCACTTCGACTTTGAACAGCAGCTCGACGGCGGCTTTGATTTCCGGCTTGGTCGCGTCCGGCAGGACCTTGAACACGATCTGTTCGTTCTTTTCCGCGACGAAGGTCGCCTTTTCGGAAATGACCGGAGCCAGCAGCACCTTCATCAGGCGCTCTTCGCTGAATTTGATTGCGGCGCTCATGCGTACATCTCCTCGATCTTGGCCAGAGCAGCTTTGGTGACCAGGACTTTCTTGTAGAACACCAGCGACATCGGGTCGGCGTGCTTCGGCTCGACAACCAGCACGTTCGGCAGGTTGCGCGATGCCAGCAGCAGGTTTTCATCGATGGTGTCGGTGATCACCAGGACCGAGTCCAGACCCATGCCCTGCAGCTTTTGCGACAGCAGCTTGGTCTTCGGTGCTTCGACGGTCAGGTTCTCGATGACGTTCAGGCGGTCTTCGCGGGCCAGCTGCGAGAAGATCGAGCAGATACCTGCGCGATGCATCTTCTTGTTGACCTTGTGCGAGAAGTTCTCGTCCGGCGAGTTCGGGAAGATACGACCACCACCGCGCCACAGCGGCGACGACGACATACCGGCACGAGCACGGCCCGTACCTTTTTGACGCCAAGGCTTCTTGGTCGTGTGGGAGACTTCTTCACGATCCTTCTGCTTGCGGTTGCCGCTGCGCGCGTTGGCGGCGTAGGCGACCACGATCTGGTGGATCAGGGCTTCGTTGTAGTCACGGCCGAACACGGTGTCGGCGGCGTTGACTGCGGCGCCAGCTTGGCCTTGCTCATTCAGGAGCTTCAGTTCCATCTCTTACGCTCCTTTCTTGGCTTTGACTTTGACTGCCGGCTTGACGATCACTTGACCGTTCTTGGCGCCAGGAACGGCACCTTTAACCAGCAGCAGTTGACGCTCGGCGTCGATACGGGCGATTTCCAGGTTCTGGGTGGTGACAGTGACATCACCCATGTGACCGGTCATGCGCTTACCCGGGAACACGCGGCCCGGATCCTGTGCCATACCGATGGAACCCGGCACGTTGTGCGAACGCGAGTTACCGTGGGTCTGACGACCGGAAGCGAAGTTGTGACGCTTGATGGTACCGGCGTAGCCCTTACCGATCGAGGTGCCTTGCACGTCGATTTTCTGGCCCACTTCGAACATCGAGACATTGACTGCGTCGCCAGCTTTGAAACCAGCGGCTTGAGCGGCTTCGACGCGGAATTCCTTCAGCATCGTGCCAGCTTCGACGCCAGCTTTGGCGTAGTGACCGGCTGCAGCCTTGTTCACGCGGGAAGCGCGACGTTGACCGAAGACGACCTGAACTGCGGCATAGCCATCAGTTTCAGGGTTTTTGATTTGCGCAACACGGTTGTTCGACACGTCCAGCACGGTAACGGGAATCGAATCGCCGTCGTCCGTGAAGATGCGCATCATGCCAACCTTGCGACCGAGAAGGCCCAGGCTCATTTTTTCTCCATTCCCACCTGCGATTGGGCGGGGGTAGTTGACTTTCGGAAGTTGTGAAACTTCCTCTTAAACGCGTGGGCCGAAAAAAGATAGGCCCACACCGAAGCCGGCTAGTATAGCGCGCGCTACGGATGGACGCAACAAGAGAATGCGAAGGCTGACGCGATCTGTTGCGTTTTACGCTAGAGTCGTGGAGATCAGAGAATCCGTTCGAGCTGAACGGCACAGAAAAGACACCTTGGCATCTTTTCTCTACAGGCTCGAGGCCTGCGCTATGGAGGAATTCTGGTGGGCGGTGCAGGATTCGAACCTGCGACCCCTTGGATGTCGACCAAGTATTCTAACCAGCTGAACTAACCGCCCGGGGAGCCGCATTATACGAGCATGTTTTAGCAAAGCGCAATACCCGTCCGAAAAAACTTGTGCGCTGCACCGCGCCTTTACAATGAGGCCCGGCAAGACAACGAAAGGATGATCGGATGAACCTGGTGTTCTTCAACAACACGACCTTGGCCTGGCTGACGGCCCTCGGCGTTGCGGCCGGGGTCGCGCTGGCGCTGTACATCGCCAAGCGGGCGGGCGTACACCACATGCGCAAGCTGGCCGAGCGCACCGAGACCCGCCTCGACGACATCGCCGTCGAAGCCCTCGACGGCACGCGCCTGCTGGCCATCGTCATCATGGGCCTGTTCGTGGGCAGCAAGTTCCTCGCGCTGCCGCCGGAAGTCGACGTGTTCGCCACGCGCGTCGCCATCGTCACGGGCCTGATCCAGGCCGCGCTGTGGGGCCATCGGGCGCTGCGTGCGTGGCTGACGGATTATTACCAGAACCGCGCCGGCGATCCGGCCCGCGCCACGTCGGCCGCCGCGGTCGGTTTCATCGCGCAGACGATCCTGTGGACCGTGCTGCTGCTGATGGTGCTCGACAACCTCGGCGTGAACATCACGACCCTCGTCGCATCGCTGGGCATCGGCGGTATCGCGGTGGCGCTGGCCGTCCAGAACATCCTCGGTGACCTGTTCGCGTCGCTGTCGATCGTGCTCGACAAGCCGTTCGTCATCGGCGACTTCATCATCGTCGACAAATACCTGGGCACCGTGGAATACGTTGGTTTGAAAACGACCCGGCTGCGCAGCCTGGGCGGCGAGCAGCTCGTGTTCTCGAACGCCGACCTGCTGAAGAGCCGCCTGCAGAACATGACGCGCATGAACCGGCGCCGCGCCGCGTTCACGGTGACGGTCACCTACGACACGCCGACGGCGAAGCTGCGGCAGATCCCGGCCATGCTGACGGAGATCGTCAAGGCGCAGGAACCCGTCACCTTCGACCGCGCCCACTTCGGCGGGATGGCCGCGTCGTCGCTGAACTTCGACGTCGTGTACTGGGTGGAGACGCCGGATTACAACCGCTACATGGATATCCAGCAGGAGATCTACCTGCAGATCATGGACCGGTTCGCGGCGCTGGGCATCGAGTTCGCGTTCCCGACGCAGACCCTCTACATGCGCGATACGCGCGAGGTGGAAGCGGGGCCGCCGGCAAGCACCATGTAGGGTGGACGGGTCTCCCGTCCACGCGTTCACGCGCCGGTTGAACGCGTGGACGGCAAGCCGTCCACCCTACCGTGCGGATGAACGTGATGAATTACAGCGGGGGCGCCGTCGACGCCCGCACGACCAGCGTGCTGGCCAGCGCCGTACTGCGCAGCGGCGCATGCACGCCGCGGATACGGTCGATCAGCAGGTCGATGGCGAGCCGCGCCATATCGCGCTTGGGCGGCGCCACCGTCGTCAGCGGCGGCAGCGCGTACGGGGCGCCCGCGATGTCGTCATAGCCGACGACGGACAGCTGCGCCGGCACGCGCACGCCCGCCGCGCCGGCCGCGCACAAACCACCCAGTGCCATCAGGTCGCTTGTGACGAACACGGCAGTCGGCCGCCGCAGCCGCGCCAGCAGGCGCGTAAAGGCCGCGTGGCCGCCGGCGCTCGTGAATTCCTCGTGTACGACATGATCTGGCGGCAGCGCCAGGCCGGCCTCCGCCATCGCGCGCAGGAAGCCGCCGACGCGCTCGCGCGTGCGCGGGAGATCGGCGGGGCCGGAGACGCAGGCGATGTCGCGGTGCCCCAGTTCGATCAGGTGGCGCGTGGCTTCGTAGCCGCCCTCCTCCTGCCCGGCCAGCACGAGGTCGGCATCGAGCCCCGGCAAGCCGCGCTCCAGCTGGACGATGGGCACGGCTTCGTGGCGCGGCAGCAGGTCCTGCTCGTCGTCGGCGCCGCTGGCGACGAGCACGAGCCCGTCGATGCGCTTTTCCATCAGCAGGCGCAAGTAGGCTGCCTGCTTCTGCGCGCCGCCATGCGCATTGCACAGGATGATGTTGTAGCCGAGCTCGAACGCCGCATCCTCGATCCAGCTGATCAGTTCGGCAAAATAGGGATTGGAGGAGTTCGGCACGAGGACGCCGATGGTGTGGGTCTTGTCGTTCTTGAGGCTGCGGGCGACCGCGCTGGGGATGTAGTGCATCTCGTCGATGATGCCCAGCACCCGCTGGCGCACGTCGTCGCTGACGACGCGCGTCTTGTTGATCACGTGCGACACCGTGGAGATCGACACCCCGGCGCGCTCCGCTACCTGCTTCATGGTCGCCATCGCGTTTCCTCCTGAGGCGCGATTATCACCGATGTGTTTCAGTAATCACAACATTTCCTTGGGCCTGTTGCACGAACCCACCCATCCAACATCAGGTCGGCATCCGGCTTATCAAGGTTCGCGCGCCTTGGCAGATCTGCGTGCGTCGTTCATTTGATATTTCCACGCAAAACCGTTGTGAAAAATTGTATACAGCGCACCCGACGACACCCGTATTCTCCTCTGTGGCGTGGCTGGGATGGACACCTCTAGATGCACAGAAACTGTATACAAATTCGTTGACAGTACCGCCGTGCGTGGGCATCATGATTTGAATACAAGCCGCCACAGAGCGGCCCCGAGCTGAGTGGAGACGTCAGCGCGTTCCCGGCCGCATCCCGGCCTTGCCGCCCTTCGGTTGCATCCGTATCCCGGATTGCCTGCCGTGGTCGACTGTTCTCCACTGTCCGGTTCACCTCGAAGTACTCAGGACAACATTCGACGGAGACATACATGAACAACCTGCTGTACAAGGTCGACGACAGGCCACCCCTCATCACCACGACGCTGCTCGCCGCCCAGCACATGCTGGCCGCGCTGGGCGGCATCATCGCCGTGCCGCTCGTCGTCGGCGCCATCCTCAAGCTCCCGGCGGACCAGGTCGTCGCGCTCGTCAACGCGGCGCTGCTGGGCTCCGGCATCGTCACGATCATCCAGTGCAAGGGCATCGGGCCGATCGGCATCCGCCTCCCGTGCGTGATGGGCACCAGCTTCGCCTTCGTCGGCGCGGCCATCAGCATCGGCTTCGAACACGGCGTGCCCGGCATCCTCGGGTCGTCGCTGGCGGGCTCCGTCGTCATGATCGTCGGCAGCTTCTTCATGCCGCAGATCCGCAAGCTGTTCCCGCACCAGGTGACCGCGGTCGTCGTCACGATGATCGGCCTGTCGCTCGTCCCCGTCGCCGTCGACTGGGCGGCCGGCGGCAAGGGCGCGGCGGACTACGGCGCGCCCACGAACCTCGTCATCGCGCTGGTCGTGCTGGCCATCGTCGTGGCGCTGGTCCAGTTCGGCAAGGGCATCATCTCCGCGTCGGCCATCGTGATCGGCATCGCGATCGGCTACGCCATCTGCCTGGGCCTGGGCCTCGTCGACTTCTCGAGCGTGCACCGGGCCGCCGTGTTCGCGCTGCCGCAGCCGCTGCACTTCGGCATGAGCTTCCCTCCGAGCGGCATCCTCGCGATGGGCCTCGCCTACATCGTCACGATGGTCGAGACGACGGGCACGTTCATGGCGCTGGGCGCTGCGACGGAAACGAAGATGCGAGGCACCTTGCTGAAGCGCGGCGTGCTGTGCGACGGCGTCGGTTCCGCGTTCGCCTCCACGTTGGGCGCGCCGCCGATGTCGACGTTCGCGCAGAACGTCGGGGTCATCTCGCTGACCGGTGTCGCCAGCCGCCACGTCGTCGCCCTCACCGGCTTGATGCTGGCGCTGGCGGGCCTGTTCCCGGTGCTGGGCGCCGTCGTCGTCACGATCCCGCAGCCCGTGCTCGGTGGCGCGGGCCTCATGATGTTCGCGATGATCCTCACGGCCGGCGTGCAGATGCTTGGCAAGGTCGAGCACGACAAGCGCACCGGCCTCATCATCGCCGTGTCGATCGGCTGCGGCCTGGCCGTCAGCGTGCGACCGGAACTGCTGGCGAAGCTGCCCGCATTCGTCAACGAGATCTTCGGCTCCGGCATCAGCACGGGCGCCATCGTGGCCGTGCTGCTGAACCTCGTGCTGCCGAACCGTCCCGTGGAAATCCACGACGACGAAGAAGACGTCCCGCAACCGTTACTCGTGAAAGATCTGGAAGCGGTCTGACGGGACGCAGTCCGTGCCGCGCCGGCCCGTGTCATCGACATGCGCCGGCGCGGTTCTTATCCCGACATTGTTTCCGCAGTGCCCGCGCATTGTTTCCGCAGTGTTGAAAACCAAAAAGTGGAAAACGTATGAGCAAAACTCTCCTGATCAAGAACGCGCGCGTCCTCGTGACGATGGACGATGCGCGCCGTGAAATCGCCGATGGCGCCGTCTTCATCCGCGACAACGTGATCGAGCAGGTCGGCCCGACGGACGACCTGCCGCAAGCGGCCGACGAGGTGATCGATGCGTCCGGTCACGTCGTCATCCCTGGCCTCGTCAACACGCACCACCACATGTACCAGAGCCTCACGCGCGTCATCCCCGCCGCGCAGGATGGCGAGTTGTTCAACTGGCTGACGAACTTGTATCCCGTGTGGGCGAACCTCACGGGCGAGATGATCCACGTGTCGACGCTGACGGCGATGGCGGAGCTCATTCTGTCCGGCTGCACGACGAGCAGCGACCACCTGTACATCTACCCGAACGATTGCCGCCTGGACGACAGCATCGAGGCCGCACACACGATCGGCATGCGCTTCCACGCGGCGCGCGGCGCGATGAGCGTCGGTCGCTCGCAAGGCGGCCTGCCGCCGGACAGTGTCGTCGAGACGGAGGCTGCGATCCTGCGGGATGCACAGCGCCTCATCGAGACGTACCACGACGCTTCACGTCACGCGATGCAGAGAGTGGTCGTGGCTCCGTGCTCGCCCTTCTCCGTGTCGCGCGACCTGATGAAGGAAGCGGCGCTGCTCGCGCGCAGCCACGGCGTGTCGCTGCACACGCACCTCGCGGAAAACGTCAGCGACATCGCGTACAGCCGCGAAAAGTTCAACATGACGCCGGCCGAATACGCGGAAGACTGCGGGTGGGTCGGCCACGACGTGTGGCACGCGCACTGCGTGCAACTGGACGACGCGGGCATCCGCCTGTTCGCGCGCACGGGCACAGGTGTCGCGCACTGCCCGTGCTCGAACATGCGGCTCGCGTCCGGCATCGCGCCGGTGCGCAGGATGGTGGACGCGGGCGTGCCCGTGGGCCTCGGCGTGGACGGCAGCGCATCGAACGACGGCGCGCACATGCTGGGCGAGGTACGCCAGGCGATGCTGCTGCAGCGCGTGGGCTTCGGCCCGGATGCGATGACGGCGCGCCAGGCACTGGAACTGGCCACCCTCGGCGGCGCGAAGGTGCTGAACCGCGACGACATCGGCAGCATCGCGCCGGGCATGTCGGCCGACATCGCGCTGTTCAAGCTGGATGGCGTCGGCTTCGCCGGGGCGCTGCACGATCCGGTGGCGGCGCTCGTGTTCTGCACGCCGGCCAACGTGAATCACAGTGTCATCAACGGCAAGGTGATCGTGAAGGATGGCGTGCTGCGGACGGTCGACCTGCCCGTCGTGCTGGAGCGGCATAACCGGCTGGCGCAGGAGCTTGCTTTAAAAGCCGCGTAACCAGCCGCACCAAAAGCAAACGGCCCATCTACCGCGAAGTAGATGGGCCGTTTTGCATGCGCCGGCGGCAAGGCCGCCAGGGCGCTTGAAACGATTACTGCAGCTTGATTTCGACGTCAACGCCAGCCGGCAGGTCCAGCTTCATCAGCGCGTCGACGGTCTTGTCGGTCGGGTCCACGATGTCCATCAGACGCTGGTGCGTACGGATTTCGAACTGGTCGCGCGAGGTCTTGTTGACGTGCGGGGAACGCAGCACGTCGAAGCGCTGGATGCGGGTCGGCAGCGGGACCGGGCCCTTGACGACTGCGCCGGTACGCTTGGCGGTGTCGACGATTTCCAGGGCGGACTGGTCGATCAGCTTGTAGTCGAACGCTTTCAGGCGGATACGGATTTTCTGATTCGGAGCGGACATGCTATTTCCTTAAAAAAGAACGAACCGGCACGGGGCCGGCAATCAAAAGTCAGGTACTGCGTGTACAAGGTGAGACTAACTGCGAGGGGACGGCAGTATAACACCCTTTCACCCTCAACTGCACAAACAGAAGGGACAGAACTTGCGCTCTGCCCCTTCTGTCGTATTGCTACTACTTAGATGATCGCTAAATTAGGCGATGATCTTGGCAACCACGCCGGCGCCGACGGTACGGCCACCTTCGCGGATTGCGAAGCGCAGACCTTCTTCCATCGCGATCGGAGCGATCAGCTTGACGGTGATCGACACGTTGTCGCCCGGCATGACCATCTCTTTATCGGCCGGCAGAACGATCGAACCGGTCACGTCCGTCGTACGGAAGTAGAACTGCGGACGATAGTTGTTGAAGAACGGGGTGTGACGGCCGCCTTCGTCCTTCGACAGGACGTACACTTCGCCCGTGAAGTCGGTGTGCGGCTTGATCGAACCCGGCTTGGCCAGAACCTGACCACGCTGGACGTCTTCACGCTTGGTGCCGCGCAGCAGCAGACCGACGTTGTCGCCAGCCTGACCCTGGTCCAGCAGCTTGCGGAACATTTCCACGCCGGTGCAGGTCGTCTTGACGGTGTCGGTGATGCCGACGATTTCGATCTCTTCGCCGACCTTGATGATGCCGCGCTCGACACGACCGGTCACCACGGTACCGCGGCCCGAGATCGAGAACACGTCTTCCACCGGCATCAGGAAGGCGCCGTCAACGGCACGTTCCGGCGTCGGGATGTAGGTGTCCAGTGCGTCGGCCAGCTTCATGATGCACTCTTCGCCCATTTCGCCAGCCTGGCCTTCCAGAGCCATACGTGCCGAACCCTTGATGATCGGCAGGTCGTCGCCCGGGAACTCGTACTTCGACAGGAGCTCGCGCACTTCCATTTCGACCAGTTCCAGCAGTTCTGCGTCGTCGACCAGGTCGCACTTGTTCAGGAACACGATGATGTACGGAACACCCACCTGGCGAGCCAGCAGGATGTGTTCGCGCGTCTGCGGCATCGGGCCGTCGGCAGCGGAGCACACCAGGATCGCGCCGTCCATCTGGGCGGCACCGGTGATCATGTTCTTGATGTAGTCGGCGTGGCCCGGGCAGTCGACGTGAGCGTAGTGGCGGTTGGCCGTCTCGTACTCGACGTGTGCGGTGTTGATCGTGATGCCGCGTGCTTTCTCTTCCGGAGCCGCGTCGATCTGGTCGTACGCCTTGGCTTCGCCGCCGAACTTCTTCGACAGAACGGTTGCGATTGCAGCCGTCAGGGTCGTTTTGCCGTGGTCAACGTGACCAATGGTGCCGACGTTCACGTGCGGCTTGGTCCGTTCGAATTTTTCCTTTGCCATTTTGATCTTCCTTTAAAAGAACAATTATCTAGTTTTTGTTCAGGCCGGGCGGGATACCACCCGGCCTGCTGGTCTGTATTACTTGGCTTTAGCCGTCACGATGGCGTCCATCACATGCTTCGGTGCTTCAGCATAGTGCTTGAATTCCATCGTGTAGGTCGCACGACCCTGGGTTGCCGAACGCAGCACGGTCGAGTAACCGAACATTTCCGACAGCGGGACTTCGGCCTTGATGATCTTGCCGCCGCCACCCGGGATCTCGTCCATGCCCTGCACCATACCGCGGCGGGACGACAGGTCGCCCATCACGGTACCGGCGTAGTCTTCCGGCGTTTCCACTTCCACGGCCATCATCGGCTCGAGGATGACCGGGTTGGCGCGACGGCAGCCTTCTTTGAATGCCATCGAACCGGCCATGCGGAACGCGTTTTCGTTCGAGTCCACGTCGTGGTACGAACCGAAGGTCAGCGTGACTTTCACGTCGACCACCGGATAGCCGGCCATCACGCCGCTCGACAGCGTCTCGCGCACACCCTTCTCGACTGCCGGGATGAATTCGCGCGGGATCACGCCGCCCTTGATGGCGTCGATGAACTCGAAGCCTTTGCCCGGTTCCTGCGGTTCGATCGACAGCACGGCGTGGCCGTACTGACCGCGGCCGCCCGACTGCTTGACGAACTTGCCTTCGACGTCGCTGACCGACTTGCGGATCGTTTCGCGGTAGGCCACCTGCGGCTTGCCGACGGTCGCTTCCACGCCGAATTCACGCTTCATGCGGTCGACGATGATCTCCAGGTGCAGCTCGCCCATACCACCGATGATGGTCTGGCCCGATTCTTCGTCGGTACGCACGCGGAACGACGGGTCTTCCTGAGCCAGACGGTTCAGTGCCAGACCCATTTTTTCCTGGTCGGCCTTGGTCTTCGGCTCGACGGCCTGCTGGATCACCGGCTCCGGGAACACCATCTTTTCGAGGATGATCGGTGCCGACGGGTCGCACAGCGTTTCGCCGGTCGTCGCTTCCTTCAGGCCGACAGCAGCGGCGATGTCGCCGGCGCGGACTTCCTTGATCTCTTCGCGCTGGTTCGCGTGCATCTGCAGAATACGGCCGACGCGTTCCTTCTTGCTCTTGATCGGGTTGAACACGGTGTCGCCCGACTTGATGACGCCCGAGTACACGCGGAAGAAGATCAGCTGGCCGACGAACGGGTCGGTCATGATCTTGAATGCCAGCGCGGCAAATTTCTCATCGTCCGATGCGCTACGGGTGACCGGCTGGTCGTCCTCGTCGGTACCGCTGACCGGCGGAATGTCGACCGGCGACGGCAGGTACTCGATGACCGCGTCCAGCATGGCCTGCACGCCCTTGTTCTTGAAGGCGGTGCCGCACATCATCGGAACGATTTCCGAAGCGATGGTGCGCTGGCGCAGTGCGGCCTTGATCTCGGCTTCCGTCAGTTCGCCTTCTTCGAGGTATTTGTTCATCAGGTCTTCGTTCGCTTCAGCAGCGGTCTCGACCAGCTTCTCGCGCCATTCCTTGGCCGTTTCCAGCAGTTCGGCCGGGATCTCGCGGTAGTCGAACTTCATGCCCTGCGACGCGTCGTCCCAGTAGATCGCCTGCATCTTGACCAGGTCGACCACGCCGAGGAAGTTGTCTTCGGCGCCGATCGGGATCTGCAGCGGGATCGGGTTGGCCTTCAGGCGCGCGCGCATCTGCTCGTACACCTTGAAGAAGTTCGCACCGGTACGGTCCATCTTGTTGACGAACGCCAGACGCGGGACTTTGTACTTGTTAGCCTGACGCCACACGGTTTCCGACTGCGGCTGCACGCCACCGACTGCACAGTAGACCATGCAGGCGCCGTCCAGGACGCGCATCGAACGCTCCACCTCGATGGTGAAGTCGACGTGGCCCGGGGTATCGATGATGTTGAAGCGGTGCGGCTCGAAGTTGTTGGCCATACCCTTCCAGAAGCAGGTCGTCGCTGCCGAGGTAATGGTGATGCCGCGCTCTTGCTCCTGCTCCATCCAGTCCATGGTTGCTGCACCGTCGTGCACTTCACCGATCTTGTGGTTCACACCGGTGTAGAACAGGATGCGCTCGGTGGTCGTCGTCTTACCGGCGTCGATGTGAGCGGAGATACCGATGTTACGGTAGCGCTCAATAGGGGTAGTGCGTGCCATAAATTTTCCTAACTTTTGAATGGACAAAACCGAGCAGCATTCTGGTGATCAAAATGAGCTCGGCCTGAACAACTGATACTGCATGGCCGCACGACCCCGGGGGCGTTCTGCCCCCAAGGAAGTTGGCCATTCGCTTAGAAGCGGAAGTGCGAGAACGCCTTGTTCGCTTCAGCCATGCGGTGGACTTCGTCACGACGCTTCATCGCGCCGCCGCGGCCTTCTGCGGCTTCCATCAGCTCGCCACCCAGGCGCTGCTGCATGGATTTCTCGCTACGCTTGTTTGCGGCTTCGCGCAACCAACGCATAGACAGGGCCATACGGCGGACCGGACGCACTTCAACCGGCACCTGGTAGTTGGCGCCACCGACGCGGCGGGATTTCACCTCGACCATCGGCTTGCAGTTGTTGATCGCGGTTGCGAACACTTCCAGCGGGTCCTTGCCCGACTTCGACTGGATGTAGTCGAAGGCACCGTAGATGATGTTTTCTGCGACCGACTTCTTGCCGGACAACATCAGGACGTTGACGAACTTGGCGAGATCGATGTTGCCGAATTTCGGATCCGGCAGAATTTCGCGCTTGGGTACTTCACGACGACGTGGCATTTCAATTCCTTCCTGTCTTCAGTTGAGTGCTTGCGCACTCGCGAAAGGCCATCATGACCCTTCACTTACTCGGCCTTCCGGCCGCCTCAACTAACTCAATATTAATTTACCCAGATTGCAAGAAGATTACTTCTTGGCAGCCTTGGCACGCTTGGCACCGTATTTCGAACGGGCCTGCTTACGGTCTTTCACGCCCTGGGTATCCAGTGCACCGCGGACCATGTGGTAACGCACACCCGGCAAGTCTTTCACACGACCGCCGCGCAGCAGCACGACCGAGTGTTCCTGCAGGTTGTGGCCTTCACCGCCGATGTACGAAATGACTTCGAAACCGTTGGTCAGGCGAACTTTGGCGACTTTACGCAGTGCCGAGTTCGGCTTCTTCGGGGTCGTCGTGTAGACACGGGTGCAAACACCGCGCTTTTGCGGGCAGTTTTCCAGTGCCGGCGACTTGCTCTTCACAACCGCGGCTTCACGCGGCTTGCGAATCAGTTGATTGATGGTTGGCATCGTTCAAAAATCCAACAAAATGACTACTAGTTGATGACCCGGGGCTCTTGCTTCCCGGGGGCTGAAACCTTGTCCCGACAGGGTCCGTACAGGCGACGACAGCCACTCACCAGCGGGAGCGGCTGTTATGCGTAAACCATGTGCAGAATAATTCGAGAACTCGCGAGTATAGACCTGAAGCAGGGCCGGGTCAACAAACTTGCTGACCATGCACCTCGACAGCGGCTGGAGGATGTGCAAACGCCAAGAGATTGTCGTATCAAGGCTACAACCAGTGTACGCCGGATTTCATCCATTGTGCAGTGGGAATAGCGTTACCTGTGGCAAAAATCGGATAATAGCCGCCTTCGCCCTTTCCGGCCGCATACGCACGCTTCGATGTCATTCCTGCTACGCCCGCGCAACCTGTACGTCGCGCTCACTTATCTGCTGTTGTCCTGCGTGCCGTACGTGGCGCCCCTGTTCGGCCTGCCGCTCGCGCGGCCCGCCCAGATCGCCGGCGTGGAACTGCTGGCCTGGCTGGGCGTGTGGGCCGTGTTCAAGCGTCCCGCCTGGTTCCACTGGCTGCTGCTGCCCGCCTTCCTCGCGCTGCCCGTCGAGCTGTACCTGTACGCGTTCTACGGCCAGGGCATCTCGACGCACCACCTCGGGATCATCGCGGAGACGAGCCCGGCCGAAGCGATGGAATTCCTCGGCAACAAGGTCTGGCTGCTGATCGGTGTCTTCATCGGCATGGTCGCGTGGTTCGTGACGAGCTGGATCGCGGCCTGGCGCACGCGCGACCTCGACTGGGCGGACGTGTCGCGTCCCGTCGTCCTGGTCGTGCTGGCACTCGTGGCCGCCGTGTTCGGCTACGGCGTGAAGTACGGCGTCGCCCCGCCGCCGCTGGCGGGCCATGGCGGCCCGGCATCAAGCGGCGTCCGGCTCGTGAAGGCATCCGCGTCGGACAGCCTCGATGCCGCCAGCGAAGAGACGGCGCCGCCCCGCCCGTCCAGCGTGCCCCGCCCCGCCTCGCTGCCGCCGCTGGCGCGCTGGATGAAGCTGCCGTTCGACCTCGACACGTTCGCCCGCTCGTGGCCGTTCGGCCTGGCCGCGCGCGGCGTCGACTTCTACAAGGAGCGGGTCTACCTGGCCGACCTCAACCGCCGCAGCGCCAACTTCCACTTCCGCGCCCACCTGGCCGAGCCGAACAATGACCCGCAAATCGTCGTGATGGTGATCGGCGAATCGTCGCGCTACGACCGCTGGAGCCTCAACGGCTACGACCGCGACACGAACCCGCTGCTGTCGCAGGAACCGAACGTCGTCCCGCTGCGCGACGTGATCACGTCCGTGTCCGCCACGCGCTTGTCGGTGCCCGTCATCATCTCGCGCAAGCCCGCCACGCAAAGCCTCAAGGACGGGTTCTCGGAAAAATCGTTCCTGACCGCGTTCAAGGAGGCGGGCTATAAAACGTTCTGGCTGTCGAACCAGATCTCGTTCGGCAAGTTCGACACGCCCGTGTCCGTGTTCGCGAAGGAAGCCGATGTCGTCGACTTCCTGAACCTGGGCGGCTTCACGGACAATTCGAACTACGACGAAATCCTGTTCGGCCCGCTGAAGCACGCCGTCGCGGACCCGGCGCCGAAGAAGCTGATCGTGCTGCACACGCTGGGCAGCCACTGGAACTACAGCCACCGCTACCCGAAGCAGTTCGACAAATGGCTGCCGTCGCTGTACGGCATCGACAAGCCCGTCTACACGGACATCAAGATCAAGGATAAGCTGAACAACAGCTACGACAGCTCGATCCTGTACACGGACTGGTTCCTCGACCACGTCATCGGCACGCTGAAGGAGGCCGATGCTCCGGCCGCCATGCTGTACGTGGCCGACCACGGCCAGACGCTGTACGACAACAGCTGCCGCCTCGCCTTCCACGGCCACAACACGCAATACGAATTCCACGTCCCCGCGTTCGCGTGGTACTCGGACACGTATGCCGAACGTTACCCGGACAAGGTCGCGCAACTGCGCCGCCACCGCAAGGCGAAGCTGGCGACGGAAAACATGTTCCACACCATCCTCGACCTGGGCGACGTGCGCTACCCGGACGAGCATCTGGACTGGAGCTTCGTGAACGCCGCGTTCAAGCAGCACAAGCGCTATGTCGACAGCTACGGCTGGACGGACTACGACAACGCCACCATCAAGGGCGATTGTCACGAAGTGATTGCCAAAGGCAAGCCGCTGCCGCGGGACTGAAGCGAAAGAAAGGCGTGGTGAATGTCGGCCCGCCGTCAGCGCAAAATTGCAGACAGCGAATGAAAAGCATTGATGGCCTTTCTTGACGCGAGTGACCGGTCCTGGCCACTCGCGGCCGTTTAGCGCATAGACAGCAAGCGGCCGACTATTTCGGCTGTTCCAACTTATGCATGATTGCGGCCACGCGCGGCATGACGACCTGCTGGCCGGCCTGCATGGACTCTGCCATCAGTTGCGGCATTGTCGCGAGCATCTTTGTCCCGACCGGTGTCTTGTAGAACGCGGCGATCTGGTGCAATTCGTCGACGGTGAAATGACGTGCGTAGATTTGCGCGGTGGCCCGCAACATCTCGTCCACCAGGGACGGATCGCCGAACACGCCGTCGAAAAGTTTTACTGCCTGTGGCAGCTCCTTGTTCAGCTTCTCGTGCGCGTTTTTCTTTTCGGCCGCGTTCAGCTTGGGATTGTTGTCGATCGCAGCCGTTGCGCCCTGGGTCATCATGGCGGGCATCGTCCGCCGCATCTGTTCCAAAGTGCCTTGGGCAACGGCGCGGTAATTCATCGCCTCGAACAGCTCGCCGGTGGCGGCCAGCGCCGCCGGGTCGGCGGCGGCCTGCGGCGCTGCTGCCGCGTTCTGTGCAAAGGATAAAGGGGTGACGAAGGCCAAAGAAACGGCGAAGGCGACCAAGATTTTTTTCATTTGTAGCGTGTCCCGAGTGATGGAAATCGCCCGCACGCGGCGCTGCAGCAGGCTGGCGATCAAGATACATATGCTTGACAGGAGTCGGTCGTAACCGCCTTCTCCTGGCCAGACTTGTCCGGTCAAGTCAGCATAGCATCTCGCCGAAGTGGAAAAGTCGCACAATGTCACGAAAGGCAGCAGCCGACTGCTCATTCAACGGGTCGACGCAGCACACTCGGCAAATCGCTGTGCAGGTGTTTGGTCCGCGGCAACCTCGCCACGCCGCCGCTGCGCGGCGCCGCCGGATGATTGGTGGCAACAAATTATGGCGGGTTTCCAGATTATCAAGACCGTCCGCGGTGTCCGCCCTGCCGCCGCGCGGACGGTCGCGGACGGGGCCGTGTCCGCCTTCCGGCCCAATGAAATCAATGACTTGGCATCTGGCACGGATCATGCAAATACGACACCGTCCATCCAACGTGTCCACATCATGATCCGCGATACATCCGAACAAGACGCCGTCCTCATCCCGCCGGCGGGCCACAAGCTGAAGCGCCGCGCCCTCTGGATCGGCAGCGCCGTCGTCGTGGCCGCCCTGTGCGCCGGCCTCGTGTCCACGTGGCGCGGCAGCGAGGCGTCCGTCAGCGCGGCGCGCCTGCGCATCGCCGAGGTCACGCGCGGCACGCTCGTGCGCGACGCGTCCGTCAACGGCCGCGTCGTCGCCGCCGTCAGCCCCACGTTGTACGCCAAGGCGCCGTCCACCGTGAACCTGAAAGTGGCCGCCGGCGACACGGTGAAAAAAGGCCAGGTGCTGGCCGTGCTGGAATCGCCCGACCTGACGGACGTGCTGAAGCGCGAAGTGTCCGCCTACGAAGGCTTGAAGGCCGAGGTGGCGCGCCAGCAGATCCTGTCGCGCAAGCAGAAGCTGCTGGCGCAGAAAGAGGCCGACACCGCCGAGATCGACCGCCTGTCCGCCCAGCGCACGCTGGAACGCTACGACAGCGTGGGCCAGGTCGGCATCATCGCGAAGAACGACTATCAGAAGGCGCAGGACGCGGTGCAGTCGGCCCAGATCCGCGCGAAGCACGCGAGCGAAGCCGCCGTGCTGGAAGGCGAGGACGTGGCGCTTGCGCTGAAGACGAAGATGAACGACCTCGAACGGGCGCGCCTGTCGATGGAGGAAGCGCAGCGCCGCGTGGACGAGCTGACCGTGCGCGCGCCCGTCGACGGCTTCATCGGCACGTTGAACGTGCAGGACCGCATGGTCGTCGCCGCGAACGCGCCGCTGATGACGCTCGTCGACCTGTCGAAGCTCGAAGTCGAACTCGAGGTGCCGGAGACCTATGCGGCCGACCTGGGCCTCGGCATGAACGCGGAAGTGGCCCTGCCCTCCGGCACCGCGACGGGCAAGCTGTCCGCGCTGTCGCCGGAAGTCGTCAAGAGCATGGTGCTGGCGCGCGTGCGCTTCGATGGCGAGCAGCCGAGGGGCCTGCGCCAGAGCCAGCGCGTGACGGCGCGCCTGCTCATCGAAGAAAAGCCGAACGTCCTGATGGTGCAGCGCGGCCCGTTCGTCGAAAGCGAAGGCGGACGCTATGCGTACGTCGTGCGCGACGGGATCGCCACGCGCACGCCGATCCGCATGGGCGCGACGAGCCTGTCCGCCGTCGAAATCCTCTCCGGCCTGAAGCAGGGCGACCGAATTGTCGTCGCCGGCACCGATGCCTTCAACAACGCACAACGCGTCTCGATCAACCAATAACGAACCCAAAGGATCCGCCATGCTGCGCATGACCAATCTCTCCAAGGTGTACCGCACCCACATGATCGAGACGCACGCGCTGCGCGGCTTCGAGATCGAAGTCAAGGAAGGCGAATTCGTCACGGTGACGGGGCCGTCGGGCTCGGGCAAGACGAGCTTCCTGAACATCGCCGGCCTGCTCGAGGAATTCACGGCGGGCGAGTACATCCTCGACGGCGTCAACGTGAAAGGCCTGGACGACGGTGCGCGCTCGCGCCTGCGCAACGAAAAGCTGGGCTTCATCTTCCAGGGCTTCAACCTGATTCCCGACCTGAACCTGTACGACAACGTCGACGTCCCGCTGCGCTACCGCGGCTTCAACGCCAGCGAGCGCAAGAAGCGCATCGAGGACGCGCTGTCCAAGGTCGGCCTGGCCTCGCGCATGAAGCATTATCCGGCCGAGCTGTCCGGCGGCCAGCAGCAGCGCGTGGCCATCGCGCGCGCGCTCGCGGGCTCCCCGAAGCTGCTGCTGGCGGACGAACCGACCGGTAACCTCGATACGCAGATGGCGCGCGGCGTGATGGAACTGCTGGAAGAGATCAACGCGGCCGGCACGACGATCCTGATGGTCACGCACGACCCGGAACTGGCCGTGCGCACGACGCGCAACGTGCACATCATCGACGGCCAGGTGTCGGACCTCGTGCGGCGCGGCCCGACGCTCGTCGACATCAAGTCCGCCACCGCCGCGACTCCCGTTTGAAAGGACGCATCATGTTCGGCTATTACTTCAGGCTCGGCGTGCGCAGCCTGCGCCGCAACCCCGCCCTCACGGCGCTGATGATCGTCACCCTGGCCGTCGGCGTGGCCGCCAGCGTCTCCACGCTGACGATTCTCCACATGATGTCGAGCGACCCGATCCCGGCAAAGAGCGACCGCCTGTTCGTGCCGCTGATCGACCCGGGTCCCGTGAAAGGCTATACGCCGGGCGAGCGGCCGGACGACATCCAGATCACGTACCAGGACGCGCTGAACATGCTCAAGAGCGGCCAGGGCGTGCGCCGCACGGCGATGTACGGCGTCGAGGCGTCGGTCGAGCCGCCGCGGCGCGAGATCGCCCCGTTCAATATGGGCGGCCTCGCGCCCACGCGCGACTTCTTCGCCATGTTCGACGTGCCCTTCGACTACGGCCAGCCGTGGACCGAAGCGGACGAGGCACGCGGCGCCGACGTCGTCGTGCTGAGCCGCGCGATGGCCGACAAGCTGTTCGGCGACGTCAACCCGGTCGGCCAGCGCCTGAACCTGATGGGTTTTCCTTTCACCGTCGTCGGCGTCGCCGCCAAGTGGAAGATGCTGCCGCGCGTCTATCAGCTGCAGGGCGGCTCCCCATATGCCACCGGCGAGGAATTCTTCATGCCGCTGGCGACGGCCGTCCGCCACGAAACCCAGCACCGCGGCGGCATGACCTGCTCCGCGAACATCGGCCCGGGCTTCGCCGCGCGCCTCGCGTCCGACTGCACGTGGATCACCGCGTGGTTCGAAACCGCGTCGGCCGGCGATCGCGCCGACCTGCAATCGTGGCTCGACAACTATGCGGCCGAACAGCGCAAGCTGGGCCGCCTGACGCGCAACGCGCCGAACCAGCTGTTCGACGTCCAGGGCTGGATGGAATACACGCACGTCGTCGGCAAGGACAGCAAGCTGCAGACCTGGCTCGCCTTCGGCTTCCTCGCGCTGTGCCTCGTGAACACCATCGGCCTGTTGCTGGCCAAGTTTTCCGTGCGCGCCGCCGAAATCGGCGTGCGGCGCGCACTGGGCGCCTCGCGCGCCGAGATCTTCCGCCAGTTCCTGATCGAGACGGCCGTCGTGGGCCTCGTGGGCGGCGTGCTCGGTCTCGTCCTCGCGTTCGGCGCACTGGCCCTGATCCGCATGTCGAGCGATTCGATGGCGACCGTCGCCCACATGGATTGGGAAATGCTGGGCCTGACCTTCGTGATCTCGGTCGGCGCCGCCATCCTGGCCGGCCTGCTGCCGACCTGGCGCGCGTGCCAGGTCACGCCGGCCATCCAGCTCAAATCGCAATAAGGCCCGAGGAGAACGTCATGGAATTCCGTCCCATCCTGTCCGCGCTGCTGCGCAACAAGACCGGCCCCCTGCTGGTGGCCCTGCAGGTCGCACTGAGCCTGGCGATCCTCGCCAACGCCGTGCACATCGTGAACGAACGGCGCGCCGTCATGTCGCGTCCTTCGGGCCTCGCCGACGAGCATGCAGTCTTCCACATCTCGGTCCGCACGCTCAGCAACGCCACGCCGGAGCAGCAGCTGGCCGACATCAAGCGCCAGACCGAGGTGCTGCGCGCCGTCCCCGGCGTGGTCGCCGCGGCCCAGGTCAGCCAGGTGCCGATGTCGCGCAGCGGCAGCAACACGAGCATCGTGCTCGATACGCGCCAGGAGCGCCCCAGCACCGACGTATCGACGTACGTGTCGGGCGATTCGCTCATCAAGACGTTCGGCCTCACGCTCCTCGAGGGCCGCGACTTCCAGCCGCAGGAACTCGTCGACGTGAACGAAGCCACGGAGGACGTGTATCCGCCTGGTGTCATCATCACGAAACCGACGGCCGACAAGCTGTGGCCGGGCACCAGCGCGGTCGGCAAGACGATCTACTTCGGCATCGGCGCCGACGCCCATCCGGCGCGCATCATCGGCGTGGTGGAGAACCTGATCAGCGCGCACGCCGAGACCAGGGACAAGGGCATGCACTCCGTGCTGATCCCGCAGCGCCAGTACGGCGGCGGCCGCGGCGCGCTGTACGCCGTGCGCACGGAACCGGGCCAGCGCGACCGCGTGATGAAAGAGGCGGAAGCGGCGCTGCGCAAATCGTCGGCCACGCCGATGATCATGGACCTCAGGACCACCGACGACGACCGCAAGAACCGCTACCGCGGCGACGCCGCCCTGCAGTGGATGCTGATCACGGTGAGCGCGCTGCTCGTGCTGATCACCTGCTCCGGCATCGTCGGCATGGCGAGCCTGTGGGTCACGCAGCGGCGCAAGCAGATCGGCGTGCGCCGCGCGCTGGGCGCGAAGAAGTCCGACATCCTGCGCTACTTCATCACGGAGAACTTCATGATCACGAGCGCCGGCGTATTCGGCGGCGTGGCGCTGGGACTCGCACTGAACCAGCTCCTCGTGAGCCAGCTGGAAATGGCGCGCCTGCCAGCCGGCTACCTCGTGTTCGGCGCGCTCGGCTTCTGGCTGCTGGGCGTGCTCGCGGCCTACGGCCCGGCGTGGCGCGCGGCCAGCATCTCTCCGGCGACGGCGACCCGCAGCGTGTGATCCGGGAGTGATATGCTAGCGGGCATGCCTACCGTATTGATCATCGACGACAACGCCGCCGTCGGCATCGCGCTCGACGTCCTGTTCTCGCTGCACGACATCGCGTCGCTGCGCGCCGCCTCGCCCGAGGAAGGTCTTGCCATCCTCGCGCGCGAGCCCGTCGACCTGGTCATCCAGGACATGAACTTCACGGCCGACACGACGTCCGGCGAGGAAGGCGTGGCGCTGTTCCGCGAGATCCGCACGCTGTACCCGGACCTCCCCGTGATCCTGCTGACGGCGTGGACGCACCTGGACGCGGCCGTCGACCTGATCAAGGCCGGCGCCGCCGACTACCTGTCGAAGCCGTGGAACGACGACCGCCTGCTCGCGACAGTGACGAACCTGATCGAGCTGGGACAGGCGAACCGCGCCCTCGGCCAGCGCCTGCAGCGCGAACGCCGCGCGCGGCGCGAGCTGGAACAGAATTTCGACCTGCGCAGCCTCGTGTGGGCCGACCCGGCCACGGAACGCGTGCTGAGCCTCGCCTGCCAGGTGGCGCGCGCCGACGTGCCGGTCCTGATCACGGGGCCGAATGGCACGGGCAAGGAACGCATCGCCGAGATCATCCAGGCCAACTCGATGGTCCGCGACGGCCCGTTCGTCGTGCTGAATTGCGGCGCGCTGCCGTCGGAACTGATCGAGGCCGAGCTGTTCGGCGCCGACGCGGGCGCGTACACGGGCGCATCGAAGGCGCGCGAAGGCAAGTTCGAGGCGGCCGACGGCGGCACGTTGTTCCTCGACGAGATCGGCAACCTGCCGCTGGCCGGCCAGATGAAACTCCTGCGCGTGCTGGAGACGGGACGCTTCGAGCGCCTCGGCTCGAACCGCGAGCGCCAGGTGAAGGTGCGCGTGATCAGCGCGACCAACGCGGACCTCGCGGCGATGATCCGCGCCGGCACCTTCCGCGAAGACCTGTTCTATCGCCTGAACGTGATCGAACTGAAGCTGCCGGCGCTGGCCGCGCGCCCCGGCGACATCCTGCCGCTGGCGCACGGCTTCCTCCCGCGCGGCAAGACGCTGCATGCGGGCGCGGAAGCCGCCCTGCTCGCCCACACGTGGCCGGGCAATGTGCGTGAACTGAAGAACGTGATGGCGCGCGCGAATCTGCTGGCCCAGGGTGACATGATCAAGGCGGCCGACCTCGGCCTGCCGCTGCCCGCCGGCGGCGCATCCGACGCGGAACCGGACCGCGACGCCATCATGCAGGCGCTCGCGCGCGCGGGCGGCGTGATCGCGCAGGCGGCCGCGGAACTGGGGCTGTCGCGCCAGGCCCTCTATCGCCGCATGGAGCGACTGGGCATCGCCCGCGCCGCATGAAGTTTCGCCTGTCCCTCGTCACGCGCTGGTCGGCTTTGGTCGGCACGCTGCTGGCGGTCGGGATCCTGATCGCGCTCGCGCTCGACCACCTGCTGCCTGGCCAGCCGCTGGCCGTGCTGGGCATCTGCCTGCTGTGCGTGGTCCCGATCTCCATCATCACCCTGCGCTCGCAGGTGCAGCCGATCCTGTCGCTGTTCCGCGCCCTCGAAGGCACGGTCACGAGCTACCGCGACGGCGATTTTTCGTTCAGCCTGCACTGGCCGCAGAACGACGAGCTGTCGGACCTCATCGCCGCCCACAACGCGCTGGGCGAAGTGCTGCGCGAGCAGCGCCTGGACCTCGTGCAGCGCGAACTGCTGCTCGACACGATGGTGCAGAACACGCCCGTCGCGATGCTGCTCGTGACGCAGCCGCCGGGCGCGCCCGACCGCGTGATCGTCTACGCCAACGTGGCCGCGCGCCAGCTGCTGTTCGACGGCGCCAAGCTGGAAGGCCATGCGCTGCACGACGTGCTGGCCAGGACGCCCGCGCTCGTGGAGGCGCTGGCGCGCGGCGGCGACGGCCTGTTCACCGCGGGCGACGGCGACGAGGAAGAGGTCTACCACCTCGCACGCCGCAACTTCAGCCTGAACGGCCGGCGCCACGAACTGCTGTTGCTGCGCCAGTTGACGGCCGAGCTGCGGCGCCAGGAAGTGCAGACGTGGAAAAAAGTCATCCGCGTCATCAGCCACGAGTTGAACAACTCGCTGGCCCCGCTCGCGTCGCTCGCGCATTCCGGCACTGAGCTTGTGCGCCGTGGCCAGACGGAGCGCCTGCCGCAGATCCTGCAGACGATCGGCGAGCGTACGCGCCACCTGGAGAGCTTCATCCTCGGCTACGCGCGCTTCGCCAAGCTGCCGGCGCCCCGCGTCGAGACGATCGCCTGGACCGACTTCGTCGCCGGGCTGGCAGACCAGGTGACGTTCCGCCTCGGTGGCGAATTGCCGGAGACGCCCGCGCACATCGACCGCGCGCAGCTGGAACAGGCCCTCCTCAACCTTTTAAAAAACGCCCACGAATCCGGGTCGCGTCCCGAGGACGTCGAACTGCAGGTGCGGCGCGTGCAGGATGTGGTCCGCATCGACGTGCTGGATCGCGGCACCGGCATGAACGACGCCGTGCTGACGAACGCGCTCGTCCCGTTCTACTCCACGAAGCGCAGTGGCACGGGCCTCGGGCTCGCGCTGGCGCGCGAAATCGCCGAAGCGCACGGTGGCCGCATCACCCTCGGCAACCGCGAGGGTGGCGGGCTGGCGGTCACGCTGATCCTGCCCGCTTAAATTCGGGGTCAGAGCACATTTTTTCAGCGACATCCGGCGAATTCGGCGCCATTCCAGGTACTTGACTGCCGGATGGGAGACGTTGAACGCAACTCGAAATTACAAAGTGCTCTGACCCCGAATTCTGGAATGAAGCGCACGATCGTGCGATACTTCCCCTTTCGTCGATGTTGGAGCACGCGCAGGATGATGCGACTTCCCCTGTTTTGCCTGACCGCGCTGGCGCTCGCCGGCTGCGTCCAGTCCCCGGCCACACGCACGGCCGCCGCGCCCGCGCCCGCGCAACCGCCGCAACAACAACAGGCGGGCGAGGACTGCGCGCCGCCCGTCTATCCGTCCGAAGCCGTGCAGGCCCGGATGACGGGCGTGTCGATGATGGCCTTCCTCGTCGGCAGCGACGGCACCGTGCGCGATTCGCGACTGCTCAAGTCGAGCGGCTACGCGATCCTCGACCGCACCGCCGAAGCCGCGCTGCGGCTGTGCCGCTTCAAGCCCTCGGTCAAGAACGGCCACACGGTCGCGGCCTGGCAGCCCGTCCAATATGCATGGTCGCTGCCGTAATGTCGAAAGCCGGCGATTCCCGTTTTTCCCTGCCGGGCCACCCGCCCGCCACCATCACCGAGTTCGAAGGCGTGCGCTCGCTGCACCTCGGCACCTCATGGGTCCAGGGCGCGATGCGCCTCGCGCGGCCCGACGCGATCGAGCTCGAATACGTGCAGATGATGATGATGTGGATGCTGTTCCTGGCCGAGCCGCGCCGCATCGTACAACTGGGCCTCGGCAGCGCCGCGCTGACGAAGTTCTGTTACCAGCGCTTCCCGCAGGCGCAGGTGACGGCCGCCGAGCTGAATCCGAACGTGATCGCCATCTGCCACGCACACTTCGGCCTGCCGCCCAATGACGCGCGCCTGGACGTGCGCGAGACGGACGCGCTCGACTTCGTGCTGGACACAGCCAACCACGGCACCGTCGACGTCCTGCAGGTCGACCTGTACGACGAGGAAGCGCGCGGCCCCGTGCTCGACACGCCCGAGTTCTACGCCGCCTGCGCCGCCTGCCTCAAGACTGGCGGCATCATGACGGCCAACGTGTTCGGCGATTTTTCGAACTACGACAAGAACCTCGACGCGATGCGGGAAGCGTTCGACGCCGCCGTCTGGCTGCCCGAAGTCCACGACGCCAACATCGTCGTCGTCGCGTTCAAGGACGCGCCGCAGATCGATTTCGCCGTGCTGTACGAGCGCGCGGCCGACATCAAGCGGCGCTACAACCTGCCGGCCAAGAACTGGGTCAACGGGTTGAAGGAGTGGATGCGCGATCACCTGGCGTGACGACCGGCGCCGCCGCCGCCGCCGGCATCGCCGCGCGCCACCAGTCGCCGCCGTCGTGCGGCTGCGCCAGCGACAGGCGCTCGCCCATCATCGGCGTCGTCACGTGCACGCCGGCCGCCGCCGCGAGCGCGCGGATGCGCTCGAACGGCTCGTACCACGGATGCAGCGCCAGGTCGAACGTGCCGTTATGGACGGGCATGAGCCAGCGCCCGCGCAGGTCGAGGTGGGCCTGCAGCGTCTCTTCCGGATGCATGTGCACCTCGGGCCACATCGTGTTGTAGGCGCCGTTTTCCAGCAAGGTCACGTCGAACGGGCCGCAGCGCTCGCCGATGGTCTTGAAATCGTCGTGGTAGCCCGTGTCGCCGCTGAAGAACAGCTTCAGCCCGGACGCTTCGATCACCCACGATACCCATAGCGTGCGGTCGCCATCGCGCAAGCTGCGACCGGAGAAATGCCGCGACGGCGCGGCGGTCAGGCGCAGGCCCTCGACGTGCGTCGTCTGCCACCAGTCGAGCTGACGCACCCTGGCCGCGTCGACGCCCCAGCGCACGATGCGGTCGCCGACGCCCAGCGGCGCGATGAACACGTCCGTCTTCGGGATCAGGCGCACGATGCTGTCGTAATCCAGGTGGTCGTAATGGTCGTGCGACAGGATCACGCCGGCGAGCGGCGGCAGCGCGTCGATGCCGATCGGCGGCGCGTGAAAACGCTTCGGGCCTGCCCATTGCACCGGCGCCGCGCGTTCGGAAAATACGGGGTCCGTGAGCCAGTAGCGGCCGTCCAGCTTGAGCAGCATGGTCGAATGACCGAGTCGCCACAGGCTCGCGTCCGGCGCAGAGTCGATGTCGGCCGCCGTCAACGCGCGCACGGGCAACGGCACGTCCGGCACCGCGGTCTTCGGCTTCGTCGTCGACACTTTCCAGAACAGCGCCAGCATCTCGAGGACGCCCTGGCGCCGGCGCGGGACGACGTTGCGGAAACGCCCGTCGGGATGACGCGGCGCGATGGTGGTGATCGGTTCAGGCATGGTGGTGACGATGACAGGACAAGGACCGATCATCGCACGTTCCGTAGAGGCCTGCCGGCTCAGCGCCGAACGGCCACGCGGGCAGCGGCCGACAGGCAAGCCGGACGCCATCGTATGTACGCACAACAGCCACACCCGGTAAAAAATCATTACGGAGCGGTTACACGTGAGAATCTGCGCATTTTTACAGTTACGCACGGTGTATATTGCGACGGCAACGCTTGCATGTCACATTTCGTTACCGGAACAGGAATTCATGAAGATCGTCCGCTTCGCCGCGGCCGCCGCGATCGCGCTGGCCAGTTGCACGCTCCACGCCCAGGAAATCAGCCAGGCGACCGCGCCGCCCACTGCGGCGCCGCCCGTTTCGCCGGCCGTCGAGAACTCGGTGGTCAAGATCTTCAGCACGCTGCGCCGCCCGGACCCTTTCAAGCCCTGGACCAAGGCGACGCCGCAGGACGTCACGGGATCGGGCGTCGTCATCGAGGGCAAGCGCATCCTCACCAATGCCCACGTCGTCGGCTATGCGAGCCAGGTGGAGGTGCAGGCCAGCCAGGATGGCGACAAGGTCGGCGCCACCGTCGTCGCGATCGCGCACGACATGGACCTCGCGATCCTGAAGCTGGACGACGAATCGTTCTTCGACAAGCACCACCCCGTCAAGCGCACGAACGCACTGCCGGACGTGCGCGAGGCCGTGATGGCCTATGGCTACCCGGTCGGCGGCACGTCGCTGTCCGTCACCAAGGGCATCGTGTCGCGCGTGGAGTTCGTCCCCTACGGCCACGGCACGGCGGGCCTGCGCGTGCAGATCGATGCGGCGATCAACCCGGGCAACAGCGGCGGGCCCGTGATCGACGGCGACAGGATGATCGGCCTCGCGTTCTCCGGCGCCACGAACGCCCAGAACATCGGCTACGTGATCCCGAACGAGGAAGTGGAGCTGTTCCTGCGCGACGTGGCCGATGGCCGCTACGATGGCAAGCCGCAGCTGCTGGACGATATCCAGACCCTCGAAAACCCGGTGCTGCGCCAATACCTGAAGCTCGACAAGTCGGTCGACGGCGTCGTCGTGCACCGCCCCTACCGCAGCGACGAGCAATATCCGCTGAAGGAATGGGACGTCATCACGCACATCGGCGAGTACCCCATCGACGACCAGGGCATGGTCAGGTTGGGACCGAACCTGCGCGTGCGCTTCAAGTACCGCGTGCAGCAGGTCGCGAAGAACGGCAAGGTGCCGCTGACCATCGTCCGCGCCGGCAAGACGATGCAGGTGCAGGTGCCCGTCGGTGGTCCGCGTCCGCTGCTGATCCCGCCGCTGGAGGGCAGCTATCCGCCGTACTTCGTGTACGGCCCGATCGTGTTCTCGCGCGCCACCATCGACTACGTGTCCTTCCTGAACACCAACGTGAATCTGCTGAACGGCTATGGGTTCAACGCGAGCCCGCTCGTGACGCGCCGCGGCGACGAGCCGGACGCCCAGCGCGAGGAACTCGTCGTCGTCAGCTCGCCGTTCTTCCCGCACAAGCTCGTCGCCGGCTACAGCAACCGCTTCGGTTCCGTCGTCGAGTCCATCAACGGCGTGCCGGTGCGCAGCCTGCGCCACCTCGTGACCCTGCTGCGCGACCTGAAGGACGACCTCGTCGTGCTGCGCTTCGACCAGCGCTTCGGCGAGACGATGGTCCTGCCGCGCAAGGCGATGGTCGACGCGACCGACGCGGTCCTGCAGGACAACGGCATCCGCTCGCAGGGGTCGCCCGACATGATGGACGTCTGGAACGGCAAGAAGAACTGATGACGTACCCGATGTCCTGGCGACGCCACGCCCGCCGCGCAGCCGTCGCGGCCACGTGCATGACGGCGCTGTGCGCGGGCGCGAGCGCGCCCGCGCTGCCCTCCCCTGCCCAGCTGGCCGCGCTGGCCTTTCCCGGCTGGAGCGACAGCACGGCCGGACGCGTGCACAGCGCCACGCTGCCGCCCCTCCCCGGCATGGCGCGCGGCATCTATGCCGGCTGGAGCACGGGACCGAACCGCGTGCTCGTCGAACCGAAGCTGGTGGTGCGCACGGATGCGTCGCACCTCACGCTCATCGCGGGCCTCGTGCCCGCCGGCGACGACGGCCGCGCCAACACGACGCACGCGACGCCGATGGCGCTGGCTGCGTATCAATTCGAACAACGCGGCACGGCATGGGGTGTGACCGGACGCCAGGGCATCTTCGCGCTGCGCGGCTTTTCCGGCGCCGCCGCCGTGCGCGAAGTCGCGCTGGCCGCGCGGCGCCGCGCGGTGGCCGTCGAATACGGCAGCTGCTGGCAGGGTTACTGCGGCACCTGGCTCGCGGTGTACGAAGCGGGCCGCGACATGGTCCGGCGCGACCCGGCCGTGGAGCTCGCGCTGTCCGGCATCAACGTCGACAGCGCGCCGGATTGCCAGCGCCGCCTGGCGCCGCCCGTGAAGCCGCATGCGTCCGATCCGTCCGCGCGCGACGGCGGCGGCAGCACGACCGACGCACACGATTGCTACGCGATCGAAAGCACCTGGACGATCGACGCAACGCACGAGCAGCCCGGCGACCTCACCATCCACTACCAGGGCGCGATCAGCCGCGCGGAAGCGCCGGCGGCGCCGCCCTCCGCGATCGACCAGCGCGAGATCCTCCGCTACGGCAACGGCAAGTACCGCGCGGTGTCCGGGTTCTCGCCGGTGCCGGCGATTTAAGGCTGCTTGGGAGCGTCCTTCTTGACGGGCGTGAAGTTCAGGTCCTGGAAGTCGTAGCTGAAATCCGTCTCCGTGGAGATGGGCTGCATCCGCATGCGCTCGATGCTGCCGTCCGGGTTCAGCGCGAACGTCACGTAGGCGTCGGCGTTGAAGTTGCGCTCCTTCCAGCGCACGATGAACGTGTCGTACTGGAAGTGTTCCAGCTCGCCCGTCAGGTCCGGCGTGCGCGACAAGGTCAGCACCTGCTTGCCGCCCACGTTGCGGATCGTCGCGAGGCCGTACCACGGGTCCTCGTAGTCGCCGTCGTACGCGGCGGGCGCCAGCGACGGCTGCGACTTTTCCGCGCGCGCGGCGTTCGCCTTGCCGAGGCGTTCCAGTTCCTTCGCATGGTTCTCGTCTTCGACGGCTTTCACGGTGCCGATCCAGTCGGTCGCCGCGGCCGGGTTCAGCATGCGGTCGAGCAGCTGGTACTGCAGCGCATTCAGCGAGCCGCCGCTTTCCGCATTCGTGAGAATCGCGATGCCCAGCTTTGCTTCCGGCACGAGCACCACCTTCGAATAAAAGCCCTGCAACGCGCCGCTGTGCATCGCGAGCAGCTTGCCCTGCCAGTCGCGCAGCTGGAAGCCGAGGCCGTAGGCGAGGAAGTTCGGGCGCGTGGCGGCCAGCTTCGGATTCGGCTCGGTGATGCGCATCGGCGTCTGCGCCGTCCACATCTCGCGTGCCTGCTTCTCGCTGTACAGCCGCACCACCTTGCCGTTCGCATCCGTGCCCACGCGGCCGCCGGCCAGCAGCACGTTCATCCAGCGCGCGATGTCCTCCGCGTCGGTGTTGATGCCGACGGCGCCCACGGCGTTCGGCACCGGCATCGCCTTCACGGCCGCGATCTTGTCGTTGATCTTGCTGTGCGCGTTCGCCACGTCCGGATTGCGCGCGTTCTGGGCGACACTCGTCGTCGTCGCCGTCATGCCCACCGGCCGCAGGATGCGTTCGCGGATCGTCTCGCCCCACGTCTTGCCCGACTTCGCGGCGATGATCTTGCCCGCGACGATGTACAGCAGATTGTCGTACGCATAGCTGCTGCGGAAGCTCGTGGCGGGGCGGATGTAGCGCAGCTTGTGGATGATCTCGTCCGTCGAGAAATTCGTCGTCGGCCACCACAGCAGGTCGCCGGCACCGAGACCCAGACCGCTGCGGTGCGTGAGCAGGTCGCGCACCGTCATCTCGTGCGTCACGTACGCGTCGTACATCTGGAAGTCGGGCAGGTGTTTCGTGACGGGGTCGTCCCACGCCAGCTTGCCTTCGTCGACGAGCATCGCCAGCGCGGCCGCCGTGAACGCCTTCGAGTTCGACGCGATCTCGAACAGCGTCCTGGCGTCGACCTTGTCCGGCGCGCCCAGCTTGCGCACGCCGAAGCCGCGGGTGGCGACGACCTTGCCGTCCTTGACCACGGCGATCGCGATGCCGGGCACGTCGAACAGCTTCATCGTGCGTGTCACGTCGTCCGCCAGATGGGCGTTCAGGACTGCGGCGGCATCGACGGCGGCGACGGTGGCGACAGGTGGTGCAACGGGAGCGGTGGACGTCTGCGCCAGTGCGGCGCCGGAACAAGCGAGCAGGATCGCTGCTGCGATTCGATTCATGGCGTGGATTCCTCGATGGTGGACGGTCCCGGATGGCGGGAGCGCGAGCAGGATAGCATTGTCGCGAGCGTCGCGCTCACCTACGCCGCGCCGCGCTCGGGTCCTAGGGCAGCGCCGCCTGTGCGACCCACACTGGCGCGGACCACAGCACCTTGCCATCGTCCTGCGTAACCTTCGCGTAATAGAAATGCGCGCCGGGCGCCGGCGCCGTCGTGACGTCGGCCTGGTCGGAGAGCCGGGTCACGTCGCCGTTGCGTCCCGGGACGCCTTCCATGATCGCCACCGTCGCCGCCTGCCTGCCGGCGGCACTCGCATACGCGACCTGCAGGTGCAGCGCGCCTGCGTTGTCGAAGCGTTCGCCCATCAGGTGGCCGTTCGCCGTGAGGACAATTTGCGCATCCTTGTCCATCGTCGCGAACACGCGGCGCGCGCGCACCGCGTCGAGGAAGCTGGCGCGCGTCAGCGGCACGCCGGTCGGGATCAGCACGGCGCTGCGGTTGCTGTACGACGCGCCCCAGTTGGCGCAATGGTTGTCCTGGTTGCTGCTGAACGCGACGTGGTAGCCCGCTTCCAGCAGCTTGTTGCAGGCCTGCTCGAAGTTGCTGCGCCGCGTCTCGCCCTCGTTCTCGCTGTTCGAGAATGCCGAGCTGTTGACCACTTCGCACAGTGCCATCACGGCGTCGCCGTCGGCCGTGTACGCGAGCGGCGTGCCGTTCACGACGAACTGGCCCGCGAGCGCCGGGTGATTGAACTGGCCCGTCCAGCCACGCTCACGCATCAGCGTGTACAGCGCGGCGTAGTCGCTCTTGGGCGTCTCCGTGTCCGCGATCAGCTCGCCCTTGCCATTGCGCTCCCAGCCGAGCAGCTCGTCGCTGTCGAAGATGTTCAGGTGGCCGCCGTTGCCGATCACGCCCCATTCCATGCCGTACAGCGCGAGGAAGCCCGGATTCGCGTTCGAGAAATCGCGCGCCGTCGCGAGGCCCGCCTGGTACATGGCGCGCGCCTTCGCCGGGTCGGCATCCGGGTTCGTGCCGTCCGAGCCGTCGTACATGTGGTTGTGCTCCGAGACCATCAGCATGTCCAGCCCGTGCCGGCGCGCGTACGGGTAGGCGGCGTCAGGGCCGTACGGTGCCGACTGCGGGTCCTGCGCGCCGTGGCACGTGTCGACGGGGCCGCCGCCGTCGCTGTCGTGCGTCTGGCTGTGCAGGTTGCCGTAATAGACTGTGTACGGCAGCGCGCCCGCCGCTGGCACGGCCAGCATGCGCGCGCGCCCTGTCGCCAGCGGCGCGAACCGAGGCAGCGCCGGCGCGGGCAGCGCGCCCACGGCGATGTCCCAGGCCTGGTCGACGCTTTCCGCGCCGCTCGCGGCATGCAGCCGGACGCGGTACACGCCGGGTGCGGGCCGGCGGCCGGCCACGCTGCCCGTCCAGCGCACGGCCACGTCGGCCGGCGCGCCAGTCAATGCAACGCGGCCCTGCCAGCGGGCGACGCGCCGGCCGGACGGGGCCACGAGGTCCAGGCGCCACGTCACCGGACGGCGTCCGCGCAGGCCCGGATACTCGAACGACAGCGTGAACGTGCGCGCGTCCGGATGCGCGCCGCGCACGTCGCTGCGATACGGCGCAAGCAAAGTCGCCTCGAGCTCGAGGTGTTCGTGCACGCCCGCATGCGCCGACGGTTGAAAAACGCCGGCCGCGGCCAGCATCAGGGACGAGAGGAGGAATGAGGTTTTCATGATGCAATTTTTGCAATTGCACGCCCGTCGCTCCTTGATCGCGGGCTCATGAAATTATCAAAAGAATATTATCTTATTGACAAAATATAAACCGCCCTGCATTGCGGAGTCATGGCCGTATTTTTTCGCACAAGGTCCTGTCCGGCGGCGGCACGGCGAACGACACGCCTTGGCGGTACGGCACCTGCAATTCCACCTCGTGCGTGCGGCCATCGTCCACCAGCACGATCGTGTGGCCCTGCTGCGCCGCGCCGTCCACGCACAGCAGGGCCTCGTCCGCGCGGCACACGGCAATCGCGTAATGGGTGCCGCGGTAGCGGTAGTGCAGGCGGAAGCCTTCCCAGCCGGCGGGCAGGCGCGGCGTCAACGTCAGCGTGTCGCCGGCGCGCGTCACGCCGAGCAGGGATTCCACGATCAGCCGGTACATCCACGCGGCCGCCCCCGTGTACCAGCTGCCGCCGGCCCGTCCCGCGTACGGCGCGGCGGCCGCCACGTCGTCCGCCATCGCATACGGTTCCGCCGCATAGGTGGCGCAATCCTCGGCTGTCCCGGTGCGCTCCACGGGGTTGAGCATGCGCGCCAGTTCCCATGCGCGTTCCGTGTCGCCCAGATGCGCGAACGCCATCGCCGTCCAGATCGCGGCCTGCGTGCACTGGCCACCGTTGGCGCGCACGCCGGGCGGATCCGCGCCGATGGCGCCCGGGTCGAGTGCGCTGCCGTCGAATGGCGGCTCGAGCATTTGCACGAGGCCCGCGTCGCGCCGCACGAGACGCGCATCGACCGCGTCCAGCGCGATGCGCGCGCGGCCCAGGTCGGCCGCGCCGGACAGCACGGCCCAGCTCTGCGCGACCGCATCGATGCGGCACGCGTCGCCGTCGCGCGTGCCGAGCGGCGTGCCGTCGTCGAAGTAGGCGCGCCGGTACCACTCGCCGTCCCACGCGTTGTCTTCGATGTTATGCGCCAGGACCTGGGCCGCGCTGCGGCAGGTCGTGCAGAAACCGTAGTCGCCGCGACGGTCGGCGAGGTCGGCGAAGCGGCACAGCACGTCGTACAGGAAGAAGCCGAGCCAGACGCTTTCGCCGTGCCCGCCCGGGCCGACGCCATCCAGTCCGTCGTTCCAGTCGCCTGTGCCGATCGGCGGCAGGCCGTGCGGGCCGAACACGAGGGCGCGCCGCAGCGCGCGCACGCAGTGCTCGTAGATGCTGGCCTGCTCGCGCGACGGCGCCGGCACGTCGCACCACGCCGCCTCGTCGTCCTTGAGCGCGCGGCCTTCGATGAACGGCGCGATCTCGTCCAGCAGCGACGTATCTCCGGTGACGCCGACATAGCGGTGCACGGCGAACGGCAGCCACAGGGCATCGTCCGAGCAGCGCGTGCGCGTGCCGCGTCCCATCGGCGGATGCCAACCGTGCTGCACGTCGCCTTCGACGAACTGGTGGCCGGCGAACAGCAGGATGTGGTCGCGCAGCAGTTCCGGGCGCGCGTGCACGGCGGCCATCGCATCCTGCAGCTGGTCGCGGAAGCCGTACGCGCCGCCCGACGCCGCATGGCTGGTCCGCGCCCACATGCGGCAGGCGATGGTCTGGTACATCAGCCAGCCGTTGGCCAGCACGTCGAACGCGGGCTCCGGCGTCTCGATGCGGATGCCGGACAGCGTGTCGTCCCAGAACTCGCGCACGCGGGCCAGGTCGGCGGCGGCCGTCGCGGCACCTGCATGACGCTGGACCATACCGGACGCGTCGAAGTTGCGGCGCCCGCCCACGCCCAGCATGAACACGAGCTCCTGCTCGTCGCCCGGCTGCAGCTCGACGGTCGTTTGCAGCGCCGCGCACGGGTCGAGCGCGGCGCCCGTGCGCCCCAGCAACGCGGTGCGTTCCAGCGCGGCCGGATGCGCGAGGCTTCGCCCGCGCCCGATGAATTCCGTGCGGTCGCACGTGAAGGCCACCTGTTCGGCGTCGAGGTGGAAGAACGCGACGCGGCCGGAAAAGTCGTCGTCGCAGGCATTGCGGGCGAACAGCGCGCCGCTGACGGGGTCCTGCTCCGTCACCACGGTCGGCGCGGATGCCGGCCGCAACTCGCCCAGCACCCATTCCACATAGCCCGTGACGGACAGCCGACGCGGCGCGTCACCGTCGTTGCGCAGGCGGAGCACGACGTACTTCAGCGGCGCGTCCAGCGCCACGTACGTCAGCAGCTCGCTGTGGATGCCGTGCGCCGCGTGCTCGAACGTGCTGTAGCCGAAGCCGTGGCGCGTGACGTACTCGCCACCGGAGGGCGCCGGCAGCGCTGTCGGCGACCAGTAGACGCCCGTCTGTTCGTCGCGCACGTAGAAGGCTTCGCCGCCGCGGTCGCACACGGGGTCGTCGTCCCACGGCGTCAGGCGGAACAGGCGGGCGTTCTGGTTCCAGCTGTACGCTTGCCCGCTGTCCGACACGACGGTGCCGAACATCGGGCTCGCCAGCACGTTGACCCATGGCGTCGGCGTGGCGCGTCCGGGTCCCGTGCGGATCACGTATTCGCGCCCGTCCGCGCTGAAGCCGCCGATGCCGTTGTCGAGCACGAGGTCCGGCACGGCCGGCACGGCCGGCGGGTAAGGCTGCGGCGGCGCCGCCGGGACGAACGCCGGCGCCGGCTCGGCCTTGCGCGCGGCCGCGCGGCGCAGCTGCTCGGCCAGCCCGCCGTGGTCGTCCGTCAGGATCACGCGCGCCATCGCCTGCGTCAGGACGCGGTCGTCGTCCGGGATCGCGTCGAGCGGACGCACGAACACGCCGCCCGGCCGGTCGATCATTTGCGCGGCGGGACCGGACGCGACAAGGCCAAGCACCTGGTCGTGCAGCGCCTGGCGGTAGCCGCCCGCCGCGCCGCCGTCGTCGCACCAGATCACGAGGTCGACGGCGAGCCCTTTCAGGCGCCACCACGAGTGCGCCTGGACCAGTTGGCGCGCCAGTTCGACGTGGGCGAGGTCGTGCATGTGCAACAGCACGATCGGATGATCGCCGGACAGCCCGTACGCGGCGAGGGCCGTGCGGCCGCACTGGTTGCGCGCGATAACGGCCGGATCGGCGCGCAGCGCGGCCTGGGGATGCAGCACCCAACCGGCGAGGCGCGCGTACAGCTGGGCGTCCGCCTCGCCCGCGTTCAGCTGGCGCAGCACGACCTGGCAGTGCGTCCACGCGAGATCGGGCACGCGGTCGGCGGCGTCCCGTTCGCGGTAGGTGTCGACGAGGCGCAGCGCCTCCTCGCGCGCGCCGGCCGCGCCCAGCACGAGGTCGACCGTCACTTCCTTGCGCGGCGCCACGGTCAGCACGCGGCGGATCGCCAGCACGGGATCGAGCACGGTACCGGCCGTGCCCGCGAGCGCGGCACGATCTTCCAGCGCAGCCGGGCGCGTGCGGCTGCCTTCGCGGCCGAGGAAGCGGGCGCGCCGGGTCTCGAACTGCGGCGCCGCCACGCTGGCGCCGTGCACTGTCATCATGTGCAGCAGCCAGGGGCCGGCGGTGCCGATGCCCTGGCGGTCCGTGCACAGCAGCGCGCCACGGTCGGCCAGGATTTCCACGTGCGCGAAGCGCGTCGGGAGCGCAGGCACGACTTCCGCAACGCTCGTCAACTCGATCGTGCGCACGGCATCCGTCGTGTTGGCCACGCGCACGCGGCGCAGTTCGACGTCGTCCTCCGGTGCGACGACGATCTCCGTGTGCAGCTCGATGCCGTGGTCGCGCCGGCGATACGTCGCGCGGCCTTCGGAGAATACGGCTTCGTAGCGCTCGGGCCGCGCCGCCGTCGGCTGCCACGTCGTCGACCACACGGCGCCGCTGTCCAGGTCGCGCACGTAGCAAAAGAACCCGTGGTCGTCGACGGTCGGGTCGTCGTGCCACTGCGTGAGCGGCAGGTCGCCCCAGGTGCTGCGCCCCGTGCCGGCCGCCGTCACCATCACGTGGTACGTGCCGTTGGACAGCAGCTGCACTTCCGGCGCCACCGCGTCGGGGTCCGCGACCGTGCACGCCGTCGCATCCGTCGCCGGCGCCGGCTGGCGCAGCTCCTCGGCCTCGGCGCGCGCGGACGCGTGCGCGCCCGCGGCCGGCACGGGCTCGTGCAGCAGCGGCAGCGTGGCGCGCAGGCGCGGATCGCTGGCGAAGCGGCGCTGCATCGGGCGGTCGCGCAGCAGGTGCGCCAGCGCGAGCAGGCCCATGCCCTGGTGCGCCGTCATGAACGCGCGCACGACGGCGCAGGCCTGGCCGTGCGGCAGGCGCGCCGGCGTGTAATCGACGGCCTCGTAGAAACCGTAGCGGCCCGCAAAGCCCAGCTTCGCCATGCGTTCCAGGTTGGCGCAGGCGCGCTCCGGTTCCACCGTCAGCGCCAGCATGGCGGCATACGGCGCGACGACGAGGTCCGCACCGAGGCCGCGCGTCGCACCCGTGCCCGGCACGCCGAACGGGCGGTATTCGTACTGCAGCGCGGCGTCCATCGCGTTGCAGCTCGAGTCCGAGATGCCCCACGGGACGTTGCGCCGGCGGCCGTACTCGGCCTGGGCGCGCACGATGCCGCGGCAGGCCTGGTCGAGCAGTGTGCCCCGGTACGCCGGCATCACGAGCTGCGGCGCCAGATAATCGGCCATCGCCCCGTCGCGCGACAGCAGCACTTCCTGGCCGTGCGCGACGCACAGCTGGCGGCCCAGCGCGAACCAGTGGTCTTGCGGCAGCTGGCCCTGCGCGATGCCGATGAAGCTGGCGAGGCGCGCTTGCGACGCGAGCATGTCGTGGTTGTCGGCATCGAGGCGGCTCTCGCCCGCGTGACAGCCGGCCGCCAGCAGGCCCGTGTCCGCGTCGACCAGGCAGGCGAAATCCATGTCGGCGCAGGCCCGTGCGTCGTATGCGAGCTGCGCGATCTCGTCCAGGCGCGTCCGCGCATTGACGCTGCCTTCGGCCACGAGGCGGGCCAGGTCGTCGCCGGGCGCCTGCATGCCGGAGCCGGCCAGCTCGCGCAACGTCGGAATGCGCGTGAGGCTCGCGTCGATCACGTATTCCTGCTCGACGCGCATCCATGGCGCCATCAGCAGCAGGTCCGCGTGCGCGGCTGCGCACTGGCTGGCCAGCTTGCCGGCCCAGTCGCGCAGCTGCGGGTCGGCGTCGTCCGGCACGGCGGCGCACAGCGCATCGGCCTCGCGCGCCAGCGCATGCAGGCAGTCGGCAAGACCCGGCAGCGTGTCCGCGTTGCGGCAGCGCTCGGGACTCAAGTGGTGGCGGACTGCGGTGACCGCATCGCGTACGGCCGGTGTCGCGTGGTCGTCCACGACGTCGAGCGTGACACGGATGCCGTCGAGCAGTCGGCTGGACGCGATCGGGGCGTCGGCCAGCTGTTCCAGACCGGCGGCCAGTGTCAGCAGGTGCGCGGCCAGGTTGCCGCTGTCCGCCGTCGACACGTAAGCCGGCGCCAGCGGGGCGAGCGTCCGCGTGTCGTAGCCGGCGTAGAAATGGCCGCGGTGGCGCTCGAGCCGAGCCATCGTGCCCAGCGTCGCGCGCGTGCGCGCCAGCAGCTCGCCCGCGGCCACGTAGCCGAAGTCCCAGGCCGCGAGGTTGGCGAGCAGCGTGAGCCCCATGTTCGTCGGCGACGTGCGGTGCGCAATGGCGGGCGCGGGATGCTCCTGCATGCCTTCCGGCGCGAGCCAGTTGTCTGCGGCCGTGACGTGGTCCTCGAAGAACGCCCACGTGCGGCGCGCGAGCGTGGCGAGGAAGCGCTGCTGGCCGTCCGCGAGATGCGGTGCCGGACGCGTGGCCGGCAGGCTGACCCACCATGCGACGACGGGCGACAGGAACCACAGCAGCAGCAACGGCGCGGCGGCGAACAGCGCGAACGGGTTCGCAAAGCTGAGCAGGACGGCGGCGCCCACCGCGAACGCGGGCGCGAACCACATGTTGCGCCAGTTCGATTCCAGGTCCGTGCTGGAGCGCGCGAGGCTCGCATCGCGCCACTCCAGGCGCCGCCGCTTCGACACGAGCATGCGCCAGATGCCGCGCGCGATCGCGTCCACGCTGTAGCTAGCCTCGTGCGGCAGGAACGCGGTGTCCAGCAGCGCGTGGCCCAGGCCGATGCGCGCGTCGTGCGCCTGGTTCAGCAGATGCCGGCCCAGCGCAACGTCGTGCGGCTTGTCGGCGAGACCGATCAGGGCGTCCAGCGCGAACGGCACGAAGAACACCGCGAGCGCGGCCGCGCTCCAGAATGCGGGCGCCGGCAGCAGCGCCCAGCACAGCAGCAGCGCCGCAGTGAGGGCCGGCGCGACGAGGCTGCGGCGCAGATTGTCGACCAGCTTCCAGCGCGCGAGCGGCGGCAGCGGGTTCGGTTCCGTGCCGCCGCCAGCCAGCGGCACGCGCGCGCGCAGCCAGCCGGCCAGCTGCCAGTCGCCGCGGATCCGGCGGTGCCGGCGGCCGACGTGGTCGCTGTACCGCGGCGCGCATGGTTCGACGAGGACGACGTCGTGCACGAAGCCACAGCGCGCGTAGCAGCCTTCCAGCAGGTCGTGCGACAGCACGCTGTCGTCCGGCAAGCGTCCGCGCAGCATGCGGTCAAATGCGCGCACGTCGTAGATGCCCTCGCCCGCGAACGTGCCTGCGCCGAACAGGTCGTGGTCGACATCGCTGCCCACCGCGCCGCTGAAAAGGCGGGCGTAGCGCGACGCCGTCTCCGGCGGCAGCGCGGGCACCACGCGCGGCTGCAGGATGCCGTACCCTTCGACCACGCGCCTGCCGGCGGCATCGAACACGGGTTCGTTCAACGGATGCGCCATCGTGGCGACGAGGACGCGCGCGGCGTCACGCGGCAGCTCGGTGCCGGCATCGAGCGTGATCACGTAGCGGATGCCGTCCAGGCCATCGGTGTCGCCTTCGACGACGGCGAACGGCGCGCGCTCGCCGCGCAGCAGCAGCGCATTTACGTCTTCCAGCTTGCCGCGCTTGCGTTCGCGGCCGATCCACGCGCCCTCGCCTTCGTTCCACACGCGCTGGCGGTGCAGCAGCAGGAACGGGCGCGCGTCGTCGTATTTCGCGTTCAGCGCGGCGACGGCGGCGCGCGCCTGTTCGATCAGTTCCGCGTCGCCGTACACCTCCTGCTGCGGCGCGTCGGGGAGATCCGTCAGCAGGCAAAAACGCAGCGCCGGATCGCGGTTCGCCAGGTAGCGCACCTCGAGCGCATCGACGAGGGCGGCGACGTCCGCGCGGCCGTGCAGAAGCGCCGGCACGACGACGATGGCGCGCGCATCCGGCGGAATGCCGGCATCGAAATCCAGGCGCGGCAGCGGCGCGGGCGCGACGAGCCGCGCGGCCGTCAAATCGACGAGCGCGCGCGCGAGCCGGCTCGCGCCGAGCGTGACCAGCACGCCGACGGCGAGAAGCAGACCGAGACCGGCGCCGTCCTGCGCGGCGCGCACCACGGCCGCCCCCGTGAACAATGCCGTGAGCGCGCCGACGAGCCCGAGATAGCACAGCAGCGGACGCGCGCGCCACGCATGGCGCAACGTGGCCGCCATGCCGGGATGCGGGTGCAGCCACGCTTCCAGCCGGGGCAGGCCGTTGCCGACGAGGTAGTAGCCCACGTGACGCGGGCGTGCATCGGGATGGTGCTCGGCCGCCAGCGCCAGCGCTTCCGTCGCCACCTCGATCTCGGCACGGCCGCCGGCACGCGCCAGCCGTTCGACCACGCGGCGGTACTGATCGCGCGTGGCGCAATCCATGCGGGCATACACCCCGGCCGGGTCGCCGCGCAGCGCCTGCTCGACGGCGCTCATCGTCTCGACGAATGCGCGCCAGTCCGTGCTGCCGAGCAGGCGCAGGCTCGCGATCGTGTTGGCGGTGGACACCTGGTCGGCGGCCTGGCGGGCGACGTCGGCCTGCACGGCCTGGTCGATCGTGCGGCCTTCGTCGGCAAGGCGCGTCGCGATCCACTGCAATGCCTGCGTCAGGGGACCGCCGCGGCCCTGCAGCCGGCGCGCCAGCTCGGCCACGAAGCTCGACCCCATCGGCTGCACGGCGCGTGCCATGTCGGCCACGACGAGGATCAGGTCACCGGGGCGCTCGTCCGCCGCGGCCGCCATGCGGTCGACCCAGCGGCCGGCACGTGCGCGCTGGCGCGCCGCATCCGCCTCGTGCACAGCGATGCGGCGCAGGTTCTCGACCAGCGCGAGGCGCAGCATGATGGGCATCGCCCACAATTCGCCCAGCGCGAGCGGCGCGCCTTCCTGGTACGCCGCGACGAAGCGCGCCAGGCTTTCCGGGTCCACGTGACCGTCGCCGTGCGCGACCACCTCCAGCGCCAGCCGGTACGCACGCGGGTTACCGGATGCATCGGCGTCGCGCAGGCAAGGCAGCGCGCGGCAGTCCGCCGCGGGCAAATGGCTGCGCGCGAGGCGGACCTGCTCCTCGATCAGGTAGTGGTGGTCGAGCAGCCACTCGGCCGCAGGTGCAAGGCGCGCGCCGGCGCCGGCTGCGCGCGTGAGGGCGGCGCAGGCATCCGCAATGGCGGCCGCATTGTCGGCAAGACGCGCCAGCAGCGCGTCATTGCCCTGCCGGCCGTCGACCTGATGGCGCGCGGCGAGGGAACGACCGTACACGGCCATCTGGGCGGCAGAAAACAGTTCGGCGCGCAGCGGGGCATCGTCGGCGACGAGGCCTTGGGCTGCGCGCGGGAGCGCGTTTTGTTCGTTCAACAGGGACCTCATGGTGGCGCGCGCAACCGGCCGCCGGCTGACGCGGAACGCGACCATTCGGGTGAAGGCGGACGACTCGAGGGCGCACGGCTGAAGCCATGCTAAGCAATCAGGCGCTGCGGAACCGTGCGTTAGCGTACAGAGGTGGTCATGCCGCGCCGGCCAGCGCCATGCCGCCGGCGACCGTCCATGCCTGCGCATGGCCCGCGCGGCGCAGGCACGCGGCCGCCTTCGCGCTGCGGTTGCCGCTGCGGCACACGAACACGATGGGCCGCGCGGGTTCCGTCAACCACGCCGCCACGTGGTCGGCCAGGCGCGACAGCGGCACGTTGTCCGCCGCGCGGCCGTGCAGGACCATCGGCCCCGCCGCCGCCTCGAACGCTTCGCGCACGTCGACGAGCAGCGCATCGGCGTGGCGGCGCAGGAACACGCCCAGCGTTTCCGGGTGCAGCTGCCCCGGCGCCCCCGTGTCGGGCGATGCGGCCAGCGCCGCGCACGCGAGGCCGTCGGTGTCGGCGCCGTGACACAGCATAGTCGTATCGTGTGCCACGCGCGCGAGGATGTCCGCATCGACGGCGCCGAAGACCTGGCGCACGGTCGTGCGGGACAGGTGGCCCGCATCGGCGGTACCCAACAGGTAGGCGGTGCGCTCGCCCTGCGGCAGGCGGGCCAGCACGGCGGTGCCGATGGCGATGCAATCCGCATGGCTGCCGTCGTCCAGCGCGACGGTGGCGCATGCGGCCGGCCAGTCGAGCGGAGCGGCCGCGTCGAGACCGAGCGCGGCGCGCAGCTCGGCGGCGCCATCGGCATCGGCCCCGGTGCCCAGCACGGCCAGCACGCGCATTCCCGCGTCGCGCGCGAGCGCGGCGATGCGGCCGGCCTGCCCGCGCGGCGGGTCGATGACGACGCAGGCAGCGCCGTCGAACACGATCCAGCCATGGCGCCCGTCGCCGCTGACCTGCATGACGCCGGACGATCCGGCGGCAAGCGCCTGCGTGCGCAGCGCCTCGCCGCAGTGGCGGATGCGCGCGCAGGCCGCGTCGACGAAGGCGTCGTCCGCGAGCGGCCCGATCGACAGGCGCACGGCACCGCCGCTGCGCCACAACGGCAGGCCCATCGCGTCCAGCACGTAGCTGGGCGCGGCCTTGGCGGCGGAACACGCCGAGCCGGCGCTCACGCGCACGCCGGCCGCGTCGAACAGGTCGAGCAGGTCGCGGCTGGAGACGCCGGGTACGGCGAAATTCAAGGTGGTAGGCAGCGTGTGCTCGAACGGCGCGTTGAAGACGATGCAGGGAAAAGCGTCGCGCAGGGCACCCGCCAGCCGGTCGCGCAGCGCGGCCAGTTCGGCGTGGCTGCGGAACGTGCCGCCGTCTTCCAGCGCGGCCAGCACGGCGCCGAGGGCGGCGACGCCGGCCATGTTCTCGGTGCCGGAACGCTGCCCGCCTTCCTGGCCGCCGCCGATCATCAGCGGCGTGTACGGCGCGCCGTCGCGCACGTACAGGAGGCCGATGCCTTTCGGCGCATGCAGCTTGTGGCCGGAGAACGGTGCGTAGTCGATGCGCGTGTTCGCGAGGTCGAGCGGCAGCTTGCCCAGCGCCTGCACGCAGTCGACCATCCAGTAGGCCTTGCTGCCGCAGGCGCGCAAGGTTTGCGCGATGCCGTCCAGGTCCGAGATCACGCCTGTCTCGTTATTGGCCGCCATCGTGCAGATCATTGCGGCGCGCGGCGCCAGCGCGCCGAGGACGTCCAGCCGGTGACGTCCCGTCTCGTCGACCGGCAAGGCGCGCAGCGTGAGCCCCGTGCCGAGCAGGCGGTTCCAGTGCGCGAGGCTTTCCGACACGGCCTTGTGTTCGGTGGCGCCGTACAGCAGCAGGTCGCCGCACGATTCGCCCGCGGCGCGGCGCTCGCGCACGGCGACGAGCGCGGACAGCACCGCGGTCTGGATGCCTTCGGTGGCGCCGCTCGTGAACAGCACGCGGCCCGGCCCGGCGCCGAGCACGCGGCGCGCCCGCGCGCGGGTCGCGTCGAGGATGCGCCGGGCGCGCAGGCCGGTGGCGTGGCTGCTGCTCGGATTGCCGAACTGGGCCTCCATCGCGTCGACGGCCGCGGCGATTGCGGCAGGCAGGACCGGCGAAGTGGCGTTTGCGTCGAGGTAGATGTCGGAGGCCATAAAATAATTGCTAAAAGTCCAAAAATAAATGCGCCATGAGCGCGATTGTTGAGTAATATGTTACGGTTTAGTGCGAAAAATGACGTACTAAAGAATCTTTGATTTTTCCTTGGCTGAAGAACGAACATTCTAGAAATCGTGACATGGACAAGATGAATTCACTCGACAAATACGACTGCGCGATTCTGGCTGCGCTGCAGGCGGATGCCACCCTGTCGATTTCCGGCCTGAGCGAAAAGGTCGGGCTGTCCAGCACCCCGTGCTGGAAGCGAGTCAAGCGCCTCGAGGAAGAGGGATACATCGAGAGCCGGGTCAGCATCGTCAACCGCCACAAGGTCGGCCTGCCCGTCACCGTGTTCGTCAGCGTGCGCACGAACGAGCACGACGAAAAATGGCTGGAGCGCTTCGCCTCCGCCGTCATCGCGCTGCCCGAAGTCCTGGAATTCCACCGCATGAGCGGCGACGTCGACTACCTGCTGAAGGTCGTCACGACCGACATCGACGGCTACGACCGCTTCTACAAGAAACTGATCAAGACGGCCCAGCTGTCCGGCGTCTCCTCCGCGTTCTCGATGGAGCAGATCAAGTGCACCACCGCGCTGCCGCTGGAACTGATCTCGCACGGGCTGCCGGCATAAGCTGTTTGCGCGCCCGCGCGCCCGTCCGCCAGCCCAATTGTGCGATGATGGCGACCGTTGATTAACAACGGAGACAACGGCATGGCATCAACCATCAACACCGTGGCGCTGGCAGCGATCCTGCTCGCGACCGCAACCTCCGCGCTCGCCCAGGACCAGGTCGTGCGCATCGGCGTCACCGGCCCGCTGTCGGGCGCGAACGCCTTCGCCGGCAAGGACGACGAGAACGGCGTGCGCCTCGCGGTCGAGGAACTCAACGCGCAAAAGCTCAAGGTCGGCGCCAAGGCCCTGAAATTCGAATTGCTGTCCGAGGACGACCAGGGCGATCCGAAAGCGGGCGTGAGCGTCGCACAGAAATTTGCCGACGCCGGCGTCAAGTTCGTGCTCGGCCCGTACAACTCGGGCGTCGCGATCCCCGCCTCGCGCGTCTACAACGACGCCGGCATCCTGATGTCGACCGTGGGCACGAGCCCCAAGATCACGCAGGCGCGCTACCCGAACGTCTTCCGCATCGTCGCCAGCGACAGCCAGGTGGGCGCGTCGATGGCGTCGTACGCCGCGAAAGAATTGAAGCTCAAAACGGTCGGCGTGATCGACGACCGCACGGCGTTCGGCCAGGGCATCGCCGACGAATTCGCGAAGCAGGCGCGCGCCGCCGGCGTGAGTGTGGCCGGCCGCGAATTCACGAACGACAAGGCAAGCGATTTTTCCGCCATCCTCACCGCGTTCCGCGCGAAAAAGGTCGACGCCATTTTCTTCGGCGGCTATGCGCCGCAGGCCGCCCCGATGGCGCGCCAGATGAAGCAGCTGGGGATGGCAAACGTGCGCCTGCTGGGCGGCGACACGCTGTGCAGCCCGGAGATGGCCAAACTGGGGGGCGACGCCGTCGGCGAGAACGTGATGTGTGCCCAAGCCGGCGCGATGCTCGACAAGCAGGCCGGCGGCCCCGCGTTCAAGACCCGCTACAAGCAGCGCTTCCAGCACGACCCGGACGTGTATGCGCCGTCGTTCTACGACCAGACGATGTTCATCGCGAAGGCCATCCAGGCCGCGAACACGACGGACGCCGCGGCCGTCGGCAAGCAGCTGCACACGATGACGTACCAGGGCGTGGCCGGCACGTACGGCTACGACGCGAGCGGCAATCTGAAGAAGACCGTCGTCACGGTCTACAGCTTCAAGGGCGGTCAACTGACGCCGCTGGCCGGTTATTAAAGAACGCCCGTAAAGACTGGGCCTCTGGCGGCGCGGGGAGTATCCTTGACGCCGCTTCTTCACCACCACGTACACCACACAATGAAACAGATCTTCACACTGGGCACCCTCGCCGCCGCCTGCCTCATCGCGTGCGCGCCGGCCGTCGCCGACACCGCGACCCAGCCCACGGCCACCGCCGGCGCCACGAACGCCGCGGCCACCGCCGAATCCAAAAAACTGAACAAGCTGGCCGACGAATACTGGGACGCGCAGGCGCGCTTCGATCCCGTCTCCGCCGGCGAGAGCGGCGACAACCGGTACGCCGACCAGATCGGCATGTCGATCGCCCCGAAGATCCGTGCCCACCAGTTCGCGCTGTACAGGGACTACCTGAAGCGCCTGCACACGATCCGCCGCGACGGCCTCGCCCAGCGCGACCAGACGAGCTACGACATCCTCGACTACGAACTCACGACCGCACTGCGCTTCGAACCGTTCCCCGAGCACCTGCTGCCGCTGAACCAGATGGACGCGCTGCCCGTCACGCTCGCGAACTACAGCAGCGGCCAGCAGGCGCAGCCGCTCGCCACCGTGAAGGATTACCGTGCCTACCTGAACCGCCTGAACCAGCTGGGCCCCTGGATCGACCAGGCCATCGCCAACATGCGCGAGGGGATGAAGACCGGCGTCGTGCAGCCGAAGGCGATCATGGTCGCCGCCCTGCCCCAGTTCAAGCAGCTGGTGGCCGCCAAGGCCGAGGACAGCATCTACTACACGCCCGTGAAGAATTTTCCCAAGGGCTTCTCGGACGCCGACAAGAAAAAGCTCGCGGCCGCCTATCGTGCCACGATCGCCGGCAGGCTGAATCCGGCGCTGAAGCGCCTGGCCGATTTCGTCGAGCACGACTACCTGCCGGCCTGCCGCACGAGCACGGGCTGGAGCGCGCTGCCGCACGGAATGGACTGGTACCTCGCGCGCGTCGCGAGCCAGACGACGACGGACCTGCAGCCCGAACAGATCCACCAGATCGGCCTGAAGGAAGTCGCGCGCATCCAGGGCGAATATGCCCGCATCGGCCCGAAGATGGGCTACAACGGTCCGGCGTCGGGCCTGCCGGGGTGGGTGTCGGAACAGGCGAAATACAAACCGTTCAAGACCGAGGGCGAGATCATCGACGTGTACCGCAAGCTGAACGCCCAGCTGCAGACCAAGCTGCCCGCGCTGTTCTCGCTGCGTCCGAAAACGCCGCTCGACCTGCGCCTGGAGCCGGAACTGTCGCGCGCGACGGCATCCGACCACTACACGCCGCCAGCCGCCGACGGCTCGCGTCCGGGCGTGTTCTGGTCCGTCGTGAACGACCCCACGCAGTACGGCAGCACCGGCATGGTCACGCTGTTCCTGCACGAGGGCCAGCCGGGCCACCACTTCCACATCGCGCTGATGCAGGAGCTGGGCCTGCCGGACTTCCGCAAGTTCGGCGGCAACAACGCGTTCACCGAAGGCTGGGCGCTGTACGCGGAAACGCTCGGGACCGAGATGGGCCTGTACGACAAGCCGGAAGACTGGTTCGGCCACCTGAACGACGAGATGCTGCGCGCCGTGCGTCTCGTCGTCGACACTGGCATGCACGCGAAGGGCTGGACGCGCGAGCAGTCGATCCAGTACATGCGCGAAACCCTGGGCTACACGGAAGCGGACGCGCGCAACGCGACGGAGCGCTACATGGCGTGGCCGGCGCAGGCGCTCGGCTACAAGATCGGCGCGCTGAAGATCCAGGAACTGCGCGCCCGCGCGGAGAAGGCACTCGGCCCGAAATTCAGCCTCCCCAAATTCCACGAGATCGTGCTGGGCGAAGGCACCTTACCGCTGGCGCTGCTGGAAAAGAAGGTCGATCGCTGGATCGCGGAGAACAAATAACCGTCCGCGACGGCCACAAAAAAACCGGGGCGCGCCCCGGTTTTTTCATCACTTCTCCGGCGCGATCCGCCACACGACCCCGCCGCCATCGTCGACGACGAGCAGCGCGCCATCCGCCGCCACCGTCACGGCGGCAGGGCGGCCCCACACGTCGCGGTCGGACAGCACCATGCCCGTCATGAAGTCCTGGTACTGGCCCGTGGGCGCACCGTTCTTCATCATCACGCGCACGACCTTGTAGCCGGTACGGATGCCGCGATTCCACGAGCCGTGCAGCGCGAGGAAGATGTCGCCGTCGTACTCTTTCGGGAACGCGTGCTGCGCGCCCGCCGGGGCGTGGTACACGGTCATGCCCAGCGGCGCGGAGTGCGCCTGCAGCAGCGCGTCGGGCACGGTCACCTTGTCCTTCAGGTCGGGCCGCACGCCCTTCAGGCGCGGGTCTTCATGCGCGCCGAGGTAGTACCACGGCCAGCCGTAGAAGCCGCCCTGCTTCACGCGCGTGACGTAGTCGGGCGGCAGGTTGTCGCCCAGTTCGTCGCGCTCGTTGACGCTGCAATACAGGTCGCCCGTGTCCGGGTGGACGAACATGCCCACGCAGTTGCGCAGGCCGTTGGCATAGTTGCGGCGGTGCTTGCCGTCGGGGTCGAACGCAAGCACGGTGGCGCGGTCGGTTTCCACGCCCCATGCGGCGCCCAGGCCGTGTTCCGCCTCCCATTGCGCGAGCGGCCGCGGCGGCTTGGCACCGATGCCTTCCGCGACGTTGGTGGCCGAGCCGACCGACACGAACAGGGTCTTCTCGTCGCGCGAGAACGCCAAGGTGCGCGTGACGTGGTTGCCCATGCCGTCGACCAGCTTGGCGACGATCGTCTCGGGCTTGCCCTTCGCTTTCACGTCGCCGACCGAATACGGAAAGCGCACGACGGAATTCGCGTTGGCCACGTACAGGTATTGCGGATGCGCGGCCGGCCACAGCGCCAGGCCGTACGGGCGCGACAGGCCGCCCGCGAACTCATGCACTTCGCCGGCCTTGTCGCCGCCGTGGTCCGGGCGCAGGATGCCGACCGTGCCGCGGCCCGCGTCGGACACAATGATATCGCCGTTCGGCGCGCGCAGCGCGTAGCGCGCGTGACCCGCGTCGGCGGCGAACACCGTGACCTTGAAGCCTTTCGCCACGGCCGGCAGCGCGTCCTCCGGGCGCTGCGCGAGCTTCGGACCGTTGCCCGCGCTCTCGCTGGCATACGGCGCCACCAGCTGGTCGACCGTGATGTGGTGCAGGTCGCCCGGCTTGTCCTCGGTCCAGGCGCCCGCGCGTTCGGCCGTCGCTGCCTTTGCGGCAGCCGGCGCGGCCGTCTTGCCGCTCTGCGCCGCCAGGTAGTCGATCACGGCGGCACGCTCCTTCGCGTCCGCGATCGCGACCGGCATCGCGGTGCCCGGCACGTCCCTGGCCGGGTCACGCAGGAAGACGTCGAGCTCCGCGCGCGTCCACGTCTTGCCGGCGGCGCCGGCCTTCACGAGCGCGTCCGTGTAGTTGTAGCCTGGCGCCGACGCGGCCTTGCGGCCCACGACGTTGAACAGCGGCGGGCCCGCGCGCGACGCCATGCCGGCATCGGCCGTGTGGCAGCTCGCGCAGTTGCGCTCGAAATAGGCCTGGCCGGCGGATGGCGCGGCCGATGCGGCGCCGGCCAACGTCAGCACGCCCGCCAGCGCGGCGGCGATCTTGTGGTGCATGGTTCTCCTCTTTCTTCTTGGTGTCATTGGTCGATCATGAAGACCGGATAGCGGCGCCACTCCGGCTCGCGCCAGCGCGCGCACTGGGCGAAGATGAAGTCGAGCACCGCAGCTTGGTCCTTCAGCAGCTCGGGATGCGCGGCCTTCCACGCGTCGAACTTGGCCGCGAGCTCCGGTTCGGCGGCCAGCAGGCGCTCGGCCTCGTCCTCGAACACATAGTCCGAATACGCTTCCTTCTTTTCCAGCACGCTGTTGAAGAAACCCCAGCGGAAGAAGCTGTCGTGGGCCTGCGGTTCCAGCGTCTCGACGGCGTAGCGGGCCTGGTCCTGGTCGAGCGGGACGATGAAGTCGCCGGCACGCAGCGTGACCGTTTCGCGCACGCGCTCGAGCTGCACGTCGTCGTGGAACATATGGCCTTCGTACGCATGCGCCCGCGCGCTCACGGACGCGATGCGGTACACGGACGCGTCCTGCGTGCGCTCGGCATCCACGCGCTCGAGCTTCACGCCGTTCCAGCGCAGGCGCTCGATCACTTCGCGCCACTGCTGCGGCACGACGTAGGCGCGCGGCGCCGGCACGACGACGTCCGCGGGGAATCGGTTGTAGTGCGCGATGTCGCGCTCGTACGGTTCGTTGCGGTCGTAGTACAGGCGCTGGTAGTCGCCCAGCACGCTCGCCTTGTACTTCGCCGCATAGCCCTTGAAGTGGAACGTGGACGGATTCGCCTCGTCCATCGCCCAGTGCACGGGCCATTCGCGGCGCGTGGGGCCGGCCGCCCGGGCGGCGCGGCGCAACGCGACGATCTTGTCGCAGTGGGCGACGGTGAAGTCCAGCGCCGTCTCGACGAGCGCGCGCATCGAGTGATAGCGGTCGGCGAAGGGCTTCAGCATATGCGTCTCGGGCATGAAGCCGATCGTGTCGTGCAGCGCCGCGTAGCCCGTCGAGAAACGCGCCGTCTCGAGGAAGTCGGCGATGCCGTCATCCGGGCTGTCCTTGATCGGGTTCACGTACGGGCACATGGGCCAGCCGCGTTCGTCCATCTCCGCGTACATCGCGGGCAGCATGGTCTCACGCAGAAACGCGCCGAGGTTCCCACCCAGCTTGTCGGCCTGCGTGGGGATCAGGGTCATCGTGTAGCTGTAGTCGGCGCCGTTGGACGTGTGCGTGTCGACCATCACGTCCGGGTCCCATTCCGTGAACAGCTTGTTGAAGGTCTGCGCCGTCAACGTGTCGCACTTGACGAAGTCGCGGTTCAGGTCGAGGTGGCGGCTGTTGCCGCGGAAGCCGTAGCTTTCCGGCCCGTCCTGGTTCACGCGCGACGTCGCCGCGCGGTTGAAGGCGCCGTCCACGTTGTACAGCGGGACGAACAGGAATACCGTCTTGCCCAGCGCCGCGAGCCGGTCGGGCTGCTGGCAGAAATCGCGCACGAGCGCCATGCACGCATCGACGCCTTCCGGTTCGCCCGGATGGATGCCGTTGTTGTTGAAGAAGACGGGACGCTGCGCGGCCTTGATCTGCGCGCGGTCGAACACGCCGTCGGCGGAGACGACGCCCGCGTGGATCGGGACGCCGGCGTCCGAGGTGCCGGCCACGAAGAAGCGCAGCACGTGCGGGTATTGGCGCGCGAGGTCGTCGTACCAGGCGATGCAATCGGACCAGGTCGTGGTCTGATTCTGGTTGCCCTTCTCGAAGGGCGTCTGCATGGCGTTGAGCATGGTGTGGTGTTGTCTTGTGGAGTAACCGAGGTCGCTAATGTACCTCAGTTAGCGCTTTCAGACAGCAGCCACACCCGTGAGCGGCAAGGTGATGGCGACGAGGGTGCCCTCGCCCGGGCGCGACTGCACGTGGATGCCGCCGCCCAGGGCGAACACGCGCTCGCGCATGCCGATGATGCCGATGCCCTCGGACGCGACGGCCGGGTCGAAGCCTTCGCCATCGTCCTGCACTTCGATGTGCAGCGCGCCGTCCTCGTCCGACAGCGAGAGGCTCACGCGCGCGAAGCCCGCATGCGAGTGCTTCATGATGTTCGACAGCGCTTCCTGCACGATGCGGTAGGCGGAGATCGCGAGCTCGTTGCCGATCTTCGAGAAGTCGCCCTGCGACTCGAATTCGAAGTGCACGCCGGAGCTGCTGCGGTAGTGGCTGACCATCTCCTCGACGGCGCCGTGCAGGCCCAGCATGTCCAGCACTTCCGGCCGCAGGCGGCGCACGAGGCGGCGGCCGTTCGCGTACAGGTCGAGCGCGAGCTTCGTGATGGCCTGGGCCTTGGCGCGGATCTGGTCGATCTCCTCGCCCGGCGTGGCTTTCGCCGCCAGTTGCTGGATCGTCTGCGATTCCAGGCGGACGGCGATCAAGGAAGCGTTCAATTCGTCGTGGATCTCGACCGCGATGGATTTTCGTTCGTCCTCGATGATGCTGTTGACCTTCTGGATCAGCTTGCGCTTGTCGGCGTCGGCGCGCAGCGCCTCGTTGCGCGACGCGAGCAGGTCGCGCGTGCGCTCGGCCACCTTGTTTTCCAGGTCCTGCTTGGACTGGTCCAGCGCCACCGACATGTCGCCGATCGACGCCTGCAGCTCGCCCACCTCGCCGCCGGTCGTGACCGGGAGCTGCACGCGGTAGTTGCCGCCGCGGATGCGCCGCAGCACGGAGATCGCCTCGCGCAGCGGCACCGTGAGGCTGCGTGCGAGGATGTACGCGAGTGCGCCGCTGGCGGCCAGCGCCAGCGCGGCCATCGCCAGCTCGACGCGGAAGCGGTGCAGCTGCTTGGCCAGCATGTTCGTGGGCGACATCGTCACGCGCACGAGGCCCACGACCTCCGTGGTGAGCGTCGGCGGACGCGTGTCGCTGGACGCGGAGACGTGCGGCGTGCCATTGTCCGAGAACAGGTTGATCCACACGACCTGCTTGCGGATCGGCGCCTCGAACGAACGGCTCTCCGCCTCGATCGGATGCTCGGACACGACGGGTACGACGCTCTGGCCGTTCATGTCGACGACGTCGATGCGGTACACGCTGCTGTCCGACTGTACGAGGCCGTTCACCGTGAGGCGCAGGTCCGACAGGTTGCCGGAGATGACGTTGTATTCGCTCGTTTCCGCCAGCGCACGCGCGAGGATGCGGCCGCGCTCCGCCAGTTCCTCATCGACCTGGGCGCGGTGCGCGTACCACGAGTACCAGACGAAGGACGTGAACAGCAGGGTCACGGGCATCATCGTGATGAACGCCATGCGCAGGCCGATGCTCCAGCCGCGCCAGAACTGCAGCGCGCCCGGACGCAGCTTCGCCGGGCGGAGTTTTGCCGATCGGAGGGCGGCGGCGCGCAGCGTGGCCTCGCGCAGGGCGGTGGGTCGTTTCATGGCTGGTGCGCCGGCACGGGCCGGGCGAAATTGCGCACGTTGTCGGCCACCTCGACGTCGAGCGAGCGCGCGACGCCCTCGTTGACGATGGTGTGGAAGTAGCGCGGGAACTGGGGCGCCGGCAGTTCACCGCCGGCCACGTAGCTGCCCACGATCTCCGCGACCTGGGCATTGATGTCCTCGACCTCGGAATACGTCGTCGCCAGCGCGCCGGCCTTCACCATGTCGGCCGAGAAGCCGATCACGCCCTGCTTGTGGCGGTAGGTCGAGAGCAGGATGTTGCGGAAGTTTTCCGTGTTGTAGACGGCGCTGTCGGGCAGCGCCAGCAGCACGTCCGTCTGCGCGATCTGGCCCAGCAGGCGGTTGATGTCCTCGTCCGGGTCGGCCTGCAGCACGTTCACGTGCTCGTTCTCCAGCACGGGCTTGAGGAAGGCGGTGTCCGGGCCGAGGATGGCGGCCACGCGCACGGGGCGGCGGTACAGCAGCGCGACGAGGCGCAGCTGGTCGGCCGGCGCCGGTTCCGCGTACACGGCCGTGAACAGGGCGGCGCGCGCGGCGGGCAAGGTGCCGAGGATCGAGCGCACGACCTGGCTCGACGTGAACGTGGAGATGACGACGCAGTCGCAGCGGCGCTGCGCCACCTCGCGCAGCGCGGCCGGGCCGACGGTCACGTACAGCATGCGGCGGTGCTGGGCCAGCTCCGTGCGGAACACGGCGAACACGGGTACGAGGCGGCGCACCATGTCGTCCACGATGCGGCGCGTGATGGCGCTGTCGTCCGTCGTGACGATCTGGTAGCGATAGCCCTGCACGGGATCGGGCTTGATCTCGCGCGTGGTGGTGGCGTGGGCGCTGGCGCAGCAGGCCACGGCGGCCAGCGCGGCCAGCAGGCCTGTTCTCATGCGGAAGAGCATCGACGACGGCACGGCGCTACAACGGATCAGGGCTCGATCAAGCCATGCTTGACGGCGAGCTTGGTGATGTACGCCTGCCGGTGCACACCGAGCTTCTCCTTCACGGACTGGCTGATGTTGCTGATGGTCTTGGTCGACAGGTTCAGCCGCTCGGCGATCTCCACGTTCGTCAGGCCCTCGGCCATCAGCTTGAAGATCTCCAGGCTGCGCTCGTCCAGCTGCGACTGCGGCGAGACGTCGCCGCGCACCGCCAGGCTGGCCAGGCGCTCCGCGATCTGCGGCAGGAAGTACAGCTTGCCCGCATGCGCGTGGCGCACGGCGTCGGCCAGGTCGGCCGGGTCGCAATCCTTCGTGACGAACGCGTGCGCGCCCAGGCGGTAGGTTTCCTTGATCAGGCTGTCCTGGTCGAACTGGCTGAGGAAGACGATCTTGGCCTTCGGGTCGTTCCTGAGGATGTTCTGCGCGGCATCCATGCCCGTCAGCTCGGTGCCGAAGCGGATGTCGAGCACCGCCACGTCCGGCCGGAATTCCGCATACATCGCGGCCGCTTCGCTCGGGCTCTTGGCCTGGCCCACCACTTCCATTCCTTGCGCCGACAACGACATCGCGAACCCCGTCATCACGATCGGGTGGTCGTCCGCCAACATCACGCGGATCGGCTTTTGCTCTTTCTGCACGTTCGATTCTCCAGGCTGCTTCTGCTTTCAAGCGAAAGCACAATGCCGATTATTCCACACAACAGCACCGGGCGCGAGGCGGACCGTAACCATTTTCCCATCGGGCGGAACATGACGGGCGGACAAGTGGAATTACATCTTGCTACGAAATCGCTTTACCAATTGCTAGGAGATAGCATATATTGGTTCCGTTCGTTGGATATTCAGCTTCACTCCGATTTACAGCCGGCAATGCCGGCAACAACAAGAAGGAGGATGGCCATGCAATTCACGAGTCTCTCGAGCGGCAACCGCCCCGACGGCAAGGCCGTCAAAATCGCACTCGTCGCCGGCCTGCACGTGGCCCTGGGAGCGATGTTCGTCCACAGCATCAACACGAAGAAGATTGCGCTGCCGAGCCTGCCGAATGACCTGGTGGTGATGCTCGACCCGCAGCAGCCCGACCCGCCGAAGCCGCCGCCGGAGCCGCCGAAACCGGTGCCGAAGATGGCGCCGCCCGACATCGTCGTGCCGAAGGTCGACGTGGACGTGGCCCCGCCGCCGGTGCCGGCACCGGTCCAGGCGACGACCGAGTCCGATCCATCGCCGTTCCCGGCCGCGCCGTCGTCCGACGCACCGCCGGAACCCGCCGCGCCGCCGAGCGCCAATCCGGGCCAGATGCACACGGCCGTGTTCGCGGACGCCAACGGCTGCGCCCTGCCCGACTACCCGGCCGCGGCCGCGCGCCGCGGCGACACCGGGACGACGACGCTGGCCCTGCTGGTGGGTGCGGACGGCCGCGTGAGTTCGGCGCGCGTGGAGCACTCGAGCGGCTCGCGCGACCTGGACCGCGCTGCCGTCAACGCCCTGAGCCTGTGCACGTTCAAGCCCGCGACGACCAATGGCACGCCGCAGGCCGGCTGGGCGAAACTCGCGTACGTCTGGAAATTGGATTGATTACGTCGCTTTGGCCCGCCTCCCTCCGGCGGGTCTTTTTTTGCGCACGAGAATAACAACGACAAGGGAGACGCACGATGCGTCACGTATCAAGGCGGGCCGCGTGCGCGGCCGGCGGCCTCGCGTTCCTGCTTGCCTGGCTCACGCTGCAACCGCGTGCGGCGCCCGTGCCGACGGGGTCGTTCCTGCCGGGCTACAGCGCGATGTGCGCGCGATAAAAGGTATCCCCCACGCGCCGTTCCCACGCCGCGGCACGGGAACGGCGGTGTATCGCTTTTATTGTAGGCTCAGCTGCCGCGCCGCCATCCCCTCGCCACCGACAACCCTAGCAGCGACAACCCCACCACGATCAGCGCCCCGCTGGCCGGACCCGGCACCCGCGACGGGTCCATCAGCGCGTACAGCTGCGCTTGACCGAGGACGTTGTCGTAGAGGCTGACGAGATCCACCGATCCCCCTGCCGCCGCGTGGGCGTCGAGGGACAGGCACAGGGCCGTCGCGGCCAGGGCACTGCGGAATTTCATGATCGTTTCCGTTCGTTCGTGATGAGGCGGCAGGCAAGGACCGAAGCGTTCGCCGGGTCCCTGCTTCGAGCTTGGAAACATGATAAGGAAGGCCCGTAGGCCGGCCCAGCCCCACGAATGGGGTGGAATGCGGATGAGTCACATGCGCGAGATCGGGGGGCGCAGCAGCTCCAGCAAGCCGGCCTCGGACGAGCAGCCGAATTTCTCGTAGACGGCCTTCACGCAATCGCGCAGCACGGCGTCGCTGACTTCCATGTTGGCGCGCGCCGATTCGCGGCCGCCGCCGACGCCCATCCAGAACGCGACCTCGGCCTGTTGCGGCGACAGCTCGACGGAGCCGATGGCGCGCCAGATCCGCAGCGGCAGCGGCACGACGAACTTCATAAAGATGCCCACCGTGCGGATGTACGCGGGGTCCTCGGCATGCAGCGCGGCGGCACCGCCGGCGCGCATCCATTGCGCGCGCGCCTCCAGCACGCCGCCGGCCATGGCGAGGGTCCCGAGCGGCAGCAGCCACGGATAGCGGTCGCCGTACGCGACGGATTCCACGAGGCGCAGGCAGAACGGCGGCAAGGTACGGCGGTCGAATACGTGGCGTTCCTGCGCGGCCAGTTGATCGAGCAGCGCGCCGGCCGAATCGCTCAGGTACAGGATCTGGCCGTCGACGGTGGCCAGCAGCATGGCTTCGTCCTCGATGACGCCGGCGCCGCCGGCCGCGAGTTCCGGCGCGTTGCGCAGCACGTGCTCGAAATAGGTCGCCACGCGCTGCAGGTCTTCCTCGTCGTGGCGGTCGAAAGGCGGATCGTCGTGGCGCCACGCCGTGATCTCGCCGAGCCGGCGGCTGCCGTTTTCCAGCGGCACCTGCAGCACATGCAGCGCGGGTGTGCACGGCGCCGTGAAGCCCGCGTGGTCGCGGAACGCGTAGCCGCTGGGCGGCGGCAGCACCTGCACGTACGGCGCGTCCTGCGCGGGCGCGGCACCGGCCGGCTCCACGCGCAGCGCCAGCTCGGCGCACGTGTTCGGAACGAGCTCGCGCACCAGCGCAAACGCATCCTGGGCGATCGTCATCAGGTCCAGTCCCGCGTGGCACAGGATGCGCAGGCGGGCCCACTGGCGGCTGTTCTTTTTGCGGGACACGGGCGGCTCGTCGGCTGGTGAAAAGGGACGGCTGAAGCGCGGCCAATACTGATCGTTACGGCAACAGATGTCAACCTGGCGCGGCGGCACCGCTCTCCGGCTAGCGCGCCGTGGCGGCGTGTTCGATTCGTCCGAGCAGGCGGCGGCCCGCCGCCACGATCCTCGGGTCGGTCCCCATCTGCGCCCGCACGATCATGCCCTCCACGCACACCATCGCTTCGTCCGCGACGTCGTCCGGTGCGGCCAGGCCGAGACGCGCGGCCACGTCGCCGAGATAGCGCTGCAGGTCGCGCTTGTGGCGCACGGCCTGCTCCAGGTGGCGCGGGTCGTCCGTCGCGCCCGTCTCGGCGACGGCGTTGATGAAGGCGCAGCCGCGGAAATCGTCTTGCGCGAACCATTCGCCCAGCGCGTCCGCGATGGCGGCCAGCCCTTGCCCGCGCACGAGCCTCGCCTCGACGGCGGCCATGAACCATGCCGTCCAGTGCGCATGGCGCCAGTCGAGGAAGGCGGCGATCAGGTCGTCTTTCGATGGGAAATGGCGGTACAGCGACATCTTGGCGACGCCGGACTCGGCGACGATCCGGTCGATGCCGGTGGCGCGCAAGCCGTCGCGGTAGAACAGGCGCTTGGCCGTGTCGAGGATGCGGTCGCGGGCGGAGGGCTGGGCCATCGTGGGTCGGATCGGAGTACGGGATGCCAGTATAACGATACAGACCTGTCTACACCACCTATCGGAACGCACAGGCCATGCGTCGGGCGGATCGCTTACGATACAGACCTGTCTACATCATCTTAAGGAGTCTTCATGTCCACCGTCGAACCCCGTCCTCCGTTCCCGCCTTTTACCCACGAGACGGCCATCCGGAAAGTGCGCCTGGCCGAAGACGGCTGGAACGGCCGCAATCCGGAAAAAGTCGCGCTGGCGTACACGCCGGACAGCCGCTGGCGCAACCGCGCGGAATTCGTCAACGGCCGCGATGAGATCGTCCAGTTCCTCGACCGCAAATGGAAGAAGGAACTGGACTACCGCCTGATCAAGGAACTGTGGGCCGTGGACGGCAACCGCATCGCCGTGCGCTACGCCTACGAATGGCACGACGATTCCGGCAACTGGTTCCGCACGTTCGGCAACGAGAACTGGGAATTCGACGACATGGGCCTGATGCGCCGGCGCTATGCCTGCCTGAACGACATGCCCATCCAGGCATCCGAGCGCAAATTCCACTGGCCGCTGGGACGGCGGCCGGACGACCATCCCGGCCTGTCCGACCTCGGGCTGTGACCCGTCACTGGATGACGCCGCAGGCGATGCGCTCGCCGCCGCCGCCCAGCGGCTTCGGCTGATCGGAGAAATTGTCGCCGCCGGCGTGGATCATCAACGCCTTGCCCTTCACTTCGGACAACTTGGTCAGCCGCGGTGCCGTCACGGCCGTGCTGGCCCGGCCGTTGTCCGCCACGACGAGCGGGGGCAGGTCGCCCAGGTGGCCGTCGCCGGACGGGCCCGCGTGGTGCTTCGCCCCGGCCGGATCGAAGTGGCCGCCGGCCGCGCCGGCCGCCACCTTCTTGCCATCCTTCTCGTTGGCGCCGCAGGTGCCCATCTCGTGCACGTGGAAGCCGTGCGCGCCCGGCGGCAAGCCCGTCAGGCTCGGCGTGAATACGAGGCCGGACGGCGATTCCGCGACCGTCACGTGGCCGATCATCTTCCCGGTGCCGTCGGCGTTCACGAGGGTCATCGGGGCCTGCAGGTGCTCGGCGGCGTGCGCGCCGGCGGCTGCCGCGAGCGCGCATGCGAATGCGATGAGGGATTTAACAGTCATACCGTCTCCTTTCAGGGTGCCTTCAGGTTTGGAATGTGTCGCCGGGATAGTGTATTCGATAAAAATTTATTAAGGAAAACGTTACGGAAATTTTGAGACGACGCAACGGCCATCGTGAAAGAGACAGGAACAATGGCGCCTCGGCGCCGTGCCGATCGACGGAGACAGCATGCTTGAGCCTGACGACAACCCGCTCGCCCACGCCCACGAGCACATCATCGCAACGCATCCCGAGCTGGCCGCGGACCCCAGCCTGCGCGACCGGCTCGCGCGCGCGTACGCGTACGCCGTGGCACTGGGCTTCACCGACGGCGACGCGATCGCCCGCTTCCTCCAGTACGAAACGTCCGCCCCCGGGTTCTATCGTCAGCCCGCGATCGACGCCTGGCTCAGGCAGCCGGGCCAGCCCGTCGAACTGCGGTTCGCGGACGTGCTGGCGCGCGTGACATCGCGGCTGCGGCGCGATTGATCAATCGCCCAGGACGTCGGCCGTCGTGCGCACGTCCGCGTACTCGCCATGCAGGTTGGCGAGCGCCATCAGGTGCACGTCGTCGGCGCAGCGCAGCGTACCGCCGAAATCCACCTTGTCGAACGTGAAGCACGCGTCCGCGACGACGGCGGTCGAAAAACCCAGGTTGCCGGCCGTGCGCGCCGTCGCCTCGACTGAATTGTTCGTGCTCACGCCGGCGATCACGACGTCGCGGATGCCGCGCACGTGCAGCCACCGTTCGAGGCCCGTGTTGACGAAGGCATCCGGCACGTTTTTCTCGACCACGTGTTCGAGCGCCAGCGGCGCGAAGCGTTCCTGGAATTCGGCGCCGGGCTGACCAGGCGCAAACACCGATGTCGCTGACCGGCTGATGTGGCGTACGAGCACGACGGGCTTGCCCGCCGCGCGCCAGGCGGCCAGCAGGCGCGCGATGTTGGCTTCCGCCTGCGGGTTGTTCCGGGGCGGCAATGTGGGGCTGAGCATGCCTTTTTGCATGTCGATGATGAGCAGTGCGGTCATGGGGTCGGTTCTCCGAAACGTTCGACGACGAAATCAATGAAACTGCGCAGCTTGGGCGAGCGATAGCGGTCCGGCAGGTAGACGACGTGCACGGGCCGGCTGGGCAGCTCGAAATCGGGGAACAGCTGGACGAGGCGCCCTGCCCGCACGTCGGCCTCGAGCAGGATCGTCGGCTGCAGCACGACGCCGAGCCCCTGCAGCGCCGCGGTGCGCAGCGCCTGTCCGTTATTGATTTTCACGCGGCCCTGCACGGGCACCTGGCACACGTCGTGATCGCGCTGGAACCGCCATTGCGCGATGCCGGCGGCGCCGAACGACAGGCAGTCGTGGTGGGCCAGGTCGGCCGGCGTGTCCGGCATGCCGCGCCGCGCGAGGTACGCCGGCGACGCGCACAGCATCAACCGGTACGGCGCCAGCGGCCGCGCGACGAGACTTGAATCCGGCGCCAGCTGGCCGATGCGGATCGCGGCTTCGCAGCCGCCGTCCATCAGGTCGACGACGCGGTCGGAAATGTCCAGTTCGACGTCCACCTCGGGATAGCGCGCCAGGTAGTCGGGCAGCGCCGGCGCCAGCGCCTCCACGCCGAACGTGACGGGCGCGCTGACGCGCAACGTGCCCGCGGGGGCGAGGCGCATCGCGTGCGCCTGCGCGTCCGTCTCGGCGACGAGGCGCAGGATCTCCTTGCAGCGCGCATAGTAGTCCTCGCCGAACGCGGTCACGTGCTGGCGCCGCGTCGTGCGGTGCATCAGCTGCATGCCGAGCCTCTCCTCGAGCGCGCGCACGTGGTTGCCGGCCATCGTGGCCGACATGGCGCACGCGTCCGCGGCCGCGCTCAGGCTGCCCTTCTCGACGGTGAGGACGTAGACCTTCATGCTGTCCAGCAGATCCATTCGCAAGTCCCGGTTGAAGATGATGCAAGAAAAGCAGAGTTTATCGTCTTTCGATGGGCAATCACACTGGGCCTCTCAACCACAGGAGCCCATGCCATGTACGCCATCCAGCTCGTCGAACCTTCGCTCTCCTCCTTCCGCCGCACGTCCTTGCCCGATCCGGAACCTGGTCCCGGCGACGTCCTCATCCGCCTGCGCGCCGCCGCGCTGAACTACATCGACGTCGCCGTCGCGACGGGAAGCTTCCCCGGTGCCACGTTGCCGATGGTGCCCGTCGCGGACGGTGCCGGCGACGTCGTCGCGCTGGGTGCCGGCGTGACGGACGTCGCGCTCGGCGACCGCGTGATCCCGCACTTCATGCCCGGCTGGCTCGACGGGCCGATGCGGCCGGAACGGATCGCGGCCATGCGCGGCATCACGCTGCCCGGCTCGCTGTCGGAATACGTGGCCGTGCCGGCACACAGCGTCGTGCGGCTGCCGGACCATCTCGATTTCGTGCAAGGCGCCACCTTGCCGATCGCGGCCACGACGGCATGGAATGCCGTGCGGTCGGCCTCCGTGCGGCCCGGCTCGACGGTCGTCATCCTCGGCACGGGCGGCGTCAGCCTGTTCGCGCTGCAGTTCGCCAAGGCGAGCGGTGCCACGGTGATCCTCATCTCGTCGTCGGACGCCAAGCTGGAGCGTGGACGCGCACTCGGCGCCGACCACCTGGTGAACTATCGCGCGCGGCCGGACTGGGACGCGGCCGTGCTGGCGCTGACGGACGGCCGCGGCGCCGACCTCGTCGTCGAGACGGTCGGCGACGCCACGTTCGAGCGCTCGCTGCACGCAGCGGCGATGGGCGGCACCGTGTTCACGGTCGGCTTCCTTTCCGGTGCGGCGACGTCGATCAACCTGTTTTCCATCATCGGCAAGGCGCTGCGCGTGGTCGGCAACAGCACGGGGTCGGTGGCGGACCTGGCCGAAGCCCTGCGCGCCATCGAGGCAAACGGGATCGTGCCCGTGGTCGACCGGACATTCGGCATCGACGAGGCGGCCGCGGCGTACCGCGCGGTGGCGGACGGCACGCACGTCGGCAAGGTGGCGATCGTCCAGTAACGGCGGGGTTACAGCGTCTTGCCGTCCGCGGCCGGCGCCGGTGCGGCGGCCTGGGCATCGGCCTTCGCCGTCGCGAACAGCGCGCCGACGTCGTCGACGGTCTATTTCTCGTTTGATCTGATTTTTTATGCTGGCGGCGTGTCGGGCCATTGCAACCCGTAAGGCAGTTCAGACGGGCCGAAGACGATATGCAGGACGCGGCGCCGGCTCGTCCCCGTCGCTTTCGAAGATGCATGCAGCGCGAGCGGACGCATGACGAGCGCCCCGCCCTGATCGACCGTGCACGTGACGACCGGTCCAGCCTGCTTCAACCGGCTGGCCTCGGCCGCATCGACGCGCCCGCGCGTGTGCGTACCCGGCACGAACTGCAGCGGTCCATCCGTTTCCAGACAAGGATCGAGGTGGATGCGCACGGCGACGAGCGTTTCCAACACGTCTGCCGGCGGCTGGACGAACAGCGTGCCTTCCTTGTCCGACCAACCGCGCAGGGACGGGTGGTCCAAGCGCGTGCGCACCGGGATGCTCAGGTCCTGGTGGATCGGTACGAGCCAGTTGTTGTCGATCGATTTTTCGAAGTACGTGCACTGAACGGCGACATGGCCCGCCGGAATGAGCGCACCCACGGCCGGATGCGCCCGGAGTTCCGCCACGAGTGCGCGGCATTCCTCATGAGCCAGCAGGTTGCGCGTACCCGGCGAATCGGAAGCGAACGCCTCGACGAATTCCGCGATGGCATCGCACTGCGAGTCGCGCAACACGGCAGGGAGAACGGCAAAACCGTCGCGCAGGAAGGAATCGGAAGTCACGTCGGAGCTCGGCAGTGAGGATGGCCGCCATCGTACCCCAACATGCAAGTAAGTTGCCAATTTGCATACACACATGCGAGGATGGCCGTCTTGACTTGTCACGGAGGTGGTCATGCGTTTCCTGTGGTTGGCAATTGCAACGGTGTTCTCTGCATCCGCCTGCGCGGCGTCTCCGCGCCTGCATAACGATGCGATGGCGTTCGTCCATTTTTGGGATGCGAACCACGACCACCCGCCTGCGGCGCAGGTTGCGGCGTTCAAGACGATCGTTGCACCGACATTCCCTGCGTTTTACAAGGCCGAACGGTTCCAGAGTTTCCTCACGCCGGCGCAATACGACGAACGCATCGTGACGGCCGTCCGGGACTTTCCGGCGATACGGACGACGTACGTCCAGAAGGCGCAACAGTTCGGCGCGCAGCTGCCCGGCTATATGGCGTCGTTCAAGGCGACCTTCCCGGACTTCGTGGCGCCCGACGATATCTATGTGGTGCATTCGCTCGGCGAAATGGATGGCGGGATGCGCGCCATCGACGGCAAGGACTACCTGATTTTCGGCATCGACCGCATGGTGCAGTTGCGAGGCGATGGCGACCAGAGCGCGTTCTTCCATCACGAGCTGTTCCATCACTACCACCTGCCCCGCGTCGCGGAATGCGGTTCTAACAGCGTCTGGTCATCGTTGTGGGTCGAGGGCCTGGCCACCTATGTGTCCAAGGTGCTGAACCCGCAAGCCAACGAGAAAGAGTTGCTGCTCACCGTGCCGGACGACATGGCGGCACGCACGCGTGCCGTGTTGCCGGCCGCGCTGGCGCAACTGGAAGGTGCGCTCGACAAAGACGACAAGCAGACCTACGCGGACCTGTTCCTGTTTCGCGGCACCGCCCCGCTGCCGCGGCGGCGTGCTTATTACCTCGGTTATCTCATGGCGCAGGAAGCGGGCAAGACGCATGACGTGCGCCAGCTGGCCAATATGACATGCGCCGAGGTGAAACCACTCGTCTTCGCGACCGTGCACCGGTTGCGCGAGAACGCACGATAGTTCTGCATGACGCAAAAAAAAACGGCACCCCTCGAGGTGCCGTTTTCATCAGCCGACTAGGCTAAGGGAAAGCGAAGATCACTCGCCGTCGCCATGATGCTGCTCGACCGAAGCCGCAGCATTCTGCTGGTCTTCCATCGCCTGCAGCTCGGCAGCCATATTGGCCTTCTCCTGCTGCAGCAGCGCTGCGCGCTCTTCCGCTTCCCACGCTTCTTTTTCCTTGCGGGCGCGGTGGAAGGCGAGACCCGTACCGCCCGGGATCAGGCGGCCGACGATGACGTTTTCCTTCAGGCCGCGCAGACCGTCGCGCTTGCCCATGATCGCCGCTTCGGTCAGCACGCGGGTGGTTTCCTGGAACGATGCGGCCGAGATGAACGAGTCCGTCGACAGCGATGCCTTCGTGATACCCAGCAGCACGTTCTCGTAGGTCGCCGGCAGCTTGCCTGCGGCCGTCACGCGGTCGTTTTCTTCCAGCAGTTCCGAACGCTCCACCTGCTCGCCGACGATGTAGTCGGTGTCGCCGGCTTCGACGATCTGAACACGACGCAGCATCTGGCGAACGATCACCTCGATGTGCTTGTCGTTGATCTTCACGCCCTGCAGACGGTACACGTCCTGCACTTCGTCGACGATGTAGCGGGCCAGCGCTTCGATACCCAGCAGGCGCAGGATGTCTTGCGGATCGGCCGGGCCGTCCACGATCATCTCGCCCTTGTTCACCACCTGGCCGTCGTGCACCAGCACTTGCTTGTCCTTGGTGATCAAGAACTCGTGCTTGTTGCCGTCCATGTCGGTGATTTCCAGGCGCTGCTTGCCCTTGGTCTCTTTACCGAATGCCACAGTACCGGTGACTTCCGCCAGCATGCCGGCATCTTTCGGCGAACGGGCTTCGAACAGCTCGGCAACGCGCGGCAGACCACCGGTAATGTCACGGGTCTTCTGCGATTCGGTCGGGATACGTGCAAGCACTTCACCCACCGACACTTGCTGGCCATCTTTCACCATGATCAGCGCGCCGACCTGGAAGCCGATCGTCACGGCGTGCTCGGTGCCGGCGATCTTGACTTCCTGACCTTCGGCGTTGAGCAGCTTGACCTGCGGACGGTTGACCTTGCCCGAGCCGCGGCGTTTCGGGTCGATCGCGACCAGCGTGGACAGGCCGGTGACCTCGTCCACCTGGCGAGCGACGGTGACGCCCTCTTCCACGTTCTCGAACTTGATCGTACCGGCGTACTCGGTGATGATCGGACGGGTCAGCGGGTCCCACGTTGCCAGCGGCAGGCCGGCCTTGACCACCATGCCGTCCTGGACAGCCAGGGTCGCGCCGTACGGCACCTTGTGACGCTCGCGCTCGCGGCCGTGGTCGTCCGTGATCAGCACTTCGCCCGAACGCGAAATGACGATCTGGGCGCCCTTGCCGTTGGTCACGTAACGCATGGTCGCCGTGAAGCGGACCGTACCGTTCGACTTGGCTTCCACCGACGATGCCACTGCCGCACGCGATGCCGCACCACCGATGTGGAACGTACGCATGGTCAGCTGGGTACCCGGCTCACCGATCGACTGTGCAGCCACGACACCGACGGCTTCGCCGGAGTTCACCAGCATGCCGCGGCCCAGGTCACGGCCATAGCACTTCGCGCACAGGCCATAACGGGTGTCGCAGTTCAGCGGCGTACGGACCTTGACTTCGTCGATGCCCAGACGCTCGATCTCTTCGACCATGTCTTCGTCCAGCAGCGTGCCGGCTTCGTACAGGGTTGCCTGCGTTTCCGGATTGACGACGTCGGTACCGGTCACGCGGCCCAGGATACGGTCGCGCAGGGCTTCGATCACTTCACCGCCTTCGACCATCGCCTTCATGTGCGTGCCGTTGGTGGTGCCGCAATCGTCTTCCGTCACGACCAGATCCTGCGTCACGTCGACCAGACGACGGGTCAGGTAACCCGAGTTTGCCGTCTTCAGCGCGGTGTCGGCCAGACCTTTACGGGCGCCGTGCGTCGAGATGAAGTACTGCAGAACGTTCAGGCCTTCGCGGAAGTTCGCGGTAATCGGCGTTTCGATAATCGAGCCGTCCGGCTTCGCCATCAGGCCGCGCATACCGGCCAGCTGACGGATCTGGGCGGCGGAACCACGGGCGCCCGAGTCGGCCATCATGTAGATGGCGTTGAACGACTCTTGCGTGCCTTGCGTGCCGTCGCGCTTCGTGACCGGCTCCACTTTCAGCTGGTCCATCATCGCCTTGCCGACTTCGTCCGAGGTCTTGCCCCAGATGTCGACGACCTTGTTGTAACGCTCGCCGGCGGTGACCAGACCCGAGGCGTACTGCTGCTCGATCTGTTTCACTTCCGTTTCGGCGGTCGAGATCATCGTCTTCTTGACGTCCGGGATCAGCATGTCGTCCACGGCGATCGAGATACCGGCGCGCGTTGCGAGACGGAAGCCCGACTGCATCAGCTTGTCGGCGAACACGACGGTCGCACGCAGGCCGCACTTGCGGAACGACGTGTTGATCAGCTTCGAGATCTCTTTCTTCTTCAGCGCGCGGTTCAGCACCGAGAACGGCAGGCCTTTCGGCAGGATCTCGGACAGGATCGCACGGCCGACCGTGGTCTCGTAGCGGGTCAGCGTCTGGTCGAAACCACCTTCGGCGTTGCGCGGGAATTCCACGATACGCACGGTGATGCGGGTCGCCAGTTCGACTTCCTTGTTGTCGTACGCGCGGATGACTTCCGACACGTCCGGGAACAGCATGCCTTCCCCCTTGGCGTTGATCGCCTCGCGGCTCGCGTAGTACAGACCCAACACGATATCCTGGGACGGCACGATCGACGGCTCGCCGTTCGACGGGAACAGGATGTTGTTCGACGCCAGCATCAGCGTACGCGCTTCCATCTGTGCTTCGATCGACAGCGGGACGTGGACTGCCATCTGGTCGCCGTCGAAGTCGGCGTTGAACGCCGCGCAGACCAGCGGGTGCAGCTGGATTGCCTTGCCTTCGATGAGGACCGGCTCGAACGCCTGGATACCGAGACGGTGCAGCGTCGGCGCACGGTTCAGCATCACCGGGTGTTCCTTGATGACTTCTTCCAGGATGTCCCAGACGACCGGTTCCTGCTGCTCGACGAGCTTCTTCGCAGCCTTGATGGTGGTCGCGAGACCCATCAGTTCCAGCTTGTTGAAGATGAACGGCTTGAACAGTTCGAGCGCCATCAGTTTCGGCAGACCGCACTGGTGCAGTTTCAGCTGCGGACCCACCACGATGACCGAACGGCCCGAGTAGTCGACGCGCTTGCCCAGCAGGTTCTGACGGAAGCGGCCGCCCTTACCCTTGATCATTTCAGCCAGCGACTTCAGCGGACGCTTGTTGGCGCCGGTCATCGCCTTGCCGCGACGGCCGTTGTCCAGCAGCGAGTCCACTGCTTCCTGCAGCATGCGTTTTTCGTTACGCGTAATGATTTCCGGAGCGCGCAGTTCCATCAGGCGCTTCAGGCGGTTGTTACGGTTGATGACGCGGCGATACAGGTCATTCAGGTCGGACGTGGCGAAACGGCCGCCATCCAGCGGGACGAGCGGACGCAGCTCCGGCGGCAGGACCGGGAGCACTTCCATGATCATCCATTCCGGCTTGATGCCCGAACGCTGGAATGCCTCGAGCACTTTCAGGCGCTTGGCGTACTTCTTGATCTTGGCTTCCGACTTCGATTCCTTCAGCTCGACGCGCAGGGCTTCGGCTTCGCGGTCGATGTCGATCGAGCGCAGCAGTTCACGGATGCCTTCGGCGCCCATGAATGCGGTGAAGTCGTCGCCGTACTCTTCGTACTTGGCGGCGTAGTCGTCTTCCGACATGATCTGGCACTTCTTCAGCGGGGTCATGCCCGGATCGGTCACGACGTATGCTTCGAAGTACAGGACGCGTTCGATATCGCGCAAGGTCATGTCGAGGACCATGCCCAGACGCGACGGCAGCGACTTCAGGAACCAGATGTGCGCGACCGGCGAGGCCAGCTCGATGTGGCCCATGCGCTCACGGCGGACTTTCGCCAGCGTGACTTCGACGCCGCACTTCTCGCAGATGACGCCGCGGTGCTTCAGGCGCTTGTACTTGCCGCACAGGCATTCGTAGTCCTTGATCGGACCAAAGATTTTTGCGCAAAACAGGCCATCACGTTCCGGCTTGAACGTACGGTAGTTGATGGTCTCCGGCTTCTTGACTTCGCCGAACGACCACGAACGGATTTTCTCGGGCGACGCCAGGCCAATCTTGATGGCGTCGAAGCTCTCGTTTTGCTGAACTTGCTTGAATAGATCGAGCAGTGCTTTCATTTATCACTCCGGGTGATTGAATTCTTTACTTCTACCGCGCTCCGCTCCAGGCGGAGCGCGGTGCCGTGCAAGCTGAATCAGTTGCGCTCGAGATCGATGTCGATACCCAGCGAGCGGATTTCTTTCACCAGCACGTTGAACGATTCCGGCATACCTGCGTCGATCACGTGGTCGCCCTTGACCAGGTTCTCGTACACCTTGGTACGGCCGTTCACGTCGTCGGACTTCACGGTCAGCATTTCCTGCAGCACGTACGATGCGCCGTACGCTTCCAGTGCCCACACCTCCATCTCACCGAAGCGCTGGCCACCGAACTGGGCTTTACCACCCAGCGGCTGCTGCGTCACGAGCGAGTACGGACCGGTCGAGCGAGCGTGCATCTTGTCGTCGACCAGGTGGTGCAGCTTCAGCATGTGCATGAAGCCCACGGTGACCTTGCGCTCGAACGCTTCGCCCGTGCGGCCGTCGTACATCGTGACCTGGTTCTTCGACGGAGTCATGCCGAGGTGGGCCGCGATCTCGTCCGGGAAGGCCAGGTCCAGCATGCGGCGGATTTCTTCTTCGTGCGCACCGTCGAACACCGGGGTCGCGAACGGCACGCCGTTCTTGAGGTTGTACGCCAGTTCGACGATTTCCTCGTCGCTGAAGTTGTCCAGGTCTTCCTTCTTGCCCGTTTCGTTGTAGATCTTGCCCAGGAAGGCGCGCAGCTGCTCGGTCTCGGCCTTGGCCTTGATCATTTCGCCCAGGCGCAGGCCCAGACCTTTCGCTGCCCAACCCAGGTGGGTTTCCAGGATCTGACCGACGTTCATACGCGACGGGACGCCCAGCGGGTTCAGCACGACGTCGGCCGGCGTACCGTCGGCCATGAACGGCATGTCTTCCACCGGGACGATACGCGAGACCACACCCTTGTTACCGTGGCGGCCTGCCATCTTGTCGCCCGACTGCAGGCGGCGCTTGACGGCCAGGTAGACCTTGACCATCTTCTGCACGCCCGGCTGCAGCTCATCGCCTTGCGTGAGCTTCTTGCGCTTCTCTTCGAACGCGAGGTCGAACTGGTGACGCTTCTCGTTGATCGACTCCTTCATCGCCTCCAGTGCGTTGGCGGTTTCGTCGTCGGCCGGACGGATGTCGAACCAGTGGAACTTGTCCAGGTCGTCCAGGTAAGCCTTGTCGATCACGGCACCCTTCGCCAGCTTCTTCGGACCGCCGTTGACGGTCTTGCCGACGAGCAGACGCTCCAGACGCTGGAACGCGTCGCCTTCGACGATACGCAGCTGGTCGTTCAGGTCCAGGCGGAAGCGCTTCAGCTCGTCGTCGATGATCTGCTGGGCGCGCTTGTCGCGCACGATGCCTTCACGGGTGAAGACTTGCACGTCGATCACGGTACCGACCATGCCCGACGGCACGCGCAGCGACGTATCCTTCACGTCCGAAGCCTTCTCACCGAAGATCGCGCGCAGCAGCTTCTCTTCCGGCGTCAGCTGGGTTTCGCCCTTCGGCGTCACCTTACCGACCAGCACGTCACCGGCCTGCACTTCGGCGCCGATGTAGACGATGCCCGACTCGTCCAGGCGAGCCAGCTGGTTTTCCGCCAGGTTCGAGATGTCGCGGGTGATTTCTTCAGGGCCGAGCTTCGTGTCGCGTGCAACGACCGACAGTTCCTCGATGTGGATCGAGGTGTAGCGGTCGTCCTTGACGACGTTTTCCGAGATCAGGATCGAGTCCTCGAAGTTCAGGCCGTTCCACGGCATGAACGCCACCAGCATGTTCTGGCCCAGTGCCAGTTCGCCCAGGTCGGTCGAGGCGCCGTCGGCGATGACGTCGCCGCGTGCCACGCGATCGCCCACTTTCACGATCGGACGCTGGTTGATGTTGGTGTTCTGGTTCGAACGGGTGTACTTGATCAGGTTGTAGATGTCGACACCGACTTCGCCAGCCTGCGCTTCTTCGTCGTTCACGCGGATCACCACGCGGCCGGCGTCGACGTAATCGACGATACCGCCACGGGTCGCCTGCACGGTCGTGCCCGAGTCGACTGCCACGGTGCGCTCGATGCCGGTACCGACGAAGGCTTTTTCCGGACGCAGGCAAGGCACGGCCTGGCGCTGCATGTTGGCGCCCATCAGTGCACGGTTCGCGTCATCGTGCTCGAGGAACGGAATCAGCGACGCTGCCACCGACACGATCTGGCCCGGGGCCACGTCCATGTACTGGATGCGTTCCGGCGACACGAGGATGGTCTCGCCCGCTTCACGTGCGGACACCAGTTCGTCGACCAGCTGGCCAGCTTCGTTGATCTGCGCGTTCGCCTGGGCGATGATGTAGCGGCCTTCTTCGATCGCCGACAGGTATTCGATCTTGTCGGTGACTTTCGAACCTTCGACCTTGCGGTACGGGGTTTCCAGGAAGCCGTATTCGTTCAGGCGGGCGAACAGTGCCAGCGAGTTGATCAGGCCGATGTTCGGGCCTTCAGGCGTTTCGATCGGGCAGACTCGGCCGTAGTGGGTCGGGTGCACGTCGCGGACTTCGAAGCCGGCGCGCTCGCGGGTCAGGCCGCCCGGGCCCAGTGCGGAAACACGGCGCTTGTGCGTGATTTCCGACAGCGGGTTCGTTTGGTCCATGAACTGCGACAGCTGCGACGAACCGAAGAATTCGCGGATCGCGGCCGAGATCGGCTTGCTGTTGATCAGGTCGTGCGGCATCAGGTTGTCCGCTTCGGCCTGGCCGAGGCGTTCCTTGACGGCGCGCTCCACGCGCACGAGGCCGGCGCGGAACTGGTTTTCGGCCAGTTCGCCCACGCAACGCACGCGGCGGTTACCCAGGTGATCGATGTCGTCGACTTCGCCGCGGCCATTGCGCAGCTCGACCAGGATCTTGATCACGGCCAGGATGTCTTCGTTCGACAGGGTCATGTCGCCGACCAGTTCATCACGGCCGATGCGGCGGTTGAACTTCATGCGGCCGACGGCCGACAGGTCGTAGCGTTCCGGGCTGTAGAACAGGCCGTGGAACAGCGCTTCCACCGATTCTTCGGTCGGCGGTTCGCCAGGACGCATCATGCGGTAGATCGCGACGCGGGCGGCAGTCTGGTCGGCCGTGTCGTCGGTGCGCAGCGTCTGCGAGATGTAGGCACCCTGGTCCAGGTCGTTGGTGTACAGCGTCTGGATGGTCTGGATGTTGGCGTCGCGCAGCTTGCCCAGCAGTTCGTCGGTCAGCTCGTCGTTGGCGTTGGCGATGATCTCGCCCGTGTCGCCGTCGACGACGTTCTTCGCCAGCACGCGGCCGATCAGGTAGTCTTCCGGCACCGAGATGTAGGTGATGCCGGCGTTTTCGATGTCGCGCACATGCTTGGCATTGATGCGCTTGTCCTTCGTCACGATGGTCTTGCCGGTCTTCGGATCGACGATGTCGAAGCGCGCGACTTCACCGCGCAGGCGCTCGGCCACGAATTCCAGTTCCGCGCCTTCCGAGCGCAGGTTGAAGTTGTCGAACACGAAGAAGTTCGCGAGGATCTGCTCCGGCGTCATGCCGATGGCTTTCAGCAGGATCGTCACCGGCATCTTGCGGCGGCGGTCGACGCGGAAGAACAGGATGTCCTTCGGGTCGAACTCGAAGTCCAGCCACGAGCCGCGGTAAGGAATGATACGTGCCGAGAACAGCAGCTTGCCCGACGAGTGCGTCTTGCCGCGGTCGTGCTCGAAGAACACGCCCGGCGAACGGTGCAGCTGCGAGACGATCACACGCTCCGTGCCGTTGATGACGAACGAACCGTTGGCGGTCATGAGCGGCAGTTCGCCCATGTACACTTCCTGTTCCTTCATTTCCTTGACGACCGGCTTGGTCGGCGATTCCTTGTCCAGGATCACCAGACGCACCTTGGCGCGCAGCGGCGACGCGAAGGTCAGGCCGCGTTGTTGGCATTCCTTGACGTCGAAAGCGGGGTCACCCAGCACGTAAGAGAGGAATTCGAGGCGCGCAAACCCGTTGTGCGACACGATCGGGAAGATGGAGGTGAAAGCCGATTGCAGACCTTCGTTCTTGCGTGCGGAGGGCCCAGTGTCCGCCTGCAGGAAATTCTCGTAAGACTCCAGCTGCGTAGCGAGGAGGTAGGGAACGTTGTGAACGTTGGCGCGCTTCGCGAACGACTTGCGAATGCGTTTCTTCTCAGTAAATGAGTAGTGCATGGACACTCCGTGAGTGACAGAAAGGATGAGAATTCAGGAATTGCCAGTGGTTAAGCCACCACATGCAAGGCCTCAAATCTCGCCGCGATCCGCCGGGTGATTAGGAACCGGTGCTGCTGTGTTACGATAATGCTGTGCTGCGGTGCTTCTAAAACAGGGGTACCGCTCGTTTTGTCGTAGGGACGACAAAAGAGCCAAAGCCGCATACCCCACCTTCCGGCGGGGATCTGCGCGCTTTGACTCCGGCGCCGGGCGCTGATTCCAGCGCCCTTTGCATATGTATTACTTGAGCTCGGCCTTGGCGCCAGCTTCTTCCAGCTTCTTCTTAGCGGCTTCAGCGTCAGCTTTCGGCAGGGCTTCCTTGACGGTCTTCGGTGCGCCGTCAACGACGTCCTTGGCTTCTTTCAGGCCCAGGCCGGTGATTTCACGGACGGCCTTGATGACGCCGACCTTGTTCGCGCCGACTTCGGTCAGCACGACGTTGAACTCGGTCTGCTCTTCAACAGCTGCTGCAGCGGCGCCGCCGCCAGCTGCCGGAGCTGCCATTGCAGCTGCCGACACGCCGAACTTCTCTTCGAATGCCTTGACCAGGTCGTTCAGTTCCATGACCGACATTGCGCCAACTGCGTCCAGGAACTCTTCTTTGCTAATTGCCATTTGAAACTCCAAATTTTTAATGTGTGATTAGTACTTGACCAAAAAGGCTTGCTTATTCTGCTGCTGCGGCTTCTGCCGGAGCTGCGGAACCTTCGCCTTTTTGTGCTGCGATTGCAGCCAGAACTCGTGCAAAGCCGGACACCGGAGCCTGCATGACGCCCAGCAGCTGGGCGATGAGGACTTCACGGCTCGGGATGCTTGCCAGCGCGTTGACGCCAGCGACATCCAGGTTCTTGCCAGCGTAGTTACCGCCCTTGACCACCAGTTTGTCGTTGGTCTTCGAGAAGTCGCTGAGCACCTTGGCTGCTGCGACGGCGTCGTCCGAGATCGAGTAGATCAGCGGACCAACCATGGTCTCAGCCAGCGGTGCGAACTGGGTGCCTTCCACAGCGCGACGAGCCAGCGTGTTCTTCAGAACACGCAGGTACACGCCCTGCGAACGAGCATTTGCACGGAGTTTCGTCAGAGCACTAACCTGGATGCCACGGTACTCGGCGACGACGATCGTTTGCGCGGTTGCTACTTTTGCGCTAACTTCTTCGACGACGACCTTTTTGTCATTCAGATTAAGACCCACGGTCAATCTCCTTAAATGATGTGAGGGACATCCCCCGCATCGGTTCGAACACGGCGTCCGAAGTTAAGAAGTACGACAAAGCATCGACTACAAAACTTGTTCGGGTTCGCCATCTGCGTTGGGTTTGTGTATTAACCTCCGGCCCAACCTTCTGCCTTCGGCCCAACGGTCTTTGATTGCCTGGCGGAGTTCAATCCGCCAGCCCAAAGATCTGCTCCGCGATACTCTGCGGAGACTTTATTCCTTGCTATTAAGCAGCCAGGGTAGCGTGATCGACACGTACGCCAGCGCCCATGGTCGACGAGATCGCGACCTTGCGCAGGTAGATACCCTTCGACGAAGCCGGCTTGGCCTTGTTCAGGGCGTCGATCAGCGCGACCAGGTTGGTCTTCAGCTGTTCGTCGCTGAACGACTTGCGGCCGATCGTGGCGTGGATGATACCTGCCTTGTCGGTACGGTACTGGACCTGACCTGCCTTGGCGTTCTTGACGGCGCCAGCGACGTCCGGGGTCACGGTGCCGACCTTCGGGTTCGGCATCAGGCCGCGCGGGCCCAGGATCTGACCCAGGGTACCGACGATACGCATGGTGTCCGGCGAAGCGATCACGACGTCGAACGGCATGTCGCCGGCCTTGACGCGCTCTGCCAGGTCTTCCATACCGACGATGTCGGCGCCGGCGGCTTTAGCCTGCTCGGCCTTGTCGCCCTGTGCGAAGACGGCGACGCGGACAGTCTTGCCCGTGCCAGCCGGCAGGACGACGGAACCACGGACGACCTGGTCCGATTTCTTCGGATCCACGCCCAGTTGCACGGCGACGTCGATCGACTCGTTGAACTTGGCGGTTGCGAATTCCTTGACGATTGCGACGGCGCTATCGAAAGCGTAGGCCTTGTTGCGATCGACCTTGGCTTTGATTTCTTTGACGCGCTTGGACAGCTTGGCCATATTAGATACCCTCCACCGTGATGCCCATCGAACGTGCCGAGCCGGCGATGATGCGCACTGCAGCATCCATGTCGGCAGCGGTCAGGTCCGGCTGTTTGGTTTTTGCGATTTCTTCAGCTTGAGCACGGGTCAGCGTGCCGACCTTGTCGGTGTGCGGCTTGGCCGAACCTTTGGTCACGCCTGCGAATTTCTTGATCAGGTACGTAGCCGGCGGGGTCTTCATCTCGAAGGTGAAGGACTTGTCCGCGAAGGCGGTGATCACGACGGGAATCGGCATGCCCGGTTCCATGCCTTGAGTCTTGGCATTGAAGGCCTTGCAGAATTCCATGATGTTCAGACCGCGCTGGCCGAGGGCCGGGCCGATCGGGGGGGACGGGTTTGCTTTACCAGCCGGCACTTGCAGCTTGATAAAACCGACGATTTTCTTTGCCATTTTGTTGGCTCCTATGTCGATTGAGTGGTAGCGCTCCACCTGTACCACTGTTTATCAGGCGGAGCTCCTCTTATCGGATTCCGCCTTGCTGCTGCGACGCTCCGATTCGGCGTTTTAGACTTTCTCCACCTGCCCGAACTCCAGTTCCACCGGAGTCGCGCGGCCGAAGATGGTGACAGACACACGCACCTTCGATTTTTCGTAGTTGACTTCTTCGACGCTGCCGTTGAAGTCGGTGAACGGGCCTTCCTTGATGCGCACCTGCTCGCCCACTTCGTACAGCACCTTGGGCCGAGGCTTCTCGACACCTTCCTGGACCTGCTGCATGATCTTGTCGATCTCGCGCGCCGGAATCGGGGTCGGCTTGTTGCTCTTGCCGCCGATGAAGCCGGTGACTTTCGGCGTGTTCTTCACGAGGTGCCAGGTCTCGTCGGTCATTTCCATCTCGACCAGCACATAACCCGGGAAGAAGCGACGCTCGGTCACCGATTTGCTGCCATTCTTGACCTCGACCACTTCTTCGGTCGGGACCAGGATCTGGCCGAACTGTTCTTGCATGCCGGCGCGCTCGATGCGATCGGTCAGGCCGCGCATCACACTCTTTTCCATGCCGGAATAGACATGCACGACGTACCAGCGCTTGTTGCTGACCGGAGTACTCACGGGGGCACCCGCCGGCGGCGTACCAGCGTCTTGTGCCGGGGCGTCACCCGGCACGTTATCTTGCTGAACGTTATCGCTCATTATTGTTTCCACCCCAGGATCACGTCGTACATCAGAAATTCGAGAATCTTATCCGTGCCCCACAGGAAAATTGCCATCACCAGCACGAACCCGAACACCACGGCGGTGATCTGTCTCGCTTCCTTGCCGGTAGGCCATACAACCTTCTTCGTTTCACGTACGGATTCCTTCGCGAAGCCCAGGAAATCGCGGCCGGTCGTCGAAGTCCACAACAGCAGGACGGCAATAGCCAAACCAGCCACGAGTGCGCCTGCGCACACCAGGGCTGGTTTGTTCTGGCCTTTCAGAATGAAAAAGCCGACCACACCTGCAATCGTAGCAACCACTGCCAACGCGACCTTGAACTTGTCGTTCGAGGTGCCGACGGTTTGCACGGATTGATTAGACATACTTAATTTACTTTCGGGTGCCTGGCACCGAATTCGGTGGCAGGGGCGGAGGGCATCGAACCCCCAACCTTCGGTTTTGGAGACCGACGCTCTGCCAATTGAGCTACGCCCCTACAAAAACTTCTAGTTGAATCGAGCATTATACGCGACGCGGATACTTCGCGCAACACTCTATTGTTGGGCGGAACAGAAACGTTCCGCCCGGAGGTACTACTTTAGATATCGCTGATTAGGCAATGATCTTGGCAACCACGCCAGCGCCGACGGTACGGCCACCTTCGCGGATTGCGAAGCGCAGACCTTCTTCCATCGCGATCGGAGCGATCAGCTTGACGGTGATCGACACGTTGTCGCCCGGCATGACCATCTCTTTATCGGCCGGCAGAACGATCGAACCGGTCACGTCCGTCGTACGGAAGTAGAACTGCGGACGATAGTTGTTGAAGAACGGGGTGTGACGGCCGCCTTCGTCCTTCGACAGGACGTACACTTCGCCCGTGAAGTCGGTGTGCGGCTTGATCGAACCCGGCTTGGCCAGAACCTGACCACGCTGGACGTCTTCACGCTTGGTGCCGCGCAGCAGCAGACCGACGTTGTCGCCAGCCTGACCCTGGTCCAGCAGCTTGCGGAACATTTCCACGCCGGTGCAGGTCGTCTTGACGGTGTCGGTGATGCCGACGATTTCGATCTCTTCGCCGACCTTGATGATGCCGCGCTCGACACGACCGGTCACCACGGTACCGCGGCCCGAGATCGAGAACACGTCTTCCACCGGCATCAGGAAGGCGCCGTCAACGGCACGTTCCGGCGTCGGGATGTAGGTGTCCAGTGCGTCGGCCAGCTTCATGATGCACTCTTCGCCCATTTCGCCAGCCTGGCCTTCCAGAGCCATACGTGCCGAACCCTTGATGATCGGCAGGTCGTCGCCCGGGAACTCGTACTTCGACAGGAGCTCGCGCACTTCCATTTCGACCAGTTCCAGCAGTTCTGCGTCGTCGACCAGGTCGCACTTGTTCAGGAACACGATGATGTACGGAACACCCACCTGGCGAGCCAGCAGGATGTGTTCGCGCGTCTGCGGCATCGGGCCGTCGGCAGCGGAGCACACCAGGATCGCGCCGTCCATCTGGGCGGCACCGGTGATCATGTTCTTGATGTAGTCGGCGTGGCCCGGGCAGTCGACGTGAGCGTAGTGGCGGTTGGCCGTCTCGTACTCGACGTGTGCGGTGTTGATCGTGATGCCGCGTGCTTTCTCTTCCGGAGCCGCGTCGATCTGGTCGTACGCCTTGGCTTCGCCGCCGAATTTCTTCGACAGAACGGTCGCGATAGCTGCCGTCAGGGTGGTTTTGCCGTGGTCAACGTGGCCAATGGTGCCGACGTTCACGTGCGGCTTGGTCCGTTCGAATTTTTCCTTTGCCATTCTAGACTCCTAAGATCCTAACGATATTGAAAATTACCAGGCACACCTGACGGTCGAAACAGCCGACAGCCGTTTAAATTCTGGTGCCCTTGACGTGGATTGAACACGTGGCCTCTCCCTTACCAAGGGAGTGCTCTACCACTGAGCTACAAGGGCTTATTTTGAAACTGGAGCGGGTGAAGGGAATCGAACCCTCGTCATAAGCTTGGAAGGCTTCAGCTCTACCATTGAGCTACACCCGCGCGAGGCACCTCAGCTTCAACATTCGATTCACTACACGATCAACGCTTTTTGGTGGTGGGGGCTGGATTCGAACCAGCGTACTCAGAGAGGGCAGATTTACAGTCTGCTGCCTTTAACCACTCGGCCACCCCACCGCGAAGAACCGCAGAGTATGAAGCAAGATAACAACTTCGTCAACCGTTTTTGCCTGAACTGATCAAACGCAAACAGTGTCGTTGCTTCGGGGCGTGATTGTAACGGCCGGAGTACAAGTCCGCAAGGGCTGTTTGCAATAAACACACCAGATCGATCCTGCCGGCATTTGACGGTACACTGTAATTACATCAAAGGCCATCCCGATGGACCCGAACCGCACCGGCAATCACGAACTGCAGGGGCCCCGCCCATGGCTGGCCAACCTGGTGACCGTCGCCGTCTACGTCGGCACGCGGTTGCTCAGCCACGCGCTGGACCTGCCGGCCGGCTACGCCACGCCCGTCTACCTGCCGGCCGGCGTCGGGTTCGCACTGGCGGTCGTGCTCGGGTGGCGGGTCCTCCCCGGCATCGCCGTTGGCGCCCTCCTGACGCACCTGCGCGACGGCTGGATCGAGTCCGGCACGGCGGCATGGATCGCCGTGGTCGCGACGCTCGTCGCCACGGCGGGCTCGGTGGCCCAGGCCTGGATTGGCGCGCAATGGTTCCGCCGCGTCGTCGACCCGGCGCTCGGCACGGCGCGCGACGTCGCGGCCTTCCTCGCGCTGGCCCCCCTGTTCTGCCTCGTCAACGCCAGCGCCAACGTGACCGCGCTGTACCTGCTCGGCATGCTGACTGCGGCCGAACGGGCGCCGAACTGGATCAACTGGTGGGCCGGCGATACCATCGGCGTCCTGCTCGCAGCCCCGCTCGTGTGGATCGCGTGCGGCGAGCCGCGCGCGCTGTGGCGCCGGCGCGCGCGGCTCGTCGCGCTGCCGCTGCTGCTGGCGGCCGGCGTCGTCATCGTCGCCTACGAGCAGACCGTGCGCTGGGAACATCTGCAATACCTGCAGGCGTACCGGCTGAAGGCGCAGCAGGTGGCCGACGAGCTGCAGGCCGAGCTGCGCGAGCATGAACGCTTCGTCGGCACGTTCGCGCGCGCGCTCGGCGCGGAAGACCGGTTCATGGAGCGCGACCGCTTCCTGCGCACGGCCAGCGGCTACGTCGCCGGCCGGCCCGACATCTCGGCCATCGACTGGCTGGTGCCCGTCACGAACGACGAGCGCGCCGCGTTCGAGACCTGGGTCCGCATCAACGTCGATCCCGGCTTCCCCGGCCTGCGCGACCTGGACTTGAAAGGCCGCCTTCAGCCGGCCGCGACGCGCCCGAGCTACCTCCCGTTGCTGTACACGTGGCCGCCCGTGAACACGATGGTGCGCGGCCTGGATTTCCTGGCGGCGCCGGAGCGGGCCGACGCCGTGGCGCGGGCGCTGACCGCCACCGCACCCGTGGCGACCGGCCCGATCCGCCTCGTGACGACGGGCGGCAGCGGCATCGCCCTGTTCCGCGCCGTCAGGGAACCGGGCCGGCCGCTGCTGGGTATGCTCGCCGTGATCCTCGATACGCGGAGCTTCGTCGGGCAGGCGGTGCGGCACGCCGGCTTCCCCGGCTTCGACATCAGCCTGGCCGACACGACGGCGGGGAGCGCTTCGCGCACGCTGGCGGGCGATCCGGGCCGCCGTGCCGGCAGCAACGACTATGCGGTCCAGCTGGCGTACGGCGGCCGCACGCTGCAGCTGCGCTTCTCGCCCACGGCCGCGTACATGGAAGGCGAGCGGGGGCTGGCCAGCTGGATCGTGATCACGACGGGCCTGCTGCTGGCCGCGCTGCTGGGCGCACTGATGCTGATCGTCAGCGGCGAACGGGCGCAGATCCAGGCCCAGGTGGCGGACCGCACGGCGCGCCTGCAGGCCATCCTCGACAACGCGGCCGACGCCATCGTCACCGTCGACGCCCACGGGCTGGTGCAATCCGCCAACCGTGCCACGGCCGCGCTGTTCGGCTACCCGCTGGCCCACCTCCCCGGCCTCGCGTTCACGACATTGGTACCCGGGCACGGCGACGAGGACGGCCCCGCCCTGCTGGCACGCCTGGCCGGCAGCACGCAGGACGACCGCCAGCTGGACGGCCTGAACGCGCAAGGCGAACCGCTGCCGCTGGCCGTGGCCGTGTCCATCGTCGACCTCGCGGGCGAACGCCTGTTCGTGTGCATCCTGCGCGACCTGACGGAGCAGCAGCGCGCGCAGGCGCGCATCCACCGCCTGGCCCACCACGACCCGCTGACGGGGCTGGAGAACCGGCACGCGCTCGGCATGCGCCTGGAGCAGCAGCTCGCGCAGGCGCGGCGCGCGCGCCAGCCGCTGGCCGTGCTGTTCATCGACCTCGACCACTTCAAGAAGATCAACGATTCGCTGGGCCACCAGGCCGGCGACGAACTGCTGACCGGTGCCGCCGCGCGCATGAAGGACCTGCTGCGCGACGTCGACACCCTCGCCCGCCTCGGTGGCGACGAATTCATCATCGTGCTGGGCGGCCCGCTGTCGCCGGACAGCGTGCGGTCGGTGGCCGTGCGCCTCGTGGAATCGCTGCAGCAGCCCTACCGCCTGGCCGGCACGACGGCGCACAGCGGGGCCAGCGTGGGCATCGCGCTGTTCCCGGACGACGGCGACGATCCGGACACGCTGCTGCGCCACGCCGACATGGCCATGTACGCGGCCAAGCGCGAGGGCCGCGGCAATTTCCAGTTCTTCTCACCGGCGATGAACGCGGCCACGCACGAGCATCTGATGCTGGAAAACCGCATGTGGGCGACCTTGGAAAACGGCGGCTTCGACGTGCACCTGCAAGCCCAGGTCGAACTGGCGACGGGGCGCGTGATCGGCGCCGAGGTGCTGCTGCGCTGGCACGACGAGGAACTGGGCACCGTCGACCCGGGGCGCTTCATTCCCATCGCCGAGGACTCGGGCCTGATCCTGCCGCTCGGCGACTGGGTGCTGGCGCGCGCCATGGCCCTGCTGGCCGAGTGGCAGAACGACGGCCTCGACCACCTGCGCCTCGCGGTGAACCTGTCGGCGCGCCAGTTCAGCGGCGGCGCGCTGCTGTCACGCCTCGACCAGCTGCTCGACGAACATGCGATCGACCCGACGCGGCTGGAACTGGAGATCACGGAAACGGCCGCCATGCGCGACCCGGAAAACACGCGCCTCCTGCTGCTGCAGCTGCGCGCGCGCGGCTTCAAGCTCGCGATCGACGACTTCGGCACCGGCTATTCGTCGCTGGCCTACCTGAAGCTGTTCGCGATCGACCGGATCAAGATCGACCGCGGCTTCGTGCGTGACATCGAGACGAATCCGAACGACGCGGCCATCGTGGATGCGACCATCGGCCTCGCCCATGCGCTCGGGCTGGGCGTGATCGCGGAAGGGGTGGAGACGCAGGCGCAGCGGGGCTTCCTGCGCGACCGGCGCAGCGACGAGGCGCAGGGTTTCCTGTTCGGGCGGCCGATGCCGGTGCGCGAATTCCGAGACTTCGTCAGGGCGCAAGCGCAGCCAGTACCTGGCCTTTGAGCGCCTTGATGAGGGCCGTTTCGTCCGCCGGCACGCCTTCCGGCGCCAGCTCCGTGCGGTCGGCGTAGAACAGGCCCAGCTGGACCTTGCCCACGACCAGCGGCAGCACGATGAAGCTCTGCGCATCCGGCAGCAGGGTCTTGTGCCAGGCCGGCAGCAAGGCGCGGATCTTGGCGCTGCGCGCGTCCGAGATCATCAGGTCGGCGTCGTTTTCCATCGCCAGGTGGAACAGGTCGCGGCCCGCCTTCTCCCCGCCGGCGGGCGCCACCGGGAACGCGAAGCCGTCCTGCACGCGCGTCGCGCCGAGCCCGAACGAGGCGCGGGCGCGGTACTGGCCGGCGCGCACGTCCTTCAGCACGACCGTCGCGAAGCGGAAGCCCAGCGCCGTGTACAGCGTCTCCAGCACGGCCATGACGACGTCGTTGACCTTGTGCTGGCCGGAAGCGCGCATCTGCGTGACGTCCTGCACGCCGGCCAGCAGCAGGTCGCGCGCGTTCTTCGGCTTGCCGCTCGGGTAGGCGCCCTGCTCTTCTTCCTCGCCCCCGCCCAGCGTCGCCAGCAGCAGCACGTTAGGCAGGCCGTTCTTGTCCTCGACCGGGGCGCGGCGCGGCACGGGCTGCAGGTTCATGCTTTGCAACAGGCTCGTCATCTCGAACGCCACCGACTCGAACAGCTCGTCCAGCTCGGCCGCGCCCAGGTTCAGCGCGGTGCCGTAGCGCGCCAGCAGCGCCTGCGCCTCCGGCGAGTCGGACGGCGTGGCGGTCTTGGCCATCAGGCGCGCGACCTCGAGGCTGAACGACGCGACCTGGCGCATCCATTCGCCGCGGTTGACGGCCACTTTCAACGCACCCGGGTCGAGCGGGCGCTGGGCACGCATGATCACGTCCGGGATCTTCCACTCGCCCAGCACGGCCTCGGACAGTGCGTCGAAGCTGCAGCCGAGGATCATCTGCGCGGCCTGCGCCGGCGTGTGCTTGCCGGTGCCGAGAAGGGCCTGGATTTCGCGGTAGCGGTCGTGCTCGTGCGACGCCACGAGCAGCGCGCCCAGATTCTTGAACAGCGCGCCGATCGACGCTTCCTCGGCGCCCTGGTAAAAGCTGTGGCGCGCCATCTCGCGCCCGACGAGGCTCGCGCACAGCGACGCCTCCAGTTCCACGCGCACGCTGTACGCATGGTCGCTGCTGGCGAGCGCGTCGACGAGGAGCATCGCCAGCGCGACCGTGCGCACGTTGTCGAAGCCCAGCAGGGAGATCGCGCGCGACACGGTCGTGACGGCGGTGCCGGCCGCCGTGCGATAGCGCACCGTGTTGGCCAGGCGCAGCACGCGCTGCGTGAGCGCGACGTCGGACAGCACGTAGTGCGCGAGGTCGTGCGTGCCCTGGTCGTCCGACGTGGACATCTGCACGACGCGCGCGACGGCGCTGCCGAGCGCGAACATGTCATCGTCGCCGCACACCTTGTGCAGCAGCGCGGCGCGCACGCGGCGCCCGTCCGGCGGCGGGTTGGAAGTGGCGTTGGCCATGGGGGCGGAAGCGGCGGTGGCGCCGATGGCTGGAATCATGGTGGATCAGCCGGCCTTCTTCAGGCGCGGGCCTTTATCGTATTTCTTGAGGATCTGCTGGTGCATCCCGGCCAGTGCGGGCAGTTTAGGATTGACCGGGTCGAGGCGGCGCACGCCTGTGATGAGGCCGAGCGCCTGCTGGCCGAGGCGGTCGTCCCAGCCTTCGTGGTCCAGGCATTTCAGCACCGCCAACGCGGCGTTGAACACGACCTGCGGATTGTCCGGCAGCTTGGTCGCCGCTTCCTGCATCAGCACGACGGCGCCCTTGTAGTCGCCTTCCTTCGCCCTGGCGGCGCCGCTGGCGACGAGGTCGATGACTTCCTGGCGGCTCTCCATGGCCAGCTTCTGCGCCAGCTCGCCCTGGCCCGCCTGCTCGAACACGGCCATCGCGCGTGCCATCGCGGCGCCGTTCTGCGCATTGCGCATCACGTCGCGCACGATCTCGGCGGCGCCCTCCTGCATGCCGTTCTCGATGCAGGTGCGGGCCAGTTCCAGCTTGAGCTCGCAGCGCAGCTCGGGCGCGTCGCGGCTGGCCGCGAGCGCCGTCTCCAGCGATTCCGCCAGGCGCGCCTCGTTGCCCGTGTACTCGTGCACGAGGCTCGATGCGATCGCGCTGCACAGCGGCGCGTTCTTCTGGAAGGCCATCGACTTGTCGAGGTCGCGGATGACGGCCGCGGCCTGCACGGGGTCGCCCTTGCGCACGAGCGTCTGCACGAGGCGCACGTGGTCCTGCGGGTCCTTGAATTCCGAGTACTTGGCCTTGCTGACGACCTGCTTGAGGACCTTCTCCGCCGTGTCGTTGTCGCCCGCCTCGAGGGCCGTCTCGCCCAGCTTGCGCAGCCGGCGCACGGCATGCGGCGACACGGCCACCGCGTCCGCCAGCACGGCCTGCGCCGCGCTCAGCGCGCCGGCCGCCTCGTGCGTGCGTGCGAGCCAGTCGTAGGCATCGAGGAAGTTCTTGTTGCTGTCGACGAGGTCCTCGAGGATGTCGCGGGCCTCCTCGAAACGCTCGCGCAGGACCAGTGTCTTCGCCAGGCCCAGGCGCGCCCAGGCGATGGCTTTCGTCTCGATCAGCTTGCGGTAGATCGGTTCGGCTTCGTGCGGCTCGCCGAGGAACATGTGCAGTTCGGCGCGCAGGCGCAGGAAGTCGACGAGGTAGCGCGGATGGCGCGCCTCGCCGTCGATGCACGCGTCGATCGCCTCGCGCTGGCTGCCCGCCTCCATCAGTTCGTAGACGGGCAACAGGGCGTTGCGCCGCTCCAGGCCGCGCGCGATGCGTTCGAGCAGGCGGTCGGCCGTGAACGGCTTCAGCACGTAGTCGGTGGGGCCCAGTTCGGCGGCGCTGACGACCTTGCCGTAATCGCCTTCGGCCGTGACCATGAAGAACATGGTCGACAGCGGCATGAGCTTGTGGTGACGCACGTCCTCGAGCAGTTGCTGGCCATCCTGGCCGCCCTCCAGCCCGTATTCGCACAGGATCAGGTCGTAGTGCTTCAGGCCGAGGTGCTTCACGGCCTGGTTCGAACCGCCCACGTGGTCGATTTTGTTCAGGCCGCACATGTTCAGCATGTTGTGGATCGTCGAGCGCATACCGGGATGCGGTTCGATGATCAGCGCGGTGAGGCCTTCAAGTTCGTTCATATCCCGGTTTTCCGTGTGTGCCTGCATTGGGCAGGGCGGGTTGCGTGGACCCGCAGTTTTACCGAGTATATTACGTCCAGGGAACAAAATTCTTGAATTTCACGCGTATCCAGCCCGGCGGAATGTCGCAAAAAACCACACTCTTGGTCACCGTGCCCGTCACGCGCCGGGCTGGCGGGCGGCGGCCTGGCGCAACGGCGTGCGGCGGCCATTGGCGCATTCGGCATGGGACTCGCCGATCATGATGTTCTGATAACGGACTTCGTACTTGCCGGCCGAGAGTTTGTCGACGAGGAACTTGGCGTGCCCTTGCACGTAGGCGTGGCGCACGGTGGCGCGGTGGTCCAGGTCGACGATCTTGACGAGCACGGGCGACGGATTATTGCTGTTGTCGACGAGCACCTGCATCTCGTCGCCCTGATTGCCGACCGGGTAGCCGTCCATGTAGCCGGATTCCGCCGGCCACGGCATGCCCGTCGGCGCGACCTGGGCCGTGAGGTCGGTATCGCAATCGGCGGCGCGCGCGGGCACGACCAGTTGGGTCACGGCGAGCGCCTTGACGTCGGGCGGCACGTCGGCCTGGCCCGCCGGGTGCGCCCAGGCGTCGGCGCCGGCATCGCCGCCGAGCGGATCCGATGACGCCGCCGAGGCGGATGCGGCCGAAGCGGTGGCGGACGCCGGCACGGGCACGGGTGCCGGCACGGGCGTGGCCGGGCTCGTCGCGGGGACGGGCTGGCCCTTGCCGACCCAGGCGAGCGCACTGGGCACGACCTTGGCCGGATCGAGCAGCATGATCGCCAGCGCACCGCCGCTCGCGAACGCGGCGAGTCCCACACCCCACCAGCGCGGGTCGCGCAACACGCGCCAGCGCGACGGGGCCGCGACGGTGCGCGGTTCCCAGTGGTCGCCCCGCTTCTCGCGGCCCTCGTCGCCGTGCGAATTTTCCAGCCACTCCACTTCCCACTCTTCCGACGCGATCCAGTCGTCGTGCTCCTTGCGGCGCACGGGATCGGACAGGATGTTGTAGGCGGTGTTGACGATCGCCATGATCCGGGCGGCACGCTCGTCGCCCGGGTTCTTGTCGGGATGGTATTTCTGACTCAGCGCCTTGTAGGCCGCGCGAATGACTTCCTGCGGTGCGTGGCGCGACACCTTCAGGTTGTCATAATGGGTATGGATCTTGGCCATGGTCGGGAGTCGGGGTTGCGCGGGCGCCACGTACGGACGCCCTGCTGCATCAATAGTAGCCGAATCGCTGTCACCGGCAGCGTTACAGCATAGCCGGGTTTGTGTCCACCGCGCAAGATGTCCTAATCACAACTTATGGCTGCGATCGGCGCGCTCGATGGCGGGGTCGGCCGCGACGCCGCTGCCGACGATGAGCACCTTGAACAATTCCCCCATCTCCGCCGGCGACACGAGTTTTTGCACGGCCTTCGACTGGGGCAGGTAGCGCAGCGCATCTTCCGGGTCCGTCTTCAGCAGCAGCTCGCCGATACCGGACGCGAGCAGGAACGCCGCCTGGCTCATATAACCGAGCACGTCGAGCCCGGCGCCGTGCGCGGCCAGCGCCATCGCCGTGAAGTCGACGTGCGCCGTGATGTCCTGTAGGCCCGGCAGGTAGAACGGGTCGGGGTGCGCATGGTGGCGGTAATGGCACATCAAGGTGCCGCTCGTGCGCTCGTCGAAATAGTATTCGTGGGCCGGGAAACCATAGTCGATCAGGATCGCGGCGCCCTTGCCGCCTTTGAACATCTGCGCCAGCGAGCGCATGAAGCCGCAGGCGACGGGGTGGACTTCCGTCAGGTAGCCGTCCTGCAGCGTGTCCGCGTCGGGGATCTGGCGCGCGATCTGGTCCGCGAGGTCCGCGTCCGATTCGGCCGATACGAAGGCGAAGCGGCCCGCGTCGACCGTCACCATCTGGCGCTGCCAGCGGCCGCCGTCGCGCACGACGAGTTCCACCGGCATCGCATCGAGCACCTCGTTGGCGAGGACGGCGCCGTGGAACGCGTCGGGAAAGCCCGTCAGCCAGCGCACCTGAGGGAAATCCTTCAGCGCTTCCTGCTGGCGCGCGCGCAGTTCGCCGGACAATTCGATGATGGTATAGCTGTCGATGCGCACGCCCAGTTCGCCGAGCGTCGTCAGCACGTCATGGGCCAGCTTGCCCGTGCCGGCGCCGAATTCGATGATGTTGGGGCCACTTTGGGCCATAATAGCGGCGGCCGCGCGCGCCAGCGTGGCACCGAACAGCGGGCTGATCTCGGGCGACGTCGTGAAGTCGCCGTCGCGGCCCAGCTTGGCCGCACCGCCGCTGTAATAGCCGAGATTCGGCGCGTACAGCGCCAGTTCCATGAAACGCGCAAACGGGATGGCGCCGCCCTGGTCGGCGATCTCGGCAGCGATCATGCGCTGCAGGGCTTGGGACGCGGCCAGCGCGTCGCTCGAGGGAAGAGGCAAGGACATCCGGCCATTGTAGCGAGAATCGGGAGCGAGCCACAAACGGCGCCCCGCACACACCACGATGACACAGACACATACGAACGACGATCCATCCCGCACCGGCCACACCACCGGCGACACGCACGCACCGCATGCCGGGCGCGCGCGCGTGGCGCTCGTCACGGGCGCCGGACGACGCATCGGCCGCGCCATCGCGCTGGGCCTGGCCGCCGCCGGCTGGGACGTGGCCGTGCATTACCGCGCGTCGGCGGCCGACGCGGACGAGGTCGTGACTGCGATCCGCGCGCTGGGCCGGCGTGCCGTCGCGCTGCACGCCGACCTCGCTGACGAGACGGCCGTGCGCGCGCTGCCGCGCCAGGCCGTGCACCTGCTGGGCGCGCTGGATTGCATCGTCAACAACGCATCGTTGTTCGAATACGACAAGCCGGACGCTTTTTCGCCGGCCCTGCTGGCCACCCACATGCAGTGCAACGTGGCGGCCCCGCTGCTGCTCGCGCAGGAATTGCACGCGCAAGTGCCGGACGGTGGCCAAGCCGTCGTGATCAACTTGCTCGACCAGAAACTGTACAATCTCAACCCGGATTTTTTGTCGTACACGTTGTCGAAGGCGGCCTTGCACACGGCCACGACGATGCTGGCCCAGGCGCTGGCGCCGAAACTGCGCGTCGTCGGCGTCGCGCCCGGCATCACCCTCGTCTCCGGCGACCAGAGCGCCACCGGCTTCGAGAGCGCGCACAAGATCACGCCGCTGGGACGGTCGTCCACGCCGCAGGACATCGTCGACGCCGTGTGCTACGCGGCGAACGCGACGGCGCTGACCGGCACCACCCTGCTCGTCGACGGCGGCCAGCACCTGATGCCGCTGGCCCGAGACGTGATGTTTTTGACCGAATAACCTCATTTATCCCCTTTACCCATCAAGGTTTCCTATGTCGTCCGCCCTGTATTACCCGCAGCTGCGCGATTGCCGCCGGCTGTTCCTGCGCAATTACGAAGTCATGATCAACATCGGTGTCCATGAGTTCGAAAAGAAGGGCGAGCAACGCGTCCTGATCAATGTCGACCTGTACATTCCGCTCGCGCTGTCGACGCCGAAGGACGACCAGCTGGACGAAGTCGTCGACTACGACTTCATGCGCGAAACCATCGCCCGGCGCATGGCGCAAGGCCACGTACACCTGCAGGAAACGCTGTGCGACGACGTCGTCAAAGCGATGCTGGCCCACCCGAACGTGCGCGCGGCCCGCGTGTCGACGATGAAACCCGACGTGTACCCCGACTGCGAAGGCGTCGGCGTCGAAGTGTTCCAGATCAAGGATGAAGCATGAATGACGTGACGATGGCACGCCCGGCCGACGTGGAAGAGGCAGCCGAGGCAGCCGGCAAGAAGGCCGAGAAGCAGGCCTACGAAAACAACAAGCTGCACAAGCGCCTGTGCCGCCTCGTCGGCCAGGCGATCGGCGATTTCAACATGATCGAGGATGGCGACAAGGTCATGGTCTGCCTGTCCGGCGGCAAGGACAGCTATGCGCTGCTCGACATCCTCATGACCTTGCGCGAGCGCGCGCCGATCCACTTCGACATCGTCGCCGTCAACCTCGACCAGAAACAGCCGAACTTCCCGGCCGACGTGCTGCCGGCCTACCTGGAAAAACTGGGCATCCCGTTCCATATCGAGAACCAGGACACGTACAGCATCGTCAAGCGCCTGATCCCGGAAGGCAAGACGACGTGCTCGCTCTGTTCCAGGCTGCGGCGCGGCATCCTGTACCGAGTGGCGGACGAACTCGGCTGCACGAAGATCGCCCTGGGCCACCACCGCGACGACATCCTCGAAACCTTCTTCCTGAATATGTTCTTCGGTGCGAAGATCAAGGGCATGCCGGCGAAGCTCGTGTCGGACGACGGCAAGCACGTCGTGATCCGCCCGCTGGCCTATGTGAAGGAAGCGGACACCGAGCGCTACGCCGAAGTGAAGGAATTCCCCATCATCCCGTGCGACCTGTGCGGCTCGCAGGAAAACCTGCAGCGCAAGCAGATCAAGGCCATGCTGCGCGACTGGGAGAAGAAATACCCGGGCCGCGTGGAAAACATCTTCTCGTCGCTGTCGACCGTCGTGCCGTCGCACCTGATGGACCGCGACATGTTCGGCTTCACGGACCTGAAGGCCGACGGCGTCGCAAATCCGGCCGGGGACATCGCCTTCGACGAGGAGCCGTGCTCCACGCCGGCCACGGGCACCATTCCGCTGCAACCGCTCTGACCCGCGTTGGCCTTCCCGCGCGGGCGCGCCTGCGCGGGACACCGCTTGCCGCATCTGTGACGTTTCGTATGTAGTGCAGTTTCCTCCTCTCGGCCACCCGTCCTGAAAATGACATCGATTTCACTCTAGCGGCTCCGCGCCAAACCACACAACAGGCCGCTAAAGCGATGTAATATTCCTACCTCGCTCGCAACGCCACGACGGCGCGCGCATCATCCAACCCACTGGATTCCACATGCAAATCGGCCAACCCGCCGGTACCGCCCAGCCGGGCGGCGCCTCCGCCAACGCCAGTCCGCAGGTCGCCAGCCTGCGCATTTTCGTGTTCGCACTGTTCTTCACGTTCGGCGGCATCACGAGCCTGAACGACGTCATCATCCCCAAACTGAAAGACCTGTTCACGTTGTCGTACGCCCAGGCGATGCTCGTGCAGTCGGCGTTCTTCGCGGCCTACTTCATCGTGTCGCTGCCGGCCGCCGCTATCGTGCAGCGGATCGGCTATATGCGGACCGCCGTCGTCGGCCTGCTCACGATGACGGCCGGCTGCCTGCTGTTCATCCCCGCCTCGTCGTCCGGCATGTTCATCACCTTCCTGCTGGCGCTGTTCGTACTGGCCGCCGGCATCACCATCGTGCAGGTCGTGGCGAACCCGCTGATCTCGATGCTGGGCGCCCCCGCCACCGCGTCGAGCCGCCTCACGTTCGCGCAGGCGTTCAACTCGCTCGGCACCACCGTCTTCCCGTACGTCGGCGCGATCCTGATCCTCGGCTCGCTGGCCCGTGTCGACCAGTCCACGCTGTCGGCCGACGCCCTCGCCGCCTACCGCGCCGCCGAGAGCCAGGTCGTCGTGCACACCTACCTCGGCCTGGCGGTCGCGCTGGCCATCGTCGCCTTCCTCGTCTGGACGAACCGCAAGAAGCTCGTCGAGCATCCCCATCCGGAAAGCACCATGCTGGGCGCCTTCGACCTGCTGAAACAGCCCCGCTTCGCGTTCGGCACCCTGTGCATCTTCCTGTACGTCGGTGCGGAAGTCGCAGTGGGCTCCGTGATCGTCAACTACCTGATGCAGCACGACGTGCTGGGCCTGGGCGCGGAAGCGGCCGGCAAGCACGTCCCGCTGTATTGGGGCGGTGCAATGGTCGGCCGTTTCCTCGGCGCCTACGTCTTGCGCATCTGCTCGCCGGGCAAGGTGCTGGCCGGCGCCGGCGCCATCGCCGCGCTGCTGTTGCTCGTCTCGGCCACGACGCACGGCGCCGCGTCGGGCTGGGCGCTGCTGGCCATCGGCCTCGTCAACTCCATCATGTTCCCCACGATCTTCACGCTGGCCTCGGAAGGCCTGGGCGAGCGCGCAGCCGAAGGCTCGGGCCTGATCTGCGTGGCCATCGTCGGCGGCGCCATCGTGCCGCTGATCACGGGCTACGCCGCCGATGCCGCCGGCCTGCGCCTCGCGCTCGCCGTGCCTGCGCTGTGCTACCTCGTCATCCTCGCGTTCGGCTGGTATGCGCGCCGGCCGCTGCAGCGCGACTGAAGCTGCGACGGAGCCCGCGACCGATCCTCGCGTCTTCTACGTCCGGGCAGCCTGCCTGCCCGGACGTACCGCTCGCCGACTACCCGCACCGCCTTCTACCCGCACCGTGATCCGGCCACGCACTGTCATCCGGCCACGTCGGTCCCGGCCGGGATCACGCCGTCCTGTCGCCCCTGCGCCGGCCCCAGCTGGCGCAGCGCGCGCGCGTTGATGCGGTCCCGTTCCCCATCGTGCAGCCACCCCCACTTGTTGAAGTAGCGCCAGGCCGACACGCACCGCCGCCACCAGCACGCCGACCGCACGCGCCACCCGCCGCCGACGTGAGCAGGGTCGCGCACGACGGTCACGTGCGGCACGAACACGGTGCGCGCGATGCGGGCCGTACGGCGCGCCAGGTCGACCGTGTCGAAGCGCAGCAGGAAGCGCTCGTCGAACATGCCGGCGCGCAGCAGCGTCTCCATCCGCATCAGCAGGCAACAGGCCGTGGGCACGGGCACGTCCATCACGCGGCTGTAGCCGCTCGCGTGCAACTGGTAGCGCGCAAGCCTGCCGCTGGACCGATGCAGCAACGGGAAACAGCGGCCCAGCAGCAGTTCCAGCGGCCCCGGCAGCAGGCTGCACATCGGCACCAATCGCCCGTCCGGCCCTTGCACCCGCGGCGCCAGCAAGCCGACGTCCAGATGCTGCTCCATGTAGGCAACCATCCTGGCCACCGCGTCGACCGGCAAGCCAATGTCTGGCCTGAGCAGCAGGTGGTAGGCGCTCCCGGCGCCCGCAGCCTCGCGCAACACCCGGTTATGGATGCGGGCGTGACCCGGCCAGTCGGGCTGGCGCCGATAGTGCACGCCGTAGCGTCCGGCGAGTGCGGCCAGCCCGGGGTGGCGTGCATCGTCGACCAGGTAGACCAGCACGTGCGGGCTGGCGGTCGCGAGGCTGAGCAGCAGGCGCTCGATGCGTTCCGGTGCCGCCGTGCCGCACACGATGCAGCAACTGGCGCGGGCCGCCGCGGCGCCCATGCTCAGCCTCCGCCGCGCGTGCGCGTTCGGCGGCGTCCGGCCACGGCCCGCGTGGCGTGACGACCGGGTGCAAAGTCGGGATGGGTCCGCATGGCGCTCTCCTTTGTCGATCACACATGTGGTAAGAGCGGCGCCGTGCGCGGCGGTTGCAGCGGAATCGACGGCGCTTGCGCGGGATCAGACCGCGCGCAAGTCGCGCCGACGAACGGGAACGGCAGAGGTCCAACGATCCAGGGGCCCGCGTGCGCATGCGGCCCGCGCAGCGTGTTACAGCGCCACGTCGGTGCGCAACACCGGGTACAGGTTCAGCCGCTCATCCCAGGACGGGTGGCGGCGCGCGAAGAATTCCAGGCGTGCGTGGGGATTCCCTGCAAACGCCGGGTCGTGCTCGAGCCTGTTGCGGAACGCGGCGGCCAGCGCCGGGTCGCGCGCCATCTGCTCGCGCGCGACATCCTCGGCCACGTAGTCCTCCATGTATTCCTTGGGCTCGAAGGCGTTGTTGAACTCGCCCCAGGCCAGCAGCGAATCGGGAGCCTGCGGCTCGAACAGGGCCATCACGAGCCGCGCCTTGGGCTGGGCGATCGGCACGAACAGCGCGCCCTTGACGAGGTTGCGCGGCTCCGCTTTCCAGGCGCCCGTCACCGTCAGGCGCTGGTGCGATTCGAACGACGTCGCCGCGAACGTGGCCTGTTCGGCGCGGAACGTTTGCACGGGTGCGCCGTCGATGGCCTTGTCCAGCCTGCGGAACACGATGCCGTGCTGCGTGAGCTTGGCCGCGACCATCTGCGCCCACGCGGCAGGCACGACGTAGCCGGCGCCCGGCGCCTGCACCTGCAGGTCGGCCACGACTTCGTCGCGCAGCGGCACGTGCCAGACTTGCGGCTGAGTCTCGTCGTAGTGCGTCATCAGCATGCCCGACACGTCCGACATCGTGCGCGTGTACGCATAGCCCTGGAAGTCGACCATCGTCGTCCGGTCGGTCGTGCGGTACGTCAGCGCGACCGGTTGGCCGGCGATGTGCGTGGCGCGGGCGTCGGCGTCGCGCGCCGCCTGCTGCCAGGCCGCGCCGTGTGCGGCGACCTGCTGCAGGACGGACACTACCGCATTGTGCGTGATGCGCACGCGGGTCGGGTAATCCTTCCACGAATGCGTCTCGACGAGCATCGCCATCCGGTTGCGCAGCTGGAAATAGCCGGTCGAGAAGCGCGGATCGGACACGCCGTCGACGAAACCCGAGGCCGGGTCGTCCGTCTCCTTGAACGACATGTAGTACGCCTGCGGCATCGAACCCTGCTTGGCGATGTCGGCGATGACGTTCGCGCGCAGCGCCAGGCCGGCCTTGCGGAATTCCGGATCGCCCGAGTACACGGGCTCGACCTGGATCGACACGTCGTGCTGGAACTTGGCGCCGTCCGTCACGTGCAGGTCGACGTAGGTCAGCGGGTCCCAGGCGTTCACGAGCGCCAGCATGGCTTGCATCTCGGGCGCATCGGCCTTCACGTAATCGCGGTTCAAGTTGAAGTTCTGCGCCGTCGTGCGCCAGCCCATCTCGACGGGGCCGCGCTGGTTCGGGCGGTTCCACTTGGCGAAGCGCTCGTGGCCGTCCACGTTGAACACGGGGACGAACAGCAGGACCTGCTTGTCGAGCACACCCGGCGCGACCTTGCCCTCAAGGATCTCGCGCAGGGCGAGGAAGCCGGCGTCCTTGCCGTCGATCTCGCCTGCGTGGATGCCACCCTGGACCAGCGTCACCGGCAGGCCCGCCTTGCGCGCGGCAACCGGCGTGAGCGTGCCGCGGGCATTGGCGGCCAGCGCCAGCATGGGCCTGCCTTCCGGCGTCGTGCCGAACTGGAAGCAGCTCACTTGCTTCGGATATGCCTGCTGAAAGGCACGGCAAAGCCTGACGACTTCATCGTAGCGCCCCGTGGCCTGGAAGCCGGAGCGTTCCGAGACGGTGACCAGGTCGGGGGCGGCATGCGCCAGGGGAGCGGCCAGCAAGGCCAGCAGGAACGCGGTACGGATCATCGAACGACTCCGGCAAATTAGGAAAGATATAAGCCGGAAATTATAGATCTGTACTGCGGATCGGTCCTGCTCAGGACGGGACACCCCGGGCCGCCGGCCCGGGGACAGGTGGATGACGCTCAGCGCGCCCAGGTCTTGGGGTAGATCGCGATCTTCTTCGCGGCCGGCTTCGCCAGGCGCATCTGCACGGAGCTCGCGAAACCGGTCGCCGCCGCCGGGCAGGTGTTGTTGGCGCGGTAGGACAGCGCCGCGGCCAGCATGCCTTCGGCCGGATCGCCCAGGGCGTGCGTCATGTCGTCGGACGCGGCGCACGTCGGTGCGAAACCGTCCGCGTAATCGCCGTAGCCTTTCGCGTTCACGCCCTTGAACTGGATCGAGAAGTAGGTCGTGCCGCAGTTGTCCACCGGCGTGAAGCCATAGGGCTTGCCGCACGTCGTACCGCCGACCAGGTCGACCTTGACGTCCACGCCGCGCAGGCCATTGATGACGGCTTCGCTGGCCGAGCACGTGTCGGGCGACGTGAGGACGGTCACGTGGTTCAGGCCCAGGTACGGCAGCGGCGTGTTGGCCGCGGCGGAGAAGCCGTAGGCCGTGCTCAGGAAAGGAACGGCGGCACCGGGTGCCGTCTTGTCGTTGTAGACAGGACGGTCGAACGTCTTGTTCGCCGCGCTTGGTCCGGCGACCATGTACGCGAGCTCGCTGGCGATGTACAGCAGGCCGCCGCCGTTGTAGCGCATGTCGAGCACGAGGTCAGTCGCGCCCTGGTTCTTCAGCGAGGTGAACGCGTCGATCAGCTGCTGCTCGGATGCGGCATTGTGGTCTTCGAAACTCAGATAACCCACCTTGCCCGTCGGCGTATCGATCACCTTCACGCTCTTCACGGGCACGATGGAGACGACGGCCGACGTCATCGGGACGTTGACCGTGGCGCCGTTGCGCTGGACCGTCAGCGTGTGGTTTTCGCCCGCATTCGCGGGCAGCAGGCCGGCGTTCAGCTGGTCGACCTGCGCGGCATCCGTCGAGTTGACGAAGTCGACGCCGTCGACGGCCGTCAGCATGTCGCCGCGCTGCAGACCGGCCGCGGCGGCCGGCGAGTTCGGCTGGACAATCGCGATACGCCAGTTACGCGGCGCCGTGACGGAATTCACGGACCAGGTCACGCCATAGCCCGTATCCTGGCTCTGGTTGCTGATCGCATCCCATTCCGCCGTCGTGTACGTGAAGTGGAAACGGTCCTTCGGCTGGCCGGACGCGGTCGTTGCATTCGTCTTCAGCGCGGCGAAGTAATCGAGCGTGTTCGTGTAATCCGCCATGCGGACGGTGGTCGGGACTTCGTTGTACCAGAGATAGGTCTTATCGATCCAGCCGCGCAGGAATTTCATTTCGTCCTGCAAGGTGCCCTGGCGGTCCGGGAACGGCACGCCTTCGGCGTCGACGCCCGTGCGCGGCTTGGCGCACAGGTTCTGCACGCTCGTGTAGTCCGCGAGGATCGGATCCGGCGTCGGTCCGGGATCCGGGGTCGGCGTGGGTGTCGGGTTGTTGGCTACCGGTGTCGAGGTGCCACTGGAACCTCCTCCGCCGCCGCAAGCGGACAGGGTGAGCAGCGCCACGAAAGCGCTGGCAAACAGGCGGGAGAAAGCGGTCGATGTCGGGGGGAATTTTGGCGTGCTCATGCATTAATTATAGTTGCCGCATACCCGCGCACGATATCCAAATGTAACAGAGCAACAAATATTTTTTGCAACATTCGCCGGCCGGTTTTTGCCCGGCCGGCGGTGTCGTGACACGCCCGATCAGGCAGCGCGGGTGACCGTGGCGCCGCCGTGGAATGCGGCCACCAATTCCCCTTCCTTGCGCTTGGCCGCCTTCAGGTTGCGCTCCTTGACGTGGCCGAAACCGCGGATGTCTTCCGGGACGCTCGCGATCGCGACGGCCTGCGCCAGGTTGTCGGCCGTCAGCTTCGGCAGCAGGCCTTCGACGGTCGCGCGGTACTCCGCGATCAGCGCGCGTTCCATCTTGCGCTCCGCCGTGTGGCCGAACGGATCGAGCGCCGTGCCGCGCAAGCCCTTCAGCTTCGCCAGCACGCCGAACGCCTTCATCATCCACGGGCCGAACTCCTGCTTCACGAGGTGGCCTTCCTTGTCCTTCTTCGCGAACAGCGGCGGCGCCAGGTGGAATTTCAATGTCACGTCGCCTTCGAACATGCCGTCGATCTTGGCCATGAACGCGGGGTCGGTGTACAGACGCGCGACCTCGTACTCGTCCTTGTACGCCATCAGCTTGTGCAGGTAGCGCGCGACGGCTTCCGTCAGGCGCGTGCCCTTGCCCAGCTTCTCTTCAGCGGCGCGCACGCGGTCGACGAAGGCCTTGTACTGCGCGGCATAGTCGGCGTTCTGGTACGCGGTCAGGAGTTCGACGCGGCGCTTGACGAGGTCGTCGAGCGATTGCGCGCGCTTGAATTCGATCACCTTCGCGGGCGTGACGAGCTTTTGCACGGACGGCAGGTCGTGCGCGGCCGTGCGGCCCCAGTTGAACGCGGCCTTGTTGAAGCCGACGGACACGCCGTTCAACTCGATGGCCTTCATGATCGACGCTTCCTGCAGCGGCACGTGGCCCTTCTGGAACGCGTAGCCCAGCATGAACATATTGGTGGCGATGGCATCGCCCATCAACGTTGTCGCGATGTGGCCGGCGTCGATGAAGTCGACGTTGCCCTCGCCGCACGCCTGCACGATGGCGCCGCGCGAGCCTTCGGCCGGGAATTGCCAGTCCGGGTTCTTGATGAACGCGGCGGTGGTGGCGCCCGTGCCGTTCACGGCGGCCCACGTGCGGCCTTCGCCCATGCGCGACAGCGCGTCGCGGCTGGCGGTGACGATCTGGTCACAGCCGATCACGAGGTCGGCGTTACCCGTGCCGACGCGCGTCGAATACAGGTCCGACTGGCGGTCGGCAAGACGCACGTGCGACATCACGGGGCCGCCCTTCTGCGCGAGGCCGCTCATGTCCAGCACGAGGGCGCCCTTGTTCTCGACGTGGGCGGCCACCGCGAGGATCTGGCCGACCGTCACGACACCCGTGCCGCCGATACCGGTGACGAGGATGCCGAACGGGTTCGTCGTCGCCGGGATCTTCGGCATCGGCAGCGACGGCGGCGTCGCTTCGGCCGCCGTCTTCTTCGGTTTCTTCAGGCCGCCCCCTTCGACGGTGACGAAGCTCGGGCAGAAGCCGGTCACGCACGAGAAGTCCTTGTTGCACGACGACTGGTTGATCTGGCGCTTGCGGCCCAGCTCCGTTTCCAGCGGTTCGACGGACAGGCAGTTCGACTGCTTCGAGCAATCGCCGCAGCCTTCGCACACGGCTTCGTTGATCACGGCGCGCTTGGCCGGATCGGGGTAAGCGCCTTTCTTCCGGCGGCGGCGTTTCTCGGACGCGCAGGTCTGGTCGTAGATCATCGCGGAGACGCCCGGCATCTCGCGCAGTTCGCGCTGCACGTCCATCAGTTCGGCACGATGGCGCACCGTGACGCCTTCGGCCCACGGATAATCGTCCGGGTATTTTTCCGGTTCGTCCGTGACGACGATGATCGGCTTGACGCCTTCGGCCGCCAGCTGGCGGCTGATCTTGGCCGGGTCGAGCGGACCGTCGACGACCTGGCCACCCGTCATCGCGACGGCGTCGTTGTACAGAATCTTGTACGTGATGTTGACCTTCGCGGCGACCGACGCGCGGATCGCCAGCACGCCCGAGTGGTAATACGTGCCGTCGCCGAGGTTCGCGAACACGTGCTTCTCGCCCGTGAACGGCGCCTGGCCGATCCACGTGACGCCCTCGCCCCCCATGTGCGTGAACGTGGACGTCTCGCGGTCCATCCACAGCACCATGTAGTGGCAGCCGATACCGGCCATCGCGCGCGACCCTTCCGGCACCTTCGTCGAGCTGTTGTGCGGGCAGCCGGAGCAGAAGTACGGGATGCGGTCCGTTTCCGGATTCGCCTTCGGGATGTTCTTGAGGATCAGTTCCTTCGCTTCGAGGAAGGCGATGCGTTCCTTCACGCGTTGCTCGACCGGGTGCCCGGCGCAGTAGTGCGAGATGCGCGACGCGATCGCGCGCGCGATCTGGGCCGGGTTCAGTTCGTAGTTCGCCGACAGCAGCCAGTCGCCCTGGCCGGAGCGGTTCTTGACGCTCCATTCGCCGGCGTCGTCGAACTTGCCGACGACGCGCGGCCGCTCGCCGTCCGGCAGGTTGTACAGCTCTTCCTTCAGCGCGTATTCCAGCACCTGCCGCTTTTCCTCGACGACGAGGATCTCGTCCAGGCCGCGCGCGAATTCGTGCACGCCCACCGAGTCGAGCGGCCACGTCATGCCAACCTTGTAGACGCGCAGGCCGATGTCGCGCGCCGCCTGCTCGTCGATGCCCAGGTCGGCCAGCGCCTGGCGCGTGTCGAGGTAGGACTTGCCCGCGGTGATGATGCCGATCTTCGGCGTGGGGCTGTCCCAGATGATCTGATTGAGTTTGTTCGCACGCGCATACGCGAGGGCGGCATACCACTTGTAGTGGTTCATGCGCACTTCCTGGTCCAGCACGGCGTCCGGCCAGCGGATGTTCAAGCCGCCCGGCGGCATCTCGAAGTCGGTCGGCAGGATCGTCTGCACGCGGTCCGGATCGAGGTCGACGACGGCGCCCGATTCGATGATGTCGGTCACGCACTTCATCGACACCCACAGGCCGCTGTAGCGGCTCATCGCCCATGCGTGCAGGCCGTAGTCGATGTATTCCTGCACGGATGACGGGTACAGCACGGGAATGCCGCAGTGGTGCAGGATGTGGTCGGACTGGTGCGCCGTCGACGACGATTTCGCCGCATGGTCGTCGCCCGCCAGTACGAGCACGCCGCCGTTCTTCGCGGAGCCCGCATTGTTACCGTGCTTGAACACGTCGCCGCAGCGGTCCACGCCGGGGCCCTTGCCGTACCACATGGCGAACACGCCGTCGTAGGTCGCGTCCTTGAACAGATTGGTCTGCTGCGTGCCCCAGACGGCCGTCGCCGCGAGGTCTTCGTTCATGCCGGGGTGGAAGTGGACGTGGTGCGCTTCCAGGTGCTTCTGCGCTTTCCACGCCGTCTGGTCGACCTGCGTGACGGGCGACCCGCGGTAGCCGGTGATGTAGCCGGCCGTGTTCAGGCCGGCCTTCAGGTCGCGTTCGCGCTGCAGCATCGGCAGGCGGATCAGCGCCTGGGTACCCGTCATGAAGGCGCGGCCGCGCTCGAGCGTCCATTTATCGTCGAGGGTGATCTCGTGCGGGGGTAGCGGTTCCAGCTGGCTGCGGTCCAGGGGGGCGTTCATGCGTGTCTCCGTTGTGTTTGTTGTACGCGTGGCCATTGCATTGGCGCCGGTTGAACGCGTCTGTGTCCGGGCCAGTATAGACCTGTGTCACAAGCATTAAATTTCAATGAATTCCCCCCACCAAACGATTTGCGCAATAAAATTGCGAAGTGCGCCCGTCCTGAGGAGAATTCATGTCAAAAATCGAGCTGGATAAAACCGACCGCAAAATCCTGGCCATTCTCCAGTCGGATGGCCGCCTGTCCAACCAGGACGTGGCGGAACGCGTCAGCCTGTCGCCGTCGCCCTGCCTGCGCCGCATCAAACGGTTGGAAGAGGCCGGCGTCATCCGGCAATACGTCGCCCTGCTCGATCCCGACAAACTGGGGCTGGGCCTGCTGGCCTATGTGAATGTCCGGCTGGAAAAACACAGCGAAGGCGCGCCGAACGCGCGCGTGCCCGCGACGTCGCCGCGCTTCGAGTTCGCCCAGGCCGTGTCGACCTGGCCGGAAGTCGTGGCCTGCTATGCGATGACGGGGGAGATGGATTTCCTGCTGCGCGTGCACGTGGAAGACATGGACCACTTCTCGCGCTTCATGATGGGCACCCTGCTGCGCCATCCGGCCGTGCTGGACGTGAAATCGAGCTTCGCCCTCCAGCGCATCAAGGAAACGACGGCGCTGCCCATCGTTTGACGGGCGTTCTTATACTGGTAGGGTGGGCATTTGAGGCCGGCGGCCTCGAATGAGACGAGCCCACGCGGGACGTCAGCGTCTCTTTACTCTTCTGTTTAGTAATAAGCACGAAACTCAAAGGCCGCGGTGCGGACGCGTTTGACCGGCAAACACGACACCGGTAATCTCGACCGGGTCTCGATCCAGCCGGCGCGACTCAGGGCGCGGCGGCCGGTTCGTCTCCGGCCGGGCAACCGGCTCTCTTCTTACCGATGCACCGGGCAGCTGCCCGGTCGTCGGTTTTTTTTGCCCCTACCAGCCCGCGATGCGCCTCAGCTGCGGCAGCAATTCGGCCACCATGGCCGCATGCTGGGCCGTCGTCGGATGGCCGTTGACGGCGTCACCCGGCTGGTACGTCGCCGGCGCGAGCGAGTAGACGCGGGCATCGTGCACGCGCGCCATCGCTTCCTTCAGATAGCCGATCAACGCGGCCTTCTTGTCGCCATTCAGCAGCACGCCTTCCGTCAGCGCGACCTGCGCGTGCGGATGGTCGCGCAGCACGCGGCGCAGCAGGTCCGTGTACGCGTCCACATAGCCCGCACGCTCCGGAATGCCGGGGTTGAAATCGTTGGTGCCGATGGCGATGACGATCAGGTCCGCATCGTAATCGGCCTGTTTCCAGCGCACCGGATGCGCGGCGTCGGCGATGGCGAGGTCGTAGAACGCGGGCAGCTGGAATTCGTCGGTGTGGCCGTTCCAGCTGCGCACCAGGCCCCGGCCGCCATAGCAGACCAGCTGCACCTGCGCGTCGAGGGCGCGCGCGGCCAGCATGCCGTAGGACAGGCGCGGGTTCGACCATTCGGGCATGTCCTTCTCGTCGGCACCACGCTCCATGACGGCGCCGCACGTCACGGAATCGCCCAGCACGAGCAGGCGTCGCTTCGGCAGCGGCGGCGCCGCGAGGAACGCGCCGTCGGTCGCGAAGCGCGCGATGGAGGGCTCGCCGAGCCACGTCTCGCCGCGGTGCACGAGTTCCACCTTGTGCGGACCGGGCGCCGCGTCCTTGAACACGTCGTAGCGTTTCATCTCCGGCGCCAGGCGCAGCGTGCCCGCGGGCTTGCCATCCACGATCACGTCGAACAGGCTGCGGGTGCCGCCCGAGGCATCGACGGCGAGGCGCGTGCCGTCCACGGCCACCAGCAAGGTCACGCCGGGATAGCCGAAGCGCACCGTGCCATCGTCCGCGGCGACCGTGCGGCCCATGCGGGTCACGTGGCCATCGCTCGCCGCGATGGTCTGTTCGGCCGCCGCGCCGGCCGCGCACCATGCCAGCAGCGCGGCGACCAGCGGCCGACGCATCACGCGCCCTTCTTCAGGCGCAGCAGCACGACGCCGTGCGCGGGCACCGTCGCGTCGAGGCGGCGGCTCGTGTCGCCCGTCTTGCCGGTCCACGCGTCCGTCCAGTGCCAAGTGGCCTTGCTGAAGTCGAGTTGGTGCTTGAAGACCTGGTCGTCGATCACGTTCTGCTTCCAGTCATAGTGCAGCGGCAGCGCCGTCTCGCCGCGGTTCAGCACCATGAAGGCCCACTCGTCGTTCGCGAGCGGCTTGGCCCACAGTTCGACGGGCCCCTGCTTCCAGAAACGCAGCGCCGCCACGCCCAGCGGGTCCTGGTTGATGGCGATGACGTCGCGCCGGCCGATGATCTTCTTCACCGACTCCGGCATCGAACGCAGGTCGTTACCGAGGATCAGCGGGGAATTCAGCATCGCCCAGATCGAGAAGTGCGAACGGTCCTCGTCTTCCGTCATGCCCATGCCGACTTCCAGCATGTCCATGTCGTTCCAGTGGCCCGGCCCCGCATACTTGCGCAGGCCCGCCTGCATGTCGAGGATGCGCATCACGCCCCAGCGGGACCACGTACCGGCACTGAGTTCGCAATCCCAGCACGGATAGATGTCGCCCGTCGTGCGCCACGAGTGGCCGACCTCGGGCGCCCATTCCCACGGCTTGTTGTCGCCCCATTCGCAGAGGCTGAACAGGATCGGGCGGTTGGCCGCGCGGATCGCGTCGCGCATCGTCGTGTAGGCACCGACGGCGCTCAAGCCCTTGCTCTCGCACCAGTCGTATTTCAAATAGTCGATGCCCCAGGCGGCATACGTCTTCGCGTCCTGGTATTCGTGGCCGCGGCTGCCGGGGCGGCCGCCGCACGTCTTGTCGCCCACGTCGGAATAAATGCCCAGCTTCAGGCCGCGCGCGTGCACGTAGTCGGCCAGCGCCTTCATCCCGGACGGGAAGCGCTGCGGGTCCGGCTGGATGTCGCCGTGCTCGTCGCGCGCGCCGTGCCAGCAGTCGTCGATGTTGATGTACTGGTAGCCCGCATCCTTCAAGCCTGTCTTCACCATCGCGTCGGCCGTCTCGCGGATCAGCTTTTCGTCGATGTCGCAGGCGAATCGATTCCAGCTGTTCCAGCCCATTTGCGGGGTGGCCGCGAGGCCGTCGAATTTCTGCGCCCACGCGGCGGCGGGGGACGCCGCGATGGCCGCGGCGAGGATCAGGGAGGCTCTCCGGTTCACTGTTTCGCTCCGATGGTTTTCAGGCGTTTGTCGTGGGCCGCGATCAACTTGAGCGAGCTCGCGTCGCTGTCGAACACGGAATACAGGCCCTGCTCTTCCTGCGGCGGATCGCCGACGAAATCGTTCCCCGGCTTCCACCAGTAATCGGCATTGGCCGCGCGGCCCGCGCCGCCCCAGGCCCAGAAGGCCCAGCCGCCGACGGGGTCGCCCGCGGCCGCGCGCTTCTCCAACGTCGTGAACACCTCGTCGTAGAAACGGTCGCGGACCTTCGTCGACGCCTTGATGTCGAACGAGCCGCCGTCGCGGTTCAGGCCGAATTCCTCCAGCACGATCGGCTTGCCCAGCTGCTTCGCATAGTCGACGTGCACGTTCAGGTAGTGCTGCGCCTTGTCCATCATGCCGGCCCACGTCGTGTCGGGCTGCTTCGGATCGAACCAGCCCCAGTTCGCGGGCCACAGGTGGTACGTGAGGTAGGCGATGTCCGGCGTGCGGTGCGCGTCCAGGTACAGCTGCGCATCCTGCGCGGAACCCGCGAGGCCTTCGCTACCGGTGCTCACCATGTGGTTTGCGTCGAGCGAGCGGATGTAGTGCGCAGTGTCGGCGATCCACTTCACGTACGTCGCCTTCTCTTCCTTGGTCGACTTGGCGTTGCCGGGCCGCGGCTCGTTCGCCAGCTGCCACGACAGGATCACGGGGTCGTCGCGGTAAGGCTTCTTCGTCACCGTGTTCGTGCGCTGGACGATCTTCGCGATCACGTTGCGGTACTCGGCCTGCGCGCGCGCGTTCGTGTAGAAGCGCGCGTTCTCGGCCATGAAGCGTTCGTAATCCTTGCTCACGTTCGGGTCGTGCGCGGGCGAACCGGTGAACCAGTTCAGGTACTGCGTCATCCCGCCGGACCACTGCCAGAAATTATTCAGGTACAGCACGGCCGTCATGTCGCGCTTCGCCAGTTCCGCCATCAGGAAGTCCAGGCCTTGCAGCAGCTGCTCGTCGTAGTGGCCGGGCGCGCTCGTCGTGGCGGGGCTGACGGCGCTTTTCATCGCCGTCTGCTCCGACACCGCGAGCACGCGCACGTTGTTGACACCCAGCGCCTTCAACCGGTCCAGTTCCTTGACGAGGCGGGCGCGCTGCCCGACGCTGCTCGGCGCGCCGAGGTAGCCGCCGTACCAGAAGTTCGCTCCGGCCACCATATAGCGTTGGCCGTTGCGTTCGAAGTGGCTGTCCTTGACGGCCACGAAACTGCTCTTGCCGCCCGCCGCGCCGGCCGCGTGGGCGATGCCGAATGCGCCGGCCGCCAGCAGGGCGGCGGCCAGGGCGATCTTGCCGAACTTGCTTTGCATATAGTCTCCTCGCGCTCCTCGGGAAGCGTCGTTATCGGTCTTGGATCGGACGCCGCCCGCGGGCACGGGCGGCGGGTAAAACTCAGCGGCGCGCGCGGCCGCGCACGTCCAGGGTGGACGCCGGCAGGTCGACCGTCACGCTCGTCGCGTTCTTGCCTGCGGCATCCTCAGCCAGCACGACCTTGTACTTGCCCTTGGCGATGCGCCAGGTCTTGGACTTCTCGTCGAACATGCCGAGGATGCGCGGCTCGACGACGACATCGACCTCTTTCGATTCGCCAGGCTGCAGCGCGACCTTGTCCCAGCCGGCCAAACGCTTCGGCGCTTCCCACTTCGTGGCAAGCGGCGACACGTACACCTGCGGCACGTCCTTGCCGGCGACGCTGCCCGTGTTCGTGACCTTGAAGCGCACGTGCAGGCGGCCATCCTTCACCTGGCTGGCGAGGCCGGCATAGCTGAACGTCGTGTACGACAGGCCGTGGCCGAACGGGAACAGCGGCGTCAGGCCCTGCTTGTCAAACCATTTGTAGCCGACGGCCGCGCCTTCCTTGTACTCGACCGTGAACTGCTGGTCCGGCTGTTTCGGATCGCCGTCCAGCTTCGGACGCGGCAGCTGCTCTTCGGACACGGGGAACGTGGCCGGCAGGTGGCCCGACGGATTGACGGCGCCGAACAGCACGCGCGCGATCGCCTCGCCGCCGCTCGTGCCCGGATACCATGCTTCCAGCACGGCCGGCGTCTTCGCGACCCACGGCATCGCGACGGGGCCGCCCGTCTCCAGCACGACGACGGTGCGCGCATTGGCCCCGGCCACGCTGTCGATCAGCTTGTCCTGGTTGTCCGGCAGCGCCAGCGACGTCGCGTCATTCGCCTCGCCGATCCACTGCGTCGCGAACACGAGCGCGACGTCCGCCTGCGCGGCCACGCGCGCGGCACGCGCGGGGTCAAGGCCGTCGTCGTACACGACCTTCGCATTCGGCGCCAGCGCCTGGATCGCGCGCAGCGGCGACGACGGGTGGTACACGACGGGGCCCGGCCAGCTCTTCGGCTCCAGGCCTTTCACGGCCATGCCGCCCACCGGATACACCTGCGACGAGCCGCCGCCCGACAGCACGCCGACGTCGGCATGGCCGCCGATGATGGCGATGGTCTTCACGTCCTTCGACAGCGGCAGTACCTTGTTGTCGTTCTTCAGCAGCACGGCGCCCTCTTCCGCCGTCGCGCGGCTCACCGCACCGTTCTTTGCGAAGTCGATGGTGCCGCCCTGCGCGACCGGATTGTCGACGACGCCCTTGGCGAACATGGCGCGCACGATGCGCGTTGCCATGTCGTCGAGGCGCGCTTCCGACACGTGGCCGTTCTTGACGGCTTCTTCCAGCGCGCCGCCGAAGTACGGCGACTTGTCGAATTCCTGGCCCGACTGGCGGTCCAGGCCGTGATTCGCGGCTTCCACGGTGCTGTGCGTCGCGCCCCAGTCGGACATCACGTAGCCCTTGAAGCCCCAGTCCTTCTTGAGCACTTCGTTCAGCAGGTAGTCGTTCTCGCACGCATAGGTGCCGTACACGCGGTTGTACGAGCACATGACGGAGCCGGCGTCGGACTGTTCCAGCGCGAGCTGCATCGCGAGCAGGTCGGACATGCGCGATGCGGCCTTGTCGATGCGAACGTCCAGTTCGTTGCGGCCCGTTTCCTGGTCGTTCAGCGCGTAGTGCTTGACGGTCGAGATCACGTGGTTCGACTCGATGCCCTTGACGGCATGGCCGACGATCGTGCCGGCCAGCAGAGGATCTTCGCCCGCGTATTCGAAGTTGCGGCCGTTGCGCGGATCGCGCATCAGGTTCACGCCGCCAGCCAGCATCACGTTGAAGCCGGACGCGCGCGCCTCGGAACCGATCATCGCGCCGCCCGCATAGGCCATCTGCGTGTCCCACGTCGATGCGGTGGCGAGGCCCGACGGCAGCTGCGTGCGCTCGCGCGGGGTCGGCGTGGCCTGGGTGGCGACGCCGAGGCCGGCGTCCGTCTCCAGCAGGTCCGGCAGGCCGAGGCGCGGGTTACCCGGCACGAAGCCGGCCGAGAACGGGATCGCGCCGTCGATCGGCTTCGTGGTCTTGGGCGGGAACGCCGTGCCGAAATAGCCGAACACCCAGCGCAGCTTTTCCTGGCGGGTCATGGCCTTGACGGCGAGTTCGGCGCGCTGGTCGGCGCTCAGGGAACGGTTCATCCACGGCTGCTGGGCAGGCGTGTCGGCGGCGGTGGCGAACAGCGGGAAGGCGGCAGTCAGGGCCGCGACGAGGGTCAGGTGACGGAGGCGCATGGGACGAAGCTCTTTAAGGGATGGATCGTTATCAGTATTCGACGCAACGCCGCCGCGGACGCGCCGCGGCGGCAAGGGGATCGTTGCCGGTCAGACGGCCTTGACGTCCACGTACATGCGGGCGTATTTCGCGCCGAAGTACAGGATGAAGGCGTAGCACGCGGCCGGAACGAGGAACGAAGGCTGCAGGCCGATGACGTCCGCGGCTTGCGCCTGGATCACCGGCACGACGGCGCCGCCGGCGATCGCCATCACGAGCAGGCCGGAGCCCTGGCTCGTCTGCGGGCCCAGTTCGTGCACCGACATGCTGAAGATGGTCGGGAACATGATCGAGTTGAACAGGCCGACGGCCAGCACGGCCCACATCGCGAAGTGGCCGTGGCCGAACGTCGTCGCCACCAGCAGCGCGATGCACACGGCGGCATTGAACGCGAGGACCTTTCCCGGGCTGATGGTGCGCATCACGGCAGAACCGATGAAGCGGCCGACCATCGCGCCGCCCCAGTAGTAGGCGACGTAGTTCGCGCCGATTTCCGGCGTGAAGCCGGCGATGGACGCGTCGCCCATGTAGTTGATCAGGAAGCTGCCGATGCTCACCTCGGCGCCGACGTACACGAAGATCGCCAGCACGCCCAGCATCAGGCGCTTCTGCTTGAGGATCGAACCGGCGACCGTCGTGCCGGTGTCATCGTCGCGGATGACCGGCAGGCGGATCACGGCGAACAGGATGGCCAGGATCGCCAGCGTCGCGGCCAGGCCCAGGTACGGACCCTGCACGGCCTGCGCCTGCGCCAGTTTTTCGGCGGCCGTCATGTGGCTCGGATCGGCCACGGTCGAGATGTGCGACAGGATCAGGTAGCCGCCGACCGGGGGGCCGACGAAGGTGCCGAAGGAGTTCAGCGCCTGCGTCAGGTTCAGGCGGCTCGACGCGGTGGCCGGCGCGCCCAGCACGGTGACGTACGGGTTGGCGGCCACCTGCAGGATGGTGATGCCGCCGGCCAGCACGAACAGCGCGCACAGGAACAGCGCGTACACGCTCGTCGCGGCCGGGTAGAACAGCGCGGCGCCGACGGCGCACACGGCGAGGCCGACGACGGCGCCGGCTTTGTAGCCGATGCGGCGGATCAGCGCGCCGGCCGGGATCGACAGCAGGAAGTAGCCGCTGAAGAACGCGAGGTTCACCATCATCGCCTGTACGTACGTCAGGTTGTACACCGACTTCAGGTGCGGGATCAGGATGTCGTTCAGCGACGTCAGCAGGCCCCACATGAAGAACAGCGCGGTGACGACCGTGAGGGCAAAGGTGTAATTGGCGGGCTGGGCCCGATCGGCAGGCGCGATTGCGGCCTGTGAAGCACGTTCCATGCTTGTCTCCTTGTGGATGTTACCGCTAACTTATAAACGAGTAACTTTTTTGTAAAAAATATTCTGCATAAGCAGGATGGTGGGGTCAAACGCGACGTCGGGTTCGCGGCGGAGTTTAGTCAGTCGTCACTAAACATGCGCTACCCTCTTATGAAATCGGTTTCTTAAATTGAGAATATACCGGGCAAACAGCTGTTTAGTAAAGCCGACTAAACTTGACTTGAAGTGCCGACTGACGTTTGACCAAGGCGATTTTGATATGCAAGACTCCATTCAAACGAGCGGCGCCCAGGGCGTCGCAAATGATTCCGGAGACAGTGTGAACCCCGAACCCTCACGCACCCCAGCGGGCGCAAGCCCGGCGCCGGTCACGATCCGCGACCTGGCCAAGTACGCCGGCGTCTCGGCCGGCACGATCTCGCGCGCCCTCAAGAACGAGCCGGGCCTGACGGAAAGCACGCGCCAGATGGTGTTGTCGGCAGCCCACGAACTGGGCTATGACTTCTGCAAGCTGCGCCGCAAGCGCATCCGCCGCCTGACGTTCCTGCTGCACCGTCAGCACAACACGGCGGCCAGCAGCCCGTTCTATTCGCCCGTGCTGCACGGCGCCGAGGAAGCGTGCCGCAAGCAGGGCATCGTCTTGTCGTTCATGGCCGTGGGGCCGGCCGACGGGGTGACGGAACAGCTGCGCATGCACGCGCCGGATGCCATCGTGTGCGCCGGCTTCTTCGAACCCGAGTTGCTGAACGCCCTGCGCGGCAGCGGCAAGCCCCTCGTCCTCATCGACATGAAGCTGCGCGGCTACAGCTCCGTCAATCCGGACAACCACATGGGCGGTTACCTCGCCACGCGCCACCTGATTTCGCTGGGACGCGAGCGCATCGGCATGATCTCCGGCTCGCTGGGTCACTACAGCATCCGCGAGCGCAACCGCGGCTACCGCCAGGCGCTGTTCGACGCCGGCATGCTGGCCGACCCGCGCCTGGAGACGTGCATCCCGGATGGCGTCGACCTCGAGACGGGCGCCTACGAGGCGATGCAGGCGCTCCTGAACCAGCCGCACCCGCCCGATGCCGTGTTCTGCTACAACGACGCCGCCGCCCTCGTCGCGATGCGCGCCTGCCTCGCGGCCGGGAAGACGGTGCCGCACGACGTGTCGATCGTGGGCTTCGACGACATCCCCGGCGCCGTGCTGGGCCACCGTCCGCTGACGACCTTGCGCATCAACAAGAAGGAACTGGGCGCGCTGGGCGTCGAGTTGCTGCTGCGCGGCCCGCAGGACCCGCCGCTGGAACAGGTGGCCCCGGTCGAACTGATCGTGCGTGCCAGCACCGTGTGCGAGGACTACCGCATGCGCAGATAACCGCCCGCCATCGACCCGCATGGCGCCCGCGCCGCACGACGGGGCGCCTCTCACCGATTCACTCATCACGACCGACCCATGCTTCCCGATTTCCGATCCCGCGCGACACTGCTGCAGCACATCCGCCACACCCGCCAGTTCTACGATCCGCGCTGCACCGACCCGAGCGGCGGCTTCTATCATTTCTACAAGGACGACGGCACGGTCTACGATGCGCACACGCGCCACCTGGTGAGCAGCACGCGCTTCGTCTTCAATTTCTCGATGGCGTGGCGCCGGTTCCGCGAACCCGCCGACCGCGACCGCGTGCTGCACGGCCTGCGCTTTTTGCGCGACGCGCACCGCAATCCGGAAACGGGCGGCTATGCGTGGACGCTGGACTGGAACGACGGTGCGAAGAAGGTCACGGACGACACGAACCACTGCTACGGCCTCGCCTTCGTGCTGCTCGCATACGCGCACGCCATCATGGCCGGCGTCGACGAGGCGCGCGCCTGGCTGGACGAGACGTACGACCTGATGGAACGCCGCTTCTGGGAACCGGCGCACGGCCTGTACGCGGACGAGGCGAGCGGCGACTGGGCGACGCTGTTCCCGTACCGCGGCCAGAACGCCAACATGCACGCCTGCGAAGCGATGCTGGCCGCGTTCGACGCGACGGGCGACACGAAATTCCTGTGGCGCGCGGAGACGCTCGCGCACAACATCACCGTGCGCCAGGCCGCGCTGTACGGCAACCTGGTCTGGGAACACTACAACAGCGACTGGTCCGTCGACCCGGACTACAACCGCGACGACAAGACGAACATCTTCCGCCCGTGGGGCTACCAGCCGGGCCACCTGACGGAATGGGCCAAGCTCCTGTTGATCATGGAACGCCACAAGGACCTGATGGCCGGCCCGTCCGACTGGCTCGTGCCGCGCGCGCGCCAGCTGTTCGACGCGGCGCTGTCGAAGGCGTGGGATGCGCACCATGGCGGCATCTACTACGGCTTCGGCCCGCAGGACGAAATCTGCGACGCCGACAAATACTTCTGGGTGCAGGCCGAGAGCCTCGCCGCCGCCGCCCTCCTCGGCGCGCGCACGGGCGACCAGGCGTATTGGACGTGGTACGACCGCATCTGGGCCTATAGCTGGGAACACTTCGTCGACCACGAGCACGGCGCGTGGTACCGCATCCTCGGTCCGGCCAACGAAAAGCTGACCGATGAAAAGAGCCCGGCCGGCAAGGTCGACTACCACACGATGGGCGCCTGCTACGAAGTGCTGCCCGTGCTCACGAAGGACTGACATGATTGACATGAGCGACTTTCCCGTATTCGTCGCCGCAGGCGAAGCCCTGACGGACATGATCGTCGATGACGCCGCTGCCACGCGCTGGCACAGCGTGACGGGCGGCTCGACGTGGAACGTGGCGCGCGCGATGGCGAAGCTGGGCGCGCCCAGCGCGTTCGCGGGCGCCGTCAGCCGCGACGTATTCGGCGACCAGCTGTGGCGCGCCAGCCTCGACGCCGGCCTGGACGACCGCTTCCTGCAGCGCCTCGACAAATCGCCGCTGCTCGCCATCGTGCACAAGCTCGACCCGCCCAGCTATTTCTTCGTCGGCGACGACAGCGCCGACCTGCACTTCGACGCCGCGCTGCTGCCCCAAGGCTGGATGGGTGGGTGCCGCTGGGCGCACTTCGGCGGCATCAGCCTCGCGCGCCAGCCGCTGGCGGGCAAGCTCGTCGCACTCGCGGAGACACTGAAGGCGCACGGGGTACGCATCAGCTACGACCCGAACTTCCGCGCGCTGATGGACGAGAACTACGACCCCACCTTGCGCCGCATGACGGCGCTGGCCGACGTGATCAAGGTGTCGGAGGAAGACCTCGCCGGCCTGCTGCGCACGCACGATGCCGACGCCGCCTTCGCCACCTTGCGCGGCTGGAACCCCGATGCCAGCTACCTGTACACGAAAGGCGCGGCCGGCGCGTCGCTGCATACGCCCGCAGGGTCGTGGCAGGTGCCGGCACCGCGCATCACGCCCGTGGACACGGTCGGCGCGGGCGACGCCAGCATCGCGGCGCTCGCGTGGAGCATGCTGCATGCGCCCGAACGCGACGGCCTCGCGCACCTGCGCTTTGCCGTCGCCGCGGGCGCCGCGGCGTGTCTCGCGGCCGGTGCCACGCCGCCGTCGCTTGCTGCGATCGATACCTTGCTGGCCGGGATGCATGCCTGATCACCAGCAGTTTTCGAACGTGACGCCGACGGTGTAGCCGGACAGCGTCGTGCCGAAAATGCCATTGGCGGCCAGCGGATCGTTCACGCGCGCCGCCGCGCGCGCGGCCTCGTTCCAGTGCGCGTGCGTGAAGAACAGCCGCAGTTCGGGACGGTCGAAATAGCCGGGCGCGGACGAGAACGCGACGGCGCCCGTGAACTTGGTCAGCCGGCGTACGTCGCCGTTCTGCGGCGCGACGCGGTCGTGGCCGAGGTCCGCCAGCAGCTTCACGTGGTCGCGCAGGCCGTACGACAGGCGTCCCCCGGCCGACGCCCACGTCTTCGCTTTCGCCGCATCGTGCGCCGTGTCGCGCTGCCAGACGCCGACGAGTTCCGCGCCGAAGCGCCGCGTGACCTGCGCATACCAGCTGTCGACGACGCGCAGCCGGTGCACGTCGCGGCCGTTCGTGATGTCGCCCGTCGCGCCGTTGTCCGTGCCCGCGCCCGTGCCCCACTGCAGCGCGAGGCGGTTCTCGCCGGCGCCGGCCAGCAGGCGCTGGCGGTGCTGCACCGTGACCATCGAGCCGCCGTGGTGGCCAAGCTCGCCGTCGCCGCGGATCAGCGCGAGGCCCAGTTCCAGCGTCCCGCCCGGATTCACGGGCATGCCGCGCAGCTGGAAGTCGTGGCGGTTCGCCGTGTCGCCCACGCGCATGATCGGCATCGTCTGCTGGTCGTCGTGCAGGTAGGCGTAGCTGAACTGCATCGGGCCCACGGGCACGTTCTCGATGCCGGCACCCATGCCCGACGGATTCCAGTACAGGAAGTCGTTGACGTTCGCGCCTTCGCGCTTGTAGTAGCGCCGGCCGATCCACACGGACGCGCCGCGCAGCCCGGACAGGTGCTCGATCGCGAAATACGCCTGCGGCAGGCCGATCTTCCAGCTGCCCTCCGGCCGCCTCGCATTGCTCGACGCGGCCGCGTTGCCGAGATTGAGCATCGCGTACGCCTTCACCTGCTCGCCGTCGTCGCCGTTCTGCAAGGTCTGGCCCAGCATCGTCTCGCCATAGACGCCGCACTCGTTGCCGAGCCGGTATTTGGCGCCCGCGCCGGCAAGGCCGAAGCAGGTCTGGCCGCCGTGCTCGGAATTGGCGGCCGCGTTGGCGCGCAGGTAGTTCTGGATGTCCAGCGCGGACGCGGGGATGCTCCACGCGAGCGCGAGCAGCGCCAGCGCGATGTGGTTCATGCGCATGTTGTCTCCTGATGTTTTGGGCAAAGCGAGTCCCGTCCGGCCGCGGCGCAGATGCCGCGGCAGGTCAATGGAACAGGATCATTCGCAGGGTGGGCACCCCGTGCCCACCCTACAGGGCAGGCTCGAGCAGGGCTTCGACTTCGTTCTCAGTGGGCGCGTACGGCCCCGCATGCATGGCAGCCGTGGCGGCCACCGCCGCGATGCGCGCGAGCTGGCGCGGTGCCGGCATCTCCGGATGCAGCAGCAGCCCGCTGATCCACGCGGCCATCGACGCGTCGCCGCAGCCGACGGTATCGACGACGTCGACGCGGCATGCCGGAGCGTCGAGCACCTGATCGCCGCCGATCAGGGAAAGACCGTCGGCACCGCGCGTAAAGAGGATCTCGGCAGCCGGCGCCAGCGCGCGCAGCGCCGCGAGCGCGTCGCGCTGCGCGAGGCCCGGGAACAGGCCTTCCAGATCTTCGTCCGACACCTTGACGTGGCTGGCGATCGACGCGATCAGCTCGAACGTGGGCCGGTACGACGCGTCGCGCATCGCGGTGCGGAAGTTCGGGTCGAACGCGATGCGCTTGCCGGCCTGGCGTGCCATCAGCGCCTGTTCCACGAGGCGCCGCGCCAGCGGGCCGCGCGCCAGTGCCAGGCTGCCCACGTGGATGACGTCGGCCGCGTCGAGCCAGCCGGCCGGCAGCAGCTCGGGCCGGAAGTGCAGGTCCGCGCTGTTCTCGCCCAGGAAGACGTAACGGGGCGGATGGCGCGACGTCACCATCGCGATGAACGGCGGCGCATCGACACGCTGCAGGAAGCGCGCATCCAGGCCGGCCGCGGCACCCGCCTCCGCGATCTCGTCGCCGAAGGCATCCATGCTGACGGCGCCGGCATACCCCGTGGGCACGCCGAGCCGCGCGCCGACGCGGGCCACGTTCCAGCACGAGCCGCCGGGCAGCGAGCGCCACGTGCCGTCGTCCTGGCGGATCATGTCGGTGAGCGCTTCGCCGAAGACCACGTAGCGGGGGAGTCGTTGTGCTTGCATGTCAGTTCGCCTGTTGTTGGTAACGCCATTTATCGAGCATCACGGCCAGCACGATGACCGTGCCTTTCGCGACGTACTGCCAGAACGACGACAAGCCGAGGATCGTGAGGCCGTTGTTGAGGAGGCCGATGATCAGCGCGCCCGTCACCGTGCCCCAGATCGTGCCCACACCGCCCATCAGGCTCGTGCCGCCGAGGACCACCGCCGCGATCGCATCGAGTTCGTAGCCGGAGCCCCAGTTGCCGTTCGCACCATACAGCCGGCTGGCCGACATGGCGCCCGCGGTGCCCGCGCACAGGCCGGAAAACGCATACACGAACACGAGGACGAGACCGACCTTGATGCCGGTGAGGCGCGCCGCCTGCGCATTGCCGCCCACCGCATACACGTGCATGCCGAGCACCGTGCGGCGCAGGATGAACCACGCGAGCACCACGAGCGCGGCAGCGACCCACACGAGCCAAGGCAGGCCGGCGAACGAGCCGTTGCCGATCCACTCGAAGCTCGGGATCTCGCGGTTCAGGATCGTCGTGCCGTCGGCGAGAAGGTACGCGGTACCGCGCAGCGCCGTCATCGTGCCGAGCGTGACGACGAACGGATTGATCTTGAAGACGGCGACGAGCAAGCCGTTGAGCAGCCCCATGCCGAGGCCCGCGAGCACGAAGACGGGCAACGACAGCGACGGCGCATGGCCCGGCAGCGATGCGATCATCCCCAGCACGGCGGACACGGCGAGCACGGAACCGACGGACAGGTCGATGCCGCCCGTGAGGATCACGAACGTCATGCCGGTCGCGAGCACGAGGTTGATGGAGCTCTGGCGCAGCACGTTCATCGTGTTGGCCATCGTCGCGAAATTCGACACGCCGTCTTCGGCAAAGTAGCCGGTCAGGAAGTAGAACACGACGTACAGCGCGACGAGTACGGGCAGCATGCCCATCGTCGCGAACATGCGCGAGAACGCCTGCTTGACGCCGCCGTGCGTGCCCGCATGCGGCGCCGCGGGAAGGGATGATTTCAGAGTCTGCATGATGTCTCCTATGCGGCCTGGGCCAGGGTGGCCAGTGCCATGATGTTTTCCTGGGTGATGCCTTCGCCTTCCAGTTCGCCCGCGAGCCAGCCTTCGCGCATCACGACCACGCGGTCGCACACGCCGATGATTTCCGCCAGTTCGCTCGAGATGCACAGCACCGCGACGCCGGCGTCGGCCAGTTCGTGGATGATCCGGTAGATCTCGTGCTTGGCGCCGATGTCCACGCCGCGCGTGGGCTCGTCGAGGATCAGCACGCGCGGCTTGATTTCCAGCCAGCGCGCCAGCAGCAGCTTTTGCTGGTTGCCGCCCGAGAGCCCGCCGATGATGCCGTTCGGTCCCGCGCCGCGCGCCGACAGCTTCGACATCGCATCGCGCGTGACGTCCAGCAGCTCGCCCCGGCGCAGCACGCCGCAGCGCGCGTGCTTGCCCAGCACGTTCATCGTCACGTTCGCGAGCAGGGTCTGTTGCAGGAACAGGCCTTGCCCCTTCCGGTCTTCCGGCACGTACGCGAGGCCCAGGCGGATGGCGTCGAGCGGCGTGCGGATCGACACGGGCCGGCCATCCACTTCGACCGTGCCCCCCGCGAGGCGGTCGGCGCCGAAGACGAGGCGCGCCAGTTCCGTGCGGCCCGCGCCCACGAGACCCGCGAGTCCGACGATCTCGCCGGCCCGCACTTCCAGTGTCGCGGGATGCACCTTGGCGCCGTGCACGCCGGCCAGCTTCAGGCGCACGGGCCCGGGCGCGCGCCGCGCCGTGTGTTCATAAAAGCCGCCCAGTTCGCGGCCGACCATCATCCGGACGACCGTGTCCGGCGTCGCTTCCTCGCGCGTCAGCTCGCCGATCCACGTGCCGTCGCGCAGCACGGTCACGCGGTCCGCGAGCATGCGCACCTCGGCCATGCGGTGGCTGATGTAGATGATCGCGATGCCGCGCTCGCGCAGCGCACGCATCACGTCGAACAGGCGCGCCGTCTCGCGTTCGGACAGCGCCGCCGTCGGCTCGTCCATGATCAGCACGCGGCTGTCGTGCACGAGGGCGCGGGCGATCTCGACCTGCTGCTGGTCGGCGATCGACAGACCGCTCGCGATGCGCGTGGGTGCGAACGTGGCGCCCAGGGTCTTCAGCACCTCGGCCGCGCGCTGGTTCATCCGGGCCGTGTCGACGATGCCGAAGCGCCCGCGCGGCTCCGCGCCCATGAAGATGTTTTGCGCGACGGTGAGGTTCGCCGCGACGGACAGCTCCTGGTAGATCAGGTTGATGCCGCAGGCGCGCGCATCCGCCGAGCAGCCGATGCGAACAAGCTTGCCGGCCACGCGGATCTCGCCGGCGTCCGGCTGGTACACGCCGGCCAGGATCTTCATCAGGGTGCTCTTGCCGGCACCGTTTTCGCCCATCAGCGCGTGGATCTCGCCGGGACGGATGGTCAGCTGGACGCCGTCGAGCACCGTGACGGCGCCGAACCGCTTGCGGATGCCGGATACCTCCAGCACGGGTGGTGGTGATGTTGTTGCCATGTCTCCTCCGATGAGGTGATGGACCGGCCGCACGGGCCGGCCGCATTTTTAGTGGCTGGCCCAGCCCTTGTAGGCGAACACGTTGTCCTTCGTGATCGCTGGCGTGGGAATCAGCACGACCGGGTTCGCGGGACGCTTGCCGTTCATGATGTCGTAGCCGATGTCGACGGCCATGGTGGCCATCTTGTAGGGGTCTTGTGCCGTGGTGACGGCGAAGATGCTGTTCTTCGCGCGGAGCGCCGCTTCCGCGTCGGGCGCGCCGTCGACGGAGGCGACCATCTGCACGTCGGCGCGGCCGGCCTGCTTGACCGCGAGTTCGGCGCCGATCGCGGAGGGGTCGTTGATGGCGAAGACGGCATCGATGCGGCGATGCGCGATCAACAGGTTCGTCATGACTTCCATGCCGCCATCGAGGCTACCCTTCGCATCCTGGTTGTCCGACACGATGCGGATGCCGGTGCCCGCGAACGCCCGCTTGCAGCCGGCCACGCGCGCGGTGACGGCGGTGACGGGCGGCCCGTTGACGATCACGACGTTGCCCTTGCCGTGCAGGCGCTCCACGATGCGCTTGCACGACTCGGTGCCGGCCATCGTGTTGTCGGACATGATCGTCGCGTCCGCATTGTCGGCACCCACGTCGACGGCCATCACGACGATGCCTGCGTTGCGCGCCTTCTGCAGCACGGGCGCGATACCTTTCGGATCGGACGCGTTGACGATTAGGATGTCGACCTTGTTGGCGATGAAGTTTTCGATCTGGCCGACCTGCGTATTGAGGTCGTATTTGCTGGACACGGTCGTGACCTTGACCTTGTCGCCGCCGACCTTGCGGGCCGCGTCGCTGGCGCCCTTGCCGATCGCGACGAAATACGGATTGGCGAGGTCGCTGACGGCGACGCCGACGGATTTCAGCGGCCGCGCCGCGCTGGCCGGGCCGGCCAGCGAGAAGGCGACCGCCGCGATGCATCCGAACACGGCTTGTTTTTTCATGACGTAGTCTCCGAACTGTTTTATCGGGGGCGGCGCGGCTCGTGGTCCGCTGAGGCATGCCACCCTTGTTGTGATGTGTCGTTGCGAATAACTTTACACGTGTCGACTTTTTGTCGTCAACAGATTTTTTAAAGATTTTTTAATAGTTGAGCGACCACAACGGCACGGCAGCAAACCGTGTTCGCCCCTGCCGGCAGGGGCCTTTCCAGAATTCTTATTGCAGCGAAGTATTTTTGCTATGATGACGACGCACCGGCCGCCGCGCCATGCCTTCGGCCGGAAGGTGCCGACAGAAATTTACACGAGTCAAAATCACGATGAAACCTGCGCACAACACGAATGCCGCCCCTCGTGGTCCCGTCACGATGCACGACGTGGCCGCGCGCGCGGGCGTGTCGCGCGCGACGGTGTCGAAGTATTTCAACGACCGCGAAGGATTGAAGGCCGACACGCTGGCCCGCATCGAACAGGCATGCCGCGAACTCGAGTACGTGCCCGACCCGCACGCCGTGAGCCTCGTGCGCGGACGCTCGCGCATGGTCGGCGTCATCCTGCCCGTGGTGAACGAACCGTTCTTCGCCGAGGCGCTGCGCGCCATCGAGGAAAAGGCGAAGGCGCTGGGCATGGACGTCATCATCCAGTGCTCGTACAACGACCCGGCCGAGGAAGCGGCCGCGCTGATGACGATGCGCTCGATGAAGGTGGCCGGCGTGATCCTGACGGCGGTCGCCTCGCAGGCCAACCTCGCCCTGCTGCTGCGGCTCGAACAGGAAATGCGCATCGTCTACATGGACAGCTACGTCCACGAAGACTGCAACTACGTCATGAACGACAACCGGCAAAGCATGGCGATGCTGACCCGCTACCTGCTGGGCCGCGGCCACAAGCCCGCGTACCTGGGGGCGCCGCCCGTCGCGCATCCGTCGCCGGAAGAACGGCTGGCGGGCTATCTGGAAGCGATGGCGGAAGCTGGCGTGGAACCGCACGTCGTCCCGGCCAGCACGCAGCCGTCGTGGGATTTCGAAGCGTATGCGTTCCGCCACGTGCTCGACTGGCTCGCGAGCGGCGCGGGGAAGCGCGCCGGCATCACTGCGCTCGCGTGCGGCACGGACAGGCTCGCGATCGGCGCGATGTCGGCCTGCCGCCGCTTCGGCCTGGAACCGGGCAAGGACCTCGCCATCGTCGGCCACGACGACCTGCCGATCTCCGCCTACCTGTATCCGCCGCTGACGACGTTCCGCCAGGACGTGGCCGCCATCGGCGTCGCGGCGATGGAATGCCTGCAGGCGCAGCTCGACGGCACCGACACGACACCGTACCGCAAGCGCTTCACGGGCGGCCTCGTGCCGCGCGATTCCGCGTAGTGCCGCTCAGCGCTTCGGCCGGAACCATTTGACGGCGGCGCGCGCATTCGCCTTGACCGTGTAGTCGATCTTGGCGATCTGCTCTTCCAGGGCCTCCGCAAGCACGCTGCCCGGGCTGGGCGGCGGCAGGTGCAGGTGGGCGTCCGCCTCGCCGTATTCGCGGCGGATCTCCATGCCGGCCTTCTTCGCGATGTGCATCATCGTGCGGTTCGACGACAGGCATTGCATGTACAGCGTGTCGACGTCGGAATTGCGGCAGTGGATGGCCGCGCGTTCGAACAGCCGGGTGCCGACGCCCTGCCCCCGCGCCGACTTCGACACGGAGACGCCGAACTCGGCCACTTTTTCCTTGTCCGTGTCGTGGCTGCTACCCGGGTGCGCGTCGCGCGACGCGAACGCGAGGTGGCCGACGCCCACGAGGCGGAACATGCTGTTGTAGACACCGAACACGATGTCCCGCGCGAAGTCGAGTTTCGCAACGTACGCTTCGATTTGTGCGTCCGGCAGGACGGTGCCGAAGCGCAGCAGGCGGTCGTCGCGGTCGAGGGCGTGGAAGTGGCGCAGGACACGCCGGCGGTCGCGCTTGCCCAGCGCCTTGACGAGCACCGCCTGCCCCTTCTTTTTCAGCAAATTGTTCAGCCAGTGGCGCAGAGGATGGTCCTGCATGATCGATCTTTGTGCAATACAACCACACCCATTCTACCGAACCGCACGTTTCGCTTGTCCTGCAGAATGTGAAGCGGGGTACACTTGATTCCACAGAAACACTAGAAGTCCCGCATGTTATTTACCCGTCAATTCCTGCTGTCTACCGTTTTGTGGATCGGCACACTATTGGCGGTATCGTTCCCGCAGGCCGCCACGCTGCCCTCGGCCTGGGCACCGTTCGCGCAGGTATCGTTCCGGCATCACGACGAAGATGCGCTGAATTCCGGCACCTCGCTGACCCAGGACCGCAGCGGCTTCATCTGGCTCGGCACGCAGACCGGGCTGGTGCGCTGGGATGGCCATCGCACGCGGCTCTACCACGCCAATCCCGAACAGCCAGGCAGCCTGCCCGACAACTACATCCAGAGCATGCACACGGATGCGGGCGGCCGCGTGTGGATCGGGACGAGCGCAGGCGGCCTCGCGCGCTACGACGCGGCGTGCGACTGCTTCGCCACCCTGCGCACGGCCCCGCGCGGCCAGGGCAATGCCCACGTTGCCGCGATCGTCGACGATGGCGCCGGCGGCATCTGGGTCGGCACCGGCGCGGGACTGGCGCGCGTCGACGCCGGCGGCCGGTTTCACGGCGCGGCGAGCGGGGCGCCGCAACTGGCCGCGCCACAATTGCCGGCGCCCGGCATCAGCGCACTGCTGCGCGACCGCCAGGGCGGGCTCTGGATCGGCACGCCCGAGGGCCTGTTTTACCGGTCCGGCGACACTGCGCCGCTGCAGGCTGTGCACCTTGCCGGGCCAAGGCCCGACGAACCTTCGATCAGGACGCTGTACGAGGACGAAGCGGGCCGGGTGTGGATCGGCACCAGCGCCAACGGCGCCTTCGTCGCGGCCGCACCGGGCGCAGCGCCCCGGTCCGTCGTGGAACAAGGCGCGCACGCCACACTGGAACATGAGCGTGTGACGGCGGTCGTGCAAAAGGATGCCGACACGATCTGGCTCGGCACGGAGACGGGCGGCATCGTCGAGGTCGACGTGCAGCAGGAAACGACGCGGCGCCTGCGTTACCGGGCCGACATACCGGACAGCCTGCGCGACGACGAGATCAACGCCCTGCTGCGCGAACGCAGCGGCCAGCTGTTCGTCGTCACCAGAACCGCGCTGAGCCAGCACGATCCGCGCCCGCGGGGTGTGATGACCGTACGCGCGATCGGCAACGTTCCCGGGCTCGGCGTGTATCACATCCGGCCCCGTCCCGACGGCAAGGTCATGCTGTCCGTTCCCGGCGGTGCCGTGGACGTCGACCCGCACGCCGGCACCGTCACCGAGATCGGGGTCGAGGGCACGCCGGGTGCCCTGCCCAAGGGCCGGGTCCTCAGCATGGCGAACGCGCCGGACGGCGGCGTCTACTTCGGCACCCAGCAAGGCCTGTACCGCAACGACGGCGAGGGTGCCGGCACGCGGCGCATCGAGATTCCCGGCCGCCGTGCGGACTCGGCCGTGTGGGCCCTTGCCTGGCAAGATGGCGTGCTGTGGCTGGGCGGACTGGACGGGTTATGGGCCGTACGGATGCCCTCTGCCGGGCCCGGCACGGTGTTGCGCCGCGAGGATCAGGCGCTCGGCGATCGCCGCGTGACCGCGCTGCTGCCGCTCGACGACGGCACCGTGTGGGTCGGCACGCGGAGCGGCGTCGTCCGGCTCGACCGGGATGGCAAGACGGTGGAGCGCCTGCCGGCCGACAACGCCGACCGCACGCGTGCCCCGAACGGCTTCATCTCCTCCCTCCTCACCGATCGCAAGGGCCGCCTGTGGATCGGCTCATTCGGCAACGGCGTTTCCATTCTCGAGCGTACCGATCGGGCGGGACGGCGCTGGTTCCGGCGCATGACGACGGCCGACGGCCTGCCCGACAACAGCATCAACATGATGGTGCAGGACCGAACGGGACTGGTATGGCTGAGCACCGACCGCAACCTGGCCAGCGTGCAGCCCGACACCTTCGAAGTCCGCCGGCTGGGCGCAGCCGACGGCGTCCACGTGCCCACGTACTGGAGCAGCGCAGGCGCGCTGGGCGCCGACGGCGAGGTGCTGTTCGGCGGTCTCACCGGCCTCTCCGTCGTGTTCCCGGATCGGCTGGCCATCCACCGAACCCAGCCGTCTCTCGCCGTGACGCAGTTGATGCTGGGCGGACGCCCGGCCAGGTTGCCCGCGCCGGGCACGCTGACCATCGCGCCCGAGGATCGTGCGCGCGGCTTCACGGTCGAGTTCGCGGCGCTCGATTACATGCCGCCCGAATACCGGCGCTACACGTACCGGCTCGACGGCTTCGACAGCACGTGGATCGATGCCGACACGGCCGTGCGCCGCGCCAGCTACAACAACCTGCCGCCGGGTGCCTACCGCCTGCACGTGCGCGCCACGGACGAAGCCGGCGGCGTGACGACGCTGGAACTGCCGATCCGCGTCCTGCCCGCCTGGTACCAGCAGCCCTGGGCGCACGCGCTCGGCGCGGTCTGCGTGCTGGCACTCCTGGCCGCGCTGGTGCAAGCCCGCACGTCGTTGCTGCGCCGGCGTCAGCGCGAACTGGAGGCGGTGGTCGCCAGCCGCACCGCCGAACTGCGCGCGACCCAGCTGCAGCTGGAAACGATGGCCTACAACGACGCGTTGACGGACCTGCCCAACCGGCGCCGTTTCAACGACGAACTGCAGCGTCTGGCCGCACTGGGTCGGCGCAACGGCACGCCGTTCGCGCTGCTCCTGATGGACCTCGACCACTTCAAGCACATCAACGATACGCTGGGCCACGATGCGGGCGACGCGCTGCTCGTCGCGGCGGCAGGGCGACTGCGCGCGGCCGTGCGCGAGACCGATTGCGTGGCGCGGCTGGGCGGCGACGAATTCGCCGTCCTCCTGACGCCGGCCAGCGACGCCATCGTCGCCGACGTGGCCCGGCGCATCGTCGAGTCGATGCGCGCGCCTGTCGCGTTCGGGCCGCACACCATGCACGTCAGCGCCAGCATCGGTGCCGTCCTGGCGTCCACGCACGTCGGGGACACGGCCATGCTGTACAAGGAAGCCGACACGGCGCTGTACCATGCCAAGGAAGCGGGCCGGAACACATGGCGCATGGTCCACCCGGCCGACGTGCAGCCGGCGGAGGACGCGGCGCACCGGGTCTAGTCGCGCACGTCGTGCAGCGCCGCCTTCACGGCACTCACCCGCGCCGCGTGCACGGCTTCCGGAATCCGTGCGCGGTTCTCCGCGCAGCGCGCGGCCACCTCGCCCGCGTTCACGCCGCGCGCCGCATCCAGCGCCCGCAACAGGTAAGCCGCCTGCGGATAGTCTCGGTGGCGCAGCTCGTGGTTCTCGTCGCCGCGCCCGCGCGCGTCGCACTCGGACGCCAGCAGCATCTGCGCGAAACGCTGCGGCTTGCGGAACCCGTCGCAGCGTTCGAACAAGGTGACGAGCGTGTTGGCGCGCAATTCGAGGGCGCGGCTGACGTTGCCGTGCTCGCGCGCCGTCATCACGGCCAGGTCGCGGCATTCCGCCGGCACCCGCAAGCGCTTGCACAGGTCCGTGATCAGGCGCGGTCCGATGCCTTCGTGGCCATGGTGCTTCGGCCAGTGTTCGGGCGGCGTCGCACCCTTGCCCAGGTCGTGCATCAGCGCGGCGAAGCGCACGGGCAGGTCGTAGCCCCGTTCGGCCGCATAGTCGATCACGAGCATCATGTGGACACCGGTATCGACTTCAGGATGGTGCAGCGGCGGCTGCGGCACGCCCCACAGCGCGTCCAGCTCGGGCAGGATGCGCGCCAGCGCGCCGCAGTCGCGCAGCACGGCCAGCATGCGCGACGGCTTTTGCTCCATCAGCCCGCGCGACAGTTCCTGCCACACGCGTTCCGGCACGAGCGCGTCCACCTCGCCCGCGTCGACCATCTGCCGCATCAGCGCGAGCGTCGTGTCGGCGACCGTAAAATCGGGGAGCCGCGCGGCGAAGCGGGCCACGCGCAGGATGCGCACGGGGTCTTCGGCGAACGCCGGCGACACGTGGCGGAACACGCGGTCGCGCAAGTCCTGCAGGCCGCCGTACGGGTCGACGATCGTGCCGTCCTCGGCGCGGGCCATCGCGTTGATCGTCAGGTCGCGCCGGATGAGGTCGTCTTCCAGCTTGACGTCGGGCGCCGTGTGAAAAACGAAGCCGTGGTAGCCGGGCGCCGTCTTGCGCTCCGTGCGCGCGAGCGCATACTCCTCGTGCGTGTCCGGATGAAGGAACACGGGGAAATCCTTGCCGACCGGGCGAAAGCCCTTGGCGATCATGTCGTCAGGCGTGGCGCCGACGACGACCCAGTCATGGTCCTGGACCGCGAGGCCCAGCAGCTCATCGCGGACCGCGCCGCCGACGACGTACGCCTGCATCTCAGTCGGGCAGCTCGTCTTCGTGGGCGTCGGCGACTTCCGTCTCCGCCAGCGCTTCCTCGATCCAGCGCGCGACGGCCGGATGCGCCAGCACGCGCTCGCAATATGCCTGCAGCGCGGGGGCCAGCACCACGCCGTACGTCTGGAAGCGGGTGACGACGGGCGCGAAGAACGCGTCGGCGATGGAGAAATCGCCGAACAGGAATTGGTGGTGGCCGAAGCGCGACAGGCACTCTTCCCAGATCTCGCAGATGCGGCCGATGTCGGCCTGGGCGCCCGGCGTGCGGCCGCGGCCCGGCAGGCGGGCCTTGATGTTCATCGTCATCGCCGTGCGCAGGTCGGCGAAGCCCGAGTGCATCTCGGCGGCGACGGAACGCGCCATCGCGCGCGCGGCCACGTCCTGCGGCCACAGATGCTTCTCGGGAAATTGCTCGGCCAGGTATTCGCAGATCGCCAGGCTGTCCCAGATCGTCATCTCGCCGGCCAGCAGCACCGGCACGCGGCCGGCGGCCGAATAGCGGGCGATGTTCGTGGCCGTGTCCGGCTTGTCGAGCAGCACGCGCACTTCCGTGAACGGGATGCCGGCGGCCGTGGCGGCCACCCAGGGGCGCATCGACCAGGAAGAGTAATTCTTGTTGCCGATGACCAAGGTCAGGCCGGCCTGGCGTGCGTTGTCGAGGGTTTGCGTCAGAGTCGGGTCGAGTTCGAGAGTCTGCATGGTGTGGCGTGATCGTTGAGGTCAGCGCCCGGCGCGGGTGCGCAGGACGTCGAGGCCGCCGGATGGCGCCAGATACTGCGGCGCGACGGACTCGAGCGCCGTGAGCTTGATTCCCAGCGCCGTTGTTGTCAAGACTTTATTGTTTGTGGACGGGTGGACGACGTTGTCGACCTTCATCGAATCGAGGTTGTCGCGCGTGATGACGGGCTCGCCGGGCAGCAGTTCGAACACCCGCGCCTGCAGCCGCGCCAGGCCGTCCGGCAAGGCGATGACCTTGCGCTCGTGGCCGGCATAGCGGCCGGCGAGACGCACCAGCTCGCCCAATTCATAGACTTGCGGCCCGCCCAGTTCGTACGTGAAGCCGACCGTGTGCGGATCGAGCAGCGCACGCACGAACGCCTCGGCCACGTCGCCCACGAACACGGGCTGGAAGCGCGCATGCGCGCACGCGAGCGGCACGACGGGCAGGTGGCGCTGCAGGCGTGCGAACGTGTTGAGGAATTTATCTTCCGGTCCGAACACGACGGACGGCCGGAAGATCGTCGTCGCGACCGCGGGCTCGCTCGTCGCGGCCCCTTCGCCGTCGGCCTTCGAGCGCTGGTACATCGACGGTCCGTCGCGGTCGGCCCCGAGCGCGCTCATGTGCAGATAGCGCGGCACGCCTTCGGCCGCGCAGGCGGCGGCGATGCGGCGCGGCAGCTCGACGTGGGCGCGGCGGAAGTCGGGGCCGTACGGATCGCCGCGGCGCGAGTGCAGGATGCCGACGAGGTTGATGACGGCAGCGCGTCCGGCCACGAGCTTGCGCAACGCCGTGTCGTCGTACGGGTCGGCCTGCACGATGTCGACGCCGAGCGGCATCAGGTGCATGCCGTGGCTGGCGTGCCGGGTGGGCACGACGGTGGGCACACCGTGGTCGGACAGCCTGGCCGCGATGTGGCTTCCGATGAACCCCGTCCCGCCGAACATGACGACCGACTGCGCGTCCATGCTGCCTCCCGATGGTTGCCCGTGCCGCCGTTACGGCAAGCCGATACTGCTTCCGCGCGGCGTGATCGTCCCCAGGCGCGCCTTCAGCGACTGCGGACGCTTCTCGAACAGTGCGGCATAGTTCGTCGCGTTCGACATCACGTTGCGCACATAGGTTCGCGTTTCCTCGAACGGAATCGTCTCGACGAACACGGCCCCTTCCATCGGCGCCGTCAACAGGCCGCGCCACGTACGTGCCCGTCCCGGCCCCGCGTTGTAGGCGGCCGTCGCCAGCACCTGCGACCCGTCCGCATTGTTCAACACCATGTTCAGGTAATTCGTGCCCAGCACGATATTCGTGCGGATGTCGTTGAGCATGCCATGGCCGTAGTCCGTCAGGCCGATCTTTTCCGCCACCCATTTACCGGTCGACGGCATCACCTGCATCAGGCCGGACGCGCCGACGCCGGACTGCGCATCGGACACGAAGCGCGACTCCTGGCGGATCAGGCCATAGACCCAGGCCTGGTCGAGGCCGAGCCCTTGCGCCGTCGGATGCAGGATGTCGTTGTGCGGCGCCGGGAAGCGCTGGGTGTAGTCGAACTCGGTGCGCGTGCGCTCGGACGTGGACAGCATGCGGTCGAGGATGTCGTTCTGGCGCGCGAATTCGGCGGCGGCCAGCAACTGGCGCTCGGTAAAACCGTTGAGCGCCCAGTTCCACTCGCGCGTGCCCTCGAAGCGCATGCGCATCGAAAAGAATTTCAGGGCGCGCTTGAAGCCGGGATTGCTTGCGACCTGCGCCAGCTCGGCCGGCGTGGGCGGCACCGCGGCGGGCGGGATGCTGATCTGCATGCCCAGCTCTTCCATCGCCAGTTGGCCATAGAAACTGTTTTGGTCGGCGATGCGGCGGAACAGCGCCTGCGCATCCTCGCGCCGGCCCTCTGCCTGCAGGGCGCGGCCCAGCCAATAGGTCCAGGCGGGCTCGTCGTGCTGGTGCGCGGGCATCGCCTCGATCGTCGTGCGCACCGTCTTCCAGTCGCCACGGCGCAGCGCGATGCGCGTCTTCCACTCGATCTGGTTCCACGTCAGCGGCGCCCCGTCCGCTTTTTTCCAGTCGTCGTAAGCCTCGGGCGCCAGCGTCAGCGATGCGGCCAGCGCGATGTTCGCCCAGCCGATCGCCCTTTCTTCGGGCGACAGCTTGCCGGCGTTGCGGTCCAGCGCCACCGTCGCCAGCTTCAGGCTCGTGCGCGCCATGCGGCCGATGGCGACGAGGTAGATCTCGTGCTCCGCGCGCGTGTTGCCGACGCCGCGCGCCATCGCGACGGCCGGCAGGTCGACGGCCTGCGCGGCCCGGGTATCGGACGCGTCCAGCAGCAGCGCCGTGCGGCGCGACGGCCCCGTCGCGTGCATCTCGCCCGCCAGGCGCAGCTGGGCCAGCAGATCGTTCGTCGTGAACTGCCCGGACTGGACCAATTGGTTGACGAGCGCGGCGCATGCCTCGCCGTACAGCGGCGGATTGTCGAGCAGCACGCGCGCCTCGGCCGCGACGTTCTGCCCCTTCGATGCGCGCGACAGCAACGCGTAGCATTTCAGCTGGTAATCGTCGTTCTTGACGAACTGCGGCAGCTCGCGGTCGAAATTGAACCAGTCGCGCTTGCGGCCCAGTTCCAGCAGCCAGTCGTTGCGCAGGCGGTCTGCGATGGCGCTGCCGTCGTAGCGCTTCAGGAAATCCAGGATTTCCTCATTGGAAGCGTCGCGCAACCGCGGTTTGAGCCGATAATAGTCGACGTACGACGGTATCGCGTAGTTCGGCAGGCGTGCCGCGAGCGCCGCGGCCTTGTCCGCATCGTTCTTGCGGGCCGCGTCGCGCAGCTGCAGGAAGATCTCGTCCTGTTCGCGACTGGCGTCCGCCTGCGGCCCGGGCGCGACAACGGGCGGGGCCGGCGACAGCCCACCCGGCGTCACCACGACCGGCGCCGGCGCGGCGGGCGTTGCGGCGGGTACGGGTTGCGTCGTGCCGGGCGAAGCGGTCTGGGCCGCAACGCCGGGCGACGCGAGGAAGAGCAGGCTGTAGGCGGCAGATACAGTGCCGGCAATCAGTTTCTGCGACATCGATAATGCAATATTCAATGTAGGCTTCATTTCATCCATGACCGGCGAATCAAGAATACCACGCCCCTCGAGCCCGAGCGTGGCGGACGAGAAACAGGCGGCGAAGACGGCGTTGCGCAAGGCGCTCAGGACTACACGTGGGGCGCTTGATCCGGCAATCAAGGTCCAATGGGATGCGCACATCGGTGCGCAAATCATCGCGTGGTGGCGCCTGCGCCAGGTTGACACGTTCGGCGTGTACTGGCCCCTGGTCGGCGAACCAGACCTGCGCGCGGCCTACGCGGAGTTGCACCAGGCCGGCGTACGCCTGGCGCTGCCCGTCGTGATGGAACGCGACGCCCCGCTGACGTTCACGGAATGGACACCCGGCGAACCCATGCTGCCGGACGAAGCGGGCGTGCACGTGCCGGCCCAGCTGCGCTTCATCGAACGCCCGCCTGCCCTCCTGATTCCCTGCCTCGGTTTCAACGCCGACGGCTATCGCCTCGGCTATGGCGGCGGCTATTACGACCGCACGCTCGAACTGCCGCCCCGCCCGCACACGTTGGGCATCGCCTACAGCAACCAGGAAGCCGTGTTCCCGCATGCGCCGCACGACGTGCCGCTGGACGTGATCGTCACGGAGATCAGCAACGTCACCTGATAAAAAAATGCCCGCGCGGCCTGCCGGTCGCACGGGCATCGAGGCTGGACAACGCCGGATCAGGCGCCGGTGATGCGCTGCCAGATCGCGGTCGTGGCCGCCGCCTGGTTCATGCTGTAGAAATGCAGGCCCGGCGCGCCACCCGCGAGCAGCTTTTCGCACAGGCCGCTCACGACGTCCAGGCCGAACGCCTTGATCGACGCCGAATCGTCGCCGAAGCTGGCCAGCTTCAGGCGGATCCAGCGCGGGATCTCGGCGCCGCACATGTCGGAGAAGCGCATCAGCTGCGTGTAATTCGTGATCGGCATGATGCCCGCCACGATGGGCACGTCCACGCCCAGCTTGCGCGCATTGTCGACGAACTGGAAGTACGCGTCGGGATTGTAGAAATACTGCGTGATCGCGGCGTTGGCACCGGCCTGCACCTTGCGGGCGAACGCCTGCAGATCGTCCTGCGGCGAGCGCGCCTGCGGATGCATTTCCGGATACGCGGCCACCTCGACGTGGAACCAGTCGCCCGTTTCCTGGCGGATGAATTCGACGAGGTCGCTGGCATAGCGCAGCTCGCCCGCGCCGCCATAGCCGCTCGGCAAGTCACCGCGCAGGGCGACGATGCGGCGGATGCCTTTGTCCTTGAATTCCTGCAGGATCGCGCGGATCGACTCACGCGTGCCGCCGACGCACGACAGGTGCGGTGCCGCATCGTGGCCCGCGGCCTGGATCTCGAGCACGGTGGACAGCGTACCGTGCTGCGTGCTGCCGCCGGCGCCGAACGTCACGGAGAAGTATTTCGGATTCAGCTCGGCCAGTTTCTGGCGAACCACACGGAGCTTGTCCGCACCCTCGGGCGTCTTGGGCGGGAAAAACTCGATACTGATGTTAGGGGTTTCCATCTTTATTGAGAAGTAAGGTAGAAAGCGCCCACGAAATGACACTGTACAGGATCGCCGCCAGGAAAGCAGACCAGAACCCGGCCACGTGGAAGCCCGCGACCAGGTGCGCGACGAGCCAGAACAGCAGCGCGTTGATCACCAGGATGAACAGGCCGAGCGACAGAAACGTCACGGGCAAGGTCAGCACGACGAGCACGGGACGGATCACCGTGTTCACCAAGCCCAGGACGAGCGCGGCCACGAGGGCGGCGCCAAAATTGTCGACCCACACCGAATGCATCAGGTACGGCAAGGCCATCAGGGCTGCGGCATTGATCAGCCAGGTCAGGAGCAAACGCATGTTGTGTCTTTCGTGAGGGGTTATCCAGCACGCCGCCACCCACCGTCGACGATGGAATCCGACGGGAGATGACAGGCGTCAATTCACGGAAGAGCTTACCAGATCAATAACGGTAATGTTCCGCCTTGTAGGGGCCTTCCTTGCTCACCGAGATATAGGAGGCTTGCTCTTCGGTCAGCTCGGTCAGCTGGGCGTTGAGCTTCTTCAGCTGCAAGCGGGCGACTTTCTCGTCCAGCTTCTTCGGCAGCGTGTACACGCCGACCGGGTAGGCGGCAGTGTTGGAGAACAGTTCGATCTGGGCGATGGTCTGGTTCGCGAACGACGAGCTCATCACGTACGACGGGTGACCCGTGCCGCAACCGAGGTTCACGAGACGGCCTTCGGCCAGCAGGATGATGCGCTTGCCATCCGGGAAGATCACGTGGTCGACCTGCGGCTTGATGTTTTCCCACTGATACTTGCGCAGGGCAGCGACTTCGATCTCGTTGTCGAAGTGACCGATGTTGCAGACGATCGCCTGGTCCTTCATGCGCAGCATGTGCTGCTCGGTGATCACGTGGTAGTTGCCCGTGCAGGTGACGAAAATGTCGCCGTGCTCGGCGGCCATGTCCATCGTCACGACGCGGTAGCCTTCCATCGCGGCCTGCAGTGCGCAGATCGGATCGATCTCGGTGACCCACACCTGGGCCGACAGCGCGCGCAGCGCCTGCGCCGAACCTTTACCGACGTCACCGTAGCCGGCGACGACGGCGACCTTGCCGGCGACCATCACGTCCGTCGCGCGCTTGATGCCGTCGACGAGCGATTCGCGGCAGCCGTACAGGTTGTCGAACTTCGACTTCGTGACGGAGTCGTTGACGTTGATGGCCGGGAAGGCCAGCTTGCCGTCCGCGTGCATCTGGTACAGGCGGTGCACGCCGGTCGTGGTTTCTTCCGTCACGCCCTTAATTTCCGGCAGGCGCTTCGAATACCACTGAGGATCGACGGCCAGGCGGCCCTTGATCGCATTGAACAGGCAGATTTCTTCTTCCGAGCCCGGCTTGTCCAGCACGGAAATGTCCTTCTCGGCACGCACGCCCAGGTGCAGCAGCAAGGTCGCGTCGCCGCCGTCGTCGAGGATCATGTTGGCATGGTTGTCACCCGGCCATTCGAAGATGCGGTGCGTGTATTCCCAGTACTCGTCCAGCGTTTCGCCCTTGACGGCGAACACGGGCGTGCCGACCGACGCGATGGCCGCGGCGGCGTGGTCTTGCGTCGAGTAGATATTGCACGAGGCCCAGCGCACTTGCGCGCCGAGGGCTTCCAGCGTGCGGATCAGCACGGCGGTCTGGATAGTCATGTGCAGCGAACCGGCGATCCGCGCGCCCTTCAGTGGCTGGCTGGCCGCGTATTCGTCGCGGATGGCCATCAGGCCCGGCATTTCGGTTTCGGCGATGCGGATTTCCTTCTCGCCCCACGAGGCGAGGCCGATGTCGGCAACGAGGTAGTCCTGGGTGGTGTTTTTGAGTACGGCGCTCATCACGCCCTCCTTTCAAATTAAGAAAAAAGTAACGTGAGCGCGGTGTTGATATCCGAGCCTGGCGAAAGAGATTCTTTCGTCGCAACGCTCCTCGGAACTGACAAGTGTAGCACGACGGGCGAGCGTGCGCACTCGTCGGCCGACGGAAACGAGGCCAATCGTTGACAAGCCTCAGCGTTCAGATAATTCATTGACAATATGCTGGCATTCCTCAAGACGTACGACGGCACCTGAACGATCACGCGCCAAAAAAAAATGCGCCCGGGTGGGCGCATTTTTGTCAGGCACCGGCGATTACGCCAGGCCGGCTTCCGCGCGCAGCAGCGCGGCCTTGTCCGTGCGTTCCCACGTGAATTCCGGTTCTTCGCGGCCGAAGTGGCCGTAGGCGGCCGACTTGGTATAGATCGGACGCAGCAGGTCGAGCATCTGCACGATGCCTTTCGGGCGCAGGTCGAAGTGCTCCATCACCAGTTCGGCGATCTTCTCGTCCGAAATGACGCCCGTGCCTTCCGTGTACACGGTGATATTGATCGGACGGGCCACGCCGATCGCGTAGCTGACCTGCACCTGGCACTGACGCGCCAGGCCGGCGGCGACGACGTTCTTGGCGACGTAGCGGGCGGCGTAGGCGGCCGAGCGGTCGACCTTGGACGGGTCCTTGCCGGAGAATGCGCCGCCGCCGTGCGGTGCGGCACCGCCGTACGTGTCGACGATGATCTTGCGGCCCGTCAGGCCGCAGTCACCCTGCGGACCGCCGATGACGAAGCGGCCCGTCGGGTTGACGAGGTAGCGTGTGTCCTGCAGCCACTCGCGCGGCAGCACGGGCTTGATGATCTCCTCGATCACCGCTTCCTCGATCTGGCTGTGGCTGACTTCCGGTGCGTGCTGGGTCGACAGCACGACGGTGTTCACCGACACCGGGCGGCCGTTGACGTAGCGCAGCGTGACCTGCGACTTGGCGTCCGGGCGCAGCCATGGCAGGCGGCCGTCCTTGCGCAGCTGCGACTGGCGCTCGACGAGGCGGTGCGCGTAATAAATAGCGGCCGGCATCAGTTCCGGCGTCTCGTCGCAGGCGTAGCCGAACATAAGGCCCTGGTCGCCGGCACCCTGGTCGAGGTCGAGACCTGCACCTTCGTCGACGCCCTGGGCGATGTCCGGCGACTGCTTGTCGTAGGCGACCAGCACAGCGCAACCCTTGTAGTCAATGCCATAGTCGGTGTTGTCGTAACCGATGCGCTTGATGGTATTGCGTGCAACTTGAATATAATCGACGTTTGCGTGCGTCGTGATTTCCCCGGCCAGCACCACAAGACCCGTGTTGCACAGGGTCTCGGCAGCCACGCGCGCGCGCGGGTCTTGCTCGAGGATGGCGTCGAGGATGGCGTCGGAGATCTGGTCGGCGACCTTGTCCGGGTGGCCTTCCGAAACGGATTCGGACGTGAAGAGGTAGTCGTTGGAAGACATTGAGGCTCCTGATACTGTGATGAAGATTGCCGCAGCACCAAGGCCTGCGACGCTTTAGCGAGATTTATATTCCGCTTCGCAAGTTGTCATTAACTCCGCGGATGCTACAAAGTGGTATTTTACGCTCCTCAAAAAATTCTGGCACAGCAACCCGTCGCTTCTCTACCCTAAATCAATAAATGCTCGTCTTTTTGTTTCGAATACTGTCGTTTTTGCCGCTGCGCATGCTGCATGCGCTCGGCGCGGCGCTCGGCTGGATTGTCTACCTGGCATCTCCGTCGCACCGCCGACGCCTGCGCGAAAACCTCGAACGGGCCGGTTACCAAGGCCACCTGCGCGCCGCGATCGCCGAATCGGGCAAGGCCATCGCCGAACTGCCATTCGTCTGGTGCGCGCCGCAGGACCGCGTCACGCGCCACGTCACCATGGAAAACTGGGAACTGGTGCAGCGCCAGCTCGACGCCGGCCGCGGCATCGTCTTCCTCACGCCGCACCTGGGCTGCTTCGAACTGACGGCGCAGCAAGTCTCGCTGCGCGTGGAACTGACCGTGATGTACCGGCCGCCGCGCCAGAGCGCCCTGAAGCCCCTCGTCGAGGGCGCCCGCGCGCGCCAGCACATGCATCTGGCGCCGGCCACCCTGTCGGGCGTGCGCATGCTCGTCAAGGCGCTGCGCGGCGGCCAACCGGTGGGCGTCCTGCCGGACCAGGTGCCGCAGGAAGGCGAAGGCGTATGGGCGCCGTTCTTCGGACGCGACGCCTACACGATGACCCTGCCCGCCAAGCTGGCCCAGCTGGGCAAGGCCGACATCCTCACCGTGTACGCGGAACGCCTGCCGCGCGGCCGCGGCTTCGTCATCCGCTTCGTGCCGTTCGACGGTACGCTGGAAGGCGATGCCGCCCAGCAGGCTGCCGCCATCAATCGTCAGATGGAAAAACTCATCGCCTTCTGCCCCGCCCAGTATTTCTGGAGTTACAACCGCTACAAGAAGCCGCAAGGCGTTGAAGCACCGCAAGCCGAGACCGTCGCATGAGGTTCCTGATTTTCCTGTTGTGGCTGCTGCACTTCCTGCCGCTGCCTGTCCTCGGCCGTATCGGCAACGCCATCGGCTGGCTGATGTATTACGCGATCCCCAAGCGGCGCAAGATCGCGCTGATCAATCTGCGCCTGTGCATGCCGGAGCTGAGCGAGGCGGAGCGGGTCGACATCGCCAAGCGTCACTTCATGGCCTATTCGCGCAGCATCCTGGAACGGTCGCTGATCTGGTGGGCGCCGTTCGAGCGCATCCACGGCCTGATCGAAGTCGTCCCGGCCGTGCCGCAGGCGCAGATGGAGAGTGGTCCGACGATCCTGTTCTGCCCCCATTTCGTCTGCCTGGACGTGGGCGGCGTGGCGGCGCGCGTGATGCCGTTGTCGACCATGTATTCGCCGCAAAAAAACAAGGCATTCGACGATTTGTTGCGTTATGGTCGCGAACGCTACGGTCCCGTGCGCCTATTTACGCGCGGCGACGGCATCAAGCCCATCATCCGCGCGCTGCGCGAAGGCATTCCTTATTACATGCTGCCGGACATGGATTTCGGCGAGAAGGACGCGGCGTTCGTCCCGTTCTTCGGCATTCCGGCCGCCACCTTGACGGCAATGGGCCGCCTGGCGGGCGCGACCGGCGCGAAAGTGATCCCGCTCGTGGCAACTTTCCTGCCCAACTATAAGGGTTACAAGGTAGAGTTCTATCCAGCATGGGAAGATTACCCGGGCGACGACATCATCGCCGCCACCCGCCGCATGAACGCCTTCATCGAGGACCGCGTGCGCGAACATCCGGCCGAATATTTCTGGACGCACAAACGCTTCAAGACCCGGCCGCCCGGCGAGCCCTCGTTCTACGATTAACTACGAATACCATGAAACTCAAGTTCACCAAGATGCACGGCGCCGGCAACGATTTCGTCGTGATCGATGCGATCAACCAGCAACTCGACCTGGGGCCGGAGCAATGGCGCCGCCTGGCCGACCGCCGTTTCGGGGTCGGTGCCGACCAGATCCTGATCGTCGAGCGCCCGGCCACGGCCGGCAGCGATTTCCGCTACCGCATCTATAACAATGACGGCGGCGAAGTCGAGCAATGCGGCAACGGTTCGCGCGCGTTCGTGCGCTTCGTCAGCGACAAGGGTCTGACCGATAAACGCAGCATCCGCGTCGAGACGATGAGCGGCATCATCACGCCGCGCCTGGAAGACGATGGCAGCATCACCGTCGACATGGGCGCCCCGATCCTGGAGCCAAGCCGGGTCCCGTTCGACGCCGCGGGCCTGGAAGGCGTCGCGGAAGGCCGCGATACGCTGTGGCCGCTGACCGTGTCCGTCAAGGGCGAGGAGCAAACCGTGCTCGTGTCGACGGTGTCGATGGGCAATCCGCACGCGGTGCAGGTCGTCGCCGACGTCGACGCCGCGCCCGTGCTCGAGACGGGTCCGCAGATCGAGCACCACCCGCGCTTCCCGCGCCGCGTGAACGCCGGCTTCCTGCAGATCGTCGATCGCAACCACGTCAAGCTGCGCGTCTACGAACGCGGCGCCGGCGAGACACTGGCCTGCGGCACCGGCGCGTGCGCCGCCGTCGTCGCCGGCATCCGCCGCGGCCTGCTGGATGCGCCCGTGCAGGTGCAGGCACGGGGCGGCAAGCTGACCATCAACTGGGCCGGCGAAGGCCAGCCCGTCTATATGAGTGGCCCGGCCGAGACGGTATTCGAAGGCGAAATCGAGATCTGACCTGGCGACGACCGCCTGCGTTCAGGCGGCCAGCGAGTAATCACCGTCCTCCGCGCCCTCGCCGCCCTGGCTGCCGACCTCCGTGTCGGGCAACAGGCTGCGCAACCGGTACAGGCGCTGGCGGTAATTCCCTTCCGGACCGCCGGGACCGCAATCGACGTTGTCGAACACGAGCCCGACGCGGTCGAGCAGCTGGCGTTCCTGTGCCGTATCCACCGAGATCAGGCGGCGCCGGCTGCGTCCGTAGCTGGCGCGGATGTCGATCACGAGGCAGTGGCCGCGGTCGGCGCCGCGGATGTCCAGCAACAGGGCCTCCGCCCGGCTCAAGCCGAACGCCACGGCCAACTCCAGGCGCGCGGCCAGCAGCGGATACGCCGTCAGGTCGCGCCCCACGAGCAGCGGATCGAGGTGCTGCCAGGCGCCGGGGTGGCGCGGCGCCAGCTTGCGCAGGGTGGCCGCGGCCTTGGGACAACCCTGCACCGCCGCCTTCTGCAGCCAGAACAGCGCACGCACGTCGTTGTTCTCGTTTTCGCGGCGCGCGCGCCAGGCCGCGTTCCCGCATTCGAGCTGGGCGTCGCGATAGCCCATCTCCGCCGCGCGCTCCAGGTATTTCTGCGCCTCCATGACATTGCGCTGCGAGAATTCCGGCTTGATATAAATGCGCGACAGCGCATACCACGCTTCCGCCAGACCCTGCTCACCCGCCTGCGTCAGCCAGCGCACCGCCTTCTTGAAGTTGGCGGCGCCATGGCTGCCGGGAACGCGTTTGCCGTCGACGCGCATGCGCGCGCACCACAGTCCCAGCGCGAACTGGGCATGGCGGTCGTTCTCGGCTGCGGCGCATTCCCAGAACCCGAGCAATTCCTCCGCGCCGACGTCGTGCGACACCTCGTTCGCCTCGACGAGCCGCGCACAGCGCGACAGCAGCTGCACTTCGTCCGGCGCGAGCCGCGCCGCCGTGTGGTCTTGCGCGGCAGCGGAACCGGCCAGGGCGCGCGCGAGCGGAAGCGCACGGGCCAGCCAGGCACCCAAGCGTTGCGCATTCCAGTCCTGTTCCAGCAGCGCGAACTGCGCGGCGCCGACGCCGCTGTCGGCCGCCCGGCGCAGCCAGCGCTGTCCGGCCGGGCTGGCCGCGGGGGCATGGACCGCAGGCTCGTCCGCCTCGGGCGCCGCCGCGCCGTGCGCGCGCGCGAGCAGCCACTGCGCTTCCGGGAACCCGGCCCGGGCCGCGTCTTCCAGCGCGCGCAGCGCCTTGGCGCGCCGGACCGGCGCGCCGTCGCCATCGCGCGCCGCACCGAGCACCAGCTGGGCATAGACGAGTCCCGCACGCACGAGCCCGCCGTCATATGCCCGCTCGTACCAATCGGTCACGGGCTGCGGACTGTCACGCGCCAGGTCGACCGGAATATGGTTCCCGATCAATTGCCATGCTTCCGCGCACCCTTGCTGCGCGGCACGGTCGAGCCAATGAAGGGCCGTGGGCAGGCTCTTCGGCAGTCCCGCACTGCCGAACAGGTAGAGCCGGCCCAGGGCCAGTTGCGATTCGGCGCGTCCCGCGCGTGCACCGCGGATGACTGCCAGTTCTTCACGATTTGCCATCGTTCATTTTCTGGATGTTAGAGACGCCTGAGACGTGCGCGCAACATATTTACGCATATAAATACATGCAGATGCGCGCAAGATCGATTACGATGCGCTATCGATGAGCTCACGCGGCGCGCACTGCGGTAACAATGGACGTCGGATGGGCCAGAGTCTAAAGCCGCGTCGGCGCGATTCGCCTGCGATTCCAATGACCTTTGAGCCCGCACAAACCCTGCCGTGGTACGGGGACAGCATGATGATGGTTGGAAACTTAAACGAGGCTTAAGGTGTGCCCCGGTTGCGAGGTCATGCGTTTCGAAAATACAACAGCACGATTGGTTTTATTGGCTTTCGACCAAGTGCAACAGTCATAATTGACAAATCAGACAATCTTGACGCATTAAGCATTTAAGGTTCACACATCCGAGTGTTCAGCAACTAATAAAAATCTCAATGCTCTCTGGATTCCTTCGATTCACTTTTTAGGATAAAAATAGATGAAAAAAACCCTCGTGGCAGCCGCTCTGCTGGGCGCCTTCGCCGGTGTTGCACAAGCTCAAACCGCCGTTCAAATCTACGGTAACATCGACGTCGGCATGTCCAAGCAGTCGGACCAGACCCTGAACATCGGCAAGCGCGCCGCCAACACCCTCGGCTTCAAGGGCACGGAAGACCTGGGCAATGGCCTGAAGGCACTGTTCCAAGTCGAAATGCGTTACGAGCCGGACACCGGCACCAACGAAAACGGCGGCCGTCCGCTGTTCCAAGGCCAGACCCGCGTCGGCCTGCAGGGTGACTTCGGTATGGTCCGTCTGGGCCGTGGCCTGACCCCGTTCCAGGAAATCGTCGGTTCGTTCGAGCCGTGGCACGGTCTGCCGTCCCCGGCCGGCTTCTACACGGACATCTCGGTCGCCGGCTTCAACTCGGCTCCGCTGGACGTGAACAGCACCGGCGGTTCGCCGAACAGCAACCGCATCTCGAACGCGATCTTCTATAACTCGCCGGTCTCGAACGGCTTCCAGGTGAACGCATCGTGGGCATCGAAAGAAGCCACCGGCGGCAAGCTGACCGGCATCGGTAATGGCGCAACGTACCTGACTAACCAAGAAGCTTCGGCTAACCCGTTCTCGATCGCTGGCACCTATAACAACGGTCCCGCCGCTGCGATGGTTGCTTACGAGCGCAACGCCGTCGAATCGAAGGTCTGGTCGGTTGCAGGTTCGTTCTCGGTCAGCCCGGAAATGAAACTGATGGCTACCTACACCCATCACGATCAAGAGCACACCAACACCTTCCGTCCGACCGTCAAGGGCGCGGAAATCGGTATGACCTACGGCATGGGCCCGGGCAAGATGCTGGTCGGTTTCGGTCTGAAGAAGCAAGAAGAGACCACCCGCCTGCACGACCTGATCACCCGCCAGTACTCGCTGGGCTACGAGTACAGCCTGTCGAAGCGTACGTACCTGTACGTCGATGCATCGCGCAAGACGAACATCTTCACGTACGACACGCTGGGCTTCGTGGCTGGCTCGTCGGTGCGTAACTTCTACGACGTCGGCCTGAACCACTCGTTCTAAGCTGACGGCGCGGGGGCAACCCCGCCGCATCGCACCGCAAGGGCGGGCCCGGGCAACCGGGTCCGCCCTTGCTGTTTTCAGTGATGCTGCGGTGACACAATGCCAAGAGGAAATCTGCGCCGAGCCATTGCGGTCGGTTAAAATGAACGGTCTACCCAACCCGCAAGCCGCACATGACCACCGCATCACTGGATTCCACCGCCATCGCCCAATACCTGGTCGACCACCCGCAATTCTTCGTGGAGTACGCCGCCCTGCTGGGCGAGGTAAAACTGTCGAGCCCGCTGACTGGCCGCGCGGTGTCGCTGCAGGAGCGCCAAATGGAAGTCATGCGCGACAAGTACCGCGCTCTGGAACTGCGCATGTCCGAACTGGTGCGCCACGCCGAGGAAAACGCGGCGATCGCCAACCGTTTCCACGGCTGGACCCAGCAATTGCTGCGCACGCGCGTGCCCGCCGAGCTCCCGTCCGCCGTGGCCGACGGCCTCGTCGAGCATTTCATCGTGCCGCAAGCCACGCTGCGCCTGTGGAAGCTGGCGCCCGAGCACGCGGATGCCTGGTATGCGCGCGACGTCTCAGAAGACGTGCGCCTGTTCGCCAGCAGTCTGCGCGCGCCGTACTGCGGTCCGAACAAGGAATTCGAGGCAGTCGGCTGGCTGGCCGATGCAAGCGCCGTGCGCTCGACCGTGCTGTTGCCGCTGCGCGCCGGCGGCACCGCGTTCGGCCTGCTCGTGCTCGGTTCACCCGAGACGGAACGCTTCAGCGCCGCGATGGCGACGGATTTCCTCGTGCACATCGGCGAGACGGCCGGCACCGCGCTCGCTCCCCTGCTCGGCTGACATGGACACGCCGGCCGCCGACGACTGGACCGGCCGCTACCTGGCGGAGCTGAAGACGCAACGCCAGCTGTCCGACCACACGATCGCCGCCTACCGCCGCGACCTGGCCGAACTGGCCCGGCTCGCCAACCTGCCGGACCAGGCCGGCTGGACGGCGCTGACCCATTTCGACATCCGTCGCTTCGCCGCGAAGCTGCACGCCGAAGGACAAAGCGCGACGTCGATCGCGCGCAAGCTGTCCGGCTGGCGCGGTTTCTTCGACTGGCTGTCGGGGCAGCTGCCCCTCGCGGCGAACCCGGCCGACGGCGTGCGCGCGCCGCGCCGCCCGAAGCGGCTACCGAAGGCGCTGGCCGTCGACGACGCCGTCCAGTTGATGGAAAAGACGACCCCGGGCAACGCGGAACCGGCGGAACTGTGCGACCGCGCCATGTTCGAATTGCTGTACTCGAGCGGCCTGCGGGTGTCCGAGCTGGCCGGGCTCGACGTCCACCACGTGCCCGCCCGCGACGGCCAGCCGGCCTCGCTCGGCTGGCTCGAACTCGAGGCGCAGGAAGTGGTCGTCACGGGCAAGGGCAACAAGATGCGTCGCGTGCCCGTCGGCGGACCGGCCCGCGCGGCGCTGGCAGCGTGGCTGGCCGTGCGCCCGCCCGCGCGCGACGGCAGTGCCGCCCTGTTCCTGACGACGCGCGGCACCCGCATCAGTCCCCGCGTCGTGCAATACCGCCTGAAAGTCCACGCACGCAAGGCCGGCGTGCCGGTCCACGTGCACCCGCACGTGCTGCGCCATTCGTTCGCGTCGCATTTGCTGCAATCGTCGGGCGACCTGCGCGCCGTGCAGGAACTGCTGGGCCACGCCAGCATCACGTCGACGCAGATCTACACGTCGCTCGATTTCCAGCACCTGGCCGCCGTCTACGACAAGGCCCATCCGCGCGCCAAGCGCAAGTAGCCGGCCGACCAAGGCGGGCACGGCGTGGCGGGTGGTGACGATCCGCAAAATCCGGCATAATCTTCCGATTCCCCGCAGGGGAAACGGCTCACCCCATTGGACAGCGATATATGGAATTGATTCCCAGCACTATCCTGACCGGCTTCCTCGGCGCCGGCAAAACGACGTTGCTCAACCGTATCCTGCGGGAAGAGCACGGCCTGCGCATCGCCGTCATCGAAAACGAATTCGGCCAGGAAAACATCGACAACGAAATCCTCGTGCAGGACCCGGGCGAGCAGATCGTCGAGATGAACAATGGCTGCATCTGCTGCACCGTGCGCGGCGACCTCATCGTCGCCCTCACGAACCTGGCCCGCAAGCGCGATGCCGGTGAAATCCACTTCGACCGCGTCGTGATCGAGACGACGGGCCTCGCCAATCCGGGTCCGGTCGCGCAGACGTTCTTCGTCGATGAAGAAGTCGGCGCCCACTACCTGCTGGACGCCGTCGTCACCGTCGTCGACGCGCGGCACGCGATGGACCAGCTGGACCGCCACGAGGAAGCCCAGCGCCAGGTCGGGTTCGCCGACAAGATCCTGCTGTCCAAGACCGACCTCGTGGACGCCGCCGCCGTCGACGAGCTGAAGGCACGCATCCGCCGCATCAATCCGCGCGCGCCGATCAGCACGTCGGACTTCGGCCGGGCGCCCCTCACCGACGTGCTCGACCTGCGCGGCTTCAACCTGAACGACAAGCTGGAACTGGATCCGGCGTTCCTCACGACCGAGGAGGCGCACGACCACGACCACGATCACCACGATCACGACCACGTGCACACGGAAGCGTGCGACCACAGCCACGACCACCATCACGGCCATCACAGCGACGACATCGCGGCCTTCGTGTTCAAGAGCGAGCGCGCCTTCGACCCCGAGCGCCTGGATCAATTCCTCGGCAGCATGGTACAAGTCTTCGGCCCGAACATGCTCCGTTATAAAGGCGTATTGTCGATGGCAGGCGCCGACCGCAAGGTCGTCTTCCAAGGCGTGCATCAAATCATGGGCAGCGACCTCGGTGCAAAGTGGGCGGACGGCGAAGCCCGTGGCAGCAAGATGGTGTTTATTGGTAAAAATTTACCGAAAGATGTCTTTATTCGCGGATTGGAACAGTGTTTGGTATAAACTACTCCGGTTCTAAAGTGCTCCTTGCGCGGTCCACCCTTCGTTCGGTATCGTTGGCCTGCCTGAAGGCACCCGGGAACGAACGACTGGACAGCCCCGCCCGCACGTCCGGACACGGGGCAGGCCCGGGAAACCGGGCCGTTACGGCAGCCGGCCGGCGCGCACCATAGCAACGGTGACCGCTGAGTTAGCTGATAAAATGGAAACTCTGTCGTATCAAAGGTAAGTGAAGTCATGACTAAAACAACGAAACCGAATACCGTGGCGCAGCCCGAGGACCGCCTTCTGACGGAAGAAGAAATTCGGGCCATGAGCGACGACGACTACATGAACCCGGCCCAGCTGGCGTTCTTCAAGAACCGCCTGCAGGAGCTCGAAAAAGAGCTGCTGAAAAACGCCGGCGAGACGACGGAACACCTGCGCGAAACGGTCCTCGTGCCCGACCCGGCCGACCGCGCCACCATCGAGGAAGAGCACGCGCTGGAGCTGCGTACCCGCGACCGCGAGCGCAAGCTGCTCAAGAAGGTCCAGCAATCGCTGGCCGCCATCGAATCCGGCGAATACGGCTGGTGCGAGGAAACGGGCGAGCCGATCGGCATCCCCCGCCTGATCGCCCGCCCGACCGCGACGCTGTCGCTGGAAGCCCAGCAGCGCCGCGAGCTGAAGCAGAAACTGTACGGTGACTGATCGCCGTCCGCTCCGATGAAAAAGCATGCGCCCGTCGCATGCTTTTTTGTTTCATGG
>NZ_JANUGW010000029.1 GCF_024753285.1 Massilia pinisoli | reverse complement strand
ACCTATGTTTTTACACAGCCTGGGCCACGAGCGGTCGTTGGTTTTGTTCGTGTCGAAGGAGATAGGGACGTGGGCGTTTCTAAACGCAAGCGGTACGGCATCATGCTAGCGATGGTTTGCTCAACTGCCGTCATTCTGTCCCTAATCTGGAATGTGCCGTATCTGTACACGGCGATAGGTTTCGCCGTTTGGGCTTTCGCAGGGCACCTAATCACGATCGATGATGATGTTCCAGGCGGCTGGAGCAATCCAGATGGCAGTATTCCATTCCCTTGGGCGGAACTAGCGATCAAAGGGGCGGTCTTGCTTGCCTTTCTCGGGCTAGCTCTCTTAATTCCCGCCCTTCGGACGCTCGGTGCATGACGAAAAAAGCTCGAGGGCCGCTTCAGGTCGGTTCCTGCCTGTCGTGACAGTCTGAGAGTTTGTCGGCTCGGCAACATGCTATGCTGGCTCGACTGGCCCAGACCGGCCAAGAGCGGACCTATCCGAACCACTTGCAACATTCCCAGCGCATTCCTATGAAGCTCATAGACGCAATCTTCATGTCGCCGCACATGCCAGATGACTTTGTCATATGTGCTCGAGAACCGTTTCACCAGGGTAGCGAAGCAGTGATCGTTCAGTTCGGAGAGAACTTTTCGATTCCGCCGGAGGTGACGCATCAGGGCTATACATATTTTCTTGAGACAGACGGCGTGACAGAATTGCTCGAGATGATTAGCCAAAAGCGCAGTTCTAGAGAAACAAAGGCTGATTTTGTCTGCTACTACGCTTCGTGGGATGCGTATCCTGCCTTTTACAACGATCTCGAAGACGTAGCTGCTCCGAGTCGATGACCGGTTTGGGTCGATTCCGGCCGGTCGTAGCCGTCAATGACTTTTCTCGCTTTGCGGGATGCTGTGCTGGCCCAACGGCAGGGTTTTGACTAGAAACGGCCCTTAATATGAAAATATCGAAAAAAAAGCATACAGTGGCAACGGCCTACTTAATAGTCGTGCTGCTAGCAGCCAGCTGGGCACTTTATGTTGACGCGACGCTGCTTCACTCTCAGCGAGAGCATCTGTTACCGGATATCGTCCTTGCAGTAATAACTCTACCCTCGTCCTATTCTCTTAGCCTTCTATTCGAAATTTGGCCAGACTTCTTCTCGCTGCCGTTCGCTCAGGTCGGCTACATGATCCTCTGCGGTTTGGCTCATTGTGCACGCGAACTGAGCAGTAAGTCGAGTATGGTCGACAGGTCCTTGGCGCAGTCGCAGAAGCCCGGAGCAGTACACAATATGTTCTTGATACTGTCCTGGGCAGGAACTAACGGAAAGAAAACATGATGAGACGCATGCGCGGTTGGGGAGTATGGTTGCTGGTTGCAGGGGGATGCTTAGCCGGTACGACGCGCGCCATGGACGTGCCCGCCGGCTGGGACCTTACATTTGCAGCGCAGCGGGCAGACGCTCCGCCAATCCGGCAGGGTTGGAACGATACTTTCAATCTATATAAAACGATCGACAAACGCGGCTGGCAAATACGCTTCTTCCTGCAGCAGGTGCCGCTCACCAGGCTGGATGAGGCCGTGTTCGTGCAACACGATCTAGGCACACGGTTTGGCCTGTTCATCGAAGGCGAGCACGCATGGCTGCTGCGCGACCGTGACTACTCATCCGTTGACATGCGCGCTGTGGAGGCCGGCGCGGCACGCAAGATCATCGAGCAATATGCGCGCCGTGATGGTCCGACGCGCCACGCCTCATACCAGGTCACGGAAAGTCGTGCTTGTTCCGCAGAAGTAGCGCATGCCGGGGTCAGCGTCTACGTGAGCGGCAAGGCGAAACAGTATTGGTTGTCGGGTGCCGATTTCTGCGAGATACATACCGAACTATTGGCGCCACTCAAACAAGTATTCTGCGGTGGACATTGCCACACGACCGAGATTGTCCCACTGTGGGCGGCCAAGCTGGAAGAGGATCTCAAGGCGCTGCCTGCCCTGGGAGAACCCGTGCCTGTTCCACCGCGGGGACGGAGCGCGATACTGCAGCAGGCTGACGAATTGCTGGCTACCGGCGGCACTAGCGAAGCCATGTGTCAGGCGGCAAATGAATTGCTGGATCTGCCGTCGCCCGATCGCACTGGTCGTGTGCGCGACTTCGAAAATCGGGACGAGGCCATCGACGCAGCAATGACCGCGTTGATGGGACGGGTGGATACGCGCTGCACGTACAAGACGGGTGCGTCGTTGTTGGGAATTCTGGTTCGGCGCAGTTCTGCTGTCGTGATCGAGGCCGCGTTGAAGGCCGGATTTCCCGTCAACGACGAGGAATCTCCCACGCCGCTCGACCTCGCCATTTTCGAAAATCGTCGGGATGTGCAAGAGATACTAAAGCGCGCCGGTGGTGTACGCTATACGACGCCTGGTAAATAATGAAGAGCCAATGACTCCTTCGACAGGCCGCTGTGGGGTAGCTGCGGACGTTCAGGTGGGTCTGCAATCGGCGCAGGCAGTGTAAAAACGCGAAATCACGACGTTTTCAGGGGGCTCCCACACCTGGTGAAAACGTCGTAGCGAGCATTTTGGAACACCCGGCCCTGCGGACGTCTCGTCAGGCCCGTGTTTTTATGCAGCCTCGGCCAGAATTGGACGTATGTTTATCAAGTCAAATCGATTACCGAAGTAATGGGCTGATCGCCATCAATAAATCGGCCCTACGTAGGGTGCGTCGCAGTTCTCGGGACTGCAACAATGCTCTTACCTGCGTGGCCTCCAGGGTGTGGCAGACGTTATTGTTCGTCCACAGACTGAAGTAGCACAATCGGCGACCGGCGGTAGCGCCGGCGCGGACCGCGCGACGCGGCGCTGGCGGCCGGCCGCGCGTGCCGCCAGGATGGGATTCCGACAACCCACGAGGATCCCATGCTGCCCACCATCTTCATCGTATTTTTCGCCTGTTTCCTGCTCGAACGCTTGATCCCAGGCTGGCGCTTGCCCCATGTGCGCACGTGGCCATTGCGCGTCCTTGCCATCAACGCCGTGCAGCTGTGCGTCGTGCTGCTGGCCGGCTTCACGTGGGAACGCTGGCTGTCCGGTACTTCGCTGTTCCACCTGTCGCAGCACCTCGGCCCCGCGGCCGGCGGCATGGTCGCATACTTCGTCGCCACGTTCGTGTTCTACTGGTGGCATCGGGCGCGCCACGAATCCGACCTGCTGTGGCGCCTGTTCCACCAGATCCACCACAGCCCGCAGCGCATCGAGGTGATCACGTCGTTCTACAAGCACCCCGTCGAGATGGTCGTCAACTCCATCATGGGCAGCCTGCTCGTCTACGCGATGCTGGGACTGTCGCCCGCCGCCGGCGCCGTCTATACGTTGTGCACGGCGCTCGGCGAATTCTTCTATCACACGAGCGTGCGCACGCCGCGCTGGATCGGCTGGTTCTTCCAGCGCCCGGAAATGCATCGCGTGCACCACCAGTACGGCCGCCATCGCAACAACTACGGCGACATCGTCTGGTGGGACTGGCTGTTCGGCACGTACGAGAACCCGGCCCGTTTCGACGCCACGTGCGGCTTCGACGCGGACAAGGAAGAACGCCTGGTCGCGATGCTCGCGTGGCGCGACGTGCACCGGACCGAAGAGCCGTGAGGCACGATCAAGCCGCGAAGCCACCGTCCACTGCCAGGTCGGCACCCGTCACGAAGCTTGCCTCGGGGCTCGCGAGCCACGCCACCATCGTTGCGATCTCGTCCGGTCGGCCGTGGCGCGGCAGGGCCATGTAGGCGTGCAGCGACTTGCCGAAGTCCGTGTCGGCCGGGTTCATGTCCGTGTCGACGGGGCCCGGCAGCACGTTGTTGACGGTGATGCCGCGCGGGCCCAGGTCGTGCGCGAGACCTTTTACCAGACCCGTCAGCGCCGACTTGCTCATCGCGTACACGGCGGCGCCGGCGAACGGCACCCGCAGCGCGTTCGTGCTGCCGATATTGATCACGCGCCCGCCGTCCGGCAGGTGGCGCACCGCGGCCTGCGTGGCCGCGAACACGGCGCGCAGGTTGACGGCGACCGTCTTGTCGAAATCGGCCAGCGCGAATTCCGTCACGTGCCCGCCGAGGAAGACGCCCGCGTTGTTGACGAGAATGTCCAGGCGCCCGAACTTCGCGGCGGCCGCATCGATGGCGGCCGTCAATGCGGACGTGTCCGCCACGTCGGCACGCAGCGCCAGTGCGCGGCCACCGACCGCTTCGATGCGTCCGGCCAGCGCTTGCGCGGCGTCTTCCGACGACCGGTACGTGAACGCGACGGCCGCGCCTGCGCGGGCGAGGCGTTCCACGATCGCCGCGCCGATGCCGCGCGAACCGCCGGTGACGAAAGCGACTTTTTGTTCGAGGTAGCTGGTTGCCATGATGTTCTCCATTCGGTTGGGGTGGTTGATGTGTGCAGTATCATTCCAACCGTCCGTTGAAACTAGCGGGTGCATAAGCATAAGACTTTCAACCAGGAGTTAAAGATCGATGAGCGACCCATTCGTGCACCTTGACGCCTTCATCCACAGCGCCGAGGACGGCGGCTTCTCCGCCGCGGCGCGCCGCCTCGGCCTCACGCCGGCCGGCGTCAGCAAGAACGTGGCGAGGCTCGAGGCGAACCTCGGCGTGCGGCTGTTCCGGCGCAGCACGCGCAAGCTCAGCCTGACGGAAGAGGGCGAGCAACTGCTGCGCGAAGTGGCGGAGCCGTGGCACCGCATCCAGGACGCGATGGCCGTCGTGCGCCAGGGCGCGAACCACGCCGCCGGGCCATTGAAAGTGGCGCTGGCGCCGGCGGTCGGGCGCATGCATTTCGTGCCGATGCTGGCTGCGTTCCGTGAACGCTATCCGGAAGTCCTGCCCGACCTGCACTTCGACAACCGCCAGGTCGACCTCATCGCCGAAGGCTTCGACGTCGCGATCGGCGGTGGCGTCGAATTGCCGCAAGGCGTCGTCGCGCGCGAGCTGACGCGGGTGCGCATCGTGCTCGCCGCGTCGCCGGCGTACCTCGCCCGGCGCGGCACGCCGGCGCATCCGGACGACCTGGCTGCGCACGACGGCATCGCGCGCCGTTCGATCCGCACGGGCCGCCTGCAGACACTGACGTTGCGCGACGACGCGGGCCGCGTCGCCCCGTACGATTGCCGCCCCGTCGCGGTGCTGGACGATCCGGAAGCGATGGCCCATGCGGCCGCGGCCGGACTCGGCATCGCGCTGCTGCCCGCGCCGCACGCGGGGCCGCTGCTGGCCGACGGGCGGCTCGTGCGGATCCTGCCGGACTGGTATGCGGAGACAGGCCCGCTGTTCCTCTACTATTCGAGCCGCCGGCTGCTGCCCGCGAAGACGCGTGTGTTCGTCGACTTCGTCGTCGAGCGTTTCCGCGAACAGGGACTGGCGGCGCACTTTTCTGGCTGAGCTTGGCGCCCGCGACCGTGTCATGGAACTGACATTTGGCCTTCATACAATGTACGATTGCCAATGACCAGCAACCCGACAGAAGGACGCACCGCATGCTACCCTCCCGGCTCACGACATCGCTGACCTTGATCGCGTGCGCAGCGCTGTGGCTGCCCGGCCCCGCGTGCAACGCTGCGGCCGCCAGACCGCCCGCCAGACCGCCCGCCAAGCCGGCCGCCGTCGCCGCGCAAGTGAAACCGCCGAAGCTGGTCGTCGTAATGGTGATCGACGGCCTGCCGTCCGAGCAGGTGCAGCGCTACCGCGACCAGTTCGGCCCCGGCGGCCTGCGCCGCCTGCTGGAGCAGGGCGCGTCGTTCACGGATGCGCACCAGGCCCACGGCATCACGGTGACCGCGGTCGGCCACTCCGCGGTGCTGACGGGCGCGTACCCTTACCGCCACGGCATCATCGGCAACAACTGGATCGCGGCGGACGGCCGCAACGTCTATTGCACCGAGGACACCCGCTACCACTACGTGGGCGAGCAGACGGACGAACACGACGGCACGTCGCCCGCGAACCTGCGCGTGGACACGCTCGGCGACCAGCTGCGCTACGCGACGGGCAACCGCAGCAAGGTCGTCACGGTGTCCGGCAAGGACCGCGGCGCCATCCTGCTGGCCGGGAAGACGGGCACCGCGTACATGTACATGGACAAAACCGGTGACTTCGCCACGAGCACCTATTACATGGACAGCTATCCGGCGTGGGCCGAGCGCTTCCGCGCCGCGAAGCCGCAGGACCGGTATTACGCCAAGTCGTGGACGCCGCTGCTGGCCGACAGCGCGTATGCCGACGACGCGCCTTATCCCGAGGGGACGACGACGAACACTAACCGCTTCCCGTTCACGTTCTACAGCGAGAGCGGCGCGCCGGCCGCCGATTACTACACAAGACTGAAGACGAGCCCGGCCATCGACGAGCTCACGCTGGAATTCGCCGAGGCCGCGGTCGACGGCGAGCACCTGGGCAGCAATCCGACCGGTGCCACGGACCTGCTCGGGGTGAGCCTGTCCGGCCACGATTACGTGAACCATGCGTACGGTCCGGAAAGCCGCATGTCGCACGACCACCTGCAGCAGGTCGACCGCCAGATCGCGACATTCTTCGCGTTCCTCGACAAGCGCGTGGGCATGGACAATGTGCTCGTCGTGCTGACGGCCGACCACGGCTTCGCCAACACGGCCGAGTTCGCGCGCGCGCAGCATGCGGACGCGCTGCGCGTGAATCCGAAGACGTTGCTGCAGCAACTGGACGCTGCGCTGGCCGCGCGTTTCGGCGGCGCCAAGCTCGTCAAGACGTCGCTATTGCCAGATGTCCGTCTCGACGATGCGGAGATCGAGCGCCGCGGCCTCGCGCGTGCCGACGTGGAGAATGCCGCCGCGCGCTTCCTGCTGGCGCAGCCGGGCATCTCCGAAGTGTTCACGCGCACGCAGCTGGAGCAGGGGGGCGCCGCGACGTCGCGCCTGGGCACGCTGATGCAACGGGCGTGGAACCGCACCCTGTCCGGCGACCTGCTCGTCGTGACGACGCCGTACACGATCTTCAGCAGCGGGAGCTCGGGCGCGAGCCATGGCACGCCGTGGCAGTACGACACGTCGGTGCCGCTGCTCGTGATGGGCCCGCGCTGGATTCGCCCCGGCGAACAGGCCGGCTACGCGGAAGTCGTCGACATCGCGCCGACCCTCGCCCAGATCCTGCACGTGCGCCGTCCGGCGGGCTCGGAAGGGCGCGTGCTGACGGAGGCGTTGCGTTGACGGCGCAGCAGGGAGACGCGGCGGGCCCGACGCCCGCTATACTGCGGTCAACGCCACTCGAATCCAGCCCAGCCATGTACGCAGCAGTCGACCTCGGCTCCAATTCCTTCCGCCTCCACATCGGCGAGCCGATCGCGGGCCAGATCCACATCGTGCGCACGGCGCGCGACCCGATCCGCCTCGCGGCCGGCCTCGGTCCGGACAACGCCTTGCGCGAGGACGCCGTGGAGACGGCGCTGCAGACGCTGCGCGACTTCAGCGCCATCCTGCGCCAGTACCGGCTCGCCGCGGTGCGTGTCGTCGCGACGAACACGATGCGCGTTGCCAGCAACGCGGACGCCGTGTTGCCGCGGATGGAAGAAGCGATCGGCTACCCCATCGAGATCATCTCCGGCGAGGAAGAAGGCCGGCTGATCTACATGGGCGTCGCGCGCGCGCTGGGGCGGAGAAGCGAACGGCGGCTCGTGATCGACATCGGCGGCGGCTCGACGGAAGTGATCGCGGCGCACGGCGACGACATCCACCTCGTCGAATCGTTCAGCATCGGCACGCACCCGCAGAGCGCCACGTATTTCCAGGGCGGCCACGTCAGCGCGGACGCGTTCGAGACGGCCGTCAACGCGGCGCGCGCCCGCGTCGAGGACCTTGCGGACCAGTACCGCCGGCACGGCTGGGACGCCGTCTACGGCTCGTCCGGCACGATGCGCGCGATCAACGAGGTCATCTCGCGCAACCGCCTCGGCGACGGCACGATGTCGCTGCCGAGCCTGTTCGCACTGCGCGACAAGCTCATCGAGTTGGGCCATGTCGATGCGTTCGACCTGCCCGGCGTGAAGCGCGAGCGCGTGATCGTGATGACGGGCGGTCTGTCGATTCTGATCGGCGTGATGCAAGAGCTGAGCGTGCCCGCCATGACGGCGATTAATGCCGGGTTGCGCCTCGGCGTGCTGTCCGACCTGGAACTGCGCGCGAACCGCCACGACCGCCGCGACCTCGCGATCCAGGACTGCATGCGCCGCTTCGGCGTCGACACCCAGCGCGCGACGCGCACGGCCGCGATCGCGAAAAAGCTGTTCGACAAGCTGGCGCCGCAGGACGACACGGTCGTGCACCACTTGCTGCGCAGCGCGATGCTGCACGAGGTGGGGCAGGCGATCTCGCACACGGGCGCGCACAAGCACGCATCGTACATCGTCGAGCACGCCGACCTGCCAGGCTTCACGGCGCGCGAGCTGCGCTTGATGAGCCTGATCGTGCTGGGCCAGAAGGGCAATCTGCGCAAGGTGCGCGAGGTGCTGGGCGTGCCCGACCTCGCCAAGGCCGTTCTGGCGCTGCGCCTGGCCGCCGTGTTCATGCACGCGCGTGTGGACGCGGACGTGGACGCCGTGCGCGTGCGCATGAAGGGCCGCATCGACGTCGAGACGCCGCGCGGCTGGCTGCGCCAGCACCCGACCGTGGCCGCTTGGTTCGAGAAGGAAGCGGCGGCCTGGAGCGACGTGGGGGTGCCGTTCAGCGTGACGACGTAATTCGTGCGCTTGCCTGGCCACCATTGCAATCCTCTTTTCGGAAGCGATACTGGAAGTCCTATCATCGGACTTTCAAGGAGAGGATCATGAACGAGCAAGGCAACATCAGCCTGCTCAAACAGGCGTACGACGCGTACGACAAGGGCGACATCCAGCGCCTGCTTGGGCTGTTTGCACAGGACATCGCGTGGGAGCTGCCGGACATCGAAGGTGTCCCGTTTTCCGGCAAGCGCCACGGCGTGGACCAGGTCGCCGATTTCTTCCGCGTGCTGGCCGACTGCCAGGAACCGCGCGAATTCAAGCCTGACCAGTTCATCGGCCAGGGTGACCAGGTGGTCGTGCTCGGGCACGGCACGTTCACCGTCAAGTCGACGGGCGCCGAGTACAGCAGCGACTGGTGCCACGTGTTCCGCGTCGCCGGCGGCAAGATCGCCAGCTTCAAGGAATACGACGATACCCACCGGGCCGCGCAGGCCTACCGACCGCAGGGCGCAGGCGCCGCTGCCGGCAAGACCGCCACGCGGCCGGCCGTCCATTAACCCGTCATCCATGGGAAACCGGGCATCGGCCCGTTTCCCATGCGCGCCGCTTCACTTCAGTACATGGCCGCGACCTCGAACGTCAACGCCTGCCGTGTGTGTTCCGGCTGCGTGATCGTGCCCCGGTACTGTCCGTCCGCCGTCAACGGGACGCTGCCGCTGCGCGGCACCCGTGCGTGGTCGAGGCGCGTGCGCAGTTCCAGCCACGGCGCCTGCGCGGGCCGCAGCGCGACACCCAGGCGCACGCCGCGCGCGCGGCCGCCATCGAAGCTTGCCGGATCGTACACGCCGGAAAAACCCACACGCATGTGCTCCGGCGTCGACCGGAACAGGCTCGCCTCGAGCGTCAGCGGACCCATGGCCGGACGCCACGTCTGCGCTGCGCCCGCGTACAGCCGGGTGGACCGGTAGGTTTCCTGCAGGCCCGCGGCGGATGCGGTGCCGGCGATGCCGCGCCGCCAGCGGTCCGCCTCGACCGACGCGAGCAGCGCCACGCCGCCCGCCAGCGCATAGGCTGCGCCGGCGTGGACGGACGCCAACGTCGTCGCCGTCGTGGACGAGGCAGGCACGCCGGCCTGCGTGCGGCCGGCGTAGTCGATGTCGCCCCGGTACCAGTTGGCGCCGCCGCGCCAGGTCAGCGGGCCCGCCGTGTACGCGGCCTGGAAAGCCACCCCCGGCAGCCAGCCGGACTCGCGGACGAGCCGGCGGCCCGCGACGTCGTATTCGGCGTTGACGGCGTGACGCAGGCCGGGGCCGGCGCCGACCTGCCATTGCGCATGGACCGGTGACGCGGCGAGCGCGCACAGTGCCGGGATCAGGCCGGCACGAAGAAAGTCACGCATGCCGCGCTCAGGCGCCCACGAAGCTGGTCCAGCTCACCGTGCTGGTCTGCGTGATCACACCGTCGCCCTTGGCGCTGTAGTCCAGGCGGACGCCGGTGGGCACGATGGTCGCGGTGACGGACGATGCGGCGCCGTTGACGATGAACGAGCCCGACGTCGGCACGTCGGACATCGTCGTGCTGACGAGCGGCTGCACGCTCTGCACCGTGTACGCGAACTGGCCGAGGCCGTTGGCATTGCCGGACACGGCGAAGTTGGCGGCGGCGGTCACTGTCGTACCGTGCTGGCCGCCCGTCAACGAGTAGCCCGTCAGCGTGCGGGTCGCCACCGTCGTACCGGCTTGCTGTTCCGTGACCTGCAGCGAGTTGCCGGAGATCGTCAGCGCGATGTCGGTCGCGCTCGTGGCCGTGAGCGCGATCTTCATGTCGCCGCCGAGGACTTCGTTCGTGCTGCCGGTCGCGACGTTGAGACCGCTGAAGCGCATGTCGAGGGTCACGGCACCGCTCGTGCCGTTGACCACGTCGCCGCTGACGCCCGAGATCGAGATCGACACGGCGCCGTTCATCGTGCTGCCGTCCTCGATGCAGTCTTTCGCAGTGACCGACATCGTGTCGCCGTTGCTCAGCGTGGTCTGGCTGTGCAGCGTCGCATCGATCGTCATGCTGCCGCCGCCGGTGCAGGCGTTCGACACGGTCACGCCGGTCAGCAGCTTGGCGCCGTTCTGGCTGACGGCTTGCTTGACGAGGTCGAGCATCGGCGTCACGACGCCGACGCCGGCGGGCGCGATGGTGACGCCGGTCACGGCGCCCGTCAGCGACGACGACTGACCGATCGCGTTGGTCGCCGCGTAGCCATTGCTGGCGGCCTTCGGCGCATTGGCGGCCGTGATGGTGGTCAGCGACGACGTCTGGACGGGCGTCGAGGCGGAACCGCTGCCGCCACCGCCACCGCCACCGCACGCGGACAGGGCAACGAGGCAACCGATGGCGGTCAGGGAATGCATGGATTTCATGTGAGTGTTCTTTCTCTCAAAGGGACGAAATGCGCTCGTTGGCGACGAGCGCTGGCGCGTTCTCCACCGGACAGGACGCGGCGCGTGTGCGACGGCCCGTCCGGCCGGAACGGTTAGACTTGTGTGTTTGATATTCTACACTGACAACGTTTCATTTGAGAACTATTTGTGCATCGCACAGGCGGCATGCGCGCTCAGGAGTCGCTCAGTAGTCACCAAGGAAGTCGTTCCAGGTCCGCGTCACAGTGCTCGTGATCGTTCCGTTCGCGTTGTCGCTGTGGTCCAGGCGGACACTGTCGGGGCTGACGGTCATGGTGACGGACGAACCTGCGCCGCTGACGACCAGGGCGCCCGACGTCGGTGTGACGGTCGCGGTGGTGGTGAACGGCGTCAGATTCCTGACCGTGTAGGCAAACTGGCCGAGGCGATTGGAATGGCCCGACAACGAGAAGTTGGCGGCCGAGGTCAACAGCGAACCCTCCTTGGAGCCGGTGACCGAGAACGAGGACAGCGTGCGCGTCGCAATCGTCGTGCCCGACTGTTGTATGGTTTGCTGGAGCGAAGTTCCCGTGGTCGTGAACGTGCTGCTGTTCAAACCCATCTTGCTGACGCTGACTTTCATGCCCCCGTCGACCACGGTGGTCACGCCGCCTTGCAGGCTGCTGTAATTGCCGAAGGCGACATCGAGCGTCATGGCCCCGCTGGTGGACTGGAAGAGATTGCCGGCGGCGTCCGTCACCTTGGCGGAAATGGTGCCGTTCTGGATCGTGCCGGACGCGCCGCAGTTGGTGGACGTGAACTTCCACGTGTCGCCGGCAGTCGGCGTAAGCGGGTCGTGCTGCGTCGCCTCGACCGCGATCGAGCCGCCCTCGGTGCAAGAATAGCTTCTGGTCACGCCGGTCAGCAGGCTCGCATCCTGCTGGCTGTACGCGCGCTTCAGCAGGTCGAAGACCGGCGCGATCAAGCCGGCGTCCACCGGCGCGATGCTCACGCCGTTCAACATGTCGGGCACCGCCGATGGCCAGGCGCTGACCAGGTGGCTGGCGCTGAAGCTGTTTTCGGCCGCCTTCGATGCATCGATGGAGGCGATCGCAGTGATCGTGGGCGCGGCAGCGGGCGCCGGCGTGGACGCCGCGGCGGAGCCGACGTCGCCACCACCGCCGCCACCGCCGCCACCACAAGCGGACAGGACGAATAGGCAGCCGATCGCGGCAAAAGTGTGTTTCGATTTCATCTGTGGTATCTCTCTCGGTTGGGGACAAGTCGGCGACGGGCATGGCGCATCGGGCGCCAATGTCCGCCGGGCACGGGAAGCATGTCGACGGGAGGGGTCCTCCGTCGAACATGTTGCCGTGCCTTGACACGGCACACGTATGGGCCCGCGTACGCGTCAGGAGGGCATGTGGTCGCCTTCCTGCGGCGGGATCGATGCGAATTGCTCAATATATATTTTATACTGACAACATTTCATTTTGGCATTATTTTTTTTATGCAACATTTTAACCTTGACTTAGCGAAAAACATTATCATTTCGCCATGAACCCATCGACCACCGCCAGACCTTCGACCCCTGCGTCGCCCGCTCCGCTCGACCTGGATCGCCACCCGCTGACCGGACGCCACGTCCGCCTCGAGCCGTACGCGGACGCGTTGCGCGACGCCCTACGCGCCGCTCTCGACTGCGATCCCGGCGCATGGCAGCTGTTTGCCGTCAACGGGCAGGGCAAGGATTTCGACACCTGGTGGCGCACCGTGAACGCCCTGGGTGGCGCAGGGGGAGTGGGTCGCTTATGCCGTCCGCAGCCGCGCGACGGACACGATCGTCGGCACGACGAGCTTCCTGAACCTCAAGCGCACGCGCCAGAGCGTCGAGATCGGCGGCACGTTCCTGCAGCCGGACGTGCGCGGCACCCTCGTCAACGCCGAGGCGAAATACCTGATGCTGGCCCATGCGTTCGCATGCGGCGCCCGCCGCGTGGAATTGTTGACGGACTTGCGCAACGTGCGCAGCCAGGCCGCCATCGCCAAACTGGGCGCCGTGCGCGAAGGCGTGCTGCGGCGCGAGCGCGTCACCTGGACCGGCCACGTGCGCGACAGCGTCTTGTTCGCCGTGACCGACCTCGACTGGCCCGAGGTGCGGGCCCGGCTCGAACGGCGCCTAGGCATCCAACCCATGGAGAACGTAAAACATGAACCGTAACCCCATCGTGCTGATCACGCTGCTGGCCGCGCTCCCGCCGGCATACGGCCAAGCGATCCGCAAGGCGAACCCGCCCACGGTGGCCAAACCCGTCGCCGCGTACAGCCACGTGGCGGAAGTCCCGCCGGGCACGCGCCTGCTGTACCTGGCGGGCCAGGTCGGCAACCGGCCGGACGGTTCGCTGCCGGAGTCCGCCGAAGACCAGGCAGTGCAGGCGCTCGAGAACATCCGCCTGATCCTCGCCGCGGAGGGCGCGCGGCCGCAGGACATCGTCAAGCTGACGTTTTATGTGGCAGCGAAGCCGGCCTCGCTCGCGAAGCTGAACGCCAAGCGCACGGAGATGTTCGCAGGGACGGCGCCGCCGCCCAGCACGTGGGTGCAGGTGGCCGCACTGGCGCGGCCCGAGTACCTGATCGAGATCGAGGCGATCGCGGCCGTGCCGGCGCAGGCGCCGGCGAAATGATCAGCGCTGGGCGAAGAACGCGGACGGCGAGCAGCCGAATGTCTTCCTGAACATGTGGGAAAATGCGGACTGGCTCGTGTAGCCCAGCTCTTCGGCCACGCGGGCGAGCGGCATGCCGCGCGCGATCAGCGGCGCCGCGTGCGCCAGGCGCGCCTGCTGGCGCCACTGGCTGAAACTCATGCCGAGTTCCCGTTCGAACAGGCGCGCCAGCGTGCGCTCGGAGGCGCCCACCTGGCGCGCCCAGTCCGCGAGCGTCTGCGTGGCGCCGGGCGCATCGAGCAGGCGCTCGCACAGGCTTTGCAGGCGCTTGTCGCGCGGCAGCGGAATGCGGATCGGCAGCGCGGGCGCGCGGGCCAGTTCGTCCAGCATCAGCTCCGACAGCAACGTGGCGCGCGGCGACACTTCGAGCGCCGGCAACTGTTCGAGCGCGAGGATCAATTCGCGCAGCAACGTGGACACGTCGAGCACGCGGCAGTCCTCGCCGGGGAACGGCGTGCGCGCGGCGTGGACGCGCACGGGCCGCAGCCGCACTGGCTCCAGCACCGTCACGGCGTGCACGACGCCGGGCGCCGTCCAGATGGCGCGCGACGGCGGCACGATCCAGCTGCTGCCCGTGGCCGTCAGCCGGATCACGCCCTCGCGCGCGTACGTGAGCTGGCCGAACGGGTGCGTGTGCGGTGCCACGCTGTCGGCCGCTTCCAGGTCGCGCGCTGTCAGCGTGACGGGGCGTGCCGGTGTCGGGTCGAAGCAGTCCGGGAAGGGCAGGGTGTGGTGCACGACAGGGATGCTCATGGGGGCTGTCCGATTCTCGACAAAGTTTGACTTGCTATCGTAATTCAGCCGTGGTCGATTTGCCTACACTGGGTTTTTCTCCAGGAGCCTCCATGTCCCAAGACCCCACCCTGCGCGCCGACGCGCGCGTGATCGCCCTCGTTGGCGTCGCCCACGGCACGTCGCACTTCTACCACCTGATCCTGGCCGCGCTGTTCCCCTGGCTGAAGCCCGCGTTCGGCCTCAGTTATGCGGAGCTGGGCCTGCTGTTGACGGCATTCTTCGTCGTCTCCGGCATCGGCCAGATGCTGGCCGGCTTCGTCGTCGACATGGTGGGCGCGCGCCGGGTCCTGTTCTTCGGCGTGGCGATGCTGGGCGTGTCCGCGCTCGTGCTGGCGGCGGCCGGCAGCTATCCGGCGCTGATGGCGGGCGCGCTGCTGGCCGGCGTCGGCAACAGCATTTTTCATCCTGCCGACTACACGCTGCTGAACGAGCGCGTGTCGCGCGCGCGGCTGGCGCACGGCTTTTCCGTGCATGGCATCAGCGGCAATATCGGCTGGGCCGCGGCGCCGCTGTTCATGACGACGGTCGCCGCGACGTCCAGCTGGCGCATGGCGCTCGCGTACGCATCGCTCCTGCCGTTCGCCGTGCTGGGCATCTTGTTCCTGAACCGGTCGTACCTGCGCGCCGAACCGAAGCCCGCCGCACCTGCCGCGCCCGCCGCGGCCGAGGGCACCGGCACGCTCGCGTTCCTGCGCCTGCCGGCCGTATGGATGTGCTTCGCTTTCTTCATGCTGACGGCCGTGGCGCTGGGCGGCATCCAGGCGTTCGCGGCTATCGGCCTGATGCAGCTGTACGGCATCTCGCGCGGACTGGCGACGGGGTCGTACACGGCGTACATGCTGGCGTCGGCGGTCGGCATGCTGCTGGGGGGATTCGTCGGCGCGGGCCGCCAGGACCACGACCGCACGGTCGCCATCGCCTTCGCGCTGGCCGCCGCGCTGGCCCTGCTGCTGGGGGCGGCCGTCGTGCCGGGGTGGCTGGCGCTGCCGCTGATGGCGCTCATCGGCTTTTTCTCGGGCGTGGCGGGACCGTCGCGCGACCTCATGATACGCGCTGCGGCGCCGAAGAATGCGACAGGGCGCGTGTACGGCGTCGTCTATTCGGGGCTGGATGCCGGGCTGTCCGTGGGCCCGGCGCTGTTCGGGCTCGTGATGGATGCGGGACACCCGGGCTGGCTGTTCGCGGGGATCGCGTCGTTCCAGGCGCTGGCGATCGTGACGGCGGTGGGTGTCGGTGGCGGGACGCGGAGTGCGCGCCTGCAGAATGCGTGAATCAGCGCAGTTTGCCGACGATGTCGGGGCCGACGGCGAGCCTCACGAACGGCGCAGGATCGTCCTCGCCCTTGCGCGCGATCCAGAACACGCTGGCCTTGCGAATCTTCCAGTCCTGCGCCGTCCCCGCGAAGATCAGCGACGCCACCTGGCCCAGCAACGGTTGATGACCGACGACGACGACCGTGTGCTTGTTGTCCGGCCAGCCGGCCGCTTCCAGGATGCGCTGCGGCGTCGAATCCGTGTTCAGCGCCTCGACCGTCGTGAACTTGCGCCCGAGGCTTTCTGCCGTCTGCACGCAGCGGGCGGCCGGGCTGGACAGGATGCGGCAGTGCGCCGGCAGCTGGCGGTCGAGCCACGCGCCCACGCGCGACGCGTGGCGCGCGCCTTTCGCCGTCAGTTCACGCAACTGATCGCCCTGGCGGTCGGGGACGTGCGGCTCAGCCTCGGCGTGGCGCCACAGGATCAGTTCCATGGTCGTTCTCCTTGTTATTCGCGTGGACGGTGCTCTGCGCGCCCAGCGTCTCCATGAGGAACTGCTGGGCGCCGAAGGCCGGTTGGCTGCCGCGCGGCTTGCGGCGCCGGTAGCGGCCGTCGCTGCCCAATTCCCAGGCGTTGACGTTGTCCTTCAAATAGACTTGCAGGCCCTCGCGCAGCACGCGCTTCTTCAACGCGGCCGAACGGACGGGGAAAGCGACTTCGACTCGGCGGAACAGGTTGCGGTTCATCCAGTCGGCGCTGCCGAGATAGATGTCGTTCTTGAGGTTGTTGCGGAAGTAGTAGACGCGCGTGTGCTCGAGGAACCGGCCCACGATCGAGCGCACGCGGATGTTCTCGGACAGCCCCGGCACGCCGGGTCGCAGCGAGCACGCGCCGCGCACGATCAGGTCGATGCGCACGCCGTCGCCGGACGCGTCGTACAGCGCGCGGATCACGGATTCGTCCGTCAGCGAATTCATCTTCGCGATGATGCGCGCGGGCTTGCCTTCGCGCGCGATGGCCGCTTCCTGGCGGATCGCCTTCACGATCTCCTTCTGCAAGGTGAACGGCGCCAGCCACATCGCGGACAGCTGCGTGGGGCGCGTCAGGCTCGTGAGGTGGATGAAGACTTCGTTGACGTCGTGCGTGATTTCCTCGTCCGACGTGAGCAGGCCGAAGTCGGTGTAGAAGCGCGCCGTCGTCGGGTTGTAGTTGCCGGTGCCGAGGTGGGCGTAGCGGCGCAGGCCGTCCGGCTCGCGGCGCAGCACGAGGGCCATCTTGGCGTGCGTCTTGAGGCCGACGACGCCGTACACGACCTGGGCGCCCGCTTCCTCCAGGCGCTCGGCCCAGTTGATGTTGGCCTCTTCGTCGAAGCGCGCCATCAATTCCACGATGACGGTCACTTCCTTGCCGCGCAGCGCGGCGTTGATCAGGGAATCCATCAGCTCCGAATCCGAGCCCGCGCGGTAGATCGTCTGCTTGATCGCGACGACGTTCGGATCGGTGGCGGCGCAGCGCACGAAGTCGATCACGGGCTGGAACGACTGGTAGGGGTGGTGCAGGAGCACGTCCTGCTTGCGCAGCAGGGCGAAGCTGTCGTGGCCGCTCACGAGCTTGGACGGGAAGCCCGGCACGAACGGCGCGAACTTGAGTTCCGGGCGCGCGTTGCTGTTGACGATCTCCAGCAGCCGGCCCATGTTGACGGGACCGTCGACGGTGAACAGGCGCGAGCGGTCGATCGAGAACTGGTCGAGCAGGAAGTCCGCGAGGTGCTTCGGACAGTTGCGACCCACTTCGAGGCGCACGGCGAAGCCGTAGTTGCGGCTGTGCAGTTCGCTCTGCAGCGCCTGGCGCAGGTTCTTGACTTCTTCCTCGTCGACCCACAGGTCGCTGTTGCGCGTGACGCGGAACTGCGAGTACGACACGACTTCGCGCCCCGTGAATAGGTCGGCCATATGGGCTTCGATCACGGACGTCAGCAGGCAGTACGACGCGCCCGGCTTGTCCGACAGTTCGTCCGGCAGGCGGATGATGCGCGGCAGGACGCGCGGCGCCTTCATGATCGCGATGCCCGAGCCGCGCCCGAACGCATCCTTGCCGGACAGCTCGACGATGAAGTTCAGGCTCTTGTTGATCACGCGCGGGAACGGGTGCGCCGGGTCGAGGCCCACCGGTGTGAGCAGGGGCCTCACCTCCTTGTCGAAGTACTGCTTGACCCAGGCCTTCTGCGCAGCGTTGCGGTCGGAGCGGCGCAGCAGGTGGATGCCGTTGGCGGACAGCTGCGGCAGGATCTGGTCGTTCAGCAGCGCATACTGGCGCCCGATGATCTGGCGGCATTCGTCGCTGGCGCCGTCCAGGTCGGCCTGGCCGGGATCGGGCCCGCCGTACGACTGGTGCTGCGCCAGCAGGCTCGCGACGCGCACTTCGAAGAATTCGTCGAGGTTGCTCGAGACGATGGTCAGGAAGCGCAGCCGTTCGAGCAGCGGCACGGACTCGTCCTCGGCCTGTTCGAGGACGCGGCGGTTAAATTCGAGCAGCGAGAGCTCACGGTTGAGGAACAGGTGAGGGCTATCTGCCGGAAGCGTGGCGAGGGCCTCGTCCGTTTTCAACTTCATATCCATTTTTCGGAAATATTTCACTCGTGGCAACGGAGTGTAGAAGCCGATTATGACAACATTGTGACAACGTGCCGACAATAATGACATACCTGCGCGCAACAATGCGCCCCGTAGCCCCGCCGGGGGAGCCGTGAACGTGCCGCGTTACCGGCCGAACGCGAAACCGGCCGGATAGCGATGGTAGCCGTCGAACTCCGATTTCCCGACCGGCACGCCGGCCTGGCGCGCGATCGCATACACCATCGCGTAATGGAAAAAGAAGTTGGGCACGGCGTACATCTGGTAATACTCCCAGCCCGGCAACGCCAGTTCGGCGAAGCCCGCGGTCGTGTGGACGGTGAGGGTGCCGACGCCGTCGAAGTCCGCATCGGGTATCGCCGCCAGGTAGGCCGCGGTCCGTTCGAGTTCCGCATAGACGCCCGCGAAGGTGGTGTCGTCGGCGCGGAACGAGACGATGTCGCGGCGCGCGAGCGGACAGGAGGCGCGCAACGTGAACCCGATGGCGGTCGACGCCTGCAGCAGCAGCGGGACCATGTCGGGATGCAGGCGCCGTGCCCCAACGCTTGCGTCGAACGCCTCGGCCGCTTTCAGCACGGCGTCCAGCCTGGCCAGGTAATGCAGAAAGAGCCGGGCCGGCGCGACCGGCGCGGCGCCGGTCATACGGCCGGCTCGCGCACGCGCCTGAGATCGTCCCTCGGCGGCCGCCCGAACATGCGGCTGTACTCGCGCGTAAACTGCGACGGGCTTTCATAGCCCACCTGGTATGCGACGGCCGCCACGTCGCAGCTGGCGGCGGCAAGGCGGGCACGGGCCTCGTGCAGGCGGATCTGCTTCTGGTATTGCAGGGGACTCAGCGACGTGAAGTCCTTGAAGTGGCGGAACAGCGACGACGCGCTCATGCCGCTCACGGCTTCCAGCTGCTGCGTGGACACGGGTTCCGCGTAGTGCTGCTGCAGCCAGCGGATCGCGCGGCCGATGCGTGACGCGCGGCTGTCCGCCAGGCCCACTTCGCGCAGCATCGGACCGTGCGGGCCCGAGAGCAGCCGCCACAGGATCTCCTTTTCCAGCAGCGGACGCAGGATGCGCACGTCGTCCGGATGGTCGAGCAGCGAGACGAGGCGTCCGACCGCGTCCAGCAGCGGCGCGGACGCCGCATGCACGGCCATCGGCACGGCGTCCAGCGGCGCTTCCGCCTCCGCCTCGACGATCAGGCCCGCGATCTCGGCGGGGCGCAACGTGAGGGCGACGCCGAGATACGGCTCGTCCTCGCTGGCGACGACGACCTGGCCTGTCGACGGCATCGTCAGCGACACGATCACGCAATCGCCCGGGCCGTATTCGTACGTGCGGCCGGCGATCGTCGAGCGCTTGCGGCCCTGCAGGATCAGCGCGAACATCGGCTCCTCGATCCCGCTCATCGGCATCGTCGGCCCAGTGACGGCACGGATGCGCAGGCCGGGCACGACGCAGTCCGGGCCGGTGCCGGCGTGGCGCATGGCGAGGTGTCTGAGGTCGTGGAGAGTCATCATGGCAACGATCGTAACATGTTCGCCGCCGCGAAGACACATATGCATGCCCTGCGGCAGGGGCCCCTCGCCGGTCGCGCCTATACGATCGGATACTGGCAGCGGGGAGAGGGCGGGACTACCATGGCTTGCCGGTGCACCACCGCCCATCCACCCTTGCCCATCAGAGGATCGTCCCATGAACAATCCAAAACTCGAAGTGCTGACGCCGCAGAACAGCCAGATCATCTTCATCGACCACCAGCCGCAGATGGCGTTCGGCGTGCAGTCGATCGACCGCCAGGCGCTGAAGAACAACACCGTGGGGCTGGCCAAGGCCGCCGCCGCGTTCAACATCCCGGCGACCATCACCACCGTCGAGACGCAGGGCTTCTCCGGCTACACCTACCCGGAGCTGCTGGACGTCTTCCCGGGCCTGCCCATCCTCGAGCGCACGTCGATGAACTCGTGGGACGACCAGAAAGTGCGCGACGCGCTGGCCGCCAACGGCCGCAAGAAGGTCGTCGTCGCCGGCCTGTGGACGGAAGTCTGCAACACCACGTTCGCCCTCTGCGCGATGCTGGAAGGCGGCTACGAGATCTACATGGTTGCCGACGCATCGGGCGGCACGTCGAAGGAAGCCCATGACTACGCCATGCAGCGCATGATCCAGGCCGGCGTCGTGCCGGTGACCTGGCAGCAGGTGCTGCTGGAGTGGCAGCGCGACTGGGCCCACAAGGACACGTACGACGCCGTCGTCGGCATCGCGAAGGAACACTCGGGCGCGTACGGCATGGGCATCGACTACGCGTACACCATGGTGCACAAGGCGCCGCAGCGTGGCACGACCGCCCACGAGACGCTCGCGCCGATCCCCGCGCGCTGATCCCCGCGTGCACGGCGACCCCGCGCGCGCCTCCGCGGCCCGCGCCACCCGCGCGGGCCGCTCCCGTCATCCAACAACAGGGGGAAGCATGAAGTTCTACCTCGTGTCCTTGGCGGTCGGCCTGCTGGTCGGCTGCATCTATGCCTTGCTCCAGGTGCGGTCGCCCGCGCCGCCGGCGATCGCCCTCATCGGCCTGTTCGGCATGCTCGTCGGCGAGCAGGCCGTGCCCATCGCCAAACGCCTGATGTCCGGCGAGCCCGTCACCGTGTCGTGGTTCCGCGCCGAATGCGTGACCCGGATCAGCGGCATCGCGCCGCCGCCGGAGGCGCCCCGAGCGCAGGCGGACCATGACCGCGTCGCCTGAGGCCGGCCAGACCGTGCTCGTGGTCGACGATGACGACACCGTCCGCGGCGGCCTGCTCGAGCTGCTGCGCGCGGCCGGCTATGCGGCGCTGGGCTATCCCGGCGCCGCCGCCGTGCTGCGCGGCGCCGACCCCGCGCGCGCGCATTGCGCCGTCCTCGACATCCACATCGGCGAGCCGGACGGCTTCGCGCTGTGCGAACGCCTGCATGCGCTGGCGCCGCACCTCCCCGTCATCTTCGTCACGGGCGACGACGATCCCGCGCTGGCCCGGCGTGCCGGCGCCGCGGGTGCGCTGTCGCTGCTGCACAAGCCCGTCGATCCGGACTGCCTGCTGGCGCTGATCGATGCGATCCCGGTGCGGCCCGACCTGCCGCAATGATGCCCGGCCACCCGCAAGGCCGCGCGTTTTACGCTATGCTTGCGCCTCAGGGAGAGGCAGGCATGAGCGAGCGGATGGTGATGGTGGTGGATGACGACGCGCACGTGCGCCAGGGCGTCGCGGACCTGCTCGAAGCGGAAGGCTATGCCGTGCGCGCGTTCGCCGACGCGGCTGACTTCCTCGCGCAACCGGCGCCGTCCGTGCCGGCCTGCCTGATCCTCGACATGCAGATGCCGCAGCAGGACGGCATGAGCGTGCTGCAGCACATGGCCGCGCGCCACGTCGCGCTGCCCGTGATCTTCCTGACCGGCCACGGCACGATCCCGCTCTCGGTCGCCGCGATGAAGGCCGGCGCCAACGAATTCCTCACGAAACCGGTCGATCCGGACGCGCTGCTGGCGGCCGTCGACGAGGCGCTGGCCGGCGACGCGAGTCGCATTTCGCAGCGGCGCGAGGCTGACGAACTGGCGCGCCGCCACGCCCAGCTCACGCCACGCGAACGCGAGGTGTTCGGCCTCGCGATCGGCGGCCTCCTGAACAAGCAGATCGCCGACGCGATGGGTGTCAGCGAGATCATGGCCAAGGTCCACAAGCGCAACCTGATGCAGAAGATGCAGACGCGCACCCTGGCCGAACTGGTGCGCATGGCCGAGCGGCTCGGCATCGAGAGCGCGCGCCGGCGCTGACGCCCCTACGCCCTTACAATACGCGTTCCCGCAACACGCATCGGAGGAACGCATGGCGAAGAAGGACGTACCCGGCATCGGCGAATATGGCGGCCCGGCCGGAGGCTGGGGCGCACTGCAGGCAGTCGCGAAGGCGATCCGCGGCGAGATGGCGGCGCGCGACACGACGATCCTGCTGCAGGTGAACCAGCCGCAGGGCTTCGATTGCCCCGGCTGCGCGTGGCCCGACCCGCGCGAGGGCTCGTCGTTCGAATTCTGCGAGAACGGCGCCAAGGCCGTGTCGTGGGAGGCGACGCACAAGCGCGTCACCCCCGAGTTCTTCGCGCAGCACACGGTGAGCGAATTGTTCCGGCGGGACGACTTCGCGCTGGAGTGGGAAGGGCGCCTCACGCATCCGATGAAGTACGACGCCGCGTCCGACCGGTACGCTCCGATCGCGTGGGAGCAGGCGTTCGCGGAGATCGGCGCGCACCTGCGCGGCCTGCCCGACCCCAACATGGCCGAGTTCTACGCGTCCGGCCGCACGTCGAACGAGGCCGCGTTCCTGTACCAGCTGTTCGTGCGCGCGTTCGGCACGAATAACTTCCCCGACTGTTCGAACATGTGCCACGAGGCGACCAGCGTCGGCCTGTCCGAGTCGATCGGCGTCGGCAAGGGCACCGTCACGCTGGATGACTTCGACCATTGCGACGCCATCTTCTCGTTCGGCCACAATCCCGGCACCAACCATCCGCGCATGCTGGCCACGTTGCGCGAGGCCCGGCTGCGCGACGTGCCCATCGTCGTGTTCAATCCGCTCAAGGAACGCAGCCTGGAGCGCTTCAAGTCGCCGCAGAGCCCCGTCGAGATGACGGTCGGGAAGGCCGTGTCGATCGCGACGTCGTACTACCAGGTGAAGGTCGGCGGCGACACGGCCGTCGTGCAAGGGATGATGAAGGCGCTGCTCGCGCAGGGCGCCGTCGACCAGGCCTTCATCCGCGACCACACGACAGGATTTGAGGCCCTGAAAGCCGACCTCGAGGCGATGTCCTGGGACGAGATCGAGCGCGGGGCGGGCCTGTCCCGCGCCGATATCGAGGCCGCGGCCGACGTGTATGCGAACGCCAAGCGCGTGATCATCTGCTATGGCATGGGCATCACGCAGCACCGCCACGGCACGGCGAACGTGCAGCAGCTGGCGAACCTGCTTCTGCTGGGCGGGAACATCGGGCGCGCGGGCGCCGGCATCTGCCCGCTGCGCGGCCATTCGAACGTGCAGGGCGATCGCACGGTCGGCATCACGGAAATCCCGACCGACAAATTCCTCGACAGCCTGCAACGCGTGTTCGGCTTCGCGCCGCCGCGCGGCAAGGGCCATGCGGCCGTCGAGGCGCTGGAAGCGATGCGGGAAGGGCGCTCGCGTGCGCTCGTCTGCCTGGGCGGCAACCTGCCCGTCGCGATGCCCGATCCGGAGGCGTGTTTCGACGCGATGCGCAAGCTGGACCTGTCCGTGCACATCGCCACCAAGCTGAATCGCTCGCATCTCCTCGTCGGCGCCCACACCTATCTGTTGCCCTGCCTGGGCCGCACGGAGCTGGACGTGCAGGCCACCGGGCCGCAGGCCGTCACGGTGGAGGACTCGATGTCGATGGTGCACGCGTCGCGCGGCAGCCTGCCGCCGGCGTCGCCGGACCTGAAGTCGGAACCGGCGATCGTCGCCGGCATCGCGCGCGCGACGCTGCGGGAGTCGAAGGTCGACTGGGAAGGGTTCGTCGCCGACTACGGCCGCATCCGCGACGCGATCGAGGCCGTGTTCCCCGATTTTAAAGACTACAACGAGCGCGTGGGCCGGCCGCGCGGCTTCCGTCTCGACGTGCCGGCGAGCCGGCGCGAATGGTGCACGAAGATGGGCCGCGCTCAATTCATCCCGGCCGCGCGCGACGAGCGCCCGCTGGCCCGGCCGGACGCGCAAGGCGTGCTGGTGCTCGCGACGGTGCGCAGCCACGACCAGTACAACACGACGATCTACGGCAAGAACGACCGCTACCGCGGCGTGACGGGCCGGCGCGACGTCGTGTTCGTCAACGCGGCGGACCTGGCGGAACGGGGGCTGGAGCACGGCGATCTCGTGGACATCGAGGGTGTGGCTGCGCATGATCACACGCTGTCGCCGCGTGTGCTGCGAGGCTTCGTCGCCGTCGCGCACGACATCGCGCGCGGTGCGGTGGCTGCCTATTATCCGGAAGCGAACGGGTTGATCTCGCTGGCGAACTTCGATGCGAGGAGCGGCACGCCGTCGTACAAATCGGTGCCGGTCGTGATCCGGCGCGCGGCCGGATCACGTGAGAACGTCAACCCTTGATGAAGGCGAGGATGTCGGCGTTGATGACATCCGCCTGCGTCGTCGGCATCCCGTGCGGGAACCCCTTGTACGTCTTCAGCGTGCCGTGCGGGAGCAGCTTGGCGGACAGCACGCCGGAGTCGGCGTACGGCACGATCTGGTCGTCGTCGCCGTGCTGGACGAGGACGGGCAAGGTGATCTTCTTGAGGTCGTCCGTGAAATCGGTCTGCGAGAACGCGACGACCCCGTCGTAATGGGCCTTGGCGCCGCCCATCATGCCCTGGCGCCACCAGTTCTGGATGATGCCTTCCTGCGGCTTCACGCCCGGGCGGTTGAAGCCGTAGAACGGGCCGGACGGCAGGTCGCGGTAGAACTGCGCGCGGTTCGTCGCGACCTGCTGCTGGATGCCGTCGAACACGTCCTTCGGCAAGCCGCCCGGGTTCGTGGCCGATTTCACCATCAGTGGCGGCACGGCCGCGATCAGCACGGCCTTCGCGGCGCGCGCCTGCCCGTGGCGGGCCAGGTAGCGCACGACTTCGCCGCCGCCCGTCGAGTGACCGACGTGGATGGCGCCTTTCAGGTCCAGGTGCTGGACGACGGCCGCAAGGTCGTCGGCGTAATGGTCCATGTCGTGGCCGAAGCCGACCTGCGTGGAGCGCCCGTGGCCGCGGCGGTCGTGCGCGACGACGCGGAAGCCCCGCTGCACGAAGTACATCATCTGCGCGTCCCAGTCGTCGGAACTCAGGGGCCAGCCGTGCGAGAACACGATCGGCGTGCCGCTGCCCCAGTCCTTGTAGAAGATGTCGACGCCGTCCTTCGTGCGCACGAAGCTCGTCGTCATGCGGGCGGCGCCGCCTTTCGGTGCCGTCTCGGCCTGCGCCGGGCCGGCGGCGAGCATGGCGAGCGGCAGCGCGGCCGCGCCGCCGAGCATGTTGCGGCGTTTTCCGTTTATATCGTTCATATCGTTTTCCTTTGTCTGTTATTCGGATGTCGTGGTGAATCGGTGTTCGAGCGCGACGATGCCCGATGCGGGCAGTAAAAACCACTCACCGGAATGTAGGGTGGGCGGCCCTCCGCCCACGCGAAACGCCGCGCGGGCAGGGATCAAGCCGCCGCGGGCGCCGCTTCCAGTGCCGGCCAATCCAGCAGCACGAGCCACGCGAGCAGCACGAGCGCCGGCAGCAGGCACCAGAACCCGAACGTCATCCACGCGGTGCCGCCCCCAATGCAGCCGGCGGCGAACGCCAGCACGGGCCAGATGAATTTCACGAAACGCGCCTTGACGGCCGGCGTGGCGCGGCCGCACGCGAGGTCCGTCATGTCGATCAGGAGTTCCGTCACGTTGCCCGTCATGACGGTCGTCGGTGCGATGCGACCCAGCTGCAGCTTGCCGACGGCGTTCTGCACGCCCATCGCCGCCGTGCCGAGCATGCCCGTCACGAGGACGAGCGGCGCTTCCGGCCCGGCCAGCGGCGACGCGGCGATGCCCGCCGCCATGAACAACGCCAGCAGCACGAGCTGCATGCCTAGCAGCGGCCGCGCCGGATTGTGACCCAGGCGCGCGCAGCGCACGTCCATCAGGCGCGCCGCGACGACGCCGGCCGCGAACGCGGGGATCGCGAGGAATTTCAGCGGCAGCACACCGGCGTGCGACGGCCGTGCGAGCTCGCTGCCGATGAGGACGAAGTTGCCCGTCACGTGCGCCGTGAACAGGCCGTACAGGCCGACGAACGCGGACGTGTCGATGTAGCCGGCCAGGAGGCCAAGCCCGACGCCGAGCGTCAGGTCGGAAGGTTTCATGGACATGTTCGCCTCCGTTTTAAAACGCGAAGCAGCTGCAGCCGAACGCGCCCCAGAACCCGCTGAAATCGGACACCGGCACGTCGGACTTGCGCGCGCGGTCGTGCGCGTGCGCGTGCACGGCGCACGCGCCGCGGCACTGGTGGGGCAATGTCGCGACGGCGGCTTGCGGCACGGGGCGGTAGTGGCCAGGCACCTTCGCGACAGGCGACCACTCGGGCAGCACGGGCAGCGCGGGCGGCGCCAGCTTGTCGAACGGACCCTGGCCGAACACGATGCGGCCGCCGACGACGGTCAGCACGGATTCGATGGCCTTGATCGACTCCTCGTCCACGCGGAAGTAGTCGGCCGACAGCACCGCGAGGTCGGCCAGCATGCCTGCCTGGATGCGGCCCTTGTGACCCTGCTCGCTGGAGAACCACGCGCTGCCCGCCGTCCACAGTTCGAGCGCCGTGTGGCGATCGAGGCGCGCACTGGCATCGTACAGGCGCAGTCCGCCGACGGTGCGGCCGGAGACGAGCCAGTACAGCGCCGTCCACGGGTTGTAGCTGGCCACGCGCGTCGCATCCGTCCCCGCGCCGACGGGCACGCCCGCGTCCAGCATGCGCTTGATCGGCGGCGTCGTCTCGGCCGCCCTGGCGCCGTAGCGCTCGACGAAGTACTCGCCCTGGAACGCCATGCGGTGCTGGATCGCGATGCCGCCACCCAGCGCTTTCACGCGCTCGATGTTGCGCGGGGTGATGGTCTCGGCATGGTCGAACATCCAGCGCAGGCCGGCGAACGGGATCTCGCGGTCGACCGTCTCGAACACGTCCAGCATCCGGGAGATCGACTCGTCGTACGTGGCGTGCAGGCGGAACGGCCAGCGGTTGGCGACGAGGTGGCGCACGACCTGCTCCAGCTCCGCTTCCATCCCGGCCGGCAGGTCGGGGCGCGGTTCCAGGAAGTCCTCGAAGTCGGCGGCGGAAAATACGAGCATCTCGCCGGCGCCGTTGTGGCGATACCAGTCGTCGCCCTGGCCCGGCGTCACCATCTCCGTCCACTTCTTGAAATCGTCGAGCTCACGGCCCTTGTTCTGCGTGAACAGGTTGTAGGCGATGCGGATCGTCAGCTGGTCTTGCGCGGCCAGCTGCTCGACGACCTGGTAGTCCTCGGGATAATTCTGGAAGCCGCCGCCGGCGTCGATGGCGCTCGTCAGGCCCAGGCGGTTCAGTTCGCGCATGAAGTGGCGGGTCGAATTGATCTGCTGGTCGAGCGGCAGTTTCGGGCCCTTGGCCAACGTGGCGTACAGGATCATCGCGTTCGGGCGCGCGATCAGCATGCCGGTCGGATTGCCGGCCGCGTCGCGCACGATCTCGCCGCCGGGCGGGTTCGGCGTCGCCTTGTCGTAGCCGACGGCGCGCAGCGCTGCGCGGTTGAGCAGCGCGCGGTCGTACAGGTGCAGCACGAACACGGGCGTGTCGGGCGCGGCCGCGTTCAACTCCTCGATCGTGGGCATGCGCCGCTCGGCGAACTGGAATTCGTTCCAGCCGCCCACCACGCGCACCCATTGCGGGCTCGGCGTGCGCAGCGCCTGCTCGCGCAGCATGCGCAGCGCGTCGGCCAGCGACGGCACGCCTTCCCAGCGCAGCTCGAGGTTGTAATTGAGGCCGCCGCGGATCAGGTGCAGGTGCGAATCGTTCAGGCCGGGGATCACGGTATGGCCGTCGAGGTCGACGACGCGCGTGCTGTCGCCGCGGTGGCGCATCACGTCGGCCGCCGAGCCGACGGCGACGAAGCGGCCGTCGGCGATGGCGACCGCGTCGGCCTGCGGGTTGGACCGGTCCAGCGTGTGGAAGCGGCCGTTGGTGAGGATCAGGTCGGCGATGGCGGGTGTGTTCATGGGGTCTCTCCAGGTGATTATGTTGACATATCCGTGTCGTCGGTGCGCGCGCGCCACGCTCCGGTGGACCGGGGCTCAGGCATGGTCGCGGGCCGCGGACGGCGCCGCCGCGCGTTCGGCGTCGGGCATCGGCAGCACGACACGGAACAGGGCGCCGTGCGGCTCGGCGGGCACGCATTCGATGCGGCCACCGTGCGCGGCGACGATGGCGCGGCTGATCGACAGGCCGACGCCCGTGCCTTGCGGTTTGGTGGAATACAGGGCGTCGAAGATGCGCTCGCGGTCGGCGGGCGCGATGCCGGGGCCGTTGTCGCGCACGCGCAGTTCGACGAGGGCCGGGCCGGCGGACGCCGATTCGAGCACGATGCGGCGCGGCCGGTCGCTGATGGCGGCCAGCGCCTCGATCGCATTCAGCAGCAGGTTGATGAGCACTTGCTGGATCTGCGCGCGGCTCGCGTGGATGTGCCGGCCCGGCAGCTGCAGGCGGGTGTCCAGCTGCACGTTCTGGCGCACCATCAGCGCGCGCAGCAACTGCGTGACTTCGGCGACGGCGGCATCGAGCGCGAACGTGCTGGCGGCCTCGCCCTCGCGTCGCGCGAGCCCGCGCACGCTGCGCACGATGTCGCCGGCCTGGCGTCCGCAGGTGCTGATCTGCTCCAGCGCTTCCAGCGCGCGCGCCGTGTCGGGCTGGCCACGGCGCAGCCAGCGCCGCGCGGCGGCCGCGTGCAGCAGGATCGCCGCCAGCGGTTGATTCACCTCGTGCGCGATGGCGATGCCGAGTTCCCCGACCGTGTCCGCACGCGCGGCGCGTGCCTGTTGGGCGTGGTCGAGCGCGGTCGGGACGGTGCCCCAGGCCACGGTCAGGTCGCGCACGCGGCCGTGCGCGCCCCAGGCGCGCCACGTGTCCAGCGCGAGGCCGCGGTAGCCCGGCAGCGCGCCGGCGAGGCCCTCGCGGGCGCACAGGCCGGCTGCACCTTCCCACGCGAGCGCGGCAAGCCACGCCTGGCCGCGTGCCTGCGCCAGCGCGGCCGCGCGCTCGTAGACGGCGAGCGCGCGCACGCCGCCGCCGGCGTCCTGTCCGGCGGCGTCCGCGAGCAGCGCCATGGCAGCGGCGAGATCGGGCGCACGGCGGGCCCAGTCGCCCAGCGCCCGGCGGTGCACGCGCAGCTGCGCCGTCGCGCCGGGTACGCCCTGCACGCGGGCGAGGCTCAGCACGCCGAACAGGTGGTAGGGCAGCAGCTCGCACGGCGCAGTGAGCGGCGTGACGAGCTGGCGGGCGGCGGCCAGCGCCGCACGCGCCACGCCCATCCGGCCGCGCAGCCACGCGGCCTGCAGGCACCCGAGCCAGCAGCCGAACTGCATCGCGTCCGGCGCCACGGCCGGGACGAACGGCGCGTGCGTGCCGTCGGCGAGGGCACGGAACAGCGCGATGCGACCGTCCAGCTGGCTCGTGGCGGCGGACGCGGGTCCGGCCGGGATGGCAAGCCGCACGGCCTCGCCGTAATGCTGCAGCTCGGCGAGCGGCGCGCCGCACAGCAGGCGCACGCCCGTCCACAGCACGGCGCTGCGCGCCAGCGTATCGGGGCGTCCCGCCTCGATGCGGCACGCTTCGGCCTGCACGAGCGCGGCGTCGCGCAGCGGGGCGCGCCGCGCCAGCACGAGGGTGGCGTGGGCGCGCAGCACGGCGCCGCCCACGCGCCCCGCGTCGGGCCGGCGCGCGCGCCCGGCGCAGGCGTCGGCCAGCAGCAGGGCGCGGCGGCCGCCGCGCAAGCGCACGAGGGCGACGGCCGCGAGGAGCACGGCGGCCAGCAGGGTGGCGTCCGTCGGGCCGTCCAGCAAGGCGCGGCGGACTTCCGTTTCGATCAATGCGCCGGGCAGCCGGCCGGCATGGAAGGCGTCCTGCAGCGCGTCGGCAAGCGCGGGATCGGCGCGCAGCTGCGGCGCAGCGGCCAGCGAGGCCAGGTCCGTCGTATCGCACAGCAGGCGCCATGCGTGCCGGCAGGCGAGCAAGTCGGGCTCGGACGTCGCCACGGCGCCGTCGGGCAACGCGTGTGGCGCGGGAGCGGATGGTATCGGTAGGTACGGTCGGTTCATCTGCACGCTCGGAATCGCCGCCGGCGGGAGTTGGGCCGGGGCGAAACCAGTATCGCGGCAAAGCCGGGCGATGCCCTCATACGAAAGGAGGATCGCGGCGTGCGGGAACGACGGGAGAGTGGCGTGGACGCGCATCGCGGTGCTCGGGGAGCGGGGCGGCGCCGGCTGACGGGCCGGCGCCGCCGCGGGATCAGGCGCGCAGGAAGGCCAGCAGGTCGGCGTTCAGGCGGTCCTTGTGGGTGTACGCGAGGCCGTGCGAGCCGCCTTCGTAGACCAGCAGGCGGCCTTGCGGCAGCAGCTCGACGGCGCGGCGGGCCGTCGTGTCGATGGGGAGGATCTGGTCGTCGTCGCCATGGATGACGAGCGTCGGCACCGTCATCTTCTTGAGGTCTTCCGTGAAGTCCGTTTCCGAGAACTGCTTGATGCATTCATAGGCGGCGCGCAGGCTGCACTGCATGCCCTGCAGCCAGAACGTGTCGCGCATGCCTTGCGAATCCTTGGCGCCCTCGCGGTTGAAGCCGTAGAACGGGCCCGTGAGGTCCTTGAAGAATTGCGCGCGATCGGCCTTGACACCTGCGCGGATGCCGTCGAACACGGACATCGGCACGCCGTTCGGATTGGCGTCCGACTGGCCCATCTGCGGCGTGACGGCGCCGACGAGCACGGCGCCCTTGACGCGGCCAGTGCCGTGGCGGCCGACGTAGCGCGCGACCTCGCCGCCGCCCGTCGAGTGGCCGACGAGGGTGACGTCGTTCAGGTCCAGCGCCTCGATCACCTGGGCCAGGTCGTCGGCGTAGTCGTTCATGTGGTTGCCGTGCCAGGTCTTGCTCGACCGGCCGTGGCCGCGGCGGTCGTGGGCGACGACGCGGTAGCCGTGCCCGGCCAGGAACATCATCTGGTCTTCCCACGCGTCGCCCTGCAGCGGCCAGCCGTGGCTGAACACGACGGCGGGACCGTGGCCCCAGTCGGTGAAGTAGATGGTGGTGCCGTCGCGGGTGGTGACGGTATTGCTCGTGCGCGTGATGGTCATGGCGTGTCCCTTCGGTGGAGTGGCAGGAGACCGGAAGGGACGGCGCGGCCGCCGCATCCGGACCCGGTCATTGTCGGGAGGGCCACGGCCGAGGTCTAGTCATACGAACGTATAGGTACTTGCCGTGCGCTATCAATCGTTGCCCGCTCGATCGGGCAGTTGAGCGCAAGCATGCGGGCCAGCGGCATGCTCGCGCGCAGGCGCTCGCGCCACCACTTCAGCGCGGCGCCTTCCTCGCCCGTGCGCCACGCCATGTACAGCGTTTCGTCCGGCTTCGGTTCCTCGACTTCCTTCTCGACGAGGCGCCCGGCCGCGATGTCGGCCCGCGCCCACGCTTGGGGCAGGAAGCCGAAGCCGAGGCCCGCCAGCTGGAATTCGTACTTCGTCTGCAGGTCGGGCACGGTGAGCGTGTCCTGGCCGAACAGCAGGCCCACCGTGCGCGCCTGCAGCACGCGGACGGAATCGGCGACGGAGATGGCGCGATGCGCCGTCAGCTCGGCCTTGCCGAGCCGGTGGCGGACCGCAGCGAGCGGATGCGACGGGGCGACGGCGAACACGAACGACATCGTGCCGAGCGGCTCCGCCGTGTAGCCGCCGCCGGACGGCCCTTCGCCGGCCGCACCGACGAGCAGGTCGACGCGCCGGTCCAGCAGGCTTTCCCACGTGCCGGACAACGCTTCGCGCACGATGCGCAGGCGGGTCTGGTCGGCCACGTCGTAGAACGCGCGGATGTCGTCCTGCAGGCCCAGCGGAGCGAGCGCGGAATCCATGCCGATGGCGAATTCCGTCTCCCATCCGGACGCGACGCGCCGCACGCGGCTTTCCAGGTCGCCCGCCGCCTTGAGCAGGTAGCGGCCTTCCTTCAGGAGCTCCTCGCCGGCCGGCGTGAGAACGACGCGCGGCCCGAAGCGCTCGAACAACTGCACGCCCAGGTCGTCCTCCAGCTTGGAGACGGTGTACGAGATCGTCGACGGCACGCGGTACAGCTCCTTGGCGGCGGCGGAGAAGCTGCCGCGGCGGGCAATCGTATCGACGGTGAGGAGGGCGTCCAGGCTGAGTCTGAGCATGTGCGGATGAGTTAAGAGGGGAGCGCATCGTATCAAAAAAGCGGGGGCGCGTCGTCGGTGCATGGTGGCAGCCGATTTGCGAGGCACCTTGTCATCGCTTATGACGACGGCTCGCGTGGTCGTCCGGGAAAAAGCATCACGCTGTTCCACGGTATTTCGATCGAATATCGGGCGCGGACAAAAAGGTAATTGTTGCCTCTGAAAGAATAGGGTGCCTATCGTGAATTGTTAACTGCTTGCATCGTTTTCAACTGACCCGATTTATTCCTGAGCGCGGCCTGGAATAAACTGCCTGTATTCTTCGATTCTTCCGGAAACCTTTCGCGTTATCCTTGCAAGTCTCACCCATTTTCGATATTTGCTGATTCTTCGCAATAGATATGCGAGAAGTTCACGTTCGGAATTGATATGGCGCAAAATAAAATAAAATTCGAGATCGTAGTTCTGGTCAATCGAGTTATTTTCCATCTCTCGCAGGAGCCTAATGGCCAGCAGATAGTCCGCGCCAACGTGCTCTCAAGGCGACCACGCCTCGCCGCAGTTCGCGCGATGCCAACCGCCGGAAGACGATGCGTGGCGGATGTTCCGATAGCCAGCTGTCCATACGTCGGCTCCAGCAAAGCGACCGGAGAATTGTTTAGTGGAAATTAATGAGCTCGCAAAGCAATAAAGTTCCGGTGGGCAGGAGCGGATTACCCGCTCGGTATTTATTGTCGTGTTTCATCTCGAGATAACATTCGGAAATTTTTCCATAATTCAATTTCCTCGAGTAATTTATTGTGGATAATTACTGTCGGCGGAATTTACAATTCCGTTTAACATCGATTAAGGTGGTTTTATAAGTTATTGATTCTAAAGTAAGCGTTAAGTCTGGCCTAAATTGTGCTTTATGGGGAATGAGCTGTCGTAGCACCAAACGTACCGTCCAACTCGTATCCTTGAGGAGAACCTTATGAAGCTGAACAAGTCCCTGATCGCCAAGTCCGTTGCCGCCCTGACCCTGGTCACCGGCGCAGCGATGCCGATGTTTGCTCAAGCCACGGCGCCGAGCTTCCAGGTCGATCCGTCGGCCCTGGGTAGCCCGGCCCCCAAGTTCACGGCGAACCAGATCGCGGGCACCTCGTCCGAATTGCTGACGACCAGCGGCAACACCCACAGCGGTTCGGGCTGGCTGCAGATGAGCGCGTTCGCGCTGAACGGCAACCCGGTGTTCAACACGGGCCTGGGCAGTAACTACCTGCTCTACATCACGTTCGACCTGACCGACAAGTATCGTGCCGGCACGGGCTCGGGCATCAACACCCCGAACAGCATCAACGATCTGACGTCGCTGAACTTCCAGTTCTGGGTCGACAAGAACATGGACAACACCTATACCAATGCGAATGCAGCAACCGCAACGGGAGCGACCGTCAGCAACACGGGCGACGACCTGCTGCTGGCCAGTGGTAGCCTGATCAAAGGCGTTGCCGGCTTCAACGATCTGCTGGGTGCCCACCTGAACTCGGAACAGACGTTCAACGTGACCGCTCTGGGCCAGTCCTACTTCTTCGATCCTAACCCGTTCTACGACCTCGCGTTCGATGAGTTCAACAACACGACGCAAGGCGCGCAAATTTCTGGCAACCTGGTCGCCATCAACCAGGCAAGCGGCTCGATCGACTTCAACCGCGTGCCGGAACCTGCGTCGCTGTCCCTGCTGGGCCTGGGACTGCTGGGCCTGGCAACCAGCAAGCGCCGTCGCGCCAAGTAATCGTGTCCAATCGGCTCTCCCGATCGGCCTCGCTGGTCGGGAAGTAGTGTCTTAATGGCAAGAAGCCCGTCCTCCGACGGGCTTTTTTACGTACACAAAGTGAGTGCTATCTTGTGCAGCCATATAATTTCTATGACCAAGCCCTTCATCGAGCATCTTGCCGCGTGCGCCGCACTGGCTCCGTCGGCCGATAATAGCCAGCCGTGGCAGATGCGCTGGACCGGCGATGCGCTCGAGCTGCATTATGTGTCGCGTCACCCGAGCACCAATGTGTTCGATGCCGATAGCCATGGCACGCTGCTTGCCATCGGTGGCCTTGCCGAATACATCGATGTGACGCTGGCGGCGAATGGTGTGCGAGGGCAATGGGAATGGAGCCGGCCGGGTAAACAGCCGTACGGGCAACTGGAGTTGCCACATGACTTGCCGGAAAATTTTACAATTCCTCCGGGGGTAGAGGCGCGCCACACGAACCGTCTTCCGTATCGAACGGATGCACTCGAGCCGGGTTTGCGGGACAAGGTCGCCGCGGCCCGGCAGGGCCAGCAGCGCATGGTCGTGCTGCAGGACAATGCAGCGCGCAAGGCGCTGGTAAGACTCGTCGAATTGAGCTCCCAGGCGCGTTTCTGCAACCGTGACCTGCACCGCTGGCTGTTCGGCAGCCTGCGCGAAACGCCCCAGGAAGTCGCCAGCGGCGACGGACTCGACGTCGCGACGTTGGGCTTGCCGCCCGGCGGCAAGACCATGCTCAACTTTATGTCGAACTGGAAGCGGATGGCCAAACTGAACCGGTTCGGTGCCTACAAATTTCTGGCCAAGACCGAAACCGGGCTCATCTCGGCGGCGCCGGCGCTGTTGTGCGTCGTTGGTAGCGGAAGCGAGCGCAATGCGATCGACGCCGGACGCCTGCTGACGCGCGTCTGGACGCAGCTCAACGAGCACGGCGCGGCAGTGCAACCGTATTATGTCGTGACCGACCAGGTCAACCGCCTGCACACCGGCAAACTGGCGCCGGGCTTCGAGGACAAGATCGGGGCCGTGGAACAGGAACTGCACAGGCTGTTAGGGCTGGCCCAGGGCGAGATGCTGCACATGATCCTGCGTGTCGGCTATCCGACGAAGGCTCCGGCACGCTCGCGCCGCCTTCCCCTGTCACAGGTATTCGTCAGCGAACTGTAGTTGCACGGCGCTTGAACGAACCTTCGGCGGCGACGATCGGGACGTTTGCAGCGTCAATCAACGACCGTGCGCGTCACGCAAGGCTTTGGGCGCCTTGTGCTGCCAGGCCGCGAGGACCAACGCCTTCACGACGGCTGGCTCGGCACCGGCCAGCGTCACGCGCACGCCCGTCACCGAACTGCCCCACACGAGTTTTTCGATGAAGTGCGGATGCAGCGCAAGCGCCTGCTCGCGCTGCGCCTCGGGCAGGAAGATGTGGATGGCCTCTTCTCCCGGCGGCACCGTCACGAAGATCTTGTCCCGCACGCGAAACGACTGGTACTTGAAGTGCGGTGCCTCCGTCGCTTCGGGCAGCGACAGCGCATAATTGCGAACCGTCGAGTATTTCATCACATGCCTTTCAACGTTCGGCCGATGCGCGCGCGAAACGCGTTCACGTTGTCGGGCGACAGCGACTCGGCCTGGTACAGCGACAGCATCTCGAAGCGGCATCTCGGCGCGCACGTACCGAGCAGGGCCAGTTTCAGCACGCGTTTCACGGGTTGCCGCAGCACGAACCGGTCGACCCACCACGGCGACCCCAGCGTGGTGATCGCCACGGCCCGCTTGAGCTTGCCGAGGCGCGGCTTGATCGGGCCGAGGTCGCCGGCATGGTCATAGGCGACGCCTGGCGCCCAGACGCGATCGAACCAGCCCTTGAGCATCGCCGGGAAGCCGAACCACCACGTCGGGAACACGAGCACGAGGGCTTCGGCGTCCAGCAGGCGCTGCGCGTGCGACTCGGTGGCGGCGCCGTCGAACGCGGGGCCGTAGTAGCTCTGGCGTTCCGCCGCCGTCAATGCCGGCGCGAAGCCGGCGGCATGCAAGTCGTCGACGACGACGTCATGCCCGTGCGCGATCAAGGTGGAGATGGCGTGCTGCGCCAGCGCGTGACACAGGCTGTCATGAAGGGGATGGGCGATCACGACGAGACACTTCATGCACGGTCCCCGAGACCGAGTTGGTCGGCCATCTGGCCGCGCAGCACGAATTTCTGGATCTTGCCCGTCACCGTCATCGGAAACCCCTCCACGAAGCGCACATAGCGCGGAATCTTGTAATGCGCGATCTGCCCGCGGCAGAATTCGCGGATCTCGTCCGCATCCGCCTGCGCGCCGGGCCGCAGTACGATGCATGCGCACAGCTCCTCACCGTACTTCGCGTCGGGCACGCCCACGCATTGCACGTCCAGCACCTTCGGATGGCGATATAAAAATTCCTCGACTTCGCGCGGGTAGATGTTCTCGCCGCCGCGGATCACCATGTCTTTCGCGCGGCCCACGATGCGGCAATAGCCGTCCGCGTCCAAGGTCGCCAGGTCGCCCGTATGCATCCAGCCGGCGGCGTCGATTGCCTCGCGCGTGCGCGCGTCGTCGCCCCAGTAGCCGAGCATCACGGAATAGCCGCGCGTGAGTAACTCGCCCGTCTCCCCGCGCGGGACGATGCGGCCATCGGCGTCGACGATCTTGACCTCCAGGTGCGGATGGATGCGCCCGACCGTGCCCACGCGGCACGCGAGCGGGTCGTCGACCGACGTCTGGAAGCTCACCGGGGACGTCTCCGTCATGCCGTAGGCGATCGTGATCTCGTCCATGTGCATCTGGCGCATCACGCGCTGCATGACTTCCTCCGGGCACGGGGAGCCGGCCATGATCCCCGTACGCAGGCTGGCCAGGTCGAACGAGGCGAAGTCCGGATGGTCCAGCATCGCGATGAACATCGTCGGCACGCCATGCAGCGCCGTGCAGCGCTCGGCCTGCACGGTGGCGAGCACGGTGCCCGCGTCGAAGCCTTCGCCCGGGTAGACCATCGCGGCGCCATGCGTCATGCAGGCGAGGTTCCCCAGCACCATGCCGAAGCAGTGGTACAGCGGGACGGGGATGCACAGGCGGTCGTGTTCCGACAGGCGCATCGCCTCGCCGATGAAGAAGCCGTTGTTGAGGATGTTGTGGTGCGTGAGCGTGGCGCCTTTCGGCGCGCCCGTCGTGCCGGACGTGAACTGGATGTTGACGGCGTCGTCGAACTGCAACGTGCGCGCGACGTCGTGCAGGCGCGCCATCTCGGCCGAGCCGGCGCACTGCGCGACCGCGTCGAAGTTCAGCATGCCTTGTGTCGCTTCGTGACCGAGGCGGATCACGTGGCGCAGCTCGGGCAGGCGCGCGGCGCGCAGGTCGCCGGGGAGGGCGCCGTCGAGTTCCGGCACGAGGTCGCGCAGCATGCCGAGGTAGTCGCTGGACTTGAAGCCCGGCGCGAGGATCAGGGCGCGGCAGCCCACCTTGGCCAGCGCATATTCGAGCTCGGCGCGCTGATATGCGGGGTTAATGTTGACCATGACCAGGCCGGCCTTCGCCGTCGCGAATTGCGTGAGCACCCATTCGGCGCGGTTCTGCGACCAGATGCCGATGCGGTCGCCGGGCTGCAGCCCGAGGCCCAGCAGCCCGGCCGCGAGCCGGTCCGCGCGTTCGCGCAATTCGTGCCACGTCCAGCGCACGTTCTGGTGCGGTACGACGAGCGCGTCGCGGTGGGGAAAGCGCGCCGCGACGCGGTCCAGGTGGGCACCGATCGTGTCGCCGATGAGGGGGAGCGGATGCGCCCCGTGGACGTAGCTCGCCTGCTGCATGGTGGTCTCCCGTTGCGGATGCGTTGACGTTCTCGCCACAGTGTAGCGTCCCCGGACGCGGCATGATTATCGAAAAATTCGATCATAGATCACAAAACAATCCGTTTTTCTTCTCCCTGCGCAGCACCCATAATACTTTCCATGCAAACGCGCTTGCGCCGGCATCGGCGGCGGTGCCGCAAGGCTGACAAGGCGCGGCGTGTTCGAACGGTTCGAACACCATCACAAGGAGAGCATCATGCTGAAAGTACGTAAAAGCGCGGATCGCGGTGTCGCCAGTTTCGGCTGGCTGCGTTCGCAGCACACCTTCTCGTTCGGCCACTACTACGATCCGGCGCATATGCACGTCGGCCCGCTGCGGGTGATCAACGAGGACCGCGTGGCCCCGGGCCGCGGCTTCGACCCGCACGGCCACAAGGACATGGAGATCATTTCCTACGTGCTGGACGGCGCGCTGGCGCACAAGGACAGCATGGGCAACGGCTCCGTGCTGCGCTACGGCGACGTGCAGCGCATGAGCGCCGGGACGGGCGTCACGCACAGCGAGTACAACCACTCGGCGACGGAACCCGTGCACTTCCTGCAGATCTGGGTGATCCCGAACGAGACGGGCGGTGCGCCCGGCTACGAAGAGAAGCACTTCGACGCGGAGAGCAAGCGGGGCGCGCTGCGCCTGGTCGCATCGCACGACGGCCGCGACGGTTCCGTGTCGCTCCGCCAGGACGCCGCCATCTACGCGACGATCCTCGACGGCAGCGAGCGCGTCGACCATGCGCTGCTGCCCGGCCGCCAGGCCTATGTCCAGGTGGCGCGCGGCAGCGTGACGGTGAACGGCTGCGCCCTCGAAGCGGGCGACGCCGTCGAAGTCGGCGAGGAAGCCGTCGTGACGCTGTCGGACGCGCAGGACGCCGAAGTGCTGCTGTTCGACCTGCCGGCCTGAACCCGATGAAACGTAACGAATCAAACGCAACGATATTCAAGGAGAATCACATGGAAACCACGAAACTTTTTCCCGTCGCCCGCGCCCTGGTGGGCGTCTTGTTCCTCGCATCGGGCATCAACAAGATTCTCGGCTTCGGTTACGTGGCCGGGTGGATGAACAGCCTGGGCTTCCCCGCGGCCGGGCTGTTGCTGGCGGGGGCGATCGTGCTCGAGATCGTCGGCGGGCTCGCGCTCGTCACGGGATTCCAGGCGAAGACGGCGGCGCTGGCGCTCGCGTTGTTCACCGTGCCCGTCACGCTGATCTTCCACGGCTTCTGGCATGTGGACGCCGCCGAGTTCCAGAACCAGCTGAACCACTTCCTCAAGAACGTGGCGATCTTCGGCGGCTTGCTCGCGCTGTTCGATGCGGAGCGCCAGCGCGACCGCATCACCGCACGGGTCGACGTGCTGCGCGGCCGCACGGCCTGACACGGGTACAATCAGTCCGCGACCTGGCGCATGGGTGGCGGACGTCCACGCAAACGAAAGAGACGAGGAGAACGAGCCATGGAAGTGACGACGCATCGCGGCATGGGGCCGCTGCAACAGGTGATCGAGATCGGCAAGCACCGCATTCTGACGGACGTGAAGCCGGAATTCGGCGGCGAGGACAGCGGCCCCGAGCCGCACGACATCCTCGCGGCCGCGCTGGCCGCGTGCACGACGCTGACGGTCAGCCTGTACGCCAAGCGCAAGGGGTATGCGCTGGACGAAGTGAAGGTCGCTATCAAGCACGGCCAGGAGGGGGCAGCATATGGCCTGCACCGCACGATCGAATACGTGGGCGCGCTCGATGACGAAGCGAAGGCGCGCCTGACCGACATCGCCAACAAATGCCCGGTGCACAAGACCTTGTCGGGCACGATCCAGATCACCACGGAGGCACGCTGACATGAGCACGCTCGACCAAGAGTACGGCAGTGGCCTGGACACCGTCATCATCCCGCGCACGCACGACCTGGGCGGCGGCTTCGAGGTGCGGCGCGCGCTGCCGCACAAGGACCGGCGCATGGTGGGCCCCTTCGTCTTCCTCGACCAGATGGGCCCCCACGTGTTCCACGCGGGCGAGGGCATCGACGTGCGTCCGCATCCGCACATCGGCCTGGCCACCGTCACGTACCTGCTGGATGGCCAGATCCGCCACCGCGACAGCCTCGGCACCGTGCAGGACATCAAGCCGGGCGAGGTGAACTGGATGACGGCCGGGAAGGGCATCGTCCACTCGGAACGGACGGGGCCGGACGTCCGGGCCGCCGGTTCCAACCTGTTCGGCCTGCAGTGCTGGGTGGCGCTGCCCAAGGATAAGGAAGAATGCGACCCCGCGTTTTCGCACACGGGTTCGCAGGAATTGCCTATCCTCGATGGCGACGGCGCCACGGCGCGCATCATCGCCGGCAGCTATTTCGGCAAGACGTCGCCCGTGCCCGTGCAGTCGCCGCTGTTCTACGTCGACCTGGCGCTGCAGCCGGGTGCGCGCCTCACGTTGCCGGCCGAGTATCCGGAACAGGCGCTGTACGTCGTCGCCGGCACGCTCGACCTGGGCCGCGACGGCCGCTTCGAACAGGGCCAGCTGCTCGTGCTGAAACCGGGCGCCGCGGTGACCTTGGCCGCGGGGGCGGGCGCCGGCGCGCGCGTGATGCTGCTGGGCGGCGAACCGATGGACGGCCCGCGCTACCTGACGTGGAATTTCGTGTCGAGTTCCGCCGACCGGATCGATCAGGCGAAGGAAGACTGGCAAGCGCAGCGCTTCCCGCACGTGCCGGGCGAGACGGAATTCATCCCGCTGCCCGACCTGCCGGGCCGGCCCGTGCGCTACCCGTGACTACCCCTGCGCGCCGGGGCTGCGCGGCGGCGGCACGACGTGGCGCCGCTCGTCCGGGCGCGTGAGCACGCGCATCGTGACCTCGAACGGCACGCCCAGCGCCGCGAGCGCGCGCGCGGGCGAGCGGCGTTCTTCCTCGGCTTCGTGGATTGCCGCCTCGATCAGCAAGGCGGTCTTGTAGTCGCTTCGTTTTTCCATCGCCAGATGCTAACACGAAGCCGCGCCGGGCCGGCCAGACAGCGCACTGGCAGCCACCGCGTCCGCGAGGAAATCGGCGACGGCCCGCACGCGCGCGGACGCGGCCAGGTCGGCGTGGATGACGAGCCACACGCCGTCGCTGAACACCTGGTCGGGCGCGAGCACGCGCACGAGGTCCGTGTCGGCGACGAGGAAATCCGGCAGGACGCCGAGCCCGAGTCCCGCGCGCACGGCCGCGATCTGCGCGCGCAACGTCGACGCGGCCAGCACCACACGCGCATCCGGCGCGCGCCGCGCCAGCCATTGCGCGGCCGGCAGGTGCGCGTGCGCCTCGTCCCACGTGACGACGGCGCGGCCGGCCAGCGGATCGTCGCCGCGCGCCGGATGCCGGGCGAGATAATCGCGGTGGCCGTACACGCCGTGTGTCATCTCGCCGAGGCGGCGCGTTTTGAGGTTGCCGTGGCTGGGACGGACGACGCGCAGCGCGAGGTCGGCGTCGCGCCGGCCCAGTTCCACGGTGGCCGTCGTCGTGACGATTTCCAGCCGCAGCTGCGGATGGCGCGCCACGAAGGCGGGCAGCGCGGGGATCACGAGGTCCGTCGCGAGGTTTTCCGACGTGGCGAGACGCACGAGGCCCGACACGGCGGGCGCCAGGCCCGATGCGCCCCGTTCGAACGCGAGCATATTGTCCTCGACGGCTTCCGCGCGGCCGAGCAGTTCGCGGCCCTCGTCCGTGAGGCAGTAGCCCGTCTGGTGGCGCGCGAACAGCCGGGTGCCGAGGCGCGTCTCCAGTTCGGCGATGCGCCGGCTCACGGTCGACTGGCTCACGCGCAGCACGTCCGACGCCCGCGTAAGGCTGCCGCCGCGCGCCACTTCGAGGAAGTATTTCAGGTCGTTCCAATCCACGGGTTTTCCATTTTTGGAAAATGATCCGCCGATTATTGGTGTTTTCTTTGCAAGACGCAACGCTTACATTGTCACCAAGCCGCCGCGGGCGGCATCACGAGCAAAGGACAACGACATGCTGACGACACGACGCCTTGGAACGCAGGGCCTGAAAGTTTCCGCCATCGGCCTGGGCTGCATGGGCATGAGCCATGCGTACGGCACACCGGACGACGCGGAATCGATCGCGACGATCCACCGTGCCATCGACCTGGGGTGCACCTTCCTCGACACGGCGGAAGTGTATGGCCCGTTCACGAACGAGGAATTGCTGGGCCGCGCGCTGGCCGGCCGGCGCGACCGGGTGCAGATCGCGACGAAGTTCGGCTTCGTCATCGGCAAAGGGCATTTCGCCGGCGCCGACAGCCGCCCGGAACACATCCGCGCCGTGGTCGAGGCGTCGCTGAAACGCCTGCGCACGGACCGCATCGACTTGCTGTACCAGCACCGCGTCGACCCGGCCGTGCCCATCGAGGACGTGGCGGGTACGGTGAAGGACCTGATCCGCGAAGGCAAGGTGCTGTATTTCGGCATGTCGGAAGCGGGCGCCGCGACGATCCGCCGCGCCCACGCCGTGCAGCCCGTGACGGCGCTGCAGAGCGAGTATTCGATCTGGGAGCGCAACATCGAGGCGGACGTGCTCCCGGTGCTGCGCGAACTGGGCATCGGCTTCGTGCCGTTCAGTCCCCTCGGCCGGGGTTTCCTCACCGGCACCGCGAAGCGCGCGGAAGACTATCCGGCCGACGATTTCCGCGCCCAGAACGACCCGCGCCTGCAGGGAGACAATTTCGACCGCAACCAGGCCATCGCGGCCCTGGTGAAAGCGATCGCGGCCGCGCACCACGCGCTGCCCGGCCAGGTGGCGCTGGCGTGGCTGCTGGCCAAGGGCGACGACATCGTGCCGATCCCCGGCACCAAGCGCCGCACGTACCTGGAGCAGAACGTGGCCGCGGCCGACCTGCGGCTGGATGCGGACGATATGCGCCGGCTGGACGGGGCGCTGCAGGAGATCGGCGTCGCCGGTGCGCGCTACACGGAGAAGGCGCTGGCGATGGTCGACCGCTGACGCGGGCCGCCGGTCACGCTTCGCGCGGCGCCGGCTGCAGCGCGGCGCGCACGGCGGCCAGGATGCCGTCCGACGCGGCCCGGTCCGACACGGCGCGCGCCAACGTAAGAGCGCCGACCATCGCGGCGAGCGCCACGATGCCGCCGTCGCCGGGGCCGGCCTCCAGGTGGCAATCGGCAAGCAGCGCCGTCATCTGTTCGATCATCGCGTCCGCCGTCGCGCTGGGCTGGCCGCGCACGCCGAGTTCCGCGGCCAATGTGGGGAGCGGGCAGCCTTCGCCCGGCTCGTCGCGGTGGCGCGCGGACAGGTAGTCGTCGATGACGGCGCGCACCGGCTCGTCGCCGGCCGGCGTGGCTGGCGTGAGCATGGCATCCGCGGGCGCGGCGGCAGTCGAAGCCTGCCAGCGTTCCAGCGTCTGCTCGGCGGCGGCTTCCAGCGAAGCCTGCACGAGCGCGTCCTTCGATTCGAAATGGGCGTAGAAACCGCCATGGGTGAGGCCGAGCGCCTTCATCAGCGGCACCAGACCGGTGCCTTCGATGCCGTGCTTGCGGAAACGGCGCGCGGCTTCGCCGATGATGCGCTGCCGCGTTTCGGCCTTATGGTTACTCGAGTAACGCATGCTCTTGGATGGTTTGGAATAGTTGTTTGAGGTTCGTGCGGCCGGGAGCGACGAACCTGCCTGGCATCGGTGCGTTTAATGAATTTAGGCAACGCCCCGTGTCATCATTGTAATCCTTCATATGGGATACCACAATCCCGGCCATCGATTTGCCGGAATTGGTGTTGCATCGTGCCGTACATACGCGGTTACGCGAGCCCGCCGGCGGCGGCGACCCGAGGTGCTTCCGCAGGGGCCGCGTGGAGGCGCAGGTAGTCGGCGCAGGCGTCCGCGTCGAGCGGCTTGCTGAAATAATCGCCCTGGATCTGGTCGCAGCCGGCGCTGCGCAGCGCGGCCACCTGCTCGTCGGTCTCGACGCCCTCGGCGATCACGGTCAGCCGCAGGGTGTGCGCCATGCCGATGATCGCCTTGACCATCGCCAGCGAATCGGCGCTCTGATGGACGTCGAGGACGAATGAGCGGTCGACCTTCAGCTTGTCGACCGGGAGGCGCTTGAGGTAGCTGAGGCTCGAATAGCCGGTGCCGAAATCGTCGATGCTGAGCGTGGTGCCCAGCTCGCGCAATTGGCGCATCAGGTCGGCCGTGCGGGCCGGGTCGTCCATCGAGATGCTTTCCGTGAGTTCCAGTTCCAGCAGGCGCGGGGGCAGGCCGGACTCGCGCAGCACGCCGTCGACGAGCGCGACGACGTCCGTACCCAAAAACTGCTTGCCGGACAGGTTGACGGCCACGGGGACGTCGGGCACGCCGGCGTCGCTCCATGCGCGGCGCTGGGCCACGGCCGTGCGCAGCACCCATTCGCCGATCGGCACGACGAGGCCGGATTCCTCCGCGATGGGGATGAATTCGGCGGGCGAGATCGCGCCGTGTTCCGGATGCTTCCAGCGCACGAGCACTTCGAGGCCCGCCACGCCGCCGTCGTGCAGGTCGGTCTTGGGCTGGTAGTTCAGCGACAACTCGCCCCGTTCGAGCGCGTGCCGGAGCTGGTTTTCGAGCGTGACCTTGCGCTGCATGGCCTGGCTCAGCTCTTCCGAATAGCGCTGGATCTGGCCGCCGCCCAGCGCCTTGGCGCGGCGCACGGCCATCGTCGCATCGTTGAGCAGCACGTCGGCGTCGGCGCCGTCTTCCGGGAAGATGGCGTAGCCGATGCTGCACGTGAGCGGGACGGCGCCGCCGGTGCCGGCGCCGTCTGCCGTGAATTCGCGCGTGACGGCCTGCAGCAACTGGCGCAGGCGGTCGCGCGCGACGCTGTCGTCGCCGAGGCCGGGCAGCAACAATACGAATTCGTCGCTGCCCGCGCGCGCCAGCAGGTCGCCGGGGCGCAGCAGGTTCTGCAGGCTCGCCGTGATCGCCACGAGGGCCTTGTCGCCCGCGTGGTGGCCCAGCTGTTCGTTGAGGCGCTTGAACTTGTCGACGTTGACCGTCGCGACGAGCACGTGCTGGCCGTCGCGCTTCCACGTCTCCAGGTTGTCGCCGATCGTGCGCACGAGGACCTGGCGGTTCGCGAGGCCCGTCAGCGCATCGTGCGTGAGCAGGAACTCGACCTGGCCGGCGGCCGCCGCGAGGTCGGGGTCCGCGCCGTCGACGTACACGTGCGCGCGCAGCGACTGCGCGGCCGTCGCGAGCTGGCGGAAGTAGATCAGCTGCTCCGTCATCCGCGCGAGGTCGATCAGGATGTCGAGGTCGTCGTCGTCGAGCGTGCGCGGCACGCGGTCGAGCACGCACAGGGTGCCCAGCGGCATGCGGTCGATCGAGTACAGCTGCACGCCCGCATAGAAGCGCACGTTTGGCGGGTTCACGACCATCGGGTTGTCGGCGAAGCGCGGGTCCTGCGTCGCGTCGGGCACGATGAGCGGTTCGCGGTCGAGGATCGCATGGCCGCAGAACGACACTGCGCGCCGCGTCCCCGCGAAGTCGATCCCGCAGCGCGACTTGAACCACTGGTCTTCCTTGTCGACGAGCGACACGAGCGCGATCGGCATCTTCAGCAGGCGGCTGGCCATGCGGGTGATGCGGTCGAAGGCGTCTTCCGGGGCGCTGTGGAGGAGGCGGGTGGCGTGCAGCGCCGTCAGCCGGCGTGCTTCGTCGAGCGGAATCGATGGGGTCTGCATGGCGTGTGTTGTGGAGGTCGTCTGAGACACATTCTGCCACGGGCGCCAAAGCCGAGGCACCAGCTTGCGGCCTGCCATGCAAGCTTGCTGTCAGGCACTGCCGACGTCGCGGAAGCGCTGCACGAGGAAGTCCGCGAACACGCGCACGCGCGCGGACAGCTGGCGCGCATGCGGGTACAGCACGGAGACGGGGATCGTCGGGGGCGGCACGTCGGTCAGCACCTCGACGAGCTGCCCATCCCGCAACGGGTCGGCGATGCGGTAGCGCGGCACCTGCACGAGGCCCAGGCCCGCGAGGGCGGCCGCCGTGTAGGCTTCCGTGCCCGTGACGGAGACGACGCCGGGCGGCGTCGCCAGCTTCAGGCCGCCGTCCGTCATGAATTCCAGCGGATACGGGCGCCCCGTCGCCGTCGACACGTAGTGCACGGCCTGGTGGTGCACGAGGTCGGCGAGCGTCGCGGGCATGCCGAACCGTTCGATGTAGGCGGGACTCGCGACCGTCACCTGTTCGAGGTCGGCCGCGCGCCGCGCGACCATCGACGAGTCGTGCAACTGGCCCGCGCGCAGCACGCAGTCGACGCCTTCGCGCACGAGGTCGACGAGGCGGTCGTCCTCGCCCACGTGCAGCTGGATGCGCGGGTAGCGGGCGAGGAACGCGGGCAGCGCGGGGAACACGAAATAGCGCGCGAGCGTGGGCTGCAGGTTCACGCGCAAGAGGCCGGCGGGCTCGCTGCCGCGGAACGCGTCTTCCGCTTCGTCGAGGTCGGCCAGCAGGCGCACGCACCGTTCGTAGTACGCGGCGCCGTCCTGCGTGGGCGCGACGGCGCGCGTCGTGCGGTCCAGCAGGCGCGTGCCGAGGCGGTTCTCCAGCCGCTTGATGGCGTTGGTGGCGGTGGCGCGCGGAATCAGCAGGTCCTCGGCGGCCTGCGTGAAGCTCCTGCGCTCCACGATGCGCACGAAGATCTGCATCTCCTGAAACCGGTCCATCTGCGTCGCCATGCGTGCCACCTCCCGCCGCGATTATACGGGGGAGCCTTGCCGATATCCGTCTTCTCAGGCCATGCCGCCGTTGGCGCGCAGCACCTGACCGTTGACCCAGCCGCCGTCCGGGCCGGCGAGGAAGGCGACGACGCCGGCGATGTCGTCCGGCTGGCCCAGCCGCTCCAGCGGTGCCGACTTGGCGATCTGCTCGACGAGCGCGTCCGATTTCCCGTTCAGGAACAGCTCCGTCGCGACGGGGCCCGGCGCCACGGCGTTGCAGGTGATGGCGCGGCCGCGCAGTTCTTTCGCGAACACGCGCGTCAGCGCTTCGACGGCGCCCTTCGTGGCGGCGTACACGCCGTACGTGGGCGGCGCCATGTGCAGCACGCTCGTCGAGAAGTTGACGATGCGTCCGCCCTCGTTCATGCGCGTGGCCGCCTCGCGCATCGTGTTGAACGTGCCCGTGACGTTGATGGCCATCGTGCGGGCGAACACGTCGTCGCTCGTCTCGGCGATCGTGACGTACGGGAGGACGCCCGCATTGTTGACGAGGACGTCGACGCGGCCGAGCGTGTCTTCGATCGTCGCGAACATGCGCTTCACCGCTTCCGCGTCGGCCACGTCGGCCCGCACGGCGATGGCGCGGCCGCCGGCCGCTTCGATGGCGGCGACGGTGGCGTGCGCCGCGGCTTCATTGCCGGCGTAGTTGACGGCGACGGCGTAACCGTCGGCCGCGAGGCGCGTGGCGACGGTGGCGCCGATGCCGCGCGAGGCGCCGGTGACGAGGGCGACGCGGGTGGTGGGGTTCGCTTGGGTGGTCATCGTGATCTCCTGGGTGGGTTGACGGTGAGGTCATGATGATTGATTTCCTCCTGCGGATAATCCAGGATGAAAAAGTTTCAGAATTCCATTTTGGATAACAATGGACTGGTACCGCGGCGACCGCCCGGCATGCCGCCCCCGGCGCACGATTGGCCGGGGGCGCAGCCTTGCGCTAACATGCGTGAGCGGCCCGCGGCGGGCACCTGGAGACCACCATGAAAGCGATTGTGACCGGCCACACCAAGGGCCTCGGCGCCGCGCTTGCCGGCAACCTGCTGGCACGCGGCGTCCCCGTGCTCGGCCTGGCGCGCAGCCGTTCGGCCGACCTGGCGGACGCGTATCCCGACCTGTTCGAGGAAGTCGAGCTGGACCTGGCCGACAGCGTCGCGCTGTCCGGCTGGCTGGCCGGCGGCGCGCTGGGCGACTACCTGGACGGCACGGGCGCCGTCCTGCTGTTGAATAATGCGGGCATGGTGAGCCCCGTCGGCCCGCTCGACGCGCAGGACCCGCAAGCCGTGCTCCGCGCCGTGCAGTTGAACGTGGCCGCGCCGATGGCGCTGGCGGCGGCCGTCGTGCGCGCCAGCGACGGGGCGCAGCGGCGCATCCTGCACATCTCCAGCGGCGCCGGCCGCAACGCGTACCCTGGCTGGAGCGTGTACTGCGCCACCAAGGCGGCGCTCGACCAGCACGCGCGCGCCGTCGCGCTCGACCGCGAGCGGGGCGTGCGCATCTGCAGTCTCGCACCGGGTGTCATCGACACGGGGATGCAGTCCGAGATCCGCGCCGTGCCCGAGGCACGCTTCCCGATGCGCCAGCGCTTCATCGACCTGAAGGAGTCGGGGGCGCTGCTCGATCCGGACACGTGCGCCGAACAGCTCGTCGACTACCTGCTCGGCGCCGGCTTCGGCGCGGAGGTCATCGCCGACCTGCGCACCTTGTCGTAAGTACCGTCACGCGGCGGGCGCGCGCGGGATCTGCAGGCCTTCCTTGACGGCGGGGCGGGCGCGGAACGCCTCGAGCACGCGGCCCACTTCGGGGAAGCGGTCGAAGCCGACAATCTCGGCCGCATCGTAGAAGCCGATCAGGTTGTTCACCCACGGGAACGTGGCGACGTCGGCGATCGTGTACTCGTCTCCCACGAGCCAGGCGCGGCCCTTCAGGTGCGCGTCCAGCACGCCCAGCAGGCGCTTCGCCTCGTGCACGTAGCGGTCGCGCGGGCGCTTGTCCTCGTATTCGCGGCCGGCGAATTTGTGGAAGAACCCCAGCTGGCCGAACATGGGGCCGATGCCGCCCATCTGGAACATCAGCCACTGGATCGTTTCGTAGCGCAGGGCCGGGTCCGCGGGCAGCAGCTTGCCCGTCTTTTCGGCGAGGTAGATCAGGATGGCGCCCGACTCTAACAGCGGGAGCGGCTTGCCGCCCGGGCCGTCCGGGTCGATGATCGCGGGGATTTTATTGTTCGGGTTCAGCGACATGAATTCCGGCGTCGTCTGCTCGTTCTTGTCGAACGCGACGCGGTGCACTTCGTACGGCAGCCCGATCTCTTCGAGCATGATCGACACCTTGACGCCGTTCGGCGTGGGCAGCGAATACAGCTGCAGGCGGTCGGGGTGCTGCGCGGGCCATCGCTGCGTGATGAGGAATGGGGTCAGGTCGGACACGGACATCTCCTGTCGGTTGGATTGCGTTGATTGTACTCAAGATACGCGCCGGTGCAGGGTGGGAGCATACATCTTGGTCTCGGGCAACGATCGGTGGAGAGCGATGGACGAGCTGCTGCGCTACTACGAGGAAGAGCTGGGCGTGTTCGGCCAGTTCGCGCGCGAATTCCGCGCCCGCTATCCGAAGCCTGCCGGCGCGCTGCACGTGACGGGCGAGGCGTGGGACGATCCCGGCGTCGCCCGCCTCGTGCAGTCGGTGGCGCTGCTGTCCGCGCGCATCAACAAGCGCCTCGACGACGATTATCCCCGCTTCACGGAAGCGCTGCTCGACAGCCTGTATCCCCATTACCTGCGACCGCTGCCGTCGTATTCGATCGTGCAGGTCGGCGGCCGCGCGCCCGCGGAAGTGCCCATGCATCCGTCCGTGCTCGCGCGCGGCACGATGCTGAGGACGAACGCCGGCGCCGACAGCCCATGCTGCTTCCGCACGGTCTACGACGTGCTGCTGGCGCCGCTCTCCGTGGCGCGGCTCGCGTTCGGGCCGCTGCACAGTGTCGCGCGCGCGCCGCGCGGGGCGACGTGCGCCATCAGCCTCACGATCGAGGCCACGCGCACCGGGTTCACGTTCGACCGCCTGCCGCCGCACTGCCTGTCCGCGCTGCGCTTGTTCGCCGACGGCGACGCGTCGCTGCGCGCCGCGCTCGTCGACGCGCTGTTCCTGCGCTGCGCCGCCGCGTGGCTGCAGCCGGACGGCGATGCGGGCTGGCTGCCGCTGCCCCGCGTGCCGCTGCGCCTCGCGGGTTTCACGGACGAGGACGCGATGCTGCCGTATCCCGCGCGCTCGCATCCCGCGCCGCGCCTCTTGACCGAATATTTCTGTTATCCGGAAAAATTCAACTTCATTGACGTCGACCTGGCGGCGCTGGCCGGTCTGCTGCCGCCGCGCTGCCGCGGCTTTACGCTGCACTTCGCGCTGTCCGGCATCGCGCCCGACTCCGACGCGGCGTGCCTGCTGGCCGGGCTGGATGCGAACAAGCTGCTGCCCGGCTGCACGCCCGTCGTCAACCTGTTCCCCAAGGCGGGTGCGCCGCTGCAGCTGCCGTACACGAGCGCCGACTACCCGCTGCTGGCGGACGGCGCGCACGCGGGCGCGTACGAGATCCACAGCGTGGACGCCGTGCGCCTCGTGCGCGCGGGTACAGGCACCGTCACGTCCTTCGAACCGCTGTACCGGTCCGGCGTCCCGGCGTCGAGCGCGCCGTCCACCGGCGCCGCGCATTACTGGGTCGCGCGGCGCGACGAGGCGACGGCTGCCGTCAGCCCCGGCCACGAGATGCGCATCGCCCTCGTCGACGGCGATTTCCGCCCGCTCGACGCGGCCGGCGCCACGTTGTCCACGGACCTCACGTGCAGCAACCGCGACCTGCCGTCGCACCTCGCGTGGGGGCAGCCGCAGGGCGACCTGCGCAGCGACGAGCTGTCCGGCCTGGCGCCCATCCGCATGCTGCGCAGGCCGTCTCCGGGCCGGCGCTTCACCGGCGCGCGCGGCACGCACTGGCGCCTGATCGCGCATCTGGCGCTGGACCACACGGCGTGGACCATGTCGGGTCTAAATGAGTTCCGCCGGATGCTCGCGCTGTACGACTTGCCGCGCGCGTCCGTCGCGCAACGCCAGATCGCCGGCATCGTCGGGCTGGAACACGGCAGCGTGCGCGAGTGGATAGTCACGGCGCCTGTCGCGACACTGGTGCCCGGCATCGGCATCCGGCTCACCGTCGACGAGGAGGCGTTCGCGGGCACGGGCCTGTACCCGTTCGTGCAGGTGCTCGACCATTATTTCGCGCTGAACGGGCAGATCAACGGCTTCACGCGGCTGCAGGTCGTGTCGCACCAGACGGGCCGGGAAATCGTCGCCTGCGCCCCGCGCGGGTCCGGCGCGCAGTCCGACCGCCAATGGATCTGATCGCCCGCCTGCTGGCCGAGCCGGAGCGCTTCGAGTTCGTCCAGGCAGTGCGCCTGTTGCTGCTGGCGCTGGGCGAGCGGGGCATTCCCGACCGCGTCGCGCTGGACCGCCACCTGCGCTTTCCCAACAGCGTCGCCCTTGCGTTCCCGCCCAGCCAGCTGGAGGCGGCGGTGCGCGACGGCGACACATACCGCCTCACGCCGGCTTTCATGGGCCTGCTGGGCGCGCACGGCGCGCTGCCGCTGCACGTGACGGAGCGCCTGCTGTCCCTGCCGGACGATACGGCCGAAGCCCCGGCGGCCCGCGCCTTCCTCGACATGTTCAGCACGCGCATGGTCGCGCTGTGGTACCGCGCGTGGCGGGCGTACCGGGTCGAGCATCTCGTGGCCGGGCCGCGCGACGCCTACCTGCCCATGCTGCTGGCGCTGGCCGGCCTGCCCGCGTGCGGCGCGTTCGCGGAGGGCGGCGTTGCCGACACGACGCTGGCCGCGTTCGCCGGCCTGCTGCGCCGGCGGCCCGTGTCGGCGGCCGTGCTGGCGCGCGTGCTGTCCAGTCACTTCGGCGTCGCGGTGCACGTGGAGGAGGGCATCGGCCACTGGGACCGCCTGTCGCCCCGCGAACAGAGCGTGCTCGGCATGGACGCCTGGCTCGGCCGGCGCGCGTTGCTGGGCGCGCGCAGCTGGCGCCCGGACCTGCGCGTCCGGGTGCGCATCGGCCCCCTCGACCGCGCCCGCTACGACCGCTTCCTGCCCGGCGCACGCGGCGCCCGCGCGCTGCGCACCTTGCTGGGCCTGTTCGCCGTCCCGACGCTCGCCTATGACGTCGTGCTCGTGCTGCGGCGGGCGGACCTAGGCGCCGTGCAACTGGGCCCGTCCGGCCGCCGTCTCGGCCTGGACAGCTATCTGTTCTCGGCCCCGGCCCCGGCCGATCGCGCGGACCTCTGCTACGAACTCCGCCCGCTGGATCCGCTGCCCGCGCTACAATTCCCTTGACCTTCCCATTGTGGGAAGCCATATCCTGTGTATGTCATCACAGGAGGAACCATGGACATCGACATCGGGGGCATGACCTGCGCGTCCTGCGTCGCGCGCGTCGAAAAGGCGATCAAGGCCGTGCCGGGCGTGGTCGACGCGAGCGTCAACCTGGCCACGGAACGGGCTGCGGTGAAAGGGCGCGATCTCGACCTGCGGGCCATCGTCGTCGCCGTCGAGCAGGCCGGCTACGAAGCGAGGCCGGCGGGCGCGGGCAAGCGCGAGCCCGCCGATGCGCGCGCGCTGCCGGACTGGTGGCCCGTCGCGGCGGCCGCGGTGCTGAGTCTTCCTCTCGTCGCGCCGATGGTGTTGCGCGTGTTCGGCGTCGAATGGATGCTGCCCGGCTGGCTGCAGCTGGCGTTGGCGACACCCGTCCAGTTCTGGCTCGGCGCCCGGTTTTATCGGGCCGGCTGGAAGGCTGCGCGCGCCGGCGCCGGCAATATGGACCTGCTCGTGGCGATCGGCACGTCGGCCGCGTACTTCCTGTCGCTGTATCAGTTACTGCGCGCGGAGGGCGGCCACGCGATGCCGCACCTGTATTTCGAATCGGCGGCCTTCGTCATCACGCTCGTCCTGCTCGGCAAGTGGCTGGAAGGGCGCGCGCGCCACCAGACCGTCGCGGCGATCCGCGCGCTGGAGGCGCTGCGCCCGTCGACCGCCATCGTGCGCCGCAACGGCCGCGACGAGACGGTTCCCCTCGACGCGCTGCGCGCCGGCGACCTGATGGTCGTGCGGCCGGGCGAACGCGTGCCGGCCGACGGGCGCATCGTGGAAGGCGCGAGCCACCTGGACGAAGCGCTGCTGACGGGCGAAAGCCTGCCCGTCGCGAAAGGCACCGGCGACCGGGTGACGGGCGGCGCCGTCAACGGCGAGGGCCTGCTGCTGGCCGAGGCCACGGCCGTCGGCGCGGACAGCATGCTCGCGCGGATCATCCGCATGGTCGAGGATGCGCAAGCCGCGAAGGCGCCCATCCAGCGCCTCGTCGACAAGGTCAGCGCCGTGTTCGTGCCGGTCGTGCTGGTGATCTCGCTCGTCACCCTGCTGGCGTGGGGTTTCATCACCGGCGACTGGCAGGCAGCCTTGCTGAACGCCGTCGCCGTGCAGGTGATCGCGTGCCCGTGCGCGCTGGGCCTCGCCACGCCGACGAGCATCATGGTCGGCACCGGTGCGGCCGCGCGCCACGGCATCCTCATCAAGGACGCGGAAGCGCTGGAGACGGCGCACGCGCTCGACATGGTCGTCTTCGACAAGACGGGCACGCTGACGGAAGGCCGGCCGCGCGTCGTCGCGCTGGAAGGCGCCGACCTGGCCAACGTGCTGGCGCTGGCCGCGGCCGTGCAGCAGGGCAGCGCGCACCCGCTGGCGCGGGCCGTCGCGGAACTGGCGGCGGCGCGCGGCATCGCGGCGCCGGCGGCCGTCGACGCCGCCGCGCTGCCGGGCCGCGGCGTGCGCGCCCGAGTGGGCGACGACGTCGTCTATGTCGGCAACCGGCGCCTTGTCGACGAAATCGGTGGTGGTGTCGTGCTGCCTGCTGCGCTGCTCGCGGCGGCCGAGCGCCACGAGGCGGACGGTCGCACGGTGTCGTGGCTCGTGCGCGTGCGTGGCGGCGAGACCGTCGTGGAAGGCGTACTTGCGTTCGGCGACCGCGCGAAGGCGACGAGCGCCGCCGCCATCGCCCGCCTGCGCGCGCTCGGCGTGGACAGCATGATGCTCAGCGGCGATAACGAAGGCAGTGCCCGCGCGGTCGCCCAGGCGGTGGGCCTGGACCGCTGGGTCGCGCACGTGCAGCCGCAGGACAAGGCCGACGTCGTGCGCGGGCTGATGAAGGAGGGACGCCAGGTCGGCATGGTCGGCGACGGCATCAACGACGCCCCCGCGCTGGCCGCCGCCCACGTCGGGATCGCGATGGCGGGCGGCACGGACGTCGCGCTGCACACGGCCGGCATCACGCTGATGCGCGGCGATCCGCTGCTCGTGGCGGACGCCATCGACATCTCGGACCGCACGTGGCGCAAGATCCGCCAGAACCTCGCGTGGGCATTCGTCTACAACGTCGTCGGCATTCCCGTCGCGGCGCTGGGCCTGTTGAACCCCGTGCTGGCGGGGGCGGCGATGGCGCTCAGTTCCGTCAGTGTCGTGACCAATGCGCTGCTGCTGCGGCGCTGGCGGCCCGCGCCCCGTCCTGCCGTCGACACGGCGGCCGATCCGCTGCCGGATGCGCCGCTGTTCACCACCCATTCAACCAACGGGGCCGCACCGGTCCCGGCACAAGGAGCACATACGATGTATGAATTGACCGTCGAAGACATGAGCTGCGGCCACTGCGTGGGCCGCGTCACGAAGTCCGTGCAGGCGCTCGACCAGGATGCAAAGGTCGAGGTCGACCTGGCGACGAAGAAGGTGAAGGTGGACAGCAAGGCGGACCTCGATGCGATCGCGCGCGCGATCGACGCGGCCGGCTATCCGGTGACGGCCAAAAGCGCCTGATCACTCGATCGTCTTGACGAATCCGACATAGATCCGCCGGGCGACGAAATGGTCGAACCCGGCGTGGTGGAACGTGCCGGTGTCCGTCCGGTACGTGCGCAGGCTGCCGTCGAACATGTCGTTGGCGTTGACGGTCAGGCTGAGCGTCCTGTCCAGCACATGCTTCCACGTCGCGTTCACGCTGCTCGTCGGGCCGTAGCGGCCGAGCGGCGTGATGCCGGCCGATTGCGCGTGCGCGTCGAGCGACAGGTCGTCGTCGCCGGCCATGTACGCGGCCCGTACGTTCGCATAGCCCGCGACACCGTGCTGGCGCACAGGGCCGGCGCCATCCGGCGTGTCGAGCACCACGCGGTACGCGCCGCAGTCGATGCCCAGGCGCAGTGCCGCCGCCGGTGTCCAGTCGAGCGAGCCCGTGATGCCTGCGGAGCGGCCTCGCCCGCCATTTTGCTTTGACGTGACGAGCACGCCGTCCGCGACGCTGCGCGCCTCGACCACCGTGTCGCGGCTCGTCCGGTAGAACAGGCCGACGTTCGCATCGACGTGCGCCACCTGGGCATGGCCGCCGATCTCCCATGACGCGAGGCGCTGCGGTCGCAAGGCCGGATTGCCGCGGCTGCGGTTCTGCGCGTCGACATACGTGGTGAACGGATTCAGGTCGCGCGGGTCGGGCATCTGCAGGCTGCCGCGGTAGGAGAGCGTCACGTCGGCGTCGTCGCCGAACGCGCGCCGCACGTGCAGGCTCGGGTTCACGGCTTGCCAGTGGTCCGCGTGCGCGGCGCCCTGGATCGCGTCGACGCGCAACGCCATGCGCTCGGCCCGTGCGCCGGCCAGGGCCTCCCAGTCGCCATGCCGGGCCTTGCCGGTCACGTACGCGGCGCGCACGGTCGTCGTCACCGTATAGGCGTTGGTGGTCGAGGGGTCGGGCGTCTCGGCACCCGTCGCGGGATCGAGCCGCGCCTCGCCATTGCCGATGTCGTCGCTCCGGTCGTGCAGGTCCAGGCCCGCGCCCCACTGGCCGCGCGGCGCCGCGCCACTCCAGTCGACGGTCGCCTGGTCGAGGCGGCGCGCCGACCGCGTGGCGCCGTGACTGTAGGCGCTCGCGCGCACGGGGTCGACGAACACGTCGCGGTACGATTTGTCCACGAGCGTGCGCGTGGCGCTGTGCTGGAAGGCCGCCTTGAGCGCCGTGCCGTCGCCCTGGCGGCTGTAGGCCAGGCTGGCGCTGTCGTCCGACTGTTCGTTGGGACCCTGGGAAATGCGGTGGTAGATCGTGTCGGTGGCGCCCGCGCGGTCTGCGACGAGCACGTCGAACAGGGGACGCGAGCGGCGTTCGTTGTGGCTGGCCGATACGCTGACGCTGTCCGCCGCACCGAGCGCGTAGTCCGCGCCAAGCGCCGCGCTGTCGACGACGCGGCGGACGAACACCCGCGACGTCTGCACCGTGCGGGCCGGGCGCCCGGACAGCGGATCGTTCCAGTCGACCTCCGAGCCGCGGATTTTCAGTGTGCCGTCGTGCCGGTAGGCGAGGCTGCCGTGCACGCTCAGCGGCCCGCGGGTCGCATCGGCCGACGCGCCCGTATTCCACAAGCCCTGGTCCGTCGCGCTGCCCCGCAACTGCGCATGCGCACCGGGTTTGCGGTTGCGCTTCAATACGATGTTCACGATCGCGCCGCCGTTGGCGTCCTGCGCCGCGGACGGATTCGTGATCACTTCGACGCTGGCGATGCCGGCGCCGCTCATCGTCTGCAGCGCGACGGCACGGTCGTCCGCGGACCCTGACAGCAAGGCCGTCGGCTTACCGTCGACGAGGACCGTGACCTGCGTGCTGCCCTTGACGGCGATCCGGCCATCGGCCGTGACGGACACCTCGGGTGTCGCCTGCAGGACGTCCTGCGCGGACCCGTTGGCCGCGCGCGGCATGGCCGAGACGTCGTAGACCGTGCGGTCAAGCTTGCGTGCGACGGCTTCTTTTTTCGCGGTGACCGTCACCGTCGGCGCGGCCGGTTCGTCGCCGTCGCCCGCGAGCGCCGCCTGTGCCGCGAGTCCGAGCACGGCCGCGCATACCTTCGTTCTCTGCATGTGATGTCCTTGGCTATCCGATGCAGAGGATTGTCGGCGACGCGCGGCCGCGTGCGTCACGGTGTGTGACCGGCGGCCGGTTGCGCGTGACGGCGCGCCGCGCTCAGTGGCCTGCGTGCCCGCCGCCGCGCTTGGCGGTGCCGATCACCTGACCCTGCGCGGGTGCGGCCGGGGCAGTCGGCGCGTCCGGCAGCGCACCCGTCCACTCGCGCGCGACCGTCCCGGCGGGGTGCTCGTACCAGCCCGGGTCGCGGTAATCGCCCCGTGCCAGGCCTTCGCGCACCTTGATGACGGTGAACATGCCGCCCATCTCGATGTCGCCGAACGGCCCGCTGCCGGCCATCATCGGCAGCGTGTTTTCCGGCAGCGGCATCTGCATGCCGCCCATCGAACCGCCCTTGTCGCCCATGACCATATAGCCGGGCACGAGGTCGTTGATGGTCTTCGCCACGCCTGCCTGGTCGACGCCGATCAGGTTCGGCACGGCATGGCTCATGGCGTTCATCGTGTGGTGCGATTTATGGCAGTGGAGCGCCCAGTCGCCGGGATTGTCCGCGACGAATTCGATGGCGCGCATCTGGCCCACGCCGATGTCGACCGTCACCTCGGGCCAGCGCGCGGCCGGCAGGAGCCAGCCGCCATCGGTGCCCGTCACTTCGAAGCGGTGGCCGTGGATGTGGAACGGGTGGTTCGTCATCGTCAGGTTGCCCATGCGGATGCGCACCCTGTCGTCCTTGCGCACGACCATCGGGTCGGTACCGGGGAAGGCGCGGCTGTTGATGGTCCACAGGTTAAAGTCCAGCATCGTGTTCACGTTCGGCGTGTAGTTGCCGGGGGCGATGTCGTACGCGTTCAGCAGGAACACGAAGTCGCGGTCGACGGCATGCTGGCGCGGGTCCTTCGGGTGCGTGACCCAGAAGCCCATCATGCCCATCGCCATCTGCGTCATCTCGTCGCTGTGCGGGTGGTACATGAAGGTGCCCGCGTGGCGCGCGACGAATTCGTAGACGAAGGTCTTGCCGGGTGCGATCGCGGGCTGCGACAGGCCCGCGACGCCGTCCATCCCGCTGGGCAGGATCTGGCCGTGCCAGTGGATCGTCGTCGCCTCCGGCAGTTTGTTCGTGACGAAGATGCGCACCCGGTCGCCCTCGACGACTTCGATCGTCGGGCCCGGGCTCTGCCCGTTATAGCCCCACAGGTTCGCTTTCATGCCGGGCGCGATCTCGCGCACGACGGGTTCGGCCACGAGGTGGAATTCCTTGACGCCGTCCTTCATGCGCCACGGCAGGCTCCAGCCATTCAATGTGACGACGGGGTTGTAGGGCCGGCCGCTCGCCGGATGCAGCGGCGGCTGCGTGGCCGGCGATGCCTGGACCGGGGCTTCCGGGATGGCGGCCGCGGCGGCCTTCGACACGAGCGAGGCGCCGACCATGGCGCCGGCCGCGCCGGTGATGAAGTTTCTGCGGTTCGTCATTCTGCGTGTTCCTTGTGCGTTACGGGGGCGGTCTGCGGGGCGATCTGCGTACCCAGGGCGGCTTCCAGTTCGGCGTGCGCGTCCCAGAACGCCTGTTGCGCCTCGATGTAGGCGGTGACCGCCTCGGCCTGCGCGCGCGCGTCAGCCAGCAAGTCCTGCGGGCTCGCGAGCATGCCGTTGTAGCGCAGCAGGACTTCGTCCCCGATCTTCTTGCGCAGCGGGATGACGGTGTCGCGGTAGTGGCGCGCGACATCGTACGCGTTGCGGTAGGCGAGATAGCGCTCGCGCGCTTCGCTGCGCGCCGTGACGGCCGCGAGCGCGACCCGGTTCACGGCCTGCATATACGTGGCCTCGGCGCGGGCGACGCGCGCGCCGCCCCAGTCGAACAGCGGCAGTTCCAGCGACAGCGTGTAGCCGTGTTCCTTCGGGCCGTCCGATTGCGACTTGTTCGCGTAGCCCGCATCGAGCACGTTGATGAAGCGTGTCGTGCGCGTGAGACCCAGGTCGGCCGCCGCGGCGGCAGCGTCTGCCCGTGCCGCCTGCACGTCCAGGCGCTGCGCCAGTGCAAGGCGTTCGACGTCCGGCAGGTTCGCCGGCGCGGCCGGCAGATCGGGCAGGTGGCCGGGCAGCGCATAGTCCGCATCCTTGCCCCACAGGCCCAGCGCGCGCGTGAGGCGTTCGCGCGCGGCCGTCGCGCGCCGTGCCGCGCGCGCGACGTCGCCCGCCGCCTGCGCATGGAAGACCTGCTCGCGCGCCAGTTCCAGCTGGTTCGTGTTGCCGACGCTGGCCATGCGGCCCGTCAGTTCGGCACCCGCGGCGCTCGCGGCCAGCACGCGGCGCGCGTAGTCGAGCGCCTGCCGGCTCGCCACCGCCTCGATCCACGCCGTGCGCGTCTCCAGCGCATGCCGTTCGATGGCGGCGCCCACCTCGCGTTTGGCCTGTTCGAAGCGACGCGTTTCCATGCGCGCGGCCAGCGGCGCCGTCAGCAGGCCGACGAGGTCGAACGTGATGCCGCGTTCGATCTCGAGGGCGCCACCGCCCGCCAGCCGCTTGAAGTCGAATGTCGGATTCGGCGGCCGCGACGCGGTGACGAGATCGGCCTGCGCGATGCCGACGTTCCAGTACGTGGCCTGCAGGCCCGGGTGGTTGACGACGGCGATGCGCACGGCCGTGTCCATGTCGAGCGGCGCGCCTTGCGCGAACACGGGCAGGCCCCGCAGCGAGGCGGCGAGGGCGCCTTCGCCGGCGCCGTCGCGCGTCAGTTGCGGCATCGCGCCGATGCGGGACTGCGTCGCGGCCGCCACGTCGCCGAAGCCGCCATCCGACGTGACGGTCGCGCAGCCGGACAGCAGCGCGAGCGCCGCGAACGCGGCGGCCGGGCCGGTGCGGAGAAGGGGGCGCCGCATTACATGCCCTCCTTGTGGTCGCAGCAGCCCGCGTCGCCCTTCATCGGCCTGCCGCTGCAGCATCCGCAGCCACCGCCTGCCATGCACTGCATGCCGTTCGTCGCCGGCGTCGCGCCCATGTCCATGCCGGCATGGTGGTCGTGGCCGCCCTGCATGGCGGGCATGGTCAGCCGCATCGGATTGCGCCCGCCGACGGTGGCGTTGGCGGCGCGCCAGGCCTCGTCGGGGCGTGCGTCCGCTTCGGGTTCGGTGTGGTAGTCGATGGCTGGCTGCGCGCGCGTGGCAGGCGCCGGTGTCTGCGGATCGGCGACGCCGCCAGATGCGGTCTGCGCGATGGCGTGCGTGCCCGCGCCGGCCAACAGCCAGGCCAGCGCACAGGTCAGGTGTACTCGTTTCATATCGTCTCGTTCGAATGCGTGAAGGACGCCGCCGCGCATGGTGCGCGGGGCGGCGGATTGCAATTCAGGCGACGAGGTGGCGGGGAGGACGTTCCGGCAGCGACAGGTCGACGCTGGGCAGGTGGCCGGCGCGGAAGGGGATGGCGACCGATGGGGGCGCGCATGCCGGCGGGACGAACCGCGCCGGCACCGGCGCGGCGGCGATGCAGCAGTCGGCGCAGGCACCGTGGTGCTTGTCGGGATGATGCTCGCCTGCGGCCTTCGCGGCACATGCGGCCGGTGCGGTGTCGTGGCAATGCTGCGGGGCTGTCATGGCGGCCGGGGCGGCCACGTGCGGCAGCATGCGTGCCGCCGCCGCCACGCCCTGGACGGGCAGGGCCAGCAACAACAACCACACGAACAGCGAGCGCAGGACGGTATTCACGCCGCGATTCTAGCATGGTGCCGCCATGCCGACGCGCCGCGCCGGACGCGCGTGGTAGCATGTCGACAACGAAGAAAGGGGCGACGCAGCATGGGCATCTTGAGGCACTTGTTTGCGAGGCGGACCATGCGCAGCCGGCGCCAGGTGGGCGAACGTGCCGCGCACGTCATCGACCGGGTGATCTTCGACATGGGCGTCGATCGCCTGGTGCAGGGCACGTTCGCGCTCGACCGGCGCTGCCGCCCGTATTTTTCCAGCGCCTGCGCAGAACCGGGCCGCGCCGACGTCGTCGTGGCGCTGGCACAGCTGGAGGAATGCGCCGCGCTGCGGGCCGCGGCCGGCTCCGACGCCGATCCGGAGGCGCTGCGGGCGCATACGGCGGCCGTCGTCGCGGGCCTGCTGCGCGAGTTCGAGGCCCGCTCGGCGCGGTTTCGCGCACTGCCCGCGGCGTCCGCGGACTAGGGCGCGGACGATGTCACCGCATCGCCGAGCGCAGCGCGCCCGATTCGAAATAGATGTGGCGGATCGGCGGATACGCGGCCGCCACCGCGTTCTCCAGCCGTTCGATCGCGGCCTCCACTTCGTCGATGCGCATGCCGCGGTTGAACCGCACGGCCGCCGTCAACAGCACCTCGTCCGGCCCCAGCTGCATGCTGAGTACCTTGCCGACGTCCTCGATCGACGGGTCGTCGCGCAGGATCTGGCACACGCGCCGCGTGGCGTCCGTGCCGATGCCTTCGCCCACGAGCAGCGCGCCCGTCTCGCGCGCGAGGGCGAACGCGGCGCCCACGAGCAGCAGGCCGATCATCACCGACGCGCCGGCGTCGAAGTAGGGGCTGTCGAACAGCCAGCCCAGCGTGATGCCCACGGCCGCGATGGCGAGGCCCAGCAATGCGGCCGTGTCTTCGATGAAGACGGTGAACACGGACGCGTCCTTGCTCGCATGGACGGTCTGCCACAGCGACGCGCCCGGCTTGCGCCGCTTGTTCAACGCGCGCCGCGACACGTTCCAGCTATAGCCTTCGAAGCACGCGGAGACGGCCAGCACGACGTAGTTCCACAGCGGGTCTTCGAACGGATCCGGGTGGCGCCAGGCGCTGATGCCGTGGTAGATCGACAGCCCGCCGCCCAGCGAGAACACGGACAGCGCGACGAGCAGCGCCCAGAAGTACAATGCCTTGCCGTAGCCGAACGGGTGGCTCTTGTCGGCGGGCTTGGCGCTGTTGCGCTCGCCGATCAGCAGCAGGAGCTCGTTGCCCGTGTCGACGGCGGAGTGGATGCCCTCGGCCAGCATGGCGGCGCTGCCCGTGATGGCGGCCACGGTGAACTTGGCGACGGCGATGCCCAGGTTGGCGAAGACGGCCGCGTAGATCACCTTGCGCGATCCGCTTTCCTCGTGGCCGCTGTCGCCGGCGTCTCGTTCGTTGTCGGTGTCCGTCATGGGCTGTCGTCGTCATTGAATGTCGAACCAAGTGTAGCCAATCCGCCGCGGGCGGCTTGCACGGCTGGGAGCGCCGATGAGCGTACGTAATCTCAAGCAACTGTTTGCGCCGGGGTCGGTGGCCCTCGTCGGCGCATCGAATCGCCCCGGCAGCGTGGGCGCGACCATGCTCCACAACCTGCGCGAAGGCGGCTTCACGGGCGCGCTGTACCCCGTGAATCCGAAGTACGAGACGCTGGACAGGTTGCAGGTCTGGGCCGACGTGGGCGATCTGCCGCAGGCGCCGGACCTCGCGATCATCTGCACGCCGCCGGCGACGATCCCCGCCATCGTGCGCCGCCTGGGCGAACTGGGGACGCGCGCCGCCATCGTGATGAGCGCCGGCGTGTCGACGGCGCGCGACCTGCGCGGCCGCAGCATCAAGCAGGCGATGCTCGATGCCGCCAACCCGTACCTGCTGCGCATCCTGGGCCCGAACAGTTCCGGCCTGCTGGCGCCCGGCATCGGGCTGAACGCGAGCATCGCCGTGGGCGGCGCGGCGCCGGGGCGGATCGCGTTCGTGTCGGAATCGGGCGCGCTGATGGCGGGCGTGCTCGATTGGGCGCGCACGCGCAACGTCGGCTTTTCCACGTTCCTCGCGCTGGGCGATTCGGCCGACGTCGACTTCGGCGACGTGCTCGACTACCTGGCCAGCGACCCCGGCACGTCCGCGATCCTCGTCCATGCGGAGAGCGTGCGCTATGCCCGCAAATTCATGTCGGCGGCGCGCGCGGCGGCCCGCAGCAAGCCCACGTTGATGCTGAAGGCGGGCCGCTCGCTCGAGGCGGCGACCGCGGGCGCCTGCCTGTCCGGCGTGCTGGCGCGGCCGGACGACGTGTACGACGCCGCGATCCGCCGCGCCGGCATGCTGCGCGTGTACACGACGGACCAGTTGTTCGCCGCGGTCGAGACCTTGGCGCGTGCGAAACCCCTGTTCGGCGAACGGCTGGCGCTGATCGGCAACGGCGCGGGGCCCGTCGTGCTCGCGGCGGACGCGCTGCAATACGGCGGCGGCCACCAGGCCGTGCTGTCCGCGGAGACGGTAGCCAGGCTGCGCCACCTCGTGCCCGAGTGGAGCGGCAGCGGCGAATTGAACCTGCGCGGCGACGCGCCGCCGGAGCGCTACCGCGACGTGATCGACGTGCTGCTGCACGACCCCGAGGCGCATGGCGTCGTGATGATCCACGCGCCGAACGCCGTCGTCGATCCGGCCGACGTGGCGCGCGCCGTGGCGCCGCTGGCGAAGGCGTCGTCGCGCAACGTGCTCGCATGCTGGCTCGGACTGCAATCCGTGGGCGAGGCGCGTGCGATCGCGTACGAGGCCGGCATGCCCGCCTACCGCACGCCGGAAGCGGCGGTGAACGGCTTCCTGCAGATCGTCCACTTCCGCCGCAACCAGCAACTGCTGATGGAAGTGCCGGCGTCGATCGGCGACGGCGAACCGGATCGCCAACGGGCGCGCACCCTCGTGCGTGCCGCGCTGGAGCGGGGCCGCCGTACGGGCCGCTACCTGCTGGACGACCCGGACACGAAGGCCATCCTGGACGCCTACGGCATCCCGACCGTGCCCACGCGCGCCGCCGCCACGCCGGACGACGCGGTGGCGATGGCGACCGACATCGGCTATCCGGTCGCGGTGAAAATCCTGTCGCCGGACGTCGTGCAAAAGTCCGACGTGGGCGGCGTCTCGCTCGACCTGGACACGCCGGAAGCCGTGCGCGCCGCGACGGAGCGGATGGCGAAGCGGCTTGCGGAACTGAAGCCGGATGCGCGCCTGGACGGCTTCATCGTGCAGGCGATGGCCCGGAATCCGGAGGCGCACGAGCTGATCGCGGGCGCCGCGCTCGACCCCGTGTTCGGGCCCGTGATCCTGTTCGGGCAGGGCGGCCTTGCCGTGGAAGCCGTGAACGACCACGCTGTCGCGCTGCCGCCGCTGAACACGGTGCTGGCGCGCGACCTGATCTCGCGCACACGCGTGGCGCGCCAGCTGGCAGGCTACCGCAACCACCCGCCCGCCGACCTGGACGCGATCGCCGCCGTGCTGGTGCAGGTGGCGCGCCTCGTGGCCGAGGTGCCGGAGATCGTGGAGCTGGACATCAATCCGCTGCTGGCCGATGGCAACGGCGCCGTCGTGCTGGACGCGCGCATGCGCGTCGCGCCGCCCGACCGCGCGGGCAATGCGCTCGACCGCCTCGCGATCCGTCCGTACCCGGTCGAGCTGGAGGAAGTGGTGCCGTGGCAGGGCGGGACGATCCTGCTGCGCCCCATCCGCCCCGAGGACGGCGCCGCGCACGTGGCGTTCTTCAACGCGCTCACGCCGGACGACGTGCGCTACCGCATGTTCGTGCGCGTGCGCGAGCTGCAGCCGGCGCAGCTGGCGCGCTTTACGCAGATCGACTACGACCGCGAGATGGCCTTCATCGCCACGCGCACCGGGCCGGACGGCCATCCGGAAACGCTGGCCGTCAGTCGCGTCGTGGCCGACCCGGATAATATGAGCGCGGAATTCGCCGTCACCGTGCGCTCCGACCTGAAGGGCAAGGGCCTCGGCGTCATGCTGATGAACAAGCTGATCGCCTATTGCCGGGCGCGCGGCACGCGCGAGATCGTCGGCGAGGCGCTGCCGCAGAACGCGCCCGTCATCGGCCTCGTCAAGAAGCTCGGGTTCACGGTGGGGCCGGTCGACGAAGACGAGGGCGTGCGCAAGTTCTGGCTGGATCTGCGGTGACGAGGCTCAGCGCCGGAACCGTACGTCTTCCTGCACGACGGGCGCATCGGCGCGCGTGTCCTTGGCGCCTTTCGGTTTCTTCGGTTTCTTCGGCTTCTTGACGATGGCGCCGGACGCCGTCGTCTGCGGCACGCGGTGCTCGGGTTCGAAGCCCGCTTCCTCCTCGCGCGTCAACGCCTGCTGCGTCAGCGCCTCGATCGCGGCGAGCTGCTGGACCTCGTCCGCGCAGACGAGCGACACCGCCTCGCCCGACGCGCCGGCGCGGCCCGTGCGCCCCGTGCGGTGCACATAGTCTTCCGCGACGATCGGGAGGTCGACGTTGACGACGACGGGCAGGTCGTCGATGTCCAGGCCGCGCGCGGCGACGTCCGTGGCGACGAGGACGCGCACGTCGCCCGCCTTGAAGCGGTCGAGCGCGCGCAGGCGCGCGGGCTGCGGCTTGTCGCCGTGGATCGAGTCGGCCGCGATGCCGCGCGCCGCCAGGAGGTCGACGAGCTGATCGACGCCCTTGCGCGTCTTGACGAACGCGAGCACCTGCGGCCAGTCGTGGCGCGCCAGCAGGTGCAGGAACAGCTCGGGCTTGCGCTTCTTGTCGACGGGGACGATCCACTGGCGGATCGCCTTGACCGTCGTGTTGCGCGGCGTCGCCTCGATGCCGACGGGGTCGTGCAGCAGCTTCGTGGCGAGCGCACGGATCGGATCGGAGAACGTGGCCGAGAACAGCAGGGTCTGGCGCTGCTTCGGCAGCAGCGCGAGCAGGTTGTCGATGTCGCGCGAAAAACCGAGGTCGAGCATGCGGTCCGCCTCGTCGAGGACGAGCGTCTGCACCTGGTTGAAACGGACGGCGTTCTGGCGCTGCAGGTCCAAAAGGCGCCCCGGCGTCGCGACGAGGACGTCGACGCCCTTGCGCAGGCGCATCATCTGCGGATTGATGCTGACGCCGCCGTACGCCACCATCGTGCGCAGCGGCAGGCCCGCGCCATAGGCCCGCACGCTTTCATGCACCTGCTCCGCCAGTTCGCGCGTGGGGACGAGGATCAACGATCGCGCCGCATTGCTCGCGACCTGGCCGCCATCCATCACGAGGCGCTGCAGCAGCGGCAGCACGAAGCCGGCCGTCTTGCCGGTGCCCGTCTGGGCGGCGGCCATGACGTCGCGGCCGGCCAGCACGGCGGGAATGGCCTGCGCCTGGACGGCGGTGGGCGTATGGTACGAGAGCGAGGCGAGGGTGCGCGTGATCTGGTCGATCAGGCCGAGCGAAGCGAACGACATGGCGGTGGTGACGTGTGTAAAAGGCGACAGTGTAACCTGTCGTGCCGCCTCGCCGCGCGACGCGAATGCGCGATGGGGAATGTTGACAGGCGCCGTCAGCTACATGCCCTGACGGCGCCTGGAGGCAGGTGCTGCCTTGCTTACTTCTTTGCCTGGCGGCGCTTCGCGCGGAATGCGAGCAAGCCGGCGCCGAACAGGGCGATCGAAGCCGGTTCGGGCAACTCGCGCTCGAACGCGCCCACGTACACGGTGTCGGGCGTCGCCTCGGTGGTGCCGTACGCGAACTGCACGCCGCCCCCGACCACGCAATCGCTCAGTACGGGACAGAACGCCTTGGCCGCCAGGCCCTGCGCGCTGTCCAGGACGAAGCGGTGCTTGCCCGACACGCCCACGCCGTCGCTGTCCTTGAGGATCAGGTCCGGCCCCGTATAGGCGAAGTACTCCGTCGTGCCCTTTGTCTTGTTGTACAAGCTCAGATACAGGTCGGTGAGGGTGGCGTCATTGGCCGGGGCGCCTTCGCTGACGTTGACGACGAGGCCAAGATGGCTCGCGTCGGTCAGGCCGGTGATGCTGCTGAGCAGGTAGGTGTTGTTGCCCGCGCTGCCGGCCGTGTTGTCGCCACCCTGCAAGCCCATCTGGCAGTCGTACGTCGCGTTGGCCAGATTGCCGGAGTAGGTCACGCAGCCGGACTCGGTGCCATTGTCAGAACCGCCGGGGCGATTGTTGTCCTGGACGGTCACGACGGTCGAGACGGCACCGAGCCCCGTCCCTTTCACTTGCACGCCGTTGACGTACAAGAGGTCTGCGAACGCCGGCGACGCCCCGGTCAGGATCGCGGCGGCGGCTGCCACTTTCAGAAATGTAGATTCATCACGCTAGCTCCTAAATACACCTGGGTCAGGTGCAATTCACGTGAAAAGCAAGTCGCGTTCCAATACATACGATTTGATATAAATCAAAGCCTTGGATCTTGCTTCTTGTAACTTCGTGGCGCGATGTAAAATTTACCGAATGTAATATGTGGTAATCATTAGTTCACAAAAAACGCGATATCCACCTCCGGCCGGCGTCCGGAGACGATGTCGGCGATGGCTTTTCCGGAGCCGCATCCCATCGTCCAGCCCAGCGTGCCGTGCCCCGTGTTCAAGTACAGGTTCGCCAGGCGCGTGCGGCCCACGTACGGGACGTTCGACGGCGTCAGCGGCCGCAGGCCCGCCCAGTACACCGGATCGTCGTAGTCGCAGGCACCGGGGAACAGCGCGCGCACGCGGCGCGTGATGGCGGCGCAGCGCACGGGATTCAGGTCGCGCGTGTAACCGTTCAGCTCGCAGGTGCCGGCCACGCGCAGGCGGTCGCCCAGCCGGGAAAACACGAGCTTGTGGCCGTCGTCCGTCAGCGAGACCGTGGGCGCCGCATGCGGGTCGACGATGGGGTAGGTGGCGGAATAGCCCTTGCCCGGATAGATCATCAGCCGGATGCCCAGCGGCGCGAGCAGCTGCACGGAAAAACTGCCCAGGGCGACGACGACGGCGTCCGCCTCCAGCATCCGGTGCCGGCCGGCATCATCGATGATTTCCACGGCGTCCACTGCGCCGCCGGCTTCGCGCAGGCGCGTCGCCGTCGTGTTGTACAGGAAGCGGATGCCGGCTGCCGCGCCGCGCGCCGCCAGTTGCGACGTGAACCGGTAGACGTCGCCGGACTCGTCGCTGGCCGTGAAGTCGGCGCCGACGAGGTGGCGCCGCACGGACGCCAGCGCCGGCTCGATGCGCACGGCCTCGTCGGCATCGACCGTCATGCGCGGGCAGCCCAGCTCGCGCATCGCGGCCGCGGCGCGGCTGGCGTGCGCGAATTCCCGTTCGTCCGTATAGAAATGCAGGATGCCGCGCGTGAGATCGTCGTAGGCGATGCCCGTCTGCGCGCGCAGCGCCTGCAGGCTGCGGCGGCTGTAGTCGGCCAGGGCGACGATGTTGCGCAGGTTCGCGGCCACGCGCCCGGGCGCGCACTCGCGCACGAATTGCAGGCACCAGCGCCATTGCAGCGGATCGGCGCGCAGGCGGAACAGCAGCGGGGCGTCCTCGCGCCCCAGCGACCGCAGCACCTTGACGAGGCCGGCCGGCGTGGCCCACGGCTCCGCATGCGACACGGAAATCTGGCAACCGTTCGCGAAACTCGTTTCCTGGGCGGGGCCGGGCTGGCGTTCGATGACGGTGACGTCGTGGCCAGCTTCGGCCAGGTACCAGGCGGAGGCGGTGCCGACGACGCCGGCACCGAGGACGATGACGTTCATGGTCGTACCGCCGCGGCTGGGTACATGGAAATGCGGGAAACCGGGTGGTGCTGCATGCCGCTCCTCGTTGACGTCTCGGTGACGGGTGGAGCCGGCAAGGGAGGGCCGGACCCGGTACGCGACCGGTGTCCGCATGCTTCCCTTCGCTGGCATTACCCAGATCAGGTTCGAAGGGTGTGTCTCACCCGCGGGCCGCGTGTGCGGCTGCAGGACCCCTAGCGTTGCCTTATGGCAGGGTGGATTCTAACCGCTGGGCGGCGCGGCGGTAAAGCGCCTGCGAACGGCTGAACGAGGGCGCCGGCACGCGGACGGGGCCGGAAGAGGGCGGCTGGCCGCGCGTGGCGCGTCAGCCGGCGATGGCGGCAGTGGCTGCGGCCACGGTGACGGTGGGTTTCACCGGTTCGCGCCTGTCCTGGCAGGCCACCAGCATGAGGCAGGCCAGCAGGAGCAGGCTCCAGCGTGCACGATGTTTCATGACGCTCTCCTTTGGCGCCAGCTTAGCCCAACGCGGCCGCAGGCGGCGCGCCGCTCGCGGCGGTTCAGAAACGGCAACCGAGACCCATCGCCGCGTTTGTCGTTTTCCCGCGTCGTGACAATGTAAGCATCTGTTGCAGGCAATCGGGCGCAACGTTTCGTTTGATAAACTACTGTGCATATAAAACCATAACGAGGTCATCCTATGAAATCCCTGATCTTCGGCGCAGTCCTGTGCGCCGCCGCGTACCCCGCGCTGGCCCAGACCAACGTCTCCGTCAGCGTCGGCCAGCCCGGCTTCTACGGCCGCATCGACATCGGCGACTACGTGCCCCGTCCCGTCGTGTACGCGCCGCAGCCGGTGATCATCACGCCGGCGCCGCAGTACATCGCGGAACCCGTGTATCTGCGCGTACCGCCGGGCCACCGCAAGCACTGGGCCAAGTTCTGCGGCCGCTACGGCGCCTGCGGCCGTCCGGTGCTGTTCGTGCGCGACGAGTGGTACACGAACACGTACGTGCCGCGCTACCGCGAGCATGTCGGCTACCGCGAGGAATACCGCGCGCCGCGCGTCGTCGAGCGCGTCGAATACCGTGACGGTCCGGGCCGCGAAGGCTGGGAGCATGGCCGCGGCCACGGCGAAGGCCACGGCGAGGGCCATGGTCACGGACACGGACACGGCCACGGTCACGACCGCGACTGATCCGTGACGGGCGCTTCAAGCGCCCCGTAGTAGACTGTTTCCGTTTGCCCGACAGCGGGCGCGACCGACGGAGGCAGGATTGCAGAGCGATATCGTGATCGTGGGCGGCGGTGCGGGCGGGCTGGAGCTCGCCTGCAAGCTGGGCCGCAAACTGGGGCCGGACAAGGTGACCCTCGTCGACAGCCGGCTGTACCACGTGTGGAAGCCGTCGCTGCACGAGGTGGCGGCGGGCACGCTGGACATCCACCAGGAAGGCCTGTCGTACCAGATGCTCGCGCACGATCGCGGTTTTTCTTTCGTGTACGGCGCCATGACGGCGCTCGACGCGGCGGCGCGGCACATCACGATCGCGCCCGTGACGGCCCCGGGTGACGGCGAAGAAGTGCTGCCCGAACGCACGCTCGGCTACCGTTCCCTCGTGATCGCCGTCGGCAGCACGTCGAATTATTTCGGCGTGCCTGGCGCGCGCGAACACACCATTTCCCTGAATGCCACCGAGGACGCGGAGCGGTTCCGCCTGCGCCTGTTGCGCCTGCTCGCCCAGGTCGAGCAGCAGAAGGAGGACGGCGCGGCCGACTCCGGCCTCGACATCGTCATCATCGGCGGCGGCGCGACAGGCGTCGAGCTGGCGGCGGAATTGCGCGAAGCGTCCGGGGCCTATGCCGCGTACGGCTTCCGCCGGCTGCACGTGCGGCGCGACGTGCGCATCACCTTGCTCGAAGGCGCGCCGCGGATCCTCGCGCCGTTGCCGGAGCGCGTGTCGACGGCGGCCGCGCGCCTGCTCGACCAGCGTGCCATCCGCGTCGTGCCGGACTGTCGCGTGAGCCGCATCGACAAGAAACAGGTCAGCGACAACCAGGGCAACGTCTACCCGGCCGACCTGTGCGTGTGGGCGGCCGGCATCCGCGCGCCCGAATTTTTAGGCTCACTCGGCCTGCCGCTCGCGAAGGGTGGCCAGATCGAGGTCGACGCGCACCTGCGCGTGCCGGGCGTACCGGACGTGTACGCGCTGGGCGATTGCGCCGCCTGCACGGACGGCAACGGCACTCACGTCCCGCCCCGCGCCCAGGCCGCGCACCAGCAGGCCGACTACCTCGTCAAGGAATTCGTTGCCCAGGCCGCCGGCGGGCCGCCCCGGAAGGACCCGTACGTCTACCGCGACTATGGCTCGCTCGTGTCGATCGGCCGCGAGACGACGGTCGGCAACCTGATGGGGTCGCTGCGCGGCGCGAGCCTGTTCGTGGAAGGGTTCATGGCCCGCATCATGTACATGAGCCTGCACCTGATGCATCACCAGGCCGTACTGGGCGGGTTACGCACCGGGCTGATGGCGCTGGGGCGCTTCCTGATTCGCAGGACGACGCCCATCGTGAAGCTGCATTGAGCCGGCGCGACGGCGCGGCCGTTCAGGCGGCCCGCGTTCAGGCGGTCTGTTTCGGCAGGATCAAGGTCAGCGCCGTCCCTGTACCGTCCGGGCCGGGGGTCAGCGTGAGCGTGCCGTTCAGCACGCGTGCCCGTTCGCGCAGCATGCGCAAGCCGTGGCAGCTCACGGGCATGGCGCCGCCTGTGCCGGGGCCGACGCCATTGTCGCGGACGGTCAGCATGGCCTGGTCGCCATCGTCGTCGAGGATGACGTCGACGGACGTCGCCTGCGCGTGCTTGGCGACGTTGCGCAAGCCTTCCTCGGCGCAGCGCAGCAGCGCGACGCCCTGGGCGCGCGTGTAGTCGGGATCGTCGTCGGGCATGCTGGCGCGAGCCTTGATGCCGTGCTCGCGGCCCCAGTCCTGCACGAGTTCCGCAATGGCGGCCTTGGGGCCGAGGAATTCCAGCTTGTCGTTCCAGAGCGCCAACTGCATCTTGCGGTTGGTCTCGATGATGTTGTTGAGCAGTTGCTTCATCTGCGCGGCGCGGTCACGCTGCGGCTGTTCGTGCAAGTGTTGCGACAACAGGCCGAGGTGCATCGTCAGCGCCGTCATCGACGAACCGAGACTGTCGTGCAGCCGGCGCGCCAGCTGGCGCCGCTCTTCGTCCCAGCAGGTCGTCAGGTGGGCCAGGAGTTCGGCCAGCTCGGCGGCGCGCGCCGCATGCTGGCTGTCTTCTCCGGAATCCGGCGGATGAGAGACTTTCATGGAAGCAACCAATTTATGTTTCTCTGGATGATACAACAGCTTGCGCCAAGACGGCGCAGGAATCGTCTTTGTGAGTTCCCGTACAGTCCGATGTTGCATTTCGAGCGATGCTGAAGGCTGACAACCCCCACGCAAGGAGATACACATGAGCACGAGATCGCAATCCGGCACCCAGTCCGGCACCCAGTCGAACGCCATGGCCGCGCGCCAGGACGCCATCGCCCTGCTGACAGCGGACCACCGCGAAGTCCACGACATGTTCGAGCAGTTCGAGCAGTTGGGCGACCGCGCCCGCGCGAGCAAGGAAAAGCTGAAGGAAAAAATCTGCAAGGCACTGATCGCGCACACGACGATCGAGGAAGAAATTTTTTATCCGGCCGTGCGCGAACAGATCGAGGACGGCGAGGACATGGTCGACGAGGCCACCGTCGAGCACGCCGCGGCGAAGGACCTCATCCAGCAACTGCAGGAAATGGAGCCGGACGACGAGCTGTTCGATGCGAAGGTGAAGGTGCTCGGCGAGCAGATCGACCACCACGTCGAGGAAGAAGAAAAGGAAATGTTCCCGAAAGTGAAGAAGAGCGGCCTCGACCTGCTCGCGCTGGGCCAGGAAATGGCCATGCGCAAGCAGGAATTGATGGATACGCTGTAAGCCCGGGACTGCTCAGCCGGCAGCTGCCGGCTGGGCCAACGGCAACCCCTGACCGGTCGGACGGGCCGTCACGCTGGCCAGCTGGTCGAGGAGGGTATTCAGTTCGACGGGCTTGACGAGGTGCGTGTCGAAGCCCGCTTCCAGCACGCGGCGCTGGTCTTCCGCCAGGCCGTATCCCGTCAGCGCGATCAGGCGCACGCCGCTCGTCGCCGCTTCCTGGCGCAGGCGGCGCGCCACTTCGTAGCCGTCGATGCCGGGCAGCCCGATGTCGACGAGGGCGACGTCCGGCACGTGGGCGCACGCCATGCGCACGCCTTCCAGCCCGTCGCCGGCCTGCAGCACGGGGTAGCCGAACGTACCCAGCATCGTGGCCATCATTTCGCGGCCGTCGTCGTTGTCCTCGATCAGCAGCACAGTGGGCTTGCCGGCCTCGAGCGCCGCTTCCGGCGCGGGCGCGTCCGCGGACGCGGCGGCTTCCGTGCGCGGCAGGCGGATCTCGAACGTACTGCCGCTGCTGTTGCCGGGGCTGCTCGCGCTCACCGTGCCGCCATGCAGCTCGACGAGCCGCCGCACGAGCGACAGGCCGATGCCCAGGCCGCCCTGCGAGCGGTCGATCGAGATCGCGCCCTGCACGAACACGTCGAACACGTGCGGCAGGAGGTCGGGCGCGATGCCCACGCCGGAATCGCTGACGCGCAGCACGACCTCGGTGCCGATCGCCGCGACGGTGATCTCGATGCGCCCGCCGGCCGGCGTGTACTTGAGCGCGTTGTCGATGAGATTCGTCGCGATCTGTTCCAGCCGCGTCGCATCGCCGTCGACCCAGCCCGGCGTCAGTTGCGCATCGATGTCGTAGCCATTCGTGCGGCCCGTGGCGCGGAACGTGTCGAGGCAGCTCGATACGAGCGTCGCGATGTCGAGGCGCTTGCGCGACAGTAGGATCTTGCCCGACATGGCGCGCGACAGGTCGAGCAGGTCGTCGACGATGCGCGACAGGTGCTGGCTCTGGCGCTGGATGATGACGCGCGCGCGGCCGACGGAATCGGGCCCGACACCCGGCATGCCCAGCAGCGACGACGCGCTGCTGATGGCGGACAGCGGATTGCGCAATTCATGGCCCAGCATCGCGAGGAATTCGTCCTTCGCGCTGCTCGTGCGTTCGGCCGCGCGGCGCTCTTCCATCTCGCGCACGAGGCGCTTATTGGTTGCGATGAGTTCGGTCGTGCGCTGCGACAGTTTCTCGGCCTGGCGCTTGAGCTGGTCGTTCTTCATTGCCAGCGCGACGAACACCTGCACCTTGGCGCGCAACACCTGCGGGATGACGGGCGTGAACAGGAAATCGGCGGCGCCGCGCTGGTAGGCCTTCAGGCGGTCGATCTCGTCGGCCAGGAAGGCCGTCACGAAAATGATCGGGATGTCGGCCGAGCGAGGGCGCTGGTGGATCGCCTCGGCCGTCTCGAAGCCGTCCATGCCGGGCATGTTCACGTCCAGCAGGATCACGGCGAAATCGTGGCGCAGCACTTCGCGCAGCGCGTCCTGCCCGGAGCGCGCGGACAAGACTTCGTAATTGCTTTCGTCGGCCCATTGCTCCAGGAGGCTCGTCAATGCAAGCAGGCTGGCGGCATCGTCGTTGACGACGAGAATCTTCGGTTTGTCGATGTTGGACACGGCGTTCGTACGGGTCGGTACACGATTTACAAGCTCTTCAGAATAACAGAGCATGCCGCTTTGCAAAATAAGTTAATAAAAACTGTTGCAATTCGTCATGATAGCATGGCCCGGCCGGGGCCAAAAATCAATCGTGCGCGGCAACCGTCAGGGCATCGTTCGCTGCCGCACATACCGTGGCAAGACCGTATGCGATAGTGGGTTCGGAAGACAGGCGCCAACTTGAAAGGACCGACATGAACATCCAGATCATCGTCAACGACACCCATCACGATAAATGTTTCCGCGAACTGGTCAACGAGCCGGTGACGGCGCTGCGCCATGTCACCCAGCAGCAGGCCGACGCGCTGCGTGATGCGTTCGGTATCAATACCATCGCCGAGCTGGCCGACCTGAAGCTGGTCAAGTGGGCGCGCGCGATCCGGACGATGGCCAGCGCCGAGACCGAGCCGCGCGAAGCCGTCGCCAAGGAGACGCTGCTGGACGACGCCGTGGAAATGACGTTCCCGGCCAGCGACCCCGTCTCCGTCACGTCCAGCATCACCCGCATCGAGGTGCCGCCGGAAAAAGTGGACGCGAGTTCCGACCACCAGAACGCCGCCGCGATCGAGGCGCACAACGAGCAGGCGATCGGCTGCCGGGCGCTGGGCCCGGGCGGCGAAAAGACGGCCGGCGCGGCCTGATCCCGCGCGGGAAGCATTGCCGGGCGAGGCGCCCGCAACGACACGTTAACGGCTGCGGGCCCGTCCGGATATGCTCCGGCGCGGGCCCGCGGTGCTTCGTGCGCGGTGAACGGGTTTAGAAGTTCACACGGAACTGCGCGCCGATGTTGCGCGGTTCGTTGACGATGCCGGTCAGGTTGTCGAAGTCGATCGCGGCCACCACCTGGATGCGGTTGGTGATGTTGCGGGCGAACGCGGCGACTTCATACTTGCCGTTGTCCCACTTGTAGCCGACGCGCAGCCCGCCTTCCAGCAGGGCCTTCGCACGGTATTCCTTCGCTTCGTACAGGAACATGTTGTACTCGGTGCGGTATGACCAGTCCGTGAGCGCGTACAGCTCGCCGTCGGCCAGCGCGTGCGAATAGCGCAGCGTGAAGTTGGTCTGCCATTTCGGCGAACGCGGCAGCGGCAGGCCGTTCAGCTTCTGCGTGTACGGGAACGGGCCCGGCGTGCCGGTCGGGGTGCAGCCGTTCACGCCGTTCGTGTTGGGCTGGTTGCCGCAGGTCTGCACGAACAGGTTCGCGTCCTTGATCTCGGTGTCGTTGTAGCTGGCACCGAGGCTCGCGCGCCAGTCGTCCGACAGGATCGCCTGCATGTCCAGTTCCACGCCCTGGCCCGTGACCTTGTCCGCGTTGATCAGCTGGTTCATGTTGATCGTGCCGCTGCCGGCCGTCAGCTGCTTGTCCTTCACTCGGTACTGGAACGCGGTCGCGGACACGCGCGCGCGGCGATCCAGCAAGTCGGCCTTGATGCCCGCTTCATACGACAGCGCTTTCTCGGCGCCGGCCATCGACGGCTTGTCGGCCAAGCCGTTCAGGCGGCCCTGCATCGACGGTGCGCGGTAGCCGGTGGCGACGCGTGCGAACAAATTCGTGTCGGCGTCCAGCGCATAGGTGGCGGAACCGTCCCAGCTGATGTTGTGCGAATCGCTGTGCAGCGGCAGCGGGCCGCTCGTCTGCGGCGGTTCGAAGCGCTGGGCCACGAAGTCCTTCTTGTCGCTCGTGTAGCGCAGGCCACCGCGGACCTTCAGCTGGTCGGACAGCTTGTAGGTCAACGTGCCGAACACGGCCGACGACTTGGCATCCTGGGTCTGCGTCGCGTAGGCGGCGTTCTGCGGATTGCCCGGAGCCAGCGTGTTGAAGCTGATGGAATCGATGCGGATGTGCTCGTCGAAGTAGAACACGCCGGCCATCCACTGCAGCGGATCCTTCGTGTTCGATTCGAGGCGGACTTCCTGCGTATATTGGTGGTGTTCCGGCAGCAGGTCGGCCGTCTCGACCGTGAAGGGGATGAATGCCGGCTGGCCCGGATAGTTCGGGCCCATCGGCGGCGCATACACGGCGCCCACGCCGCCGTCGACGTCGCCGCGGCTGTAGAAATAGGCGTGCTCGTAACCCGTGATCGAGTGCAGGGTCATGCCGTCCAGGTCCCAGCGCAGGCGCAGGTTGGCGCCGCTCGTGCGCAAGGTCTGGTTGTTGCCGCCGTCGGTCGGGTAGCTGCCGTAGTCGAAGCCGTCGACGAGGTCGTTCGTGCCCTTCTTGATGATGTTGGCGCGGAACAACGTCGCATTGCCCTTCATGTCGCGCGCATGCACGTTGAAGAGGGCCGAGAAGTCGCGCGTCGGCTTGACCAGCAGTTGCACGCGGGCGGCGTTGTCGTCGTAGCCTTCGAAGTCCTTCGTGTACGCGTTCGGCTGCGGGTTGTGTACGCGGTCGTTGCGGTGCTGCGACTGCAGGGAGACGCGCAGGGCCATCGTGTCCGACAGCGGCATGTTGTACGCGCCTTCCGCGTTCACGGTGCCGTAGTTGCCGGCGCCGAGGACGGCATAGCCTTCCGTCTTGAATACAGGTTTCGCGGAGTCGAACTTGATCACGCCGGCCGGGGAGTTACGGCCGAACAGCGTGCCCTGCGGGCCGCGCAGCACTTCGACCTGGTCCACGTCGAACACGGGGAAACCCTTCAGCATGGGGCTTTCCTGCACGATGTCGTCGACGACGAGGCCTACCGGCTGCGACGCGTTCAGGTCGAAGTCGGTATTGCCCTGGCCGCGGATGTAGAAGCGCGGGAACGAGCGGCCGTAGTCGGACTCGACGTTCAGCGACGGCGAGCGGCCGGCCAGGAAGCGGATGTCGGCGCCGCCGGACGTCAGCACGTCGAGCTTGTCGCCCTTGATCGCGGTGACCGACATCGGCACGTCCTTGAGGTTCTCGGCGCGGCGCTGGGCGGTCACGATCACCGTTTCCAGCTGCTGGGCCGGCTTGGCCGTGGATTCCTGTGCCGTCGCCTGGTCCGGCTCGTCGGCCAGGGCGTACAGGGGGAAAGCGCTCGTCACCGCGGCGGCGAGCAGGGTGCGGGCAAACAGTCTGTTGGGACGTACGGGCATGTTACGCATCTCTTCCTTTGTTGGAGCTGGATGTCAGTCGACGTTGCAATAATCGAAACTCTCTCGTTTTTGTTTCTTTGTGATTTAGCAAAGAATATGCATCCTAACAGCAAAAGGATTTGGGAAAGATTACCGCCGATTTATTTGAAAAACAGATAAATTAGTTACATAAATGATATTTGCCATGTCATGGCGCGCTCGTGCATAGTGGTCGGTTCGGTCTAACCGTGTAACAGTCGGGGTGTGAGGGCAAGGCGGCCGCGCCGGCGTACGTACGGCGCCCGGTCGGGCACCGGCCGGTACATGCCGTATGTTTTCAGCAACAAAAATGCGTTGCTAATACCCAACAGGCAACAACGTTAAAAGCATGAAAAAGGGCTGCCGAGGCAGCCCTGTTCGCGAGCGGGAGCGGCGCCGTCAGCGATGCTGCGCCAGTTCCGGCGACGGCACGACGGCCGGCGCGGGCGCCGGTGGCGCGATGGTCGGCTTGACGGCCAGCGCGGCCTGGCGCGCGGCGCTGCCATTGGCGCAATAGCGGTTCTTGCCGGCGCGCTTGGCTTCGTACAGCGCGTAGTCGGCGATGCTGATCAGGTCGACGACATTCTCCGCATCGTCCGGATACAGGCTGATGCCGATGCTCGTCGACAGCTGCAGGGTGAGGTCGTTGATGAAGAACGGCTCGGACAACGCTTCGACGAGCTTGGCGGCCGGCCCTTGCGCATCGGCCAGGCTGTGCACGTCGGCCAGCAGGACGATGAACTCGTCGCCGCCGAGGCGCGCCACCGTGTCTTCCTTGCGCGAATTCGACAGCAGGCGTTGCGACACCATTTTGAGGATCTCGTCGCCGTAGGCGTGGCCGTACGTGTCGTTGATGGCCTTGAAGCCGTCCAGGTCGAGGTACATCACCGCGGCCTTGTGGTGGTTGCGGTTGGCGTGCTGCAGCGCCGTCTCGATACGGTCTTCCAGCAGGCGGCGGTTCGGCAGGCCGGTGAGAGCGTCGTGCAGCGCCAGTTCCTGCTGGGCGCGGCTGTACTGCGCCAGCTCCTTGTACAGCAGGCGCACTTCCAGCATGTTGTGGATGCGCTTGTGCACCTCCAGCAAGTCGAACGGCTTGCTGATGAAGTCGCGGGCGCCCGCTTCCAGCGCGGCGATCTTGAAGCTAGGCTGCGCCGTCAGGGCGAGCACGGGCAGGTAGCCGCCCTGTTCGATTTCCTTCAGGCCCTTCATGACCTGGAACCCGTTCAGGCCGGGCATTTGCAGGTCGAGCAGGATCAGGTCGTAGTTGTGTTCGCGATGCAGCGGGCATACTTGTTCCGGCAGCATCGTCGAACTGCCGTCGGTGTAGCCTTCCTCGCGCAATATCTCTTCCATCAACTCGATATTGTCGGGGGAATCGTCTACGACCAGGATCTTCGCGTTCAGGATGTCTTGTCGGCTGGGCATGCGTAATCTCATCAAATCAAGGCCGGCACCGCTGATTTCTCAACGTTAAACCGACTCTAGCGCAACATTCCTAAGTCTAGCAAAACCCCAAAGAATTTCTTGTAGGACAGCGCCGCGTGCGTGGGTAGGAACATTATTCACTATTTTCCATGACGCTAGCGTACGCCATTTCTGCCCGCAGCGGATGCGGCAGCACGATTCGCGAGGGGGCCGGACGGGCCGACGACCGATGCAACTGTTGCAATTAGTTCACTCGGCTCGACCGGTTTGGAAATATGCGCGGAGAACCCAGCTTCCAGCGCACTCAACCGGTCTTCCGAGCGGGCGAACGCCGTCAAGGCGATGGCCGGCACGTGGCTGCCTTGCTCGCGCCCCAGGTGGCGCACCCAGTCGAGCAGCTCGAACCCGTCCACTTCCGGCATGCCCAGGTCGCTGATCAGGAGGTCGGGCGCGCGCTCCTTGAACAGCGCGAACGCGTCGCGGGCGCTCGCGGCCATGCGCACGGACGCGCCGCAATCGCTCAGGATGCGCTTGATCAGTTCGCGCGCATCGCGGTCGTCGTCGACGACGAGCACGTTGACGCCGGACAGGTCGAGCACCGTCATTTCCGGCGTGGCCGGCGTCGGCAGGATCATGGCGCTGCGGGCGTTGCGCGCGGACGGCCCCGGCTGCTGCTTCGCGAGCGGCAATTCGATCGTGAACGTGGCGCCATTGCCTTCGCCGGCGCTTTCCGCGCGCACCGTGCCGCCGTGCTGCTCGATCAGGTGCTTCACGATCGCGAGACCCAGGCCGAGGCCGCCGTGGCGCCGCGTCATCGACGCGTCGGCCTGGCGGAAGCGTTCGAATACGTGGGTGATGAATTCCGGCCGGATGCCGGCGCCGTTATCGCGCACGGTGATGACGACGCTCGTGTCGTTGCGGTCCAGGTCGATGCTGACGAGGCCGTCGCGCGGCGTGAACTTGATCGCGTTCGACAGCAGATTCCACACGACCTGTTGCAGCCGGGCCGGATCGCCGGCGACGAGGCCGGGGTCGGCGGCGTAATGCTTCTCGATGCGGATGTTCTTCGCGTCGGCGGCGGGGCGGACGGTCTCGATGGCGGCGTCGATGAAGCCGGCCGGTGCCACCGACTGCATGTCGAGCAACACCTTGCCGGACGTGATGCGGCTCATGTCGAGCAGGTCTTCGATCAACTGGGCCTGCGCGCGGGCATTGCGTTCGATCGTCTGCAGGCCTTTCTGCAGGTCGTTCTGGTCGCGGCTGCCGCGGCGGAGCACCTGCGCCCAGCCGAGGATCGCCGACAGCGGGGTGCGCAGCTCGTGCGACAAGGTGGCGAGGAATTCGTCCTTCATCTGGCTCGTGCGCTCGGCCTCGGCGCGCGCCTGGCGTTCGCTCTCCAGCAGGATCTTGCGTTCCTCGGCCGATCGCTGCGCCGCTTCGTACAGCCGCACGTTGTCGATGGCGACGGCGGCTTGCGCAGCGATGCCGCTCACGATGCGCTCCGTGCGTTCGCCGAACACGCCCGGTTCCGGGTGGCCGAAGAACATCGTGCCCAGCAATTCGCCGGAGTGGGCGACCACGGGGACGGCCAGATAGCTGCGCACGGCCGGGTGGCTGGCGGGCAGGCCGAACGGCTTCGCCTCGCGGAAGCGCGGGTCGTGCGTTACGTCGTCCGAGCGCAAGAGGCCGGCGGGGCGGTCGGCCAGGCCCGGCCCGAACAGTCCGCTGGGGCCCGCCGCGCCGAACGCCTCGATGCCGGCCGGGCTGCCGCCCGACACGGTGTACAAGGTGAACAGGCTGCCGCCCTTGCCGTCGCCGTCGATGCCGTCGTCGCGGCCCAGGTACAGGAACGCGCCCTGGCGCGCCCCGGCGATGCCGGTGGCGGCGTCCGTGGCGACCTGCAGCAGCGAGCGCAGGTCGCGCGTGGACGTGAGCGCGCTGCCCGTGCTGTTGAGCAGTTCGAGCACGTGCGATTCGTCGCGCAGCGCCTGCTCGGCGCGCTTGACCTCGTCCACGTCCGTGTTCGTCCCGAACCAGCGCAACACCTTGCCGTGGCGGTCGCGCACGGGATTCACGCGCGTCAGGAACCAGCGGTACGTGCCGTCGCCGCTGCGGATCGGGTATTCCATCTCGCACGGGTTGCCGGTCTTGATGCTGGTATTCCAGCGTTCCAGCACGGCCGGCAGCACGCTGGGTTCCACGGTCGTTTGCCAGCCCCAGCCGACGACCTGGTCCGGTGTCGTGCCGGTGTATTCGAACCAGCGTTCGTTGAACCAGACGATGGCGCCGTCGGACTGGGCCATCCAGGCCAGCTGCGGGATCGTGTTGGCGAGGGCACGCAGCACTTCCTCGCTCTGGCGCAAGGCGTCGGCGGCGCTGCGGCGCGCGGTGATGTCCTGCACGACGCCCGTCATGCCCAGGACGCCGTCGCGCCGCACGGGGTCGGCGTAATCGGCGCGGCCGACGAGCGCCACCCAGCGCGGTTCACCGTTCGGGCCCGGCAGGCGGCATTCGAGTTCGAGGTCGCTGTGGCCGGCAAACGCCTGCAGCACGGCGCGGCGCACGCTTTCGCGGTCGCCGGGGTCGAGGCGGGCGCGCAGTTCGCTCCACGCGAGCGGCTGCTCGGCGGGCAGGCCGAAGATGGCGGCCGCCCGTTCACCCAGCATCACGCGGTCGGTGCTGGCGTCCCAGCGCCAGTCGCCCAGGCGGCCCGCGGCCAGTGCCACCTGCAGGCGGCTGTTGCCTTGCTGCAGGGCCTGCTGATCGGCCTTGCGCCGGTCGATGTCCTGGAAGTACAAGGTGAGGCCGTCCGGCGACGGATGGGCGCGCACTTCGAACCAGCGCTTCAGCGCGGGCCAGAAGAATTCCTGGATCGCCGTCTCGCGGCTGACCATCGCGCGCCGGTACACGGTTTCCAGCATGCTGCCGCGCAGCTCGGGGAACGTGGCCCACAGGTCGTGGCCGATGAGGCTGGGGCGGGTCTTTTGCAGCGGCGCGAGCATTTCCAGCGCGCGCCCGTTGATGAACATGATGCGCCAATGATGATCGACGGCGCAGAAGCCGTCGGTCAGGCTCTCGAGCATGTTTTCCATGCGCGCATTGGCCAGGCCAAGCGCGGCGCGCGCTTCCTGCAGTTCGCGCGCGGCCGTGGCCGGATCGGAGGCAACAGCGGGCGCGGCGGCAGTGGGCTGCGCCGGAGGCTGCCGCAACTCGTCGCGCTCGTCGTTCACCGTACGCCTCCCAGCGAGATCACCGAGGACGGCGCCAGGCCGAGCGCGCCTGGCTCGGAAGGGCGGGATGCGTTGCCGGTGGGCTCGAATTCGATCATTGGTCCGGCCTCTGCGCGCAGGACCGTCGGGCCGCGCGGAACGTGCGGGCATGTCGGTCCACGGCGCGTCACGAGCCGTACATCGATTCTAGCCCAGCCCGGGCCTGGCGTTGCACACCTTTGCCGCATCGGTCAGGTGCGCGCCGGCAGCGGGTGCGCCACCTTGTCGAGGGCCTGCTGGAGCTGGTCGAGCTCGTAGGGCTTCTGCAGCGACAGGTAGGGGAATTCGACGTGGCGCAGCAGCGTGTCGCCGTAGCCCGACGCGAAGATGACGCGCATGTCGGGTGCCTGCGCGACGGCCTGGCGCGCCAGTTCCACGCCGGACATGCCGGGCAGGCTGACGTCCGTGAACAACACGTCGTAGCGGCCGGCCGCCAGCCGCGCCAGCGCGTCGTGGGGATGGCCGACGCCGTCCGCCTCGTGGCCGAAGGCGCGCAGCATCTCGCACACGAGGTATTGCGAATCGACGTTGTCCTCGACGACGAGGATGCGCATGGGGCCGCCCGCTTCGTCCAGATCCGTTTCCGCCGGGGCCGGGGCGGGCGCCAGAGCGCACAGCACACCGGCCACGTTGCCGTCGTCCGCGCGTACGGGCGTGAAGTGCACGTCGTAGCGGCCGCCGCCCACGCTGCCCGCGAACGCGAGGTCGCGATCGGCCGCGCAGGTGGCTTCGCCGTCCCACGCCCGCTCCAGTTCGGTGCCCCCGACCGCCAGCGGCGGCGGCATCACCGGGGGCACGTTCCCGCCCGGAACCCGTCCGTACGCGGGGCCGGCCAGCGCGCCGTACGCATCGTTGAACAGGACCGTCATGTCGCGTCCCCACACGAGCAGCAGCGGCAGCGGGGTGTTGAACATGAAGTCGGCGGCCAGCCGGAGCGCCGGTGGCCACTGCTGCGGATCGCCGAGCCGGGAAGTGGACCAGTCGAACGAACTGGAGGATTGGGCGGACCTGCCGGGAAAAAGCATAGCGCAGTCGATAATGTTATCTAAACGAAAAGAGGATGCATCGTACACCAAATCGGAAGGCGGGGGCGGCACGACTGGATACGTTTCCGCAGGAGAAAAGCGGTCGGATGGGACGAGGGAGCGGTCGCAAAACAACAACATGCGGCGGCGTCGATTTTGCACCACAGCATAAATGCGCTGACGAAATGTCCCGCCGACGCCGGCGTCGGTGCGC
>NZ_JANUGW010000028.1 GCF_024753285.1 Massilia pinisoli | reverse complement strand
CTCCCCGAGCCCACGCGCTGCATCAAGCCTGCAGCTTCGCGTCCAACGTGATGTTCGCATTGAACAGCTTGGACACGGGACACCCTTCCTTGGCCTTACGCGCCGCTTCCTGGAACGCGGCGTCGCTCGCGCCCGGAATCGTCGCGACGAGTTCCAGGTGCACGGCGGGAATCGCGAAGCCGCCATCGACCTTGTCCAGCGACACGGTGGCCGTCGTCTCCAGCTTCTGCGCCGTCATCCCCGCTTCGCCCAGCTGCGCGGACAGCGCCATCGTGAAGCAGCCCGCGTGCGCGGCCGCGAGCAGTTCCTCCGGGTTCGTGCCCGGCCCATTCTCGAAGCGGGTGTTGAAGCCGTATTGCGACTGGTTGAGGACGCCGCTCTGCGTGGACACGGTGCCCTTGCCGTCTTTCAGTCCGCCGCTCCAGACGGCGCTTCCCTTACGTTTGATCATTGCTTCGCTCCCTGGTTGGTGGCGGCCGGCGTGATCCGCCAGATGGTGTTGCCGACGTCGTCCGCCAGCAGAATGGCGCCGGTCTTGTCGACCGCGACCCCGACCGGGCGCCCGTATGCGTGTTCATCCTTGCCGAGAAAGCCCGTCAGCACGTCCTGCGGCGGCCCGCTCGGCGTGCCGTTCGCGAACGGCACGAACACGAGCTTGTAGCCGGCATACGGCTTGCGGTTCCACGAGCCGTGCTGCCCGATCAGCGCGCCGCTCTTGAATTGCGGCAGCAGGTCGGCATCGTAGAACGCCAGGCCCAGCGAGGCCGTGTGCGCGCCCAGCGCATAGTCGGGCGGGATCGCCTTGGCCACGAGGTCGGGGTTCTGCGGCTTCACGCGCGTGTCGACGTGCTGACCGTAATAGCTGTACGGCCAGCCGTAGAACGCACCGTCCTTCACGGCCGTCATGTAGTCCGGCACGAGGTCGTTGCCGAGCTCGTCGCGTTCGTTGACGGCGGCCCATAAGGCCTTCGTCTGCGGCTGGAATGCCATCCCGTTAGCATTGCGCAGGCCGCTCGCGTAGATGCGCGACTTGTCGCTGGCGATGTCGTATTCCCAGATGGCGGCGCGGCCTTTTTCCACGTCCATGCCGTTCTCGGCCACGTTGCTGTTCGACCCGACCGAGATGTACAGCTTCTTGCCGTCGGGGGAGGCCACGACGTTCTTCGTCCAGTGGTGGTTGATGCCGGACGGCAGGTCCAGCACTTTCGTACCCTGGGCCGCGATGCTCGTGGCGCCCGTCTTGTACGGGAATTTCCACAGCGCGTCGGCATTCGCGACGTACAGGTCGTTGCCGACGAGGGCCATGCCGAACGGTGCGTTCAGACCTTCCATGAACGTGACCTTCGTGTCGGCCGTGCCGTCGGGCTTGAAGCCGCGCAGCAGGATGATCTTGTCGGGCGACGCGACGCCGGCGCCCGCTTCTTTCTGCGCGACCCCCTGCACCTTGGCGCGGATGCCTTTTTCCTTCGGCGCGTTGCCGGGCTTGTTGCTCTCGGCGACGAGCACGTCGCCATTCGGCAGCACGTACAGCCAGCGCGGATGGTCGAGACCGGTCGCGTACGCGGTGGCGGCCAGGCCGGCGGCCGGCGTCGGGTGCGTGCCTTGCGGCCACGGGTCGGCCTTGGCGATGTTGATGGTGGGGATCAGTGATCGCTGGGGCGCGGGCAGCGTCGGGTTCGGGCCCCAGCCGACGGGATATTGCTGGGCGAACGCGCTTGCGGCGCCCAGCAGTGGAACGAACAGGAACGCAAGCCTGGTGCGTGGCGTCATCGGTTCTGTCCTCCGTCCGGGATCGTCGAGTCGTGGTCGCGCATGTCGCGGTGGCGGTCGGGCTGCGGCTTCGCCTGGCCGGTGGCGTCCGGTGCCGGCGTGACGGCTTCGCTGATGCCCGGGGTCTGGCGCGCATCGGTGTCGACGAGTCCCTGCTCGAGGTCTTCCGCCGCCTGCTTCATGATGCCGCGCGGCCGCGCTCCTTGCGCATCCGGCGATTCGTCGCGCTCGTGCGGTTCGCGCTTGTAGCTCTGGTCTTCGATTTTCCGGTCGGTATTCACGACCCGGTCTTTTTCTTCCTGCACCATGACAACCTCCTTCGATTCAATTGATTAAATCCTAATCCTTCAGGTCGAAGGCGGTCGCGCAATTGGAAGATGCTTTTTTGAAATTATCTGGTTAACATATTGGTTTATATGACAATTACCTCCCGCTCGTGAACACGCCAGCCCATCCTCACCACGCCGCCAGTGACTGCCCGAATTGCGGCACCATCGTTTCCGGTAATTTTTGCCACGACTGCGGCCAGGAAACGGTGCTGCATCCACCCAGCACGCGCGAATTCCTGCACGAGTTCATCGGCCATTACGTCGCACTGGAAGGCAAGCTTTGGAAGTCGTTGCTGCTCCTTTTGTTCCGGCCGGGGCAGCTGACTTTGGAATACATCAATGGTCGCCGCGTGCGCTATATCCAGCCGCTGCGCTTGTACCTGACGTTCAGCCTGATCTTCTTCGCCGTCATGAAATATACGGGCCATGACGGTATCAAGATCACGCCGGCAGACCATCCGGTGGCGGCCGCGGCGCAGGAAAAAGACAAGACGAAGCCGGAGCTGATGCGCGAGGACGAGCCGGGCGAGATCGCCAACGGCACGGCGGAACTGCGCCAGGGCATCGGCAAGATCAATGCGCACTGGGGCGAGCAGGCGGACCGCTTCAGCCGCATGTCGATGGACGAACGGAACGAGGTGTTGACGACCGCCTTCTATGGTTACGTGCCGTATGCCGTTTTCTTCATGATGCCGCTGTTCGCGCTGTGCCTCAAGATGCTTTACCTGGGGTCGGGGCGGCGCTACGGCGAACACCTGCTGTTCGCCCTGCACGCGAACGGGTTCGCGTTCCTGGCCATGGCCCTCATGATGGTCGTGCCCAACGTCCTCGGCATCGTGTCGTGGGTGCTGGGCCTGTGGCTCGTGTTCTACACGCCCGTCGCGATGCGGCGCGTGTACGGCGGCTCGCGCCTGGCGACCGGCGTGCGCTGGCTCGTGCTGATGGCGCTGCACTTGATCGGCATCACCCTCGCGATCGGTGCCGCGGTCGGGTTCGGCATCCTCCGTTGAAGCGGGCTGGACCGTCCGCTTGCCGGAAGTCCGTCCGCCCAACTATACTGTGTGTTTGTACAGTATTTGCTGAGTTGCGATAGTGCAGAAGCCGGGCGAATCGGTTAATCTTCTGTCTCCCTATCACCTGCTGCCGAGAGTCGTAATGTCCGTGACGCCTGAACCGCAACAAACCATCGCGCTCGTCGTACGGCACAACACGGCCGGCATCGACAAGCCCGTGCAGGCCATCGTCGACTTCCTGCAGGGCGCCGGCTACCGCGTCGTGTTCGAGCAGGAAACGGCGGGGCACGTGAAAGTGGCCGGTGTGGACGCGATGACGGTGGACCAGATCGGCGAGCACTGCCGCACGGCGATCGTCGTCGGTGGCGACGGCACGATGCTGGGCATCGCCCGCCAGCTGGCGCGCTACCGCGTGCCCCTCATCGGCATCAACCAGGGCCGCCTGGGCTTCATGACCGACATCCCCATCGACCGCATGCTGCCCGCGCTGGGCGACATCCTCAGCGGCAAGGCCAAGACGGAAGAACGCTCGCTGCTGGAAGCGCGCGTCGTGCGCGACGGCGTCGAAATCCACTGCTCCGTCGCCGTCAACGACGTCGTCGTCGCGCGCGGCACGGGCGCCGGCATGGCGGAGCTCAAGGTCACGGTGGACGGCACGTTCATGTACAACCAGCGTTCGGACGGCCTGATCGTCTCGACGCCCACGGGCTCGACGGCGTACGCGCTGTCGGCCGGTGGCCCGCTGCTGCATCCCACGTTGGCCGGCATCGTGCTCGTGCCGATCGCGCCGCACGCGCTGTCGAACCGGCCGATCGTCGTGCCGAACACGAGCGACATCGTCGTCGAGATCATCAACGGCCGCGACATCAGCGTGAACTTCGACATGCAAACGTTCGCGAGCCTGCAGCACGGCGACCAGATCATGATCTCGCGCTCGCCCCACACCGTCACCTTCCTCCATCCAGAAGGGTGGAGCTACTACCATACCTTGCGCGAAAAGCTCCACTGGAACGAATATCCGTCCGGTGACGGCAAGCTCAAATAATTCCAGCATCCATCAGGAGATGAGTTTCTTCATGTTGCGCACATTGACCATCCGCGACTTCGTCATCGTCGACGCGATCGAGCTCGAGTTCTCGAACGGCTTCACCGTGCTCACCGGCGAGACCGGCGCCGGCAAGTCGATCCTGATCGACGCGCTCCAGCTCGCGCTGGGCGGCCGCGGTGACGCCAGCATGGTGCGCGAAGGCGCGGCCAAGGCCGACATCAGCGCCGACTTCGCCCTCACGCCGGCGGCGAACGTGTGGCTGGAACAGAACGAGTTCGACACGGACGAGGGCGGCGCGCTGCTGCGCCGCGTGATCGACAACGCGGGCCGCTCGAAGTCGTACATCAACGGCGTCGCCGCCACCGCCAGCCAGCTGCGCGAACTGGGCGAGCTGCTCGTCGACATCCACGGCCAGCACGCGCACCAGTCGCTGCTGAAGCTCGATGCCCAGCGCGCGCTGCTCGACAACCAGGTCGCCGTGCGCGACCCGGGCGCGACGGCACAAGTGCAGGAAGTCGCGAGCGCGTACAAAGCGTGGAAGGCGCTGGCGCGCCAGCGCGAGGAATTCGAGACCAACGCGAAGAACGTGTTGCTGGAACGCGAGCGCCTCGAGTGGCAGGTCGGCGAGCTCGACAAACTCGCCGTGAAGCCGGGCGAGTGGGCCGAGATCACCAACGAACACAGCCGCTTGTCGCATGCCGCGAGCCTGATCGAGGGCGCGCAGGAAGCGCTCACTGCCCTGTCGGAATCGGAGCAGCCGATCCTGTCGCAGCTGTCGTCGCTGAACCAGAAATTGGCAAAGCTGGCCGGCGTCGACGCAGACTTGCAGGCCGTGCTCGACTGCATGGAGCCCGCGCGCATCCAGTTGCAGGAGGCCGTGTACGCGCTGAACACGTACGTCGACAAGGTCGAGCTCGATCCCGAGCGCTTGTCGCAGGTCGACGCGCGCATGGACGCCATCCACAGCACTGCGCGTAAATTCCGCGTGACGCCGGACGAACTGCCGGACGAGCACGCCACATTGAAAGCGAAGCTGCAGCAACTGGCCGACGCGACCGACGTCGAGGGTTTGCGCAAGCAGGAGGACAAGGCCAAGGCTGCGTACATGGCGGCCGCGCAGAAGCTGTCCGCGACGCGCGCGCAGGCCGCGCAGCGCCTGTCGTCGCAAGTGTCGGAAGCGATGCAGGAATTGTCGATGAGCGGCGGCCGCTTCGTCGTCGCGCTGAATCCGTGCGAGCCGGCCGCATACGGCATCGAGCAGGTCGAGTTCCTCGTGGCGGGCCACGCGGGCGTCGCGCCGCGGCCGCTGGCCAAGGTGGCGTCGGGCGGCGAGCTGGCGCGTATCTCGCTGGCGATCTCCGTCATCACGGCGAATGCGACGACTGTTCCCACGCTGATTTTCGACGAGGTCGACACGGGCATCGGCGGCGGCGTGGCGGAAGTCGTCGGGCGCCTGCTGAAGCGCTTGGGCCAGAGCCGGCAAGTGTTGTGCGTCACGCACCTGCCGCAGGTCGCGAGCCAGGCGAACCAGCACTTCCAGGTCGCGAAGGACACGACCGATGGCGGCAAGACCGTGTCCCGCATCGACGTGCTCGACAACAAGGCCCGTGTGGAAGAGGTGGCGCGCATGCTGGGCGGCATCGAGATCACCGAGACCACGCGCAAGCACGCGCGCGAACTGCTGGCGTCCTGACCGAACGACCTCCATGCCCTTCAACAAAGAACCGCCGCACCAGCATGGCAACGTCGCGAAGAGTGCCATCGTCCTCGTCAACCTCGGCACGCCCGATGCGCCGACGCGGCCCGCGGTGCGCCGTTACCTGAAGCAGTTCCTGCTCGATCCGCGTGTCGTGGAGATTCCGCGCGCCGTGTGGAAGCTGATCCTGCACCTTGCGATCCTGCCGTTCCGCTCGGGGCAGTCGGCAAAAAAATACGCGACCATCTGGCGCCGCGACGGTTCGCCGCTGAAGGTGTACACGGAGCGCCAGGCGGCAGCGCTGCAGGCCATGCTCGCCCAGCGCGGCCATCACGACGTCGAGGTGGCGATGGCGATGCGCTACGGCGCGCCCGCGCTGCCCGCCGTGCTGGACGAATTGAAGGCGCGCGGTGCCGAACGCATCGTCGTGCTGCCCGCGTACCCGCAATATTCGGGCACGACCACGGCATCGATCTGGGATGCCGTCTTCGATCATTACAAGAAGGTACGCAACATCCCCGAGCTGCGCCTCGTGAAGCATTACCACGACCACGAAGGCTATATCGAGGCGCTGGCGCAATCGGTGGAATCCTACTGGGACGCGCACGGCCGCGGCGAAAAGCTCGTGATGAGCTTCCATGGCGTGCCCAAGCGCACGTTATTGCTGGGCGACCCGTACCACTGCGAATGCCACCGGACGGCGCGCCTGCTGGCCGCCCGGCTGCGCCTGACGCCCGAGCAGTATCTGGTGACGTTCCAGTCGCGCTTCGGCAAGGCCGAATGGCTGCAGCCGTACACGGCGCCCACGGTGCAGCAGCTCGCGCGCGCGGGCGTCAAGCGGATCGACGTCATGTGTCCCGGTTTTACGAGCGACTGCCTGGAGACGCTGGAAGAGATCAACATGGAAGTCCGCCACGATTTCGAATCGAACGGCGGCCAGGACTACCACTACATTTCTTGCCTGAACGACAATCCATCCTGGATCGTCGGCATGGCCGAGATCGCCGAACAGCACCTGATCGGCTGGCCGACGATGCTCACGCCCGCGCAACGCGAGGCGCAGCGCCGCGATGCCGAGGTCGCGCGCGAGCATGCGGTGAAATTGGGCGCGTGACGCCCACGGGCCGCCGTCACCCGGCGGAATGCTAAAATGCCACGTTTTGCGGTGCCGACCCGAGTTCCGCCAGGCAAATCGCAGCCAGCGCGAGCAGGGTGTAGATGAGCACGGCGCCGCTTATCAGATGCAGTTTCATGATCGTTCCCATCGGGTCGGTTCGGACGGATGTCTTAACAGAACGATAGTAGAACGGCTGGCTGTCGATGGTGACTACGAGCAAGTAAATCTTGTAACAAAAGACTACGCATATCTGCATATTAATCCGGCAATTCCCCTTGAAAATGTAGGCGATTGCCCAATATGGGGGCCTGTGTACGCGGTATAACCGTCCAATCAATCAGCCAAGTCCTTGATTTCAGGAGTTTTTTCGATGCAAGACCAAGAAAACCAAGAGGTGAGCAATCAGCCGGAGGCGGAAGCTGCCGACGCGGCAGCGCAAGGTGCGCCGGCGAACGAGCCCGGCCTCGAAGAACAGCTGAGCGCCACCGAAGCCAAGCTGGCGGAGATGCATGACGCGTTCATGCGTGCCAAGGCCGAGGCCGACAATATCCGCCGCCGTGCCCAGGAAGATGTGAGCAAGGCCCATAAATTCGCGATCGAAAGCTTTGCCGAGGCCATGGTGCCTGTGCGCGACAGCCTCGAGATGGCCTTGAAAGTCGAAGCGCCGACGGTCGAATCGATCAAGGAAGGCGTCGAGATGACCCTGAAGCAGCTCACCGCAGCGTTCGAAAAGAACCGCCTGCTGGAGGTGATGCCGCAGCCGGGCGACAAGCTCGACCCGAACAAGCACCAGGCCGTGGCCGTGGTGCCGTCCGACCAGGAAGCGAACACCGTGGTGACCGTCCTGCAGAAAGGCTACACGATCGCCGACCGCCTGCTGCGTCCGGCCATCGTGACTGCGGCGGCACCGAAATAATGTTGCGTTGAGGGCTCAATAAGCTCTTGAAAGCAAGCGACATTTCCCAATATTCGACACATCTGAAAACTGAGTACTAAAAAGGAAAATATTATGGGCAGAATCATCGGTATCGACCTGGGCACCACCAACTCCTGCGTGGCGATCATGGAAAATGGTCAGCCCAAGGTCATCGAAAACGCGGAAGGCGCCCGCACGACGCCTTCGATCATCGCTTATCAGGAAGACGGCGAGATCCTCGTCGGTGCGCCGGCGAAACGCCAGGCCGTCACCAACCCGAAGAACACCCTGTTCGCGGTCAAGCGCCTGATCGGCCGTAAGTTCGACGAGAAGGAAGTCCAGAAGGACATCGGCCTGATGCCGTACACGATCATCAAGGCCGACAACGGCGACGCCTGGGTGCAGGTGCGCGACAAGAAGCTGGCGCCGCCGCAGATCTCGGCCGAAGTGCTGCGCAAGATGAAGAAGACCGCCGAAGACTACCTCGGCGAAGAAGTGACGGAAGCCGTCATCACCGTCCCCGCGTACTTCAACGACTCGCAGCGCCAGGCAACCAAGGACGCCGGCCGCATCGCGGGCCTGGACGTCAAGCGCATCATCAATGAGCCGACCGCGGCCGCGCTGGCATTCGGCCTGGACAAGACCGACAAGGGCGACCGCAAGATCGCCGTGTATGACCTCGGCGGCGGTACGTTCGACGTGTCGATCATCGAGATCGCCGACGTGGAAGGCGAGAAGCAGTTCGAAGTGCTGTCGACCAACGGCGACACGTTCCTGGGCGGCGAAGACTTCGACCAGCGCATCATCGACTACATCATCGACGAGTTCAAGAAGATCAACGGCCTCGACCTGTCGAAAGACCCGATCGCCCTGCAGCGCATCAAGGCCTCGGCCGAGCGCGCGAAGATCGAGCTGTCGTCGTCGCAACAGACCGAGATCAACGAGCCGTACATCGCCATGGCGAACGGCGCGCCGGTCCACCTGAACCTGAAGATCACCCGCGCCAAGCTGGAAGCGCTCGTCGAGGAACTGATCGCGAAGACCATCGAACCGTGCCGCATCGCCATCAAGGATGCCGGCGTGAAGGTCTCGGACATCGACGACATCATCCTGGTCGGCGGCATGACCCGCATGCCGAAGGTGCAGGAAAAAGTGAAAGAGTTCTTCGGCAAGGATCCGCGCAAGGACGTCAACCCGGACGAGGCCGTCGCAGTCGGCGCCGCCATCCAGGGTTCCGTGCTGGCCGGCGACCGCAAGGACCTGCTGCTGCTGGACGTGACCCCGCTGTCGCTGGGTATCGAAACCCTGGGCGGCGTGATGACCAAGATGATCCAGAAGAACACGACGATCCCGACCAAGTTCGCGCAGGTGTTCTCCACGGCCGACGACAACCAGCCGGCCGTGACCATCAAGGTCTACCAGGGCGAACGCGAAATCGCCGTTGGCAACAAGGCGCTGGGCGAGTTCAACCTGGAAGGCATCCCGCCGGCACCGCGCGGCACGCCGCAGATCGAAGTGACCTTCGACATCGACGCCAACGGAATCCTGCACGTGGGCGCGAAGGACAAGGCCACCGGTAAAGAGAACAAGATCACCATCAAGGCCAACTCGGGTCTGTCGGAAGACGAGATCCAGAAGATGGTGAAGGACGCCGAGCTGAACGCGGAAGAGGACAAGAAGGTCAAGGAACTGGCCGAGTCGCGCAACCAGGCCGACGCGCTGGTGCACTCGACCAAGAAATCCCTGACCGAGTACGGCGACAAGCTGGAAGCGGGCGAGAAGGAGAAGATCGAAGCCGCCATCACCGACCTGGAAGGTTCCATCAAGTCGGGCGACAAGGCCGAGATCGACGCCAAGGTGTCCGCACTGTCGACGGCTGCGCAGAAGCTGGGCGAGAAGATGTACGCCGACATGCAGGCCCAGCAGGGCGCCGCGGGTGCGCAGGCGGCCGGTGGCCAGCCGGGCGCGGAGCCGGGCAAGCAGGATGACGACGTCGTCGACGCCGACTTCAAGGAAGTGAAAGACGCGAAGTAACGGGTGGGGTGGGGGCTTGTCGTTGAGTCCCCCGGACTCAATGACCCCACGCGTCCAACCGGCGTCTAAGCAGTCCGGTCGACGTTTCACCCGAACCCGCCGAGCCGAAGCGACCTCATGGTACCCGGCTCGGTTTTTTTGTGGTCAACATTTGCGGGCCCGCCCGGCCGTTGTTTTTACGGCCGAGTTGAGCAGGCCCGTCATGCTCACTGTATACTCGTATCCTTTTGGGCTGTGCGTTTGCAGGTGATTGCCTGGTTCGCCACAGTTCTTTTGTAGATAGACAGCAAGGTGCCGACAAATGGCAAAGCGTGATTTTTACGAGATCCTCGGCGTCGCGAAGAGTGCTTCGGAAGACGAGATCAAGAAGGCCTATCGCAAGCTTGCGATGAAGTACCATCCGGACCGCAATCCCGATAACAAGGAAGCGGAAGAGAAGTTCAAGGAGGTCAAAGAAGCCTACGAGATGCTGACCAATCCGGAAAAGCGCGAGGCTTATGACCGCTACGGTCACGCTGGCGTCGATCCGAACGGCGGCATGGGCGGCGGCTTCGGTGGTGGCGGCTTCGGCGATGCGTTTGGCGACATCTTCGGCGACATCTTCGGCGGCGGCCGCGGCCGCAGCTCGGGCCCGCAGGTGTACCGCGGTGCCGATCTGCGCTACAACTTGGAAATTTCGCTCGAACAGGCAGCCGCCGGTTTCGACACGACGATTCGCGTCCCCAGCTGGGACAAGTGCGACACGTGCCACGGTAGCGGCGCCAAGCCGGGCACGTCGCCCGTCACCTGCTCGACCTGCCACGGCCACGGCCAGGTGCGCATGCAGCAGGGCTTCTTCTCGATCCAGCAGACTTGCCCGAAATGCCACGGCAGCGGCAAGATCATTCCGGAACCGTGCGCGGCCTGCGGCGGCGCGGGACGCATCAAGCGCAACAAGACGCTGGAAGTGAAGATTCCGGCCGGTATCGACAGCGGCATGCGCATCCGTTCGACCGGCAACGGCGAGCCGGGCACGAACGGCGGGCCGCCGGGCGACCTGTACGTCGAAATCCACATCAAGCCGCACACCGTGTTCCAGCGCGAGGGCGACGACCTGCATTGCGAAATGCCGATCTCGTTCTCGAAGGCGGCACTGGGCGGCGAAATCGAGGTGCCCACTCTGGCCGGCAAGGTGTCGTTCACGATCCCCGAAGGCACCCAGACGGGCAAGACCTTCCGCCTCAAGGGCAAGGGCATCAAGGGCGTGCGCTCCGGCTATGCGGGCGACCTGTTCTGCCATGTCGTCGTCGAGACGCCCGTCAAGCTCACGGAGAAGCAGAAAGACCTGCTGCGCGAATTCGACCGCCTGACGAACGAGGGCGGCGCGAAGCACAGCCCGCAGAGCAAGGGCTGGATGGACAAGGTGAAGGACTTCTTCGAGTAAGATAGCGAATGGACCGCCGGGCGCGCGAGCCCCGGCGGTTTTTTTTGACCAGAATGTGGTCGATTAAACAAGTTTTAGAGCAAGGTAACCCCATGGCAAAGACCCCTACCGGCCTCACCGCCGCAGACCTGTTCGAACGCAACCGCCAATGGGCGGCGTCGATGATCAAGGAGGATCCCGACTTCTTCAAGGACCTGGCTTCGCAGCAATCCCCGGAATACCTGTGGATCGGCTGTTCCGACAGCCGCGTGCCCGCCAATGAACTGGTCGGCATGGCGCCGGGCGAGCTGTTCGTCCACCGCAACATCGCCAACGTCGTGTCCCACTCGGACCTGAACTGCCTGACCGTGCTGCAGTTCGCCGTCGACGTGCTGAAGGTCAAGCACATCATCCTGTGCGGCCACTACGGCTGCTCGGGCGTGGGCGCTGCGCTGAACAATACGCGCGTCGGCTTGGCCGACAACTGGCTCGGCCACGTGCGCGACGTGCGCGACAAGCACGGCAAATACCTGGGCAACGTGGCCGGTACCGCCGCCACCAACCGTCTCGTGGAACTGAACGTGGCGGAGCAGGTCATCAACATCGCCCAGACCACGGTCGTGCGCGATGCGTGGGAGCGGGGCCAGGACATCACGATCCACAGCTGGGTCTACGGCGTGCATGATGGCCTGCTGCGCGACCTCGGCGTCACCGTCAGCAGCTACGCGGAGATCCAGCCGAAGCTGGACAAGATCCTGCAGGGCTACCTGAAGTGACGCAGCCTGGCGGCGAGCTCGACCAACTGCGCGCCATCGTGCGCCAGTTCGTCGACGAGCGTGATTGGGACCAGTTCCACACGCCGAAGAACCTGGCGTCGGCGCTGTCGGTGGAAGCGGCCGAGCTGCTGGAACATTTCCAGTGGCTGAATCACGGCCGTGCCGACGAGCTCGGCGCCGACAAGCTCGTCGAGGTGCGCCACGAGATGGCCGACGTGCTCGTCTACCTCGTGCGTCTGGCCGACAAGCTGGACGTCGACCTGTTCGCCGCCGTGCAGGAGAAGATGGTGCTCAACCGGGCCAAGTATCCGGCCGATCGGGTGCGCGGGGACGCGCGCAAGTACCACGAATACAAACGGTAGGGTGGACGGCTCTGCCGGGCTGTCGAATGGTCGCAAGCGTGTGCGCCGTCCACGCGTTCCCGTGCCGGGAATGCCGTCGCGATATGCGCAAGATTGTTGAACGCGTGGACGGCGTAGCCTTCCACCCTACGAATCCAGGTAGTAGGTCAGCAACCCATCCGAACTGTCGATCCCGACCACGTCCATCAATCGCCTGAGTTCCGCGTCGACCCGTTCGCGCCTGTCCGCGGACTGGTCACGCGCCTCCTCCAGCGCCGGCTGGAACTGCTTCAGCACCCAGAACTTGGTCGGATGCGCGGCGATCCCGGCGATCAGCCGGTCCGTCACGCGCGCGAGGCTGTCGTCCAGGCCGGGGCCGGCGCGGAACGCCCGCAGCGCGTCCAGCGTGCGCGGCACCACGAACAGCGGCGCGTCGCGCACCCAGCGGAACGGGTCGTCGGCCATCACATGCCGCCCAGGCAGACGTACTTGATGACGAGATAGTCGTCCATGCCGTACTTCGATCCTTCGCGCCCGAGGCCCGATTGCTTGACGCCGCCGAACGGCGCCACCTCGTTCGAGATCAGGCCCGTGTTCACACCGACCATGCCCGTCTCGATCTGCTCGGCCACGCGCCACACGCGCCCGATGTCGCGCGCGTAAAAGTACGACGCCAGGCCGTATTCCGTCGCGTTGGCGAAGCCGATCACTTCGTCCTCCGTCTTGAAGCGGAACAGCGGCGCCACGGGGCCGAACGTCTCCTCGTCCGCAATGAGCATCTGCGGCGTGACGTCGGCGAGGACGGTCGGCTCGAAGAACGTGTGCCCCAGCGGATGGCGCTTGCCTCCGAGCAGGAGGCGCGCGCCCTTGCCCAGCGCATCGGCGATGTGGTGCTCGACTTTCTCGACGGCCTTTTCTTCGATCAGCGGCCCCTGGTTCACGCCCGGCTCCATGCCATTGCCGACCTTGAGCTTCGCGACGGCGGCCGTCAGTTTTTGCGCGAACGCGTCGTACACGCCGTCCTGCACGTAGATGCGGTTGGCGCAGACGCAGGTCTGCCCCATGTTGCGGTATTTCGAGGCCATGGCGCCGTCGACGGCGGCATCGAGGTCGGCGTCGTCGAACACGATGAACGACGCGTTGCCGCCCAGTTCCAGCGACAGTTTCTTGACCGTCGGTGCGCATTGCTCCATCAGCAGGCGGCCGACTTGCGTGGAGCCTGTGAAACTGAGCTTGCGCACGATGGGGTTCGCGCACATCTCCGCGCCGATCGTCTTCGAATCGCCGATGACGATGGAAAACACGCCCTTCGGCACGCCGGCGCGCTCCGCGAGCACGGCCAATGCGAGGGCGGAATAGGGCGTCAGTTCGGCCGGCTTCAGCACGATGGGACAGCCGGCCGCGAGCGCGGGCCCGACTTTGCGGGTGATCATCGCGGCCGGAAAATTCCACGGCGTGATCGCGGCACAGACGCCGATCGGCTCCTTCGTGACGACGATGCGGCGGTCGCGCGCGGGCGCTTCCAGCACGTCGCCTTCGATGCGCTTGGCCTGCTCGCCGAACCACTCGATGAACGACGCGGCGTACGCGATTTCTCCCTTCGATTCCGCGAGCGGCTTGCCCTGTTCCGCCGTCATGATGACGGCGAGGTCGTCGGCGTTGGCCAGCATCAGGTCGTTCCACGTGCGCAGGATCAGCGCGCGCTCGCGCGCCGCCTTCTTGCGCCAGGCGGGCCACGCGGCCTGCGCGGCCTCGATGGCGCGCCGCGTTTCCCCCGCGCCCATGTGCGGCACCGTGCCGAGCGTGTCGCCGGTGGCGGGGTTGCGCACGGCGACCGTCTTGCCGTCGTCCGCATCGCACCAGGCGCCGTCGATGTAGGCCTGCTGGCGCAGCAGGGAGGGATCGTTGAGGTTCAGCATCGGTTCCTCGTCATGTCGTTCGGGCGGCATCACGATAGCACGGTGCCCGGGAACGGGCCGTTTGTGTTGGCATCGTTCTTCAGTTGACGTTAAGCTTTTGCTACGGGTTACATCCTGCGAACCCGTTCTCAAGCAGATTCCAGGGAAGCGTTTTGCCGGACTTCGCATTCCTTGATGTGGAACAACGGCCACTCGCATTCGGACCAGTTTGTACGTATGATGGTTCCTGTGCGCTCACTACGAGGTAGAGACCATGCGCCCGATCGTTTTCGTCCCCGCTTGCACCCGCGACTTCGGTGAACACCCTTACCACGCGGCCCAGCACAAGTATGTCGACGCCGTCGTCCTCGGCGCCGACTGCGCGCCGCTGATCCTGCCGTCGCTGGGGGAGGCGCTCGACCTCGAGACGATGCTCGCGCTGTGCGACGGGATCATGTTGACGGGCTCGGCCTCGAATGTTCATCCCAGCTATTACTCCGAAGAACTCCTCGACCCGTCCCTCCCGCAGGATCCCGCGCGCGACCAGACGACGCTGCCGCTGATCCGCGCCGCCGTCAAGCGCGGCATCCCGATCATCGCCATCTGCCGCGGCTTCCAGGAAATGAACGTCGCGCTGGGCGGCAGCCTGTACCAGGCCGTGCAAGCGGTGCCGGGGCACTTCGACCACCGCGAGAATCCGGAACTGGGCATGGACGAGCAGTATGGCGACGCCCACAAGATCCGTCTCGTGGAAGGCGGCATGCTGCATCAGATCATCGGTCTGCCGGAAATTCCCGTGAATTCCCTGCATGGCCAGGGCGTGAACGAATTGGCACCGGGCCTCGTCGTCGAAGCGACGGCCGAGGACGGCCTCGTGGAAGCTTTTTCCGTGAGCGGCGCGCCCGGCTTCACGTTGGCCGTGCAATGGCACCCGGAATGGCGCATCGTCCACAACCCGCACTCGATGAAGATGTTCGGGGCGTTCGGCAACGCCTGCCGCACCTACCGGGCAACGAAACGGACACCGCTATGACCCCCGACGCCAAATGGGCGGTCACGCCCGTCCCATAGCTTCCCTGATCCCTGCTCGACACACACGCAGCCGAAAGGCGGCGCGCCCGCGCTTTGGCTGCCCTTTTCAACGGACAGAGGAAACATCATGGCTATCCGCGACAATTTTTCATACAACGACATGGACGAGTGGCTCAACGGCAAGCGAGTCACCGAAATCGAATGTCTCGTCCCCGACTTGACGGGCGTCGCGCGTGGAAAAATCCTTCCGCGCGTTAAATTCACCGAAGACCGCGGCATGCGTCTGCCGGAAATCGTGCTGGGCATGACCGTGACGGGCAATTCGCCATCCGACGACGACGCCTTCGACCGCGCGATCTCGACGACCGACCGCGACATGATCCTGAAGGCCGACCCGGGCACGATCACGATGGTGCCGTGGGCCGTCGACCCGACGGCGCAGGTCATCCACGACTGCTATTTTTCTGACGGCAAGCTGGTCGACTTCGCCCCGCGCAGCGTGCTGCGCCGCGTGTTGAAGCTGTACGAGAAAAAGGGCTGGAAGCCCCTTGTCGCGCCCGAACTGGAGTTCTACCTGACGGCGAAGAACATCGACCCCGACCTGCCGCTGGCCGCGCCGATCGGCCGCAGCGGGCGTTCGGAGACGAGCCGCCAGGTCTACAGCATCGACGCCGTCAACGAATTCGACCCACTGTTCGAGGACATCTACGACTATTGCGACATGATGGGCCTCGACGTCGACACCCTGATCCACGAGATCGGCGCGGGCCAGATGGAAATCAACTTCCAGCACGGCGAGCCGCTGGGCCTCGCGGACAAGGTCTTCTACTTCAAGCGCACGTTGCGCGAAGCGGCGCTGAAGCACGACATGTACGCCACCTTCATGGCCAAGCCGATGGCTGGCGAGCCCGGCTCGGCGATGCACGTGCACCAGAGCGTCGTCGACGAAGAGAGTGGCCGCAACATCTTCAGCAACCCCGACGGCTCGCCGTCCGACCTGTTCCGCCACTACATCGGCGGCCTGCAGAAATACATGCCGTCCGCGATGGCCATCGTCGCGCCGTACGTGAATTCGTACCGCCGCATCGTGCGCCACACGGCCGCCCCGATCAACCTGCAGTGGGGCGTCGACAACCGGACGGTGGGCTTCCGCGTGCCTGTTTCGGGCTCGCAGGACCGGCGCGTGGAAAACCGCGTGATCGGCGCCGACGCCAACCCGTATCTCGCGCTGGCCGTCACGCTGGCGTGCGGCTATCTGGGCATCCAGGAACAGCTGGAACCGACGCCGATGGTGGAGGGCAGCGCGTACAAGATGAAGGTCGAGCTGCCGCAAGGCCTGTCCGAGGCGCTGACGTCGCTGCGCGGCGACGACCGCCTGCGCGACATTCTCGGCGAGCGCTTCATCGACGTCTATTCCGCCGTCAAGGAATTGGAGCACCAGGAATTTATGACGGTAATTAGCCCGTGGGAACGCGAGCACCTGTTACTGCACGTATGACCATGCGACGACGACAAGGAGATCATCATGACTTTCGACAGCATGGCAATCGGGGCAGGCCCGCGCGCGACGGCCCGCGAAGACGCCGACACGCGCCTTGACACCCGCACGTTGCAACAACTCGACAGCGCCCACTTCCTCCATCCATTCACGGACCACGGCGCCCTGGGCGCGAAGGGCGCGCGCGTGATCGTGCGCGGGGACGGCATCCATGTGTGGGATTCGGACGGACATAAAATCATCGACGGCATGTCCGGCCTGTGGTGCGTGAACGTGGGCTATGGCCGCACGTCCATCACGCAGGCCGTCGCGCGTCAGATGGATGTTTTACCGTTTTATAACAGCTTCTTCAACACGACGAACGTGCCGGCCGTGAAGCTGGCGGAAAAGCTGGCGGGCCTGGCACCGCCCGGTTTCGAGCATGTGTTTTTCACGAGTTCGGGTTCGGAAGCGAACGACACGGCGCTGCGCATGGTCTGGCGCTACTGGCAGCTGATGGACCAGCCGGAACGCCGCATCGTCATCAGCCGGCGCAATGCCTACCACGGCAGCACGGTGGCCGGCGCGTCGCTGGGCGGCATGACGGCGATGCACGCGCAGGGCGCGCTGCCGATTTCCGGCATCGACCACATCGAGCAACCGAATTTCGCCGAGCACGGACGGGGCTTGTCGGAGGCGGAATTCGGCCTGCTGGCCGCGGACTGGCTTGAACAGAAGGTATTGGAACTCGGGCCGGACAAGGTCGCCGCATTCATCGGCGAGCCCGTGCAGGGCGCGGGCGGCGTCATCATCCCGCCGCAGACCTACTGGCCGCAGATCCAGCGCATCTGCGACAAGTACGGCATCCTGCTGATTTCCGACGAGGTCATCTGCGGCTTCGGCCGGCTCGGCACGTGGTTCGGCTGCGAGCGGATGGGCATGCGGCCCGACCTGATCCCGTTCGCGAAAGGTGTCACGTCCGGCTACGTGCCGCTGGGCGGGGTGCTCGTCGGCGAGCGGGTGGCGCGCGCGCTGGTCGAGCGCGGCGGTGACTTCAACCACGGCTTTACTTACTCCGGCCATCCCGTCGCCTGCGCGGCGGCGCTGGAAAACCTGCGCATCATCGAGGACGAGAAACTGGTCGAGCGCGTCGCGCGCGAGACCGGTCCGCACCTGAAAGCCGCGTTCGCGCGTCTGGCAAACCACCCGCTCGTCGGGCACGCGGAGAGCATCGGCATGGCGGCGGGGCTAAATCTCGTGCGGCGCAAGGGTGCGACCGTGCACGACTGCGAACCGTTCGCGCGCGACCTGGCGGTGGGGATGGTGTGCCGGCAGCACATGTTCGACAACGGGGTCATCATGCGCGCCGTCGGCGACCGGATGATCGTGGCGCCGCCGCTCGTGATGACGGTGGCGCAGATCGACGAGATGGTGGAGCGGATCAGGCTTTGCCTCGACCTGACCTTGAACGATTTACGGCAGCGTGGTTGGCTTGATTGATTGATTGCACGCATGGCGGGTTCGCTTTACGGCCGCGTGTGATGCAATGTTCCGCGTGGGCACGTTTCATTCGAGGCCCCCGGCCTCAAATGAAACGTGCCCACGCGGACGTTGGCGATGTGTTGGCGTTACGAGCGGATACGTGTAAAGGGACCTTCTTTACACGCTCAGCGCCGTCTTGTGCGGCTCGTGCCGGTTCTTGAGCACCTGCGGCGCAAGCGACCCGACGAACATGCCCGCGAACGCCGCGATCAGGCCGGCCAGCTGGCCCGGGAAGTGTTCGCCCAGCGACGAGATCTGCGGGAAGAACACGATCCACGTGGTGATGCCCGCCGCCAGCGACAGGATCGCGCCCTGCGTCGTCGCGCGCTTCCAGTACAGGCCCGTGACGAGCGGCACGAACGCGCCCACGAGCGTCACCTGGTACGCGGACGACACGAGGTCGTAGATCGACGTGCCCTTCATCGCGACGGCGTATGCGAGCACGAGCGATGCGAACACGACGATCGTGACGCGCATCGCGAGCAGCTGCTGGCGGTCGCTCATGCCCGGGCGCAGGTTCTTGAGGATGTTTTCGGTAAAACTCGTCGACGGCGCCAGCAGGGTGGCGGACGACGTGCTCTTGATCGCGGACAGCAGCGCGCCGAAGAACAGGATCTGCATGATCAGCGGCATCTTCGTCATCACGAACGTGGGCAGCACGCGCTGGTAGTCGCTCTTGGCCAGGTCCATCGCCTGGTTGCCCATCACGATGACGGCGCACGCGACGACGAACATCGGCACGAAGGCGAAGATGATGTAGCTGGCGCCGCCGATCACGGCGCCGGCGCGCGCGGTCGGGGCGCTCTTGGCCGACATCACGCGCTGGTAGACGTCCTGCTGCGGAATCGAACCCAGCATCATCGTCACGGCCGAGCCGACGAAGAAGGCGATGTCGGTGAATTTGCCTGACGGCAGGAAGTGCCACAGGTCTTTCTGCTGTGCCATGTTGATGACGGCGTCCGTGCCGCCGGCCAGTTGCGCAGAGAACATCGCGATGATGGACAGGCCGACGACGAGCACGATCATCTGGATGAAGTCGGTAATGGCGACGGCGAGGAAGCCGCCGATCACGACATAGATCAGCACGGCAAGGGTGCCCACGATCATGCCGAGCGTTTCCGACATCGCGCCGTTCGTCAGCACGGAAAACACGAGGCCCAGTGCCGTGATCTGCGCCGCGACCCAGCCGAGGTACGACAGGATGATGGCGGCCGAGCAGAACACTTCGATGCCCTTGCCGTAGCGGGCGCGGTAGTAGTCGCCGATCGTCAGCAGGTTCAGTTTATAGAGGCGGGCGGCGAAGAACAGGCCGACGAGGATCAGGCAGGTGCCGGCGCCGAACGGGTCTTCCACGAGCGCGCCCAGGCCGCCCTGCACGAATTTCGCCGGGATGCCCATCACGGTCTCGGCGCCGAACCAGGTGGCGAACGTCGTCGTCACGACCATGATCAGCGGCAGGCTGCGGCCCGCGACGGCGAAGTCGGACGTGTTCTTGATCCGCGTGCCCGCCCAGACGCCGAGCCCAAGCGTGCCCAGCAGGTAGAGCACGACGGATGAAATCAAAATAGTGTTCATGGCAGTAAGTGCTCCGTGCGGCGCCGGAAATAGAAAATGCGGGTGGGAAAAATCCCGGATTATAGCGGCAGAAATCGGCGTTTGGATCGATTTTGTTTGCTAGTATCGGCCTGACAACAGATCACGTCGGGAAGGAGGCACGATGACCACGCAAAGCTGGCATGAGCGTTCCAAAACGGTGCAGATCGACGGCCGGGCCGTCGTCGGCGGCAGGCGCGTCGACGCCGTCTCCGGCGCCCGGTTCGACGACATCTCGCCCATCGACGGCCGCAAGCTGGGCGAGGTCGCACGCTGCGACGCGGCCGACGCCGACGCGGCCGTCGCGAGCGGCCGGGCGGCGTTCGAGGACGGCCGCTGGGCGGGCAAGGCGCCGGCGGAGCGCAAGCGCATCCTCGTCCGCTTCGCCGACCTGATGCTCGCCCACGAGGACGAGCTGGCCCTGCTGGAAACGCTCGACATGGGCAAGCCCATCCGCTACAGCAAGAGCGTGGACGTGCGCCTCGCGCAGAACTGCATCCGCTGGTACGGCGAGGCCATCGACAAGCTCTACGATCAGGTCGCACCGAGCCCGCAGGACAGCCTGGCGCTCATCACGCGGGAGCCGGTCGGCGTCGTCGCCGCCATCATTCCGTGGAATTATCCGATGCTGATGGCCGCATGGAAGATCGGCCCCGCGCTCGCCGCCGGCAACAGCATCGTGCTGAAGCCGTCGGAAAAGGCGCCTTTGAGCTCGTTGCGGCTGGCCGAGCTGGCGCTGGAAGCCGGCGTGCCGGAAGGCGTGTTCAACGTGTTGCCCGGCTACGGCGACGAGGTGGGGCGCGCGCTGGCGCTGCACATGGACGTCGATTGCATCGGCTTCACGGGGTCTACCCGCACCGGCAAGCAGATCGTGCAGATGGCGGGGCAGTCGAACTTGAAGCGCGCGTGGACGGAGCTCGGGGGCAAGTCCGCCAACATCGTCTGCGCGGATTGTCCCGACCTCGATGCGGCCGTCGCGGCGGCCGTCGGTTCCATTTATTTCAACCAGGGTGAGAGCTGCAATGCGCCGTCGCGCCTGTTCGTCGAGGAATCGATCCGCGAAGCCTTCCTCGACAAGGCCCTCGCCATGATGCCGCAATACGCGCCGGGCGATCCGCTCGAGGAGGCGACGGTGATGGGCGCCATCGTCGACACGATCCAGATGAAGACGGTGCTGGGTTATATCGACGAGGGCAAGAAGGCCGGCGCCCGCCTGCTCGCGGGCGGCAACGCGGCGCGCGTGGACACCGGCGGGCTGTACGTCGAGCCCACGTTGTTCGACGGCGTGGACAGCACCATGCGCATCGCGTGCGAGGAAATTTTCGGGCCCGTGCTGTCCGTGCTGTCGTTCACGGACCTGGGCGACGCGGTGCGCCAGGCGAACGCGACCCCTTACGGGCTCGCTGCCGCCGTGTGGACGTCCGACATGAGCAAGGCAATCCGCACGGCGCGCCGGCTGCGCGCGGGAACCGTGCACGTGAACCAGTATGACAACGACGACATCACGGTGCCGTTCGGCGGCTATAAACAGTCGGGGAACGGCAGGGACAAGTCGTTGCACGCGTTCGACAAGTACACGGAACTCAAGACCACCTGGATCCAGATTTGACGGCTAAATCGCCATCTCGCGCAACACCTTCGACGCCTCGCGGCTCGCTGTCAGCACCGCGCCATCACGCATCGTGATCTCGAGCTGCGACTGGTCGTCGGCGCGCATGGAGTCGACGAAGTCGAGGTTCACGAGCGCCGAGCGGTGGATGCGCATGAAGCGGCCCGGGTCCAGCTGGGCTTCCAGCTGCGAGATCCCGATGCGCACGAGGAAGGTCTGGCCGCGCGCGGAAATTGCCGTGTATTTGGCGTCGGCCATCATGTACGCGATCTCGCCCACGGACAGCGGGAAGATGCGGCCGCGGTCCCGCACGAGGATGCGCTCGAGCCGCGCCGGCGTGCGCTGCATGCCTTGCGCGAGGGCGCCCGCGACGACGTCGGGCGCGGGGACGGCCGTGCCGGGCGTGTCCAGCAGGCGCGTGACCGCGGCGTCGAAGCGGGCGCGCGTAAAAGGCTTCAGCAGGTAGTCGACGGCGTTCAGCTCGAACGCCGTCACCGCATACTGGTCGTAGGCCGTCGTGAAGACGATGTCGGGCACGACGGTCAGGCGGCGCAGCACTTCCAGCCCCGTCATCTCGGGCATCTGGATGTCCATGAAGACGATGTCGGGGCGGATGCGGTCGATCTGCGCGAGCGCGCTGGCGCCGTCGGCCGCTTCGCCCACGAGGCGCAAGCCATCGTGGCCATAGATGAAGTCGCGCAGGACATCGCGCGCGAGCGGCTCGTCCTCCGCGATGAAGACGGTGCGGGCGTTCATGTGAATTCCTTGTCGTTGGCGGCGAGCGGGATGGCCATCGTGACGACGAACCCGGCGCCGGGCGCCGTGTCGATCGCGAGGGTGTCCGTCGTGCCGTATTCGAGCTGCAGGCGGCGCTCGACGGTGCGCAGGCCCAGGCCGTTCGACGCGCGCACGTGGCCGAGGTCGGCGCCCGGACCGTCGTCGCCGACGGACAGCACGAGCGTGCCCGTGCGCGGATCGAGGCGCGTGCGGATCAGCAGGCGGCCCGGCCGGCTGTGCGGATTGAAGGCGTGCTTGATGCTGTTCTCGACGAGCGGCTGCAGCGACAGCGCGGGCAGCACGTGGCTTGAAGCGGCATCGTCCAGGTCCCAGTCGACTTTCAGGCGCGTGCCCAGGCGCAAGCCTTCCAGTTCGAGATAGTCGCGCACGAAGCGTAGTTCGTCGTTCAAGGTGACGTGGTCGCTGCCCGTCTTTTCCGTGTCCAGCACGTAGCGCAGCATGTCGGAGAACTGGAACAGCGCCGTCTCGGCGGCGTTCGGGTTCTTGCGGGTGAGGGCGATGATCGAGTGCAGCGTGTTGAACAGGAAATGCGGGTTGAGCTTGCTGCGCAGCGCATTCAGCTCCGACGCGACGAGCAGCGCGTGTGCCTGCTGCATCGCCACCTCCTGGCGCCGCCGCGCCGCGTTGGCGCGAATCATGTGGAACGTCGTGGCGATGACGCCGTAGCCCATCATCGAGTACAGCACGGGCCAGACGTAGAACGACAGCGGCTGCGTCCAGCCGTAGATCAGCCCCGGCAGCCCGTACGACAGGCCGGCATACGCGGGCGCGCCCACGACGTGGATCAGGCAGCGCACCTTGAACGGCACCTGGCGGCGCTCCATCCAGCCGGTCAGGGGCCAGTGCAGGGCGAGCACGGCGGCCTGGGGCACGATCCACAACATCGGGATCAGGCCGCGCCAGTTGTAGGCGTGCGTGCTGGGGTCGGCGAGCCGCAGCACGACGGCCAGCAGCAGCATGTACGCAAGCCAGCCGAGGGCGTAGTTACGCCACATGCGACTGGTCGGCATCGTCGTGGGTGTCGTCAGCAGGTCCATGCGGAAAGTATGCCGCAGGAACGCGCGCATGGCGATGGCCGTGGCGCGAAGTGCGGTAACCGGGCAACCAATTGCGGAAATCCGGCGGCAACAGTGACGTCCGACCCGCGCGCGGCGCAATGATCCCCGATGCTATATTGGCCGCATCGAGTCAAGCGAGGAGTGTGATGGATTCCGAAGCGCATAATCCGATGCGCGATTTCCTGCGCGAACATAACATCCACGAAGTCGAGTGCGTCATTGCCGACATGACGGGCATTGCCCGCGGCAAGATCCTTCCGAAAGACCTGTTCCTGACCGGCGAACACATGCGGCTGCCCAAGAGCGTGCTGCTGAACACCGTGCACGGCGAGCAGCCGAACAACACCCCGTACGTGGGGTCCACCGATCCCGACATGATCTGCGTGCCCGACCCGGCCACGATCCGCGTCGTGCCCTGGGCGACGGAACGTGTCGCCCTGGTGATTCACGATTGCACGAATTTCGACGGCAGCCCCGTCGACCTCGCGCCGCGTTCCGTGCTGCGCCAGGTGCTGGCCCGCTATGCCGAGCGCGGCTGGACGCCCGTCGTGGCGCCGGAGATGGAGTTCTACCTCGTCGCGCGCACGACGAATCCGCACGAGCCGCTGAGCCCGCCGACGGGCCGCAGCGGCTTCACGGAGCAGGGCCGGCAATCGTATTCGATCGACGCCGTCAACGATTTCGATCCATTCTTCCTGGAACTGTCGGCGTTCTGCAAGCAGCACGAGCTCGGTGTCGAGACGCTGATCCACGAGGCGGGTGCGGGCCAGATGGAGATCAATTTCACGCACGGCGACGCGCTCGAGCTGGCCGATCGCGTATTCCTGTTCAAGCGCGCGGTGCGCGAGACGGCGCTGCGTCACGGCATCTTTGCCACGTTCATGGCCAAGCCGATGGAGACTGAGCCGGGCAGCGCCATGCACGTGCATCAGAGCATCGTGGACGCGGACGGGCGCAACATCTTTTCCAACGACGACGGGTCGGAGAGCGCGCTGTTCCGCCACTTCATCGGCGGGCTCGAACGCTACGTGCCGCCCGCGACCCTGCTCTTCGCGCCGCACGTGAATTCCTACCGGCGCCTGTCGCGCTTCCAGTCGGCGCCGATGAACGTGCACTGGGGCTACGACAACCGCACGTGCGGCATCCGCATTCCGAATTCCGGCCCTGCGAGCCGGCGTGTGGAAAACCGCGTGCCCGGTGTCGACGTGAACCCGTATCTCGCGATGGCGGCCACGTTGGCGTGCGGCTTCCTCGGCATGGTCGAGGGGCTGGAACCACCCGCGCCGACGCCGGAGAGCGCGGAGCACATCCACGGCGACCTGCCGCGCAACCTCGAGGATGCGATCCTGCAGCTGCGCGGTTGCCCGGCGCTGGCCGAGATGCTGGGGCCCTTGTTCGTGCAGGCGTTCTGCGAAGTGAAGGAACTTGAATTCGCCACGTTTTCGCGGGTGATCAGTTCGTGGGAAAGAGAACACCTGATGCTGCTCGTCTAATCCGGCGTCCGCCCCAAGGGCCGCGATGCCGTTCGTAGGGTGGGAGGCCCTCCGCCCACGCGAACGTTTGCGTCATGTCGGCTTCCGCGTGGGCACGGGGTGCCCACCCTACAACTACTCGTGACGGACGTGGTGGGTTACCCGCACGGCAACGTGATCGTCACCCGCGTACGCCCGTCACCTGTCTCCATGGCCGCGTGTCCGCCCTGGACCTCGGCCATGAGGCGGATCGAATACGTGCCCAGGCCCAGGCCGCCCGGCTTGCCGGCCGTCGCGTACTTGTCGAAGAAGCGATCGCGCATCGCGGGCGGCACCTCGCCCTCGTTGTCGATCACGACGCGCACCCCGCCGGGGCCGGGCGCCACGCCGACGCGGATCGTGCTGTCCGGCGGCGCCGCCTCGGCCGCATTCTTGAAGGCGTTCGTGAACATCGAATAGCACAGCAGCGATTCACCCAGGCACACGGCATGGCCGGGCGCCGCGCAGTCGAGCGCGATGCGCCGGTCGGGGAAGGCAAGCTCCGTCTGCCGCGCCACGCGCGCGAGCAGCGCCGCCATGTCGAACGGCCGCAGCGCCGCGCGGTACTCGCCCTTTTCCATCTTGTGCACGTCAAGCGTGCGGTTGATGAGGTCGAGCGCGTGGTTGGCCGCCATCTCGATCATGTGCGCATGCTCGCGCTGCGGTTCGGGCAGGTTGGCGCCCAGCAGGGCCTGGCTTGCGTGCAGGGTGACGGCGATGGGGCTCTTGAGGTCGTGGCGCGTCATGCGCTCGACGTCTTCGCGCAGGTGCGCGTTCTCGATCAGCAGGCGGTTCTGGCGCTGCAGGTCTTCCATCGCCGTGGACAGCGCGAGGTGCGTCGCGATGCGGGCCTTGAGGATCGCCGGGTCCGCGGGTTTCGGCACGTAGTCGACGGCGCCCAGGCGCAGCCCGCCCACCACGTCGTCGACGGCATCCTTCGCGGACAGGAAGATGACGGGGATGTGCGCCGTCTTCGGATCGGCCTTCAGCCGGCGGCACGTCTCGAAGCCGTCCATCGCGGGCATCATGATGTCGAGCAGGATCAGGTCGACGGGGAAGGCGGCGGCGATGTCCAGCGCCTTGCTGCCGCTGATCGCGACCTTGATCGCGTAATCGTCCTTCAGCGCGCCCGCGAGGACCTCGATGTTGGTCGGGATGTCGTCCACGATCAGCACCGTGCAGCGCTTCAGGCGCTCGGCCAGCGGCGCCTCCAGCCCGATGACGTCGGCCGGTGCCGGCGCGGGCTCCTGTGCGGGTGCGACCGGAGCGGCGGCGGCTGGCGCGGCAACGGCCGCCGCACTGTCCGGCGCCGCGCCGATCATCGCCATGAACTTGCTGGCGAAGCTGTGCACGGTGAACGGCTTGATCATGTACGCGTCGACGCCGGCCTGCAGCGCGCTGCGCACGGACGCCGGGTTGGCCTCGGCCGTCAGCATCATGAACGGCGTGCGCGCATGGCGCGTGTCGCGCCGCATCCAGCGCAGCAGGTCCAGCCCGCTCATCATCGGCATGCCCCAGTCGCCGATCACCACGTCGATGCTCTGCTGGCGCATCAGCTCCTGCGCCGCCTTGCCGTTATCCGCCTGGAACACGTTGGCGAAGCCGAGGTCCGCCAGCACCCGGCGCACGGCGGTGCGGATCAGCTGGTAGTCGTCGACGATCAGGATGGCGGCGGACTTGTCCATGGTGTTCCGATACTTGTTCGAGCCAGTGTAGCAACGAACGCATCCCCGTCCAACCATCCGGCGACTGGAGTTAACGAAAAGATACGCTATGCATGTTTATGCGTGTTTGAGCGCTTTGTTGCGTGTTTGTGCTGGAGCGTGTACAGTGGCGGCCTCACAGGAGGTGTTATGCAATTGGCGGAAGAACGACGGCAACACATCGTCGACACGGTCGAGCAGCAGGGCAAGGTGCTGGCGGCCGAACTGGCGCAGCGGCTCGGCATATCGGAAGACACGATCCGGCGCGACCTGCGCGACCTGGACGCGGCCGGCCTGCTGCGCCGCGTGCACGGCGGCGCGATGCGGCGCACGCGCGCGGAACCCAGCTTCGGGCAGCGGCTCGACGCGGACGAGGCGCGCAAGGCCATGCTGGCGCGCGCGCTGGCCGACTCTGTGCAGCCGGGCGACACGGTGCTCGTCGACGCCGGCACGACGAATCTCGCGTTCGCGCGCCTGCTGGAAGACGGCCGCGCCGCCGCCATCATCACGAACAGTCCGCAGGTCGCGCTGGGACTGGACCACTTGCGCGCGACGCGCGTCGTGCTGCTGGGCGGGATCTATTCGGCCCACGCGGGCGCCGTGCTGGGCGCGCAGACCGTGGCGGACATCCAGCGCCTGCGCGTGAACCTGGCCATCGTCGGCGTGTGCAGCGTCGAGGTCGACCGCGGCCTGGGCGCGAGCGACGCCGAGGAAGCCGTCGTCAAGCAGGCGATGCTGGCGGCGGCCAGCCGGCGCGTCGTCGCCGTGCTGAACGAGCGCCTGGAAGCGCCGGCCCCGTTCCTCATCGCGCCGCTCGCCGACATCGACCGCCTCGTGCTGGAAGCGGATGCGGCGCCCGACGTGCTCGCGCGCCTGCGCCGGGGCGCGCGCGCGCCCGAGATCGTGCTGGCCGCGCCGGCGGCAAGGGGGCGCGCATGAGCCGCCTCGACGACGCCAACGCGCTCGAACGCGCACCCGCGACGGGCCTGAATGCCGCGCGCTGGTCCGTGTCGACGATCTTCCTGCTCAACGGCGCCGGTATCGGCGTGTGGGCCGCGCACGTGCCGCTCGTGCAGGCGCGCGCGGGCATCGACACTGGCGTGCTCGGCTTCCTGCTCTTGACCATCGCCGGCGGCGCGATCTCCGCGATGCCGCTGTCCGGCTGGATGGCCGGGCGCTGGGGCACGCGCGCCGTCGTGATCGGCGCGGGCCTGCTGTTCGCGCTCACGAGCGCCTTGTTGATGAACGTGGGCGGCCTCGTGCCGCTGTTCGTCGCGGCATACGCGTTCGGCGCCAGCAACGGTGTGCTGGACGTCGCGATGAACGCCAACGCCAGCGAGGTCGAGGCGGCGCGCGGCATTCCGACGATGTCGTCGTTCCACGGCTTCTACAGCCTCGGTGGCCTCATCGGCGCGGCGCTGGGCGGCTTGTTGATCGGCGCTGGCTTCGGCGACGGCAGCGGGGCGTTGATGGTGAGCGTCGCGATCGCGGCCGTCGTCGCCCTGTGTGCGCGCCGCCTGCTGGCCGTGGCGCCGGCGCCGCACGCGAGCCATTTCGCGCTGCCGCGCGGGCCCGCGCTGTTCCTCGGCTTGCTCGGGCTGTTGTGCTTCGCCGTCGAAGGGGCGCTCGTGGACTGGAGCGCGCTGTTGCTGACGGAGCGGACGAAGGTCGATGCGGCGACGGCGGCCTTCGGCTACTCGGCGTTCTCGGTGGCGATGGCCGCGTGCCGCTTCGCCGGGGACCGCCTCGTGCTGCGCTTCGGCGCGCTGCGCGTGATGGTGGCGGGCGGCGTCGGGATGTTCGCGGGGCTGATGCTGGCCGTCGTCAGCACGCATTTCCTGCTGTCGGCGCTGGGCTTCGCGCTGATCGGACTGTCCGCGGCGAACGTCGTGCCGCTGATCTTCGCCGCGGCCGCGCGCATGCCGGGGATGTCGGCCGGCGGCGGGCTCGCGACCGTGGCGACGCTCGGCTATGCTGGGCTGTTGATGGCGCCGCCGCTGATCGGGTCGATCGCGGCGCACACGAATATCGCGGTGGCGCTGGGCATCCTGTCGTTGTCGGGGATCGTGATCGCGGCGAACTCACGCCGCGTCGTAGGGTGGACGGCTCCGCCGTCCACGCGGTGATACGCGCCGTCAATCGATCGAAACCGAAAACGGAGGGGGCTGTTCACGCGCGGGTTGAACGCGTGGACGGCAAGCCGTCCACGCTACGAGTAGGTTCTGAGGACGGTGTAGGCGCCGCCGCGCGATTCGACGAGGGCATAACCCCCGACCGCCCAATCGATCGCGGGACCGGCAGCCGGCACGCCCGCGCCGTTTGCGCGCCGCGCCATCGTCACATGCGGCCGGTACGCGCGCGCTTCCGGCGCGAGGCCCAGCGCCAGTAACGCGTCGGACAGGCGCGCATGCAGGTCCAGCAATCCTTGCGGTTCGCTGTGCGGTGCCAGCCACGCGATCCCGCCGTGCATCAGCTCCGGGCGGCCGAACTGCAGGTTGAATGGCGAGAAGGGCACCTGCAACCCATCCAGGAATTCGGGCAGCCGCACGGCCGGCTGGTTGCCGAGGAAGTGCAAGGTCACGTGCAGCTTGTCCGTGTGGACGGGCGTCGCGCCCCGCGGCCACGTCCACGCGTCGCGCCATGCGCGCAGCTGGCCGCGCACCGCATCGTCCGGCCACAGGGCCAGGAAGAGACGGGCGGTGTCCGGCGGCGTCGCCATGCTCATCTTCGCATCAGAAGCAGTGTTCAGCAGCCGGGAAGCTGCCGTCCTTCACGGCCGCCACATAGGCCTGCACGGCCGCGTCGATGCTCGTCTGGCCCTCCATGAAGTTCTTCACGAAGCGCGCCTTGCGGCCCGGGAAGACGCCCAGCAGGTCGTGCATGACGAGCACCTGGCCCGAGCAGTCGGGGCCCGCGCCGATGCCAATGGTCGGCGCGTGCAGCATGCCCGTCACTTCCTTGCCGAGCGCCGCCGGCACCGCTTCCAGCAGCACCATCGCCGCGCCGGCGTCCTGCAGCGCCTGCGCGTCGCGCTTGAGCTGCTCCGCGCCTTCGTCCGTCTTGCCCTGCACACGGTAGCCGCCCAGCTGGTGGACGAATTGCGGCGTGAGGCCGATGTGGGCGCACACGGGGATGCCGCGCTCCGTCAGGAAGCGCACGGTCTCGGCGAGCCACGCGCCGCCCTCGATCTTGATCATCTGGGCGCCGGCGCGCATCAGCGCGGCGCAGCTGTCGTACGCTTGCTGCAAGGTGCCGTAGCTGCCGAACGGCAGGTCGGCCAGCACGAACGCGTGTTTGCGGCCGCGCACGACGGACGCCGTGTGGTAGGCGACGTCGGCCACCGTCACCGGCAACGTGGAATCGTAGCCCGCGCACACCATGCCCAGCGAGTCGCCGACGAGCAGGATGTCCACGCCGCAGCGGTCCATCAGCGAGGCGAAGCTGGCGTCGTAGCAGGTGAGCATGGCGATCTTCTCGCCGGCCGCGCGCATCGCCAGCAGCGCGGGCAAGGTCACGGCCTTGCGCACCGGCGCATCGTTCGTCGAGTTTCCGCCCAAATAAGCGCTCATAGTCTTCCTTTGCAAATCGAGATGAGCCGGAGGATCGCCCCGGCGTGGCCACCGTCCCGGACAGGCTTGCGGTGACAGGTGCGCCCGGGTCGGTTTGTTAAGATGCGCGATCTTACCTGAAAACGCAGACGACATCCGTCGACCCCATGGCCACGACCATCCTCATTATCTTCCTCATCGTCTATCTCGGCATGATCCTCGGCGGCCTGCCGTTCCTGCGGCTCGACCGCACGGGCGTCGCGCTGCTCGGCGCCATCGCGCTCATCAGCATCAACGCACTGAGCCTCGAGCAGGCCGTCGCCTCGATCCACCTGCCGACGATGGCCCTGCTGTTCGCCTTCATGGTCGTCTCCGCCCAGATGCGCCTGGGCGGCTTCTACGACTGGGTCACGAACAAGCTCGCCGGCCTCGCGCTCGGTCCCGCGAGCCTGCTGGCCGTGCTGATCGGCGTGTCCGCCGCGCTGTCGGCCGTGTTCAGCAACGACATCGTGTGCCTCGCGATGGCGCCGCTGCTCGTCGACGCGTGCCGGCGGCGCCAGCTCGCGCCCGTGCCGTTCCTGCTGGCGCTCGCGTGCGCGTCGAACATCGGCTCCGCCGCCACGTTGATCGGCAATCCGCAGAACATGCTGATCGGCCAGACGATGCGCTTGTCGTTCGACGGCTACTTCCTCGACGCGATCCTGCCGGTCGCGCTGGGCCTCGTGCTCTGCTGGGTGCTGATCGCGCGCCAGGCGAAGGGACAATGGAAGGAAGCCGCGCCCGCGCCCGACGCGCAGGCACCGGCCATCGCGTTCGACGCGTGGCAGACGACGAAAGGCCTCGTGGTCGCGGGCGCGCTGCTGGTCGGCTTCCTCGTGGCGCCGTGGCCGCGCGAGCACATGGCGCTCGTCGGGGCGGGCGTCCTCCTGATGAGCCGCCAGCTGCGGTCGCAGAACATGCTCGGGCTGGTGGATTGGGAACTGCTCGTGCTGTTCATGAGCCTCTTCGTCGTCAACGCGGCGCTGCAGCGCACGGGGTTGACGGGGGAAGCGGTCGCGTGGATGGCCGCGCACGGCCTGCGCCTGGATCAGCCGGGCGCGCTGTTCGCGACGACGTTCGTGCTGTCCAACCTCGTGTCCAACGTGCCTGCCGTGATGCTGCTGATTCCCGTCGTCCATCACCCGCTGGGCGGCGTGATGCTGGCGCTCGTCAGCACGCTGGCGGGCAATCTGCTGATCGTGGGAAGCATCGCGAACATCATCGTCGTCGATGCGGCGGCGCGGCGCGGTATCGCCATCGACTGGCGGCGGCACGCGCGCGTGGGTGTGCCGGTCACGCTCGCGACGCTCGCGATTTCCGGCATCTACTTAGCACTGCGTTTTTAGCGTAGGGTGGACACACAGGGGTGCCCACCCTACACGGCATCGAGACGGACGATGGCTTGGTCGTTGACGTGCGCGAGCAGGGCGCTCACGGCACCACGCCCTGGGATGACGAGATTGCGCGCCACTTCGGCAAGCGGCGCGAGCACGAACGCGCGCTCGTGCATGCGCGGATGCGGAACGATCAAGGTGGGCGCATCGTCAATGACATCGTCGCCGTACAGCAGCAGGTCGAGATCCAAGGTGCGCGGTGCGTTGCGGTACGGCCGCTCGCGGCCGTGCGCCTGTTCGATGGCGAGCAGCGCTTGCAGCAGCGCGTGCGCATCGAGGTCGGTGTCGAGTGCGGCGACCGCGTTGACGTAGTCGTCGCCGGAGGAATCGATGGGCGCCGTGCGGTACAGAGACGACGCCTGCAGGAGTGTCGCGCCCGGCAGCCGGGCCAGGCGCTCGATGGCATCGACCACGTTCGCGCGCGCGTCGCCGAGGTTCGCGCCGATGCCGATCCAGGCGATCATTCGCCGCTGGCCGCCTGTGCGTTCGAATTCGCGTCGGCCGGTGCGCTGCCTTCGCCTTCCCCGCGGCGCGGGCTGCGGCGGCGCGGGCGTTTCTTCTGGCTCGAGGGCACGGTGTCGCGCGCCGTGTTGATCAGGCGTTCGCGCTCGGCGACGTCGCCGGCGTAGAACGTCGTCCACCAGTTGCCGATCTCCGCATCGAGCTCGCCCGATTCGCAGCGCAGCAGCAGGAAGTCGAAGCCGGCGCGGAAGCGCGGATGCTCCAGCAGTTTATACGGCGACTTGCCGTTGCGCCGCTCGAAGCGGGGCTGCATGGCCCAGATGTCGCGCATGTCGGTGGCGATGCGGCGCTGCAGGGCCAGGTTCTCGGTCTGGTTGTCGAGCACGTCGTCCGCCGCGAGATGCAGCGCGGGGATCGGCGATTCGCCCGCGGCGCGGTAGGCGTTCCACTTTTCCAGCACCTGGTGCCACAGCAGCGACGCGAACAGGAAGCCCGGCGACACGCCCTTGCCGGCCTTGATGCGCGTGTCCGTGGATTCGAGGGCCAGGGTCACGAACTTCATGCCGATCGGCTGTTCCAGCACGACGTCCAGCAGCGGCAGCAGGCCGTGGTGCAGGCCGGACGAGCGCAGCTCCTTCAGGCAGGCCAGCGCCTGGCCGCTCATCAGCAGCTTCAGCATCTCGTCGAACACGCGCGCGGCCGGCACGTTGTTGATCAGCGGGGCCATCACGGGGATCGGTGCGCGCGTGGCCGGCTCGATCGTGAACCCGAGCTTCGCGGCGAAGCGCACGACGCGCAGCATGCGGACCGGATCTTCGCGGTAGCGCGCTTCCGGCTGGCCGATGATGCGCAGGACCTTGGCGCGGATGTCCTCGATGCCGCCGTGGTAGTCGAGCACCGTCTGCGTGGCCGGGTCGTAGTACATGGCGTTGATGGTGAAGTCGCGCCGCTCGGCGTCCTCGTGCTGCGGGCCGAAGTCGTTGTCGCGCAGGACGCGGCCGTGTTCATCCTTCGGCGCGTTGTCGCTGCCCTTGCCGCGGAACGTCGTCACCTCGAGCAGGTCCTGGCCGAACATCACGTGCACGATCTGGAAGCGGCGGCCGATGATGAACGCGCGGCGGAACAGCTTTTTCACTTCCTCGGGCGTGGCGTCGGTGGCGATGTCGAAGTCCTTCGGCTTCACGCCCAGCAGCAGGTCGCGCACGGCGCCGCCGACGACGAACGCCTTGAACCCGGCTTCCTGCAAGGTCTGCGTGACGCGCACCGCGTTGTTCGACACGAGCTTCGGATCGATGCCGTGCTGCTCCGGCCCGAGAATCACGGGTTCGGTGGGGTCGCGCTCGTCTTTGACGCCCAGGATTTTGCGGATGAATTTTTTAATCATTGAAGAGATGCAGTGAAGTCCAGCCGAGGGCGGTGGCGTGTTGGCTCAGTTTCTCGCTCGGATTGGTCGCGATCGGGTGGGAGACGACCGACAGCAGCGGGATGTCGTTGTGCGAATCGCTGTAGAACCAGCTGCGCGCGAAGCTGTCGAACGGGCGGCCCAGGCCGTCCAGCCACGCGTGCATGTGCGTCACCTTGCCGTGACCCTGCGTGGGCGTGCCGGCCAGCTTGCCGGTCGGGTGGCCGCGCTCGTCCAGTTCGGGCTTCGCCGCGATCAGGTGCTCCACGCCGAACTCGCGCGCGATCGGCGTCGTCACGAATGCGTTGGTCGCGGTGATGATCGCAACGAGGTCGCCCGCGTCCTGGTGCTTGCGCACGAGATCCAGCGCTTTCGGGCGAATCGCCGGCTTGATCACGTCGCGCATGTATTGCGCCTGCAAGTCTTTCAGGTGAGCCGGGTCGAAGCGGGCCAGGGTGCCGAGGGCGAATTCGAGGTATTCGACCGGGTCGAGCGTCCCGGCGTTGTACTGCGCGAAGAAGGCGTCGTTGCGGCGCTGGTGTTCGCCGGCGTCGACGACTTTCTCACGCACGAGGAACTGGCCCCATTCGTAGTCGGAATCGATCGGCAGGAGGGTGTGGTCGAGGTCAAACAGCGCGAGGTCGTTCATTCTTTGGGTTCGGAGTGTGGGCTGCCGGTATTTTCCTGTAGCAATAAATCGCGCAGCAGCGGTACCGTGACCGGGCGCTGGGTCTCGAGCGAATACTGGTCGAGCGCATCCAGCATGGTCGACAGGGAGCGCATGTCGCGCTTGAAATGGGACAGCAGATAGGGTAACACGCTGGCCGACAGCGTCAAACCGCGGGCTTCCGCAGCCTGGGTGAGGGCGGCGATCTTCTCGTCGTCGGACAGGCCGTGGATCTGGTACACGAGGCCCCAGCCCATGCGCGTGCGCAGGTCCTCGCGGACGGGCAGCACGGCCGGCGGCACCGGCCCCGTGCAGACCATGTACGCGCCATGCTCGCGCACCTGGTTGAACAGGGCGAAGGCGTCGATCTGGCGCTCGGGCGACAGCTGGTCGACGTCGTCCACGAGGTACAGGCTCACGTCGGGCGTGAGCACGAACGCCTCCGGGCCACTGTCGGCCGCGATGTAGCGCGCGCCGTCCGTCGCGGCCAGGCCTTGCAGCAGGTGCGTCTTGCCGGCGCCCGTCTCACCCCACAGATAGCAGAAATGCTCGCGCGATGCGCGCTGGGCGAACTGGTGCATCAAATGCGCCATTTCGGCATTTTCCCCTATCTGGAAGGTGTCGAGGCTTTGCGCCGGCTCGGCGCCTAAATCGAGCACCAGCTGTTTCATGGCTTGGTTCTCACAATGTCGTGTGCGGTTGAATCAGCCATTATAAAAGCTGCTGCGCAGATAGTGGCGTTTCAGGTGACGGAACGCCACCATCAGCACCGCGGACGCCGGCAGCGCCAGCAGCACGCCGACGAAGCCGAACAGCTGGCCGAACGCGAGCAGGGCGAAGATCACGGCCAGCGGATTCAGCCCGATGCGCTCGCCCACGAGGCGCGGCGTGAGGAAAAAGCCTTCGATGACCTGGCCCGCGCCATAGATCACGGCGACGGCGATCACCCCGCTCCAGTCGGAGAATTGCAGGATGGCGGCCGTCAGCGCCAGCGCGAGCCCCAGGCCGTAGCCCAGGTAGGGGATGAACACGAGCAGGCCCGTCAATATGCCGACCGGCAGCGCCACCTCGAAGCCCGCCAGCGCCAGCGCCGCCGAGTAGTACAGGGCCAGCACGAGCATCACGAGCAACTGGCCGCGCAGGTATTGCGCCAGCAGCGCGTTGACTTCCTGCGCCATGCCCACCGTCTGGCGCACCCAGCGGCGCGGCACGGCGTTTTCCAGCTGCAGCAGCAGGCGGTGCCAGTCCAGCAGCAGGTAGAACAGCACGACGGGGATCAGGATGCCCGTCGCGATCCAGCCCAGCAGCGCGCTGCCGCCCACGCGCGCGGACGCGAGCACCGTGGTCCAGATCTCGTCGCCCGACGTCATGATCTGCTGCGTGAGGATGGTGCGCAGGCTGCTGCCGTCGAGCTTGATGTGGATGCCGAATTGCGCGAGACGCGGCGACAGCGCGGCGTCGATGCGCGCGAGCGCGTCCGGGATCTGCGCCTGCAGCAGCGGCAGTTCCGTGCGCAGCACCGGCACGACGATCAGCACGAGGGCGGTCACCGCCGCGAGGAATCCGAGGATCACGGCCGCGACGGCGAGCGAGCGGGGCAAATGGAACTTGCCGAGGCGGGAACGCTCCAGCCGGTCGACGGCGCCGTTCAGGGCGTAGGCGAGGATGGCGGCCGCGATGAACGGTGTGAGGATGGGACCGAGGGCGTACAGCAGCAGACCGCAAGCCAGCCAGAGTGCCAACCAAAACGCTGATTGCTTCTGCTCCGGACTGAAGGAAAATGACATGTATTGTTGTTCTTGGTGGTTAAAACGGTGCCGCGGCAGGCGGTTTTGATAAAATAATGGATTGACCGACCGACCATCGGTGCCCCGTACCGTCCGGCGCCCCGTTGTCAACCGCCTACTATTTTACCGCCTCCGCTGCCAAATACCATGAGCCAACCATCTAATGTTTCTCTCTCCTACCGCGACGCCGGTGTCGATATCGATGCCGGCGACGCCCTGGTCGAAGCGATCAAACCATTTGCCAAGCGCACCATGCGCGAAGGCGTGCTCGGGGGCATCGGCGGCTTCGGCGCGCTGTTCGAAATCAGCAAGAAGTACAAGGAACCGGTCCTCGTGTCCGGCACCGACGGCGTCGGCACCAAGCTGAAACTGGCGTTCGAGCTGAACCGTCACGACACGGTCGGCATCGACCTCGTCGCCATGAGCGTCAACGACATCCTCGTGCAGGGCGCCGAGCCGTTGTTCTTCCTCGACTACTTCGCCTGCGGCAAGCTGGACGTGCCGACCGCGACCGCCGTCGTGAAAGGCATCGCCGCTGGCTGCGAACAGGCCGGCTGCGCGCTGATCGGCGGCGAGACGGCCGAGATGCCGAGCATGTACCCGGACGGCGAATACGACCTGGCCGGCTTCGCCGTCGGCGCCGTGGAAAAATCGCAGATCATCGACGGCACCAAGATCGCCCCGGGCGACGTCGTGCTGGGCCTCGCCTCGTCGGGCATCCACTCGAACGGCTACTCGCTCGTGCGCAAGATCATCGAAGTGTCGAAGCCGGACCTGGAAGCCGACTTCCACGGCCGCAAGCTGTCCGACGCGCTGATGCAGCCGACCCGCATCTACGTGAAACCGCTGCTGGCGCTGATGCAGGCGATGGAAGTGAAGGGCCTCGTGCATATCACGGGCGGCGGCCTCGTCGAGAACATCCCGCGCGTGCTGCAGGATAACCTGACGGCCGTGCTGGACGCGAAGTCGTGGACCCTGCCGCCGCTGTTCCAGTGGCTGCAGCAGCACGGCGGCGTGGCCGACGCCGAGATGCACCGCGTGTTCAACTGCGGCATCGGCATGACCGTCATCGTCTCGAAGGACAACGCGGACGCCGCGGAAGCCCAGCTGAAGGCGGCCGGCGAGACCGTGTACCGCATCGGCGAGATCCGCGCGCGCGGCGAAGGCCAGGCGCAGACGATCGTCGAATAAACCTTGCGGCTTGCATGTACGAACGGGCGCTGCGGCGCCCGTTTTTTATTCCGGGCGACCGGTAGGGTGGACGGGGGACCCGTCCACCCTACGATAAAACGCGGCTTCCAGTTGTCATTCCGGCGCTACCCGGCCGTCGGCGCGACCATCGTCACCTTGCCCGTGCGGAGATGGTAGAGCGCCATGCCGTTGCGGTGATGGAAGCGGAAGGCCGGCACGGACCAGTCGACGTCGATCCGGTTGTCCGTCTTGAGGACTTCCAGCTCGGCCTCGTGCACGATGCCGTCTGCTGTGAACACCTTCACGACGTAATGCCAGCTGTCGGAGCGCGCGCCCCCGTCCCGTTCGGACGCATCCGGCGCTAGGCCGTAGCCGGCCCACAGCCGGTCGTCGTCGACGGGATAGAGCGCGGTGAAGCGGCCATCGTCATTGTTACGGGTCGTGGTCGTCAGGAACGGCAGCTTGCGCGGCGGCTGGCCCGGGCGCAGCAGGACGTATTCGAAATGCGTCTTGAGCGTGACGTCCTTGCGGCCGCCGTCCGGCGAGAACACGAGGTCGTAGCGGTGCTCGTAGGTTTTTTCGACGATCGTGGGATTGATGCCGCAGCAGACGTTCCGGCTGCCCACCTCGGGCACGCTGCGCTCCCAGCCCGCCAGCGGGACGGGGCCGGCCGGGCAGCCGGTCAGCGTCAGCACGGCGGGGACGATCAGCCGGCATTTGAGTCGATCGATCATGTGTCGTGTGGATGGAAAGTCGTTATTCGGGCGCCCGGATATGCGCCACGAGCCCGCCGCTCTCGCGCGGCGGCGGCGCCGTCAGCAGGCTCGCGACGACGAGCGCCAGCGCCCCCGCCGGCACACCGAACACGCCGGCGGAGATGGGGGCGATGTGGAACCAGACGGCGTCGAGGCTCCCGCCCAGCATCGGATTCGTGTGCAGCATGTAGTACAGGCAGACGAGGAACCCGGTCGCCATGCCCGCGATCGCGCCCGCGAAATTCGCCCGCTTCCAGAACACCCCCGCCACCAGCGCCGGGAACATGGCCGACCCCGCGAGCGAGAACGCGGCGCCGACGAGCGACAGGATGTCCGCCGGCTTCTGCGACGCCACGTACGCGGCGATGAACGCGACGGCCAGCAGCAGCAGCTTCGAGATCGTCACGCGCTTCTGGGTGGAGGCGCCGGGGTCGACGATCTTGTAGTAGATGTCGTGCGACAGGGCGTTCGAGATCGCGAGCAGCAGCCCGTCCGCCGTCGACAGTGCCGCAGCAAGACCGCCGGCCGCGACGAGGCCCGAGATCACGTACGGCAGGCCACCGATCTCCGGCGTGGCCAACGTGAGCACGTCGCCGTCGATCGCAACTTCGGCCAGTTGTACGATGCCGTCGCCGTTGACGTCGACGATGCTGATCAACGGGTTCGCCTTGTCGACGTTGGCCCAATACGAGACCCACGTGGGCAGCGCGTCGTAACTGGTGCCGACGACGGTCGTGTAGATGTCGTACTTGGCGAGCACCGCCAGCGCCGGCATCGTCAGGTAGATCAGCAGGATGAAGAACAGCGTCCAGAACACGGACACGCGCGTCTCGTGCACGGACGGCGTCGTGTAGGCGCGCATCAGGATGTGCGGCAGCGCGGCCGTGCCGAACATCAGGCAGAACACGAGCGCGAGGAAGTTGTTGCGGCGGATGTCCGATTCCTGCCGGGTCTTGCCGGGGAACGGTTCCGCGTGCGGCTCGGGCGGCTGCGCGCGCGCCAGGTTGGCCGCGCGCAGGTCGTTCCACACGTGTGCCGCTTCGTCCGCCGTGCGCGGATAGTCGAGCAGCGCGCGCTCGGCGCTGCGCACTTCGGTCAGCGGCGCGTTGCGGCTGCGCGCTGTGTCCAGGCGGCGCTGCGCCTCGATCTTTCCGGCTTCCCAGGAATGCGGCAGGCCGGCGAGGCGCGCGCCGTAGTCGTCGGCGCGGGCGCGGAACGCGGCACGCACCTCGGCCTCGCGCGGGTCCGCCGCGAGCTGGGCTTCGCGCTTCGCCAGTTTCGGCAGCACGGAACCGTACGCCACCTGCGGCACGGGGTTGCCCGCGAATTTCACGGACAGCCACATCGTCGGGATCAGGAAGGCGACGAGGATGATGATGTATTGCGCGACCTGCGTCCACGTGATGGCGCGCATCCCGCCCAGGAACGAGCACACGAGGATGCTGGCGAGGCCGAGGAAGATACCGACCGAGAAATCGACGCCCGTGAAGCGCGACGCGATCAGGCCCACGGCGTAGATCTGCGCGACGACGTACGTGAACGAGACGACGATGGTGGCGCCGACCGCGACCGCGCGCACGATGCTGCCCCGCCGTGTGCCGGCCTCGCCGCCGTAGCGGGCCGCGAGAAAGTCGGGGATCGTGTACTGGGCGAAGCGGCGCAGATAGGGCGCGATCAGCAGGGCGACGAGGCAGTAGCCGCCCGTCCAGCCCATCACATAGGCCAGCGCATCGAAGCCGTGCAGGTACAAGGTGCCGGCAAGGCTGATGAAGCTGGCCGCCGAGATCCAGTCGGCCGCCGTCGCCATGCCGTTGAACAGCGCCGGCACGCGCCGCCCGGCCACGTAGTATTCGGACACGTTGGACGTGCGGCTGACGACCCCGATGATCGCGTACAGCACGATCGTCGCGAACATGTACAGGTGGCCGATCCACTGGCGCGGCATGCCCTCGTTTTCCAGGATCGCCAGCGCGCCGAGGAACAACCCGAAACACAGCGTGAACCACAGGTAGTAGCGGGCCAGGCGGCGGAAGTAGCTGCGCGTCTTCGCCTTCGCGGCGGCGGCCGGTGGCGCGGCGCCCGTCACGGCGTCGTCTCCAGCATGCGCGCGAAGTCGCGGTCGAGGACGCGCATGCGCCAGGCGTACGCGCCGATGATGGTCAGGTACATCAGCGACGCACCCTGCGCGGCGAGGTAGAACGACAGCGGCCAGCCGAACACGGACAGGTGCGCGAGGTCGCGTGCGAAGAACACCGTGCAGAAGCTCGTCGCGAGCCACAGCGCGAGCAGCAGCGCGACGAGGCGGCGCGCGCGCGCCCAGTGCGCGGCGCGCGCGGCGAGGATGCGCGCACGCCGCCGCTCGTCGTCGCGGTCGGGGTCAGATGAAAGGGCGGTCTCGGTCGGCATCGGGATCAAGCATGACGGTGGGCGGGAAGGTCAGCCGGAACAGGCTGCCCGGGAGTTTCTTGTGCGTGCTGCGCGGGTTGTTGAAGATCTCGATCTCGGCGCCGTGCTGCTGCGCGATCTCGCGCACGATGGCGAGACCGAGGCCGGAGCCGGGCGCGCTGGAACCGAGGATGCGGTAGAAGCGCTCGAACACGCGGTGGCGCTCGGCCGGCGCGATGCCGGGGCCCGTGTCTTCCACTTCGAGCAGCGCCTGGTTGCCCTGGCCAATATTGGTGCCCCGTACGCGCACGGTGACGCTGCCGCCGGGCGGGGTGTAGCGCAGTGCGTTGTCGATCAGGTTCGACAGCAGCTCGCGCAGCATCATGGCGCTGCCGGCGATGTCCGGCGGGTCGCCGATCTCTTCGTAGCCGAGGTCGATCTCGTGCGCGAACGAGGCCTGCACCCAGTCCTGCACGACGTCGCGCGCCAGGGCGGCGAGGTCGAGCGGTTCGAGCGCCAGGCCCGCGTGTGGCTGGTTCTCGGCGCGCGCCAGCGCCAGCAACTGGTTCACGAGGCGCGTGGCCGATTCGGAACTCTTGGCCAGCTGTTCGAGCGAGCGGTGGATCTCGTTCGGATCGACCTGGCGCAGCGCGAGCTCCGATTGCATGCGCATGCCCGCGAGCGGCGTCTTCATCTGGTGCGCGGCGTCGGCGATGAAGCGCTTCTGCGCGTCGATCGTGTGGGCGAGGCGCGCCAGCATGTCGTTCAGCGAGCCGACGAGCGGCGAGATCTCTTCCGGCACCTGGCGCGAATCGATGGGCGACAGATCGTCCGGCGGGCGCGCGCGGATGCGTTCCTGCAGCTGCGCGAGCGGCGACAGCCCGCGCGACAGGGCGAACCAGACGAGGGCCAGGATCACGGGCAGGATGATGAACTGGGGCAGGATCACGCCCTTGATGATCTCGTTGGCGAGCTGTGCGCGCTTGTCCAGCGTTTCCGCCACCTGCACGAGGGCGAGGCGCGGTTCCTCCGACGCGTCCAGCAGCGGCTGCAGGTTGACCCACGCATAGGCGACGCGCACGGGCGCGCCGTGCAGCGTCTCGGTGCGGAAGTGCACGCGGCCACTGCGCTCGGCGTCGTCCGGGCTCGGCAGCGGCAGGTCGCGGTCGCCGTCGACGATCTCGCCGCGCGGGCCGCTGATCTGGAAATAGACGCTGTCGACGTCGTCGGCACGCAGGATGTCGCGCGCCGAGCCGGGCAGATGGGCCTCGACCTTGCCGTCCACTTCCTTGACCTGCTGGGCGAGCACCGTGACGCTGTCTTCCAGCGCATGGTCGAACGGTTGATTCGCGATCGACTTCGCGACGAGGTAGGTGATCGCGATGCTCATCGGCCACAGCAGCAGCAGCGGGGCCAGCATCCAGTCGAGGATTTCGCCGAACAGCGAGTGCTGGATGCTTTCTTCCGGCTCGGGCTGCGGCGGGGCATACAGCGGTTCGAGGGGCTCCGCGACGGCGAGCGGCTCCGGACCGGCTGCCCGCCGCCTGAAGGGCTTCACTTGTGGCCGCTGGCCGCGTCGGCGCTCTTGCGGGCGCCGTCGCGGGCATTGTCGGAATAGCGCTCGAGGCAGTAGCCGAGGCCGCGCACGGTGGCGATGCGGATGCCGTCCGTCTCGATCTTCTTGCGCAGGCGGTGCACGTACACCTCGATGGCATTGTTCGACACTTCCTCGCCCCATTCGCACAGGTGGTCGACCAGCTGCTCCTTCGAAACGAGGCGCCCTGTGCGCGCCAGCAGGATTTCCAGCAGGCCTAGCTCGCGCGCGGAGAGGTCGAGCATCTGGTCGTTGATGTAGGCGCTGCGGCCGACCTGGTCGTACACGAGCGGGCCGTGGCGGATGACGGTGGAGCCGCCGCCCTGGCCGCGGCGGGTGAGGGCGCGTACGCGCGCTTCCAGCTCGGACAGGGCGAACGGCTTCGGCATGTAGTCGTCGGCGCCGGCATCGAGGCCGCCCACGCGCTGCTCGATGGAGTCGGCCGCCGTGAGGATCAGCACGGGCAACAGCGACCCGCGCGCGCGCAGGCGGCGCAGCACATCGAGGCCGGACAGCCTGGGCAGGCCGAGGTCGAGGATCAGCAGGTCGAATTCCTGCGTGGACAGCGCCGTGTCGGCGTCCTGCCCGTTCTTGACGCAATCGATGGCATAACCGGACTGGCGCAAGGAGCGCGTCAGCCCGTCGGCCAACACGCTATCATCTTCGGCAAGTAAAATACGCATCTCTCCCCCGGCTTTTGTTGTTCGATCCCGCTTACCCGCTTATTGTGTGTCAAGTTACGCAACATGTCGAATCGGTCAAGCGACAGTAAATATCGCTTGCCAAAACCACTGGATTTTTATACAGTACTTCTTATTGAAATCGCGCGAGCGGCCCACACCTTGGTTCACTCTAGGACAGAAAGAAAGTTATGGACGACAAGAAATCCGTAGTAAACGCAGCCGAGAAGAGCAAGGCGCTGGCAGCAGCCCTCGCACAGATTGAGAAGCAATTCGGCAAGGGCTCGGTGATGCGCATGGATACCAATGCGCCCGTCGAGGAAGTGCAAACCGTCTCGACCGGTTCGCTGGGCCTGGACATCGCACTCGGCGTCGGCGGCCTTCCGCGCGGCCGTATCGTCGAGATCTACGGTCCGGAATCGTCGGGTAAGACGACGCTGACCCTGCAGACCATCGCCCAGATGCAGAAGCTGGGCGGCACCTGCGCGTTCATCGACGCCGAGCACGCGCTGGACGTGACCTACGCGCAAAAGCTGGGCATCAAGCTGGACGAGCTGCTGATCTCGCAGCCGGACACGGGTGAACAGGCGCTGGAAATCACGGACGCCCTCGTGCGTTCGGGCAGCGTCGACATGGTGGTCATCGACTCGGTAGCGGCCCTGACGCCGCGCGCCGAGATCGAAGGCGACATGGGCGACTCGCTGCCGGGCCTGCAAGCCCGCCTGATGTCGCAGGCGCTGCGCAAGCTGACCGCATCGATCAACCGTACGAACACGCTGGTGATCTTCATTAACCAGATCCGTATGAAGATTGGCGTCATGTTCGGTAGCCCGGAAACGACGACGGGCGGTAACGCGCTGAAGTTCTACGCCTCCGTGCGCCTGGACATCCGCCGTACCGGCTCGATCAAGACGGGTGACGAGGTGATCGGTAACGAAACCAAGGTCAAGGTCGTCAAGAACAAGATCGCGCCGCCGTTCAAGGAAGCGCACTTCGACATCCTGTATGGCGAAGGCACGTCGCGCGAAGGCGAGATCATCGACCTGGGCGTGGACAACAAGATCGTCGAGAAGTCGGGCTCGTGGTACAGCTACGGCGGCGAACGCATCGGCCAAGGCAAGGACAATGCACGTATCTTCCTGCGTGAGCGTCCGGCACTGGCACGCGAGATCGAAAACAAGGTCCGCGCCGCCCTCGGCGTGCGCGAGCTGCCGCCGGCCCCGGCCGGTGGCGATGCGCCTCAGCTGTCCGTCGTCGGCGACGAGTAATCGTCCTGATGGTGCGCCAGCAGCTGAGCCTCAAGGCTCGCGCGTTGAAGTATCTGTCGACGCGCGAGCACAGCCGGCTCGAACTGGCGCGCAAATTGTCCCGTTATGCGGAGGAGGGCGACGATGTCGAAGCTCTCCTCGATTTCCTCGAAAAGAACAACTGGCTGTCGCAGGAGCGGTTTGCCGAATCGCTGGTGCACCGGCGAGCCGGACGCTACGGCAACAGCCGGGTGCTGTCCGAACTCCAGCAGCACGGCGTGAAGGGCGAGGCACTCGACGACCTCAAGTCCGGATTGAAGGAAACGGAAATCAAACGGGCGAGGGAAGTCTGGCGCCGCAAGTTCGGCACCGTCCCGCAGGACGCCGAAGAACGCAGCAAACAGATGCGCTTCCTGCTGCAACGCGGTTTTTCCCAGAGTGCGGTGCGTGCCGCGCTGCGGGGCGGCGACGACGACGAGTTCTGATCCGCCAGTCCACTGATCTCATCATTGTGAATGACCGACTGCTGTGTTGTTTATGACAGTCCGGTGACGTGGCGATGCACGCAAGCTTGCGGTTTCGCCATCACAACTTAGCAACATCTCCCCCGATCTTCCCTTCAAAAACCCCTTGTGTCGCCGAGGTTTCGGTGCACAGCCCGGCACCCTGTGCTAAACTTTCATGGTTTAAGCAGCGCCGCAAGAGCGGTTGTTGCCGTAGAAGCTGCGGCAACGTGCATCAGGCACAACGGCTGCAAATTTTTTCGCCGCATTCCGGCATTGGTGTTTATGCCCCTGTCTCCACCCGCTCCGCGTAAGCCTCGGCACACGCGCGCCATCACTGTCGACGTGTTCGCGCGCGACGATGGCCTGTGGGACCTCGACGCCTGCATCCGCGACACCAAGACGCACGACATTGCCCTGCCTTCCGGCCCCCGTCCGGCCGGCCTGCCGGTGCACGAACTCAAGCTGCGCGTGACCATCGACCGCGACATGACCATCGTCGACGCCGAAGCGGCGTCCGATGCAGTCCCCTATCCCGGTTATTGCGACACCATCGGCCCTGCCTACAAAAAGCTCATTGGCTTATCGCTGCTGAAACATTTCCGATTGCATCTGAAAGATCGCCTGTCCGGGGTCCTCGGCTGCACCCACCTGACCGAACTCGCGCAAGTCCTGCCCACCGCGGCAATCCAGGCCTTCGCCGATGACGCGATGGCCAACCGCTCGGCCGAGACCTCGACCGAACGGCCTTATGAACTGGACCGCTGCCACGCGCTGCGTCTCGATGGCCCTGCCGTCGAAACCTACTATCCGCGCTGGGCTCTCAAGGCGGTGCCGGGGTAGTGTTGTCCGGAGTAGACTCCGGGTTTGTCGCAATTTAAACCGCATTTCTAAACTACATCAGTAACAGAAGAAGGGAAGCCAGCATGAAAATCCATGAGTATCAGGGCAAAGAGATCCTCCGAAAATTCGGAGTGACCGTTCCGCGCGGCATTCCGTGTGACTCGGTCGACGGTGCTGTCAAGGCAGCTGAAGAGCTGGGCGGTCCGGTCTGGGTGGTCAAGGCCCAGATCCATGCTGGCGGCCGCGGCAAGGGCGGCGGCGTGAAAGTCGCCAAGTCGCTGGAACAAGTGCGCGAATACGCGAACCAGATCCTGGGCATGCAGCTGATCACGCACCAGACCGGTCCGGAAGGCCAGAAAGTCCGTCGCCTGCTGATCGAAGAAGGCGCCGACATCAAGAAAGAACTGTACGTGTCGATGGTCACCGACCGCGTCACGCAGCGCGTCGTGCTGATGGCCTCGTCGGAAGGCGGCATGGACATCGAAGAAGTCGCGCACAGCAACCCGGAAAAAATCCACACCGTCGCCATCGACCCGGCCGTCGGCCTGACCGACGCTGACGCGGACGACATCGCCCGCAAGATCGGCGTGCCGGAAGGCTCGATCGCCGCCGCGCGCGCGAACCTGCAAGGCCTGTACAAAGCGTACTGGGACACCGACGCATCGCTGGCCGAAATCAACCCGCTGATCCTGACAGGCGAAGGTAAAGTCATCGCCCTGGACGCCAAGTTCAACTTCGACTCGAACGCCCTGTTCCGTCATCCGGAAATCGTCGCCTACCGCGACCTGGACGAAGAAGATCCCGCTGAAGTCGAAGCGTCGAAATTCGACCTGGCCTACATCTCCCTGGACGGCAACATCGGCTGCCTCGTGAACGGCGCCGGCCTGGCCATGGCCACGATGGACACCATCAAGCTGTTCGGCGGCGAGCCGGCCAACTTCCTGGACGTCGGCGGCGGCGCGACGGCAGAAAAGGTCACGGAAGCCTTCAAGATCATGCTGAAGAACCCGGGCCTGAAAGCCATCCTCGTCAACATCTTCGGCGGCATCATGCGCTGCGACGTGATCGCCGAAGGCGTGATCACCGCATCGAAGGCCGTCTCGCTGCAAGTGCCGCTGGTCGTCCGCATGAAGGGCACCAACGAAGACCTGGGCAAGAAGATGCTGGCCGACTCCGGCCTGCCGATCATCTCGGCCGACACCATGGAAGACGCAGCGAAGCAGGTCGTTGCCGCTGCAGCTGGCCAAGCTTAATTCGCGAAGGAAATAAAATGTCGATTCTGATTAACAAAGACACCAAAGTCATCACCCAAGGCATCACCGGCAAGACCGGCCAATTCCACACGCGCATGTGCCGCGACTACGCGAACGGCCGTGAAGCCTTCGTGGCAGGCGTGAACCCGAAGAAAGCCGGTGAAGACTTCGAAGGCATCCCCATCTTCGCGAGCGTCAAGGAAGCCAAGCAGGAAACGGGCGCCACCGTCTCCGTGATCTACGTCCCGCCGGCAGGCGCCGCCGCCGCCATCTGGGAAGCCGTGGAAGCCGAGCTGGACCTGGCAATCTGCATCACGGAAGGCATCCCCGTCCGTGACATGATGGAAGTCAAGGACCGCATGGCCAAGGCCGGTTCGAAGACCCTGCTGCTGGGCCCGAACTGCCCGGGCCTGATCACCCCGGACGAGATCAAGATCGGCATCATGCCGGGTCACATCCACCGCAAGGGCCGCATCGGCGTCGTGTCGCGTTCGGGCACGCTGACGTATGAAGCCGTCGGCCAGCTGACCGCGCTGGGCCTGGGCCAGTCGTCGGCAGTCGGCATCGGCGGCGACCCGATCAACGGTCTGAAGCACATCGACGTGATGAAGATGTTCAACGACGATCCGGACACGGACGCCGTCATCATGATCGGCGAGATCGGCGGCCCGGACGAGGCGAACGCCGCGTATTGGATCAAGGACAACATGAAGAAGCCGGTCGTCGGCTTCATCGCCGGCGTCACCGCGCCGCCGGGCAAGCGCATGGGCCACGCCGGCGCGCTGATCTCGGGCGGTGCCGACACGGCACAAGCCAAGCTGGAAATCATGGAAGCCTGCGGTATCACGGTTACCAAGAACCCGTCGGAAATGGCTCGTCTGCTGAAGGCGATGCTGTAATCCTCCGGATTCGCATCCAATGAAACGGGACGCTGCGGCGTCCCGTTTTTTTTCGTCCAGCTGGCACGACGGGGCGACAATTTTTTGTCATAGCTCAACAAAATTCGTCCAACCGACAATTTTCGCCAAGTTCGGTGACAAAAATTGTCAGGCAATAAGGCCAAAAATACACCAAAAACCACAATTTGTTAGCACGGCGATAACGATTCCGTGTGGAAATGACCTGGCACGCCGGTTGCATATAGGAAAGGGCAGAAGCAAGCAGTACCGGATACGAAACAGCCCTTTAAATTTTGCAGTACCAACCTGGAGAGACATCATGAAAGCACCGAAAATCGTCAAGAAAGCCCAAGCCGGCTTCACCCTGATCGAACTGATGATCGTTGTCGCGATTATCGGCATCCTGGCCGCTGTGGCCATCCCGGCGTACCAGAACTACGTCGCCAAGTCGAAGTTCACGGCTGCACTGGCTGAAGTGTCGGCTGGTAAGACCGGCTTCGATGTCCAACTGACTGAGGGCGCAACGATTTCGGCACCGGAACAAGTTGGTCTGGCAGCCGCAGCGAACCCGACGACCAACTGCAAATTCGGCGCTGGCGCCGACAACCTGACCTGCCTGATCCAAGGTGGTCCGGCTACCGTCAACGGCATGCAGATCACGCTGACCCGCGGCACCGACGGTTCGTGGTCGTGCAAATCGAACCTGGCCGCTGCCGACATTCCGAAGATCGCTGGCACGAGCTGCACCGGTAGCTAATCTGTCCTGATCCAACGGACGTAGCGTCAAACGGCCGCCCAGTGTAAGCTGGGCGGCTTTTTTATTAGCTGATCGAACGAGGTCGAGCGTGCTGACGACAGAAACCCATCCACCGATGAACGGCTTCAGCGTGCAAGTGCGCCAGCACGCGCGTTTTGCGACGCTGCTGTGTGTGGCCATATTCGCCAACTTCATGATGGTGGCGGGGCACGATCATCAGCGTCTCGTCGAGATCGGCACAGTGTTGTTCGGCGGCGCTTTCATCCTGCTGCATCGAGGCGGAACGTTGCCAGGTGCGTTTCGCGGTAGCGCCGGCATCGCGCTGGCGGCGTTCTTCGTTCTCGGCATCGTCAGTGCTGCGCTGGCATTTGCGCCGCGCTTCGCCCTGTTCGAGGTGGCGAATTTCTTTCTGCTATATGTGCTGGCCTCCGCCATCGCCGAGGAGATCGCCCGCAACGGCCAGGCGTCGTTCCTGTCTGCCATCCGCGCACTTGCACTCGCCTGCGCGCCCTACGTTTTCCTGTTCATCGTTGCCTACGCCGCCGGGCTCAGCCTCGGCATTCCGCTGGCGCTCGACGACTTCACGACGAACTTCAGCAACATCCGCTTTTTCAATCACGCGCAGACGTCGACCCTGCCTTTACTCATTCTTTTGTGCTGCTTGACGCCGAAGGTGTCGAAACTCCGATGGTTTTGGCTGGTCGTGACGACGTACTGGTGGATGGCACTGTTCGCGACCATGGGCCGCGGCACGTTGCTGGGCATGGCGGTCGGCTGCGTTGCCGTTGCCTTGCTGGCGCGGAAGCGCGCGTGGCCGTACTTGCGGTCGGTCATACTGACGGCCACATTCGGTGTGCTCGCGTATTTCCTGTTCCTGGCCTTAGTGCCTGCGCTGATCGGTGTCCAAGGCATGCACTCCCTTTCGGTTGCGGTCGAGCGCACAGCCACAGATCCGACATCGGGGCGCTGGCCACTCTGGCATCTAGCCAGCCAGTTGATTGCAGTGCACCCGTGGCTCGGCGCGGGCCCGCTGCATTTTGCGCATTACAGCGAGCTGCGGAATAATGGCGCCCATCCGCACGACTGGGTGCTGCAGGTTGCCGCCGAATGGGGCGTGCCGGCGTTGTTGTGCCTGCTGATCGCTGTCGCGTCCGGTGTACGTGGCCTGTTGCGGGCCGGCGCGCGCGTCGGCCGTGACGATGCCCCCGGCCAGGCAATTTTTTCGGCACTGGTGACAGGCGCTATAGCGATCCTCGTCGACGGCCTCGTGTCCGGCGTCTTCGTGATGCCGCAGAGCCAGCTGGCCGTCGCGTTGTATCTCGGCTGTGCGATCGGGTGGCAGCGGTCCGTTATCCCGGCAATGCCAATGGCAGCGCCGAGCGGCGCCTGGCGCCTGGCGGGCATGGCATGCATCGTCGCAGCGATGGCCGGCGTGATTGCGGGCGCATGGCCGGAAGCGCTGGCGAAGCTGCGCAACGAGGAACTGACGCCGGCCCAGCAGGCGCTCAACAACGGTGACCAATGGCCGCGCCTGTGGAAAGCCGGCCACTTTTGATCAGACGATCTTCTGCCGATCCGCCAGCAACGCCTCATACGTCAGGTTCTGCAGCAACGTGTAGTGCGCCGGATTGAGGCCCGAGAACTGCACGCCATAGGCAAAGCCTTCGGCCTGTTCCGTTCCCGTGGAAAGCGCGCTGATATTGCGCACGGTCGACCGTGTACGGACACGCACTTCCTGATTGTTGGGCGGCGCGAGCAGGACGAATTCCAGGTCGAATTCGTCCTCGTCCTGAGGCAGGCTCTTCTGCGATTCGATGCGCGCGCCGTTCACGCTCAGGTTCGTCAACACGCAGTCGGCGGCGGGGACGGTTCCATTCACCGGGACGATCTTCGCCGGGATGTCGACCTTGACCCGGATCGCCGTCCGCAGGCTCGTACCCTGGATCGAGCGCGGGAACGAGAGGTGGGCATACAGCACGGGTCGGTTGAATATGCGTTCGACGGTGCACGCGAACGAGCACACATGGATGCCGGAGAACACGCGCATCGTCACGCGCTCGCCTTCGACGAGTGCGATCGGCGCGCCATTGTCCATCGGGATCTTGACGATCAGGTATTCGTCTTTCAGCCAGCCGATCAGCGTCGAGAAATGCTGGACGGGCTTCAAGGTCCGGTGCGTGATGAATTGCAGGCGTACGCCCACCTGCAGGTGCATCGATTCGAATTCGAATTCCTGGGGCTTGAGTTCGTGTTCCGTTTGCGGCTCGCTCATGGTGCTCCTTTAACCGTGCTCAAGACCGAGTTCACGATCTTGTGACACAGCAATAGTAGCACCACGAGCGACTGCGGAGGTTCGTATTTACTGTTTCAGGTGCTGGTCGAGCCATCCGATGATGGTGTGATGCCACAGCAGGGAGTTGGCCGGCTTCAGCACCCAGTGGTTCTCGTCCGGGAACACGAGCAGCTTGCTCTCGATGCCGCGGCGTTGCAGCGCCGTGAACGTGGACAGGCCCTGCGCCGTCGGGATGCGGAAATCGAGGTCGCCCTGCACGACGAGCATCGGCGTCTTCCACTTGTTCACGTGCAGTACGGGGTTGAAGCGCTCATGCTTTTCCGGGACGGTGAAGTACGGGCCGCCGTTTTCCCAGTCCGTGAACCATTGTTCCTCGGTCGAATAGGCCATGCCGCGCGTGTCGAACACGCCGTCGTGGTTGACGATGCATTTGAAACCGTCCGGCCAGTTACCCTCGATCCAGTTCATCATGTAGCCGCCATACGACGCGCCCAGCGCGCACGCATGCGAGCGGTCCATCCAGGAATATTTCGCCACGGCCGCGGCCAGGCCCTTTTTCAAGTCTTCGAGCGGCTTGCCGCCCCAGTCGCCGCTGATGGCGTCCGTGAACGTCTGGCCGTAGCCGGTCGAGCCGTGGAAGTCGATGAAGACGGTTGCGTAGCCTGCGCCGGCGTACACCTGCGGATTCCAGCGGTAGCTCCAGCCGTTGCCGAAGCTGCCTTGCGGGCCGCCGTGCACGAGGAAGGCGATCGGGTACGATTTGCCGGGCTCGTAATTCCACGGCTTCATCACGTGGCCATAGACCGTGTCGCCGTTCGCGCCCTTGAACGAGAACTGCTCATACTCGCCCCAGCGGACATCGGCCAGTTTGGCTTCGTTCACGTGCGTCAGCTGCACGGGCTTGTCCGCACCGAGGCGCATGCCGAACAGCTGCGCGCCGGAGGCGAGATTCGTTTGCGTGTAGGCGACCGTGTTGCCTCGCACGTCGAAGCCGCCGATCGACCCCTTGTCGGTCAGCGGCGACACCTTGTCGCTGGCCACGTCGATGGCGAACAGGCGGTGCTGGCCGACGTCCTCGGCGTCCGCGACGAGCGTCTTGCCGTCGGCCGTCCACTGCAGGCCGCCCGGCGAGCGGTCCCAGCTTTCGGCCACGTTGCGCTTCTTGCCGCTGGCGAGGTCGAGCAGCACGATGTGGTAGCGGTCGGCCTCGAAGCCCGGGCGCGACATTGCGAGATACGCGAGCGTGCGGCCGTCCGGCGAGAACACGCCCTTCGTGTCCCAGGCGTGGTTGTCGGCCGTCAGGTTGCGCGGCGTGCCGCCAGCGGCCGGGACCGCATACAGGTCGAAGTTGGTGGACCACGCCTCGGTCTTGCCCGCGATGCGGGCGGCGAACACGACGGTCTTGCCGTCCGGGCTGAAGCGGAATTCCTCGCGGTCGCCGAACGGTTTCGACGGGACGTCGCCGTCGAGCGAACCCGACAGGCTGATGGGCGCGCCGTTCACGCGGCCGGACGCATCCAGCGGGGCCGCGTACAGCACGTTGTTGCGGCCGTCCGACCACGTGTCCCAATGGCGCACGAACAGGCGGTCATAGATCTTGCCGCTGGCCTTGTCCTTCTCTTTCGCGTCCAGGCGCGCCTTTGTGCAGGCGAGATCGGCGCAGTCGCGGAACACGGCCATGCTGAGCAGCATGCGGTCGCCGGTCGGCGCCACGCGGAATGCGTCCACGTCGAGCGGCAAGTCGGTCACGCGGACCGCGTCGCCGCCCACCGCCGGTACGCGCCACACCTGGCCGGAACCGGAGCGCGACGACAGAAAATAAATTGCGTCACCATTCGGCGACCACTCGGGATCCGTGCTGCTGGCCGCGTCCGACGTCAGCCGTTGCGGGGTCGGGTTCGCGGCGCGCAGGTCGACGACGTACACGTCGGTGTGACCGCGGTTCTTGCCCATGTCGGTCGTGCGCACCGTGTAGGCGACGCGGCTCCCGTCCGGCGACACCGCCGGGCTGCCCACCCGTTCCATCGTCACCAGATCTTCGACCGTGAATCCGCGCGGTGCGGCGACCGCGCCGAGCGTCGTGCCCGCCATGGTTGCGGCCAGCGCCAGCATACCTAATTTCATTCCGTCCTCTCGCTTGTGGCTTGTGAATACGCGGCCTGCCGGGTCGGCTCGGCCGGTGAAAGGAAGCAATTTACCACGTGAAAAAGGTGTTGGGGAATGCAAGGACGCGGCAGCCCGGCGCCGGAAAAAGAACGCCCCCGGCTGGGCGGGGGCGTTGTGGACGGCGTGACTCGGGCGGAACGTTCAGAACTCTTCCCACTCGTCCGCGGCCGCTTTGGCGGGGACGGGCTTCGCGGGGACGGCCTTCACGGCGGGCTTGATGACGGGCTTCACGAGGGTCGGTTTCGCGGCCGGCGCGGCGAGCGTGGCACGGGCGGGTGTGGTGTGCGCCGCGGGTGCGGGCGCCTTGGCGCGCGTGGGCGCAGGCGGCATGGGCGGAGCGGGCGGCGCCGACGGTGCAGCGCCGACGCCGCGGTCGTCGATGTGGAAGATGCTGACCAATTCCGCCAGCTTGGCCGCCTGGTTCTGCAGCGCTTCCGATGCGGCCGCCGCTTCCTCGACGAGGCCGGCGTTCTGCTGCGTGACGTTGTCCATCTGGCTGATGGCCTGGTTGATCTGCTCGATGCCGCTCGTCTGTTCCTGGCTGGCGGCGCTGATCTCGGCCATGATGTCCGTCACGTGCTGGATGCTCTCGACGACCTCGTGCATCGTGCTGCCGGCCTTGTCGACGAGCCGGGTGCCGGTGGCGACCTTCTCGACGGAGTCGCCGATCAGCGCCTTGATCTCTTTCGCCGCGGCTGCGGAGCGCTGGGCCAGCGTGCGCACTTCGCCCGCGACGACGGCAAAGCCGCGTCCCTGTTCGCCGGCGCGCGCCGCCTCGACGGCCGCATTCAGTGCGAGGATATTTGTCTGGAAGGCGATGCCGTCGATGACGGTGATGATGTCCACGATCTTCTTCGACGAGTCGTTGATCGAGCCCATCGTCTGCACGACCTGCGCGACGACGTCGCCGCCTTGTCCTGCCACGGTCGAGGCCGTCTGTGCCAGCATATTGGCCTGGCGCGCGTTGTCGGCGTTCTGCTTCACGGTCGACGTCAGCTCTTCCATCGACGATGCCGTCTCCTCGAGCGAGCTGGCTTGTTGTTCCGTGCGCGACGACAGGTCCAGGTTACCGCTCGCGATTTCGCCGGAGGCCGACGCGATGGCATCCGTGCCCTGGCGCACTTCGCTGACGATGCGTGCGAGCCGGTCGCGCATGGATTTCATCGCGAACAGCAGGCTCGTCTCGTCGCTGGCGCGCAGCTGCACTTCCGTGCTCAGGTCGCCGTCGGCGATGAGGCCCGCGATTTCGGCCGCATACGCCGGTTCGCCGCCCAGCTGGCGCGTGAGACGACGGGTGATCAGCACGCCGAAGCCGGTGCCGGCCAGGGCGCTGAGAACGACGAGCACGAGCAGCGTGGCGCGGCTGTTTTCGTACTCGCCCTTGTTGTACGCATTGATCTCCTCGGCACGTTGTTCCTTGAATTTGGCCAGCGCCATCATCTTGTCGTCGACCGCTTGCGCCTTCGGCAGGAACGTGTTGAACAGGTAATCGACGGAGTCGCGCCGCTGTTCCAGCGGTTCTGCCTTCAAGCGCTTGATCAGTTCGGCGGCCAGGTCGTCGAATTCGCGTGCCTGCGTGTCGGCTTCGACTAATGTGCGCTTGCCGTCGTCCGTGTAGAACAGCGGACGGGCCTTGTCGAGGTTCTCCAGCATCATCCGCTTGAATTTGTCGACGCTGGTCAGCATCTTGTCGCGCTGTTCGTCGCTCGACGCCAGCATGGCGCCGCGCAGCGCACGGCCCATGTAGACGAGGCCGAGGTTTGCATCCTTGACGTAAGAGATGCCCAAAAATTCGCGTTGGTACATGAGCTTGGCGCGCTCGTTCATTTGCGCCAAGTTGTAGATCGCGATGCCGGCGACGATTGCGCCAAGCATGACAACGGTCAGGAAGCCAAGAGTGAGTCGGGTACCGACTTTCATTTGCTGGAACATAGTGGTCTCCTGAGAAGTGGAGAGAGTCGGGAAGGGCGCCCGCACGCTGCATTGTCGTGTCGGGTCAACTCCATATTAATTGATGTGCAGCAATAATTCGAAGCGCAAAACTAACAAATACTCACACTCTGGCGCGTTTTCCCAACACTCCGCGAGCAGGAAGTTTTGTTTCTTATCAGGCAGCCAAGCAATGATTTGGCAAGGAGGCATTTTTCGTGAACGCCATGTCCATTTTGCCGAAATGGCATCGTCTGTCCATACGAATGTGACACAATCGTCGAGTCCAATAAAAACGATAAGGAGAGACAATGAACGATCGATACAAACCCGATGGCTACAATGCCGTGTCGCCGTACCTGCTCGTGAAGGACGTGCGCGCGCTGCTCGACTTCCTCGCGCATGCGTTCGGCGCGACCGAATTGCGGCGCCAGGCCGACGCCGACGGGGCGATCCGGCGCGCCGAAGTCCGGATCGGCGATTCCGTCCTGATGGTCGGGTTCAGGCCGTGGGCCGAGCTGCCGATCGGGTCCGTGCACGTGTACGTGGACGACGTCGATAAGGTGTATGCGCGCGCGCTGGACCAGGGCGCGACGAGCCTCGCGGCACCGCGCGACCTGCCGTACGGCGACCGGTCGGCCGGCGTGCAGGATGCGCAAGGCAATTACTGGTGGATCGGGACGCGGCTGAGCGGCGCGGCGGCAAGCGGCGGATGACGGGCCAATCTTACGGGGAGGGCCGGCTCACCTTCAGCGAATTGACGTCGGACCGGAACACGATCGGTTGCGCCGGCCGTCCCACGGCGTCGTCCGGTGCGCCCTGCTGCGCGCGCTGCGCATGCAGCACGATCGTCTGCACGTCGCCGTGCCGCGCCGACTTCGCGCACACGGGGTCCGCGTTCGCCGCGTCGCCCGTCATCGCATAGGCCTGGCAGCGGCAGCCGCCGAAGTCCTTCGCCTTGTCGTCGCACGTGCGGCAAGGATCCTTCATCCAGGCATCGCCGCGGTAGCGGTTGAACGCGGCGCTGTCGTACCAGATGGCTTTTACAGTGGTGGTGCGCACGTTCGGGAAATCGATGCCCGGCAACGTGCGGGCCGCGTGGCAGGGTAGCGCAGTGCCGTCCGGCGCGATGCCGAGGAACACGCCGCCCCAGCCGTTCATGCAGGCTTTCGGTTGCGCCTCGAAATAGTCGGGCACGACGAACAGGATGCGCATCCGGCTGCCGATCCGGGCGCGGCACGCATTCACGACGCTTTCCGCGCGCGCGACCTGTTCCCGCGTCGGCATCAACTGGTCGCGGTTGACGAGCGCCCAGCCGTAATACTGCGTGTTGGCCAGCTCCAGGTAGTCGACGCCCATGTCCAGGGCCATGTCGATGATGCGCTCGACGTGGTCGAGATTGAAGCGATGCAGCACGACGTTCAGCACCATCGGATAGTCGTATTGCTTGATCAGCCGCGCGACGCGTGCCTTCAGGTCGAACGTCTTTGTGCTCGACAGGAAGTCGTTCAGCGCGCGCGTCGAGTCCTGGAACGACAGCTGAATGTGGTCCAGCCCCAGTGCCTTCATGCGCGCGAGGCGCGACTCGGTGAGACCGATGCCGGACGTGATCAGGTTCGTATAAAACCCAAGCCGGCGGCCTTCGCCGACCAGGTCTTCGAGATCGTCGCGCAGCAGCGGCTCGCCGCCCGAGAAGCCGAGCTGCGCCGCGCCGAGCCGGCGCGCCTGGCGCATCACGTCGAACCATTGTTCCGTCGTCAATTCGGTGCGGTCGTTGGCGTAATCGACCGGGTTGTAGCAGAACGGGCAGTGCAGCGGGCAGCGATAGGTCAGCTCGGCCAGCAGCCACAGTGGCGGCGCGATGGTCGGGTGGGAGGTCGGGGCGTTCATGGCGCGCTCACACAATCCAGCCCCGTTCGCTCGCAACGCGCAGGAAATCGTCGACGTCCCCGCGCAGCCCCTCGCAGTGGAACGCCTGTTCGAGTTCGCCGACGATCGCGGGCACGGTGCGAAGGCCATCGCAGCGTTTCAGGATCTCGGCCGCGCTCGGGTTCAGCTTGACCATCCCTTCCGGATACAGCAGGACGTGTGTGCCTTGGGCCTCTTCCCACTGCATGCGGAACAGGCGCGACAGTGAAGGTTGATCGGGAACGGTGTGCATGGCTTTCCTCCTCAGGGGTAGGCTTTCTCGATGGCGTCGAGCATGGCCCACAGGATGTCGAGCTTGAATTGCAGGATCTCGAGCGCGCGCTGCTGCTGGGCGCGGGTGGTGAAGTGGCCCAGCGTCACTTCAAGGCCGTGTTCGACGTCGCGCTCGGCCAGCGCAATGCGGCTGCGGAAGTACTGCAAGCCATCCGGATCGATCCACGGATAATGCGTGGGCCAGGTAGCGAGCCGGTCCTTGTGGATCTTCGGTGCGAACATCTCCGTCAGCGACGAGCAGACGGCTTCCTGCCACGGCGCCTGGCGCGCGAAATTGACGTACGCATCGACGGCGAAGCGCACGCCCGGCACGACGTGCCGCTGCGACCACAGCGCCTCGCGCGTGAGCCCGACGGCTTCGCCGAGCCGCACCCAAGCCTCGATACCCCCTTCGTTCTCTCCCCACCCGTCATGGTCGAGGATGCGGCGCACCCAGCGGCGCCGCGTGGCGCGGTCCGGGCAGTTGGCGATGATGGCGCCATCTTTTTGCGGGATATTGACCTGGTAATAAAAACGGTTGGCGACCCAGCCCCGGATCTGGTCCGGATCCAGCAGGCCATCGTTCATCTTGACGTTGAACGGGTGATGGATGTGGTAGCCGGCGCCTCGCGAGCGCAATTGCGCCTCGAATTCCTCGCGGCTCCAAGCGTCGGTGCTCATAACGTAATCTCCATGCCGTCGAACGCGACCTCGATCCCGTGGTGCGCGAGCAGGGCGCGTTGCGCCGAGTCTTCGTCCAGGATCGGGTTCGTGTTGTTGATGTGGATGAGTATCTTGCGCCGCGCGTCGATGCCGTCGAGCACGGCGATCAAGCCGCCGTCGCCCGATTGCGGCAGGTGGCCCATGTCGGCCGCCGTCTTGCCGGACAACCCCAGCGCGATCATTTCGTCCGCCTGCCAGAAGGTGCCGTCGACGAGCACGCAATCCGCGCGGCGCAACGCGGCGTCCACCTGCGCATCGATCGCGCCGAGGCCGGGTGCATAAAACACGCATTGTCCGGTGCCCACGTCTTCGATCAGCAGGCCGATGTTGTCGCCCGGGTGCGGATCGTGCCGGTGGTCGGAATAGGGCGGCGCCTTGCTGGACAGCGCGAGCGGCGTGAAGCGGATGCCGTCGATGCCCGGCACGTGCACGCCGCCGTCTGTCGGCAGTGCGTGCCAGCGCACGCCGCAATAGTGCGACAGCACGGGCACGAGCGGCAGTCCTTCGTTCAGCTCGCGCCAGACCTGGGGCGTGCAATACAGGGGCAGCTCTTTCCCCTCGCGCAGCATCAGGAGGCCGGTGACGTGGTCGATCTGCGCATCCATCAGCATGACGGCGGCGATGCCGGAATCGCGTCGCGCGCGCGCCGGCTGCAGCGCGGGAGTCGCGCGGATCTGCATGAGGATGTCCGGCGAGGCATTGATCAGCACCCAGTCGGTCCCGTTGGCGGACACGGCGATCGACGATTGCGTGCGCGGCGTCGCGCGGACGGTACCGTTGCGGAGCCCGGCGCAATTGCGGCAATTGCAGTTCCACTGCGGGAAACCGCCTCCGGCCGAGGAGCCTAATACGACGATGTTCATGACGGGGTCCGGTGCGCCCGCGGCGGCGCCGCGGGCGTGCTCGTATCAGCGATTCGCGATGTACATCGTGATTTCGAAGCCGAAACGCCAGTCGGTGAATTCGGGTTTGGTCCAGGCCATGGTTGTCTCCTTGATCGATGAGTGGTTGCGATTGCGCGGCGCGCAGTCAAGGAGGAATTCGCAATATCCGTGCCACTCGTGAAGGGGCTGACGGCGGGCGATAGCCGGGAAAGGGTGTGTCAAAGAGAGACAGTCGTATTGCACAACGGTACAGCTGTGACACGGTTCAGCTCATCGTTCAAGGGGTGAGCCGCACTGCCGGACGCCCCGGCGGGCAGGGAGGCATCCGGCGGCGGAAGCGGTCAGAATTCTTCCCAACCGTCGCCGGCCGTGGTGGCGGGAATCTTCGTCGTCGCATCGGTCGGGGCGGAGCGGATCGCCGGCTTGGCGGGCGGACGGCTCACCGGACGCGCCAGTGCCGCGACGGCCGGCGTCGCGCGCGGCGGGGCGCTCGGGGCTGCCGCCACGGCGCGATCGTCGACGCGGAACATGCCGACCAGCTCCGCCAGCTTGACGGCCTGGCTCTGCAGCGCTTCCGACGCGGACGCCGCTTCCTCGACGAGACCGGCGTTCTGCTGCGTGACGGTGTCCATCTGGCTGACGGCCTGGTTGACCTGCTCGATGCCGGCCGTCTGTTCCTGGCTGGCGGCGCTGATCTCGGCCATGATGTCCGTCACGCGCCCGATGCTCGACACCACGTCGTGCATCGTGGCGCCCGCCTGGTCGACCAGTTTCGTACCGGCCTCGACCTTGTCGACGGAGTCGTCGATCAGTGACTTGATTTCCTTGGCGGCCGCTGCGGAGCGCTGGGCCAGCGTGCGCACTTCGCCCGCGACGACAGCAAAGCCGCGGCCCTGTTCGCCCGCACGCGCTGCCTCGACGGCCGCATTCAGCGCGAGGATGTTCGTCTGGAAGGCGATGCTGTCGATGACGGTGATGATGTCCACGATCTTCTTCGACGAATCGTTGATCGAACCCATCGTCTGCACGACCTGCGCAACGACGTCGCCGCCTTGTCCGGCCACGGTCGATGCCGTTTGCGCCAGCGCGTTGGCCTGGCGCGCGTTGTCGGCGTTCTGTTTCACGGTCGACGTCAGCTCTTCCATCGACGATGCCGTTTCCTCGAGCGAACTGGCTTGCTGTTCCGTGCGCGACGACAGGTCCTGGTTGCCGCTGGCGATCTGGCCGGATGCCGAGGCGATCATGTCCGTGCCCTGGCGCACTTCCCTGACGATGCGTGCAAGGCGGTCGCGCATGGACTTCATGGCGAACAGCAGGCTTCGGTCGTCGCCGGCGCGCAGTTCGACGTCGGTGTACAGGTTGCCGTCGGCGATACGGCCCGCGACTTCGGCGGCATACGTCGGCTCGCCGCCCAGCTGGCGCATCAGGCCGCGCGTGATCAGCACACCGAACGCGGTGCCGGCCAGGGCGCTGAGCGCGACGAGCGACAACAGCAGGGTGAGGCTGCTTTCGTAAGCATTGCGATTGGACGCGTTGGTGAGCCGGGCATTCTTTTCCTTGATGCCAGCCAGTTCCGTCATCTTGTCGTCGATCAGCTGCGACTTCGGCTGGAAAGTATTGAACAGGAAATCGATCGAGTCCCGTGGCTGCGACGCGTCCTCCGACCGGATTCGTTTCATGAGCTCGTTGACCACGCCGATGTAATCGCGCAGCAGGGTATCGGCTTCCGCGAACGTGCGCTTGCCGTCGGCCGAATAGAACAGCGGGCGGGCCTTGTCGAGGTTGTCCTGGATTTTTTGTTTGTATGTCTCGATGTCGTTGAACTTTGCGGCGCGTTGCGCTTCCGTCGGCAACAGGATGGCGCTGCGCAGGATGCGGCTCACGTAGATCAGGTCGATGTTGGCTTCCTTGACGTAAGAGAGCCCCAGCAGGTCTTTTTCGTAGATCGCCTTCGCCCGGACGTGCATTTGCATCAGGTTGTAGATGGCGACGCTGGCGACGGTGGCGCCCAGCAGCACGACGACGAGAAAGCCAACGGTCAGGCGCGTGCCGACCTTTAGTTGTTGAAACATCAGATCTCCTTTGGTCCAAACGACAGTTTTATCAACTGCTACTTGTCAATATTACTTGACCAAAGGAAATTATATGAAGGGGTTAATTCAAAGAAAGGTTTGTTTTTTGGTATTTTTGCCACAGTGAATTCGATTGCAGCAGCAGTTTTACCCGAAATTAATGAAAATTTTCTTTTTTGCAACTTACTCGTCGATGTAGTCACTCAGCCTGGGTCGCCACGTCGTCGACGAGCGAGGGGCTTCACGCTTTGAACGTGACCCAGGGCTTGAGCCGCGCCACCGCGTCGATCAAGCCAGCCTGTTCCTGGGCGGCCAGCACCGGGCCGATGGGTTTGTAGGCAGCCGGCGCCTCCTCGACCCGGCGCTCTTCGCGCAGCGTCACGCATTGCCAGCTGCCGTCCGACGGGTTGCCTGCCATGCGCCTGAGCTCCTGGCGTCGCACGCTGCGGCCCGCGCCGTGGCTGCAGGACCACAGCCAGTCCGGGTTTCCCAGTCCGCGCACCACGTAGGAGGCGTCGCCCATCGAGCCCGGTATCAGCGCCAGATCGCCATGCCGGGCCGGCGTGGCGCCCTTGCGGTGGATGTTCATGCCCTGTTCCGGCAGCACCACGTTGTGCGGCACGTCGACTACGAGGCGCGATGTGCCGCCGGCCAGCTCGCTCACTTCCTTGCGCACCAGTTCGGCCAACACCACGCGGTTGGCCCAGGCATAGCGCGCGGCGGTGCCCATGGCGGCCAGATACTCGTGGGCGAGCGGTCCGCTCAGGCCATACAGCCCGCTTTCCGGATGCTTGAGGCCGGCGGGCCAGGCGGCGCGGGCCCGATCCATCCAGCGCCGACCGACGAAGAAGCCGACGTCGCGGCTGCCCGAATGGATCATCACCACCACATCGCCCACCGCCAGCCCGGCGGCATAGGCTGCGTGGCGGTCGAACACTTCATCCACGACCTGCAGCTCCACGAAGTGGTTGCCGGCGCCCGGCGTACCGAGGTTGGGATCGCGGATGGTCTCGCGCGTGCCCACCAGCGCTTCCGGGGCGTAGCGCGAATTGCCATCGAAATTCGCCAGGCTGATGCAGGCCGCCAGTTCGCTGGCCAGGCGGTCGCGGTCGACGGCAGCCCACAAGCCCTCGGCATGCAGGGAATCGATGAAGCCGGCGGGGCCGTCGTCAAACAGGGCGCGGAAGGCGGTGCTGCGCAACGGCACGTCGCGGCCGTTGTCCAGCAGCACGCGGGTCAGCCGCTGCACCAGCGCCTGCTTGAGCGGCTCTACGGCAGCTTTCTTGAGGCCGGTGGTAATCAGGCGCATGCCGCAGTTGATATCGGTGCCGATGGCGGCGGGAATCACGAAATCGGCGTCCGTGGCGACCACGCTGCCGACCGGCGCGATGGAGCCCGGGTGAAAATCCGGTGTCGCACAGGCGCGGCAGACGCCGTGGTGACTGTCCGGCGAGTGGACCGAGGCAAAGTCGAGCAGTTGGCGCACGGCCTTCTGCTCGAGTGGCAGGCTGGCCGGCAGCAGGATCTGGGCGCTGGCGTGCTCATTGGTAATACGGTAGATGCCGTCCGTATAGTCGACGGCGATACCCTCGCGGCGGAAGGCTTTGGCAAGACGGGAAAGTTTTGACATGGCTGCAATGCAAGTAGGCGACAGATCGCGCCGGCGACCAGAGGTGCCGGAACGGTAGCCCTTCGTGCAGCAGCAGTCAGGAAGGAAGTTGCGGATTATTGCACAGTTAGAAAATGCACATCAAGTCAACTTGCGCATGTCCCAGGCTTAAAGCTGCGCCGTCCAATCCCCGGATTTACCGCCGTGCTTTTCCAGCACCCGCACGTTGGTCATCACCATCCCGCGGTCGGCCGCCTTGCACATGTCGTAAATGGTCAGCAAGCCGACCTGCACCGACGTCAGCGCTTCCATCTCGACGCCGGTTTTACCGACCGTCTCGACCTGTGCGCGGCAGTGGACGCTGTGATGGGCCTCGTCGATCTCGAAGTCGACGGCGACGCGCGTGATGGCCAGCGGGTGGCACAGCGGGATCAGGTCGCTCGTGCGCTTGGCCGCCATGATGGCAGCGACGCGCGCCACGCCCAGCACGTCGCCCTTCTTGGCGCTGCCCGCTTTGACGAGGTCGAGGGTGGCCGGCTGCATGCGGATCGTGCCGGCGGCGACCGCGATGCGGTGGGTCGCGTCCTTGGCGCCCACGTCGACCATGTGGGCCTGGCCGGTGGCGTCGAAATGGGTCAGGGGGCTGGCGTCGGTGGCGAAAGTTGTCATGTTGTCGTGGGAGCGAAGTCACAAAATAAAACCCGGCAGTGGCAGCGGCCGGGAAGCGGTTATCATAGCACCGTGAAACCACACCCGATTTCAGCGATGTTCCAGCCTTCTCCCAGATGGCCGTGGCGCCGTGTCGCCGCGGCCGTCGGTCTCGCCGTGGCCGCCGCCGCCGCCCTGGCCGCCCCCATCGTCCCCGTCCTGCACGGGAGCGCCGATACCACCGGTTTGCCGACGCTCGGCGACAGCGCCCGGGCCGACTTGTCGCCCGTGATGGAGCGCAAGCTGGGCGAAGAAATCATGAACGACATCCGGCGCGATCCCGATTACCTGGACGACGACGCGATCATCGAATTCCTGAACAACTTCGGCGAGAACCTCGTCACGTTCGCGCCCGGCGCGCGCGGCGAGATGAATGCCGATTTCTTCTTCTTCGCCGTGCGCGACCCGATGATCAACGCGTTCGCGCTGCCGGGGGGCTTCATCGGCGTGCACTCGCAACTGCTGCTGTCGGCGCAGAACGAATCGGAACTCGCGTCCGTGCTGTCGCATGAGATCGGCCACGTGCAGCAGCGCCACATCGCGCGCATGATCGGCCAGCAGAAGCAGGATGCGCTGCTGCCGCTGGCCGCACTGCTCTTGGCGGCCCTCGTCGGCAAGGCGGGCGGTGGCGCCGATGCGGCGATGGGCGTCATGATGGGCGGGCAGGGCCTCGCGATCCAGCGCCAGCTGAACTTCAGCCGCGACGCCGAGCGCGAGGCCGACCGCGTCGGTTTCCAGACGATGCGTGCGGCCGGCTACGACACGTCGGGCATGGTGGCGTTCTTCAAGCGCCTGCAGAGCACGACGCGCATCTACGGCGAGGCACCGGCCTGGCTCAGCAGCCACCCGCTGACGGGCGAGCGCATCGCCGACATCCAGTCGCGCATCCGCGAGAATCCGAAGCCGATCCACATCCGGCCGGACAGCATCGAATTCCATCTCGTGCGCGCCCGCGTGCGCGTGCTCCAGGACGAAAGCCAGAAGGGCCGCGAGGAAGCGAAGTCCACGTTCCAGGGCCAGCTGGCGCAGCAGAACATGCAGCAGCAGACCGCGGGCATGTACGGCATGTCGTTCCTCGCGTTGAAGCAGGGCGACCTGAAGGGGGCGCAGAGCTGGCTCGACAAGGCGAAGGCATCGACGAAACCGCGCCCCGGCGTGTTTTCAAGCGAGCGCAGCGGTACGGACGGCAGCGCCATGTTCGCCGCGCTCGGCACCGAGATCAAGCTGGCGCCGGGACAGCCGGCCGACGTCGTCCACCAGGCCGTGCAGGACGCCGAGTCCGCTTACCAGAAATTTCCCCTGTCGCGTATGCTGGCGCGCCAGTATGCCGACGCGCTCGTCGCAGACGGCCAGCTCGACAAGGCGGCCCAGTTCCTGCGCGACCAGGTGCAGCAATACCGCGAAGAGCCGAAGCTGTACGACCAGCTCGCCAAGACCTACGCGGCGCAGGGCAAGATCGCCTTGCAGCACATGGCGCTGGCCGAATCGTATGTGCTGACGGGGGCGCTGCCGGCCGCCGTCGATCAGCTCAATCTGGCGCGTAAGGCGAAGGACGTGTCGTTCTACGACCAGGCCGTCATCGACGCCCGCGAGCGCGAGTTGAACGAGCGCCAGAAGGACGAGAAGAAAGAGAAGAAGGACAAGGACCGCTGACGCGCATTTTGACCTGCTACTAGTTCTGCAGCAGGTCCGGCCGGCGCACGAAGCCGAAGTGGCCGGGCACGTCGTCCGCCGCGATCCGTCCGACGACGAGGCGCCGGTCCTGCCAGCGCAGCGCGAGCTCGCCGGCGCCGCCTTCCAGCCACGCCATCACGGCGTCATCCGCGGCCGGGCGGCCATCCAGTTCGAACGCCTGCAGCAGTTGCGCCGCGTCGCGGTCGTCCAGCTGCGCGACCGTCTGCCCGGCGCGCAGCACGATGCCGCCCGCGTCCGTGAGCAGCGCCTCGTCCGGCGCGCCCAGCGGCTGGTCCGTGTGCAGCACGAGGCCGTGCGCTGGGTCGGTGCGCACGACGAAGGGCGTCGCCTCCAGGTTCACGTAGACGCGCTGCGGGCCGTTCTGGAAATACCAGCAGCCCCGGTCGTCGCTCAGGTAATTGCGGGCGATGAAGCCGACCAGTGCGGCATTCGTCAGCTTGGCGCCGGGCGTCCCGGCACGTTGTGCGGCCTCGTCGCGCATGCGCCAGCCGCCGCGCGCGTCCAGCGCCAGCCAGCCGTAGCAGTACGGCACGTTCGGCCACTTGGCCATTGCCTGTTTTACGATGTCGTCCATGGGTTCAAGCTTGGCATACCCGCGCGGGCGTCGGCGCGCGCGTGGCGTGGGGAGCGGCGCGGCCGGCCACGTCGTCGAAGAAGGTCAGGATGCGTTGCGGCAGCCAGTCGAGCCGTCCGGAGAACGGAGGAAAAGCGGGCCCGGTCGAAAAACCGACGTGGCCGCCCGTCGCGGGATACGCCAATGTCACTGCCGGCGCGGCCGTCTGCGGCAGGTGGCGGCCGGGCAGGAACGGGTCGTTCTTCGCGTTCAGCACGAGCGTCGGGACGACGATGTCGTGCAGGACGTGGCGGGCGCTGGCGCGGTGCCAGTAATCGTCCGTGTCGCGGTAGCCGTGCAGCGGCGCCGTGACGACGTTGTCGAAACTGTATAAATCGTTTGCGGCCAGCAGGCGGTCGCGGTCGAACAGGCCGGGAAAGCGTTCCAGCTTCGCGAGTGCCTTCGGCTTCAGCGTCTGCAGGAACATGCGCGTGTACAGGCGATTGAAGCCGGACGACAGCGCGACGCCGCCGGCGGCCAGGTCGAGCGGGGCCGATACGGACACGGCCGCGTCGACGATGTCGGCGCCATGGCCTTGCTCGCCCAGCCAGCGCAGCATGGCATTCCCGCCGAGCGAGACGCCGGCCGCGTAGAACGGCCCGGGATAGCGGGGGCGCAGGCGGCGGATGATCCAGTCGAGTTCTTCGGCGTCGCCGGAGTGATAAAAGCGCGGCGCCAGGTTCGCTTCGCCCGAGCAGCCGCGGAAATGGGGGATCGCGCCATGCCAGCCGCGGTCGGCGACGGCGGCCATCAGGCTGCGCGCGTAATGGCTGTCCGACGAGCCTTCCAGGCCGTGGAACAGCAGCACGCAGGGTGCGTCGGCCGCGGTGCCGTCGACGAGGTCGACGTCGATGAAATCGTGCCCGCAGGGCGTATCCCAGCGCTCGCGCCGGTACGCGACGGCGGGTTTGGCGATGCAGACGGCCGGATAGATCGTCTGCAGGTCGCCGCCGGGCAGCCACCAGGGCGACCGGTAGTCCGATGCGGCGGACGCCGCGGCGCGGGCAGGGCTCACGGCAGGCGCACCAGGCAGGAAGAAATCAGTGGTGGGCCAGTACGGTGCCCGGCTTCAGGCGGTACTGGGTGCCGCAATACGGGCACTTGGCATTGCCATCGTGATCGAAATCGAGGAAGACGCGCGGGTGCGACGACCACAGCGGCATGGCCGGGTTCGGGCAATAGGCCGGCAGGTCCTTGGCTTCCAGTTCCACGACCGGGATGGTCTTGTCGTTCATTGATTTCTCCGTCAGCAAGATGAGCACAGGGAATCCCGCTTCGGCATTCCCAAAACTACGATTTTAACGGATTCGATGTCATTGCCGGAATGGCCCAGTAGAATAGCGGCCTTAAATTTTCCACAAAGAAACCCACCCGGCCCCGGGCGGCGCACGTTGTTGCAAGCCGATCACCCTGCCGCGCCGGTATGGACTGTCCTGAGCGTTTCTGGTGTTTTCCACAAGCGCCACTAAGGTAAAATAGCGTTTTTTAAACATTCCACCACTCTGACAATGGCCGTTCTCAACTTCACCCGCTTGCAAGACCTGATCGACCAAGGCGCGCTGAAAGGTAAGCGCGTCTTCATCCGTGCCGACCTGAATGTCCCGCAGGACGACGCCGGCAACATTACGGAAGACACGCGCGTGCGCGCTTCGGTTCCCGCGATCCGCGCTGCGCTTGATGCGGGTGCTGCAGTGATGGTCACGTCGCACCTGGGCCGTCCGACCGAAGGCGAGTTCAAGCCGGAAGACAGCCTGGCGCCCGTCGCCAAGCGCCTGTCCGAGCTGCTGGGCTTGCCGGTCGAGCTGAAACAGAACTGGGTCGACGGCGTCGACGTCGCGCCGGGCCAGGTGGTGCTGCTGGAAAACTGCCGCGTCAACAAGGGTGAAAAGAAGAACTCGGACGAGCTGGCACAGAAGATGGCCAAGCTGTGCGACGTCTACGTCAACGATGCGTTCGGCACCGCGCACCGCGCCGAAGCCACCACGCACGGCATCGCGAAGTTCGCGCCCGTGGTTGCCGCCGGTCCGCTGCTGGCTGCCGAGCTGGACGCGCTGGGCAAGGCGCTGGGCGCGCCGCAGCGTCCGCTGCTGGCAATCGTCGCCGGTTCCAAGGTGTCCACCAAGCTGTCGATCCTGCAGAGCCTGGCCGACAAGGTCGACAACCTGATCGTCGGCGGCGGCATCGCGAACACGTTCATGAAGGCCGTGGGCCTGAACATCGGCAAGTCGCTGGCGGAAGCCGACCTCGTCGCCGAAGCGAAAACCATCATCGACAAGATGGCTGCCCGTGGCGCGACCGTGCCGATCCCGGTGGACGTCGTGTGCGCGAAGGAGTTCTCGCCCACCGCCGCCGCGACCGTGAAGGATGTGAAAGACGTGGCCGACGATGACATGATCCTGGACATCGGCCCGAAGACGGCAGCCCAGCTGGCCGAGCAGATCGGCAAGGCCGGCACCATCGTGTGGAACGGCCCGGTCGGCGTGTTCGAATTCGACCAGTTCGCGGAAGGCACGAAGACGCTGGCCCACGCCATCGCCGCGTCGAAAGGCTTCTCGATCGCCGGCGGCGGCGACACCCTGGCTGCGATCGCAAAATACAATATTGCCGACCAAGTCGGCTATATCTCGACCGGCGGCGGCGCCTTCCTCGAATTCCTCGAAGGGAAGACGCTTCCGGCGGTGGAGATCCTGCTGCAGCGTAGCGCTGCGAAATAACACCTCACGGTCACCAGCGCAGTCCACGGGCTGCGCTTTTCACTTCAAGGATAGACAATGTCTCGTGGTACCAAGATCGTCGCAACCATCGGCCCCGCTTCCTCCGACTTCGATACGCTCGTCCGCATGATTCGTGCGGGCGTGGACATCGTGCGCCTGAATTTCTCGCACGGCCGCGCCCAGGATCACATCGACCGCGCCAACCTGGTGCGTCGCGCCGCCGCCGAGTGCGGCCGCGAAGTGGCGATCATGGCCGACATGCAGGGCCCGAAGATCCGCGTTGGCAAGTTCGAAGAAGGCAAGATCCTGCTGGAAAATGGTGACCGTTTCATCCTGGACGCCCGCTGGGGCGAGAACGGCGAACTGGGCAACCAGGAGCGCGTCGGCCTCGACTACAAGGCACTGCCGAACGACGTCCGTCCGGGCGACACCTTGCTGCTGAACGACGGCCTGATCGTGCTGATCGTCGAGCGCGTGGCGGGCAGCGAGATCCACACTATCGTGAAAGTCGGCGGTGACCTGTCGAACAACAAGGGCATCAACCGCCTGGGCGGCGGCCTGACGGCGCCGGCGCTGACCGCGAAGGACATGGAAGACATCAAGACCGCGATGAGCTTCCAGGCCGACTACCTGGCGATCTCGTTCCCCAAGACGGCGACCGACATGGAAATGGCGCGCCAGCTGGCGAACATCGCCGGCGAGCCGTCGGGCCACAAGCCGATGATGATCGCGAAGATCGAGCGCGCGGAAGCGATTCCCGTGCTGCAGGAAATTCTGGACGCCTCCGACGGCATCATGGTCGCCCGTGGCGACCTCGCCGTCGAAGTCGGCAACGCAGCGGTGCCGGCGCTGCAGAAGCGCATGATCCGCATGGCGCGCGATTCCAACAAATTGGCGATCACCGCGACGCAGATGATGGAATCGATGATCGTCAACGCCGTGCCGACCCGCGCCGAAGTGTCGGACGTGGCGAACGCCGTGCTGGACGGCACCGATGCCGTGATGACGTCGGCCGAGACGGCCGCCGGCAAGTGGCCGGTCGAGACGGTCGAGATGATGTCCGCGATCTGCGTGGAAGCGGAACGTTCCGAATACAACAAGCTGGAAGCCGACTTCCTGAACGTGCAGTTCACCCGCATCGACCAGTCGATCGCGTACGGCGCCCTGTTCACCGCGCACCACCTGCGCGTGAAGGCGATCGTGGCGCTGACCGAGTCCGGTTCGACCGCGCTGTGGATGAGCCGCCACCACGTCGACACGCCGATCTACGCGCTGACGCCAAGCGTCACCACCCAACGCAAGGTTGCGTTGTATCGTAACGTGCATGCGTACCACCTGACGCAGCGCGGCGACAGCAGCGCCGTCCTGAAACAGGCCGAAGACCTGATGGTCGCGAACGGCATCGTCAAGAAGGGCGACATGATCGTCGTCACGTGGGGCGAGCCGATGGGTCAGGTCGGCGGTACGAACGCCCTGAAGATCGTTCGCGTCGGAGAATTCGATTAAGAGAGGTCAACACCTGTGCGCGCGGCCGCAACTCGCGGCCGCGCCCAACTGTCGAACGGTGTGATGTGCATGGCTGACGCGCCTGTCGCGCGAGGCCAGCTGCATCCGCGCGCGCAGCAGGTGTGAGACCCGGAAAGGTTTCTTTATTCCTATGGAGCTAAACCATGGCACTCGTATCAATGCGTCAACTGCTGGACCACGCCGCCGAACACGGCTACGGCCTCCCGGCGTTTAACGTCAACAATCTGGAACAGGTCCAGGCCATCATGGCCGCGGCCGACCAGACCGGCAGCCCGGTGATCATGCAGGCGTCGGCAGGCGCCCGCAAATATGCCGGCGAAGCGTTCCTGCGCCACCTGATCGACGCCGCCGTCGAAGCCTATCCGCACATCCCCGTCGTCATGCACCAGGACCACGGCCAGTCGCCGGCCGTCTGCATGGCCGCGATCCGCTCGGGTTTCACCTCGGTCATGATGGACGGCTCGCTGGAAGCGGACGGCAAGTCCGTCGCCTCGTATGACTACAACGTCGAAGTGTCGAAGGAAGTCGTCAAGTTCGCGCACTCGATCGGCGTCACCGTCGAAGCGGAACTGGGCGTGCTCGGTTCGCTGGAAACGATGAAGGGCGACAAGGAAGACGGCCACGGCGCGGATCGCACCATGACCCGCGAAGAGCTGCTGACCGACGTCGCGCAAGCCGCCGACTTCGTCGCGCGCACGCAGTGCGATGCGCTGGCCATCGCCATCGGCACGTCGCACGGCGCCTATAAATTCACGCGCAAGCCGACCGGCGACATCCTCGCCATCGACCGCATCAAGGAAATCCACGCGCGCATCCCGAACACGCACCTCGTGATGCACGGCTCGTCGTCGGTCCCGCAGGAACTGCTGGCCATCATCCGCGAATTCGGCGGCGACATGAAGGAAACGTATGGCGTGCCGGTCGAGGAAATCCAGGAAGGCATCAAGCACGGCGTCCGCAAGATCAACATCGACACCGACATTCGCCTGGCGATGACGGCCGCGATCCGCAAATATCTATTCGAGAACCCGTCCAAGTTCGACCCGCGCGACTACCTGAAGCCGGCGCGCGAAGCGGCGACGCAGATCTGCAAGGCACGCTATATCTCCTTCGGCTGCGAAGGCATGGCCGCCAAGATCAAGCCGATTCCGCTGGAGAAAATGGCTGAGCGCTACAAGGCTGGCGAACTGGCTCAGATCGTCCAGTAAGGGTAGGGTGGGCGGCTTTGCCGCCCACGCGTTCAACTTTCGGCGGCATTGACACGACATATCTCGTGTCGCGTATCACCGCGTGGACGGCAAGCCGCCACCCTACGACCTCATCGTTTGCTTTTGACGACGATGACGTGAGAATCACGTAAAATATCGCTTTGGCACCGGTTCTCCCGAACCGCCGCCCATCCGACCGGCCTCTTCGCCGGTCTCGCTTTATCAAGATATCCCCTCTATGAAAAGCCTCTACCAATCCACTATTTCTTCCCTGCCATTGCTGGGCCGCGGCAAGGTCCGTGACAACTACGCCGTCGGCGACGACAAGATCCTGATCGTCACGACCGACCGCCTGTCCGCGTTCGACGTCGTCATGAACGAACCGATTCCCGGCAAGGGCATGGTGCTGAACCAGATGACCGATTTCTGGTTCGAGAAACTCGGCCACATCGTGCCGAACCATCTGACCGGCGTCGCGCCGGAATCCGTGGTCGCGCCGGAAGAAGTGGAGCAGGTGAAAGGCCGCGCCGTCGTCGCCAAGCGCCTCAAGCCGATCCTCGTGGAAGCCGTCGTGCGCGGCTACATCATCGGTTCGGGCTGGAAGGATTACCAGGCGACCGGCGCCGTCTGCGGCATCCAGTTGCCGGCCGGCCTGCGCCAGGCCGACAAGCTTGCCGAGCCGCTGTTCACCCCGGCCGCGAAAGCCGACCTGGGCGAGCACGACGAGAACATCAGCTTCGCCGACATGGAACAGCGCATCGGTTCCGAGCTGGCGAATAAAATCCGCGACATCAGCATCCAGCTGTACAAGACCGCCGCCGACTACGCGGCCACGCGCGGCATCATCATCGCCGATACCAAGTTCGAGTTCGGCCTGGACGAGAACGGCGTGCTGCACCTGATGGACGAAGTCCTGACGGCCGATTCCTCGCGCTTCTGGCCCGCCGACTCGTACGCACCGGACATGTCGCCCCCGTCGTTCGACAAGCAGTTCGTGCGCGACTACCTGGAAACGCTGAAGGACTGGAACAAGACGCCGCCGGCGCCGGCGCTGCCGCAGGACGTCATCGAAAAAACCCAGGCCAAGTACTTCGAAGCCATCGAACGCCTGACGGGCGAGAAGCTGAAGGTCTGACGATGGCGGATCAGCAGAACAAACCACTCGTGGGCGTGATCATGGGTTCCAGCTCCGACTGGGACGTGATGCAGCACGCGTGCGCCATGCTGAAGCAGTTCGGCGTGCCGTTCGAGGCGCAGGTGATCTCGGCGCACCGCATGCCGGACGAGATGTTCACGTACGCGGAAACGGCCCGTAGCCGCGGCCTGCGCGCCATCATCGCCGGTGCCGGCGGTGCCGCGCACCTGCCGGGCATGGTGGCCGCGAAGACGGTCGTGCCCGTGCTGGGCGTGCCCGTGCCGTCGAAGTACCTGCGCGGCGAAGACTCGCTGCTGTCGATCGTGCAGATGCCGAAGGGCGTTCCCGTGTCGACGTTCGCGATCGGCGAGGCCGGTGCCGCGAATGCCGCGCTGACCGCGATCGCCATCATCGCGACGACGGACGACGCGCTGGCCGGCCAGCTGGAACAATTCCGCCAGCAACAGACCGCCGCCGCCAAGGCCATGACCCTGCCCGTGAACGAGTGATGAGTACTACGAAGTCCCAAGCCTATCTCCCAGCGGCTGGCGAACCTGCCTGGCTCGGCGTGATGGGCGGCGGCCAGCTGGGCCGCATGTTCGCCCACGCCGCGCAGGCGATGGGCTACCGCGTGGCGGTGCTGGAGCCGTCGACCGACTGCCCGGCCGGCCAGGTGGCCGAGCGCCTCGTCGAGGCCGGCTATGAAGATGCGGCCGGCCTCGATGCGCTCGCGGCGCAATGCGTGGCCGTGACGACGGAATTCGAAAACGTCCCGGCCGCCAGCCTGTCGCGCCTCGCGCAGCAGGTGTTCGTGGCGCCGAACGCGCACGGCGTGTCCGTCGCGCAGGACCGCATCGCGGAAAAATCGTTCTTCGTCGCCTGCGCCGGCAAATCCGGCGTGATGCCGGCGCCGCACAAGGTGATCGCGAGCGATGCCGACGTCGACGCCATCGCCGACGACCTGCTGCCCGGCATCCTCAAAACGGTGCGCATGGGCTACGACGGCAAGGGCCAGGTGCGCGTGCGCACGCGCGAGGACGTCCGCGCCGCGTGGGAGTCCATGGGCCGCCTGACCTGTCTGCTGGAAAAGATGCTGCCGCTGGCCTATGAAGTGTCCGTGCTGACGGCGCGTGGTGCGGATGGCCAGTCCGTCGTCTACCCGATCGCGGAAAACGTGCACCGCGACGGCATCCTGTTCACGACGACCGTGCCGGGCCCGAACGTGTCCGCCGACTGCGCGCGCAAGGCGCAGGATGCGGCGCGTGCCATCGTGGCCGAGCTCGGTTATGTCGGCGTGCTGTGCATCGAGTTCTTCGTGCTGGCCGACGGTTCCCTGGTCGTCAACGAGATGGCGCCGCGCCCGCACAACAGCGGCCACTACACGATCGACGCATGCGTCACGAGTCAGTTTGCGCAGCAGGTCCGCGCGATGGCGAAGCTGCCGCTGGGCGACGTGCGCCAGCATTCGCCCGCCGTCATGCTGAACATCCTCGGCGACGTGTGGTTCGATGGCGCCAGCGACGTCGCGCGCGAACCCGCGTGGGACCAGGTGCTGGCGTTGCCCGGTGCGAACCTGCACCTGTACGGCAAGACGGATCCGCGCCGTGGCCGCAAGATGGGCCACGTGACGTTCGTCGCGCCCACGCTGGCCGAAGCCCAGGCGAGTTTCGCGCAGGCGTGCGTCATCCTGGGGATCGGGTTGTGACGGATGACGTGATCAAGGCGGCCGCACGTGCGCTCGAGGCCGGCCGGCTCGTCGCGCTGCCGACGGAGACCGTGTACGGCCTCGGCGCCGACGCTGAGAACCCGGCCGCCGTCGCCGCGATCTATGCCGCCAAGGGCCGCCCGCAGGATCACCCCGTGATCGTGCACGTGGCCCCGGGCGCCGATTTGGATTACTGGACCACCGACATCCCGTCGGAAGCCCATCAGCTGGCCGACGCCTTCTGGCCGGGCCCGCTGACGATGATCCTGAAACGCGCGCCGCACATCCCGGACGCCGTCTCGGGCGGCCAGGACACGGTCGGCATCCGCTGCCCGTCGCATCCGGTCGCCATCCAATTGCTGCAGGCATTCAAGGGCGGGAAGGGCGGCGTCGCCGCGCCGTCCGCGAACAAGTTCGGCGCCGTGAGCCCGACGACGGCGCAGCACGTGCGCGACGAGTTCGGCGACGACATCGGAGAACACGGCCGCATCGCGTTCGTGCTGGATGGCGGCCAGAGCGAGGTCGGCATCGAATCGACGATCGTGGATCTCTCGCGCCTGGCCACGCACGGCCCCGTGCTGCTGCGTCCCGGCCATATTTCGGCGGATGCCATCGCGGCCGTCATCGACCAGGTGCCGGCCCGACCCGATGCCGCGGCGCCCCGCGCGTCGGGCACGTTGGAATCGCATTACGCACCGCATACCCCCGTCGCCATGCAGGACACGGCGACGCTCGTCGACACGGTGGCCCGCCTGCATGCGGCCGGGCGCACCGTCGCGTTGATCCATTACTCCGACCTGCCCGCCACGCATGCGGCCGTGCGCCTGCCGGCCGCGCCGGACGGGTTTGCCCACGCGCTGTATGCGGCGCTGCGGGCGATGGACGGCACCTCCGCCGATATCATCCTCGTCGAAGCGCCGCCGCAGGACGGCCCGTGGCTGGGCGTCAACGACCGCCTGCGCCGCGCCGCGCACGGCTCGACCGGCATCGTGCATGGGCTGATCAACGACGCGCCCGCCTTATAACAGTCTGCCCCGCGACAGGGCCGGGCGTCCCGTCCGGGTTGTCGCGCGCGCGCCACGGTGTTTGTTTCTCTTCAACATTGTCAAATTCGGCCATGAACATGCCGGTGGCATTGCTATAATCGGCCGCTGCCGGCCTGGTCCCTAGCGCCGCTATTCGCGTGTTGTTGCTCGTGCACGACAAAGCTTTTCGCTATACAACGCTGCTGAACACTGGCATATTGTTAAGACACGAATAGCACGGCCGTTCGTTGCAGAAGAAAAATTTCTTTAGGAGACACAATGCGTAAGACCTCATTCGCGCTTGCACTGTTGACCGCCGCCGCCCTGACGGCATGCGGCGGAAGCAGCCCCCGCGCTGGTGACCAGACCCCGGCCACCAAGTTCAGCGCCCAGGTATCGTTCGGCGACAGCCTGTCGGACGTCGGTACCTATGCGGTTGGCACCGTCAAGGCACTGGGCGGCGGCAAGTTCACGATCAACGGTGACAATACGTCGATCAGCCCCGACCTGACGGGCAAGAACTGGACCGAATTCGTCGCTGCCCAGCTGCAGTTGCCGGTACCGTGCCCGGCCCAGACCGGTCTGCAGGGAAATGCGGCGCAAGGCCTCAACGTACCGATCACCTTCAACGTCAACTGCCTGAACTATGCGCAGGGCGGTTCGCGCGTGACGAACCCGGTTGGCCCGGGCAACGCGCTCACCGGCGCGGCGCTGGGCGCAACCACTGTGCCCGTGGTAACGCAGATCGCGAACCACTTGGCCAAGACCGGCGGCAAATTCAGCGGCACCGAGCTGGTGACCGTGATGGCCGGCGGTAACGACATCCTGTTCCTGCTGGGCCAGCTGTCGACGAACGCGACGGCAGCCGGTACCGCGGCCGGTGCGCAGACCTTCGCCGTGTCGCTGGCCACCCAGCTGGCCGCCGGTGCGACGAACCCGACCACCGCGTTCCAATCCATCGTGCTGGCGATCCAGACGGAATCGGCCCGCGCCGGCCACACGAACGATACGATCGTTGCGGCCGCCGTCCAGGCAGCGGTCCTGGCAGGCAATACGCCGGCCGCGCAATCCACGGTGTACCTGCCGATGGCCGCCAAGGCCAAGGCCGACGCCGATGCCGCCGGCCAGCAGGCAGGCGCCACCTACCTGACTAACAACGGCCCCGGGGTCGTCACCGCGATGGCGACCGCGGGCGGTCAGCTGGCGGCCCTCGTCAAGACCCAGATTGTCGGCAAGGGCGCGAACTACGTCGTCGTGAACAACCTGCCGGACGTGGCATCGACGCCGTCGGGCAAGTCGCAGCCGGCTGCCGTGCAGACCCTGATCCAGACGGCCGTCGACGCGTTCAACGCCCAGCTGAAGGCCGGCGTCGCGGGCGATCCGAAGATCCTGTACGTCGACCTGTGGACCGTCAGCCACGACGAAGTGATCAACCCGGCCCCGTACGGCCTCACCAATACGTCGACCCCGGCTTGCGGCCCGAACGCCCTGGGCACCACCTCGCTCGTCTGCAACGCGAAGAACGTGATCGCCGGCGACGTCAGCCACTACATGTTCGCCGACGACGTGCACCCGACGCCGTTCGAGAACTGGCTGGTCGCGCGCTACGTCCTCGAGCAGATGGCCACGAAGGGTTGGCTGTAATCGTCACGACAGCCCGTCGGGAGACGGCGGGCGCTCAATAAGAATCAGGAGAAAACATGAAAGTAAGTTCCAATGTCGTGAAACTGCTGGTTGCCGCGGGCGCGCTGGCTGTGGCGGGCGGCGCTGCGGCGCAGTCGAAGGGACAGTGGACCCTGTCGGCCGGTGCCACCCAGATCACCCCGCACGTGACGAGCGGCGCGATCACGGCTCCGGCCCTGCCGAATTCGCTGGGCGACGTCGGCAAGGACACGGAACCCGTGATCGTCGTCAACTACGGTGTCACCGACAACATCAGCGGCGAATTCACGTTCGCGACCCCGTACAAGCACAGCCTGTACGGCGCGGGCGCCATCGCCGGCACCGGCGAGCTGGGCACGGTGAAAGCCCTGCCGCCGACCGCGTTCCTGCAATACCGCTTCTTCCAGCCGAATGCGGCCTTCCGTCCGTACGTGGGCTTGGGCGTGACCTACGCCTACTTCTACAAGGAAACCGGCTCGTTCCGCATGACCGCGCTGACGAACCCGGGCGGTCCGGCGACGACGTTCAGCATCGACAACAAGTGGACCGTGTCGGGCCAGATCGGCGGCGTGTGGAATTTCAGCCCGAAATGGTTCATCAACGCCGCGCTGGTGAAGACGCGCCTGCGGACCGACGTGCACTTCTCGACGCACCAGGGCCAGCACATGAAGCTGGATCCGAACTCGACGGTGCTGACGCTGGGTTACAAGTTCTGAGCTGGCTCGAGCAATAAAAAAACCGCCTTCGTGGCGGTTTTTTTTCGTCGGTGCTGGTGGGCACCCTGTGCCCACCACGCGTACCGTTAACGTCAGAACGCAGCGATGCCGGTCTGCGCGCGGCCGAGGATCAGCGCGTGGATATCGTGCGTGCCCTCGTACGTGTTGACGACCTCCAGGTTGACGAGGTGGCGCGCCACGCCGAACTCGTCGCTGATGCCGTTGCCGCCCATCATGTCGCGGGCCATGCGCGCGATGTCCAGCGACTTGCCGCAGGAATTGCGCTTCATGATCGACGTGATCTCGACGGCGGCCGTGCCTTCGTCCTTCATGCGGCCCAGGCGCAGCACGCCCTGCAGGCCCAGCGTGATTTCCGTCTGCATGTCGGCCAGCTTCTTCTGGATCAGCTGGTTGGCGGCCAGCGGCTTGCCGAATTGCTTGCGGTCCAGCACGTACTGGCGGGCACGGTGCCAGCAGTCTTCGGCCGCACCCAGCGCGCCCCAGGCGATGCCGTAGCGGGCCGAGTTCAGGCACGTGAACGGACCCTTCAGGCCGCGCACTTCCGGGAAGGCATTTTCTTCGGGGCAGAACACCTCGTCCATCACGATCTCGCCCGTGATCGATGCGCGCAGGCCCACCTTGCCGTGGATGGCCGGTGCCGACAGGCCCTTCCAGCCTTTTTCCAGCACGAAGCCGCGGATCTTGCCTTCGTCATCCTTGGCCCACACGACGAACACGTCGGCGATCGGGGAGTTCGTGATCCACATCTTCGAGCCGGACAGCGCATAGCCGCCGTCGACCTTGCGCGCGCGCGTGACCATCGAGCCGGGGTCGGAGCCGTGGTTCGGTTCCGTGAGGCCGAAGCAGCCGATCCATTCGCCGGTCGCCAGCTTCGGCAGGTATTTCTGCTTCGTCGCCTCGTTGCCGAATTCGTAGATGGGCACCATCACGAGCGACGACTGCACGCTCATCATCGAGCGGTAGCCGGAATCGACGCGCTCGACTTCGCGCGCGATCAGGCCGTAGCTGACGTAGTTCAGGCCGGGGCCGCCATATTGCTCGGGGATCGTCGGGCCCAGCAGGCCCAGTTCGCCCATCTCGCGGAAGATGGCGGCGTCGGTGGTTTCGTGGCGGAAGGCTTCGAGGACGCGCGGCAGCAGCTTGTCCTGGCAATAGGCCGCGGCGGCATCGCGCACCATGCGCTCCTCGTCGAGCAGCTGCTCGTTCAGCAGCAGCGGGTCATCCCAATGGAACTGGGCTTTGTGGGGCGTAGCGGAACGGCTCATGGGGCTCCTGTCTCAATTCTTGTAAGAATGGTGGCGGGCGAAAGGATGGCCGCCCGGGTCGAGCCATTATAGAAACCCCGCCTTGCCGCATCTTTTCAAACTGCGACAGCCATTTTCATTTTTAAACGAGCAAGGATGCGCGTAGTCCGGGTCACGTGCTGCTGAAGCGCCCGCCATGGAACAGCAGCGCGGATTGCGGATGCACGGCGCAGTCCTCGACTTCGCCCACGAAGATCACATGGTCGCCTTCCGGATAGCGGCTGCGGTTGTGGCATTCGAACCAGGCGGAGACGCCTTTCAGGATCGGCTGTCCGGTGCGCGACAATTCGTACTCGACGCCCTCGAACGGATCGTGCCCGCGGCGCGAGAACCGGCGCGCCAGCTCTTCCTGTCCGGCGGACAGGACGTTGATCACATAGTGCGAATTCCCGGTGAAGATGGGCAGGCTGTTGGCGATGTTCGACAGGCTCCACAGCACCAGCGGCGGCTCCAGCGACACGGAATTGAACGAGGACGCGGTCAGGCCGCGGAATTTGCCGTCGCCGAGGCGCGTCGTGATCACGGTGACGCCGGTCGCGAATTGCGACAGGGCTTGGCGGAAATGGGCGGAATCGAAACCGCGCGTGGCGGCGCGAGGTGAGCTGGTGTTCATGCGCGCATTATGCCACCAATGGGCTATTCCCCTCGGGCGGGCCATGTTTCGGTCCTGCACAAGCATGCGCTTTCGGTTACAGTGAAGCTATGGAAAACAATTCATTCCTCGAGGAGACAGTATGAGCCAGCAATCCGCAACCGAAGTGGCCATCCTGGGCGGCGGGTGTTTCTGGTGCCTGGAAGCGGTCTATCTGGAAGCGCGCGGTATTCTCCGCGTGGAATCGGGCTATATGGGCGGCACGACGCCCGCCCCGACGTACGAACAGGTGTGCGCGGGCACGACGGGCCACGCGGAAGTGGTGCGCCTGGAATTCGATCCGAGCGTGATCAGCTACCGCGACATCCTGGAAATCTTTTTCACTATCCACGACCCGACGACGCTCAACCGCCAGGGCAACGACGTGGGTACGCAATACCGCTCGGTGATCTTCTTCACGTCGCCGGAGCAGGAAGCGACGGCGCGCAAGGTGATGGCCGAGATGGCCGCCGTGTGGGATGCGCCGATCGTCACGCAGGTGCTGCCGGCCGAGCAGTGGTTCAAGGCCGAGGATTACCACCAGAATTATTTCGCCCAACATCCGCTGCAGGGCTATTGCGCATTCGTCGTGGCGCCCAAGGTGGCCAAGTTCCGCAAGACGTTCACGGACCGCGTCAAATAATTTCCGGCGGTGCGGAGGTGGGCACGCCGTGCCCACCAGGCACATCAATCACCGATACATATACTTGCGCGACCACGGCATCAGGTCCGGCGTGTCGCCCGCCTTGCCGCACACGATCTGGTACAGGCTGATCCAGTCGTGCGCGAAGCCGTACGCGCAGCCGGCCAGGTAGACGTGCCAGATGCGGAAGGTCTTGGGGTCGCATGTGGCCCGGATGCGGTCGGCATTGTTCTCGAAATTTTCCGTCCACAGCGCGCACGTGCGGGCGTAGTGGCGCCGCAGGTTTTCCACGTCGCGCACTTCGAGGCCGCCTTCCTGCATCGTGCGGATGACGGTCGACAGGTGCGCCAGCTCGCCGTGCGGGAACACGTATTTGTCGATGAACTCGCCACTGCCGTGCGGGCTGTTGCGCTGCTCGACGTCCGTCGTCGTGATGCCGTGGTTCATCACGACGCCACCGGGTGCCAGCAGCTTGCTGACGCGCCCGAAGTACTCGGGCAGATGGTCCACACCGACGTGCTCGAACATGCCGACGCTCGTGATGCGGTCGAACTGGCCGTCGACGTCGCGGTAGTCCTGCAGGCGGATCTCGACGCGGTCCCGCAGGCCCGCCTCGGCCACGCGCGTGCGCGCCAGCTCGCACTGGCGCTCGGACAGCGTGACCCCGACGCAGCGCGCACCGAACTTGCTTGCCGCGCGCATGACGAGGGCGCCCCAGCCGCAACCGATGTCGAGCAGGGTCTGGCCCGGCTGCACGCCGATCTTGGTGAGGATGTGGTCGATCTTCTTTTGCTGGGCCGTGGCGAGGTCCTCGTCGCCGTTCTCGAAATAGGCGCACGAATACACCATGGCCGGGTCGAGGAACAGGCTGTAGAACTCGTTGGAAACGTCGTAGTGGTAGCGGATGGCCTCGGCATCCTTCTCGCGCGTGTGCGGCGAGATGAGGCGCATGGCCGCGTTGGCGACGCGGCTCGTGCGCGCCGGCTTGCCCGTCGTTTCCGCGAGGGCAGAGCCCACCTGGATCATGTCGGCCGCGCGGCCTTCGATTTCGAGCGCGCCTTCGACATAGGCCTCCCCCAGGCTGCCCAGCGACGGCGCGAGCAGGTAGCGCAGCCCGCCCGGATTCGGCACGCGGATCTTGACGCGCGGCTGGTCGGGCGACAGGTCAACGTGCGCGCCGTTCCACAACTCGACGCGCAGGGGCAGGTTGAACTTGCTGCGGATGCCTGAAGTCCAGGCGGAAAGCTTCATCTGGTCGAACACGCGTATTCCTCCGGCTAGTCCTGGACCAGATGGCTGGCTCAGGGTTGCAAACGTTGCCGCGCCCAGCTGCCGTCTTCCTGCCGCGTGTAGACGATGCGGTCGTGGAAGCGTGAACGCCGCCCCTGCCAGAACTCGATCCGTTCCGGCACCAGGCGAAAACCGCCCCAGTGTTGTGGCCGTGGCGGTGCTTCGCCATATTGACGCGCCACTTCCTCGTAATGTGCTTCGAGGGCGGCACGGCTCGCGATCGGTTCGCTTTGCTCGGACGCGATCGCCGACAGCCGGCTCTTCAGGGGCCGGCTGTTGAAATACTTATCGCTTTCCTCGGCACTCGTACGTTCGACTCTGCCTTCGATCCGTACTTGCCGTTCAAGTTCACTCCAGAAGAATAGCAGAGCCGCAAAAGGCGTGCTTTCCAGTTGCTTGCCTTTTTGGCTCGCATAATTCGTGTACCACGTGAAGCCGCGCGCGTCGAACTGCTTGACGAGCACGATGCGCGACGTCGGCCGTCCATCCGCGTCGACGGTGGCCACGCTCATCGCGTTCGGCTCGTTCACCTCGGCCTTCAGCGCTTCCTCGAACCAGCGCGCGAATTGCGCGATCGGGTCGTCGGCGACGTCGCTCTCGTCCAGGCTCGCCTGGCCGTAGTCCTTGCGCAGGTCCGCCACTCGTTCGCCGATTGTCGGGGCCGCATGTGACGCCGGTGTGACGGACGCCACCGGCTCGTCCAGGCCGCGGCGACGACGCATCGCGCCGCCCAGGCGGGCCATCTGCTCGGGCCCGAACAGGCGCAGCGCCATTGGCGCCACGAAGCCTTCCTCGCGTTCCATATGGCCCTGGTAGCACTGCACGAAGCGGCGCACGATCGAGGCCGACAACTGCGTGCCGCTGCCGTCCGCGATGGCCGTCAGCTGCTCGTGCAGGTCTTGCCACATCGCATCCATGTCCTTGTGTTCCTGCAGGATGCGCGGCGCCAGCGCCTGCAAGGTGGCCGCGTCCTCGCCCTGCGCGACGGCCCGCAGCATCGGCAGCAGGTCCTGTTCTTCGTCGTCGTGGTGCAGGTGCGCCGCCTTGTCGAAGTATTTCAGCACGGCTCCGGCCGCCTGGCGCGCCTGCTCGTCGGTGCCGTATTCCGGCAGGTGGACGAGCAGTTTTTCCAACGTGGCGAGCTGCTTGCGGATACGCCCGTGGCAATGCTTGAGGACGGCGACGGGCTGGTCGAAATCGGGAGCGGGATCGGGAAGTAATGTGTTCATGGTCGCTGTTGTGGACGCGCAGTGTGCGGATGATTTTTTGATTGACTGAAAGTTATTTTAGGGCAAGGAGCGCGATTCCGTCCGGTAAAATGAAGGGATCATGACTACGATTTCCACCTCCCTCCCTGTGACGGTTGCGGACGACATGCTCGCCGACGTCGATTTCGGCCGCCGCTTCGGCGGCATTGGCCGCCTCTACGGCGAGCGTGCACTGGAACGTTTCCGTGCGGCGCACGTTTGCGTGGTCGGCGTCGGCGGCGTCGGCTCGTGGATCGTCGAAGCACTCGCGCGCAGCGCCGTCGGTCGGCTCACGCTCATCGACCTCGACAACGTGGCCGAGTCCAACATCAACCGGCAGATCCAGGCCTTGTCGACGACGGTCGGCATGCCCAAGATCGAGGCGTTGAAGCAGCGCATCGCGCTCATCAATCCGTATTGTGAAGTGGAGCTCGTCGAAGACTTCATCGATCCGGACAATATCCCGGCGATGATCGGCACGGACAAGTTCGACTACGTCGTCGACGCCATCGACAGCGTGAAGGCGAAGGCCGCGCTGATCGCGTACTGCAGCCGGCATGCGCTTCCGCTGATCGTCATCGGCGGCGCCGGCGGCCAGCTCGACCCGACCAAGATCGAGGTGCGCGACCTCGCCCGCACCGAGCAGGAGCCGCTGCTGAAGAAAGTGCGCAAGGTGCTGCGCGCCCAGTACGGTTTCGCGCGCGGCGAAAAGAACAAGTACCACATCGACGCGGTGTTCTCGATGGAACCGCTGCGCTACCCGGAAGCGGGCGATGCGTGCGCGGTCGACGCGAACAGCATCACGGGCCTGAACTGCGCGGGCTTCGGCTCGAGCATGGTCGTCACGGCCACGTTCGGCATGGTCGCGGCCGGGCATCTGCTGCGCAAGCTGGCGGAAGAGGCCAATGCCGTGCCGGCACCGCTACATGTAACCGAATCCGTCGACGCTGTCCAAGAGGAAGACGCCTTGTTATCATAGGATCAGTCGGGCACGTCGCCAAACCTGCTGCGCGTTGCACTGCCGTCCTGCGATGCTCGCTGTACTCCTCGTACAGCTGCGCGTCTCGGACGGCATTGCTGCCGCTCGCGACGGTTTTGCGAGGTGCCCTGGTTTTTACTGATCCATGAAAGAGGCTCCATGATCCGTCGTATCGCCTTCGCAAGCCTGCTGGTGGCGGCTGCCGCCGCCCACGCGCAGGACGCATCCCAGCAGGCCGGCAACGGCCTGCAAGGTCCCAAGGACCCGGCCCAGGCCACCGCCGCTGCCGCCGCCCCTGCCAACCCGACCAATCCCGTCAACCCGGCACCCGACGCCCAGGCGGAACAAGGGCCGAAAGTCCAGGTCATCGACCACGTGATCGGCAAGGGTGCGGAAGCGACCATCGGCAGCAACGTCGTCGTCAACTACACGGGCTGGTTCTACAAGCCGCTCGCCACCAAGCAGCACGGCCGCAAATTCGACTCGTCGCTGGATGCGGGCCGCGAACCGCTCGAGTTCCAGCTGGGCGCGCACCAGGTCATCAAGGGCTGGGAGCAGGGCGTCCAGGGCATGAAGGTGGGCGGCAAGCGCACCCTGATCATCCCGAGCGAACTCGCCTACGGCAAACGGGGCGCCGGCGGCGGCTCGATCCCGCCGGATTCCGACCTGATCTTCGACGTGGAACTGTTGAAGGTCAAGTAAGTCCAAATTCATCAACCTGGAGGACTGCATGCGTATCGCGAACGACGTGACGGAATTGATCGGCAATACCCCCCTGGTGCGGATCCGCCGCCTGGCGCAGGGCGCCGGCGCCGACATCACCGCCAAGCTCGAGTTTTATAACCCGGCCCACAGCGTGAAGGACCGGATCGGCTGGGCCATGATCGAAGCGGCCGAGCAGGCCGGCAAGATCGGCCCGAACACCATCATCGTGGAACCGACGAGTGGCAACACGGGCATCGCGCTGGCGATGGTGTGCGCGGCGCGCGGCTACCGCTGCCGCCTCGTCATGCCGGAGACGATGAGCAACGAGCGCCGCATGCTGCTGCGCGCGTACGGCGCCGAACTGGTGCTGACGCCTGGGCCGGAAGGGATGCTGGGTGCCATCCGCCGTGCCGAGGAAATCGTCGCGTCCGACCCGAACTGCTTCATGCCGCAGCAATTCAACAACCCGGCGAACCCGGACGTCCACCGCCGCACGACGGCCGAGGAAATCTGGCGCGACACCGACGGCAAGGTCGACATCCTGGTGGCCGGCGTCGGCACGGGCGGCACGATCACGGGCGTGGCTGAAGTGATCAAGGCACGCAAGCCGGGCTTTCAGGCGATCGCCGTGGAACCGGAAGCGTCGCCGATCCTGTCCAAGGGCACGAAGGGACCGCACCCGATCCAGGGCATCGGCGCCGGCTTCATTCCGGAAGTGCTGAACACGAAAGTGTACGACGAGGTCATCACCGTCAAGAACGACGACGCGTTCGAGACGGCCCGCGCAGCCGCGCGCGAGGAGGGCCTGCTGGTCGGCATCTCGTCGGGCGCCGCCCTGTGGGCCGCGATCCAGGTCGCCAAGCGCCCGGAGAATGCGGGCAAGCTGATCGTGACGATCATCCCGTCGTTCGGCGAGCGCTACCTCAGCACGGCGTTGTACGCGAATCTCGCGGACTGATCGGCGCGCGTTTCAAAAAAATGGCCCGCGATGTGCGGGCCATTTTTTTTAATGGGC
>NZ_JANUGW010000027.1 GCF_024753285.1 Massilia pinisoli | reverse complement strand
ATTGATCGATGCGTGTCCGATTTGCTGGTGTCGGTGACTTCCAGGCCGTCGTAATGAGTTCTCTTAGGGGAGGCTGGATTGGACCTCAGGTTTTTGGCAGAGACTTTGGATGGCTGGTCCGGAACCGGGCGACCCATCCGTTTGCGGCTCTCGCACGGTAAGCGTTTGCTCGATAACGTTTTGATGATCAAACGCGTTACGGGATCCGAAACAATGTGTGGCGGCTTGGATTACAGGCTTCTCTGCGTGTCGACAAGCGCCGATTTTCAGTTGAAGGAACTCATTGCGTTACCGGCTGAGATCCAGTTCGTGACAGACCGCGGCGATTTGCATGCCGTCTGCGGCATCGTGACGCAAGCGGCCGCCGGCCAGAGCGATGGTGGTCTCGCTACGTATGAACTTGTCATGCGTGATGCGCTCGCAATGATGGAACACCGGGTCAATACCCGAGTGTTCCGCAACATGAATGAACTCGACGTTTCCGAAGTCATTCTGAATGAGTGGCGCCAGACCAATCCAGTGCTTGCCAGCGCCTTCGGCGTGGACTGGTCGTACGTCTCCGGGGACTACCCGAAACGGGAATTCACGATGCAGCACAACGAGTCCGATGCCGACTTTCTACGCCGGCTATGGAAGCGGCGCGGCATCGCGTGGTTCATTCGCGCCGGACACGCTAGTCAGCCGCAAGACACAGGTGTCGCTTCCCATTCCCTGGTGCTGGTTGACGACGCATATGTGCTGCCGCAAAACGTCGCTGGTACCGTGCGCTACCACCGTGACAACGCGACGGAACAGCGAGACACGATTACTGCCTGGAGTCCGGTCCGCAGGCTCAAGCCGGGTAAGGTGAATCGTCACAGTTGGGATGGCATGCAGGGCCGTCCAATGACCGCCAACGCATCGTCATGTATCGATCAGGGCGCAACAGGCAATCAATTCGCAGCCAGCCTCGACGACTATCTTATCGATGTGCCGCACGCGGGCGACAACGGTGACGATTACCTGAAACTCGGCGACTTGCGCATGAAACGCCATGAATATGAATCCAAGTGCTTCTATGGTGAAGGCAGTGTGCGCACATTGTGCGTCGGTCAGTGGGTTGCCCTGAGCGGCCATTATGAGATCGACAGACATCCTGCGAAAGACCGGGAATTCATTATCACAGGTCTGGAGGTCGACGCGGAGAACAATCTGCCGCAGACGATCGACGACCGGGTACGGCGCCTGTTCACGCTTAACCGCTGGGGCGCAGACACGTCCGATACCCTGTTGCGCCAAGCCAGTGATGACGGCGGCACCCGTTATTCCAATCGCTTTTCTTGTGTGCGGCGCGATATCCCGATCGTTCCTGCTTTCGATCCGCGGACCGATCTGCCTCGACCGCAGTTGCAGAGTGCGATCGTAGTCGGGCCGCCGGGCGAAGAAATATATTGCGACGCGCACGGGCGGGTCAAGATCCGCTTCCCAGGCACCCGTGAAGAAGACCATGTCCATGCCGGTGGCGCTGGCGCCAGCGATACCGACCGGGATTCCGCCTGGGTACGTGTCGCCAGCACGTGGGCCGGCAATCGATGGGGGACGATTACGTTGCCTCGTGTGGGCGACGAAGTCATCGTCGGTTTTCTCGGCGGCGATCCGGACAAACCAATCATCGTGGCGCAGGTCTACGGTGCGGCGACCCCTTCATTCAGTCAGATCGGAACCCTGCCTGGGAATAAGCACTTGGCCGGCATCAAAAGCAAGGAAGCGCGAGGAACCCGATATAACCAGCTCCGGCTGGATGATACGCCGGGGCAGATCAATGCCCAGTTATCGTCCCAGCACGGCCATACCGAATTGAATCTGGGCTGGCTCACGCACCCCCGCAGCGCAGGAAGAGGCGAGGGGCGAGGAGAGGGGGCTGAGCTGCGCAGCGACCATGCCGTCGCGGTACGCGGCGCTCGAGGCGTGCTTATCAGCGCTGCGGCTCGTCAACACGCGAGCGGCAAGCAACTGGACCGTGCTGAATTGATCGGTCTGGTCGACGCACTGCAAGGCGTGCTGCAACATCTGTCCGAATTATCGGCAACGCATCATGCCGACAGCACCGACGACAAGCAGCTGAAGCAGCTGATTGCTTACCTTAACCAATGGGAGGCCGGCAGCAATACCGAAAACGGCAGCGCAGACGTCGATGCCCAACCCATCGTGGCGTTGTCGGCGCCCGCGGGCTTGGCAATGACGAGCCAGGACAACGTGGCGATAGGCGCACAAACGCATATCGATGTGCTGAGCCTCGGCAATACCCAGCTTTCGGTCGGCAGAAAATTATTGGCACGCGTATCGGAGAACATCAGCCTGTTCGCCCATCGGCTCGGCATCAAACTCATCGCTGCAAGCGGCAAAGTCGAATTGCAGACCCACGGTGACGACATCGAACTCACTTCCTCGAAGCGCATCGTGCTGACTGCTGCCGAGGAAATCGTGCTGCAGGCGCCCAAGGTCCGGGTCGTATCGCAAGGCGCTCAAGTGGATATTGGCGGCGGCGCCATCACCCAGCAAAGCAGTGGTGAGCACACGATCAAATCATCGAAATTCGCGCATGTTCGCCCAGGCGACGGCAGCCCCGTAGGTGTCGTACCGCCCGCCAGCGAGGCGGCACACGACCAGCAAACCGTTCTGCGTTGGATAGGCACCGACGAACCGATGAAGAACCAGCGTTATCGCATTACGACGGAAGACGGGCGCACGATCGAAGGACGGACGGATGCGGCCGGCATGACCGAGCGTTTTACCAGTGCCATCCCCTTCGGACGCTACACCGTCGAGGCGCTCGACGACTGATACAGGTGGATCGATACGATGAAGAATGCAGAACACCCGTTGCCCGCACATCCACACAAGAACGCAGCGCGCAAGGCCGAAGGCTTTGCGACGCCGAAGCAGGACAAGAAGCCCCAGTGCGCCAGGTTTCTTCCCAAAAAAGTTTTACCGATTATTTTTCTGCCGGGGATCATGGGATCGAATCTGCGCATGAGCGAACAGCGGCAAAAGGAACTGCACAGGAAAGACAACATCGCGTGGCGGCCGGACGTTCTGGGGCCGTCGAATATCACTGGTGCCGCCACTGAAAAGCCGCGAGAGCGCCAACTGCGGCTGGATCCTCTGCAAACAACGGTCGATATCTACGATCCCTCCGGACCTTCCGATGTTAGCGGCGATGGACGGCATAGCAATGTCAGCCTGGATAAATCCTTTGATTCGCCCTTACTTACCGACGATCCGCCTACGGCAAAGAACCGGCGTACCGCCGTGCAAAAGGCGCGGGCACGCGGCTGGGGCGAAGTCTTTTTCAAGAGCTATGGGGAGTTACTGCAGCATCTTGAATCACGCCTCAACAATACTTTTTCGGGCGGCAAGCTGCGCCATGAATGGCGTGATGTCGTCGGCGTCGATCCAAATACTTGGCTTGCCGATCCGAGTTTGCCGCAGCAGGCACTAACCGAGGATGAGCTCAAGAAAGTCGTCACCGGTTGCTGGTTTGCCGTGTATGCATTTGGCTATAACTGGCTGCAGTCCAATGGCGACAGCGCCAAGTTGATCGCCGGTCGCATCAACCGTGTTATCGATGAGTTCAAGCAGTCTGGCTATGAATGCAACCAAGTGATCGTCGTGACGCATTCCATGGGGGGCCTCGTCGGTCGGGCATTGATTCATCCTGAATACGGTAATTTGCGGGACAAGGTGCTGGGCATCGTCCATGGCGTGATGCCAGCAATCGGCGCCCCGGCCGCTTATAAGCGCATGCGCGCGGGCTTCGAGGATCCGGGCGTAATCTCGGCCCCGGAAGAAAGTCTTGCCGCCAAGGTGGCCGGCAATCATGGCGACGAGGTCACGGCGGTATTGGCGAATGCGCGAGGCGGCTTAGAATTGTTGCCGAGCGAGTCCTATGGTAATGGCTGGTTGCGCGTGAAGCATAATGGCCACGATCTGGATGCATGGCCCAAGCAGGGCAACCCGTACAGTGAAATATACAAGATAAAGGGTAAGTGGTATTCGCTATTTAGGGAGGACTGGATCAATCCGTCCGGTCTGGAGGCACGCCACGGAGGAGGTACATTTAAGCGGACCTGCAATTATCTCGATAAGACGCAAATTTTCCATCAGAAGATCGTAAATACGTTTCATCCCAATAGTTACGCCCACTATGGCGCAGACTCGGCGCGGCGGAGCTTTGGCGAAGTCATATGGGAAATCGACAAGAACTGCGCCAATCTCGCTGGCTGGCAGGATTGGCCTATTTTGGGCGACTCTAGGCAAGGTAGGGTCGAACTTGTACGTTACGATCCTGATGGCGTCAACAACATCGGAGCGCTGCCCTTCGACGATGAGACGCCGACATCGATATTCGCAACCATTCTCCCACCTTCGGCGCCGGGTGACCAAACCGTGCCCGCCAAGTCGGCCGACCATCAGTTGAGAAGTGGCGTCTTCAAGGGGATTTTTCGTCAGACCGGTTACGAACATCAATCCAGTTATAAGGATCCGCGTGCCATCGCGTCAACCTTGTACAGCATCGTGCGCATTGCTCAGAGCGCAGCGTGGACATGTTAAGGAGAACCCCCATATGAATACGTTCGAGCGCATCCGTCCGTTTTTTCTTTGTGCAGCCATGTTGGCGCTGACCGCCTGTGACCCGAATCCAAGAGAGTGGAGGACGCCGAATATGACCAAACTTACGCCGCGCCTGCAAGCGATGTTCGAGAAAACCAAAACTGTTTGCTTCGGGCGATTCCTGGTCGACGTGCCGGCGTCGGCGACGGTAGCGTGGGGCGACGTCAGTGTTCCTCTTGGCGTTGACGTTTATCCTGATGGAGTGGATGAGGTTAAAGAACTCGAACAAAAATTCATAGATAAATTAAAAAGTGAAAAGAATATCAATAAGAATTATGTGCCGTTGCTCCTGGCTATTGACGAAATGAGTCAACCGGAGGGAAAAATAGTGACCGGATATGAGGACTTTGAGTCTCTCGATGATCTCAAGATCAATGGGTATTTTAGAACGAACAGGGATGGCGTCGTCATCGATTCGCGTCCTATGCGCGATGAAAAAGACGAAACTATCGCGGAGATAAAAAGCATCGCTCGCCGCCTGCGCCGCCTGCCCGAAAAAGAAATTCCCACCGAGCCCGGCAACTGCATCGAATACGCCTTCCTGCCGGATGACCCGGCCGCCGACAAGGCGCACCTGGGCGAACTGATCCGCATCGGCTTCCGTCTGAAGGAATTTCCTGACACGCATCTCTCGATTTTCGTCGGACCGTCGAACCCGCATAATGACGAAAGTAACTCGCTGAAATGGCAACTCGAGCAGCTCGAGAAAAGGCTGAAAGCCGAAGACCCCAATCACCCGCGATTGAAGACCAGATACCTGCGCAGGGGAGACCGCCAGATCCATGATTGGGTCGGTGGCTTCGAAGCCTTGTCGCACACGCCAGACCAGCCGGAAGCGCACCCGATCCACGATTTCGGCATGGACTTCAGGGGTGTACCTTCGGACCCGTACAAACCGTATGCGGACATACGGATGCAGACCGGGGTTTTCGACAATGTCGCCGGCGCGACCAAGGCCACCCTGACCGATGACGAAGCCGTCGCGGTCTGGGACCGGATCACGAGTACGATCCGCGTACGCCCGACGAGCACCGCGCCAGCAAAGTCCGCGGATGCAGGGCCGCGCCGACCTCTGGGAGAGCTTGCCGCAACCGGGCGCACCTGCCCGCAAACCGGCTGGTGGGCATCCGACGACGCACCGGACAAGAACGGCGGCGGGAGCCAGCACGTCAAGGCCGGTGACATCATGCCCCATGCAATCACGTTGGGCAAACCGTCCTTATGGCAAAAGCTCAAGGGTGAAATCCCTTCCTACCGTACGGCGACCGTATGGAAACTGGTCGGCTACGACGACACACCTGCACATGTCGACGTGGCGACACGAACGCCTGCAACCGACGCCACGGGCGCGCACAGCGAAGACACCGCGCCGCCCCACAATGGCTGAGCCATGCGCAACGTGATTCGTCTTGGTGACGGCACGAGCCACGGTGGCAAGGTCGAAAGCGTCAGCGCGACGCATGTTACGGTCGACGGCATCGCAGTCGCCCGCGTCGGCGATCCATGCAGTTGTCCCATCAAGGGGCATGACAACTGCAAGATTGCCGAGGGCGATCCGCATCACCTCATCGATGGCATCGCCGTCGCCTACGACGGGCACAAGACCACGTGCGGTGCCGCGTTGATCGCCACGACCAGCAGCTTTGAAGGCCAATAGCGCGGCCTTCAAAAAAAAGAAGCCCCTGCTCAGGGGCTTCTGCGGATACGACGCGTTAATTAAAAGCTGTAGTTCGCCCGCGCATACACGAAGCGGCCATTGTTGCCGAACGGCGTGTAGTTCGAGAACGGCGTATTGCTCGTCGTGTTCAGCGCCGGCGGCAGCGTTTCCGAGTACTGGTCGAACAGGTTGTCCGCGCCGATGGCCAGGGTCATCTGGCGGGTCAGCGCATAGCGGGCTTCCAGGTCGACGATCGTCTTCGCGCTCAGCTCGAAGTCGGGGACCGGCGGCGTGTTCGGCGACAGGACCTTGCCGTAGCGGGTCGCGCGGGCCGTCACGCCCCATTGATCCAGCTTCCAGTTGGCGCTCGCCGTGATCTTGCTCTTCGGCTGGCCTTGTTCCATCGTCAGTACGTTCACGTGGTCGAACAGCACGGGCGCCGGGTTCAGCGCGGCCAGTTGGGCGGTGGTCGGCACCTTCGTCACTTCCGTGCGGTTGAAGTTGCCGGCCAGGGTGAAGTCGAAGTGGCCCATGGCGCCCGCGTTCCACGGCGCGCTCGCCACGATGTCGACGCCCTTCGTGTTCGTGTCGACGCCGTTGATGAAGAAGCGGCCGCCGCCGATGCCCGTGAAGCCTTGCGACACGATGTAGTTGCGCACCGCGGACGACGTCAGGTTCTCCGACAGCACGATGCGGTCACGCACGTTGATGCGGTAGGCATCGATCGTCAGGCTGACCGGAGCCAGGCGCATCACGGCGCCGAACGAGTAGTTGGTCGACTTCTCGGCCTTCAGCGGCTTGGCGCCCAGCGCGACGGCGACCGGGTCGGTCGGCGTGAACGTCGTGATCTCGTACGGCACGCCGTTGATGAAGTTGGTCGACGTCGACGTGAAGCTCTGCTGCTGCAGCGACGGCGCACGGAAGCCGTTCTGCACGGCGCCGCGCAGCGCGAAGTTCTTCGTGAAGTCGTAGCGGCCGGACAGCTTGCCCGACAGGTTGTTGCCGAAGTCGTTGTAGTGCTCTTCGCGGAGGGCTGCGGAGGCGAGCAGCTTGTCGGTGACGTTCGCCTCGACGTCGACGAACACGCCGATGGCGGTGCGCGACTTGTTCGACGCGTTGGCCGGACGGAAGCCCGGGAACACCTGCGCGCCAGATGCCGCCGGGACGCCGCTCGGCAGGATCACGCCGCCGTTGCGCCACGAATCCGGTTCGCCCGCGTGCAGCGCGTAGCCTTCGCGGCGCGCCTCGGTGCCGACCGCCACGTTCAGCGGCGAAGCGAGGCCGCCCACGTCGTACTTGCGCACGCCGGTCAGGTTGTACACGAGCTGGTTGTACGAATAGCCGCCCGCATCGAACGTCGTCTTGCTGGTCGGGCCGATCGACGCGTTCAGCGTGTTCTTGATGTCGTAGTTCATGCCGTTCTGGCCGTACACGAGCGACGTGTCCATGTCCCACTCGCCGATGCTCCACGAGACGCCGGCGGCGGCGCTGAAGTCTTCCACGGTCGGGGCGATGATCGGCAGGAAGCCGTCCGGGTAGATGCTCTGCACGTTGCGCGAGTCCTGCGGCGGGCGGAAGTAGCCGGCCGAGCGCGCGTCGCGCAGCTGGTAGCTGCTCCAGCCGTACACCTTGACGTCGGGCGTGATGTTGTCGCCGGCGTTGACGAACACGGTCTTCTGCTGCATCTCCGGGTCGCCGTACCAGGCGTCGAAGCGGTTGATCGTCAGTTCGCGCGGGTCGTACGCGCCGTTCACCTTCGGGTACAGCTGGCGCATGTCGTAGCCGCTGCGCTCCGTGTGTTCCTGGTTCTTGTACTCGGCCGCGATGGTGATGAAGCCCGATTCGCCCAGCGGCAGGCCTTTCCAGGCGCTGACGGTGGTCGTCTGGCCGTCCGTGCGCTTGCGCGTGTTCGGACCGGTCCACGTGGCGCCGGCCGGCGGCGCGGCATTCAGCAGGTCGTATTCGGTGACGTGGGCGCCATACGTGATCGTGCCTTCGCCGCCCGAGCGGTCGGTGCGCAGGCGGACGTTGACGACGCCCGAGATCGCGTCCGAGCCGTATTGCGCGGCCGCGCCGTCGCGCAGCACTTCGATGTTTTTGACGATCGCCGACGGGATCGTGTTCAGGTCGACGGCGGCCGAGCCGCGGCCGATCGAGCCGTTCAGGTTCACGAGCGACGACGCGTGGCGGCGCTTCGAGTTCACGAGCACGAGGCTCTGGTCCGGCGCCATGCCGCGCAGGGTGGCCGGGCGGATCGTGTCGGTGCCGTCCGTCAGCGCCGGACGCGGGAAGTTCAGCGACGGCAATGCCACCGACAGGGCCTGGTTCAGTTCGGTCGAACCCGTGGTCTTCAGGGTGTCGGCCGAGATGATGTCGACCGGGGACGCGGTGTCGAGCGCGGTGCGGTTGGCCACGCGGGTGCCGGTCACGACGACGGTCGCGGTGCCTGCGGCGTCCTGAGCGAGGGCCAGGGCGGGGCCGCCGGCGAACACGGCGGCGATGGAGAGGGCAAGTACGGTTTTTTCCGGCACAAATCGATGTTGCATGTCTTGATCCTTAGTCTCGGTACACGTGGTCCTGATCCCGGTCGAGGGGCGACTCGGGCAGCGTTGTTGCAAAGCAAGCTCGTCCTGATAGTGGGGTGTGCCCGTTACTGATGTCAATTCGTTCAACCCGCAATAGATGTGCGGACGCAACAGTTGCGCATGCGCGGGGCATGCATGCACCACAAAGCACCGCTCGACTACTTGCCGCGCACCTTCTGCGCGAGGGCCACGACGAGCAGCACGGCGGCGCCGACGACGACACCGGCGACGGCATCGACGACGCTCGGCGCGACGGCCGCCAGCAGCCGTCCCGCGACGGGGACGTCGGCCACCAGCGCGGCCGCTTGCGTCGCCAGGTGGTGCAGGGGGGCGAACGCGTGCCCGATGATGCCGCCGCCGACCATGAACATGGCTACCGTGCCGATCACGGACAGCGCCTTCATCAGGCGCGGCGCGGCCGCCAGCAGCATGCCGCCGAGCGCGCGCGCGGCCGCGCCCGTGCGGCGGCTCAGGTACAGCCCGAGGTCGTCGATCTTGACGATGCCCGCCACGATGCCGTACACACCGATCGTCATCGCGATGGCCACGGAGACGAGGGCCGCCACCTGCGCGCCGAACGACGCGCCCTGCGCGTTGACGACGCCCAGCGCGATCACGATGATTTCCGCCGACAGGATGAAGTCGGTGCGGATGGCGCCCTTGATCTTGTCCTGCTCGACCGTGAGCATGTCGGCATTCGTCGCCAGCGCCGTCGCCAGCTCTTCTTCATGCGCCGCATCCTCGGCGGCGCTGTGCAGCAGCTTGTGCGCGACTTTTTCGAAGCCTTCGAAGCACAGGTAGGCGCCGCCCAGCATCAGCATCGGGGTGATCGCTTGCGGCAGGAAGGCGGAGATGGCAAGCGCGGCCGGCACGAGGATCGCCTTGTTGCGCAGCGAGCCCAGCGCCACCGCCCACACGACGGGCAGTTCGCGGTCGGCGTTCACGCCCGTCACCTGCTGGGCGTTGAGGGCCAGGTCGTCGCCCAGCACGCCGGCTGTCTTCTTGGCGGCCACCTTGCTCATCAGGGCGACGTCGTCGAGCACGCTGGCGATGTCGTCGATGAGCGCCAATAAACTTCCTGCAGCCATGGTCTATTCCTCGATATCAAGATGGCCACATCTTAACCGAGCCCGGCGGCGCGACCGGCACACGGTTCAGGCGCGTTTTCTGCGTTTCAAACCCGAAAATCTGCATCTCGTCGCTTTCCCGTACAGACGATCCCGTTCGATACGTATAGTGACAACATTGGCTGCGGTGCAGCAGCCTTGCCGACCTGAAGGAGATGCCCATGAATCCTAACCTCGACCTGCCGACCGTTCCGCGCCGCCGTGCCCGTCCGCCGAAGCGCAAGACCCGCATCACCATCTACCTCGACGACGAGGTGCTGGACGAATTCCGCTCGCGCGCGGAGCGCACCGGCACCGGTTATCAGACGCTGATCAACGCCGCATTGCGCCTGCGTCTGGCCAGCGGCGACGCCAATCCGGCCGCGGCTTGAGTGAAAAAATCGCATAAACCCCGCCAGTACAGGGTGTATGACGTGTAAGAAGATTACACGGAGCAATTAATTATGCTAATCTTCCGGCTCTTTCAACCCGGAGGATTTATGAAAAAAGGCGAACTGATCGCTGAATTTGCGAAGCGTACCGAGATGTCGGGCGCCGCTGCGAACGACGCAGTGAACACCATCATCGACATCATCACCGAGCGTCTGAAAAAAGGCGACACGGTGGGTATCACCGGCTTCGGCACGTTCTCGGTCACCAAGCGCGCTGCCCGCAAGGGTCGCAACCCGGCAACCGGCGAAGTCATCAAGATCGCCGCATCGAAGACCCCGCGCTTCGCTGCCGGTGCGACCTTGAAGGCCGCCGTCAACCCGAAGAAGAAGTAAGCAGTACCCGCGGCTGGCCGCGGCAGTCCGGCAATCGCCGGCGCCGTGCGCCATGCCTGCGTTCCTTTCCCGCCTCTCCCATTTCCCCCATGAGCTTCGCCACCTGGATCGCCTTCGTCATCGCGGGCACGCTGATCGCCATATCGCCCGGTTCCGGCGCCATCCTGTCGATGTCGCACGGGCTCGCCTACGGCGTCAGGAAGGCCAGCGCCACGGTGCTGGGGCTGCAGCTGGGCCTCGTGCTCGTGCTGGTGATCGCCGGCGCCGGCGTGGGCTCGCTGCTGCTCGCGTCCGAGACCGCATTCACCGTGGTCAAGGTTGTCGGCGCGCTGTACCTGATCTGGCTCGGCATCAGCCAGTGGCGCTCGAAGGCACAGACGTCGGCCATCTCGACGGCAGGACTGGCCCCGCACCCGACGTTCGGCCGCCGCGTGCTGACCGGCTTTCTTACGAATGCGACGAATCCGAAAGGCATCATCTTCATGGTGGCCGTGCTGCCGCAATTCATCGCGCAGGACGCGCCCGTGCTGCCGCAGCTGGCCATCCTCGGCGTGACGATGGTCTCCATCGACACCACCGTGATGCACGGCTACGCGCTGCTGGCATCGTCGATGCAGCGCTGGTTCCGCGATGCGCGCGCCGTGAAAATGCAGAACCGCTTCTTCGGCGCCGTGCTCATGGTCATCGGCACCTTGCTATTCTTCGTCAAGCGCGGCCACGCCTGAGCCGGCGCGCGGCCGCATTTGGCAACCATTTGTAATTCCTGTCGTCGTCGCGCACGTTCGTGCGTTGTAATGCAGGAGACGCAATCCGTCCGCGTCCACCGATAAAAAACGTACATTTACTCCCGCCCTGGAGACATCATGTCGAACCGCGCCGCGAAAACCGCCGTCCTCCTCGCTTTTTCCACCTTGACGGCGCTCGCCGTGGCGGCCGATCCGCCCGCGCGCGTGGGCCGCGTCGCGCTGGCCCAGGGCCAGGTCGCCATCGGCAGCGACGTCGGCGCCGAGATGACGGCGGCCCAGGTCAACTGGCCCGTCACGTCCGGCAACACCATCAGCACGGCGGCCGGCAGCCGCACGGAGCTGCGCGTCGGTTCCACGTCGATCCGGCTCGACGGCGACTCCTCGCTGGAAGTGCTGCAGATGGACGACGACGCCCTGCGCCTGCGCCTCCACTACGGCAGCGCCAGCGTGCGCGTGCTGAACCCGGACGTCCTGGCCGGCTTCGAGCTGGAAACGCCGCAGGCTAGAGTGCGCCTGACGCAGCCGGGCCGCGTGCGCGTGGACGCCGAGCGCGTGCGCGATACGAGTGCCGTCACCGTGTTCGACGGCGTGGCGCTCGTCGAGGACGGCAATTCACAGCTCACGTTGCGCGCCGGCCGCCGCGCGGAGCTGGGCGACGACGACGTGCGCACGCTCGCGGCCGTGCGTGACCAGTTCGACGACTGGTCCGCCACGCGCGACCGCTATGCCGACAACGCCGCGTCCGTCCGCTACGTGACGAGCGAGATGACGGGCTACGAAGACCTCGACCGCTACGGCAACTGGCGCGAGGACGCGGAATACGGCGCCGTGTGGTACCCGGCCGTGTCGTCCACGTGGGTGCCGTACCGCGACGGCAGCTGGACGTGGCTCGAGCCGTGGGGCTGGACGTGGGTCGACAACGCGCCGTGGGGCTATGCGCCGTTCCACTACGGCCGCTGGGTCACCGTGCACAACCGCTGGGCCTGGGTACCGGGCCGCCGCCACGAGCACCTCGTGTGGGCGCCGGCGCTGGTCGGCTGGGTCGGCGGCGACGGCTGGAACGTCGTCTTCCGCGACCGCGGCAGCCGGCCCGCCACCGGCTGGTATCCCCTGTCGCCGCACGACCGCTTCGTGCCGACCTGGCACGCGCCGGACAACCACCGGCGCTGGCTGAACGAATACGCGCGCGACAATCCGCAGCACTCGCACGGCTACCGTCCGCAAGGCTTGACGGTGGTCCCGCAGGACCGCTTCGGCCAACCGGGCCGCGTTCCGGTGTCGCACTCGGCGATCGTGACGGCGCCGCCCGTGCTGGCGCAGAACGTCGCGGCCGGTGCGCCGCCGGCGCGGCCGGGCTGGATCAACCGTGATCGGGACGGCAGCCGCGGCCCGGTCGGCATCGCCCGTCAGGACGGTCACGATCGCCGCTTGGAGACCGACCGCGCGGACCGCGCCGACCGCGGGCGCGACGGCTTCCTGCGCCAGCGCCAGCAGGCCCAGGTGCTGACGGCGCCGCCCGTCATGCAAACGGCGCAAGGCCTGCCCGTCACGAGCCCGACGCCGCATCTGCCGCAACAGCCGCTGAGCACGGTGACGAGCCCGACGCCGCACCAATCGCCGCAGCCGCTGACGACGGCCAGCCCCGTGATCCAGCAACAGCAGGCGCAGCCGCCCGCGGGCGTGCCCGGCGGCTGGCGGCGCGACCGCATGGATCGCGACGAGCGCCGCGACGAGCGTCGCGAGCAGATGGACGAATGGCGCCGCAACCGCCAGTTGGCGCAACCCACGCAGCCGATCCAGGCCGCGCAGCCGGCCCAGCCGCAGACTATGATGACGGCGCCGGCCGCGCCGCCGCAGCAGGCGATGCAGCAACCGATACCGCAGCAGCGCTTCGAACGCCCGCGCTTCGAGCGGCCGGAGCCCCGGATCGAACGGACGGAGGCGCGCATCGAGCGCCCGGCGCCGCCGCCCGTGCAGATGGCCGCGCCGCCCGCGGCGGTGGCGCCGCGCCCGGTGCCCGCCGCGGCGCCCGCCCCCGCACCGGCAGCCAAGGCGCCGGAAGAGCGCCGCCAGCGTGCGGACGAACGGGGGCGCCGGCAGCAGCAGGATCGTTAAGGCCCGGCTACAATGCTGTTTTAGAAAAGGAGTGGCCATGGACCCGAAAGATTCCCTCATCGACTACCCGAGCGATTTCCCGATCAAGGTCATGGGCCCGACGCACGACGATTTCGCCGCCACCATCGTCGAAGTCGTCACGATCCACGATCCGACTTTCCATGAAGGCAAGATGGAAGTGCGGCCGTCCGCGAAGGGCGCCTACACGGGGCTGACGGTGATCGTGCGCGCCACCAGCCGCGAGATGCTCGACAACCTGTACCGCGAGCTGTCGTCGCATCCGATGGTCAAGATCGTTCTGTAAATTGGGGTTACAGCGCCGGCCATCAGGCTGGCTTATAATGACGGGGTATCCCTTCACAGACCCTATCCATGCAAGCGAACCAGCCGGCTATCCGTGAGCTTGGCCGCGCCGACTACGAACCCGTTTTTGCCGCGATGCGCGCCTTCACGGATGCGCGCACGCCCGACACGCCCGACGAGTTGTGGATCGTCGAGCATCCGCCCGTGTTCACGCTCGGCCTCGGTGCCGACCGCGGCCACCTGCTGAGCGTCGGTGCGCACGCCGTGCCCGTCGTCCAGACGGACCGCGGCGGCGAAGTCACGTACCACGGCCCCGGCCAGGTCGTGATCTACCTGCTGATGGACCTGCGCCGCAACAAGCCCGGCGGCAAGCTGTACGCCCGGCAGTTCGTCCACAAGATCGAGCAGGCCGTGATCGATGTGCTGGCGGCGTATAATCTGGCGGGTGAACGCGTCGAAGGCGCGCCCGGCATCTACATCGCCGACGGTCCGCGCAAGGGCGCGAAGATCGCCGCGCTGGGCTTGAAGGTGCGCGGCAACGGCTGCACGTATCACGGCGTTTCGCTGAACGTGGCGATGGATCTGTCGCCGTTCACGTGGATCAATCCGTGCGGCTATTCCGGCCTCGCCACGGTGGACATGAAAACGATGGGCGTCGATGCGCCGCTGGCCGATGTGCAGCAAGCCCTCGCCGCCGCGCTGATCGACCATCTGTCCACGGCACCCTCTTCAACCGCAGCGGTCGCGCAGGCCGCAACCAACTGACTACGCACATGACTTCACCAATCGACACCGGCACCGCAGCAGCAGAATCCGCAGCAAATGCGTACAACGCGAGCGAAAAGCAGAAAGGCGCGAGCAAGACGTCGCGCATCCCCATCAAGATCGTGCCGCTGGAGCAGCACGAGCGCCTGAAGAAGCCGGACTGGATTCGTGTGAAGGCCGCGAGCCCGTCGTCGCGCTTCTACGAGATCAAGGACATCCTGCGCGCCAACAACCTGGTCACCGTGTGCGAGGAAGCCAGCTGCCCGAACATCGGCGAATGCTTCGGCAAGGGCACCGCGACCTTCATGATCATGGGCGACAAGTGCACGCGCCGCTGCCCGTTCTGCGACGTCGGCCACGGCCGCCCGGACCCGCTCGACGTGAACGAGCCGGGTAACCTCGCGAAGACCATCGCCGACCTGCGCCTGTCGTACGTCGTGATCACGTCCGTCGACCGCGACGACCTGCGCGACGGCGGCGCCGGCCACTTCGTCGAATGCATCCAGAAGACCCGTGCACTGTCGCCGAACACGAAGATCGAAGTGCTCGTGCCGGACTTCCGCGGCCGCCTGGACAAGGCGCTGGCCATCTTCGCGGACGGCCTGCCGGACGTGATGAACCACAACCTGGAAACCGTGCCGCGCCTGTACAAGGAAGCGCGCCCGGGCGCCGACTACCAGCACTCGCTGGTGCTGCTGCGCGACTTCAAGGCCAAGTACCCGAACGCCGTGACGAAGTCCGGCCTGATGGTGGGCCTGGGCGAGACGGACGAGGAAATCCTGGAAGTCATGCGCGACATGCGCGCACACGACATCGACATGCTGACCATCGGCCAGTACCTGGCGCCGTCGAACTCGCACCTGCCGGTGCGCCGTTACGTGCATCCGGACACGTTTAAAATGTTCGAAGAGAAGGCGTACGAGATGGGCTTCGTGCACGCGGCCGTCGGCGCGATGGTGCGCTCGTCGTATCACGCCGACCAGCAGGCGCACGAAGCGGGCGTCGCCGCATAAGCATTCCTCCGATTCAGTGCGCGACCGATCGCCGGTTGCGTATCACCGCGTGGACGGCGGAGCCGTCCACCCTACGTACCTACCGGTCACGTATGCCGCGTGGGCGGAGACAATGCCCCCGGCATTATTCCCAACGTAGGGTGGACGGGTTCCCCGTCCACGCGTCCAACCGGCGCTCGCCGACCGATCCTTTTTTCTGCGCGTGACGCGCCGAACGGTGTTCCCGCGCGGCCCGCGTTATATTGGACACATGAGCGAACACCACCCTCGTTTTTCTCCTTCCGACGACGACACCCAGGACGACGACGCCTTCTTCGAGCGCGAGCTTGGCCTGCACGCGCGCGGGGTGGAACTGGTCCGCATGGAAGGCCGCGTCTTCCTGCGCTTTTCCGGTGCCGTGCGCGTGGACGGCCTGCACGTCGAGTACCGCCTCGTGCCGTCGCGCGGCGTGCTCGCGAAGCCCAGCAAGTGGCGCAAGATGGACCTGCAGGCACGCCGCGAACTCGTCGAGGAACGGGCCACGCGCGATGCCGTCGACGACCTGAACCAGGACGTCGAGGAATTCGTCCGGGAAATCGCCGACCAGGCCGACGAGTTCGGCTTCGACCCCATGCTGTTCCTGCACGTGCTGGAAGAGCTGGAGACGTCCGAGCCAGCCGAGTTCGTGTTCGACCGCATCCGCCAGCGCCTGCTGCACGCCGGCGAGCGCGAGCAGGAAGAACGGCACGCCGCACGCACGAAGGAAAGCATCAACCTGGCCGAGTACCCGGCATCGTTCGAGGTCGCGAGCAAGATGGCGCGCCGCTTCATCGCCTTGCTGGGCCCGACCAATTCCGGCAAGACGCACCGCGCGATGGAACACCTGGCGCAAGCCGACAGCGGCGTCTACCTCGCACCGCTGCGCCTGCTGGCGCTGGAAAACTACGAGCGCCTGCAGAACGCGGTCGGCAAGGACGGCGAACCGATCAAGGTCAGCCTGATCACGGGCGAGGAACGCCGCCTGGCCGAAGGCGCCACGCACGTCGCGAGCACCGTCGAGATGCTGGATACGAAGACGCCCGTGCAAGTCGCCGTCATCGACGAAATCCAGATGCTCGCCGACCGCGACCGCGGCGCCGCGTGGACGGCCGCGGTGTGCGGCGCGCCGGCGTCGACCGTGTACCTCGTCGGCGCACCGGAAGCGCGGCGCGCGATCGAGGCGCTGGCCGAGCGGCTGGAGTGTCCGCTCGAAGTCCACGTGCTGAAACGCAAGGCGCCGCTGTCGATGGAGCCCAGTGCCGTGCGCAAGCTGAGGAACCTGAAGCGCGGCGACGCCGTCATCGCGTTCTCGCGCCGCGAAGTGCTGATGTGGCGCGACATGATCACGGAGATGGGGTTATCGGTGGCCACCGTCTACGGCAATTTATCGCCAGAAGTGCGGCGCGCGCAGGCCGAGCGCTTCCGCGAAGGCCAGGCCGACATCGTCGTCGGTACGGACGCCCTCGCGATGGGCCTCAACATGCCGATCCAGCGCATCGTGATGACGACCGCGGTCAAGTACAACGGCGTCGAGGAGGAAGAGATTTCCGCCGCGCTCGCGAAGCAGATCGCGGGCCGCGCCGGCCGCTACGGCGTGCACGAGGAAGGCTTCGTTGCCGGCTACGACGACGACACGCACGACATCATGCGCTCGTTGATGAAGGAAAAGATCCCACCGGTGCCGGCCAGCGGTTTTGCCGTGGCACCGTCGTTGGAGCAATTGCACCGCATCTCGTCCGTGACCGGAGAGACGTCGCTGGTGAAATTGCTGAAACGCTTCGTGCACAACATCGACGTGCCGGACGGCTTTTTCTACCCGCGCATCACGGAAGAGCAGAACGAGCGCGCGGAATGGCTCGACACGCTCGACTTGAGCATCGCGGAAAAGTTCACGCTGTCGCTCGTCCCCATCTCGACCAGGGTGCCCACGTTGGAAAGCGCGTGGTCGCACTGGGCGCAATCGCTGGCGAAGCGGAAAGTCTGCAAGCTCCAGCCCCATCCGCAGGAATTGTTCTGGCAAAACTTGCAGGAAGTCGAGGACACGTGCCGCATGTATTCGGCGTATGCGTGGCTCGGCTACCGCATGCCGGAATTCTTCCCCAGCATCGAGGAGGCGCAGACGCTCGCGCGCGAAGCGTCCGAGCGTGTGGACGCGCTGCTGCAGCAACAGAACGCGGCGGCACGCAAGCGCGAGTCGAAGAAGCAGCGGTCGCGCTGGTGAGCGCGTCACGCCGGCTTGTCGGTCCTCACTTGCGCGACCGCGTCCATCCACTCGTCCCACAACGCCGGATCGCGGGGCTGGCCGTCGGCGCCCAGGCGGTAGCCGGACAGCAAGTCGGCCAGGTCGCTGCATTCCGTCAGATCGACTTCGCGCTCGAGGAAGGCCAGCATGGCGCGGTAGGCCTGCTCGACGGTCAGGGTGTCGGTGTGTGCGTTCATGGTCGCCTCCGTGTCGATGACGCCAGCTTACGCCGATGCGGCGCTCATGGCAGGCAGTGCGCGCCGACGCCAGCACCGTCCGGGCCCGCGACGGCGACGTCGGCCGGCGGATAGCCATTGCCCAGCGCCAGCGTCCGGGCGCCTTCGTAGCGCAGGCTCAGCTGCTCGCCCGCATAGTCGGGCAGCGCGCGCGGGATGTAGATGGCGAAACGGTAATCGAGGTTCCCGTAATAGCCGTGGCGGAAGACCTGAGTCGACGGGCCGCGCTGGAGCTCGGCCGCGATGGCGTCGGCCAGGGCCGGCGTGTCGAAGCGGCTGTTGACGTCGGTCGTGCCGTCGAGCACCACCGTGTACGGGTGGAGCGGGCCGTAGCGGCGTTCGCCGTACGCCACGCGCAGGCGATCTGCGTCGAAATAGAAACCGGGCAGGTTGGCGCCGGTGACGTCCAGGCCGCACAGCACGAACACGGCCCAGAACCCATGCGAATCAAGCGGCAGCACGGCGCGCACGGGCGCGCGGCGCGGCAGCGCGACGGGCGTGCTGAAATCGATCCGGTGGACGTTGGCAACATGCTGGTAATGCAACACGACCGTGTTGCGCAGACCGGTATCGACGCTGGTACAGCCTGCCGCCGTCAGCAGGCCCGGTACGAGGGCAACCGTGATCAGCTTGCGCATCGCTTCCTCCTTTGCCGGCGTCAGTGTGAACAGCGTTGGCGGGCGCGTCAAGATTGGTCCGAACCGTAGCGGAGGTTTTGCGAGAGGTCAGCGGTGTGCGCGGGACGTCGGGTTACGGGTAGGGTGGACAGCGAAGCTGTCCACCCTACGATTTCAGAGACTTCTGGAGCAGCGCATGCAACGCCGCAAAATCCGGCTCGCCCAGATAGCGCTTGAGAATCTTGCCATCCTTGCCGATGACAAAGGTGGTGGGGGTCATGTTGACGTCGCCAAATTGCTTGGCCAAGTCGCCGCCGGAATCGAGCGCCACCTTGAACGGCAGCTTGCGCGTCTCTGTGTAGTTCAAGACATAGTTCGGCGGATCGTAGCTCATCGCCACCGCCACGAATTCCAGGCCATCTTGCTTGAACTTATTGTACGTCTCGACCATCTGCGGCATTTCCTTCACGCAGGTGGCGCAAGACGTTGCCCAGAAATTGATCATCACGACCTTGCCCCGCAAGTCGTGCGAGCTGATCTTCTGGCCGTCGATGGAAATGAAGGTGACGTCCGGCGCCTGCTGTTGCTGGCTGAACGCAGCGAAGCCGATGCCGGCGATCGCGAGCACGGCCGCGCCAATGACGGCCGGCTTGACCCAGGTACGTGAAGAGGAAGCGGTCATGATTCAACTCATCCTGCGATGCCCATCGGGCGGTCTCACGATTATAGAACTGCCGCCGCCTTCGTGCCGGCGGCGGCTTGCACGGCTCACGAACCCTGCGATTGCGGCTGCTGCATCGAGCGCGCGTCTTCTTCGCTGATGTATTCGAACATCTTGACCACACGCATGACGCCGGAGACGCCCTGCGCCACGTCGGCCGCGATATTGCCTTCGCGCTGGGTCACGAGGCCCATCAGGTAGACGGTGCCGCGCTCGGTGACGACCTTGAACGACGTGGCCGAGATCGTCTTCTTGTCGGCCAGGCTCAGCTTCACCTTGCCGGTGATCACCGTATCGCTGGAGCGCGACGTGTAGCTCGACGGGCCGGCGATTTCCAGCTCGTTCATGACGCCTTCGACGTTCGAGATGCCGCGCACCTCTTTCTCGACGGCGCGCTTCATCGCCTCGTCCTTCACTTCGCCCGTCAGCAGCACCTTGCGGTTGTAGCTGTTGACGTTGACGTGGCCGGCGTCGCCGACGATCTCGCCCATGCGGGTCTCGGCTTTCAGCGCGATCGCCTTGTCTTCCGTCTGCGCGCCCAAGGTGCGGCGGTCGGCCGTCGCGACGGCACCGCCGACGGCCGCGCCGGCCATCACGGCGACGCAGCCCTGCAGCGAGGACAACAGGGCCACGCACAGCACGGCCTTGGACAGGGGACGCAGCAGGGCGCCGGCGTTAATTTGCATCTTCTTCTCCGAACAGGGCGACGTCGAGGCCGTCGCAAATACTGTGGATCGCAACCAGATGGACTTCCTGGATGCGGGCGGTGCGCGAATGCGGTACGTTGATGTGGACGTCGGCGTCGGTCAGCATCTGTCCGAGCTTGCCGCCGTCCTTGCCGGTCATGGCGACGACGCGCATCTCGCGTTCCAGCGCGGCTTCGACGGCGGCCACCACGTTGGCCGAGTTGCCGGACGTGGAAATCGCCAGCAGGATGTCGCCGGCCTGGCCGAACGCCTGCACCTGCTTGCTGAAGATCTCGTTGAAGCTGTAGTCGTTGCCGACGGCCGTGATGATCGAGGTGTCCGTCGTCAGGGCGATCCCCGGCAGCGGGAAGCGCTCGCGCTCGAAGCGGCCGACCAGTTCGGCCGCGAAGTGCTGCGCATCGCCGGCCGAGCCGCCGTTGCCGCAGGCGAGGACCTTGTTGCCATTGGAAAGCGCATTGAACATCAGTTCAATCGCTTGGGAAATCGGTTGTGCGAGGAGAGTCGCCGACTTCAGCTTGAGTTCGGCGCTTTCCTGGAAGTGGGCGAGGATGCGTTGAGTATTCATAGTCAAAGATTATAGTGCAGTGGCAATGCCCGGCGATCAAGCACGGCAAAAAATGCTTACACTTCAATGGCGTTCGTTATCCATTCGATATCGTCCCCATCGATGGCGACGACGTCGATGCGGCAGGGCGGCAGGCGGCTGAAACGCTGCAAATACACCTGGGCGGCGCGGATGACGCGGCGAATCTTGGCCGGCCCGATGCTGGCCGACGCGCTCACCGGGGCCCCGGCCGCGCGCTGGCGCACCTCGACGAACACGAGCGTGGCCCCGTCGCGCAGGATCAGGTCGATCTCGCCGAGCTTGCAGCGGAAATTCGCCTCGACGAGCACGAGACCGTGGCGCTCGAGCCAGGCCAGCGCCAGGTCTTCGCCGGCGCGGCCCTGCTCCTGCTTGCGCGACAGGCGTGTCGGCCACATGTCAGCGCGCCTTGTCCACGGGGTCGAACCGGCCATCGCGCAGGATGACGGCCGCCTCCTGCCGGCGCAGCTGCAGCCGGCCATCGGCGCCCGCGCTCACGTCGAGCCGGCCCGTGACGCCATCCACGCCGAACGGCGCGCCGCCGCGCAGCGCCAGTTCGCGCGCCACGCGGAAAGCATCGATGCCGAGGGCGTACAGACGGTCCATGTCGAGCGGCTGTTCCGCATCCAGCGGGCGCGGATAGACCATCACGACGGGGTGATCGGGCAGCACGATCCAGGGCAGGTCGACAATGCGCACGCCGTCCAGGCCCCGGTCGTCCGCCTGGAGTGTTCGGCCGGGATTCGCCGCGCCGCCGCCGTAGCAGGGGATCGCGGTGCCGATCGTGGCCCGCACGGCGCGCAGGACAGTGCTGTCGAGGGCGGCGAACAGCAGGTCGGGCGGGTCGATGTCGAGCTTCTGTTTCAGCTCGTCGATGGCGGCCTTGCCCGCTTCGCCGGCCGGCACCGCATAGCGCTGGTTCGTGTGGCCCAGCTGGTGCCAGCGCGCCTCGAACGCGCCCGCCGCGCGCTGCGCCCACGCGGCACCGCCCGTCAGGATCAGCGCCCGGCCGTGCGGATGGTCGCGCGCGGCCCATTCCGCCACCTGGCGCGCCTCGTCCTCGACGGACAGTCCCGCCACGAGCATCCTGGTCGGCACGGCCGCGCGGCCCTCGGGCACGCTCAGCACGATGGTGGGCCGCATGACGGCATCGCTGTCGGCCAGCGCCGCGACGGCACTGCGGGCGAGGGGGCCGACGACGACGTCGCTGGCCGCCGCCGCGCGCGCGTACGCGTCGAGCACGTCGCGCGGCGCGTCGCCCGTCGGGACGACGTCGGCCTTGAACCCGGTGCCGTCGCGTTCCATGCCGGCCAGGAAGCCGGCGCGGACGGCCTCCGCGGCCGCAGCCAACGTGGGCGAGCGCAGCGGCAGCAGCAGGGCGATGCGGATGGGGGCGGACGATGGGGGCGGCGGCGACGGTTCGTTTGCCTGCGGCCTGGCGGGACGCGGCTGGATGGCGGGGTCGGCGAGGGCGAGCAATGGCGCGGCCTGCGGCGTGAAGGAAACGGAACGGGAAGGCGAGTGCGCACTTGTGTTTGCGTCCGCGGACGCGCACAATCGCTGCGGTCCGTCGCACGGCGGCCCGTCGCACGGCAGTCCGTCGCACGGCGCCTCGGCCAGGGCGTGGCCGCCCGCGCCCAGCGCGAGCAGCATCGCCAGGAGCCGGACGCGTCCGGCGCAGCGCGCCTCGAGAATGTTCATCCGCATCCGATCCCCAACATGACAGAAACCCAGTCCAGCCAGATCGCCCAACTGCCCGTCATGGGCGAGGCCGCCCAGCAGTCCTATCCTACCGCAACGCTTTACGTGGTGGCCACACCCATCGGGAACGTCACCGACATCACGCTGCGCGCCCTGCACGTGCTGCTGCTGGCCGACGTCGTCGCCTGCGAGGACACGCGCAAGACGGGCGCGCTGCTGACGCGTTTCGGCTTGAACAAGCACATGATCGCCGCGCACCAGCACAACGAGCGCGAGGTCGCCGAAAAAATCGCCACGCGCCTGCGCGCGGGCGAGCGCGTGGCGCTCGTGTCGGACGCGGGCACGCCGGCCGTGTCCGACCCCGGCGCGCGCATCGTCGACGCCGTGCGCGCCGCCGGCCTGCACGTCGTTCCGGTACCCGGTTCGTCGGCCGCGATCGCGGCGCTGTCGGCCAGCGGCCTCGTGAACGACCGCTTCTATTTTGTCGGCTTCCTGCCCGCGAAGGCGAAGCAGCGCGAAGGGGAACTGGCCGCGCTCAAGTCCGTGCCGGCGACGCTCGTGTTCTATGAGGCGCCGCATCGCATCACGGACTGTGTCGAATCTCTCGCGGCCGCATTCGAGCCCACGCGGCAGGTCGTGTTCGCGCGCGAACTCACCAAGCTGTTCGAGGAAATCCACCGCTGTCCGCTCAGCGAGGCACTGGCGTGGGTGAAGGCCGATGCGAACCGCGAGCGAGGCGAATTCGTCGTGCTCGTCGAAGGCGCGCGCGCGGAAGACGACGAGGGCGACGTGGAGGCGGAGCGCGTGCTGCGCATCCTGCTCGAAGAATGTTCCGTGAAGCAGGCGGCGGCGCTGGCGGCGCAGATTACGGGCAAGAAGAAGAACGCGTTGTACGACCGCGCGCTGCAGATCAAGGGCGGCGAGTAGCCGGATTCACCACTTGCAGCCGCTGTCTTTCTTGTCCATCGCGAGGAAGATCGGCGCCAGCAGGCCGCCCGGCACACCGTCCTTGCAATCGGGGCGCTTGGCCGACTTGATCGCCCGCTCGAACTTGCTTTCCGTCTGCAGCGGCGGCTTCGGCAGGCGTTCGAGCGCCGTGCCCACCTTGTCGGGATCGGGTTCCGTGAGCAGTTTCGTCGCCATCTTGCGCGCCATGCCGCGGGCCGCGTCGGCGTCGAAATGCGGGGCCGTCGTCGCGGGTGCGGCGGGCGTCTCCGGCGTTTCCGGTGCGGGTTTCACGGCATAGGTCTCTTCCGTCGACTGGCGTTTCTCCGGCGCGACGGCGATCACGGGGCGGGTCTTTTTCGCGTGCTTTTCCGGCTGCGCACGCGGGATCGGCGGCACCGCGGCCGGTTTCACCTGCGCCGGCGGTGGCGCGGGCTGCAGGCGGATCGTCAGGCGTTCCGGCGGCGCGGCGGGCAACGTCGTCACGGGCTGGCGGTGGACCGCGAGCAGCAGCGCATGCGCGGCCAGCGACAGCGCGATGCAGGCCGCGATGCGGTTGATCTGCCTGCGGTCGGGGAGGGCCGGGCGGAAGCCGCCGTCGATGTGGTCGATTGCATACGTCACGTCGTCACCTGCGAGAAAACCACGGAGTCGAGCGCTTTCCTTGACCGCGATGGCACCTGGACGGTATGATGGCTGTCTTCGGAGTGTAGCGCAGCCCGGTAGCGCATCTGGTTTGGGACCAGAGGGTCCAAGGTTCGAATCCTTGTACTCCGACCAGTATAGCAAGAGGCCGACGAGAGATCGTCGGCCTTTTTCATTTCCGCGTTACATCAACCCGCGCGCTTCGCCAGCAAGGCATTCCCCGCCCGACTCGCACCCTTGCGGCCCAGGTGCTGCGAGATGAACGCACCCGCCTCCACGACGAGGTCGAGGTCGATGCCCGTCTCGATACCGAGCCCGTTCAGCATATACACGACGTCCTCCGTCGCCACGTTCCCCGTCGCGCCCTTCGCGTACGGGCAGCCGCCCAGGCCCGACACGGACGAGTGGAAGATCGACACACCGAGTTCCAGGCTGGCGTAGATGTTGGCAAGCGCCTGGCCGTACGTATCGTGGAAGTGGCCGGAGATGCGCTCCAGCGCGAACGCGCGTGCCGCCGTCTCCATCACGGCCTGCGTCTTGCGCGGGGTCGCCACGCCGATCGTGTCGGCGATGTCGATCTCGTCGCACCCGAGGTCGCGCATGCGCCCGACGACGTCGGCGACGGCATCCAGCGGCACCTCGCCCTGGTACGGGCAGCCGAACGCGCAGCTGATGCTGCCGCGCAGCCGCAGGCCGTTGTCCTTCGCCGCCTTCGCCACGGGTTCGAAGCGCGCGATGGATTCCGCGATCGAGCAGTTGATGTTCCGCTGCGAGAACGCTTCCGACGCCGAGCCGAAGATCACGACTTCATCGGCGCGCGCCGCCAGCGCCGCCTCGAAGCCCTGCATGTTCGGGGTCAGCGCGGAATACAGCGTCCCCGCGCGGCGTTCGATGCCTGCCATGACTTCGGCACTGGTCGCCATCTGCGGCACCCACTTCGGCGAGACGAACGACGCCGCCTCGATATTGCGGAAGCCCGCGCGTGACAGGCGGTCGACCAGCTCGATCTTGACCGCGGCGGACACCGCTTCCTTCTCGTTCTGCAGCCCGTCGCGCGGGCCCACTTCGACGATCTTGACTTGTTTCGGCAGTTGAATGTGCATGATGGTTTCCTAGTAGCCGCGGGCGCGGTCGACGATGTCGTCGATGGCCTCGCCCCGTTCCAGCCGCTCGATCTTGGCGGCGATCTGGCGCACCGCCTCCTCGCGCATCGTGAGGGCCGAGATGTGCGGCGTGATGGTGATGCGCGGCTCGTTCCAGAACGGATGCGGTGCCGGCAGCGGTTCGTTGCGGAACACGTCCAGCGTCGCGCCCGCGATGTGGCCGGCGCGGATCAGCGCCAGCAGATCCGGTTCCGCGACCAGCGCGCCGCGCGCGACGTTGATCAGGTAGGCGCCGGCAGGCAGCAGGGACAGGCGTGCGCGGTCGAGCAGGTTCGTCGTGTCCGGCGTGAGCGGCAGCATGCAAACGAGGACACGCGTGCCGGACAGGAAGTCGTCGAGCGACTCCATGCCGGCGAAGCATTCGACACCAGGCAGGTCGCGCGCCGAGCGGCTCCAGCCCCGCACGGGAAAGCCGAGCTGGCGCAACGTGCGCAGCACGGGCAACCCGAGCTTGCCCAGGCCCAGCACGCCGACCGTGAAATCGGCCTTGCGGTGGCGCGTTTCGAGCGGATTCCACATGCCCTGGCGCGCCTGCTGCTCGTAGTCGTCGAAGCGGCGGAAGTAGCGCAACGTCGCATACGCCACGTACTCCGCCATCTGCTCGGCCATGCCCGCATCGCCCAGGCGGACGATGGGGACGGGCGGCAGCGCGTCGCCGAACTTCAGCAGCGCGTCGACGCCGGCGCCCATCAGGAAGATCGCCCTCACGTGGGCGAGTTGATCCAGCAGTGCGGGCGTCGGCGCCCACACCACCGCGTAATCGCAAGGCGCCTGCGACGCCAGTGACATGCCCTCGCGCCACACGACGGTCTCCGCGTGCGGCAGGGCTTCGGCAAAATCGCGGGCCCACGGCTCGATGACGCCGTCGCCCCTGTACAGCAGTATCCGCATATTCGTCTCCTAATAGTTTTTATGGATTGCGTTTGCTGTCTCGTTGGTGCATTCACGCCGCACCCTGGTTTTGCGGCGTCTTGCGCGCGCGCCGCCGCCTTCTGGACAGGCGGCGCGGCTTTCTTCGTGTGGCCCGATAGAGCCTGTTGCTACGCCGCTGCCTTGAATGCCAGCAGCGGCGCGCCGTCCGCGACCTGGTCGCCGACCTGGTACAGCACTTCCTCGACCAGGCCGTCGCTCGGCGCGGCAATCGTGTGTTCCATCTTCATCGCTTCCATGATCACGAGCGGCTCGCCCTTGCGGACGTGCTGCCCGTTCGCCGCCATCACGGCGACGACCTTGCCCGGCATCGGTGCCGTCAGGCGGCCGTCGGCCGTCTCGTGTTCGCCCGCGTGCGCGAGCGGGTCGCTCCATGCGAGCACGTGGTGCAGGCCGCCCGTGAACACGTGCAGCGTCTCGCCGTCGCGGCGCACGGTGCCCGCGATGGCCTGGCCGTCCAGGCGGATCGCGTAGCGCCCGTCGTGCTGCGCCACGAGCGCCAGCGGGTGCGCCTTGCCGTCCGCTTCGAGCGTCCAGCCGTGCGCGTGATAGGCCAGGTCGATGGCGTAGACCTTGGCGTCCGTCGCGGCCGCGTACTCGTCGCCGAACGCGAGGCGGCGGCGGCACGTGCCGTTCATGCGCCAGCCGTGCGTGCTGGTCCACGGGTCGGCAGGGTTGGTACTCGTCGGCGTGTCTGCAGAGACCAGCGCGACGGCCGCCAGTGCCAGCGCAGGCAGCGGCGCCGGACCGGCCGGCGGGAACAGCGCCGCGGAATGCCGCTCGATCAGGCCCGTGTCCAGGTCGGCCTGCGCGAAGGCGCCGCCTTCGACGAGCCGCTTCAGGAACGCGATATTGGTCGCGAGGCCGACGATGTGGAATTCGGACAGCGCCTGCGCCATGCGCGCCAGCGCCTGCGCGCGGTCCGCGCCCCACACGATCAGCTTGGCGATCATCGGATCGTAGAACGGCGAGATCGCGTCGCCCGCGCGCACGCCGGAATCGATGCGCACGCCGGCCGGATTGCCGTCCGCGCCGCCCAGTTCAAACGCGACGTGGGCCGGGGTGTCCATGTACTGCAACGTCCCGATCGACGGCAGGAAGCCTTTCTCCGGATTTTCCGCATACACGCGTGCTTCGATCGCGTGGCCGTGGATCGCGAGCTCGTGCTGCTGCTTCGGCAGCGGCTGGCCGGCCGCCACGCGCAGCTGCCATTCGACGAGGTCCGTCCCCGTGATCATCTCGGTGACGGGGTGCTCGACCTGCAGCCGCGTGTTCATCTCCATGAAGTAGAACGAGCCGTCCTGGTTGGCGATGAATTCGACGGTGCCCGCGCCCACATAGCCCACGGCGCGTGCGGCCGCGACGGCCGCTTCGCCCATCGCGGCACGGCGCTCCGGCGGCATGCCCGGCGCGGGCGCTTCTTCCAGCACTTTCTGGTGGCGGCGCTGCACGGAGCAGTCGCGCTCGTGCAGGTAGACGCAGTTGCCGTGCGTGTCCGCGAACACCTGGATCTCGATGTGGCGCGGCCGTGTGAGGTATTTTTCGACGAGCACCTTGTCGTCGCCGAAGGAGGAGATGGCTTCGCGCTTGCACGACGCGAGCGCGGCCTGGAAATCCTCCGACCGCTCCACCACGCGCATGCCTTTGCCGCCGCCGCCCGCGCTGGCCTTCAGCAGCACGGGATAGCCGATGCGGTTGGCTTCCGCCTGCAGCAGTTCCGGGTCCTGCGCGTCGCCGTGGTAGCCCGGCACGAGCGGCACGTTCGCGCCTTCCATCAGCTGCTTGGCGGCCGACTTCGATCCCATCGCGCGCATCGAGGATCCCGGCGGGCCGATGAACACGAGGCCCGCGGCCGCGCAGGCGTCCGCGAATTCCGCGTTCTCCGACAGGAAGCCGTAGCCCGGGTGGATCGCCTGCGCGCCCGTGGCCTGCGCGGCGGCGATAATCTTGTCGCCGCGCAGATAGCTGTCCTTGGCGGCGGCAGGGCCCAGCAGGACCGCCTCATCGCAGACCGCCACGTGCTTGGCGTTCGCGTCGGCTTCCGAATAGACGGCAACGGTCTTGATGCCGAGCCGGCGCGCGGTGGCCGCGACGCGGCAGGCGATTTCGCCACGGTTGGCGATGAGGATCTTCGTGAACATGGTGTCTCGTCTGTTTTATGTGTTGTGAAAATCGGCTTGTGGCCTGATGAATCGATAAAACCTGGCTTGTGGCCTGACAGCATTTGCGTAGGGTGGACGGCTGCGCCGTCCACGCGGTGATACGCGACGGCTCCGATTTCGTGCACGACAACGGAGCCGCCAACAATCACCGCGTGGACGGGAGACCCGTCCACCCTACTAACAACCGCAGCTTTGTTTTTGTACCGACTCCAGCATCGCCGAGCGCGTTTTCAGGCCCAGCTTTTCCAGCAGCTTGCGATCATCGTCCGCTTCCGGATTGTCCGTGGTGAGCAGCTTGTCGCCGTAGAAGATCGAATTGGCGCCGGCCATGAAGCACATCGCCTGCACGGCTTCACCGAGCTCGCGGCGGCCGGCCGACAGGCGCACGCGCGCCTTCGGCATCGTGATGCGGGCGACGGCGATCGTGCGCACGAATTCGATCGGGTCCAGCGGCGGCAGACCGTGCATCGGGGTGCCCTCGACCTGCACGAGGTGGTTGATGGGCACCGATTCGGGATACGGGTTCATGTTTGCCAGCTGCGCGATCAGGCCTGCGCGCTGCTCGCGCGTCTCGCCCATGCCGACGATGCCGCCGCAGCAGATCTTCAGGCCGGCCGTGCGCACGCGACCCAGCGTGTCCAAGCGGTCGCGGTACTCGCGCGTGGAGATCACGTCGCCGTAGAAGTCGGGCGACGTGTCGATGTTGTGGTTGTAGTAGTCGAGGCCCGCCTGCTTCAGCTGCTCGGCCTGGCCTTCTTCCAGCATGCCCAGCGTGGCGCATGTTTCCATGCCCAGCGCCTTCACGCCGCGCACCATCGCTTCGACCTTCTCCATGTCGCGCTCTTTCGGGCTGCGCCAGGCGGCGCCCATGCAGAAGCGCGTGGCGCCCTTGGCCTTCGCTTCGCGCGCGGCGTCCAGCACCGTGTCGAGGTCGAGGATCTTCTTGGCCTCGACACCCGTGTCGTAGCGCGCGGCCTGCGGACAGTAGCCGCAGTCTTCCTCGCAGCCGCCCGTCTTGATCGACAGGAGGGTCGCGAGTTCGACGTCGCCATCCGGGAAGTTGGCGCGGTGGGCTTGGCTAGCACGGAACATCAGCTCCGGCATCGGCAGCTCGAACAGCGCGAGCACGTCGGCCAGCGGCCAGGTGGCGTCCTTCGGCAGGGAGGCCGGCGTGACCGGCGGGTGAAGGGTAACGACTTGGGTCATTTCGGATTCCTTGTTTTGGTTAGGCACGCTTGGCCGGCCATCCCGGCAGGCTCGCGAGCTCGAGGTAAGTGGAGGCCCTGGCGGCCGAGGGTTCGTCGAGGCGCGGCACGCGGCCGAGCAGCGGGGCGGGCAGGCGGCGGGCGATTTCCGCGACGTTGTCGTCGGCGAAGCGCATGTCCGGGTCGACCTGGTTGGCGACCCAGCCCGCGAGCACGAGGCCGCGCGCGACGATCGCCTCGGCCGTGAGTAAGGCATGGTTGATGCAGCCGAGGCGCAGGCCGACGACGAGCACGACGGGCAGCCCCAATTGTACGGCCAGATCGGCGCTGTCGAAGTCTTCGGAGAACGGCACGCAGAAGCCGCCCACGCCTTCGACGACGGTCGCATCGGACGCGCCCAAAATTTCGGCATATGCCGTCATGATGGGCACGGGTTCGATCGTCACGCCTTCGAGCTTGGCCGCGATGTGCGGGGCGCACGGCTCGCGCAGCAGGTACGGCGTCGTGATCGACTGCGGCAGCTGCACGTTGCCGGCCGCGCGCAGCATCGCCGCGTCGTCGTTGTGCAGCATGCCGTTGCGTTCCTCCGCACCGGCCGCGATGGGCTTCATGCCGCACGCGCGCACGCCCTGCTGCACGAGCTTATGCAGGATGGCGCTGGAGATCAGCGTCTTGCCGATTTCCGTGTCCGTGCCCGTCACGAAGCAGGCGAAGCGCAGCGGCACGCCTTCCGCGGCCAGCGGCGCGGGGACGGCCAGCGGTGCCGGCGCCGTGCCGACCGTCGTTGCCGGTTCCGCGGTGCCGACGGAAGCGCCGCCGCCGAGTTGTTCGGGATCGTTGAGGCTCATGCCCGCATCCTTTCCAGCTGGTTGAGCGCAGCCGTCAGCTGCGCGACGTCTTGTTCGGTATGCGCTGCGGACAACGTGACGCGCAGGCGCGCCGTGCCGACGGCCACGGTCGGCGGACGGATCGCCGGCACCCACAGGCCCTGCTCGTGCAGGCGCGCCGCCGCTGCCAGCGCTTCGTCGTTGGCGCCGATGATGATGGGCTGGATCGCCGTCGTCGACGCGGGACGCTGCCAGCGTTCCAGGCGCAGGCCGTCGTCCAGTTGCGCGATCAGCGCACGCAAATGGGCACGACGCGCGGCGCCTTCCTCGCCCTCGATGATGTCGACACTGGCGAGCAGCGCATGCGCGAGCGCGGGCGCGGCAGCCGTCGTGTAGATGTACGGACGCGCGCGCTGGATCATCAGCTCGATCACGGCCTCGTGCGCCGCGATGAACGCGCCGCCCACGCCGGCCGCCTTGCCCAAGGTGCCGACGTAGACGATGTTCGGCGAGCGCAGGCCGAAGTGTTCTAGCGCGCCGCGGCCCGCGTCACCCAGCACGCCGAAGCCATGGGCATCGTCGACGACGAGCCATGCGCCATGCCGTTCACACAGGGCCAGTAGCGCAGGCAGCGGGGCGAGGTCGCCGTCCATGCTGAACACGCTGTCCGTGACGACGATTTTCACCGGCGCGACGCTCGCCTCCAGCTGCGCCTCCAGCGCGGCCACGTCCCCGTGCGGGTACACGGTCACGCCCGCGCGTGCGAGGCGGGCGCCATCGATCAGCGACGCATGGTTCAGCGCTTCCGAAAAGATCATCGCGTCGGCCGTCGCGCCGAGCCCCGTCAGCGCGGCCAGGTTCGCCATATAGCCCGTGCAGAAGTACAGCGCGCGGCTTGACTCAAGGTGCGGCGCCTCGAACGCGGCCAGCCTCTCTTCCAGCTCTGCGTGCGCGCGGCTGTGGCCCGACACGAGGTGCGATGCGCCGCTGCCGGCGCCGTACAACGTCGCGCCTTCGCGCAGCGCCTCGACGACGCGCGGATGCGCCGCGAGGCCCAGGTAGTCGTTGCTGCAGAACGCGAGCAGCTCGCGGCCGTCCACGATCTGGCGCGGTGCGCAGGGCGTTTCCGCCGTGCGCCGGCGCCGGGTCAGGCTGTGGCTTTCCAGTGCGTCCAGCTGGGCGCGGACGTTGTCGATCAGGTCCGGCATCATTCCGCGATCACCTTCTCGAACACCTTGCGCGTGCGCGCGGCCAGGCCCACGATCTCTTCCTCGTCCAGCACGTACGGCGGCATCAGATACACGGTGCGGCCGATCGGCCGGAGCAGCAGCTCGTTCTCCACCGCGCTCGTGAAGAAGCGGCGTGCGAACGTGGAGGCGCGCTGCGCGTCCGGCTCGACGGCGTCGAACGCGAGGATCATGCCGCGCTGGCGGAAGTGAGTGACGCACTTGTGGTCCAGCAGCGGCGCCAGTTCCAGCATCAGGCGCGTGGCCGTCTCGCGGTTCTTGTTCAACACGTCGTCGTCGCGGAAGATCTGCAACGTGGCGAGCGCCGCGCGGCAGGCCAGCGCATTGCCCGTGTACGAGTGCGAATGCAGGAAGCCGCGCGTGATGTCCTCGCTGTAGAAGCCTTCGTACACCTTGTCGGTGGTGAGCACGAGCGACAGTGGCAAATAACCCCCGCTGATGCCCTTCGACAGGCACATGAAGTCTGGCCAGATCGCCGCCTGCTCGCACGCGAAGAAGGTTCCGGTGCGGCCGCAGCCGACCGCGATCTCGTCGGCGATCAGGTGCACGTGGTACTTGTCGCACAGCTCGCGCAGGCGCTGCAGGTACAAGGGGTCGTGCATCGCCATCCCGGTCGCGCACTGCACGAGCGGCTCGACGATGATGGCGGCGATCTTGTCGGCCCGTTCCGCGAACAGCGCCTCGACATCCTTCGCCGCACGCAGCGCGACGTCCTGCGCCGACTCGCCGTCGACGGCATTGCGCGCATCGGGCGACGTCACCGTCCGCGCGGCGCGCAGCAGCGGACCGTACGCATCCTTGAACAGGGCGACGTCGGTGACACCGAGCGCACCGACGGTCTCGCCGTGGTAGGAGCCCTGCAGGCAGACGAATTCCTGCTTGTCCGCATGGCCCGCGTTGCGCCAGTAATGAAAACTCATCTTCAGCGCGATCTCGACGGCCGATGCGCCGTCGGACGCATAGAATGCGTGGCCCAGCTGGTGGCCCGTCAGCGCGGCCAGTTGTTCCGACAGCCCGATCACGGGTTCGTGCGTGAAGCCCGCGAGCATCGCGTGTTCCAGCTTGTCCAGCTGGTCCTTCAGTGCCGCGTTGATGCGCGGGTTCGCGTGGCCGAACAGGTTCACCCACCACGAACTGATGCCGTCCAGGTAGCGCCGGCCTTCATGGTCGTACAGCCACGGCCCGTTGGCGTGGCTGACGGCGATCAGCGGCACCTCTTCGTGGTGCTGCATTTGCGTGCATGGATGCCAGACGCTGCGCAGGCTGCGCGCGATCCAGTCGGCGGAAGTGGTGGTGGGTTTCAATCTACGTCCTGTTTCTTGTAGCTAGTCCAGCCATGAAGGCCGGCGTTTTTCGAGGAAGGACGCAACCCCTTCGCGTCCTTCGAGCGATGCGCGGATGGCGGCGATGCGGTTCGCCGTGTCTTCCAGCAGCGCTTCCGTCACGGGCGCGCCCGCGATCTCGCGCACGAGTTTCTTTGCCGCGCACACCGCGTTCGGGCTGTTGTTCGGGAGCGCCTGCACGATGGCCGCGACCTTCGTGTCGAGGTCCGCGGCCGCCACGACCTCGTGCACGAAGCCGATGCGGTGGGCTTCCTTCGCATCGAACCGTTCGGCCGTGAGGAAGTACCGGCGCGCCGCTTGTTCTCCCATCGCCTTGATCACGTACGGCGAGATCGTCGCGGGGATCAGCCCGAGTTTTACCTCGGACAGGCAGAAGTTCGTCGTGTCGACCGAGACGACGACGTCGCACGCCGCGACGAGGCCCATGCCGCCGGCGTAGCAATCGCCCTGTACCTTCGCCACGACGGGCTTCGGGCACACGTAAATCGTGCGCAGCATGTCGGCGAGGCGCATGGCGTCGGCGCGGTTCTCGCTGTCGGAGTAGCCGGCCATCTTCTTCATCCAGTTCAGGTCCGCGCCGGCGCAGAACGCGGGGCCGTTCGCCGCCAGCACGATGGCGCGTACGAGCTCGTTGCGTCCCAGCTCGTCGAACGCGAGGGCCAGTTCCGCGATGCTTTGCTCGTTGAACGCGTTGCGCAGTTCCGGGCGGTTCAGCGTGACGTGCGCGATGCGGTCGAGGATCGTGACGGTGAGGGTCTGGTAGTCCATATTCATCGCCTCACATGCGGAACACGCCGAACTTCGTGTCCTCGATCGGCGCGTTCAGCGCGGCCGAGAGGCCCAGGCCCAGCACCATGCGCGTATCGGCCGGGTCGATCACGCCGTCGTCCCACAGGCGCGCGGTGGCGTAATACGGGTGGCCCTGGTGTTCGTACTGGTCCTTGATCGGCTGCTTGAACGCCGCTTCTTCGTCCGCCGTCCACTGGCCGCCCCGTGCCTCGATGCCGTCGCGCTTGACGGTGGCGAGCACGGACGCCGCCTGGTCGCCGCCCATCACGGAGATGCGCGCATTGGGCCACATCCACAGGAAGCGCGGCGAGAACGCACGGCCGCACATGCCGTAGTTGCCGGCGCCGAACGAGCCGCCGATGATGACGGTGAACTTCGGCACGGACGCCGTCGCGACCGCGGTGACCATCTTGGCGCCGTTGCGCGCGATCCCTTCGTTCTCGTACTTGCGGCCGACCATGAAGCCCGTGATGTTCTGCAGGAAGACGAGCGGGATCTTGCGCTGGCAGCACAGCTCGATGAAGTGCGTGCCCTTCAGTGCCGATTCCGAGAACAGGATGCCGTTGTTGGCGATGATCCCGACCTTCATGCCGAAGATGTGGGCGAAGCCGCAGACGAGCGTCGTGCCGTAGCGCGCCTTGAATTCGTCGAAAGCGCTGCCGTCGACGATGCGGGCGATGACTTCGCGCACGTCGAACGGTTTCCTCGTGTCGACGGGGATCACGCCGTACAGTTCTTCCGGGGCGTACTTCGGTTCGACGCTCTCGCGCAGCGCGCCCTGTTGGGGCTTCACGCGGTTCAGGTTCGACACGATCGTGCGCGCGAGCGCCAGCGCGTGCATGTCGTCCTGCGCGAGGTGGTCGGCGACGCCGGACAGGCGCGTGTGGACATCGCCACCGCCCAGGTCCTCGGCCGTGACGACTTCGCCCGTCGCCGCCTTCACGAGCGGCGGGCCGCCCAGGAAGATCGTGCCTTGTTCCTTGACGATGATGGATTCGTCGCTCATCGCCGGCACGTACGCGCCGCCCGCGGTGCAGGAGCCCATCACGACGGCGATCTGCGGAATGCCCTTGGCCGACAGATTCGCCTGGTTATAGAAGATGCGGCCGAAGTGGTCGCGGTCGGGGAACACGTCGTCCTGGTTCGGCAGGTTGGCGCCGCCGGAATCGACGAGGTAGATGCAGGGCAGGTTGTTCTGCTCGGCGATCTCCTGCGCGCGCAAGTGCTTCTTGACCGTCATCGGGTAGTACGTGCCGCCCTTGACGGTGGCGTCGTTACAGACGATCACGCATTCCTGGCCCGCGACGCGGCCGATGCCCGTGATGATGCCGGCGGCGGGCGCCGCGCCGACTCCATCGTCACCCTTGTACATCGCATAGGCGGCCAGTTGGGAGAATTCGAGGAACGGGGTACCCGGATCGAGCAGCATCTGCACGCGGTCGCGCGGCAGCAGCTTGCCGCGCGCGACGTGCTTGGCACACGCGGCTTCGCCGCCACCCTTCGCGACCTGCGCCACCTTGGCGCGCAAGTCGTCGACGAGGGTTTGCATGGCGGCGGCGTTGGCTTTGAAATCTTCGCTGCGCGGGTTGAGTTTCGTGTCGATCTGGGGCATCGGGTCCTGTCTCCTGCTGGTCGCGGCTTGTGGCGCGGTTTTATTCAGGGAAACTGCCGTCCACATAGAACCATCGCATCTTGCCGCCCACGGCCGGGTCCGGCTCGCGCACGAACCGGCTGACTTCATGCAAGCGGTGCGCGCGGCCATGGACCTTGAAGCGGGCGACGAATTCGACGAAATCCTCGTTGGGGTTGTCCGGCAGGTCTGCTTTACGTTGACGTAAACGTAAAGCAGATTTTATCTCAAGTCCGAGCCACTGAACCTTTTGGTTCGGGTCGACGATGGGATCCGTCGGCCGGGTACTCGCGTGCCAGGTGGCGCGCAGGTAAGCCTCGTCCCGCATCACGAAGGCCGTGTAGCGGGATCGCATCAGTGCTTCGGCCGTCGGCGGCAGCTCCGCGCCGGCGATGAAGGGGCCGCAGCAGCGCATGATCGACGGGCCGCCGCACGGACAGGGAAGAGGCTTCGCAGGAGTAGACATGCCGGCAATTATCCGCCATTTCGCGCCCCAAGGTGAGCGGCGCTGTCGTGCGGGATGACGGCAGATGGCGGAGCGTTAATGCATCTGCCCAGATCTTTTGCCGAAAATAAATGAACTGCCCATTAAATGGGCGGAGAAATTTTTTGTATCGCCGTGCCCGGGATGACTGTTCCATAACATTTCCCTGTCGTTGTACCGAAAAGTGATGCAAGAATGGCACAAAGGGTTGGCTCGATTATATAAAATGACCCATTGGCAATATATTCCCACCGAAGGAGGCGCCATGTCAGCAAACGAGAAGATCATCGCCGCAACCGCCCTGTTGAGCGTGATGGCCACGGCCGCGGCGGCCGAGGTCACCGTCGACAACAAGACGCCGCAGGGCGCGCAGCCGCGTTTCTTCGAGCGCGTGCAGGCGGGCGCGCTGGCCGACGCCATCGCGCACCGCGGCCAGCCCGTCGACGTCAAGCCCGGCCAATACCTGCTGCGCGTGCCCTGCGATAGCATGAAGCCGGGCAGTTTCGTCGATATCACCGTCACCATCGACGACGGCAGCAAGACGCGGTTGCGGCTGGAGGAGTGCGGGGTCCAGGTCGACAGTCATTGAACGTACCGAACATGTTTGGACTATTCAAATCACGTCCGTGCCACCACCCGGACCTTGGAACGCTGACGCGGTCGCGCGGCATGTGGCGAGGGGCGCTACGGCTGGCGTCGCACCCGGTGCCGGTGGCCGTGTCGGGAACCCGGCAGGGGCCGGATGCTGCCGCGTTGGCGGCCGCCTGCGCCGCCCCCGGACTGCTGCCCGGCTGGATGCCCATCGTCGCACGGGCGTTGTTCGACCATTATGCTCCCGGCCTGGACGCTTATCGACGCGGTGAATTCGACACCGCCGATGATCCGTTTCCGCTGATATCAAAGCCGGCGGAGGTGTGGAAGCACGTAAAGCTCGTTTTTCTTGCGGCCAGCCCGGTGGACGGACAAATGATGACCGAACTCGGTTATGAAACGGCATGGGATATCGAGCACACGCTGTGCGCGCGCTTTGTCGGGAACGACTTCATTGAGCTCAACGGCAGCGTCTTGCCACCTTAATTATTTAATTTAACTCATGAAAAAAATCCTCGTTTCATTCGCCCTGCTTTTCGCAACCTTCTCCGCGCACGCGAGCATGATCTGGCGCGCCGTGGCCGTCGATGCCGCTCAGTTCGCACAAGTGCAAAAGAATCCGGACCTGCTCGGCCGGATGCTGTTTTCCAAGGGCGACCAAACGATCTCCCTCGATAAGGATTGGCACGGCATTCATTACTTGCTGACGGGGACGGCCTGGGACGTGAAGGACGGCGCCGGACAGGCCATTCTCGGCGGCGAAGAATTCGGCGACGACCTGGGTTACGGGCCGGCCCACATGCTGACGGCAGCGCAAGTCAAGGCGATCGCCGCGGCGCTGGCCAACACTTCACCCGACAGCCTCGCCGCCCGCTATGACGCGGACGCGATGATGAAGCTCGACATTTATCCCACCGTCTGGGACCGGGAAGGGCCGCGGGCGCTTGCATCCTTGCTCATGTCTTACGGCGAGCTCGTGGCGTTCTATCGGCGGGCTGCCGCCAGGGCGCAAATCGTTGTCATCGTCATGGTGTGACGACCTGTGGGCAAACTGCTGGCACTGTCCGTGCTGTACGTGGCTGCGCAAGCAGCGTTCGCCAATCCATGCCGGGGCGTCGACCGGTCGCTCAGCGAACGACAAAAAACATCGTTCGCGCCGGTGCTGGAAAAGCATATGCGGGCCGAATTCGATCAGCGCCTGTCCACATTGATCGCCGTGGAGCGCAAAGACGTGCTGAGTCTTTTTCGCGCGCGAGGCTGGTACATCGTGTACGTGGACAACCATGCCACGGACACGCCCTATCTGTTCTATTCGACCGATCCGACCAAGGCTAGCCGCTATGCCGGTGCCTGGGCCGGCGGTGCCGCTGCCGACGAAGGGCCGGAGATTCAGGCTTGGGAAGAGAAGGAAATGCCGGGCATTCCCACGGTACTGGCCAAGTGCTTCGCCTGGTATGTCACCCGCGGCATGAGGGAATAAGCCGACCATGTTTTTACACTAAGTTTACGCCGATCAGGCGTAGAGTTTGTTCGTCGAATGAATTAAATATGTCGCGATGTTCGATCCGATTCGGACGGCGCCGCATCGTGCATGACCTGCATCTCAAATGAACGAACGCAAAATTCTTTTCATCGGTTACGGCGCAATCGCGCAAGCATTGACGCCGGTGTTGTTCGACCGGTTTCCCGACCTGAAACGGCGCAACGTCAGCGCGATCAGTGCGGACGAGCGCGGCGCCGCGGTGGCGCGCGAATATGGCATCGACCTGACGATCCGCGCGCTCACGCCCGCGAACCTCAATGCCGTTCTCGATCGTCGCCTGGGTGCGGGCGACATCATGCTGAATCTTTCGGTCGACGTGTCGTCGCTCGCACTGATCGATTGGTGCCAGGCGCGCGACGTCATGTATCTCGACACCTGCGTGGAACCCTGGGCGGGCGGATACGAGGCCGACGACAAGCCGTTGATCGAAACGACCAATTACTGGCTGCGCAAACGGGCGTTGCAGCGAAAAGGGAAGGGGCGCTCGACGTGCGTCATCGCGCATGGTGCGAATCCGGGTCTTGTGTCGCATTTCGTCAAGATCGCGCTGGCCCGGCTGGCCACCGCGCATGCGCTCAACGCGGGGATGCCCAGCGCGGCGCTGGCGCGCGCACTCGGCATCAAGGCGGTCCATATCACGGAGCGCGACACCCAGGCCGACGACGTGCCATTGCAGTCGGGTGAATTCGCCAATACGTGGTCGGTCGATGGCCTGTTGGCGGAAGCGAGGCAGCGGGCCGAATTATCGTGGGGAACCCATGAGGCGCATCTGCCTGCCGGCGCCCGCCGCCACGACGAGACCACCGCTGCGGGCCTGATACTCGACACCTCGGGCGCAAGGACGAAAGTCGTGTCGTGGACACCATCGGTCGGCGAACAGGACGCGTATCTGATTACGCATCACGAGGCGCTGTCGATCGGCGATCTGTTGACCGAATCCGCAGTCGACGGCACGGCCATCTATCGCCCGACCGTGTATTACGCCTACCGCCCGACGCTCAAGACCTGCGAGAGCCTGTGCCGCTGGGCCCATCACGATTTCGCGTCGCCGGCCGTGAAGACGATCCTGCGCGACGAACTCGCCAGCGGCGCCGATGAACTTGGCGTCCTGCTCATTCACGAACGGGGCGCCGACTGGTTCGGGTCGGTGTTGTCGCTCGCGCAGGCGCGTCGAATCGCACCGTTTAACAGCGCGACGACGCTGCAGGTCGTCGGCGGCATCGTCGGGGCGCTGCAGTGGATGACGCGCAATCCACGTGAAGGCGTGGTGGAAGCGGAGGACATGGATTCCGAATGCGTCATGCGGGCGGCGCTGCCATTTCTCGGCGAGGTATTCGGAACGCACACGAACTGGAAGCCAAGCGGCGCGGACCGCTTGCAGACAGTCGATTTTTTGAGGCCGGAATGAAACGATCACAACACGTACCCCTGATCTTGCTCGGGGCGCTCGCGTCGCTCGCGGGTTGCAGCAGGTCCAGCAATATCCCCGAGACCGCGCTGCAAAACGCCTATGCCAATGCCAATGACTGCCGCAAGGATTGGGGCGACGGCAATTGGTGCAATTCGACGTCGACCGGCCATGCCGGGACCGTATTTGTCGGTCCGCGCTATTACTGGGATCGCGATGCGGGCCGTCCAATGGTCATCGAAAACGGGACGGCGCGCGCGTTGACGACCGGCGACGCGAGCCACGGCGCACCGTCCCACGCGACGTCAGTCGATTCGGTGTCCGTGGCGCGCGGCGGTTTCGGCTCGACCGCGCACGGCGGTGAAGGCGGTCATGGCGGTGGTGGCGAAGGCGGTCATGGCGGCGGCGGTCATGGCGGCGGATCGGGAGGCGGTTGATATGCAACGATTACTTGTCCAACCCCGCTCCGATCACGCTGCGAAGCTCGAGGCGATCGGATTGTCGTTCCACGGCTGGGACGATTACTGGTGTGAAGACGTCTGCTATCGCTTTTCGGCTGCGGAGATCGACCTGCTCGAAGCGCGTACCGCGGAACTGCACGCGATGTGCATCGAGGCCGTCGCGCATATCATCCGCAATCGCCGCCTCGGCGAACTGGGGATTCCGGGCGCGTATTGGCAAGCGATCGAGACATCGTTCGCCGAGCGTGAATTCAGCCTGTATGGGCGCTTCGACCTCGCCTATGACGGCAAGAGCGAGCCCAAGCTGCTCGAATATAACGCCGACACGCCCACGTCGCTGCTCGAGTCGGCCGTCGCGCAATGGTATTGGATGACGGAGAAATTCCCGGCGCACGATCAATTCAATTCGCTGCACGAGCGGCTCGTCGCACGCTGGAAGCAGGCACGCAGCGAGGATGGCCGCATCTATTTTGCGTCGCTGGCCGGCAACGAGGAAGACTGGGTCTGCGTGCACTATCTGATGGACACGGCCAGGCAAGCGGGTTTCGACGTCCGGCATATCGACGTCGAAAAGCTCGGCTGGCACGCGGGCCTGGGCATGTTCGTGGACGAGGACGATAAACCCATCCACACCCTTTTCAAGCTCTATCCGTGGGAATGGATGATGCGCGAGGAATTCGGCCCAAAGATGGTCGGATGCCGTACGCGGTTCATCGAGCCGGTATGGAAATCGGTGCTGTCCTGCAAAGCGATCCTGCCGGTTCTGTGGGAGCTTTATCCGGGCCATCCGAACCTGCTGCCCGCGTTTTTCGAACCCGGACGTCTGGCGTCGTATGCCAAGAAGCCGTTCTTTTCACGCGAGGGCGCCAACATCGTTCTCGTGGAAGAGGGCAAGGTCATCGCGGAAGACGACGGTCCCTATGGCCGCGAGCGGTGCATCTACCAGCAACTGCACAGGCTTCCCGATTTCGATGGCTATTACCCCGTGATCGGATCGTGGATCGTCGGCGATCAGCCCGCCGGCATCTGCCTGCGCGAAGATGCGCTGCTCGTGACCACCAATATGAGCCATTTCGTGCCCCATTATTTCGAGTGATCTCATGAACCGCTTCCTTGGCTTTGCGGCGTTGACAGGGTTTGTGCTGGCCGCCGTTGCGCACGTATTTGCCCTGGCGGGCGTCAACGTGGCGGAACATGTCCCGTTCGTCTGGCTCCTGCATGTCGGGATATTTGGCGTGTTCGTCCCGTTTGTTTTTTCCAGCCGGAAGATACTCGGCAAGCGCCCTTCGCTTGCGGACATGCGGGCATTGGTACCTGGCCCGGTCTTTGCCGTCGGCGTGGCCGTTTTCATCTACGCGATGGTCAACTTCGCGCTGTTCATTGCGGCGACGCAGGGTGGTAATCCGGCCATCGAAGCGGGCCAGTACGTGCTGAAAAACCATGGACGGCTCATTCGAGAACTCAGCTTTGCCGAATACGAGGCGTTGCGGGCGAATGAATTACGGGGTTTCTCGGGGCACTGGTTGTTTCTCTATTTCGTGCCGTTCGCCTACTTCATGTTCGGGAAAAGACCCATGTGACAGTCCGTGATTTTTTCGGCTGAACAAACTGCTATGCTGATTTGCCCGCTTGGATATTGGCAAAGATAAACCTGAAATCGACAATCTCTTTCATGAAACAATCATTGACTCGCTGTGCATTATTCATCATTTCGTCCGTGATCATATGTTCCGGTGCGACGGCACGGGAACTTCCCGGCAAGCGCGACTCGCTGCATTCGGCCGTCCTGAAAGAAGATAGAGCGTTCCAGGTGCTGCTGCCGGAATACTTTAACCCAGCACAAAAATACGACGTGCTGTATATCCTGGATGGCGACGGCAACTTGAACACCATCGCGGATATCCAGCAGTTTGCGCAGAACGAGACTTTCATGCCGCCCGTCATCATGGTGGCCGTATTCAACACCAATCGTGACCGCGACATGACGCCGACCCATGTCGATCAGCTCCCCAGCTCGGGCGGGGCGGACAAGTTCATGGCTTTTTTGAAGAACGAGCTGGTCCCCTACATCAACAAAAAATACCCTGTCAGCGGCAATAATATATTGTACGGACACTCGCTGACCGGCCTGTTTTCCGTCTACGCAATGCTCGCCGAGCCACAGCTCTTCAATTATTACCTGGCCGTCGACCCGAGCCTTTGGTGGGACAGTAATTACATCGACAAACTCGCTGCTGACAAGTTGAACGCGTCGCTGGTCAAGGGCAAGGCCTTGTTCATCGGCGGTCGGGACGACGCGGGGCTCAAGCAGATGGGGATTACGGACATGGACGCTGTGTTGAAAAGCAAGGTGCCCAAGGATCTGAACTGGAAAATCGTCGGCTATCCGGATGAGCATCACGGCTCACTGCGGCTGAAAAGTATCTACGACGGACTGAAATTCTTCTACAAGGGCTATGGCACATCGCCCGTCGTATTCCACCCGATGAGCGGCATCGTCCTGAAGGATACGCCCTATAAAGTCTACTATTTTGGACAATCGCAGGTGCGTTACACGGTCGACGGCAGCGAGCCGACCCCGTCGTCGACGCAAATGTTACCTGGGAATAGCTTGATGAATAACGTCAAGTTGACCGTGAAGGATCTGAATCGCACCGACCGCTTCAACAAGTCGACGGTGGGCGAATTCAAGATTGGAAATGCGCTCCCTGCGATTGAAAGGCCGAAAAACATCACGCCGGGCGGCCTCAATTACACGTATTACGAGGGACACTGGGATGCGTTACCAGATTTCCGCAAACTGAAGCCCGTCCATTCCGGAATCGCAGACAAGGAATTTAACTTAAGCACGCTTCAGCGTTCAACCGATTTCGGGCTGCTGATGGAAGGCTATCTCGAGATTCAACAGGCGGGTCATTATATTCTCCTCCTGGACTCGGATGATGGCGCCAAATTATACTTGGGAGACCATCTGCTGATCGATTACGACGGCCTCCACGGCAACGGAAAGCCGAAAACGTATCTGGTTCCGCTGGAAAAAGGCTTTTATCCCGTCCGACTGGAGTATTTCCAGCAAGGCGGCGGCTCTCAGCTCACGGTGCTGTACGTGCCGCCCGGCGAGGAACAGCCGCGGCCCGTTCCGCTCGAGCTCCAATACAGCAAGCATTGATGTGAAGGCGGTCCACCTCGGCGCTGCCCGTGGTGGACCTCGACGCCTGGTGAAAGGTGTCGTTGATCCCTAGAGCAGCAGTTCCCCGAGCTCCAGCCGTTGGCGTGCCAAAACGTTGCCCTGTGCCGCCGCTTTGCCATACCAGCGCATTGCTTCCTCAAGGTCAGCCTCCACGCCGATACCGCGCTCGTAATTCCTCGCAACGTCGAATTGCGCCTGGGACCATCCGGCTTCCGCCGCGCTGCGCAAGAGTTCTGGCGCTTTCTTGCGCTCCGACGCTTTCTTCGATTCCGCGTAAAGAAGACTCAAGTGGTAGCGTGCGGCGAGATCGCCGAGGTTCGATGCGTCCCTCGCTTGGTACTTGATGAGTGCCATATCGTCATTTTCGCTCATCGACCATCGCCATTCGACCCGCGCCCACGACTCGATCGGTTTGCCGTCGTGGGTCGCGGGCTTGAATTTGCACTTCGACAGCGCCTCGATGGCCGCCTGGTCCAGCAGGGGCGAGCCGCTGGAGTTCAACACGACGACGCGTTTCACGGTTCCCTCACTGCGGATGAGGTTGGCCAACACCGTCAGCCCCTCCTCCTGCCGAAGAAGGGACAGTTGAGGGTACCGGGCCGGCTCGCAGCGTTCCTGTTGCGGCGTATCTTCGCCAGCCGCGCTGGCTGGTGGCAGGATGGCGAAGCATAAGGACAGCGCCAGCGCCGCACCGGGAAAAGGAATTCGTTTCATCGAAACATTGTACAACTTGAAACGAATATGTCATCCGCAACATTTTAATGCGGAAAGGGCTCGCCTCACCCCAGCGTCAGCCCATCCAGCGCAAACGGCGGCGCCTTCCCGCGCATCAGGTCGGCCAGCAGGCTCGCCGTCCCGCAGGCGAACGTGAAGCCGAGCGGCCCGTGGCCCACGTTCAGCCACAGGTTCGCGTAGGGCGTCGCGCCGATGATGGGGGCGCTGTTCGGCGTCGCCGGGCGCAGGCCTGCCCATGGCGTGATGCGCGTGTAGTCGGCGGCGCGCGGCATCGCTTCCTTCACCTGGCGCGTGAGGCTGTCCAGGCGCTTCGGGTTCAGGCTCAGGTCTTCGCCGACCATGTCGACCATCGCCGCCACCCGCAGCTTGTCGCCGATGCGCGCGTACAGGACTTTCCGCTCGAAGTCGGTGACGCTGATCTCCGGCGCCACGTCGTCCTGGCGGATCGGGGCCGTCAGGCTGTAGCCCTTCAGCGGATAGATCGGCAGCGAGATACCGGCCGACTCGCCCAGCGCGCGGCTCTGCATGCCGGCGGCCAGCACGTACGCGTCGGCCGCGAGCGGACCGTCCGACGTCTGCAGCCCGATGACGCGCGCGCGGGACGTCACGAAGCGCTGCGCCTCGCCATGCACGAACCCGTCGAAACGGGGATGCGCGCCGATGCGGTCGGCCAGCGCGACGCAGAAGGCGTAGCAATCGGCGACGGCCTCGCCGCCGTTGTAGATGCCGCCCGCGAGCTTGTCTTCGAGCGCGGCCAGCGCGGGCTCGCGCGCGACGCATTCTGCCGCGCTCCACACCTGGCGCGTGCCGGCCGTGTCGGGTTTGGCCGTCGCCGCGTCGAATGCGGTGCGCGTGCGATAGACGACGAGCTTGCCCGCGTCGCGCCATTCAAACGCGTCCAGCGGGACGGCCGGTGCGAGCGCCGCCATCGCGCGGCGTGACAGCTCGCCCAGCTCCAGCAGTTTATTGGTCGTCTTGCGGTTCAGGTCGGCGCGGCAGTTGGCGAGGAAGGCGGCGAGCCAGCGCCATTGGTGCGGATCGAGTTGCGGCCGGAAACGCAGCGGACCGTGTTCCTGGAACAGCCACGTCAACGCCTTCAGCGGCACGCCCGCATCGGCCAGCGGCGACACGTAGCGGTAGCTCAGCTGCCCGCCATTGCTGTAGCTCGTGCCCGTGCCGACGCCCGGCGCGCGTTCCAGCAGCGTGACCCGGTAGCCGGCCTCGAGCAGCCACCACGCCGAGGTCAGGCCGACCACGCCGCCGCCGATGACGATTACTTGTTGCATCCGTGCCCGCTCTTGATCATAACCATGCAGCGAAGCTTAAGGGGCCGGCCCTGCGCTCGGCCAATGAATGTAGAGCGGCCGGGCATAACCCGTGTTCATGTTACGGCGTGTTCGTACAACGCCGTCAGGATGCGCTCCTGGAAGCGCGCCAGCGGCGAGTACCGTCCCTTGTTGGCGGGCGCGAACGGATCCGTCGAGGTGCCGCCCACCAGCGCGATCATGCCGTTCTTCCGTTGCCGGTCGAGCACGAACACGGACATCAGCCCGTACGCGTCGCCGAGGTGCCCGACCGCGGCGAAGCCGCCACCTTCCACGAGGCGCGTGCCCGGTTCGTCCGGGAATTGCTCGTTGCCGAGGCCCCAGCAGTGGAACAGGCCGTCCGACGTGTCGCCGTTGCGGCCGTCGTAAGTCCATTGTCGGCTGAACATCAGGTCCAACGTCGCGGGCTTCAGCAGCCGCGGGCCGAGACCCATCAGCATGCGCATCACGACGCCCATGTCGCACGCGCTGATGCGCAGGCCGCCCGTCGGGCTGAACGGCGTGGCGTTCGTGCCGACGACATAGCGCTCGATCGCAGGCGGCGCCTTGACGCTGTAGTCGTCGGCCTGGGCGATCCAGGGGCCGGCCGGGTCCCACACTTCCGTGTCCACGGTGCGCTTGCGGTACAACGTGGCCAGGTTCGCGAGCGCCGCCGGCGGCAGCTCCGCCGGCAGGTAGCCGGCCCGCAGACCCAGCGGCTCGATGAGGAGGCGCCGCATCAGGCGGTCGAAGCGTTCGCCCGTGATTCTTTCCATCACGGTGCCGATCACGCCCCAGCCGAGGTTGCAGTACGTGAAAAACGCGCCGGGGCCGGCGTTCGTTGCGTACATCTTGGCATCGATCACATCTTTCAAAGCAACGTCCGCGCCCCACGAATAGCCGGCATCGTCGCGCAAGGACGACGTGTGCGTGAGCAGGTGGCGCAACGTGATCGCCTGGTCGGGGAAATGCGGATTGCGCAAGATGAAGCCGAGGTAGTCGGACACGTCGGCGTCGAGTGCAGCCTTGCCATCCTCGACGAGGCGCAGCAGGCCCAGCGTCGTCATCAGCTTGGAGACCGACGCGATGCGGAACAGCGTGCCGGGGGTTACGGGCTTGTCCGGCAAGCCGTCGTGGCCGATGAAGCGGCGGCCGAACTGGCCGGCATAGCTGGTCCGGCCGGCGCGGATCGCCAGCACGGACAGGCTCGCCAGCTCGCAGGCCGGATCGGCGGCGATGGCGCGCAGTTCCGCATCCAGCGCGGCCGTGCGCCGGCGTGACGGCGTCGCCAGCAGCGGCCCGGTGGCGCCCAGCAAGGCTATCGCCAGCAGATTGCGTCGGTTCATCGTCATCCTTCGCGTCGTCGATATGCAGGCGAGAATACGGACTCGGCGGTTGCCGCGCAAATGCATGGATGTCAACCCCGCATAACTTTTCGGAATGACAACGGCCGATCCTTTCATGACAGGCCCGGCGGCATTGGTATTACACTGGTCAGGCCCGCCGACTCGAACAACAACGTGATGCTGAACACCGAAACCCCCGCCCCAGAACACGCGTCCCTCGATCAATATCCCACGGCCGAGCTGGTGAACGTGCTCGTCGACGACCAGTTCAACGCGGTCCTCGCCGTGCGCGCGGCCGCGTCCCGCATCGCCGCGGCGGTCGCCGCCGCGCTGCCGCGGATGGAGCAGGGCGGACGCCTCGTGTACGTGGGCGCCGGCACGTCGGGCCGGCTCGGTGTGCTGGACAGCGTCGAACTGTATCCGACGTTCTCCTGGCCGCACGAGCGCGCCGTGGCGCTGCTGGCCGGCGGCACGGACGCGATGTTCGTCGCCGTCGAAGGCGCCGAGGACGATGCGGAACAGGGCGCGGCGGACGTCCGCGGCGCGCACGTGGGCGCGAACGACGTCGTGCTCGCGATCGCCGCGTCGGGCGCGACGCCGTACGTGCTGGGTGCCCTGCGCGCCGCGCGCGCGGCCGGGGCGCTGACGATCGGCTTCGCCAACAACCCGGACGCGCCCGTCGCGAACGAGGCCGAGATCGGCATCACCCTGGACACGGGCCCGGAAGCCATCTCCGGCAGCACCCGGCTGAAAGCGGGCACGTCGCAGAAGATCGCGCTGAACACATTTTCAAGCGCATTGATGGTGCGTCTGAACAAGGTTTATGGCAACCTGATGGTAGACTTGAAGGCGACCAACGCCAAGCTGGTCCGCCGCGCCATCCACCTGACGTCGTTCGCGACGGGGGCGGGCGAAGAGGCGGCCGAGGCGGTGCTGGCGCAGTGCGACTTCCACGTCAAGGTCGCGATCGTGGCCTTGTCCAAGAACATCCCTGTCGAGCAGGCGCGCGCCCTGCTGGAGAGCGCGCGCGGCAGCGTGCGCGCCGCCCTGGCCGGCTGACGCGGCCCGGGCCCTCCCGCAACGCCGCCGGGCCCGACGACGAAAGAACATGCAGACTACGCAATCCAAGACCCCGTGGCTGTGGGTGCCATCGTTGTATTTCGGCCAGGCGCTGCCCTACATCGTCGCCAACTACCTGTCCGTCGTCATGTACAAGGACATGGGGCTGTCCAACGGCGACATCGCCTTCTACACGAGCCTCCTGTACCTGCCGTGGGTGATCAAGCCGCTGTGGTCGCCCATCGTCGACCTGGTCGGCACGAAGCGGGGCTGGACCGTGTCGCTGCAGCTCGTGCTGGCCGCGTCGCTCGGCGCCGTCGGTGCCACGTTGCACCTGCCGTCGTTCTTCATGGTCAGCCTGGGCGTCATGTGGATCATGGCGTTCGCGTCCGCCACGCACGACATCGCCGCCGACGGCTTCTACATGCTGGGCCTGCGCCAGCAGCAGCAGTCCGCGTTCGTCGGCGTGCGCTCGACCTTCTATCGCCTCGCCACCCTGGCCGCGCAAGGACCGCTCGTGATCGCGGCCGGCCACCTGTCGACGTCGCTGGGCGACGTGCACCAGGCCTGGGCCATCGTGTTCTTCGTGCTGTGCGCGCTGTTCTTCGCGTTCTTCGCGTGGCACCAGTTCGTGCTGCCGCGTCCCGACGCCGACCACAAGGCGGTGGAGGGCACGAATCCCGTCGCCAGTTTCTTTGCCACGTTCGGCAGCTTCTTCCGCAAGCGCGACATCTGGCTGATCCTCGGTTTCATCCTGACGTTCCGCCTGGGCGAGGCGCAGCTGCTGAAACTCGTGGCGCCATTCCTCAAGGACCCCGTCAGCGCGGGCGGCCTGGGCCTCTCGACCGAGCAATACGGCACCGCGTACGGCACCATCGGCATCATCGCGCTGACCATCGGCGGCCTCATCGGCGGCTGGCTGATCTCGCGCGTGGGCCTCAAGCGCTGCCTGTGGCTGATGGTGTTCGCCGTGCACCTGCCGGACCTCGTGTTCGTGTACCTGTCGTCCGTGCAGCCGCAGAGCATGGGCGTGATCTCGGGCTTCATCGCCATCGAGCAGTTCGGCTACGGCTTCGGCTTCACCGCGATGATGATGTACATGATCATGGTCGCGGACGGGCCGTACAAGACGGCGCACTACGCGATCTGCACGGGCCTGATGGCGCTGGGGATGATGGTGCCGGGCATGTGGAGCGGCAAGCTGCAGGAGATGATCGGCTACCAGCATTTCTTCGTCTGGACGTTCCTGTCGACGATCCCCGCGTTCGCGATGGCGGCGCTGGTCAAGATCGATCCGGACTTCGGGAAGAAGTGAGCACGCCCGCGGCCCGCCTCGTCTCGCTGGATGCCTTCCGCGGTTTTACCATTGCCGCGATGGTGTTGGTGAACAATCCGGGCGATTGGGGCCATTTGTACGGGCCGCTGGAACACGCGAAGTGGAACGGCTGGACGTTCACCGACTGCATCTTCCCCTTTTTCTTGTTCATCGCCGGCGTGGCGATGGCCTTGTCGCTGGGGCGCCTCGCCGCGGCCGGCGCCGACAAACCGCGGCTGCTGGCCAAGCTCGCGAAGCGGGCGATGCTGATCTTCCTGATCGGCTTCCTGCTGAACTTCATGCCGTATTTTCATCTCGACAAAGTGCGCATTCCCGGCGTGCTGCAGCGGATCGCGCTGTGCACCTTGCTGGCCGCTCCGATCGTCGTGTACTGCGGCTGGCGCATGCAGCTGGTCGTGATCGCGGCGTTGCTCACGTTGTACAGCGTGCTGATGCTGTGCGTGCCCGTGCCGGGCATCGGCGCCGGCGTGCTGGAACCCGGGCGGGACTTCGGCGCATGGGTCGACCGCACGCTGCTGGGCAAGCATTTGTGGGTGCAATCGAAGACGTGGGACCCGGAAGGCCTCGTGTCGACGTTGCCCGCGCTGTGCAGCCAGCTGTTTGGCGTGCTGGCCGGACGGTGGCTCGCATCCAGCGTCGACCGGGGCCGGCAAGTGGCGGGATTGATCGTCGCCGGCGTCGCGTGCGTCGCGGTGGGCATGTTTCTCGATATCATCCTCATGCCGATCAATAAAAGCCTGTGGACGCCGTCGTACTGCTTCCTGATGACGGGCCTCGCATGCCTGGCATTTGCCGCGTTTTACTGGCCGCTCGACGTCAGCCCGTCTTTACGCGTACGGTCGATTGCGGCGTGCTGGACACGTCCTTTCGTCATCTACGGCATGAACGCACTGTTCATCTTTGCGTTTTCCGGATTTATCGCGAAAATGCTGGGCTATGTAAAATTCGCGCAGCCGGACGGCAGCCTGCGCACGCTGGGCCAGACGTTGTATGCACCGATCGCCGCGTTGCCGCTCGGTGCCGTCAATACGTCGCTGCTGCATGCCGTGTTGTTCGATGCGTGCATGTTCCTCATCGCGTGGGGCATGTGGCGCAAGAAGTGGTTCGTAAAAGTCTAGGAGTTGGTGTTGCAACCTGATCAGAAACGACGCGCGTTCGCGTTCGCGGGAGTCGCCGGTGCGCTGGCGGCGGGCGGCCTCATGTCGGGCTGCAGCTCGACGCCGCCGCTGGTGACGAATGTCCCGGCCGGCGACCAGCCGCCACCGGCGCCGCGCGAATTCCGCGCCGCGTGGGTGTCGACCGTCGCCAACATCGACTGGCCCAGCAAGCCGAATCTGCCGGCCGAGAAGCAGCAAGCGGAAGCCATCGCCATCCTCGACCGCGCCAAGTCGCTGAACCTGAACGCGATCGTGCTGCAAGTGCGCCCCGCCGCGGACGCGATCTACCCGTCAAAGCTGGAACCATGGTCGGAATACCTGACGGGCGCGCAGGGCCAGCCGCCGCAGCCGTGGTACGACCCGCTGAAATTCTGGGTCACGCAGGCGCACGCGCGCGGGCTCGAGCTGCACGCGTGGTTCAACCCGTACCGCGCCCGCCACAACGGCGCCAAGTCGCCGGCCGCCGCGAACCACATCACGCGCACGAATCCGGCGGCCGTCAAAAGCTACGGCAAATACCTGTGGATGGACCCGGGCGAGGATGCCGCCGTCAAGCAGACGCTGGACGTCGTGCTGGACGTCGTGCGTCGCTACGACATCGACGGCGTCCACATCGACGATTATTTTTATCCGTACCCGATCGAGGCCCCCGTCATGACGGGCGCGGAAGGCGCGGCGCTGGAAGGCCGCACCGCAAAGACTGAGCTGGATTTCCCCGACGACGCCTCGTGGCAGCGCTACGTCGCGGGCGGCGGACGGCTCGACCGCGCATCGTGGCGGCGCCAGAACGTCAACCGGCTGATCGAGGCGCTGTACGAAGGCATCCACCGCGAAAAGAGCTGGGTGCGCTTCGGCATCAGCCCGTTCGGCCTGGGCCGCCCGGACCGCCGCCCGGCCGGCATCGTCGGTTTTTCACAGTACGACAAGCTGTACGCGGACGCCGAGACGTGGCTGCAGAACGGCTGGCTCGACTACTTTTCGCCGCAGCTGTACTGGGGCATCCGCCAGCCGGGCCAGGCTTACGACGTGCTGCTCGATTACTGGCTGACGCAGAACCCGAAGTCCCGCCACGTGTGGCCGGGCCTGTTCACGAGCCGCATCGGCGCGCCGACGAAGGACTTTCCGCCGCAGGAAATCATCGACCAGATCGATCACACGCGCGCGCGTCCGCACGCGGGCGGCCACGTCCACTTCAGCATGGCCGCGCTGATGGAAAACCGCAAGGGCATCAGCGACCAGCTGCGCACCGTCTCCTACGCCGTCCCGGCGCTGGTGCCGGCCACGCCGTGGCTCGGCAACGAAACGCCCGGCGTGCCGACCGTCACCGCCGTGCGCAAGGGTGCGTCCGTGTCGTTGAAGTTGGCAGCCGGCAAGGCGAATGCGACGTACGCGATCTGGGCGCGTTTCGGCAACCAGTGGCGCTTCGCCGTCGCGCCCGCGTCGCGCGTGGACTGCGCCGTGCCGGACGATGCGAAGCTCGGTGCGGCCGATGCCATCGTCGTCAGCGCCGTCGACCGCCTGGGCAACGAAAGCGCCCGCGTGGAAGCGTGGCGCAAGGCATAACCTGTGGTCATGCATTGCATGTCAGCATTCATTCGCCCAAGGCCGGCCTGACGGCGTACACTGGCGGATGATCATGATCGATTCGCAACCCGAACCTGAACCGCAGAGCCCGCAACCCGCCGGGCTGGGCCTCGGCATCGACGCCGGCGGCACCGAAACGCGCTGGGCCCTCGCGGCGCCCGGCGGCGCCATCGTCGCGGAAGGCCGCGTCGCGGGCCTGTCCGCCCTGCAGATGGGTACGCCGCAAGGCCGGGATGCCGTCCGCGCCACCTTCGCGCAACTGGCCGTCGACGCGCTCGTGCACGGCGTGCCGGGCCGCGTGCACGCCGGCCTGACGGGCTTCGGCGGCGACAGCGAACTGCTGCAGCGCTGGCTCGCGGAAGACCTGCACGTCGACCCCGCACACATCCAGTTTTGCAGCGACATGGAAATCGCCTACCGCGCCGCGTTCGAACCGGGCCAGGGCTATCTCGTGTACGCGGGCACGGGCTCCATCGGTGCGTTCGTCGACGCGGACGGCCAGTTCCACCGCGCGGGCGGGCGCGGCGTCGTGCTGGACGACGGCGGCGGCGGCTTCTGGATCGCGAAGGAAGCGCTGCGCCACGTCTGGCGCAACGAGGACGAACGTCCGGGCAGCTGGCGGTCGTCGCCGATGGCGCGCGCCGTGCTCGACTACGTCGGCGGTGACGACTGGGCGTATTCGCGCCAGTTCATCTACGGCCAGGAACGGGGCGCCGTCGGCAAGCTGGCCCTCGCCGTGGCCGCGACGGCGGACCGCGACCCCGTCGCGGCAGGCATCCTGCGCGCGACCGGGCGCGAGCTGGCACGCCTCGCGCTCGCGCTGACGCGGCGCTTCGGGCCGCGCCCCGTGGCCGTGTCGGGACGCGCGGCCGAGCTGCATCCCGTCATCGTCGACACGATGCGGGCCAGCCTGCCCGGCATCGCCCTCACGCACGCACCGGGCCAGGCCCATCACGCGGCGGCGCGCATGGCGCTCGCTTCCGACCCACTTCACACCACGACACCGACATGAAAATCTTCGTCGCGACCCTGTTCCTCGCCCTGCTGGCCGGCTGCGCCACGCCGCCGCCCAGCGGACCGCAATACGACCACACGTACACGGCGAAAGGCCAGAGCAGCCGTGCGCGCTTCCTCGTGCTGCACTACACCGTCAGCAACCGCGCGGATTCCATCAAGATCCTCACGCAGCAGGAAGTCAGCGCGCACTACCTCGTGACGGACGATCCCGTCCCCGTCATCTACAACCTCGTCGACGAGAAGAACGCGGCCTGGCATGCGGGCAATTCGAGCTGGAAGAATTTCACGCAGCTGAACAACAGCTCGATCGGCATCGAGATCGTCAACCCGGGCTATACGGACACGCCGAACGGCCGCGTCTACGCGCCGTTCCCGCAGTCGCAGATCGACGCGCTGATCCCGCTCGTGCGCGACATCGTCACGCGCCACCACATCGCGCCGGAAAACGTGCTGGGCCACTCCGACATCGCGCCCCTGCGCAAGCAGGACCCGGGCCCCATGTTCCCGTGGCGCCAGCTCGCGGCCGCCGGCCTCGTCGCGTGGCCGGACGCCAACCGCGTCGCGAACATCGTGCCGATCTTCCAGATTCAACTGCCGGACGTCGCGTGGTACCAGAAGAAGCTGGCGACGTGGGGCTATGCGATCGTCCAGTCGGGCGTGCTCGACGAGCAGACGCGCACCGTGCTGTCGGCGTTCCAGATGAAATATCGCCCGGCGAATATCGACGGCCAGCCGGACGTCGAGACGGCCGCACTGCTGGAAGCGCTGACGAATCCGAGCGGTCCGTTGCCGCAGCCGCTGCCGGCGCCTGTGACGACGTCGCCTGTCTTCATTCCGGGCGCCCCTTTGCCGCCTCAGCCGCCGCAGCCTCCGGTGCCGCCGCAGCCGCCGGTACCGCCGCAGCCACCGGTGCCACCGCAGCCACCGCAGCCGCCGGTGCCACCGCAGGCGCCGATGGCACCGCAGGCACCGATGGCACCGCAGGCACCGATGGCACCGCAGGCACCGATGGCACCGCAGCCGCCGGTTCAGGATGCCGTTCCTGCGGCACCGCCCGTGCCGGTCCAGCAGTAAGGCGTTTGCCGCGGCACTCTTTGCGTACCAGGGATTGAACGATGCGTCTGCGCCATATCGAAGTGTTCCACGCCATCATGCAGGTCGGCACGATCAGCGGCGCCGCCCAGGTGCTGCACATCTCGCAGCCGGCCGTGACGAAAGTGCTGCAGCACGCTGAACTGCAATTGGGGATGCCGCTGTTCGAGCGCGTGCGCGGCAAGCTGTATCCGAAGCCGGAAGCGCATCGCCTGTTCGCCGAGACGGAAAAGCTGAACCGCGACCTGCAAGGCATCCGCCGCCTCGCCGCGAGCCTGAAGAATCGCGCGGAAGAAACCGTGCGGCTGATCTCCACGCCGACCATCGCCGTCTCCGTGCTGCCGGCCGCGCTGACCGTGTGGCGGCGCGACTTCGCGCAGACACGCTGCGAGCTGGCCACGTTCCACACGAGCGAGATCGTGAACGCGCTGCGCCTCGGCGAGGCCGACCTCGCGCTGTCGCTGCAGGACCCGCGCCATCCGGGCATCGAGGCGGAGCCTATCGCACAGGGCGCGCTGACGGTGATGGCGCCGGCCGGCACATGGACCGAACAGGAGTGCGCGCAGCCGATCACGCCGGCTGGCCTCAGCGGTGAATTGATCGGCCTGGCCGACCGCGACCCGCTGGGCGAAATGGTGCTGGCCGCGTGCGAAGCGCAGGACGTACACCCCGTGTTCCACACCGTCGTGCAGACGTACCAGATCGCCCGCTCGCTCGTCGAGGCGGGTGCGGGCTCGGCCGTGCTCGACCCGTTCACGGCCGCGTCCGCCGCGCCGGGCAAGGTGCAGTGCCGGTCGTGGGCACCGACGATCCCCGTCCAGCTGTACCTGCTGACGGCCAGCCACGCGCCGCTGTCGCACGGCGCGCGCGAGCTGGCCAATTGCATCGGCGCGACGGCGCGCCACCTGCTGGAAAAGGGATGTGCATGAGTACCATCGAGGGCATCGCCGGCGATCCCGCGTTCCGCCATCTCTCGACCATCGGCGGCATCGCCGTCGACCTGCGTTACGCGACTCCGGACAACTTCGTCGGCCGCGACCTGTATTCGCCGTACGACTGCGCCTGGCTGCACCGTGATGCGGCCGCGGCGCTGGAAAGCGTCGTCGCGTGGCTGAAGACGGCGCGTCCCGACTGCACTGCGCTCGTGCTCGACGCCTTGCGTCCGCAGCGCGTGCAGCAGCAGTTGTGGGACGCGCTGGCCGGCACCGACCTGCAGATGTATCTCGCGAATCCGCAGCGCGGCTCGATCCACTCGTTCGGGATGGCGCTGGACATCACCTTGCTCGACGCCGACGGCCGCGAACTCGATATGGGGACGGGCTTCGACGACATGACGGAGCTGTCGCACCCGGCGCTGGAAGCGCGCTTCCTCGCGAGCGGCGAACTTACGGCGCTCCAGGCCGCCAACCGTCAACTGCTGCGCGATGCCATGTTTCAGGCGGGCTTTGTCGGCATTAACACTGAGTGGTGGCACTTCGATTGTGGTGACCGCAACATCGTACGCCAGACGTTCAGCCGCGTGCTCTGAGTTCACCGCCGCGCCACCGCGCACGGTTGACCGACCTCATTCTCTCGTCTTCCTCCACCGCGACAATCGGTCCACCGACTTATGCGAAGGAGATGAAGATGAAGCGCCTGTTGCGGTCCCGTTTCATGCTGCTCGTGCTGACCCTGCTGGCCGGCTGCAGCGCCGGAAGCGGCAGCCGGTTCGCCGCGCACGACACGACCGTCGAGTACTACCGCGTGTTCGACATCCGGACCGATGCGGCACCACAAGCCGTCGCCACGGCCGCCACCGACGGCATCATCCGCAACGTGAAGGACGTCGTGGTCGCGACGCCGCCCGGCGTGGAAGCGACGCCCTTGCCGGGCCACTTCCGGATGGCCGACCCGGCGACCGGCGCACCCGGCACCGCCGCGGGCCGAAACCCCACGTGCGAAGGCGCCGCCTGGACGGCGAGCGCCGCGCCGCACGTGCGCGGCAGCGACAACATGAACATGGTCGCGTGCCTGTTCCCGTACAAGGACGGCTACCACCTCGACATGTACGCCATCTTCACGAAGCCGGAAGGCGGCTGGCTGTCCTGGCCGCGCCAGGTGGGCGGCATGATGATGGGCACACCGGAAAAATTCACCGAGACCACGATGCTGGACATCGTGCGCGCGATCCGCACGAGCACGCGCGCGCAGGTGTCGCTCGTGGAAGCGAAGCCGAATCTGGCGGGCACGCCGTGGCTGGAAGGGGGCGATGTGCCGGTCGGCACGCAGGCCAGCAAGCCGTAGGGCTTACTGCCGCGCGAGCTGTGACAGCGGGTGCCGCAAGCGCGCGGGACAATCAGGCATACGTGTCGATGCGGTTGCCAAGTGGCGACATCGTCGACGCCACTGCCACGGCCTGGTTCTCGTCCGCCGGTGCCGCGCGGCCCTCGCCATTCGACGTGCCGGCGATCGTCCGTTTCACCTCATCGATCTTGGCGCTGATGGCGGCGATATCGGCCTTGCCCTCCGGCGTCTTGGCCGATGCGCAATTCACGCAATCCGACAGCTGCTTCTCGTAACGATCGAGCTTGGCGCGCAGGCCGACGGACGACGTCGCGTCGGGTACGTAGGTGCCGGTCCGGCCGCTCGCGCCGCTGAAAGAGACTGCTTGTGGCATGGTTCATTCTCCAATTCGCATGGCGTCCATCGAACACGTCGGCGAGGTCGGGCGCTCCGTGCGGCCCGCTTCTCACCAGGACAATACTTTCGGGCCGATCAGCGCGCCGACCAGCGTCATCGCCGCGATGCCCAGGACGTACCACACGCCCACGAAGGCGGGGCTCATTTCGGGACAATGCAAGCAATACACCATCGCCGCCGTCGCTCCCGAAGCCAGGCCCGCTGCGGCGCCTGCCGTGCGCAAGCGCGTCGGCGCGCGCCGCTTCATGGCGACGAGCGCAGCGACGAACACGGGTACGGCCAGCACGACGATCAATATCGTGCATACGCGCCACGTCTGCCCCCATATCAATTCGGCGCGGGCCTCGGGCGGCGCCTGCCACAGCACCCACGCCGCCAAGCCCCACAAGACGACGAACGGGAGCCCGACCATCGGCGCCAGCCCGCCGAGCTTCGTGCCCGGCGCAGACACCTTCCGCACGGCCAGCGCGCCCACGACGCTCAGGACCAGGGCGAAGCAGAACTTGATCCAGAACGCCGGCAACAGCAGCGCGCGTCCGATGTCGTGGCGTGTCCCGAGCAGCAACTGCATCAGCAGCACGCACGCCGCCAGGCCGACCAGGGCCGGCACCAGGAAGCGGCGCCACCGATGCGCGTCGACCCGTACGTCGGGGCCGCGCGCCAGCATGTCGATCAGATCCTCCGTCTTCATATCCATTCCTTCATTTTCGCGGCCAGGCCCTTGAGGCCGCGGTGCACGGATACCTTGACGTCCGCTTCCGACACCGCCATCGCGCCGGCCGCCTCGCGCACCGACATGCCTTCGATCTTGGTCAGCACGATCGCGGCGCGCTGCTTGTCGGGCAGGGCGTCCAGTAATCGGGTCAGGTCGCGACGTACGATACCCGATTCAGGATCCGGGCCGTTCCAGACAAGATCGTCCGTGTCGTCCAGCGGGTCGTGCAGCGCCTCGTGGCGCGCATGGCGGCGCAGCCAGTCGATCAGCTTGTAGCGCGCGATCGCATGCATCCACGCCGTCAGAGGCACGCCCGTATCGTAGCTCTCCCGCTGGTTGTGCAGCGCCAGCAGGCATTCCTGGACAAGGTCTTCGACATCGTCCGGCCAGCGCTGCAGGCGCCGGCGCAGGTAGGCACGCAACAGCACGGCGGCACCGGCCAGGTAGCCGCGGTAGGCGTCCGCGTCGCCGTCGCAGCCGCGCACGAACAACTGGTGCAGGCGCGACTCCGTCGCTTGCGCGCTCGATTCTCCAGTAATTCGTCGGATCGGCATGATTGGTGACAGCGTCGAGAAAAAATATTTTTTGTTGTACGGCCTGTAACCGGATGCGCGGGTGGCGCGAATTACACCACGTCACCCACCAACGAGAGAGCTGCCATGTCCGCACATCGTCTGTTTATTGCCTGCGCCGGCGCTGTCCTTGCGGCCGTCCTGCCCGCGCCGGCATCGTATGCCGCATCGGTCCGCGAAGTCAACAGCAGCCCTGCGACCGCGGCCCCGGTCGAACTCCATACCGGCGAGGGGGTACGGTGATGGACGTCCACGACATCATCCATCCGGCCTGGCTGCGCATCGTCCATTGGCTGAACGCGGCCGCCGTGGTCGTGCTGGTGACCAGCGGCTGGCGCATCTACGACGCCACCGGCTTCCTCGGCTTCGCGATTCCGGCCGCCTGGACACTGGGCGGATGGCTCGGCGGCGCGCTGGCCTGGCATTTCGCCGCGATGTGGCTGCTGGTCGCCAACGGCATTGTTTACTTGGCCATCAATCTCGTTTCCGGACGGCTGCGCCGCCAGTTCCTGCCCATTCCGCCACGCCAGGTGCTGCGCGACCTCGCCGCCGCGTTGCGCGGACGGCTATCGCATGCGGACCCACGCCATTACAACAGCGTGCAGCGGCTGGCCTACGTGTTCGTGATGGTGGACATCACCCTGCTGGTGTTGTCCGGCCTCGTGCTGTGGAAGTCGGTCCAGTTTCCGCTGCTGCGCACCCTGCTCGGCGGCTATGAGGGCGCACGCCGCGTCCACTTTTTTTGTATGGCCGGCCTGTGCGGTTTCGTCGTCGTGCACGTCGTGATGGTCGCCCTGGTGCCGCGCACCCTGGTCGCCATGCTGCGCGGCCGCTGACCCTGAGGACATCGACATGACACCGATCCGACCCCGCGATATCGTCATCCCCGAGGATGGCGCCGCCATGCTGGCCGACGCCATCAAGCGCGTCGCACAACCGTCGCGCCGTGCTTTTTTGCAGCGCACCTTGACCCTCGGCGGCCTCGGCCTGCTGACCGGGTGCACGCCGACCAGCCAGGAAAACATCGAGCGCGCCCTGGCCGCGGTCTCGCGTTTCAACGACCGTGCCCAGGCCTTCCTGTTCGACCCGACGCGCCTCGCGCCGACCTACCCGGACAGCATGATCACACGCCCCTTTCCGTTCAACGCGTATTACGGCGAAGACGAGGTGCGCGTCGTCGACGGCGACGCGTGGCGTCTTGAACTGTCCGGCCTGATCGCCGACCGCAAGCCCTGGACCCTGGAGGCATTGCGCGCCTTGCCCCAGCAGTCCCAGGTCACGCGCCACATCTGCGTGGAAGGCTGGAGCGCCATCGGCAAATGGGGCGGCGTACCTTTCTCACATTTCTTGCGGCGCGTCGGCGCGGACCTCAGCGCCAAGTACGTGGGCTTCAAGTGCGCAGACGACTATTTCACCAGCATCGACATGGCCACCGCACTGCATCCGCAAACGCTCATGGCGCTGACCTACGACGGCCGGACCCTGCCGCCGCGCTATGGCTATCCGATGAAGCTGCGCATGCCCACCAAGCTGGGCTACAAGAATCCGAAGCATATCCAGGCCATCTTCGTGACCAATACCTACCCGGGCGGTTACTGGGAAGACCAGGGTTATAACTGGTTTGGCGGCAGTTGAGCGCCCGACCCTCCCCGCAGCACGCATTCACCCACCTGAAAGGATTTACCATGAAAGCATTCGCCACCACCCTGATCGCCGCCTGCCTGCTGTCGGGCGCCGCCTACGCACAGGACAGCATGAAGAAGGACGACATGAGCCACGACGCCATGGCCAAGGACGCGATGAAAAAGCCCGCCATGAAGAAGGACGCAATGGGCAAGGACGCCATGAAGAAAGACGAGATGGCCAAGGACGGCATGCACAAGGACGGCATGCACAAGGGCGATGCCAAGAAGTCCGCGATGGACAAGGACGCGATGAAGAAGGACGGCATGGCCAAGGACACGATGGGCCATTGAGTGTGCACGCATGCCCGGCGACGCCGTGCCGGGCATGCCTCGGGCGCTGCTCGACCTGTTCGGGCGGCGTGCCGGTATCGTTACGGCCTGGCGGAGCCGTCCACCCTACCGGTCGGCGTCGTCCCATCCAGCCGCGCCACCCAATCGACGAGCGCATCGAGTATCGCCCGCCCGCGGCCGTTACCGACCCGGTCGCTGTTGACCATCGCCACCAGCACGCACAGCCGTCCGTCCGCATCCGGCACATAGCCCGCCAGCGCGACGACGTCCGACATCGTGCCGGTCTTCAGTCGCGCGCGGCCGGCGGCGGGGCTGTCGGCCAGGCGGCGGCGCATCGTGCCGTCCACGGCCGCGATCGGCATGCTGGCCTGGAATTCCGGCGCCCAATTGCTGCGCAGGCCGGCTTGCAGCAGGCCGCCCATCTGGATCGGCGTGACGCGCTCGATGCGTGACAGGCCCGAGCCGTTTTCCAGCACGAGGCCGGTGTCGTCGACGCCGTGCGCGCGCAGCCACGCGCGCACGACCGCCTCGCTGCGCGCGAGCGTCGCGACGGTGCCGCCGGCCGTGTCCGGCTGCGGATGGGTGCCCAGTACGGGATCGGGCTCGAGCGCACCCAGGCTCAGGAACAGCATGCGCGCCAGGGTGTTGTCGGAGGGCTTGTTGACGTCGCGGACGATCTCCGGCAGCGGGCGCGACACGTGCTCGGCCAGCAGGCGCGCGTCCGGCGGCGTCGGGCCTTCGACGGCCGTGCCGGCGAGGGTGCCGCCCAGCGACTTCCAGACGCGGCGCACGAGGCGGGAAACATATTCCTGGCGGTCGATCACGTTGATCGAATCGCTGGCCACGCAGTTCTTCGGGAAGGTCCCGTGCAGCACGACCTTCAGGCCACCGTTCGGGCGCGGCACGACGTCCGGCCTCTGCCAGCCGTCTTCCCATTTTCCACAGTCGGCCTCGATGAGCTTCATGTCCGATTCGACCGTCACGCCGTCGAGCTCGGGCTGCATCGCGACGCGCACGCGCGTGGCCGGCTTGCCGTCCGGGCCCGGCGTCGAACGCAAGTCCAGCTGCAGCATGTTGCGGTTGACGAAGACGGCGTCCGGGATCACGTTGTAATAGGCGTCCGGCCATTCGTCGAACGGCGGCACGCCGATGTCGGCGCGGGCCGGGTTGAACAGCCGGCGGTCGACGACGAGGTTGCCGGCGATCGTGCGGATGCCCTGGTAGCGCAGGCTGCGCAGCATCGTCGTCAATGTTTCGGTGGACAGGTCGACGTCCGCGCCGCCGCGCAGCACGAGGTCGCCGTGCAGCACGCCGTTCTTCAGCTCGCCTGTCGTGCGCAGTTCCGTGCGGCTGCGGAATACGGGGCCGAGCCGCTCGAGGGCGATCAGCGTCGTGATGAGCTTCATCGTCGAGGCCGGATGCATGGGACGGTCCGCCAGGTGGGACAGCACGGTCTTGTCGCCGCGCAGCACGAGCGCGCTGACGGCATCCTCGGGAATCGCGGCAGCGCGCAGTGCGTCCAGCACGGGTAGCGGCAGCGCCGGGGCAGCCTGCAGCTGCGCCGCAGCCGGATTGCACACGCCCAGCAGCGCGGCGGCAAGAAGGGAAAGCGCGTGACGACGAAGCATGCTTGTCCTTGAGTCGAAAAATGCGTCGAAAAAGCGGTTAGCCGAAGAACACGTAGGCCACGGCGATCGCGGCGACGATGCCCGCGAGGTCGGCGATCAGGCCGCAGGAAATCGCATAGCGCGTCTTGCGCACGCCGACCGAGCCGAAATACAGCGCGACGATGTAGAACGTCGTGTCGGCCGAGCCCTGGAAGATGCACGCGAGCCGGCCGACGAACGAGTCCACGCCGTACGTCTTCATGGCGTCGATCATCAGCGCGCGCGAGCCGCTGCCGGACAGCGGCTTCATCAGCGCGGTGGGCAGCGCGGGCGTGAACGCCGTGTCGATGCCCACCGCCCGGATGACCCATTCCAGGCCCTGCACGACGAACCCGAGCACGCCCGCGTTGCGGATCACGGAGATGGCGACGAGCATGCCGACGAGGTAGGGGATGATCGTGAGCGACGTCTGGATGCCGCCCTTCGCGCCTTCGATGAACGCCTCGTACACGTTCACGCGCTTGCGCAGGGCGGCGAGGATGAACGCGACGATGATGGAAAACAGGATCAGGTTGCTCGCGACCTTGGAGACGGTCTCGATCTCCGGCTTCGTGAGGTAATGTGTGAAATACCAGATCAGCCCGGCGATCGCGGCCGTCATGCCGCCCAGCCAGCCCAGCACGACGCCGTTCAAGAGGTTGATGCGCTGGCGGATCGCCACGGCGATGATGCCGGCGACCGTGGCGACATAGGTCGCGATCATGCAGGGGATAAAGATGTCGGACGGATCCTTCGCGCCGAGGATCGCGCGTTGCGCCATGATCGCGAGCGGGATCAACGTGAGTCCCGACGTGTGCAGCACGAGGAACATGATCTGCGCGTTGCTGGCCGTGTCCTTGTCCGGGTTCAGCGTCTGCAGGCTTTCCATCGCCTTCAGGCCGAACGGCGTCGCCGCGTTGTCCAGGCCCAGCAGGTTGGCGGAAAAATTCATCACCATGTGGCCGGTGGCCGGATGGTCGGGCGGGACGTCCGGGAAGATGCGCGAAAAGAAGGGCGCGATGAGTTTCGCCAGCCAGCCGACGACGCCGGCCCGCTCGCCCACGTTCATCAGGCCGAGCCACAAGGTCATCACGCCGGCCAGCGGCAGGGCGATGTCCATCACGCCCATCTTGGCGGCGTCGAACGTGCCGTCGATGATGCGCTTGAAAATCTCGGTATCCCCGAGAAAGATCCATTGGGCCAGAGCCGCAATAAAGCCGACGAGGAAGAAGCCGGTCCAGATGTAATTTAACGCCATGGTGTCGTAGGTTCGGGCGACCGCGCCCGAGCTCGATTGTGCAGCGGAGAGTATAGGCGCTGAGCAAGCTGCGCTGATGAAAGATTGGGCTGGGGATATGTAAAAAAGTTATGCACGAGGGCGAATCATGATGTTCTGCTATCGCTTCGGCCTGTTGCGCCCGACGCGATCGTGTTGCCTGCCTCTAACGCCTCGGCCTATGATACGCAACGCTTCCAGGACCCCGCCATGCCCACACGCCGCTCCCTCCTCGCCGCCCTGTTGCTCGCCGCGCTTGCCCCGTTCGCCGCCGCGCAAGGGGACGGCAGTCCGCCCAAGGTCTTGCACATGTATCTGTCGACGAGCGAGACGGGCCTCGACCCGGCCGTCGCGTCGAATATCGAGACCTTGTCGCTGCTGGAAAACCTGTTCGACCCGCTGCTGCGCTACGACTACCTGGCGCGGCCCGTCAAACTGCAGGGCAATGGCGCGAAGGATTTACCGGAGATCTCGGCCGACGGCCTCACGTACACGTTCCACCTCCGGCCCGGCATGCATTTCACGCCGGACCCCGCGTTCAAGGGCCCACCGCGCGAGGTGACGGCGGCCGACTACGTCTACAGTCTCCAGCGCCTGTACGATCCCACGCTGAAATCGCCGTGGTCGTTCATGTTCGAGGGCAAATTGCTGGGCGACTCTGCCTGGATGAATCACTTCAGCTACGCGACGGCCATTCCGGGCCTGCAAGCCCTCGACCGCTACACCTTGCGCATCCGCCTCGCCGAGCCGGACAACAATTTCCTGTTCTACCTGGCCACGCCGGCCACGGGTGTCGTCGCGCGCGAGGTGATCGAGGCGTATCCGGACCAGGCCGGCAATCACCCCGTCGGCACGGGACCGTTCATGGTGGGCGAGTGGAAGCACAGCGACCGCATCGTCCTCGTCGCCAATCCTGCCTCGACGGCCGTGTTCCACTCCAGCGTGATGGCCGACCCGGCCGCAGACCAGGCCGACCGCGCCATCGCGCGCGCGCTCGAAGGGCAGAAGCTGCCGCGTGTGGACAAGGTCGAAGTCAAGATCGCGGAGGAATTCCAGGCCCGCGTGCTGGGCTTTCTGAACGGCGAATACGATTACCTGGAGCAGGTGCCGGAATCGATGACGGACCTCGTCATCACGAACGGCAAGCTGAAACCGGAGCTGGCCGCGCGCGGCATGCAGCTGTACCGCTTCCCCGTGCTGCAGACCTACTACATGTGGATGAACATGGACGACCCCGTGGTGGGCGGGTACACGAAGGCGAAGGTGGCGCTGCGGCGTGCGATTTCCCTCAGTTACAACAGCGCCGAAGACATCGCCCTGCTGAAACGAGGATTCGCCATCAAGGCCGAGTCGCCGCTGCCGCCGGGCGTGCTCGGCTACGACCCGAACTACCGCAGCCCCGTCCCGTACGACCCGGCCCTCGCGAACGCGCTGCTGGACCGCTTCGGCTACGACAAGCGCGACCCGGACGGATTTCGACGCATGCCCAAGCCGGGTGGCGGCACCGAGCCGCTCACTTTGCAGATGAGCAGCGAAGCGACGGTCAGCGGCCGCCTGCGCGACGAACTGTGGCGCAAATGCCTGAATGCCATCGGTCTGCGCGTCGTGTTCAAGTCTGATAAAAAAACGGAGATCATCAAGGCGTCGCGCCTCGGCAAGGTGCAGATGTTCGAAAATAACTGGATCGCCGACTTCCCCGACGGCGATAACTTCTACCAGCTGCTGTACGGCCCGAACGCGGGCCGCGCCAACTATGCGCGCTTCAACCTGCCGGCCTATAACGAGCGCTACGAGAAGGCGCACGCGCTGAAAGACGGACCGGCGCGCCAGAAGCTGTACTTCGAGATGAACCAGCTGATCCACGCCTACAACCCGTGGGTGCCGCTGACGAACGTGTTGTCCGCGGATATCCGGCAACCGTGGCTCAAAAACTACAAACGGCACCCCGTCGAATTCACCCAATGGCGTTATCTGGACGTCGATGTTGCGGAAAGAGCACGTGCGGCAAGAGGACAGTGATAGTTTTTGCTAGATTAACTAAGCGAAACATTCCTTGTAGTTATACGCAGCGCCGGAATTTTCATTGGCTCGGCGCGCGCGAGTGCGCTTACCTTTCATATGAACATAACGATAAGCACCATGCCATCGTCACCGTACGCATCGAAGGAGAGACACGTGAAGTTAAAGAAGTTAGCGTCCATGATCGCCCTGATCGGCGTCGCCGCACCGGCTTTTGCCCAGCAGGCCGAGGCGGGCAAGCCGATTCCACGCGTCGAGATCACGGGTTCCAGCATCAAGCGCATCGCCACCGAAGGCGCGCTGCCGGTGCAGACGATCACGCTCGACCAGCTGGACAAGCAGGGCATCACGAACGCCGAACAGCTGATGCGCCTGATTTCGGCGAACGGCACGGGTGCCGACAATATGACTTCAGGTAATAACGTGTTCGGCGCCGATGCCGACCGCGTCAGCGGCGGCGGCTCGTTCGCGTCGCTGCGCGGCCTGGGGCCGACGGGCACGCTCGTCCTGATCAACGGCCGCCGCATTTCGGGCTACGGCCTGTCGGGCAAGGCGGTCGACCTGAACACGATCCCGCTGGCGGCCGTCGCCCGCGTCGAGGTGCTGAAGGATGGCGCGTCGGCGATCTACGGCACCGATGCCGTCGGCGGCGTCATCAACTTCATCCTCAAGACGGATTTCGAAGGCGTGCAGGCGAACGCCACCGGCAACTGGACGCAGCACGGCGGCGGCGCCACGCGCCGGCTGCAGGTCGTGGCCGGCTTCGGCAACCTGGACACCGACCGCTTCAACATGATGGTCGCCGTCGGCTACGACAAGAACGACGAACTCGATTCGCACCAGCGCTCGTTCGCGAACGGTTACCAGCCGGCGCGCGGCCTGTCGCCGGATACGACCGGCACCCCCGTCGCCAACCAGCTGACGGGCGCGGGCACGGCGCTCGGGTCGAACTTCCAGATGCCGGGCGATCCGAACAAATACCTGCAGGCGGGTCTCCTCTCCCTGCAGGGCAAGTGCGACAGCGTGCCGGGCATGAACCAGTACGCCACCGCGCTGTGGAAGGACGTGACGTCGCCGCTGCGCACGACGTTTTCCTGCGCCTACGACTACGGCGGTGACTACGTGATGCAGCTGCCGACGGAGCGCACGAACGGCGTCGGCCGCGCCACGTTCCAGATCACGCCGGAGCACCGCGTGTTTGCGGAAGCCGTCGCCGCGCACACGAACACGCTGGCGATCCTCACGCCGACGCAGATTTCCACGTCGCTCGCGCGAGGCAACGCGTATCCGGTGGGCGGCCCGTACTACCAGGACCTGTCGCCGTACATCGCCTCGTTCGACAAGACGAAACCGATCATCTACAAATGGCGCGCCTGGCCGCTGGGTAACCGCACGCAGGCCTACACGACGGACACGGTGCGCCTGATGACGGGTGCGGAAGGCACGCTCGCCGGCAAGTGGGACTACAAGATCGACCTGTCGCACAGCGAGAGCCACACGACGACGGACCTCGTCAATGGCTATGCGTACACGAACGCGCTGTACCAGGTGCTGGGCAGCGGCGTCGTGAACCCGTTCGCCGCGCCGTCGCAAGGCCAGAGCGCGGCCGCGATGCAGGCGCTGGAAGCGACCAAGTTCTACGGCCGCCTCCAGCACGGCAAGACGACGCTCACGCAGTTCAACGCGTCCGTCTCGGGCGAGATCTGGCAGCTGCCGGCCGGCCCGCTGCAGGGTGCGATCGGCACCGACCTGCGCCGCGAAGGCTACGGCTTCGCGCAGAACGTCGACGCCACGCAGATCCTGCTGGCGCCGGGCAATGCGAACCAGGACACCGTCAACCGCAACATCAAGGCCATCTACACGGAGCTCGTCGTCCCGGTCATGAAGAACCTGGAACTGCAGCTCGCGTTGCGCCGCGACGACTACAGCGTGATCGGCGCGACGACGAATCCGAAGATCGCCTTCAGCTACCGCCCGACGAACTGGCTGATGCTGCGCGGCTCGGCGAATAAAGGCTTCCTGGCGCCGAGCTTCGCCCAGCTGTATTCGGGTCGCCTGGACGAGGAATTGCCGAACGGCGTGTCGGACCCCGTCGGCTGCGCGACGCACCCGGGCGACCCGCGCTTCTGCGCCATCGAGCGCCTGCGCTACTTCAGCGGCGGCAATCCGGGCCTGCGTCCGGAGACGTCGAAGCAGGGCACCTTGGGCTTCATCGTCGAGCCGAGCGCGAACTTCTCGGCGTCCGTGGACTACTGGGCGATCAACGTCAAGGACCGCATCCTGAACCGCACGCCGCAAGTCGTGCTGGCCAACGAGCAGTATTTGTCGCAGTACGTGATCCGCAACCCGGCCGACGGCACCATCAGCTACGTCAACGCAGGCTGGATCAACGCGGCGGGCCTCAAGACGCGCGGCGCCGACGTCGGCCTGCGCGGCCGCGGCAACCTGCCGGACGGCTGGCGCTGGAACGCGACCCTCGACGGCACCTGGACCCAGAGCTACAAGTTCGCCGAGTTCGAAGGCCAGCCGTACGTCGAATACGTCGGCAACTTCTACACGCGCGACCTGTACCTGCGCTGGAAGCACAACGCCACCGTGAGCGTCGCGAAGGGACCGTGGAGCTTCCTGCTCAGTAACCTGTACCGCGACGGCTACAAGGACGAGCTGCCGAACGGCGGCGTCGGCACGCCGCCGGCCGGCTTCAAGCCGCGCGTGTCCAGCTACACGACGTGGGGCCTGTCGACGACGTACACGGGCCTGAAGGACACGACGATCACCGTCGGCATCCAGAACCTGTTCGACCGCGACCCGCCGTTCACGGCGCACAACGTGGACGAGGTCGTGGGCGCCGGCTGGGATCCGCGCGTGGCCGATCCGCGCGGCCGCTCGCTGAGTTTCGACATCAAATACCGCTTCTTCTAACCGGTAACGCCGGTATCCTTGGCATTACCTGCGGCCCGCGACCCTGGAAGCCACAAGCTTCCGCGGCGCGGGCCGTTTTACTTGACGACCTCTCCATGAACGGCAGCAGACGCAGGTTCAATGCGACGATGGCGGCGGCGCTGCTGCTGCCGCTCGCGCCTGCGCGTGCGCGTCACGCATCCACCATGACACCATTGATCAAACCTCCGCGCCTGCGCCGCGGCGACGTCGTCGGCCTCGTCGCGCCGGGCGGCTACACGAGCGACGCCTCCATCGAGAAGGCCGTGCAGCACATCGAGGCGCTGGGTTTCCGCGTCAAGCTCGGCACCTATCTGCGCGACGTGTGGGGCAACTACGGCGGCACCGTCGCCGCGCGCATCGCCGACCTGCATGCGATGTTCCGCGACCCCGACGTCAACGCCATCTGGGCGATCCGCGGCGGCTCCGGCTGCATCTCGCTGCTGCGGCACCTGGACTATCGTCTGATCCGCACGCACCCCAAGATCCTGCTCGGTTATTCCGACATCACGGCGCTGCACCTCGCCATCCACCGCCACGCGGGGCTCGTGACGTTCCACGGTCCCGTCGCATCGAGCACGCCGTCGGACTATTCGACGGAACACCTGCTCGCGGTGCTGATGGAGCCGAGGGATGCGTACACGATCCCGATGTCGATCGAGAACGACCGGCGCGCGCTGGACGAACCCTGGTACGCCACGCGCACCGTGCACGACGGCGTGGCCGAGGGCCCGCTCATCGGCGGGAACCTGTCGCTCGTGAGCGCGCTGGCGGGCACGCCGTACGCGGCCGATTTCACGGGCGGTATCCTGTTCATCGAGGAAGTGAACGAGGAGCCGTACCGCATCGACCGCTGGATGACGCAGCTCGACCTGGCCGTCGGCTTGGACAAGGCGGCCGGGGTCATGGTGGGCATCTGCGAGAACTGCGGACCGCAGGGCGACGGCCCGTCGCTGACCTTGGACGAGACCTTGGACGTGCATTTGCAGCCGCTGCGCGTGCCCGCCGTGACGGGCTATTCGTTCGGGCATATCCGCAACCAGTTCACGCTGCCCGTCGGCGTGCGTGCGCGCCTGGACACGGAAGCGCGTACGGTGACCTTGCTGGAGCCGGGCGTGAGCTGACGCCTACCAGCGCCACGCGGCCTGCAGCCGCTCCTTCACATAGCCCACGAACAAGCGCACGCGCGGCGCCAGGTTCTTCTGGTGCGGATACACGGCATGCAGCGGCGCGGCCGCCATCGCGTGGTGCGGCAGCACGCGCACGAGGCGGCCCGCGTCGAGGTCGTCACCCACGTCCCAGATCGATTTCAGCGCGATGCCGCTGCCGGCCAGCGCCAGCTGCTGCGCGGCGCCGCCGTCGTTCGTGACGAAGGCGGCGTCCACGCGCACGGGCGCGGTCTCGGCGCCATCGAATACCCAGTCCGAGCGGCGCTGGTCGCCGATCACGATGCAGCGGTGGCCCGCCAGTTCGGCCGGCGTGCGCGGTTCACCGTGGCGCTGCAGGTAGGCCGGAGACGCGCACAGCACGCGGTAGTTCGGCGCGAGTGCGCGCGCGACGAGCGAGGAATCGGCCAGCGCGCCGTAGCGCACGCCGAGGTCGTGGCCGCCGTCCAGCAGGTCGACGACAGTGTCCGTCAGCGCCAGCTGGATCGTCACCTGCGGGTGCAGTTCCTGGAACGCGGCCGCGATGGGCGCGAGCCAGCGCCGCCCCAGCTCCCCCGGCGCCGTGATGCGCAGCAGCCCGTGCACACCGTCGCGACGTTGCGCGAGCAGGGCCTCGGCCTGTTCGACTTCGTCCAGGATGCGCAGCACGCGCGCGTGGAACAGGTGGCCTTCTTCCGTCAACGTCTGGCGCCGCGTCGTCCGCTGCAGCAGGCGCGTGCCGAGGTGCGCTTCCAGCAGCGATAGACGCTTGCTGACGACGGACACGGGCACGTCGAGCTCCCGCGCCGCGGCGGACAGGCTGCCGGCGGCAACGATCCGGGCGAACGCCACGAGGGCAGGGAAGTGGTGGGTGAGCGTATCCATCTTGCGCTTTTCGGAAACAATGATTTCGTATTTTGCCGCTATTTTTCGTGCAGTGTGAAATCTATGATGGACGCGTCGAAACAAGGAGCACGATCATGAAAACCATCCCCATCCTCGCCGCCATGCTGGTGACGCTGCCGGCCCTCGCGGACGAACGACTCGTCAGCGTACAACAAGTCATCGCCGACGCGTCGCTGGCGCCGGCGCAGCGCGATGCCGAGATCCTCGCCGCGCGCCGCTACGCCACGTTCTGGCACACGGGCGACGCACGCTACGCCCGCGCAGCGCTCGCCGCCGATTTCACGGACCGCACGTTGCCACCGGGCCGTGTGCAGGGCGTGCCGGGGCCGATCGCGGCGTCCAGCTTCGTGCGCGCGGCGATTCCGGACCTGCAGGCCGACCTGCTACAACTGATCGTTGCGGGCGACCGCGTCACCGTGCACTATCGCTTCCACGGCCATTTCACGGGACGGTGGGCGGACAAGCAGGGACAAGGGCAGGCGATCGACTTCATCGCCACCGACATCTACCGCATCGCGGACGGGAAGATCGCCGACAACTGGCACATCGAAGACAACCTCGCACTGATGCAGCAACTGGGCCTCGTCGCCCGCTGAAAGGAATCGTCATGCACATCGATTTGACCGGCAAGACCGCCCTCGTTTCCGCCTCCACCGCAGGCATCGGCCTGGCGACTGCCATCGGGCTCGCCGACGCAGGCGCCACCGTGATCCTCAACGGGCGCACGAACGACGCCATCGCGCGGGCGCGCGAGGCCGTGCTGGCGCGCGTGCCGCACGCGATACTCCGCGGCGTCGCCGCCGACCTGTCGACGGCCGAGGGTGCGGCGGCACTCGTCAACGCCGAGCCATCCGTCGACATCCTCGTCAACAACGCGGGCACGTACGGCCCGCAGGACTTTTTCGACGTCGACGACGCGACGTGGGAACACTTCTTCCAGCTGAACGTGATGTCCGGTGTGCGCCTGGCGCGGCACTACCTGAAAGGGATGCTGGAACGGGACTGGGGACGCGTCGTGTTCATCTCGTCGGAATCGGGACTGAACATCCCGGCCGACATGATCCACTACGGCATGACGAAGACGGCGCAGCTGGCGGTGTCGCGTGGACTGGCGAAACTGGCGGCCGGCAGCGGCGTCACCGTCAATGCGGTGCTGCCGGGGCCGACCCTGTCGGAAGGCGTACGCGCCATGCTGGAAGATTCGGCCCGGGAGGCGGGGACGTCGGTCGAGCAGGCCGCGACCGAGTTCGTGCGCACGCAGCGGCCCGGCTCCATCCTGCGCCGCGCGGCGAGCGTGGACGAAGTGGCGAACATGATCGTCTACGTGTGCTCGCCGCAGGCGTCGGCCACGACGGGCGCCGCGCTGCGGGTGGATGGCGGCGTCGTGGACACCATCGCGTAGGCGCCCGGGATCAGGCGACGATCTCGTCGATCTGCGTGGCCACCTCGTCGAACGCGGCGCTGGCGCGCTCGGCGCCCATGTTGACGCCCTCGGCGTAGATGAACTCCACGTCCGTCATGCCCATCAGGCCCAGCACGCCCTTCAGGTAAGGCACTTGCGAATCGTTGGGCGTGTCGCGGAAGATGCCGCCGCGGGCGAGTCCCACATAGACCTTCTTGCCGGTGACGAGGCCTTCCGGGCCGTTCGCCGTGTAGCGGAACGTCTGGCCGGCGCGGGCGACGGCGTCGATCCACGACTTGATCTGCACGGAGACGCTGAAGTTATACATCGGCACGCCCAGCACGATCACGTCGGCGCGTTTCAGTTGCGCGATCAGGGCGTCGTCCAGCGCGGCGCGTGCGCTTTGCTCCGGCGTGCGCTGGTCGGCCGGCGTGAAGATCGCGTTCAGCGCCGCTTCGTCCAGCACGGGATGCGGGTCGCGCGCCAGGTCGCGCAGCTCGACGGTCGCTTCCGGATGACGCGCCGTCAGGCGCGCCGTGATGGCGTCGGCGACGCGGGTCGAGTTGGAGCCGTTGGCACGGGCGCTACCGTTGATCTGCAGGATGTTCATCGTTGTTCTCCACAAGTTTGGGGTCGATGGAAAACATTGTATTCGTTGCTCGAGATGGGATTAAGCCGGTTTATCGGATTTCATTGTTCCACTTACGGGACATTCTCAAAAAGCGCTTGACTTGTGTGCGTACACACATAATACTGTGCCCATGACTGCTTCCGAACGCCTCATTGCCTGCAACTGCTTCGCTTCCCGCAAGGCGGCGCGGCTGATCACGAAGATGTACGAAGACCATTTGTCGCGCGTGGACCTGACGAGCACGCAGTTCTCGATCCTCGTCTACGTCGATGAAGTGGAGGCGGCCTCGATGAAGGACCTGGTCGAGGCGCTGGTGATGGAGCGCACGAGCGTGATCCGCGCGCTGCAGCCGCTGGAGCGCGATGGCCTCGTGGCCATCGGCCCGGACGAGGAGGATGCGCGCCGCAACGTCGTGCGCCTGACGGACGCGGGCCGCGCGAAGCTGGCGCAGGCCATGCCTGTGTGGCGCGACGCGCAGGCGGAATTCGAAAGCAGGTTCGGCGCCGGGCTGGCCGAAGAGTTGCGTCAGTCGCTTCTCGCGCTGGCACCGTAGCAAAATTTTTTGCACAGATATGTGCGTACACACAGTTAATCCACCAAGGAGAATCACATGAGCAACGCAACCCTCGGCACCGCAGTCGTCACTGGCGCATCCACCGGCATCGGTGCACTGTACGCGGACCGCCTCGCGCGCCGCGGCTACGACCTCGTCCTCGTCGCCCGCAACGGCGAGCGCCTGCGCGCGCAGGCCGATCGCCTGCAGGCCGCGCATGGCCGCGTCGTGCGCACGATCGCGGCCGACCTCACCGTCGACGCCGACGTGCGCCGCGTGGAAGACCTGCTGCGCACGGACGACGGCATCACGCTGCTCGTCAACAACGCAGGCATGGGCGCCACGGGGCCGTTGCTCGACTCCGACGTCGACAAGATGCAGGACATGATCGCGCTGAACGTGACCGCGCTGACGCGCCTGACCTATGCCGCCGCGCCCGGCTTCGTCGCGCGCGGGCAGGGCGCCTTCATCAACATCGCGTCGGTCGTCGCCATCGCACCGGAACAGCTGAACGGCGTGTACGGCAGCAGCAAGGCCTACGTGCTGGCGTTCAGCCAGTCGTTGCAGCATGAATTGGCGGGCAAGGGCGTGCGCGTGCAGGTGGTGCTGCCGGGTGCGACGGCGACGGACTTCTGGCAGATCGCGGGCATGCCCGTCGAAAACCTGCCCAGCGAGATCGTGATGCGCGCGGACGACCTCGTCGACGCGGCGCTGGCCGGGTTCGACCAGGGTGAGTTCGCGACGATCCCCGCGCTGGAGGATGGCGCGAAGTGGGACACGTACGAGGCCGCACGCCAGGCGATGCAGCCCGAATTGTCGCGCGCGAAGCCGGCGAGCCGGTACGGCGCCGCGACCGTCGCAGCGTGAGTCAGCGCGCCTCGAACACGAGGCACGTGGTCGTCGCATGCGCATACAAGCGCCCCTGCGCATCGACGATCTTCCCTTCCGCCGTCGCCAGCTGCCGCCCGCAATGGAGCACCGTCCCGATCGCGCGCAGCGGCCCGCCATCGAGCCGCGCGCCGCGCACGAGGTTCACGCTCAGCTCCGCCGTCGTGTAGCCGAAGCCCGGTTCCAGCATCGTCTGCACGGCGCAGCCCACGGCCGAGTCGAGCAGGGTGGCATACCAGCCGCCGTGCACGGTGCCCATCGGATTCAGGTGCGTGGGCAGCGGTGTGCCCTGGAACGTGGCCATGCCCTTGTCGACCTCGACGAGGAAGAAGTCGAGCGTCTCGGCGATGGGCGCGTACGGGAAGCGGCCTTCCAGCAGGGCCTGCATGATCGCCAGCCCCGTCATCCCGCGCGCCTCCTGCGCCGGCACGACGCCGGGTCGCCCGCCGCCCTCCAACACCCGCGCACGCACGATGCGCAGCTGTTCTTCCCATTGTTCCGCCACCGTCTGTGCTGCCGTCATGCGTGCCTCCCTCGTTTGTCCGTAATTGGGTGTATATGCAACTATTCTGCGAGATTATGCCCGGGTTGCGGCCTACCGGGGGTTATACTCGCTAGAGGGACGGTACTAACGCCGCCTCCGCACTCGACCACCGTACCATGACATCGCGCCCGCCATCGAACGACCCTCTCTGCAATTGCCTCGCCCTGCGCCAGGCGTCGCGCTACGTCACCGGCATGTACGACCAGGTGCTGAGCGAGGCGGGCCTGCGCGTCACGCAGTTCTCGATCCTGTACAAGCTGCTGGGGCTCGGGCCGATGACGGTCAACCAGATGTCCGCGGAACTCGTGATGGACCGCACGACGCTCACCCGCAACCTCAAGCCGCTCGAGCGCGACGCCCTCGTCACGACGGGCCCCAGCGAGCATGACAAGCGCGAAAGGGTGATCGGCCTCACGCCCGCCGGCCGCGCGAAGGTCAAGGCCGTGCTTCCGCTGTGGCGCCGCGCCCAGCAGGCGTTCGAGGACAACTTCGGCAGCGAGCGCGCGCTCGAATTGCGCATGCTGCTGCGCGCCGTCGTCGAGACGGGCATCCACGACGTCGAGCACGAACCCTCCTGATGTCACGCCGATCGCGCGCATGCGCGCCAAGCAGTCCGCGAAATATGTGTATATACTCCTATTTGCGTCGTCCCGCCATCCAACCCGAAAGGAATCATCATGACTGCCCGCGACATCGTCCTGTGTGCCCCCGTGCGTACCGCCATCGGTGCGTTCAACGGTTCCCTGAAATCTATCCCCGCCGTGGAGCTGGGCGCGGCGGCCGTGCGCGCCGCGGTCGCGCGCGCGGGCCTGCCGCTTGACGCCATCGATGCCGTCCTGATGGGCAACGTGGTCCAGGCGGGCAACCGCATGAACCCGGCGCGGCAGGCCGCGGTCCACGGCGGCATCCCCGTCACGGTGCCCGCGATGACGTTGAACCGCGTGTGCGGCTCCGGCGCGCAAGCCATCGCGTCGGCCGCGCACGAGATCCTCGCGGGAGAGTCCCATATCGTGCTGGCCGGCGGCATGGAGAACATGGACCAGGCGCCGTACCTGATGCCGCAGGCCCGGTGGGGCGCGCGCATGGGCCACGCGCAGATCTACGACAGCCTGCTGCACGACGGCTTGAACGACGCGTTCTCCGCGCAGCACTCGGGCTGGCACACGGAAGATCTCGTGAAGGACGTGGACATCACCCGCGCCGCGCAGGACCGCTGGGCCGAGCGCTCGCAGCGTCGTTTTTCCGACGCGCAGGCGGCCGGTGCGTTCAAGGATGAAATCGTCGCGGTCGAGATCGCGGGCAAGCGCGGCGTGCAGGTGTTCGACACGGACGAGGCGAATCGCCCCGACACCACCCTGGAGACGCTGGCGAAACTGAAGCCTGCATTCCGTCCGGACGGCACGATCACGGCCGGTAACGCGCCGGGCCTGAACAGCGGCGCGGCGGCCGTCATCGTCGCCGACCGTACGACGGCCGAGCGCCTGGGCCTGCAGCCGTTCGCGCGCCTCGTCGCGTCAAGCGTGGCTGGCGTGGAGCCGGGCATGTTCGGCCTCGGTCCAGTACCGGCCGTGAAGAAGGCCCTCGCGCGCGCGGGGTGGACCATCGGCGACGTCGACCGCTACGAGATCAATGAGGCATTCGCCGCCGTGCCGCTCGCCGTGGCGCGCAAGCTGTCGCTGGCGGAAGACGTGGTCAACGTCGAAGGCGGCGCCGTCGCGCACGGCCACCCGATCGGCGCGTCGGGCGCCGTGCTGACGGTGCGCCTGCTGCACGCGATGCGGCGCGGGCTCGCGCGGCGCGGCGTCGTCACCTTGTGTATCGGCGGCGGGCAGGGCATCGCGCTGGCGCTCGAGCAGGTGTAAGCCCGAGGTGTGAATCAGGCCATCATCGCCTTCATTTTCTCGACGAGGAATTCGCGGAGCGTGCGGACGGCCGGCGACACCTGGCGCCGGTTCGCCAGCACCATGTACAACGGCTGGTTGTTGCCTTCCCAGTCCGCGCACACGGTGCGCAGCGCGCCGCGCGCGAGGTCGGCCTGCACGTCGATGCGCGAGCGGTAGCACACGCCCAGGCCGTCCAGCGCCCAGCGCCGCACGATCTCGGAATCGTCGGCCACGCGGTCGCCGCGCACGGTGACCTCGATGGCTTCGTCGCCCTTCCTGAAGCGCCAGCGGTTGTTGACCGTCTCGTCGACCATGAAGCACAGGCAGTTGTGCGCCGCGAGTTCATGCGGCGACGCGGGCACGCCGTGGCGCGCGAGATACGCGGGCGCCGCGCACAGCACGCGGTGATTGTGTTCCAGCAGCGGCAACGCCACCATGCCGGACGTGCGCGGCTTGCCGAAGCGGAGCGCGATGTCGACGGGCTCCCGGTAGATGTCGGCCACGCGGTCCGTCAGCTGCAGGCGTAACGTGACGCCCGGGTGGCGCGCCTGGAACGCGTTCAGCCATGGCAGCACGACGTGGCGGCCGAGGTCGGACGGCATCGAGATCTGCAACTGGCCGTCGATCGCATCGCCGCCCGCGCGCACCTCGTCCTCCGCCGCACGCAGGCCGTCCAGCAGCGGGCGGCAGCGTGCCAGCAGCCGTTCGCCGGCCACCGTCAGGCGCATGCTGCGCGTCGTGCGCACGAACAGCGCCGCGCCGAGGTCCGCCTCCAGCCGTTTCAGGCTCGCGCTGGCGACGGCGGGCGAGATCTCCAGCAGGCGTGCGGCCGCCGACAGGCCGCCTTGCTCGGCCGTGGCCACGAAAAGGTCGAGGTCGCGCAGGTTCATTTTCAAACAAAAATTGAAATTGATTTCGTAATGGCCCAGTTTATCAAAAAGATCGGCGCGCTCAGAATGACGTCATCGATCACCAAGGAGCCATCCATGAAAGCCATCGCCTACCAGAACAACCTGCCCATCGACCATGCCGACGCCCTCGTCGACGTCACCCTGCCGGACCCCGTCGCGACGGGACACGACCTGCTCGTGGAAGTGAGGGCAGTGTCCGTGAACCCCGTCGACGTGAAGATCCGCGCCGGCGTAAAGCCGCCCGACGGCGAGCGGAAAGTGCTGGGCTGGGATGCGGCCGGTGTCGTCAAGGCCGTCGGGCCGGACGTCACCCTGTTCCGGCCGGGCGACCGCGTGTGGTACGCCGGCTCGATTGCCCGCGCCGGCAGCAATAGCGAACTGCAACTGGTCGACGAGCGCATCGTGGGCACCATGCCGCAATCGCTGGACTTCGCCGCTGCCGCCGCGCTGCCGCTGACGAGCCTCACGGCATGGGAAATGCTGTTCGACCGCCTGGACGTGCCGACCGATGAACGGGGCGCGGGCAAGACGTTGCTCGTGATCGGCGCGGCTGGCGGCGTCGGCTCGATCCTCGTGCAGCTGGCGCGCAAGCTCACGCGGCTGACGGTCGTCGGTACGGCGTCGCGGGCCGCCACGCGCGACTGGGTGCTGTCCAACGGCGCTCATCACGTGATCGACCACGGCAAGCCGCTCGCGGACGAGATCAAACGCGCGGGCCTCGCCGCACCCGACTACGTTATCAGCCTCACGCACACGGACGAGCACTTCGACCAGATCGCCGAGGTCATCGCGCCGCAAGGCAAGTTCGGCCTGATCGACGACCCTGCGCCCATCGATGTGCGCAAATTAAAGCGCAAGTCCGTGTCGCTGCATTGGGAATTGATGTTCACGCGGTCGCTGTTCGGCACGGCCGACATGATCCGCCAGCACGAGATCCTGAACCGCGTGGCGGACCTGATCGACGCGGGCACGATCCGCTCGACGGCCAACGAGAACTTCGGCCGCATCGATGCCGCGAACCTGAAGCGGGCGCACGCGCTGATCGAGTCGAACCGCGCGCAGGGCAAGATCGTGCTGGCCGGGTTCTGACCGGTCGGCTTACTGCAGGGTGTGCGTGATGTTCATCGCGATCGGATACAGCATCTCGCACGGCTGGCCGTGGCAGACGGCCGGCTTGTAGCGCAGGGCAATGGCGGCGGCGGCGACGTAACGCACCACCTCGTCGTCGAAATTGCCGATCCGGCGCACTTCCTTCGCGCGGCCGTCGGCGCCGACCAGCACGTTCATGCGCAGCATGCCTTGCGCGTTGAACTTGCCCGCGGCGGCCAGGATGACCTTGTTGAATTCGGCCAGGCCGTGCACGGGATACGGCGGCTCGTCGCCCGGCTCCAGCGCGGGGTAGTCGTTGCGGAACTGGTCCTTCTGCTCGGGTGTGAGTCCGTCCCAGCCGACGTTGGTCGGCAGCGAGGACTTCACGACGGTCTTCTTCAGCAAGGTGCCGACGTCAGCCTCGTCCTGGTGCTGCTTGAACGTGTTGTCCGGCTTGGGACCGGTGCGCCCGGCATCGCGTGCGGCGGCGTCGAACGTGCCCGTGCGGCCGCTGCCCGCGTACGTGATCTTGGCGCCGTCGACCGCACGGCCATCGCGGAACTCGCCCTCGATCGTGCCGCCGAGGGCGAACGTGAGGACGCCTTTGCCGTTCGGGCGGTCGGCGTGGAATTCGCCCTGGTAGGTGTCGCCGTTCGGGTAGATCTGCACGCCCTTGCCTTCGCGCCGCATCATCTTGAGGCCGCCTTCATAGCGCAGGTCGCTCGCGAAGTGGAGATAGCCTTCGCCGTCCGGCACGCCGTCCGTGAGCGAGCCGACGTAGGTGAACTTGTCGCCCGCCTTCAGCTTGGCTTCGCCGCTGACGGCGCCATGCGTGAACTTGCCTTCGATGCGCCGGACGGTGCCGTCCTTCGTCGTCCATTCGAGCACGCCGGTGCCGTCTGCATACCCGTCCTTGCATGGGCCGTTCCAGTGCACGGACTGGTCGACGGGTGCCGGCGACAGCTTGCCGACCTGGCAGTCGGGGGCGCCCTCCGCATGGGCCAGCGGGGCCAGGCAGCAGGCGAGCAACAGGGTCAGGGTGGTTTTCATCGTGGGACGGTCCGGTAAAGATAGTCCGCCAACTCTAGCAGTTCGACCCGTCCGATTTTTTCACCAATTGTCACGCCCGACATTACCGTTCGCGCAAGTGGATGGTCATATAGCTCAGGTCATGGCTGACGCCTTCGATCCTGAGCATGTCCGCCACGCGCGCCACCGTCGTGAAGCCGGCGTGCGCATACAGGTCGACGGCCGGCAGGTTGGCGGACAGGACTTCGAGGTCGATCCAGGCGATATCCGTGTCGGCGCGCGCCCAGCCGGCGGCCGTCTCGAGAAGGCGCCGCCCGAGTCCGCGCCGCCGCCACACGCGGTGCACGCCCATGCCCAGCATGGCGCGGTGCGTGGCGGCCGGCTCGGGACGCGCGCGCAGGTCGATGTGGCCGGCGATCTCGCCACCCGCGTCGATCGCGAGCCACAGCCGGCGCCAGCCCGGCAGCCCGATCGGGATGTCGAGGCCCTTGATGAACGCGATGCGCAGCCCGGCCGGCAAGCGTGGCTGGCCCGGCGCCATCGGCTGGAACAGCGGCGTACCTTCCGCGCCGTTGTCGCGCAGATGGTCGTCCAGGTAGGCGAAGAACGGCGCGAGGTCGGCTTCACCGGCCGCGCGGATCGTCAACGCCCGCGCGTTGTTCAGCGCCGTCGTCACAATGCCCGGGCGATCAGGATCTTCTGGATGTCGCTCGTGCCTTCGTAGATCTGGCACACGCGCACGTCGCGGTAGATGCGCTCGATGGGGAAGTCGGCCACGTAGCCGTAGCCGCCGAACACCTGCATCGCGGCCGACACGACGCGCTCCGCCATCTCGGACGCGAACAGCTTGGCCATCGCCGCTTCCTTCAGGCAGGGCAGGCCCGCGTCCTTCATCGACGCCGCGTGCAGGATCAACTGGCGCGCAGCCTCGATCTGCATCGCCATCTCGGCCAGGCGGAATTGCACGGCCTGGTGGTCGAAGATCGGCGTGCCGAAACTTTCACGTTCCTTCGCATACGCCAGCGCGGCCTCGAACGCGGCGCGCGCCATGCCCACCGATTGCGACGCGATGCCGATGCGGCCGCCCTCCAGCCCGGACAGCGCGATCTTGTAGCCTTGCCCCTCTTCGCCGATCAGGTTTTCCGCAGGCACCCGGCACTGATCGAACACGATCTGCGCCGTGTCCGACGAATGCTGTCCCATCTTGTGCTCGATGCCGGCGACGATGTAGCCGGGCGTGTCGGTCGGCACCCAGAACGCGCTGATGCCCTTCTTGCCGGCCGCCTTGCTTGTTACGGCCATGACGATGGCGACGTCGCCGTTCTTGCCGCTCGTGATGAATTGCTTGGTGCCGTTCAGGACGTAGTGGTCGCCGTCGCGCACGGCCGTCGTGCGCAGGGCGGCGGCGTCGCTGCCCGTGTGCGGCTCCGTCAGCGCGAACGCGCCCAGCAGCTCGCCCTGCGCCAGCGGGCGCAGCCAGCGCTCTTTCTGCGCGGGGCTCGCGTACGTCATCGCGATCGAGCACACGGGGCAGTTGTTGACCGAGATGATGGTCGACGTGCCGCCATCGCCCGCGGCGATTTCTTCCAGCACGAGGGCCAGCGCCACGTAGTCGAGGCCCGCGCCGCCGTACTGCTCGGGCACGGCCACGCCGAACGCACCCAACTGGGCCAGTTCCTTCAGCTCGTCTTTCGGAAAATGGTGCTCGCGGTCCCAGCGCGCGGCGTTCGGCGCGAGGCGCTCCTGCGCAAAGGTGCGCAGGGCGTCGCGGATCATCTGGTGTTCTTCGTTCAGAATCATCGTGTCTCGTTGTCTGTTATCGTGGACGGCTTCACCACGGGATGGTCGTGCCGTCGTAATTGAGGAAGGCGCCGTTCTGCGCGGGTGCCGCTTGCGCCAGCGTGGCGCGCAGCCCGGCCGCGCTTTGCTCGACCGTGAGCGTGGCGCCGGCGCCGCCCATATCGGTCTGCACCCAGCCCGGATGGAACGTGAGGCATGTCGCGCCTTGCGGGCCGTAGGTCAGCGCGGCGTCGGCCAGCACGGAATTCAGCGCGGCCTTGCTGGCGCGGTACAGCGAGCCCTGATTGCTCGTGCGCGCGCCGATGGAACCCATGCGCGACGAGATCACCGCGACCTTGCCGCGCGTGGCGGCGACGAGCGGGGCGACGATGGGTAATAAACGCATCGCGGCCAGCACGTTCGTGTGCATCACGTCGTCGAACTCCTTTTCGGTCGGGAAGCCCGCGTGGTCGGGGCCGTACACGCCCGCGACGAGCCACGCAGCGTCGATCTTCTCGTCGTCCAGTTTCCAGCCCAGGCCGCCGATCGATTCCGCGTTGGTGACGTCGACCTGGTGCGCTTCCGCACCCAGCCGGCGCAGCGCGTCGCAGTCCGCCGCCTTGCGCGCGGTGGCGATGACGCGCCAGCCGTCGGCGCGGTATTGCCGGGCCAGTTCGTGGCCGATGCCGCGCGAGGCGCCGATGATGAGGGCTGTGGGCATGGGGTTCTCCTTCAGTAGCGATGACAGGTGGTCACCTTACCGTGTTTTGAAGAGGGGCGCGTGACCGGTAGGGTGGACGGGGTAATCCAGGCCGGGGGCCTGGATTACATACGTCCACGCGTTCAACCAGCGCGGGATAAACGTTGTCGCATCCATGCATGCGTGTGTCGAACGCGTGGACGGCCAAGCCGTCCACCCTACCATCACACCATCTCGATCGCCATCGCGGTCGCTTCGCCACCACCGATGCACAGCGACGCCACGCCGCGCTTGCCGCCCGTCTTCTTCAGTGCGCCCAGCAAGGTGACGATGATGCGCGCCCCCGATGCGCCGATCGGGTGGCCCAGCGCGCACGCGCCGCCGTGGACGTTGACCTTCGAATGCGGGATGTCCAGCTCGTGCATCGCGGCCATCGGCACGGCGGCGAAGGCTTCGTTGATCTCGAAGAGGTCGACGTCCTTCGGCGACCAGCCGGTCTTCTTGAACAGTTTTTGCAGCGAACCGATGGGCGCGGTCGAGAACTGGTCCGGCTCCTGCGCGTGCGTCGTGTGCGCAACGATGCGCGCGAGCGGCGTGACGCCCAGTTCCTTCGCCGTCGATTCGCGCATCATGACGAGCGCGGCGGCGCCGTCGTTGATCGACGACGACGAGGCGGCCGTGATGGTGCCGTCCTTCTTGAACGCGGGGCGCAGCGTGGGGATCTTGTCGACCTTGGCCTTGACGGGGCCTTCGTCCTTCTCGATGACGGTCTCGCCCAGGCGGTTCGCGACGGTCACCGGTGCGATCTCCCACTGGAAGTCGCCGGATTCCGTGGCCTGCTGCGCGCGCTTGACGGATTCGATCGCGAACGCGTCCAGCTGCTCGCGCGAGAAGCCGTACTTGGCCACGCACTCCTCGGCGAACGTGCCCATCGAGCGGCCTTCGCCCGTCTTCTCGTTGCGCGAGTACGCGTCTTCCAGGCCGTCCAGCATCATGTGGTCGAACATCGGCGCGTGGCCGATGCGGTAGCCGCCGCGCGCCTTCGGGATCAGGTACGGCGCGTTGGTCATCGATTCCATGCCGCCCGCGACGACGACGTCGGCGCTGCCGGCCTTGAGCACGTCGTGCGCGAAGATCGCGGCCTGCATCGCGGAGCCGCACATTTTCGACAGGGTGACGGCACCCGTCGACATCGGCAGGCCCGCCTTGATCAGCGCCTGGCGCGCCGGGGCCTGGCCCTGGCCCGCCATCAGGCAGTTGCCGAAGTAGACGTGCTCGACGAGGCTCGCGTCGACGCCGGCGCGCTCGACGGCCGCCTTGATCGCCACGGCGCCCAGGTCGCTCGCGGACTTCGAGGAAAAGTCGCCCTGGAAGGCGCCCATCGGGGTGCGTGCGGCGCCGACGATAACGATAGGATCATTCATTGTGTAAGGTCTCCAAGTAATGGGATTGCGGCGTGGGTAACGCCGGGCTCGATGGGTCCGTGTGATGGAACCGGATGTGCTGCGGATACGGAAAAATGTCCTCGACTTCGCCCGCCAGGATGCGGTCTTTGTGCGATTGCCACCAGACGCGCGTCAATAGTGCGGCATGGTGTTTCATGAACGCCGCGCGTATCTTTGGATGGCCGAGCAGGAAGCGCGCGAACTGTTCCGGAAAGACGTCGTGCCTGCCGATGGGGTACCACGGCTCGGCGGCCATCTCGTCTTCCTCATTGCGGGGCTGCGGGATGTCGCGGAAGTTGCAGTCGGTGAGGTACTCGATCTCGTCGTAGTCGTAGAACACGACGCGGCCATGTCGGGTCACGCCGAAATTTTTGTACAGCATATCGCCTGGAAAAATATTCGCGGCGACGAGGTCGCGGATCGCGTTGCCGTATTCGAAGACCGCGTGCTCGATGCGGTCGTCGTTGCCGCTGCGCTGCGCATCGTCCAGGAAGATATTCAGCGGCACCATGCGGCGCTCGATGTACAGGTGCTTGATGATGATGCGGTCGCCTTCGATCTCGACGAGCGAAGGCGCGAACCGGCGCAGTTCGGCCAGCAGTTCCTCGTCGAAGCGGGACAGCGGGAACGCCACGTCCGAGTATTCGAGCGTGTCCGCCATGCGGCCCACGCGGTCGTGGTGTTTCACGAGCAGGTATTTTTCCTTGATGCGCGCACGCGTCGTTTCTTTCGGCGCCGGATAGAAATCCTTGATCACCTTGAACACGTATGGAAAGGAGGGCAGTTCGAACACGAGCATCACGAGACCGCGGATGCCGGGCGCGCTGCGGAAAGAATCGGAGCTGTGCTGCAGGTGCTGCAGGAAGTCGCGGTAGAACAGCGTCTTGCCCTGTTTTTGCAGGCCGAGCACCGTGTAGATCTCGCTGCGCGGCTTCTTCGGCATCAGGCTGCGCAGGAATTGCACGAAGGCCGACGGCACTTCCATGTCGACCATGAAGTAGGCGCGCGTGAACGAGAACAGCAGCACCACCTGCTCCGGATCGGTGAGCACGGCGTCCAGCACGAGCCGGCCGGCGCGGTCGTGCAGGATCGGCACGACGAACGGATGCTCGCGCGCGCCGTTGATGGCGCGGCCGACGATGTACGCGGCCTTGTTCCGGAAGAACAGGCTCGACAGCACGTGCAACTGTTGGTTCGGCTCGCGTTCGTGCAGGCCGAAGTGCTCGGCCATGCGCGCTTCGACGAGCGCGATGTCGCGGTCGAGGTTGGCGAACGGGCAGTCGAGCTGGAAGTTCGTGACCATGCGCCGCAGCGCGAAGCGCAGGCCGTCCGCCGCCGGGTAGTAGACGCGGTACGTGGGCGCCGGCTCGTCCGTCTCGATGTATTCCGTCGACACGGCCGGGCGCACGAAGATGAAATCGTTGCGGTAGTAACTGCGGTGCAGGATGTGGCAGCAGACGGAATTGAAGAAGCTTTCCGCCAGTTCCGGGCGCTTGTGGTCCGTCAGCAAGCCGATGTAATGGAGCTTCGTTTCGCGCCACGTGTCGTCGTCGAGGTCTTCGGGGGCGTACTCGTCTTCCAGCGCGCGCACGCATTCCTGCACGCGCTTGTCGTAGAAGTCGATGCGCTTGCGTGCGGCCTGCTGGGCCGTCATCCAGTCGGCGCGCTCGAAATAGGTCTTGGCCGTCTTGCTGGCCTGGCGGAACAGCGTGTAGTGGCGGTCGAAGCCGTCCAGGATGGTGCGGGCGATGTCGAAGGCGATTTGCGACGACAGCAGCTTGGGAAAGGTGGCCTGGGTCATCGGGCGTCTCGCGCGGTGGACGGGGCAGCGGTCATTGTAGCGGGGAACGATATGCAACACGGCGTAAGAAACGTCATCCCCGCGCGAGCGGGAGGCGAGCCCCCCGGCACGTTATGCTTCATGCGGCTCGCGGCAACGCGGCAGTTGCGTGGCCGAAGACCTGGCATGAAGCCCCGCCGTTGCGGGAATGACGTTCTTAAAGCGGGCGGCGTGGAGTGTTGTCTGTGCCGGTTTTACAACCGATCTTCTTGTTCGCCCGCGTCTCCCCTCTCTCCACAAACCTACATCGTCTCGCCGAACAGCTCGCGCCCGATCAGCATGCGGCGGATCTCGCTCGTGCCCGCGCCGATCTCGTACAGCTTGGCGTCGCGCCACAGGCGGCCCACCGGGTATTCGTTGATATAGCCGTTGCCGCCCAGCGTCTGGATCGCCTCGCCGGCCATCCACGTCGCCTTTTCCGCGCTGTACAGGATGGCACCGGCCGCGTCCTTGCGCAGGGCGCGCACCTGCTCGGGGTTCAATGCGCGGTCGCAGGCCTGGCCGACAGCGTACACATACGCGCGGCATGCCATCATCGTCGAATACATGTCGGCGATCTTGCCCTGCATCAGTTGGAACTCACCAATTGCCTGGCCAAATTGCTTGCGCTCGTGGATATACGGCACGACGGCATCCATGCAGGCCGACATGATGCCCAGCGGGCCTCCGGACAGCACGGTGCGCTCGAAATCCAGGCCCGACATCAGCACGTTGACACCCTTGCCCACGCCGCCCAGCACGTTTTCCACCGGGACTTCGCAATCCTGGAACACGAGCTCGCCTGTATGTGAACCTCGCATGCCGAGCTTATCGAGCTTCTGTGCGATCGAGAATCCTTTAAAGCCTTTTTCGATGAGGAACGCGGTCATGCCGCGTGGGCCGGCCTCGATGTCGGTCTTGGCGTAGACGACGAGCGTGTCGGCATCCGGGCCGTTCGTGATCCACATCTTGGTGCCGTTCAGCACGTAGCGGTCGCCCTTCAGGTCGGCGCGCAGCTTCATGCTGACGACGTCGGAACCCGCGTTCGGCTCCGACATGGCCAGGGCGCCGACGTGCTCGCCCGAGATCAGCTTCGGCAGGTATTTGCGTTTCTGTTCTTCGGTGCCGTTGCGCTTGATCTGGTTGACGCACAGGTTCGAGTGGGCGCCGTACGACAGGCCGACGGACGCCGACGCGCGCGAAATCTCTTCCATGGCGACGATGTGCGCCAGATACCCCATGTTGGCGCCGCCGTATTCCTCGCCGACCGTGATGCCCAGCAGGCCCAGTTCGCCCATCTTTTTCCACAGGTCCATCGGAAACTGGTCGGTGCGGTCGATCTCGGCAGCACGGGGGGCGATTTCGCTGGCGGCGAACTGTTGTACAGCTTCGCGCAGCGCGGCGATGTCTTCGCCGTGGTCAAAGGTCAAGCCAGGGAGATGCAGCATGTCGTCCTCGTTCTCGTCTAGGTGATGGCGGGTAGGCCAGCCTGCATGATAGCGCGGAGTGACGTTAACGTAAACGTCAAGTAAGCGGGGACGATGCCGTCAGGCGGCGTCCTTTTCGCCGGCCAGTTGCTCGTCGGCGACGCCCGCCTCGCCCAGCAGGCGCCGGCACTCTTCTTCATGCACGGAAATTTCTGCCAGCGACATCTCGATATCGGCCCGCTGCTGTTCCAGCGTCTCGCGCTGGTGCGCCAGCACGCCCAGGAAGCGGTTGATCTGGGCGACCGTGTCCTTCGGGGTCTCGTACATGTCGATGATGCTTTTGATTTCCGACAAGGTGAGACCCAGGCGCTTGCCGCGCAAGGTCAGTTTCAGGCGGGTGCGGTCGCGCGGCGTGTAGACGCGATTGCGGCCGCCCTGGCCCTCGCGTTTCGGGCTGAGCAGCCCCTGGTCTTCGTAGAAGCGGATGGCGCGGGCGGTGATGTCGAATTCGCGTGCCAGTTCGGCGATGGTGTAGGTCGTGGCCATGGTGTCCTGAAGTGGCGAAGTCTGGAATCGCTTAGAATCACAGCCTGCGCCTTCCGTTTACGTTTACGTCAAAGCGTTTGCGGCATTGTAACGCGCTACGCCCCGTATCGACACGAAAGTTGACCCGCATGAACCCTCTCGAATCCCAGCTCGGCTATCCGTTCGGCGACCTCATCCCGCCGCCGGGCACCGTGACGGAGGTGGCCCCCGGTCTGCACTGGCTGCGCATGCCGCTGCCGTTCGCGCTCGACCACATCAACCTGTGGCTGCTGGACGATGTCGACGGCGCGCGGCGCGGCTGGTCCCTCGTCGACTGTGGCGCCGGGACGGACCCGACGCGCGCCGCCTGGGAGCAATTGTTCGTGGGCGCGATGGAGGGCAAGCCGCTGTTGCGCGTGTTCGCGACCCATTGCCATCCGGATCACGTGGGTTTGTCCGGCTGGCTGTGCGACCGGTTCGGCGCGCCGTTCTGGACGAGCACGGGCGAGTTCGGCTTCGCGCGCATGATGGCCGCCGCGCTGCCCGGCGTCGACGGCCCGTCGGCGATCCCCCATTTCCAGCGCCACGGCCTCGTCGATGCGGGCATGCTCGAGCAGATGCGAAGCCGCAAGAATTACTACCCGTCGCTCGTGCCGGCCGTGTCGCCCGCGTACACCCGGTTGCAGGACGGCCAGCGCGTCGCCGTCGGTGCGCGCACCTGGCGCGTGATCACGGGGTTCGGCCATTCGCCGGAACACGTGTCGCTGTATGACGAGCAGCACCGGATCCTGATCTCCGGCGACATGGTGTTGCCGCGCATTTCGACCAATGTGTCCGTGTTCGCCGTCGAACCGGACGGCAATCCGCTGCAGTTGTATCTGGATTCGCTCGCCAAATTCGCCGGTCTGCCCGACGACACGCTCGTCCTGCCCGCACACGGCAAACCGTTCCGCGGCCTGCACACGCGGATCGCCCAATTGCGTGGCCATCACGCGGCGCGGCTGGACGAGGTGCGCGCCGTTTGTGTCGAACCGAAGTCGGCCGTGGATATCGTTCCGTTGATGTTCAAGCGACAACTCGACGCGCACCAGCTCAGTTTCGCGATCGGCGAGGCCCTCGCCCACCTCCATTATCTTTGGTACGACGGTAGTCTCGTGCGTGTAACCGGCGGCGACGGTATCGTGCGGTTTAAGTTGACGTAAAACAACATATTTACGCGTCCTGCATGTCGCAGAAATCGCGACATACTAGTGACTGTTCCCGTAATTTTGTTGACTGTTGGCATCATTTTCGATGCCTGGAGGAATGTTTGTTACCTTTCTTCACGGGAATTGTGTGGGCAAACGTTTTCTTTTTCCTGTAGGATATTTTTCACACATCGCTCATGGTGCGCGGAAATCATTGGGAATTGCTGGACAGCACTGTGAGAATTGGTCAATACTCACTTATTTGTTACTAACAGCCTCTCCTGCCGTCACAGACGGTCTGGTCAACGGAGCGACCTAATGACGGCTTTGCATGAACCCTTAGTGCCACCCATGAATTCGACAAACGAACGGGAGAGCTTCAGCGAGCGCCTGCAGCAAGCCCTGAAGAACGCCCATTATTCCCCGGACAGCCCGACCCGTCTCGCGCGCGAATTTAACATTCGCTTCGAAGGCCGTCCCATCACCGTCCACGCGGCGCGTAAATGGCTGGTCGGAGAAGCGATTCCGACGCAGGAAAAACTGCGCATGATCGCGCAATGGCTGGGCGTGCCGGCCGACTGGCTGCGCTTCGGCGGTTCGGAAAATGCCGCCGGCAACGGCGACAGCGTCGATGGCAGCACCCGCTTCGAATCGGCCGACGTCAAGCTGATCGCCGACCTGCAGCGCCTGGACGAGCACCACAAGCAGCTGGCCCGCGAATTCATCCGCATGCTCGTGCGCATGAATCACCAGCAGCAGAAATAAGCGTTTTTTCTGCGTCCCGTACCGGCTGCCGCCTTGGCGGCCGCGTCTCCTGCGCCCTGTCCGGCGCATACCCAGCTTCCATACTGCAATTTTTTT
>NZ_JANUGW010000026.1 GCF_024753285.1 Massilia pinisoli | reverse complement strand
CGCCGTCCACGCGTTCAACGTTCGCCGGCACGGACGCGGCGGGTTTAACCGCACGTATCACCGCGTGGACGGCATAGCCGTCCACCCTACGTCAATCCACCGCTTCGTCGTCGTACACTTTCGGCGGCGCGACCTTCGTCCATCCTCCGCGCCACCCGATGTTCAGCAGCAGCGTCGCACCGATATAAAACACGAAGAACAGCGCGAAGAAGCGCGTGCGCAGCACCGCCAGCAACAGCACGCAGACGGCCAGCGCCACGAACATCCCTTTCGACTTCGGCTGCTTGGAGCTGGGGAAGCGGACCGTCGACACCATCAGCGTGCCCACTACCACCATCAGCAGCATGACGAGGAAGGCGCCGGCCATGTCGGCCACGGGGTCGGGCCAGGCGACGACGACGGAAGCCACGCACGCGGCGCCGGCGGTGATGGGCATGCCGACGAAGTAGCGCGGGTCCGTCTTGCCGACCATCACGTTGAAGCGCGCCAGGCGCAGCGCGCCGCAGGCCACGAACACGAAGCACGCGAGGCCGCCCATGCGCACGAGGGTCGGATGCGCGGCGCCCAGCTCCGCGAAACCGTAGCAGTACAGCAGCAGGCCCGGGGCGCAGCCGAAGTTCATCACGTCGGCGATCGAATCGAGCTGCACGCCGAACGCGGATTGCGTGTTGGTGGCGCGCGCGACGAAGCCGTCGAGGGCGTCGAATACGCCGGCCAGCACCAGCAGGATCGCGGCCAGGCGATAGTCGGACGGGTCGCCCACGGGGGCGTTGTCGACCGAGATCACGATGCTGCCGAAACCGCACGCGATCGACAACAGGGTCACGAAACTGGGCAGGGCAAACTTGGCGCGCGCGAGGCGGTGGCGGGTCGGGTTCACTGAGATTCGTTGAAGGCTGAAGAATGGCTTATTTTACATGGGGTTACGCCGCGGCCGGGAATGTCCGCAAACCCGTCATCAATTGGCCTTTTTCGCCTAGAATGGAGGCTCTATTTACCCGGCATGACGGAATTTGGGGGTTTCATATGATGAGCAGAATGCATCGCGCGCGGCAGATCGCCCTCGCCATCACCGCGGCGTGGGCGCTCGTCGCCTGCGGTGGCGGCGGTAGCGGCAGCGGCACGGCGGGTGTCGGCAGCAACACCGGCAATGGGACGTCCGGCGGGTCGCCGTCGACCGGGTTCTCGGGGCAGGACGCTTCCGCGCCCGTGGCCACCAACAATATCGCGACCGATGGCCTGAACTGGATTAACTACCGGCGCAGCCAGATCGGCATGCCGGCACTGACGCACAGCGGCGTCATCGACATCGCGGCCCAGGGCCATTCCGACTACCAGCGCGTCAACAACACCGTGACGCACATCCAGACGGCCGGCAAGCCGGGCTTCACGGGCGAGAAACCGGACGACCGCCTGCGCGCGGCCGGCTACACGTTCGGCTTCCCCAATGCGTACGGCGAGGTGATCTCGGCGACCAACAACGGTTCCGGCTTCTACATGGCGGAGGAGCTGATCACGGCCATCTACCACCGCTTCGTGATCTTCGAGCCGGTGTTCCAGGAAATCGGCACGGGCGCGGCGACGACGACGACCGGCTACAGCTACTTCACCGCCGATTTCACGACCAACAACGGCTACGGCAACGGCATCGCTGCGGGCACGATCGTCACGTGGCCGGTCAATGGCCAGACGAAGGTCCCGAACAACTTCTTCAGCGATTACGAGGAACCGGATCCGGTTCCGGATCCTGGCGTCAACGAAGTGGGCTACCCGGTCAGCGTGCACACGAATCTGACGCGCAAGCTGACGGTCCAGGCCTTCACGATCCGCGCGCACGGCACGAGCACCGACCTGTCGACGCGCCTGCTGGCACAAGGCCAGGACCCGCAGATGGCCACCAACCAGTCGGCGGCGGCGATCGTCCCGCTGTCGCCGCTGGCCGCCGCCACCACGTACGACGTCACGTTCTCGGGTGCCATCGACGGAACGCCGATCACTCGCACCTGGTCGTTCACGACGAAGTAAGCGCCAACCCATTCGCATGGACAGTCCCGGCCACCGCCTCCCCCTCGATGCGTCCGACGGCCCCGCGGTGAACCACGCGGGCGGCGTCGCGCGCCTGATGGGCGACGCCGCCCTGTTCGGGCGCGTCCTCGCGCGCTTTCGCAACGAGTACCGGCAGGCGGCGGCCGGCATCCTCGCCGCGCACGAAGACGGCAATACCCAGCTGGCGCTGCGCCTCGTGCACACGCTGAAGGGGGCCGCCGCCATGATCGAGGCAGTGCCTCTGCGGCGCCAGGCGGACGCCGTGGAACGGGAGCTGCACGCGGGCACGGGCGACGTCCACGGCAGCCTCGCGCGCCTGCAGGCGGAACTGGAGCGGGTGCTGTGCGAACTCGATACGCTCGCCAGCACCTTGCCCGCACGTGCGGCGGCGCGGCCGGCCCGATTCCATCCGGACGCACTGCGCACGTTGATGACGCTGCTCGACGAAGGCAACGGGGATGCGGTCGACATCGTGCGCGAGGCGGGAGACGCGCTTGCCGCGGAACTCGGGGAAGACGATTACCGCCGGGTGGCGGACCTGGTCGAAGGCTTCGACTTCGACGGTGCGCTGGAACTGCTGCGGGAACGGGTGGCGGGCGGCTGACGCGTCTGGCGACTGGAACGCGGCCGCCGGCGGGACGCGGCGGTACAGGTCAGCGGTTGTATTCCGCTTCTTCGTCGAACGAATCGGCGCAGGATTTGCCACAGAAGCGGCGGACACTGTCGAGCGGCTTCTCGCAATACCAGCACGCGCCCTTGGGCGGCAGGCTCAGCCGGGCCGGCACCGCCGTCGCGCCCATCGAGGCGGCGACGATCGGCTCGGCAGGCACGCTCTGGTCCGGAACACTTTCCTGTATCGTTTCCAAGGTTACCCCCTTACCGGCAGCACGTCAGTAACGCAGAGATTACTTTAGTGGAACACCGTGTGCATGAGAAAGCGCAAGTACGCTTGTGCCCGCTTCTGCGGTACGTGCCGTCCTGATCGTTCAAACCAGTGTGCGCCGTTTGGGCTACCTCTGCAACGCCTCCGGCGAACTAGTTTTCAAGAAACAACAGTCAAAAGGCCCCGACGCCATCGTCGCCGATGCCGCGCCCTCCAACTGCCGGAAATAATAGCAGTATCGGTAACGCATGCGATTCGCCGTTCAATCGTGCGTAGCGGCCGTGTCAGATTCGCGACGCGGCGTTTGGCGACACTCAGCGCGCCGGTTCCAACGTGACGAACAGGGCGCCGGGCGCCGTCTCCAGGCGGGTCGGCAGGAATTGCACGCCGGCGTAGCGCAGGTCTTCGGGATGAAAACTGTAGACCGGCATGTCGCGCAGCAGCTGGTTCACGAGCACGTCGGCGGCGCGGCCCAGTTCGCGCACGCGGTCGCTGTCCATGCCGTCGACGTCGAAGCGGTCGACGTGGGTTGCCGACAGGACGACGGCGTTGCGCGCATTGTCCAGCACGAGGTGGCCGGACAGCGCCAGCGTGCCGTCCCACGACTGGCGCATGAACGGCGGCGCCACGTGTACGTCCAGCGTGAGGCCCACGCGGTCGGTCTCGGACAAGATCGCGAGGCGGGGCCGGGTCAGCTGCACGTCGAACAGCTGGAGCATGCGGTTGCGCAGGGGGAAGCGGCGCTCCAGGCCGGCCTGCAGGCGCGCCTGCAACAGCTCGATGCGGCGCGGCCCGATCATGCTCGCGCACGACGCGAGCAAGCCGGTCGCCGCCAGCGCCAGCGCGGCCTTGCCGAAGCGGCGTCTCGTCATCCCGTCTTGCGTCACTGCCATGGTTGCCTCAATGTCGATGAATGGAGCAAGCCTAGCACATCCGCGGAAGGTACTATTGCACAGCGATCGGCGGGCAAAAAATCGATACAAAACCTTATTCAGGAAAGATTTTTTGTGGCAACAACGTAATTACAAACACGAGAATTCAGCCCGCTTACGAAAGGATTAAAACTTCAGCCTGGATATCTATGCGAAATCCATAATTCCTAAAAAAACGCATTTGCAATTCGTGATCAATTTCGACAAAATGCGGATGGGCTCTATTGCATGCAAAAGCTTTTTTTAGCGTATATTTTTTCAGGTCAACCTCGTTCTCGACAAGCAGTTCTATCGTCGAAATCAACTGCTGAATAGCGTGCTCGCGCCACTTTTGCCTTTGATCTTTCAGTTCGACCAAATACAACAAATGGTCAGCGGTCAGCATCCCATCGCATCTTCCCCGCCCCGGCAATTCACCGTCAGCAATCACACACTTGTCGATAGCGGTAAAAATTACGGGAATAGCATCTTTGTTTTTTACTTTGGCAACCCACTTCGAAGAATCGCGCTTATCGACAAACGCGATGCCCCCGCTTTGATCGTCACATATACCAAATTCAAATTCGGAATGCGGTCCCGTTTGACATGCGAATTTGAAAAAATCCATTATTGCATTTCCTGTTCCAACTCAAGCAGCTGATCGAATATCTCATTGGAAAACTTAAGAAACTGATTGAGATAGTTTTTGTCAGTCGGAATACCTTCGAAAGTTGGCAGCCTTTTTACCGTTCCATCCCTCTCATTTGCTTGAAACACAATCAAATCTTCCGCATCGACTAAGGCATTGATGTCGATCACTTCCGCCAGCCTACTCAGCAGCCGTTCTTTTTCTTCGTGTGCAAGGATGTCCTTCTTCACCTTTGCGCCCAAAGCCGACAAACTCAGCAGATTGACGACATACGGGCTGTGAGTCGTCATAACTATCTTGTTCGCCGCACGCTGGTTATTAATCTGCAATAAGGTCTTCAAAATACTCCACTGAGACTCAGGAAACAGGTTTTGCTCGGGTTCCTCGACAATATTTACCAAAGCTGATTTATTGAACCTTGACGACAACACGGAGACCGCAACTCGACGTTGCTCTTCGGTAAGAGTAAAATCCCTGAAAATTTCCGCAATGCTGTTCTTGAATCTCTCGATCTCGACCGCGCTCATAGGAAGATTTTTCGATTCGCTCTCCCCGGTAAGCGTATCTGCCAAATATTGCGTCACAACAAACAATGGAACCGACGACTGAAAGCCGCTGGATGCATCCGTCAGTCTAAGCTTGTGATGCTTATCCTTGATGTTCAGGATATTGTTCAACTTGTCGTATTCGAGCTCAACATCATTAATAGGCAAGAGCACTGAACCTTTCAGATGAGCAATGGCACTATCGAATACGGTCACGAATTCCTTCAACGAGTCCGACGATATTTTCAGTTCCCGAGAATTTCTAACATAAGAAATGAAATTTCTCTCTGCAGGAACGTAGACCACCTGCGGAAGTGCATACCCGGGATTTTCCAATTCCTGAATCTCAAGCTGCCCATCCACAAACGTGATTTTATAGGCCTCGCCTTCGTACTCAAGAGAAGTTGGATTATCCAAATCGTCAGAAATATAATTTTCCAGACGATGATAGGCGAGAAGCGTGTTCGTTAGCCTGCCTTTTCTTTCAAACCATTTCTTGTCGTAGTCGCCCCTAAAGAGAGCTTTTTCCATCCACGCGAAAGTGGAGAAAAGCTTTGCGAGAGTACTCTTGCCGGAGCCTTGGTTACCGATAAAAATCGTGACTCGCTTTATTTCAATCCAACCTTCGTCCTCTGTACATCCAGCTCGAATCGGACCGAAATTCTTCACCCTCATTCTGACCATTTAACCTCCCAAAAGCAAAATAACTTGCAAAATTATATCAAAAGGCAAACCTGCGATACGTCAGAAATAAGCAAGCATTAAAATAAACGAGGCCGCCGTAGAAGGTTAGATATCACCCGATGCAAGACGTTGCCAGCAATTTTATTTTCCGATGCAAAACCGGCTGAAGATCACCCCGAGCAAATCGTCGGGCGTGAACTGCCCGGTGATGCTCGACAGCTGGTCCTGCGCGAGCCGCAGCTCCTCGGCAAACAGGTCGAGCGACTGGTCGTCCTGCGCCGCATGGTCGGCGGCGTACCGCAGGTGCTCGCGCGCCTGGCGCAGCGCGACGAGGTGGCGTTCGCGCGCGAGGTACAGCGATTCGCCCGTCTGTTGCCAGCCCGCGATGCGCAGCAGCTCCGCGCGCAGCAGGTCGATGCCGATCTTGTCGTGTGCCGACAGATAGATGTGGACGGCGTCCGCGCACGGCGTCACGCCCGGCTGGTGGCCGGACAGGTCGATCTTGTTCCAGATGCGCACGACGGGCACGCCGGCCGGGAACGCGGCGACGATGTCCTCGTCGGCCTTCGCGGGGCCCATGCTCGCGTCGAGCAGGTGCAGGATCACGTCCGCCTTGCCCACCTCGCCCCACGTGCGTTCGATGCCGATGCGCTCGACGACGTCGATGCCGTCATCGATGGCGCGGATGCCGGCCGTGTCGACGATGTTCAGCGGGATGCCCTCCACCTGGATCGTCTCGCTGACCTTGTCGCGCGTCGTGCCCGCGATCGGCGTGACGATCGCGACGTCCGATCCGGCCAGGGCGTTCAGCAGCGACGATTTACCGACGTTCGGCTGGCCCACCAGCACGACGTTCAGGCCTTCGCGCAGCAGCGCGCCCTGGGCGGCCTGGCGGAACACGGCTTCCAGCGCATCGACGATGCCCTTCAACTGGCCGCGCGCATTCGATTTCTCAAGGAAGTCGATCTCCTCTTCCGGGAAGTCCAGCGTGGCCTCGACGAGCATGCGCAGATTGATCGTCTTCTCGACCAGCTCGTGCACGACCTTCGAGAACGCGCCGGACAGCGATTGCGACGCCGACTTCGCGGCCGCTTCCGTCGACGCGTCGATCAGGTCGGCCACGGCCTCCGCCTGCGCGAGGTCGAGCTTGTCGTTAAGGAAGGCGCGGCGCGTGAATTCGCCCGGCTCCGCGAGGCGCAGGCCGGCATCGCGGCCCGCCTCCAGCACGCGCGCGAGCAGCATGCGCAGCACGACGGGGCCGCCGTGGCCTTGCAGCTCCAGCACGTCCTCGCCCGTGTACGAATGCGGGGCCTTGAAGTAAAGCGCGAGGCCTTCGTCGATGACGGTGCCCGCGGCGTCCTTGAACGGCAGGTAGGTGGCGTGGCGGGGAGCCAGCTTCGTGGCGGGGAACAGCGCGGCCACGAGCGGAGACAAGTCCTTGCCGGAGGCGCGCACGACGCCGATACCGCCGCGGCCGGGGGCGGTGGCGATGGCGGCGATGGGGGAGGTATCGAGTTTCATGGTCGGATTGTAGTGCGAATAAAAAAGCCCGTGCGGACACGGGCTCTTCGAATGGCGGGGAGGCCGCGTTACGTTTTTGGCGCGAACTTCTTGGTGATGACGTACTGCTGCGCCATCGAGATCAGGTTGTTCACGACCCAGTACAGCACGAGGCCGGACGGGAAGAACAGGAACATGACGGAGAACGCCAGCGGCATGAACATCATCATCTTGGCCTGCACCGGATCGGCCGGCTGCGGGTTCAGCTTCTGCGTGACGAACATCGAGATCGCGTACAGCACCGGCAGGATGAAGTACGGGTCCTTCACCGTCAGGTCCGGGATCCACAGCCAGGTCGCGCCGCGCATCTCGACGGCGGCCTGCAGCACCCAGTACAGGGCCAGGAACACCGGCATCTGCACGAGGATCGGCAGGCAGCCGCCCAGCGGGTTGATCTTCTCGGCCTTGTACAGCTCCATCGTGGCCTGCTGCATCTTGGCGGGGTCGTTCTTGAAGCGCTCGCGGATCGCCTGCATCTTCGGCGTCACGGTCTTCATCTTCGCCATGCTGCGGTAGCCGGCGGCCGACAGCGGGAAGAACAGCAGCTTGATCAGGATGGTGAAGGCCATGATGGTCCAGCCCCAGTTGCCGATCATCGAGTGCAGCCAGTTCATCGTGGCGAAGATCGGCTTGGCGATGATCGCGGCCCACGCGTAATCGCGCACGAGGTCGAGGCCCGGCGTCACTTTTTCCAGCAGCGACTGCACCTGCGGGCCCGAGTACAGGCGCGCGGCGTTCGAGACGGTCGCACCCGGTGCGACGGTGCCCAGCGATTGGATCGTGCGGATGGCGAACAGGTTGTTACCGACCGGCTTCACTTCGATCGTGCGCGCCGAGTTCGCGCTCGGGATGAACGCCGAGACGAAGAAGTGCTGCGAGATCGCGATCCAGCCATCCTTCGCGGTCTTGGCGTAGTCGGCCGAGCCCTTGGCGACCTTGTCGAACGTGAGCTTCTGGTAGTGCTCTTCCGGCGTCCACAGCGTGGGGCCCGTGTAGCTGCTGTTGAAGTACGTGTCGCCTTCCGGCTTCATGCCGTCGTGTTCCAGCTGGAAGTACAGCGCCGGGGTCACGGGTGCCTGGGTCAGGTTCGTCACGTCGTGGCGCACGTCGATCACGTAGTCGTTGCGCTTGAACGTGTAGGTCTTGGTCAGGTGCACGCCGCCCTGCTCCGCGTCCAGCACGACCTGCACCTGGTTGTTGCCATCCAGCGTACGCGGGCCCGGACGGACCGTGAACGGGGTGTTGTGGCTCGGCGGTGCGCCGGCCGGGGTGGTGCCCGTCAGGCCGGTCTCGGCCAGGTAGACGCGCGGGCCATTGCTCTGGAACAGAACCTGGTTCTTGGTCGGATCGACCTTGTCGCGGTACTTCAGCAGTTCCAGGCGGCGGATGATGCCGCCGGCCGTGTCGATGTCGGCCTTGTAGACGTCGGTCGTCACGGTGACGATCTGGGTCTGGACCGGTGCCGGCGCAGCGGGTGCGCCCGGCACGGCGGGCACGGTCGCGTCGGGCACGGTCGTTGCGGCCGTCGGCACGTCATTCGGCTTCGACTGATTCGGCGCCTGCGCGACCTTGGCCGGCGGCTGTGCCGAGAACATCGACTGCTTGCCGTTGGCCACCATCCAGTCGTTCCACAGGACGACCAGCGAGACGGCGAACACGATCCACAGGATGGTACGTTTATTGATTTCCATTGGTCTTATTCAGGAATGCTTGCAACCGCAAGCGGTTGGTGAGGAATGCGGATCTACGCGAGGCGGCACCGGGTCGACGCCGCCCTCGTTCCACGGATGGCAGCGGCAGACGCGGCGCAGCGTCAGCCAGCTGCCGCGTGCGGCGCCATGGACCTGGACGGCCTCGATCGCATAACTGGAACAACTCGGATAGAAACGGCAGTTCTGTCCGAGCATCGGAGACACCAGCAACTGGTAACCGCGCAACAGCCAGACGAGCAACCGGTTCATGATAATCCCGGTTCCGAAGCTGGAGGCGCGACGTTTGCCGCCTGTGGAGCGGCATTGGCCTTGCGGCCGCGCGGCGCTTGCGATGCGAACAGGCGCGCCAGCTCGGTGCGCAGCAGCGCCTTCAACGCGGACGTCGTCGCCGGACCGTCCTTGGCGTTGACCGGACGGGCCAGGCGGACGATGCAGTCGAGCGCCGGCAGCGGCGTGGTGCGGAACAGTTCGCGCGTGACGCGCTTGATGGTGTTGCGCGTCACCGCGCGCGGGGCAAAACGTTTGGCCGCGACGACGCCCAGCCGCGCATGAGGCAGGGCATTCGGTCGGGTATAGAGCACGAAATGCGCGGTTTTTTGTACCGGGCGCAAACGAAAAACGGATGAAAACTCATCCGTTTTTACGATACGCCGAACGCGCGCGAAGTCGTGCGAACCTTCGCCTGTCATTGACGTAGGCGCGGTCGTTGCAGCTTCCCGGGCTTAGACAGCCAGGCGCTTGCGGCCCTTGGCGCGGCGAGCGTTCAGGACATCGCGGCCACCACGGGTAGCCATACGTGCGCGGAAGCCGTGCGTGCGCTTGCGACGAACGACGGAAGGTTGGTAAGTACGTTTCATGGTGGTCTCGCTTAAAGCAAAATAGATGCAAAATCGGGGGCTGAGCTCACGATGAGTCAGCATTACGCCAATGACATTTCGCAGTTGTTAAGCCAGCGTCACGCCACAGCAAAGCTTGTCGCCTGTGTGCATTTTGTCGGTTTGACAAAGCGTACGGGCGGGGAACCCTGAATTAGACTCCATTTGCTGGTCGACTGTCAAGGCAACCGTTGTGTCAAGGTCGCATCTCCGCGTATCGCAAACGGTTGCGCCCGTATACAAAGCCGCCGCCCCGGGCGCCTCGGCTTCGGTGGAAAAATCGCGTATCGCCTGTGGATAACTTGCGAGAACACAGGTAAAATAGAGTGTTACGCTTAACTTAGTCGATGTATGGATAACTTTTGGCAGACCTGTTCCAACCAGTTGGAGCTCGAGCTGACACCGCAGCAATATACCGCGTGGATCAAACCACTCGTTGCCCTCGACTACGAGGACGGCAAGCTGCGCATTGCGGCGCCGAATCGCTTCAAGCTCGACTGGGTGAAGTCGCAATTCGCGAACCGCATCACGGCGCTGGCGTCCGAGCATTATCAGCGGCCGGTCGACGTCCAGTTCGTGCTCGACCCGAAGAACAGCCTGCCGAAGAAAGCGGTCTCCTCGGCCCCCGCCCCGATGCCGTCCAGCAGCGGCGCGATCGGCATCAACGCCGCGGCCGACAAGACGGTGCCGGAGATGCCCGTCGTCACGCCGGACAACGTCATCGCGAACAATCCGCGCCGCGAACAGAGCCGCGTCAATCCGGACCTCACGTTCGAGAACTTCGTGACCGGTAAGGCCAACCAGCTGGCGCGCGCAGCCGCGATCCAGGTCGCCAACAACCCGGGCGTGTCGTACAACCCGTTGTTCTTCTACGGCGGCGTGGGCCTCGGTAAGACGCACTTGATCCACGCGATCGGCAACCAGGTGATGGCCGACCAGCCGGGCGCGCGCATCCGCTACATCCACGCGGAGCAGTATGTGCGCGACGTCGTGACGGCGTACCAGCGCAAAGGCTTCGATGACTTCAAGCATTACTACCACTCGCTGGACATGCTGCTCATCGACGATATTCAATTCTTCGGCGGCAAGAGCCGCACGCAGGAAGAATTCTTCTATGCGTTCGAAGCGCTGATCGCGGCCAAGAAGCAGATCATCATCACGTCGGATACGTATCCGAAAGAGATCACCGGCATGGACGACCGCCTGATCTCGCGCTTCGACTCCGGCCTGACGGTCGCGATCGAACCGCCGGAACTGGAAATGCGCGTGGCGATCCTGATGAAAAAGGCGGAATCGGAAGGCGTCATGCTGAACGACGACGTCGCCTTCTTCGTCGCGAAGCACCTGCGCTCGAACGTGCGCGAACTGGAAGGCGCGCTGAGGAAAATCCTCGCGTACTCGCGCTTCCACGGCAAGGACATCACGATCGACGTCGTGAAGGAAGCCCTGAAGGATTTGCTGTCGGTGCAGAACCGCCAGATCTCCGTAGAAAACATCCAGAAGACCGTGGCCGACTTCTTCAACATCAAGGTCGCGGACATGTACTCGAAACGCCGCCCGGCCAACATCGCGCGCCCGCGCCAGATTGCGATGTACCTGGCGAAAGAGCTGACGCAGAAGAGCCTGCCGGAAATCGGCGAACTGTTCGGCGGCCGCGACCATACGACGGTGCTGCACGCAGTGCGCAAGATCGCGCAGGACCGGGCCAAGAACGCCGAATGCAACCACGAATTGCACGTGCTGGAGCAGACCTTGAAAGGCTGATGCGTGAACGCGGGGGAAAAGTCTATGCCCCCGATGATTTCTGGCAAAATATTGCGCGAACAACATTTTTACCCATAACCGAGGATATCTATGCAACTGGTCAAATCCACCCGAGACACGCTTCTCCGGCCACTGCAGATCGTGAGTGGTATTGTCGAGCGTCGGCACACCATGCCGATTCTGGCCAATATCCTCATCCGCAAGAATGGCGAGAGCGTCTCGTTCCTGTCGACCGACACCGAGGTGCAGATCACGACCCTGGCCAACATCGGTTCGGGCCCTGAAGAAGCGGGCACGACCGTCGCCGCGCGCAAGCTGCTGGACATCCTGCGCGCGCTGCCGGAATCCGGCGACGTCACGATGACCCTGCTGAACAAGCGCCTGACCGTCCAGAGCGGCAAATCACGCTTCGCGCTGCAGACCCTGGCGGCCGAGGAATTTCCGACCGTGTCCGTCGCGGACACCTATAACGCGACCGTCACGCTGCCGCAGAAAACGCTGAAGCACCTGTTCAACATGGTGCACTTCGCGATGGCACAGCAAGACATCCGCTACTACCTGAACGGCCTGCTGCTGGTGCTGGACGGTAACAACGTGATCGCCGTGGCCACCGACGGCCACCGCCTCGCGTTCGCGCAGGTAACGGCCGAGCAGCAATTCGAGCGCCAGGAAGTGATCATCCCGCGCAAGACCATCCTGGAACTGCAGCGCCTGCTGGAAGAAAGCGATGACGAAGTCCGCCTGGACATCGCCGCGTCGCAGGTCAAGCTGACGTTCGCCGATATCGAACTCGTGTCGAAACTGGTCGAAGGCAAGTTCCCGGATTACACCCGCGTGATCCCGAAGGGTTACAAGAACGACTTCACGATCAGCCGCGACGAGCTGCTGCGTTCGCTGCAGCGCGCCGCGATCATGACGAGCGACAAGTTCAAAGGTGTCCGCTGCATGATCTCCCCGGGTTCGATGAAGATCAGCTCGACCAACGCCGACCAGGAAGAGGCCGTGGAAGAGCTGGAAATCGACTACGGCGGCGACACGATCGACATCGGTTTCAACGTCACGTACCTGCTGGACGTGCTGAACAACCTGAAATGCGACCAGGTGAACATTTCGCTGGGCGATTCGAATTCGTCGGCGCTGATGTCGATCCCGGAAAATGGCGACTTCAAGTACGTCGTCATGCCGATGCGTATTTAATTCGGGCAAAGCGCCCATATATTCGTTGTTTGCCGTCCTTCGTGCGGCAACGGCCGGTGCGGGATTCCATGGCGAGTCCTGCCCGGCTGATCGACGATCGAGACCGCAGGCCTACCCGCCGGCCGTCTGATTCACACGTTATTTGAGAAAGCAGTCATGTCCGAGAACACTCAAGCAGTTTTGGAATCCTCTCTTGCGAAGCCGGAAGAATACGGCGCCGCGTCGATCCAGATTCTGGAAGGCCTGGAAGCCGTGCGCAAGCGTCCGGGCATGTACATCGGCGACACGTCGGATGGCACCGGCCTGCACCACCTCGTGTTCGAGGTGCTCGATAACTCGATCGACGAGGCGCTGGCCGGCTACTGCACCGAGATCCACGTCACGATCCACTCAGACAATTCGGTCTCGATCACCGACAACGGCCGCGGCATCCCGACCGGCCTCAAGATGGACGACAAGCACGAGCCGAAACGCTCGGCGACCGAGATCGCCCTGACCGAACTGCACGCCGGCGGCAAATTCAACCAGAACGCGTATAAAGTGTCCGGCGGCCTGCACGGCGTGGGCGTGTCGTGCGTGAACGCGCTGTCGAAGCTGCTGCGCGTGACCGTGCGCCAGAACGGCAAAGTCCACCAGATGGAATTCGAGCGCGGCGTTCCGCTGAACCGCGAGATCGAAATCATCGACGGCGTGGAAGTTTCGCCGATCAAGGTCATCGGCGAAACCGACAAGCGCGGCACCGAGGTGCACTTCTGGGCCGACGAGGACATCTTCACGCACGTCGAATACCACTACGAGATCCTCTCGAAGCGCATCCGCGAACTCTCGTTCCTGAACAACGGCGTCAACATCAAGCTGACCGACCAGCGCACGGGCAAGGAAGAAATCTTTGCGTTCGAAGGCGGCACCCGCGGCTTCGTGGAATACATCAACAAGGCCAAGACGCCGCTGCACCCGACCATCTTCCAAGCCACGGGCGAGCGCCAGTCGGACCAGAACACGACGATCACGGTGGACGTGTCGATGCAGTGGAACGACGCCTACAACGAGCAGGTGCTGTGCTTCACGAACAACATCCCGCAGCGCGATGGCGGCACCCACCTGACGGGCCTGCGCGCCGCGATGACGCGCGTGATCAACAAATACATCGACGAGAACGACTTCGCCAAGAAAGCCAAGGTCGAGATCTCGGGCGACGACATGCGCGAAGGCCTGACTTGCGTACTGTCGGTGAAAGTGCCTGAGCCGAAGTTCTCGTCGCAAACGAAAGACAAGCTCGTGTCGTCGGAAGTGCGCGGCCCGGTCGAAGAGATCGTGGCGAAGACGCTCACGGACTTCCTGATGGAAAAACCGAACGACGCCAAGATCATCTGCGGCAAGATCGTCGAAGCGGCGCGCGCGCGCGAAGCGGCCCGCAAGGCCCGCGACCTCACCCGCCGCAAGGGCGTGATGGACGGCCTGGGCCTGTCGTCGAAGCTGGCCGACTGCCAGGAACGCGACCCGGCGCTGGCCGAGCTGTACATCGTCGAGGGTGACTCCGCAGGCGGTTCCGCCAAGCAGGGTCGCGATCGTAAGTTCCAGGCGATCCTGCCGCTGCGCGGCAAGGTGCTGAACGTGGAAAAGGCGCGCTTCGAGAAGATGCTGTCGTCGGAACAGATCACCACGTTGATCGCTACCTTGGGCACGTCGATCGGTCCGGACGAGTTCAACGTCGACAAGCTGCGCTACCACCGCATCATCATCATGACCGACGCGGACGTCGACGGCGCCCACATCCGCACGCTGCTGCTGACCCTGTTCTACCGCCAGATGCCGCAGCTGGTCGAGCGGGGCCACATCTACATCGCGCAGCCGCCGCTGTACAAGGTGAAAGCCGGCCGCGACGAGCGCTACCTGAAGGACGACGTCGAGGAAGCGAGCTACATGATGCGCTTCGCCCTGAACGGCGCCGCGCTGCTGCCGAAGGAAGGCGCGGAGGTGATCAGCGACGGCGCGCTGGGCGACCTCGTCGACAAGTACAACAAGGCGAACGCGATCATGATGCGCCTGTCGCGCGTGATCGACCGCGCCGCGCTGTCCGCCATCATGACGGGCGTGAAGCTGGACCTGTCGACGCAGGAGGCGGCCGAGAAATCGGCGCAGGCGCTGGCCGACGCGATCCACGAGTCGAGCGTGAAGGTGGGCGTGCGTTCCGACGAGCTGTCGGACAAGCACAGCCTGCGCATCGAACGCATCCACTACGGCAACGTGCAAGCGACGTCGATCGACGCCGATTTCGTCGCCGGCGCCGACTACAAGACCCTGGAAAACTCGGCCGAGACGTTCCAGGGCCTGATGGGTGAAGGCGCCATCATCCGCCGCGGCGAAGGCGACAAGATGAAGGAATTCGCCGTGCGCGACTTCCAGCAAGCCATGGAATGGCTGCGCGAAGAAGCGGAGCGTGGCGTGTCGAAGCAGCGCTACAAGGGTCTCGGTGAGATGAATCCCGAGCAGCTGTGGGAAACCACGATGGATCCGACGGTGCGTCGCCTGTTGAAGGTGCAGATCGAGGATGCCATTGCGGCGGACCAGATCTTTACCACGCTGATGGGCGATGAGGTCGAACCGCGTCGTAACTTCATCGAGTCGAATGCGCTGCAGGCGGGGAATATCGACGTCTAAGTCGCGATTCCGTTCCAACGTCCGCTGGAGCCGATCGATGTTCTGGCGGACGTCCGCTGTATTCATGTGAGGCACTGGCTCAAATTGGTCGACCTTTCGCTGATCGAACGCTGGCTGACGGGATGGAGCCTATCGCGCGGCCTTCCAATCCCTTTTCACCAGGACGGTGGCCTCGTCGTCGAAGTCGGCAGGCCGGACCAGTTGCGACGCCACGTGTTCCTCGACGCGGGACAGGCACTGCAAGCCTGTGCGGACCGCATTCAAGATCCCCACATCTTCCTTAAGGCGGCCGTCGCTCCCGAGGTATTGCGGCGCGCCCTCCCCGAGCGCTGGCGCATCGAGCCGCCAGGCCATCTGATGGGGTGCCCTGCCCCCATGACCAGCCACGCCACGCTGCCCCCGGCATATCGCCTGGCGTTCGACGTGCAGAACGACGCCCACGTCGTTCGTGTGATCCACGGCAGCGACGAACAGGCCGCATCGGGGCGCTTGGTGGTGCACGGCGGTGACGCCATCTTCGATCAGATCGAAACGGCAGAGCACCATCGCCGACGCGGCCTCGGGACGATCGTCATGCACGCACTCGATTCAATTGCGATCCGTGCCGGTGCGAGCGAACGGCTGTTGGTGGCGACGGACAACGGGCGCGCACTGTATTCGCGCCTCGGGTGGCATATGCTGGCGCCGTGGTCTACGGCGGTTTTGCCTTCGCCGTGATTGGCTAGCGGCGCCAACGTCACGGCAAAAATCCGATGGCGTACGACAGCTGGGTCTCGAGCTGAAACGCGTCATCGAAAAAGGTTTGCTGTTTCACGTCGGATAGGCATTAAAGAGCACGTCGAATCTCCAACTAAGTAAGTGCACTGGCCCCGACAGCGCCAACGCGGCGCACAAGTTTCGCTTCAGGATTGGTCGGGTTGTCATAAGCCGATTCACATGCCAGCAGTTCGGCTGGCTTCTTTGTGCCAAGCCAAGATCTACGGTCGCGCCCCAGCTAGATTGGTTCTTTCGCCTGACGCTCGGTCAGGTAGCGCGATCCTCTGGCTCGGGAGGGCTATGAAACGACATACGATCACTGAAGGCGCTGCGACAACGGCAGGCGGCAAGGTGACTGGCGCCAGCAGTTCCGGGGCGATCAATGGCGCTCGGATTGCGCTCGAAAACGACCCGGTATACTGCCCTGCCTGTAACAGCACAGGTCGCATCGCGTGCGCCGGCGCTCGCCTCAACGAACGCTGGAACGGAATTCAAGTAGCGCTCGAAAACGACTTGTGTGTCTGTAAGTGTCATCCGTATCCGCGCCTCATCCCGAGCCAAACTGTCCGATATCAGGTCGTCTCCGACGATGCAGGTAGCCAGAAAGTTGCCGGGGGCAGCGAAACAACGTCGAAAGCAGCCGCCGCCGAACAGCCGGCTTCGTATGACCAGCACTTTCACGTCAAGGACGAAGCGGGTCAGCCTCTCGCGGATTTTCCGTATGTGATCGAACTCAGCAGTGGTCGCCGCGTCGAGGGCAGGACGGACCGGGACGGAAAGACCGCCACAGTCGCGGCATCGAACGCCGAGCACGCTACGCTCATCGTCTATGCGCGGGAAACAACGCCTCTCAATCCGGCATGGGACAGATAATATGGCGACGAAAAAGGTCATCAAGACGCACACTGCGCAGCTGACGTCGATATCAGACAAGAAGGCCGTGGATGTCGAAGTCGAGGACCTCGCCCGGCTGCACGAAATACGAGCGTTGGTCGAGGCAAACAATCAGTCCAGCTTGCCCACCGAATTAGTCATATGCCAGATTTACATGGAGTCCCGCTTTGACAGGAACGCACGCAGCGATGGAAGCAGTGCTCGGGGATTGATGCAGCTACTGAGGGCGCCAATTCGGGAACTTTATCGGCTCGAGAACCTCAAGAAACCTTCGCGCGAGCGCAGACGCGAAGTTGACCTCTACCGCGAAGCGGACGAGTTCCACGACAGTGCCCAGATTCTGGACGAAGCGACGAACATACGCGTTGGCACGGCCTATATGCAGGCACTCATCGAGAAACGTACGGCCACTCATGCAGCCGATGCTGTCAGCGAAGCGTACAAGGATTACCGCGGTGTCAGGAACGGCATCTACTACAGCAAAATCAAAGCTGCGGCAGAAAAGCTGACAGCGGCTCCCGAGTCCATGCAAGTACTACGGGATATGGTGAAATGAAGAGTTCGGTTCTATTGCTGTGCTGCGTATTCGCTCATGCCTTTTCCGCGGCGGCCGAACTCGTGAAAAGGTGTGATGTCGGCAGCAAAGCGAGTAGCCGAGTCGATGCAGTTCGTGATTCGAAAATCGCCGACACCTACGTTTATTACTTGCGCCAGAACGGCTCAGTGCGGCCGTTTTTTGAGGATAGAGACAGTTCAAGAGGCGCATCCGTCCGCATCGCCTGTATCGGTTCGCATACGCGAGCGCTCGTGGTCTCCGGCGAGTTCACCGCGAACTTCCTTCAAGGTTTCGTACTCATTCGTAATCCGATCAACGGAGTGGTCGAGCGACTCGACTTTGCCGAAAAGAACCCGCCCTCCTGGCTATATCTATCCTCGTCCGAGACCGACGTCGTCATACGCACAAACGGCTATGGAGAGACGAACAAGAAGTTCATCGTTTATCGCCACGTCACGGGCGTGAACACAGAACCCCAGGTTGTTCCAATGAACGAGTTGCCGGCTCGCGCGGGCGCCGAGGTCATCGAGCTGGATGGTCCCCCGTGACCATCCAGAGCAACTGATGTCCGCTCAACGGAAATACTCGTTCCGATTGGCGCCGTCAAAAGCTTCCCGACTTCATGCAGCACCTGTTGAAATGCCGTCCGGACCCGCACGGACATGGATCGTTGCGCCCGAGCTTTTCGAGGAGTTCCTTCTCACCGTGCACGAACCGGACGCCGCGTTTGACCTGCGTTTCAGACGGGAAGCCTTTCCTGCGCTTGCTGGTGATCTCGAAAGCACGGCTGGTCGATGTCTTTGGTTTTCATGATTGTTCTCCCTGTGATGAGCCGGCTCACGCGCCCAGCCCGTATTTCTTCAACTCTTTCGCGCCGAGCTGGCGCTTCGATACAACGTACGTGTCCGCAGTACCGTGCTGGCGCGACACCCATTCCTTGCGAACGGCATCCCAACAAGAATCGTGAACGATGTCGTTCCCTTGCACGCGCGGCGCCGGCAAAAGGCCGAGCGTCACCTCGTACCATATGCCGTCGATGCGCCGAAGCTGGTGCTGCGCGTCGATGTCCCGGCGGTCGATGCGTTCCTGCGCTCGTTTCATCTCGCGCTGCTCCCTGGCGCTTCGGTCGCGCGAAACGAAACGACGATTGCGCAACAGGATGCCCGTCCGCGGATGAACAAACAGTTCGATGTTCGCGTCCTCGAGCAGCACGTGCGTGCACGACCAGCGCCTGCGGACGATCACCTTGCCCCCGTCAGGCGTTTCCACCCAATGCGTATCGATCGCAACGAAGTCGCCGATATGCTGAAGAATGTGCTGCTTGACCGTGCTGCGCGCATCGATCGTTGCGCGGATCTCGCTATAGACTTTGTCCCACGGACGGTCCACCTGCTGCTCCAGGTAGCGCTTCAATGGCGCGAGGTTCTCGTTCAGCCATTTCGGCCGTTGGGTATAGCCGCGCTTCATGCCGAGCCGGCCTGGCGCATTCTCGTCGTTGCGGAACTTGCGGCCATCGCGGCTGTACCCGTTGCTGTTGACGAGCCGCGGCCGTTCCACGATCATTTTGAACATGTCGTCACGCATGATCTTTTCCTTCCCTATGTCCAATGACCCATGAGCGCAACGCCTGCTTCTCCGAGCGGCGTTCCTTGCGCTCGGCCCGATACGCCCCATGCGCACCCGCATTGCGCTGCTTGGCCGCGACCGCATGCGGATTGCGCGGTTTGATGGCTTTGATTTTCATGTCCTACCCCTTGATGCAAACAACCTGGCGCAGCGTATGCACGACTTCAACGAGGTCCGCCTGATGCGCCATCACCTTGTCGATGTCCTTGTACGCGGCCGGAATCTCGTCGACGACACCGCCGTCCTTGCGGCATTCGATGCCTGACGTCTGCGCCGCCAGGTCGAAGCGGTCGAACTTGCGCTTGGCCTCGCTGCGGCTCATACGGCGTCCCGCGCCATGCGAGCATGAGCAGAACGATTCCGGATTTCCCTTGCCGCGCACGATGTAGCTCTTCGCACCCATGCTGCCGGGGATAATGCCGAGCTCGCCTTCGCGCGCGGAGATCGCCCCCTTGCGCGTGACGAACAAGCGCTCGCCGCCATGCGATTCGCGCGCCACATAGTTGTGGTGGCAGTTGATCGCTTCGCCATCGAGCTTGAACGGCGGCGCATGCTGCGCCAGCACGTCGACGATGCGGCGCATCATCTCGCGGCGGTTGATAAGCGCGTAATCCTGCGCCCACTCCACCGCGTCGATGTAGTCGTCGAACAGCGTCGATCCCTCGCTGAAATAGGACAGGTCCTTGTCCGGCAAATGGATCTGGTGCCGCTGCATGTCCTTGCGCGCGGCCGCGATGAAATAGCGGCCGATGACATTGCCGATGCCGCGCGAACCGGAATGCAGCATGATCCAGACGCGCTCGTCTTCGCCGAGACAGATCTCGATGAAGTGATTGCCGCCGCCGAGCGTGCCCAGCTGGCAGATCCACGTCTGCGCGAATTTCTGCTGCATTTTCATGATGCCGCCGTGCTTGCCGACGATGACGTCCAGCCGGTCGTTCAGCGGCCGCCCGACGCGGGCGTGTTTTGATCCACGCACCTTGTCCCACGCGTGCTGCTCGAAGCCGACCGGCACGGCCGCCTCGATCGCGCTGCGCAGGCGGGCCAGGCTGTCGGGCAGCTGGTTCGCGGTCAAGGTCGTGCGCACGGCATTCATGCCGCAGCCGATGTCGACGCCGACGGCTGCCGGAACGATCGCGGACCGCGTCGGGATCACGCTGCCGACGGTGGCGCCGATGCCGGCATGGACGTCGGGCATCGCGGCGACGTGCGGATGGACGATCGGAAGGTTGGCGATGTTCAGCAGTTGCTGCAGCGCCGCGTGGTCGATGTCGTCCGTGTAGATGTGCACCGGGACGCGTCCCTTGTGCAGTGTTTGTACGATGGGCATAACTTGTCCATAAAAGGTTCGTTATGCCGGCGTTCTTGCGGCGGAAGCGTGTTCCGAAAAGCAAAAACCCCGGCGAGTTTCCTCACCGGGGTTCTGAAGAACGGCCGGCTCGAGGAGGCATGACTGCCTGGCCCCGAGCGCGGATGCTCGGGGCTATCTGTCTTGCGCGTTGTCGATAGCCGTACGTGGCATAGCCGTTCCTTTCTTTAAAAATTAGATGGATCAAAAAGCTGAGGTGCGATTCTGTGCCACCTCGATCTTTCTTGTCAAACGATCATTCAAGTCGATGTTGTGTTTTTTGCACAGCGCCGTCAATTCAACAGGCGGCTATGCTTGGGCAGCTGCGCGGCCAGATACTCATGCTGGTCGGCCAAAATATTCCGCCCCCTCAGCAGATAATGCTCGGCGCGGCAGGGCACATACGGCACGTAGATCAGCGGCCGGAATTGCTCGACCAGCAGATTGCCTTTCTCCTGGTTGCAGCGCTTGCAGGCCGTCACGCAATTCATCCACGTGTCCTGGCCACCGCGCGACCTCGGCAGGATATGGTCGCGCGACAGGTCCTTGTGGGGGAACTGGTTGCCGCAATAGGCGCAGATGTAGCGGTCACGCTTGAACAGGAGGTCGTTCTGGTGCGTCAGCGGCAGGCCGGATTTGAACAAGCGCGTCATGATCTCGCTGCCGGCGATGGCGATGATCGGCTTGACCGCGATCTTCGACTGCACGCCCGAGCGGGAATAGCCGCCGCGGAAAATAAACTCGCGGGCGCCCAATTCCCACGCCACTTTGCCGGTCGCGTAATACAGGATCGCGTCTTCCGGCGGGATCCAGTCGAATGGGTTGCCTGCGATATCGAGTGCCAGGATCTGGGTGTTCATCATGTCACCTTCCTCTATGGTGACAGGGTAACGTCAATATCGGCGAAAGTCAGCAACTTAATGCTGACCCGTGTTTTACGTATTCACCTGGCCGCGCAATCCGGCCGGCTTTGCGCCGAACGGGCGCGCCACGACGGGCTTCGCCAACCCTGCCAAAAAGCGTCCCAATGGCGTTTCGACCCAGTGGAAGAACGCCGCCCCGGCCGCCACGCTGGCCGCCCATGCCCAGATCACGCCGGCGCCCTGCAGATACGCGTCGTCCGGCACGAAGCGCGTGAACGCCGCGTTCACGACGAGGCACACGGGGAAATGCACGAGAAAGATCGAGTACGAAATCTTGCCGAGATAGTTGACGACAGCCCAACCGGAACTTGCATACGTGCTCAACCGCGTGCGTCCGAACAGGAACAGGACGCACGCAACGACGGCCGCCACCGCGATGCGACTCCGGAAATCGAGCGCCAGCGCCAGCACGGTCGGCACGGCCATCATCAGCAGCAACATCAGCTTCGTCCCGAACGAGCGGCGTGCATCGCTCGCCCACCAGGCGAGGACGCCGAGCCCATAACTGCCGAAGAAATAAGGCGCCCAGACGTCGAACTCGGCGTCGCGATTGAAGTAGAACAACGAGACGCTCAGCCCCAGCGTGACGAGGAGCGGCATCAGCCAGGCGCTGCGACGGTCGCCTGCGAGGCGCCCGCCCAGCCACAGCAGGCCGGTGATGAGCGCATACAGCTGGAAATCGATGGCGACGTACCACGCGCCGGCCGACAGCGATTCATAGCCCAGCACGCCGTGCAGCAACAGGACGTGGGCGGCCAGCTGCGACATATTGGGCGGCGCGGAGATCGAGTCGTGGACCATCCACGTGCGCGCGAGCGCGGATGCGCCAATCGCCAAAAACATGGCCACGATGAAAGGCGGGGCCAGCTTGACGTAGCGGCGCCAGATCGTCCCCAGCGGGTTGCCGATGCCGGGCAGGCCGGACGGAGACAAGGATTTCGCGACGAGGAAGCCGCTGATGACGAGGAACGCCTGGACGGCGATGCGGCCGTTGTGGTCGAGCCAGTCGACGATCGACGGCATCAGCGGCCGCGCGGCGTCGGCCATCGGGCCATAGAACGCCAGGTGATGCAGCACGATCAATTGCGCTGCACCAGCCTTCAACAGATTGATCAAGCCAAGTTGGACCGCTGCGTTCGGTCCGGACACTCCCGTATCTTTCATGTGTGAGCCCCGCCATTCAATGTTGCCCAACATTAATCGAGCAACAAAGTTGTCGATACAGCTGAGCGGGCGGCCATGATAGCCGAGCTGAATCGTGCGGGACCACGCTTTACAACTCGTAAAATTTGTTACATGGCGTTGCAAAATTGTTGCCGGGATGATGGCTCAATATGCGTTTTGCGGATAATTTCTGCCGTACAAAAGCCTAACAGGTGCCTCCAGCAATGCTCTTGCCCGTCGTTAGGTCGAATCCGAAGTAACAGGTATATCCATCTCCAGGGTTGAATGTGCACCAGACATTTTGTTTGCTCCGACTCCGTGCCCCCTTCTCTCCACTGCAGGTTTCCTTGTCATCCGGCGGCATTGCATTGAAGATATCCTTTGCCGGTTGCCCTTCGATGATGAAAGAAAGCTTGCGATCATCCTTGGTTGGCGCCTGTTGATCCCCTAACTCGCCGGAATAAATAGTGTATTCGCCCTTGAACGGCCGATACGGCGCCGGCCAATGCAGTTGCTCAGCGGCGTATGCCAAAGAAACCAACGAAATCGTAGTCAGGAGTGCCAAATTTTTCTTCATGTCGTGTCTGCCCTTAACGCCACATGGAAGTGATTATCGTGATTTTTTAGCGGCAATACGCCAGGGATACTCAGGTCGTTGAAGTACACGTTGATCACCGCCGGGTGAGTTTGAAAAAGACTGATAAGCCGTTCCGTGGCATCCCTGTCGTACCATGCCTGAAAGTAGCTTACTGGGACACAGGCCCCATCTTTCCGCAAGGGACGGATATCCACCTGCAAGCCGTCCTTGTGGGAGTCGTGAGGTTTGAACTTCCCTCCACCTGGCAAGCTGATGTTCCCGACACCGAACTTCCGGCAATCGATCGCCTGCCACTCGCGTTCGATGAACAGGAGCAGCGTCATCATCACCGGATGGGCATATTGGCCACCTCCCTGATCCGGCGTTCCGTACACATAATAGCCGGCATCTTCAGGCGCCTGCGGGAGCATGAAGTAACCGCGCGAATCTTTCGCTTGGAGCTCGAGCATGACCGGCCCTCCAGTCACGTGATGCGGTTGGTTGCCAGATCCCAGCCGCCAGCCGTGTTACCGCCAGCGCCACCGCTGATTTTCTGCTGGGTGTATTTCCATTTGACCTTCGAAAACTTGAGGGCCACGGAATCCTGGAGAATCCCGCCTTCATGAGCGGCCTGGTTCACGCTGCCAATCAGCACGTTTTCCAGTTCGACCTCATAATATTTGACCGGTTTGCCGTCACTATCGGCACGCATGAACTCAAGCTTGGCTTTCGGAATCGTCTTACCAGCCGAACAGGTTTGCATCAGCAGGGGTGACGACAGATCGGCCAACTTCGTTACCGTAATGCTGCGGTGTTCACAGCGTTCGGCGGTGTGGCCGCCGGCAGTCGATGCGGTCGCTGACCTGGGTTGCAAAACGCCCCACTGGGCCGACGTCAGTTCGATCCATCCCTGGTGGGTAGAGTCCTGCGACTCTCCCTTAATGCCGTCAATTTGCAAATACACGTCGATTGCCATGGAGTGGTCTCCGAGGTTGAAGTGAATCGCTTCTGCGATGAAGTCACGAAGGATTCACCAAACTCAGCAGACCGGCGATGCGTTTCATCAAGCAAAACACGCATCAAAGGGTTCTTTCATGAACAACTACCGTAGGCGTAATACCCGGCCGACGTCTGTCGCACATCGGTGTACGCCGTGATCATGTAATACCCCAGGTATTGGTTCGAATTCTTCGCATACACCTGCCCATCCGCCCCGATATACGCCCGGCCGGCCGACACGTGCGACACGTTGCTGGCATACCAGTGGCTGCACGTGAACGGCGCCGCCGCATTGCCGCTGACGATTTTGTCGATCATGGTCTTGATCGCGACCATCTGTCCGCCGCTCTTGGCCGGGAAATTCACGTCCTCATAACCCCACCAATCCCAGCATCCGCCCGGATTGTTTGCGGTGACGGTCGTCTGCGGATACAGCACGATGATGTTGTTCGTATCGGCCCAGCGGTTATAGCCGGCGTGTTGATAAAAAGCCGTGCCGACGACGGATGCGCTTTGCAGGCAACCGTGGAAAGCCACGTGCAGCCGGCACGACTGCCCTGCCGCGCAATTCGCGGGCACGTAGGCATAGCCGCTGCTGGCCATGCTGTACACGTTCGGGTTGAAGTTACCCCAGAAAACGGACTGGTCGAAGTTGACGAAGCTGCCGCTCAATGATCCCGTATTCTTGGGATTCAGCGGCCCATAAATCCACTTCAGGATTTCGCCCGCCGTATCGAAGTTGCAGTTGTCGACGTACGGGCTGCCGTTGACGGCGCAACCGTTGCCGAAAAAATCCGTCGGAACCGCATGTTCCACCGTGAGGTTGTTCTTGTAATAGATATTGGCCGCGGGGAGGTAACTGCCGTACATCGTCTTGAGGTCGTCCATGACGGGCTGGCGCACCGTGGAATCGATCGTCCCGGACAACAGATACACCTTCGATGCGGCCATATTGCTGGTCGGGTCGATATAGCCATTGCCCGACCACGTATTCACCACCGAGATCAGATACGGCACATTGCGCGAGCCGGTGTTGGCCATGCACGGGCCGACCGATATCGCGGCATTGCCTTGCGAGCAGTAATACGGTCCGCCGGCGATGATGCCCGCGCCTTTTTTCACCGTCTTCGAATACGCAAAATGCATCTGCACCGCCATGTCGGCGCCGGACGAAAATCCGGACACCGACACGTCGTTCACGCTGACGTTGTACTTCGGCAGGGCGACGACGGCCGCGAAGGCGCTCGTGCCGAGAAAACCAATGAGGATGCCGGCAAGGTGTCTTGCCCTGATCAGGATCGTCATGCTGTCTCCGATTGTTTGTTGTGGTGGGATTGACCCGAATCAGATTAGTTGAGGTAGACCGATGTGCAAGCGCAAAGCAGTGTGCGCGGCCGATCAGGCGGCTGTGCAAAAACACGCCATCGCGCGTCATCGCGGGCGGAGATACGACAATGAGCAAGTGGCCGCGCTGACGGCGCTCGTCGCGGATGATTCGGCGCTGGCGCATCGCGATCGACGGTCACCGATAGCGGCCAAGGCACGGCGTGTAACATGTGCGCATGACCTACCGCCTCGCCATGTTCGACTTCGACGGCACGCTCGCCGACTCGTTTCCGTTCTTCCTCAGCGTCTTCAACACCGTCGCCGACCGCCACGCGTTCCGCCGTATCGACGTATCGCGCGCGGGCGAGCTGCGCCACCTCGGCGTGCGGCAGATGATGGACCACGTCGGCCTACCCGCGTGGAAGCTGCCGCTCGCGTCGAAGACGTTCATGGCGATGATGCAGGACAGTGCCCACGAGATCCCCCTGTTCGACGGCATCGCCGACGCGCTGCGGCATCTGCACGGCCGCGGCGTGCAGCTCGCCGTCGTGTCGTCGAACTCCGAGCACAACGTGCGCGCGGTGCTGGGGCCGGAGCTGACGGCGCTCGTGGCGCGCTTCGACTGCGGCATGTCCGTCTTCGGCAAGGCGAGCCGCATCCGCGCCGTCCTGAAGGCCTGCGACGCGGCGCCCGCGGAGGCGCTGTACATCGGCGACCAGGCGACGGATGCTGAAGCGGCCCGCAAGGCCGGCGTCGCGTTTGGTGCCGTGCACTGGGGCTATGCGACCATCGAGGCCTTGCGCGCGCAGGCGTGCGTGACGGAGTTCGTGACGCCGGCGGATCTGCGCCGGATCGCCTCCCCATCCTGATTCGACGTCTGCACGTATCAACGGGTGCGTTGCAGCAAAATACTTCGCATGCTAAACTTTCGCATATCAACAGTGAACAACAAAAGTATTTACGCGAGACAACATGCACCTGACCGACCAGACCCTGAGCAGTCTCACCGCCGCGCTGACCCACGCGTCGCGCGTCTACCGTGCCGCCGCCGACAAGGTTGCGTCCGACTTCGGCCTGTCCCAGGCGACGGGGCTGCCCGTGCTCGTCATCAGCCGCTTCGGCGACGCCGGCGTGCGGCCGGGCATCCTGGCCGAGACGTTGAGCCTGGAAGCGTCGTCGCTCGTGCGCATCGTCGATCACCTGATCGAATCGGGCCTCGTCGCGCGGCATGAAGACCCGCAGGACCGCCGCGCCAAGATCCTGCGCCTGACCGACGAGGGCCTCAAGACGGCCGCCCTGATGGACCAGGCGCTGACGCCGTTCCGCCGCAAGCTGTTCGGCGCGTTCGATCCGGCCGACGTCGAGGCGGCCTTGCGCGTGCTGTCCGGCCTGCCCACGGCCATCGCCGCCGTCCAGGACGCATGAACACACCTACCCGGTCGGAGATCCTGTTCTCCGTCAAGTCATTCGCGGCAGCGATGCTCTCGGTCTATGTATCGATGCGCATCGGACTGCCGCGACCGTTTTGGGCGATGATGACCTCGTACATCTGCGCCGCGCCGTTCGCCGGACCGACCCGCTCCAAGGGCCTGTACCGCGCGGGCGGCACCGTGCTCGGCGCGATCGTCGTTACGTTCATCGTCCCGCACCTGATCAATTCGCCCGAGCTGCTGTCGCTGGCGCTCGCGTTGTGGATCGGCGGCTGCCTCTACGTATCGCTGCTCGACCGCACGCCGCGCTCGTATATGCTGATGCTGGGCGGCTATACGGCCGGCCTCATCGCCTTCCCCGCCGTGAACGAGCCGGGCGCAATCTTCGATATCGCGCTCGCGCGCGTCGAGGAAATCCTGCTCGGCATCACGTGCGCCACGCTCGTGCACAGCCTCGTGCTGCCGCAACCGTTCGGTCCGATGCTGCTGGCGCGCCTGGACAACGCCGTGCGCGACGCCCACCACTGGATCCGCGATGCACTGAACCCGGCCGGCGACGCGCGCTCTGCGTCGGACCGCCGCAAGCTCGCGGGCGACATCACGGAGATGCGCCTGATGACGACGCACCTGCCGTTCGATACGTCGCACCTGCGCTGGACGGAGCAGGCCGTCAACGCGCTGCAGGAACGTCTGGCCGCGTTCGTGCCGGTCGTCTCCGGCATCGAAGACCGCCTGGCCGCGCTGCGCGACCTGGGCGCCGCAGACGTGTCCGCCCGCTGGGACGCGCTGCTGAAAGACGTCGTCGCCCTCGTCGAGACGCCGAAAACCGTGGCCATCGACACGCAGGGCGCCGCTTTGCGCCAGCGCATCGAAGCGCTCGAACCGGCGGTCGACCGGGAACTCGACTGGATCGGCATGATCGAAGTCAACCTGGCCGCGCGCCTGCGCCGCCTGGTCGAGATCTGCGTCGAGACGCGCACCTTGCGCCAGCACATCGACGCCGGCGTGCAGGGCAGCCTGCCCGACGCCGTGCGCCACCTGCCGGGCGTGCCCGTGAGCGCGCTCCACCAGGACCGCGGCATGGCGCTGCTGTCCGCCTTCGCGGCCGCGGTCGCCGTGCTCGTGTGCTGCGCATTCTGGATCGTGACCGGCTGGCCGTCCGGCGCCGCGGCCCCGATGATGACGGCGGTGCTGTGCTGCTTCTTCTCCACGCAGGACGATCCGGTCCCGTTCATCAAGAGCTTCATGTGGTACTCGATCTATTCGATTCCGCTGTCGGCCCTGTATTTGCTGGGCATCCTGCCGGCCGTGCATGGCTTCGAGACGTTCATCCTCGCGTGCGCCCCCACCTTCCTCGTGCTGGGCGTGCTGTTGGCGCGGCCGTCCACGTTCGGCCGCGCGATGCCCTTCCTGTTCGGCATCTGCGGCACCCTCGCCATGATCGACACGCACAACGCCGACATGGTGTCGTTCCTGAACAGCACCCTGGCACAGGTCGTCGGTTATGTCGCTGCCGCCGTCACGACGAGCGTGTTCCGCCGCGTCGGCGCGGGCTGGACGGCGCGCCGCCTGCTGAAAGCGGGGTGGAGCGAACTGGCACGCTTGGGCAGCGGCGAGCACGCGCCGTCGCTGCCGGAATTCTCGGCGCGGATGGTCGACCGCGTCGGCATGCTGACGCCACGCCTGGCGCTGGCCGGCAAGGACCAGGACCTGCAAGCCGCCGACGCGCTGCGCGACCTGCGCATCGGCTTGAACATGACCTTGCTGCAGAGCGTACGCGCTCGGCTGGGCCGCGGCGACGCGGCCGTCGGCCCGCTGATGCGGCAGCTGTCGCGCCATTTCGCGTTACGTCCGGCGGTCGACGCCCAGTGCGAACGCAGCCTGCTGGACACGCTCGACAACGCGCTGCGCGCCATCTGCGCCGGCGAGCGCGACGTCGCCCAGCGAGAGGCGTTGGCCGCGCTCACCGGCATGCGCCGCGACCTGTTTCCCAAGGCGGCGCCGTACGCGGCGTCGCTCGCACCCGCACTCTGAAAGGCAATCCGATGATCGGCGAAGTCAGCATCTACGGCCTATACGTGCCTCCGCTCCTGCTGCTCACCCTGGCGGCGCTGGTGGTATCGCGGCTCATCAACCTGGTCCTGGCGAAGACGGGCGTCTACCGCATCGTCTGGCACCCGGCCCTGTTCGATTTTTCCCTGTTCGTCATCGTGCTCGGCGCGCTGACGTATTACACACGCAACTGGTCTTGAGATGGCTATGAAAACTATTTTGTCGGCGATTGGCCGGGTAAGTCTCACGGCGGTGGTGACCGCGGGTGCGGCCTACGCGGGCTGGCAGCTGTGGCACCACTACGAAGTCGAACCATGGACGCGCGACGGCCGCGTGAAAGCGTACGTCGTGCAGGTAGCGCCCGACGTGACGGGCCAGGTGACGAAGGTCCACGTGCACGACAACGAGCAGGTCAAGGCGGGCGAACCGCTGTTCGAGATCGACCGCGCCCGCTTCGAACTGGCCCTGCGCCAGGCGGAAGCGCAAGTGACTGCGGCCGAGGCGGCGCTGGCCCAGGCGCAGCGCGAGAACAAGCGCAATACGCAGCTCGACGACCTCGTCTCGCAGGAAACGCGCGAACAGGGCCAGACGCGCACCGACCAGGCGCGCGCCGCGCTGGCGCAAGCGATCGTCAACCGCGACACGGCAAAGCTGAACCTCGAACGCACGCATGTCGTGTCGAGTGTGGACGGCATCGTGACGAACCTCGACCTGCGCGAAGGCGCGTACGCCACGGCCGCGCATCCCGTGATGGCCGTCGTCGACAGCGGCTCGTTCTACGTCGAAGGCTATTTCGAAGAGACGAAGCTGCCCGGCATCCAACTCGGTGACCCTGTCGACGTCACCCTGATGGGCACGCGCCAGCCGATCCACGGCCATGTCGAGAGCGTTGCGGAAGGCATCGCCGACCGCGACCGCAGCACGGGCGCCAACATGCTGCCGAACGTGAACCCGACCTTCAACTGGGTGCGACTGGCCCAGCGCGTGCCCGTGCGCATCGCCCTCGATCCGGTACCGGCCAACGTGCGGCTCGTGGCCGGACAGACGGCGACCGTCAAGGTCTTGCCGGCACATGCTGCGGCCGGCGCACCGGCAGCACCGGCAGCACCAGCACGCGCCGCGACCGCATCCGGCAACCGCCTCCACGCTTCGACGCAACGATCATGACACCGTACCGTACCACCGCCAGGACAGCGTGCGCGCTGACGCTGATGGCGGCCACGCTGGCCGCCTGCACCACCGTCGGCCCCGACTACCACGTGCCGAAAGAGGCCGTGATCCAGCGCGACGCGGCCAACGCCCCGTTCATGGGCGCAGCCGAGACGCCGTTCAAGTCCGAACCGCTGCCGCCCGACTGGTGGCATCTGTACCAGGACCCGCTGCTCGACAAGCTGATCGCCAAGGCCTTCGCCAACAACACCGACCTGCGCATGGCCGCCGCCAACCTGCAGCGCGCGCACGGCGTGCTGGAAGAGGTCGAGGAAAAGAAACGCCCCGAAGTCGAAGCCAGCGTCGCCCCGCTGTACGGCCGCATCGCGGGCGCGCAGCTGGGTATCCCGGAACAATTGCCCACCGACGGCTTGTACGACGGCGACATCAAGATCGGCTACACGCTCGACCTGTGGGGCCGCATCCGCCGCGCCGTCGAGGCGTCGGAAGCGGACGTGGAAGCCGCACAAGCCGCCAGCGACCTGACCCACGTGATCGTCGCCGCCGACACGACCCGCGCCTATACGGAAGCGTGTTCGGCAGGTTACCAGCTGAAGGTGGCACAGCAATCGGTGGACTTGCAGCAGAAATTCGCCAAGCTCACGGCCGAACGCGTCCTGCGCGGCCGCGGCATCGCCATCGATAATTCCCGTGCCCAGGCCCAACTCGACCAACTGCGTGCGAACCTGCCGCCGCTGGAAGCCCGCCGTCGCACGGCACTGTACCGCCTTGCCGTTTTGACCGGTGAAGTGCCGAGCAAGTTCCCGGCCGAGGTCGCGCAATGCGCCACACCGCCGCGCGTCGCCTCGACGATTCCCGTCGGCGACGGCGCCGCCCTGCTGCGCCGCCGTCCGGACGTGCGCCAGGCCGAACGCCTGCTCGCGGGCGCGACCGCGCGCATCGGCGTCGCGACGGCCGAGCTGTACCCGAACATCACGTTGGGCGCGTCGGTGGGCGCGGTCGGCATGATGAGCCAGTTCAACGATGCGAACACGTGGAAATTCAGCCTGGGCCCGCTGATCTCGTGGAACCTGCCGGCCACGAGTTCGGCCCGCTCCCACATCGCGCAAGCCAAGGCCGGCACGGCCGGTGCGCTGGCCCGCTTCGACGGCGTCGTGCTGAACGCGCTGCGCGAAACGGAAAGCGCGCTGACGGTCTACGCCCGCGAGCTCGACCGCAACGCCGCGCTGCGCGCCGCCCGCGACCAGAGCGCGCTGGCATCGCGCCAGTCGGCCAAGCTGTACCAGTTCGGTCGCACGGACTTCCTGTCCCAGCTGGACGCGGAGCGTACGCTGGCCAGCGCCGAGAGCATGCTGGCCGTGTCGGATGCGCAGCTGGCGGCGGATCAGGTGCAGCTGTTCCTGGCGCTTGGGGGCGGGTGGGAACATACGCGTGCGGCGCATGACTCGCACGCCACGAAGCACTGACTTCTTTCTAGACCGAGCCGGAGAACTGAATGTTCCCAATGTCAGTCGTATCCGATCGTATGTCAGGTCGAATTTTTCGATGCCTTGCTTTCCTATTCGTCTGGTACAACCGGCAGATGGCCTTACTCATCCTTAAACGGGGCCGTAACCACTGATGCGATGCTGCTGCCGCAACTCAACGCCATTAATTGCGTATTCTTTGATCACAATCAGATACTTCCCGCAAAAAAACGGTTTAGTGCACGTTGCAAAAACATCCCACGTTGAGTTACTTCAACGTTTTATTTGACCTTCCCAATAACATGCATGGACATTTCTCAAGGAATAAGTAGTCTTGGCGGCATACTAAGTAACGGAACAATTATGGCTGCCCTCGGCGCCACCGTATTAGCGTTATTCGTGTGGCGCCGAACCCGTTCGTTTCACCCCATCATGTCGCGTCTCTGGGGACTATTTTCCGATCGTAAAGAATGCGACGACCCAACAATCGATTCGTTCCTTAAAGATCGCTCGGCGCTAATGCAATTTCGCTTTACGACTGGCATTCGAGCGGAAACGTCGCGTGAAGCCCATGCAGTCATTGATTACGCCAAAACGAACCGTATCGACTTGGATCGCATCGCCGCATGCGGAGAATATTTCGACATCGCAATACCAGCACTAAAAAACGAAAAACATTTACCCAAAAAATGGGGACTGGTTCTGCTTGTTTTGTCGTGTGCGGTTTGCGCCATCACTGCCATAGCGTTTTTCTTTGGGAGCTTGAGCGACCAAATGATCGTCCGCATGAAGAGTAGCGGTACCTGGTTCGCACTTGACGCTACCCGAGCGAAACCGTTGTTTGGTTCCAATGCACTCATTTTCAGCCAATGCTCGAGCGACCACGCTCAGATAGCACGTGAAACGCGATTTACTTTTAGTGAGATCGATATCCTGTGTAAAGAAAAACCTGAGAGCATCGCGACCTATGTGAAGTCAGGTCTACCCGAACAGCGTTTCGCATTTGCCTACGTCATGGCAATTTTTATGTACATCGCAATATTTCTTTTCTTTTGGTCGTATCGCGGCGTGAACGCTCGACAATTGCATAAGCTCATCGAAAAAGGTAAAGGTCCAGATGTGACGGACCCAGTACCACTGGTGAGCGCATCCGCGATCTAAGCCATTGTAGGATCGTGTTTGCAGTTCGAAATGCGAGGGCTAACACTCTACAACAGTTTGTCGAGCGTGATGGGCAGGTCGCGCACCCGCTTTCCCGTCGCATGGAACACGGCGTTCGCGATCGCGGCGCCCACGCCCGTGATGCCGATCTCGCCGATGCCCTTGGCACCCAGCGGGTTCACGTGCGGATCGTCCTCGTCGACGATCTGCACGTCGATGGACTGGATGTCGGCATTCGTCGGCACGTGGTATTCGGCGAGGTTGCCGTTCACCGCGCGGCCTGCGCGCTTGTCGATCAGCGTTTCTTCGAACAGCGCCAGGCCGACGCCCCAGACAATGCCGCCCATCAGCTGGCTGTAGCCCGTCTTTTCGTTCATCAGCTTGCCGACGCCGTAGACGCCGACCACGCGCGGCACGCGGATCTCGCCCAGGTCTTCGTCGACAGTCACCTCGACGAACACGGCACCGAACGCATGCATCGAATACCTCTGTTTCTCGTCGCCCGGCTCCGCCCTGGCCGTCACTTCCACCGGACCGCCGTGGCGCGCCGCGATGGCCTGCATGCCCTCGCGCCGGGTCGGCGCGTCCAGCAGGTAGAGCTCGCCGCCATCTGACGTCGCGTCCACGCCGACCTCGTCGGCCGTCGCGCCGAACAAAGGCGAGCGCTCGTCCGCCGCGGCGATGCCGAGCAGTTTCAGGCGCAACGCCGTTCCCGCTGCCTGCACGGCCGGTGCCACGCTGGCTACCGTCATCGATCCGCCGGAGACGGGCGCGTCCGGCATCTGCGAATCACCCAGCTCGAAACGCACGCGGTCGAGGGGCACGCCCAGCGCGTCCGCCGCGACCTGCGTCATCACGGTATAGGTGCCGGTGCCGAGGTCTTGCGTGCCGGAGCGGAACAGCGCGGTGCCGTCCGGCAGCAGGGTCGCGGCACATTCCGCCGGCGAACGATTGGTCGGGTAGGTGGCAGTCGCCATGCCCCAACCGACCAGCTTGTTCCCCCGCCGCATCGAGCGCGGCTGCGGATTGCGGTCGCGCCAGCCGAAGCGCTCGGCACCGATCTCGTAGCACTGGCGCAGCGATTTACTAGAGAACGGCAAGCCCTTGCCGGGGTCCCGCTCCGTATAGTTTTTCAGGCGCAGATCGAGTGGGTCCATGTGCAGTTCGTAGGCCAGCTCGTCCATCGCGCAGTCCAAGGCGTACGAACCTGTCGCTTCCCCGGGCGCGCGCATGAACGTCGGCGTGCCCAGGTGCATGCGCGCGAGCCGGTGCGACGTTTCCTGGTTCGGACTTTCGTACATCATGCGCGTGACGAGGCCGCATGGCTCGATCCAGTCCTCGAACATCGACGTGTAGGCAATCGTGTCGTGGCCGGACGCCGTCATGCGTCCATCGGGTAGCGCGGCCATGCGCATGCGCTGTTCCGTGTTGGGTCGGCAGCCGACCGGGCCGAACATCTGGTTGCGGTCCAGCGACAATTTGACCGGACGCCCTACGAGCTTCGCGGCCATGGCCGTGAGCACCACGTGCGACCATACGGATCCTTTGCAGCCGAAACCGCCGCCCACGTATGGACAGATGGCCGTGACGTTCTCCGGCGAGATGTCGAAGATGTTCGCGACGATGCTCTGCACGCCCTTCATGTATTGCGTCGAGTCGTGCAGGATGAGGCGGTCGCCCTGCCATTCGGCGATCGTCGCATGCGTCTCGAGCGGGTTGTGGTGCTCGATCGGCGTCGTGTAGGTGACGTCGATCCGCGCGCTGCCGGACAGCAGGCCGGCGTGCAGGTCGCCGCGCTTCGTGTCGGTGTCTTCCGACAGCACCTTGTCCGGCGGATGCACCGCCTGCCTGGCCTGCTCGAAGTCGAGCACGGCCGGCTTGCGTTCATACTCGATGCGCAACCGCGCGCCCGCCTCACGCGCGCGCTCGACCGTGTCGGCCACGACGACGGCGATCGGCTGGTTGTTGTAGTGGATGTCGTCTTCCTGCAGCAGGGTCAGCCGGCGGCCGATGGGCGGCTGGAGCTTGCCGTCCTTCGTTTTCTGCGGCAACCGGAAGGCGTTCTCGTGCGTCATCACGAGCAGCACGCCAGGGACCTCCCGCGCCGCACTGTCGTCGATGGCGAGCACCCGTCCGCTGGGAATCGTACTCGTCACGAGAACCGCATGGACCACGTTGGCGACCGGATGCTCGGCCGAATAGCGCGCCGCGCCGCTGACTTTTGCCCAGGCGTCGACGCGATTGATGGGGGCGCCCGTGATACTCATGTCATGTCTCCCTCTACGCCGGCGGCGCGGCTGCCCGTGGCGACGCGCAATGCACGCGCGACCGCGCGCTGCGCCAGTTCGACCTTGAACGCATTGTGCGCATGCGGCTGCGCCCCGGCGACGGCATCCGCGCCGGCCTTGCCCAGCACGTCATCGCTCAGTGCGCCGAGCGCGTGGCCGCGCAGCCTTTGCTCCGCGCCGAGCGCGCGCCACGGTTTGTGGGCGACGCCGCCCAGCACGATGCGCAGGTCGCGGATGGTGTCGCCATCCAGGTCGACGGCGGCCGCCACCGACACGAGCGCGAACGCATAGCTGGCGCGGTCGCGTACCTTCAGGTAATGCGCGTGTTGCGCGAACGGCGACGGCGGCAGCTCTACGGCCGTGATCAGTTCACCGGGGCGGATCACCGTGTCGTCCTGCGGCCGGTCTTCCGGGAGGCGATGGAAATCGGCGACCGGAACTTGCCGCTCGCCATCCGGCCCGTGCAGGTGCACGATGGCGTCGAGCGCGACGAGGGCGACGCTCATGTCGGACGGATTGGTGGCGATGCACTGTGGACTCGCGCCCAGGATCGCGTGGATACGGTTGTGACCGTCGATCGCGTCGCAGCCCGAGCCCGGATCGCGCTTGTTACAGTGAGCGAAGGTCGGGTCGGTGAAGTAATAGCAGCGCGTGCGCTGCAGCAGATTGCCGCCGACGGTCGCCATATTGCGCAACTGCGTCGACGCACCGTTCAGCAAGGCCTCCGACAGCAGGCGGTAACGCTGGCGCACGAGAGGGTGATTCGCGGCCGCCGTGTTGCTGGCCATGGCGCCGATGCGCAGCCCGCCGCCCGGCAACTCGTCGATGCCGCCCAGCGCGAGCCGGCTCACGTCCACGAGGCGCACCGGCTTTTCGATGCCGCTCTTGTACAGGTCGAGCAGGTTCGTGCCGCCGCCGATGAACTTGGCCCCCGGCTGGCGCGCCAGCTCGAGCGCGTGGTCCACATCGCGGGCCCGGTCATAGAAGATCGATTGCATGCACGTCCTCCTAGGCCTGGCGCAAGACCACGCTGTGGATGGCCTTGACGATGTTGGGATAGGCGCCGCAGCGGCACAGGTTGCCGCTCATGCGTTCGCGGATCTCGTCTTCCGACAGCGCGCCCGGCGCCAGTTGCTCGCCGTCCGTCAGCATGCTGGCCTGCCTTGCCTTCACTTCGTCCAGCAAGGCCACCGCCGAACATATCTGGCCCGGCGTGCAATAGCCGCACTGGAAGCCGTCACAATCCATGAACGCCTGCTGCATCGGGTGCGGCTGTCCGTCCTGCCCCAGGCCTTCGACCGTCGTGATGTCGCGGCCGTCGTGCATGACCGCCAGCGTCAGGCAGGCATTGATGCGCTGGCCGTCCACGAGGACCGTGCAAGCGCCGCACTGGCCGCGGTCGCACCCCTTCTTCGTGCCCGTAAGGCCCAGCACTTCGCGCAACGCGTCAAGTAACGTCACGCGCGGCTCGATCATGAGATCGTGCTCGGCGCCATTGATCCGCAACGTGAGCGGTTGCGGCGGCGCATAGGACGGCGGCGCGTCCTGCGCACGCTGTTCCAATAGGCTCTGATCGTCGTCTGGCATTGCTGTCTCGCTTCCGAAGTGGCAGGCAACCGTCAGACCGGTCCCGGTTCGCACGGGTTCCTGCGCAGGCTGATAAGGGATGACGTCGCGGTTCGATCCTTGATCCAGGCCAGCGGTGCGCGCGGCGCAACGCAACCGCCGCGATCGTGGGCGAATGCGGATGCATCATCTCCGAAATCAAAAAATCAGGGAGCGCGCCAGAATAAATTTCTAAAAGAAATCAGTTACTTAGGAAACTTTCTCGGCGACAAGGCCGGCACGCGCGTTGCGGCCGGCGTTTGAAGGGCTCTATACTCGGCAGTGATGCATGAAAGCATCGCCAAACCGGAAACGACCATGCGCTCCACCTTGCTCCTGTTGACGCCGCTATTGCTGCTGGCCGGCTGCGTCAACGAATCGGCCAGCTATACGATCGACGGCAACGACCACGCCCTGACGGTGGTCGTCACGCAGGACTATTTCTGGAGCAAGCAAGTGGGCTTGAGGGTGATCGCGTCGCGTCTGCCGGACTGCCAGCGCCAGTTCAACCTCGGCAAGACGCCGCTGGCCGACCTCAACGTGGAGCTGTTCTCGACAGGTGACGAAACGTTCCTGCTGCGCTCTGGCGACGAGATGTGGCAAGTGGAGACGCGCGATTGCAGGCAGTTGCCGGAGCCGTCGGACAATGTCCAGGCCCAGCCGATCGGCGTGTTCCACATGGACGCGAAAAAGAGACTCGTGTTCGAGCCGGCCGAAGGGTCGGTCGCGAACGGCCGCTGATCCGTCCCGCCACGCCTCGGTTCAGCCCTGCCCCGTCAGCTGGCGCAGACGCGCGATTTCGGCCGTGCGCCCGAGCCGCTCGAGCGCCTGCTCGAGCAGCGTGCGGTCGCCCTCGCGCAGCATCGTCCATTGCGTGAAGTATTCGTGCACGGTACGCCAGGGCGGGAATTCCGGCGGCATGCTGCGCCAGGCGCTGCCTGTATGGAGGAAGTAGAGGACGGCGCAAAAGACATCGTACAGATCGTGCTTGCGGGGCCGGGTCTTGCGGCGCGCCGCCTCCAGCATTTCACGCACGGTCTCGAATTCTTCACGCGGTACATCGCTTGGAAAGGTAGGCCTGGCCATGTCGATCGCCTCAAATTTGCTTGGAGACACGTGATCCGGAACAGGTTCCCGATCATCGACGGGCGTAGCGCATTGTCGCGACAGAATCGAACACGAGCGCCCAGTAAATACAGTCTAGCAGCGTGTTCGGAATCCTGGCACTTTTTTTTGAAGCGGGATGCGCGCCGCATCGCGCCACTTGCACAGCGTGGTGGAGAAGAAACATGGGGCGGTGCGCCGCCCCGGGGTCAGTCGCGCGCCAGCGACAGGAATTCGGTACGCAGCGCCAGGTTGGGCTGCAGTTCGCCCAGCAACGTCGACGTGATCGTTTCCTCGCCGGGCGTGCGGATGCCGCGGCTTTCCATGCACATGTGGCGGCACTTGATGACGACACCGACCGCTTTCGGTTCCAGCACTTCCATCAAGGTATTGGCGATCTGCACCGTCAGGCGTTCCTGCACCTGCAGGCGCTTGGAAAACACGTCGACGAGACGGGTCAGCTTCGACAGTCCGACGATCTTCCCGTTCGGCAGATAGCCCACCGTCGCCTTGCCGAAGAACGGCGCCAGATGGTGCTCGCAATGGCTGTAGACGGGGATGCCGCGCACCACGATCAATTCGTTGTATTCCTCGGCACCGTCCTCGAACGCCTTGAGGATCTCGACCGGATCCTGGTCGTAGCCGGAAGTCCAGTGTTTCCAGGCCTTGGCGACACGCGCGGGCGTCTCGTGCAAGCCGGAGCGGTTGGGATCTTCGCCAAGGCTGGACAACAGGCGCCGCCAGTCGTTCTCGGTGAAGACTTCTTTGTCAGACATGGTTAACCCTAAAATTTTCGATTGCCGAGAGTATATAGAAAATGGAGCGGATCCACAGACGGCAACGGCGTTTGCGCAAATCGGACTGGACGCGTTCACGGATGCGCTAGCGTAGTCGACGTCCTTGTCACTGCGCGGGAGAACACCATGCTCGGAAGCACTGTCCTGGAAGTCGCGATCGGCCTGACATTTTGTTACGGCACGGTCGCCCTGATCGTCAGCACCCTGCAGGAAGCGCTGGCCGCGGCATTCCGGCTGCGCGCCAACACGCTGCTCGCGGGCGTCAAGAGCATGCTCAACGACCCCTCGTTCGACGGCCTGGCGCGTGCCGTCTACCTGCATCCGCTCGTCAATCCGCACGCGGACGGCACCGGACCGCACGAACGGGCCATGCGTACCAGGCCATCGTACATCGATCCGGCGCATTTTGCGATTGCGCTGGTCGACAGCCTGTCGCGCGTACCGGGCGACTTCGTCCAGCTGGCCGGCGCCATCGAGACGATCCCCGATCCACAAGTCAAACAGGTCATGTGTGGGCTGTACGGGCGCGCGCGCGACCTGCAGCATTTCCAGGACATGCTGGCCAGCTGGTTCGATAACGCGATGGCGCGCATGTCGGGCGCCTACAAGCGGCGGCAGTTGCTCGTCTCGCTGTTGCTGGCGCTGCTGCTGGCAATCCTGTTCAACATCGACAGCATTCACCTGTTCCGCACGCTGTGGCAACAACCCACCCTGGCCGCGCACTTGCAAGACATGCCGGACGTTGCGACACAAGGAACCCCGATGCCGGGCGCTTTGAACCCCGCCCTGTTCGACGCCATGATGGCGCTGCCGATCGGCTGGACCCGCTTTCCGCCGGTGGCCGGGGCCGACTTCGCGCTGCAGGTCGCGGGATGGCTCGTCACGGCGTCGACCGCGCTGTTCGGCGCCCCGTTCTGGTTCGACCTGATGCAGCGCGTCGTGCGCATGCGCAGCACGGGCGTGCGGCCGGGAGACCTGCCGCCGGCACTGCGCGTGGAAAGCAAGGTCGCGGCCGCGCCGCTGCCGTGAAAGGCCCGTCGCCGCCGTGCCGCCTTAGTGCCCGGGCGGACGGTGGCTATCGACCAGCATGCTCGAGATCGACACGTGCGGCACGCGCTCCGGCCACGTGTCGCCCGGTCCGAACCAGCGTGCCTCCGCGATCTCGTTCGGGTCGGTACGGATGTCGCCATCGAGGTAATCGGCCGTGAACGCGATCATCAGCGAATGGGGAAACGGCCACGACTGGCTGCCGAAATAACGCAGGTTGTGCACGCGCAGGCCGACTTCCTCGAACACTTCGCGGTGCACCGCTTCCTCGACCGATTCGCCCGCTTCCAGGAAACCGGCCAGCGGTACGAAGCGCTTCACGGCGGATTGCGTGTGCAGTGCCAGCAGCACCTTGTCGCCGTTGCGGATCAGGACCATCATCGCCGGAGAAATGCGCGGATACGCCATGTGACCGCAGTTCGCGCATTTGAAGCAGCGTTCGCCCGTCGCCAGCACGGTGCCGCTGCCGCACGCGCCGCAGAACCGGTGCGTGCGCGCCCATTCGGCGATCTGGCAGGCGCGCGCCGCCACGCCGAGCCGGGCGTCGTCGAACTCGCCGAACAGCGAACGCAGTCCACGCAGGGCATAGCCGGGCGGGACAAGCGCTTCGTCGTCGACCCACGCGGCCTGGCAGTACTGACCATCCAGCACGCCGACGGCCTGCAGGCGCTGCGGGTCGAGCGCGAGACTGCGCACCGCGGCCTCGTCGGGCAGGCCGAGATCGGCTTCGCGAACGAGCAGCCGCGTACCGTGGAAGACGAAGGACAGCGGTGCGGCATCCTGCTGCGGAGCCATCAGGGGCGTGAACGAAGCGGGCGTCTGGAGCATGGGGTATCCGGTCATCGATGGGACTGTCTTCGATGATACCGTCTTTCGCCGCACCGTTCAGGACACCACCCGCCGCGACAGGCAACAGGCGACACGCATATGGATGGCTGAACTAATCCGGCGCAATGCGCTCCAAGGTTGTGGTGGCCCGTTGCGGCGCAACCCGACGTCGCCCCGGACGATGACCGCGGGTCCCGCCATGCCCGACCCGGGCCGCACCGCGCCGCGCCGCGCCGACGAATCCTGCCGTACGACGGTCCTCGCTACAACGTTGCGTGCGGATGCCGGCACGTCCCCATCGGGGATGCGCCAAAGGAGGAAACGTGTACCGCCGACCATTGCTGCAGCGCCTCGACCTGCCTTCGGTCGCCGTGTTCCGCGCGCGCCAACTGGGCGACATGCTATGCGCCGTCCCTGCGCTACGCGCCCTGCGCGCCGCCATGCCCCGCGCGCGCATCGCACTGGTGGGCCTGCCCTGGGCGCGGCAATTCGCGGACCGGTTCCATGCGTACGTGGATGAATTCATCGCCTTCCCCGGCCATCCTTTGCTGTCCGAACAGCCGGCGCCACAGGACGCGCTCACGCATTTCTACACGAGCGTCTGCCTCCGCCAGTTCGCGTTGGCGTTGCAGCTGCACGGAAGCGGTGATGTGAGCAACGACATCGTCGGCGGCTTCGGCGCGCAAGCGATGGCCGGGTTCTGTCGCGGCGCACCGGTCGTCCGCAACGGGACCGTCCTGTTTCCCTATCCGGACGTCGGCGCAGAGCCGGAACGCCTGCTCTCCCTGATGGCACAGCTGGGCGCGCCATCGACAGGGGCGCACCTGGAATTCCCGCTGTCGCGAGACGACGAAGACGAGTGGCGTGACACCGGCCTTGGCGAATCGCTCGTGCCGGGTGAATACCTCTGCATTCATCCGGGCGCGCGCAAGCGGGACACGTGCTGGCCGGCGCATCTGTTTGCGCAAGTCGGCGATTGCCTCGCGAGCGAATTCGGGCTCCAGGTTGTCTTGACAGGCGACGCCGACGATGCGGGCCTGACTGCCGACGTGGCGAACCGCATGCGGCACACGCCGCTCGACGCGAGCGCCGCGCTCTCCACCGGCGCGCTGGCCGTGCTGTTGCGCGATGCCAGGCTCCTGGTCTGCAACGACACCGAGGTGTCCCATATCGCGGCCGGCCTCGGGCTCAAGAGCATCGTCGTATTCGGCACGGCGGACATCGCCCGCTGGGCGCCGCTCGACCGCCACACGCATCGCTGCATCTGGGATCCGGCTGCGGAGCGTGTCCACGTCGTGCTGCAACACGCGCGTGCCTTATTGTCCGGTACAGCGCCGAGCCGCCAGCGCAGTGTCGGCATGTGGCCCTACTGGTAGCGGCGGCGCGCATCATCCGGGCAGCGTGCGCGCGTCGGATGGCCGGCGCATCGATGGTCGCGCTCACGGCACTGCCCTCCCCCTCTCTCTTACCTGGCCGTCGAGACAAGTGTCGGGCGCGGGATCGCTTTCCATCCTGGCTTGGCGACCGGGCGTGAAATACGCAAGTCCGGCGCGCGCCTCCGCGAGCAGGCGGTCGAGGCAGGACATCAGGTCGTGGCGCTGCGCGAGAAGACGTTCGAGCTTGGCAGCGCAGGCCCCGACGTGCGCCTCGTCCGCGCCGGCGTCCGCGCCCGCGCGTAGCGCTTGTGCGCGCATGTGGTGGATGTGCAGCGCCAGGCCCGACAGGCGGTCGATCATGACGCCCGCGGTGTCGCTCGACAGCCGCGCACCGGGCCGGCGGACGACGTGGTGCGGGCCGGCCAACAATACCTTGTCGATGGACTCGACCGCGTCGTTGCGCTTTCGGTCGTAGCGGTCGATCAGGCGTTGACCGGCCGCGATCTCGGCAGGCGGCACGTCGAGCCGCCGCGCCCGATCGGCCTCGCGCCACAGCAGGCCGTTGTAACGGTGGTTGGCATCGATCGCCTCCCACGCGCCGGACGCGCCGCCGCCGCGGGACATCACCGGCCAGTCGCGCTCACGCAACTGGCGGTCGTGGAACCAGACGACGGACACGGCATCGATTTCGGTTTGCATGGAGACTCCGATCCTGGGCAGCCGACAGATGTTGCTTGGAGCACGCGGACGGACTGGAGTTCTGTGCAATGGATGAGGGTTTGGCTCAGCGCAAACGACAACAAGACGGCGCGAACCCTTCGTCCCCGCCGCACACTAAGGATCAGGAAGCCCGGCGGCGGGTGGACGAAAAAAAGGGCGGCGCCATCGGCAACCGCCCCAACAAGGAAGAACAATGCAACCGAAAACCGGATTACTTCAGCAGGCGCGAACGGCTGGCCACGAATGCGATCAGGGACGCGAGGCCACCGACGTAGGCGATGGCCACCTGAATGCCCATGCCTTGCGCGATGGCGCCGATGACCGGCGGGCCAATCAGGCTGCCGCTATAAGCCATGCTGGCGACGCCGGCCAATGCCGCCGGACCTTGTGCGCCCGCGGCGCTGAACACGAACGGGAACACGAGCGCCATGCCCATGCCCGCGATGGCAAAGCCGAACAGAGCGAGATAGGCGTTCGGCGACAGCACGGCGAAGAACAGGCCGGCCGCACCCACCATCGAACCGCTGCTGACAAGGGGGCGGGCGCCGTAACGGGCCTTGAGCTTGTCGCCGACGAGGCGGGCCAGCAGCATCATCACGGAGAACGCCGACAGGGCCAACGGCGCCAGGGCGTCCGAGGCACCGAAATGCTCCTTCAGGAACACGCCGCTCCAGTCGGCGATGCTGCCTTCCGCCATCGAGCCCAGGAAACCGAGCGCGCCCAGGAACAGCAGCGGGCCGCGCGGCAGCGAGAACGATTTTTTCTCGACGGCTTCGCCTGCGCGGTCCGCGTCCAGCAGCGAACAGCCGAAGTAGAGTGCCATGGCCAGCGGGCTGGCCAGCATCACGAAATGGGTGACAGGCGCAATGTGCAGGCCAGCCATCACGCTGCCCAAGGTCGCGCCCGCCAGGCCGCCGGCGCAACCGAGGCCGTGCAGCTTCGACAGTTCCGACTTGCCCGTTTGCTTTTCACGGCGGGTGGCGGCCGAGTTGACGGCAACGTCGAACGTGCTGGCCGTGATACCGAGGCTCAGCACAGCCATCATCAGCGACGGCACGGTCGGTGCGGCCCCGATTGCCACCAACACGACCAGCAGCGCCATGCCCGACATGAGCATGGTCGTGCGCGCGCCGAACGAACGCATCATGTGCGACGAAACAGGATACGACAGAACGGCCCCGAGGCCGCCGCAAAGCAGGACCATCGACAACGCCGCATGCGATGCGTGGATGCGTTCGGCCATGGCCGGGATCCGGCCTGCCCAGGAGCCCATAATCACGCCAAACACCGTGAACAGCAGGGGCAACGCAAACGACTGGGATTGCGCGAATGCCGGGTTACGGGAACGGGCGGTGCTGAGGGAGCGACTATTTTGCATTGAGTAGATGACTGTTTTTGAAAGCCTGCCCGACAGCGTCGACGCTTCGTACGCGATGTCGGATGCGTATGACTCACTGCTAACAGGGGTCTAAAAAAGCAAACGCCAACCCACGGGTTGGCGCATAGAAAGCTGACGAGGGGCAATTTTACGAGATTATGGCGCGCTTCTCTTTGCCATTCGGAAAAAATTTCGAAGACATGTGCAGGGTGATATTGAACCGTTGCGCGCCGTCGACACAGTGAAGCCGATATCCATCGAACTGCGGGCAACCGCCGCCGATCAGTCACGATTTGTAACTAAACGTGAAAACCGACCGTGGCGGTGGGCTGTTTATGGTCGAGCAACGAAACAGGACTTGCCACGACCGCGATGCCAACAACGTGCATGATCCAAGCCCTGCTTGCAAAAAAGGTATTAGAAATGAAACCGTTTTCAAACTAGAATGGCCGGGCTCCCACCGACCGGAACTCCCATGACGCCATCTCCCATGAATGCCGCGCCCATGACGACCACGTCCCGCCTCGATCTCGTCGACGCCCTGCGCGGCTTCGCGATCGTCTCGATCATGCTGCTGCATAACCTCGAGCATTTCGACCTGTACTACTCGCCGCCGGGCGACCCCGCCTGGTTGAAAACACTGGGCCAGGGCATCTGGGACACGATGTTCGCCCTGTTCGGTGGCAAGTCGTACGCCATCTTCGCGCTGCTGTTCGGTCTGACGTTCCACCTGCAATTCGATGCGCGCGCGCGGCGCGGCGACGATTTCCGGCCGCGCTTCGCCTGGCGCATGCTGCTGCTGCTCGGGTTCGGGCTGGTGAACGGCGCGTTCTACGAAGGTGACATCCTGGCGATATACGCCGTGCTCGGCCTGGTCCTGATCCCCGTCGCGCGCCTGCGCACGCGGACCGTCTTCCTGCTGGCCTGCTTCCTCAGCCTGCAGCCTGCGGCCTGGGTCCAGGCGCTGGCGGCGCTGGACAGTGCGCCCGGCAAGCTGCCCAACCCGGAATCGTGGGGGCTCTTCGGGCGCGCCAGTGCCTACCAGATGCACGGCTCGCTCGTCGACGTCTGGATCGGCAACCTCACGAACGGCAAGCACGCCGTGCTGCTGTGGAGCTGGGAAATGGGCCGCATCTTCCAGATTCCCGCGCTGTTCATGTTCGGCATGCTGGCCGGGCGCGTCGGGCTGTTTGCCGTCCACGACGCGAACCGCACGATCTGGCGCCGCATCTTCCTCGTGGCGGCGTTGCTGCTCGGACCGCTGCTGTTCGTCCACTTCCATCTGGAGACGTGGATCGAGGCAGAAGCGTTGCGCCGGCCGCTGGACGGCATCTGCGCGCCGCTGCTCAACCTGGACATCATGCTCCTGCTCGTGACCGGCTTCGCGCTGCTGTTCCGCCGCCCTGCCGGTGCGCGCGTGCTCGGCGCGTTCCGCTGGCTCGGTCGGATGAGCCTGACGAGCTATATGATGCAGTCGGTGGTCGGCACCACCTTGTACTATGGCTTCGGCTTCGGCCTGTACGCGGTGACAGGCCCCGTGGCGGCGCTGCTGATCGGCATCACACTGGCCGTGGCGCAAGGCCTCTTCAGCGCGTGGTGGCTCAAGCGCCACAAGCAGGGGACGCTGGAAGCGCTGTGGCATCGCCTGACGTGGATCGGCACGGCCCGTCTGCCGGCCGCGCATCAGGCCGGCTGAGGCTGGCCGGACAGGGCAAGCCGCTCAGCCCGCGACGCGCGTGAACATGTCCTCATAGCGCAGCACGAGGCCTTCGCCGTCGACCTCGAGCTCCGCGGAGAACGGGCGAGACAGGCTTTCGAACAGCACGTGGTCCGGCGCCGCGCCCGTGTAAGGCCGCGCCGTGTACGCCTGCGACACGGGCTGGACGTCGAGCTCGGGCAAGTCGACGTACGCGACGCGGATTTCCTGGCGCTGGCGCAGGCTGTCGCCCAGGCGGCGGATCGGCAGCGTGTTCGTGAACGGGCTGCACGACACGTCGACGTCGATGCAGCCCTGCAGGGCCGGCAGCGGCGTGCCGTCGGCGTCGGTCCAGTTGCCGGCACCATCGGCGCGCAGGCGTACCGTGCCGCGGCCGGCGACGTGCACGTCGAGGCTGCGCACTCGCCAATGCTCGTCGCATTGCAATGCATAACTGCAGGCGAACAAGCTGCCGCCCGCGGGGCCGATGAGGACACTTTCCGCCGTCACGCCGGTGTCGCCGATCGCCAGCTCGACATGCTCGAGGCCGCCGCTCTTTTCCGTTGCCCAACGATAGCTGCGATTCACGTCGCCTCCTTTCGTTTCCCATGCACGCCCACTGTAGCACCATGCCCCTGCGCGGACCGGCACGGGACAACCGTGCTGCCGAGCTGCGCGCCAGCGATGCGGCCGTCGCCGTATCATGCCGACAACGGCCGCGACGACGGCCCATGGTCAGGGAGGCCCCGTGTTCGGTATCGATGCGCGTACGGCCCGCGTGGTGTGGACGGCCGCGCTGGTCGTGGCAGGCTTGTATGGCGTCTTCCTCGTGCGGACGACCCTGCTGGTGATGCTGATCGCCGTCCTGTTCAGCTACCTCATCTACCCGCTGTTCGTGCTGGCCCAGCGCGTCGTGGGTGGCCGCGTTCCGCGCATGCCCCTGCTGGGCCTCGTGTACCTCGTCGTCGTGGCGCTCGTCGCGCTGGCCGTCGCGCTGTTCGGCAACCAGGTGGCCGAGCAGGCGACGACGCTGGCACAGCAGCTGCCGACGCTGCTCGACCCCGCGACCCTGGAACGGCGGCTGCCGCTGCCCGGCGTGCTCGAACCTTTGCGCGCGCGCCTCGCCGGGTTCCTGCGCGACCTGCTCCAGGGCGGCTCGTCGCAGGCGATGCCGTTCATGCGCAATATCGGCGCCGGGCTCATGCACCTGGCCGGCAACCTGATCTACGTCGTCGTCGTGCCGATCCTGAGCTTCCTGATGATCCTGCAGGCACCCGTCTTCGACGAATTGCTCGTGACGGTGAGCCACCGCCGCAACGGCCCCTTTTGGACCGGCGTGCTGCACGGCCTGAACACGGTGCTGTCGAGCTATGTGCGGGCGCTGGCCCTGCTGTCGCTGGCGACATTGATCGTCTATGGGCTCGTGCTGTCGCTGATGGGCGTGCCGTTCGCGCTGCTGCTGGCCGCCATCGCAGCCTTGCTCGAAGTGATCCCCGTGCTGGGTCCGCTCGTTGCGGCGGCCGCCATCGTGGGCGTGGCCCTGTTCAGCGGCTACGAGCACGTCGGCTGGGTCGTCGCCTTCATCGCCGCGTACCGGATCTTCCAGGACTACATGCTGAACCCTTACCTGATGAGCGAAGGTGTGGACGTGCCGCCGATCCTCGTCGTGTTCGGCCTGCTCGCCGGCGAGGAGCTGGCAGGGGTCTCGGGCATCTTCCTGTCCGTACCTTTCCTGGCTGCCCTGAGGATGGTCGCCATGCAGATACGGCTGCACCGGGCCAAGATCACGAGCGCGGCCACGCCCACGTCCCCGCCCGGCTGAGCGCGCTTTACAGCCCACAGGTCGCGCGTCATGAAGTCGGTTAGTTGCAACTGATGAGTCCTGCATCCGGCGTGCGATGCGAGAGCGGGAGTCGTCCAACTATCTGACGCGTCCACGCAATGGTGTCGTAAACGCCACACCTTACCTATTCATGCCGCCATGCATCAATGATAGCGCTATCAAGGCACGCCGGTCGTTTCCCTCTGAAACGGCAAGCATCCACACCTCATCCCAGGCGCGTAACCGGACCGGCACATGCTCCCGTTTCGCTATGCAGCACGAATAACCCTTTACAAATCCACCGCCATATTGAAGACTTAGCGCAAATGATAGCGCTAACGGTCGCTTCGAATTGACGGAAAGAGAGACAGCATGGCACCACCAAGCGATATAGCCGACCAGCCGGGCAATGGGCGCCGCTGGGTCATCATGGGCGTCTGCGGATGCGGCAAGAGCACCGTCGGCGCAGCCCTCGCGCAGGCGTTCGGCGTTGCCTTCATCGAGGGTGACGCCTACCACCCTGCACCGAACGTGATCAAGATGTCGGCCGGCGAGCCGCTGACGGACGACGACCGCGCCGGCTGGCTGCAGGCGCTGGCGCGCGAGATCGGCGCGGCGCGCGCACGGGGCGAAGGCATCGTCGTGTCATGCTCGGCGCTCAAGCGGCGCTACCGCGACCTGCTGCGCCAGGCCGATCCGGACCTGCGCTTCGCCCACTTGCAAGGTCCGCGCGGCATGATCGCCGCGCGCATGCAAACCCGGATCGGCCATTACATGCCGATCTCGCTGCTGGACAGCCAGTTGCGCGACCTCGAGCCCCTGCAGCCCGGCGAGGCAGGCCTCACCTTGGACACGACCCAGCCACCGGATGCGCTGGTGGCCAGCATCATCGCATCGACTCACAGGAAGGACTGAACACACGGCATCACCGCAGCAAAGCGTCGTCGCATCCCGGCCCAGCCGCCCACCACCGAGGCGGCACGCCACCTACACCAACAATGGAGACACCATGCCTACACAACGACAACGGCCCCTGACCAACCTCGCCAGCGCCAGCGCATGCGGCATGCCGGCCGCCCCGCAAGGCAGTCCGCGCCACGACGTCTGACGGAGGCCGCCATGTGGAATCTCCTGTCCGTATTGCTGGCCGTGGGCCTGCTGACGGTGATGATCGCGTGGGGCAAGATTCAGCCGCTGATCGCATTCGTCGTCGCGGCCATCGTCGCCGCCTTGATGCTCGGGATGCCCGCCGCGAAGATCCCGGGCGCCATCGAAAAGGGGATCGGTGACCTGCTCGGGTCCCTCGTCGTCGTGATCTGCCTGGGCGCCATCTTCGGCAAGCTGATCGCCGACACCGGCGCAGCCCGGCGCATCGCCACGAGCCTCGTCGATAAACTCGGCATGCACCGTCTCCCGATCGCGATGACCGTCACCGGCTTCGTCGTCGGCCTCCCCCTTTACTACAACGTCGGCTTCGTGCTGATGATCCCGCTGATCTTCTCGCTCGTGGTCCAGTCGGGCCGGCCGGCCGTGGCGCTCGGCATGCCGCTGCTGGCGGGCCTGTCGATCGCGCACGGCTTCCTGCCGCCGCACCCGTCCGCGACGGCGCTCGTCGTCGCCGTCCACGCGGACATGGGCAAGACGTTGTTGTATGGCCTCGTCGTCGCGATCCCGACCCTCATCATCGCGGGGCCGATCTTCGCGATGTCGCTGAAGCACATCCGCGGCGAGCCCGCGCCAATGTTCCGCAGCGCGCAGCAGGACGTGCCGGACAGCGAACTGCCCGGCACCTTCAATAGCTTCGCGACGGCGCTGCTGCCCGTCGTGCTGCTGGGCGCCCTCACGCTCGTCACCCTCGTCCGCCCGGACCTGTCGAAACCGCTCGGCTTTCTTGCGAGCCCGCTCGTCGTGATGCTGCTGTCGTACGGCGTCGCGGCCGTCACGCTGGGCATCGGCCGCGGCCTGCCGTTCGCCCGGGTGACGGACAGCGCCGCGGGCGCGCTGCGCGAGATCTCGCCGATCCTGATGATCATCGCGGGCGCCGGCGGCCTGAAGGAAGTGCTGACGCAGTCCGGCGTCAGTGCGGAACTGGGTACGCAGCTGGCACACCTGCCGGTGCCGCCGCTGCTGCTCGGCTGGGCCGTCGCTACACTCATCCGCGTCTGCCTGGGCTCCGCCACGGTGGCCGGCATCACGGCGGCCGGCGTCGTCGGGCCGCTCGTGCAAAGCTCCGGCGTCAATCCGAACCTGATGGTACTGGCCGTCGGTGCCGGGAGCCTGATGTTCAGTCACGTGAACGATTCGGGCTTCTGGATGTTCAAGGAATACTTCGGCCTGTCGCTCCGGGATACGTTCCGCTCGTGGACGATGATGGAGACCCTCGTCGGCGTGTTCGGACTGCTGTTCGTGATGCTGCTGTCGCTGTTCGTCGCCTGAGAATAAGGATAACAACCATGAAGACTACGCTATTCCCGCTGCCGCGCGCACTCGCGGCGGCGGCCCTCCTCGCATGCGCCGCGCCCGGCCAGGCGGCGTCCGTGTCAGCGTTCCAGACCATGCCCGACGATCCGCATGCCGTCGTCGTGCATGCGCAAGGTGACGGCAAGACGGACGACAGCGCCGCCATCCAGCAAGCCATCGACGCCGCCGCCAACAAGGGCGAAGGCGGCGTCGTGTTCCTGCCGTCCGGCCGCTACCGCATCACGAAGAGCATCCTGATCCCGCTCGCCGTGCGCGTGTACGGCGTGGGCGCGACGCGGCCCGTGTTCGTGCTGGCGCCGAAGACGCCGGGCTTCCAGCAGGGCGTCGCGAACATGGTGATCTTCACCGGGGGCGACCAGTACACGGTCGGCAAGGTGCCGATGCCCGTCGTGGGCGCCGTCGGCGCGCAGCACGACGTGCGCGACGCGAACTCCGCCACCTTCTATTCCGTGCTGTCGAACGTGGACTTCGAGATCGGCGACGGCAACCCGGCCGCCACCGGCGTGCGCATGCACACGGCGCAGCACTCGAACCTGTCGCACATCGACTTCCACATCGGCAGCGGCCTCGCAGGCGTGTACCACGTGGGGAATATCGCGTACGACCTCAAATTCCACGGCGGCCGCTACGGCATCCTCGCGGAGAAGACGTCGCCCGCGTGGCAGTTCACGCTCGTCGACGCCGCGTTCGACGGCCAGCGCGACGCCGCCATCCGCGAGCACGAGGCCGGGCTCACGCTGGACAACGTCGACATCCGCGACACACCGATCGGCATCGACATCGACCGCGGCTACGGCGACTGGTTGTACGCGAAGAACGTCCGCTTCGAGAACGTGCCGAAGGCCGCCGTCGTCATCAGCAACGAGGACAACGTCTACACGCAAATCGCCTTCGAGCATGCGTCCGCGCAGAACGTGCCCACGTTCGCGCGCTTTCGCGACAGCGGCAAGACCCTCGCCGGCGCGGGCCGCGCGTACGAAGTCACGGAACTCGAGTACGGCATGAAGCTGGAGCAGCTGGGCGTACCGGGCCATTTCACGACCGTGTACAAGACGGCGCCTGTGAACACGAAGGCCACGCCTCGGCGCGTGTTGAAGCCGCTGCCGCCGACGAAGGAATGGGCCAACGTGCGCAAATTCGGCGCGCAGGGCGACGGCCGCGCGGACGACACGGCCGCCATCCAGAAAGCCATCGACAGCCACCACGTCGTCTACCTGCCGCAGGGCTTCTACATGGTCAACGACACGATCCGCATGAAGCCGGACACCGTGATCGTCGGCCTGCATCCGGGCCTGACGCAGCTCGTGCTGCCGAACGGCTCCCCGCTGTTCCAGGGTGTCGACACGCCGAAGGCGCTGCTCGAAAGCGCGCGTGGCGGCGCGGGCATCGTGTCCGGCATCGGCCTCGCGACGGGTGAAGTGAACAACCGCGCCGTCGCCCTGCTGTGGCGCGCGGGCGAGCAATCCCTCGTGGACGACGTGCGCATCCAGGGCGGCCACGGCACGCGTCTGTACGACGGCACGCGCGCCGATCCGTACAAGAAGACCGACCGCTGGGACACGACCCTGTGGTGGGACCGCCAGTACCCGAGCGTCTGGGTGACGGACGGCGGCGGCGGCACGTTCACCGGCATCTGGTCGCCCAGCGGCTATGCGCAGGCCGGGTTCTACGTGACGAACACGAAGACCCCTGGCCGCGTGTACGAACTCTCGGCCGAGCACCACATTCGCAACGAGATCGTGCTGGACGGCGTGGAGAACTGGTCGTTCTACGCACCGCAGACGGAAGAGGAAGTCCGCGACGGCATGGATTCCACGTCGCTCGACATCCGCAACTCGAAGAACATCCTGTTCGCGAACTACCACGGCTACCGCGTCACGCGCTCCATCAAGCCCGCGCTGACGGCCGTGCGCATCGCGAACTCCAGCGACATCCACTTCCGCAACGTGCATGTGAACGGCGAGAGCGGTTTCGCCACCTGCGACGAAAACGGCTGCACGACGTATGCGCGCGCGTCGAAATACCCGTACGAGAACGCCATCGTCGACGTCACGCACAACATCCAGGTGCGCGAGCGCGAGTTCGCCATCCTCGACTACACGGGCACGCAGGCGAGCGCGCCCGCGCCGATGGGCAAGGTCGAGAAGGTCGCGGACGGCTTTTATTCGATCGCCGGCGGCGCCGTCGACGCGAAGGGCAAGCTGTTCTTCATCGACCGCCACTTCAAGCGCATCCACGCGTGGAGCCGCGAACGCGGCCTGGAGATCGTGCGCGACGCGCCGCTCGACCCCATCAACCTCGCCATCGACCGCAGCGGCAACGTGATGGTGCTGTCGCACTACGGCCAAGGCGCCACCGTGTACGCATTCAAGCCGGACGCGCCGCCGACGCCGGAAGGTGTCACGATCATTAAGCCGACGGCCGTCGCAGCGCATGCGGATGCGCGCGTGGCCATCCCCGTCAACTTCTGGCAGAACGGCGAGTTCCAGGACCAGATCGATCCGAAGACCTACGAGTTCACCACGCTGGCCGAGATGTTCGCGCGCGACGTGGCGAAGCCGAAGGCGCAGGAATACGTGTCGCCGGACGGCAGTCTCGTGCTGCCCGCCTACCGCGTCACGCGCCAGGGCCCGACCGATCACCTGGGTTACCGCTGGTCCGACACGCTCGACACGCACGGCTTCACCAGCGCGCGCGTGGGCGAGCGCGTCGTGTTCACGAACGGTTCCGAGAACCGCACGTTCAGCGGCTTGATGGGTCAAGGTGGTGCCGTCACGGACTTGAAACCCGTCGCCGATCGTGGCGGCGAGAGCGCGGTGCTCGGCCCGGACGGCAACGTCTACGTGGCGAACGGCCAGGTGTTCGTGGTCGGCCCGGATGGCAAGGCACGCGGCCGCATCGACGTGCCGGAACGCCCGCTGCAACTCGTCTTCGGCGGTGCCGACGGACGCACCCTCTTCATCCTCACCCACCACAGCCTGTACACGAGCCATGTCGACTAAGCGTCTTTGCGCAACTCTCCTGCTGGCGCTGGGTTGCGCCGGCGGCGCCCTGGCGCAGCAGGCCGTGCCGCCCGTATTTCAACTGTGGCCGGACGGCGCGCCCGGTTCCGAAAAACGCCACGGCGAACCCGAAAAGCTCAAGGACGGCGCCTACGTCAGCAACGTGCACGACCCTTCGCTGACGGTGCTGCGCGCCGATGCACGCCATGCGAACGGCGCGGCGATCGTCGTCGTGCCGGGCGGCGACCACCGCATGCTCGTGTTCCAGAACGAAGGCGTCGTCGCGGGCAAGCTGCTGAACCGCATGGGCGTCACGGCCTTCGTGCTGAAATACCGGCTCGCGCGCGATCCGGACTCGCCCGGCTACAGCATCGACGGCGACGGCGCGGCCGACCTGCGCCGCGCCGTGCGCTGGGTGCGCGCGCATGCGGGCGAATACGGTGTCGACCCGCAGCGCGTGGGCGTCATGGGCTTCTCGGCCGGCGGTGAGCTCGTGTCGCTCGTCGCGGACAATCCGGAGCCCGCGCAACGCGGCAAACCGGATGCGCTGGACCGCCAGAGCGCGCGCCCGGACTTCCAGGTGCTCGTGTATCCCGGACCGCTGGGCTCACCCGCCAGGGCCGTCGACGGTGCGCCGCCCGCGTTCCTCGTCGCGGGTTCGCGCGACACGTGCTGCATGCCGCCGACGCTCACCTTGTATCAGCAGCTCGTGAAGGCCGGCGTGTCGGCCGAGCTGCACCTGTACGCCGACACGGACCACGCCTTCAATGTGGGTCAGCGCGGCGAGCGCATCTCGCTGCAGCACTGGCCCGATCGCCTGTCCGACTGGCTGTCCGACGGGGGCTGGCTCGTGCCACGCAATGGCCGCAAGCCGGAAGGCGTGCCCGCGCCATGAAAAGAAAACTCATGCCGGCGCTGGCCGCCGCAGCCGTACTGGCCACGCCCACCGCGCGGGCCGACAGCCAGTACAAGCTGCTCGTGCTGGCCATCCCCAACAAGTACCACTACGAATACATCCCCGTCGCGCGCGACAGCCTGGAAAAGCTGGCCAAGCTGCACGCGTTCGAGTTCACGTACACGAACAAGACCGAGGCCTTCGACGGCGACTTGACGCAGTACGCGGCCGTCGTCTTCCTCAACACGCCCGGCGAGGAGCTGAACCCGGCGCAGCGCGCGCACTTCGAGGCGTATATGCGCGGCGGCGGCAATGCCGTCATCGTACACCGCGCCGCGATCACGCCGCCAAACGGGTGGGTGTGGTACGAGAAGCTCGTCGGCCGCTCCGTCAAGATCCATCCGTTCCTGCAGACGGCCGCCGTCGACGTCGTCGACAACGGTTTCCCCGCGACGTTCGGCATCCCGCCGCGCTGGATCTGGAGCGACGAGTGGTACGAGACGACGAACCCGTACAACGTCGCCATCCACCCCGTGCTGAACGTGGACGAATCGAGCTACGACCCCACGCGCATCTGGCCGGGCCAGGTCGCGACGGGCATGGGCCGCGACCACCCCGTCTCGTGGTATCACCGTTATGAACAGGGCCGCGTGTTCGTCACGCTGCTCGGCCACAACGTCGAGATGTACCGCGACCCGCAATACCTGGCCCACCTGATGGGCGGCATCTGGTGGGCGGCGACGGGCAAGGGCCAGCGCTGACTAGCGCCGCGCCCTGCGCGCCCTGTGGTGCACGAGCGCCAGCAGGCCGATCGCGACGAGGCCCGCCGACAGGGGTTCGGGGATCGGTACGGTCTCGCCGGTCAACGTGAACGCCTGGTTGAACGTGGGTGCCGGGACGCCGCCCACGATGTCGGTGCCGACGCGCAGCCAGTCGGGTTCGATGTTCCCGTTCCTGATCCACGATTGCAGGTCGGGTGAGAATGGCGTGCCCGGCGGGACGATCGGGTGCGCGGTGGACAGCCAGAGAAAATTACCGCCCGTGACCGCGACCTGCGGCACGAAGAAATAATGGTCGGCCGCGAGATCGAACGGCGTGGCGAAATCGACGGTGAACTGGACCTCGGTTCCGGTGACGGCGCCCTCGCCGCCCGTCGTCTGGTTCGGCACCGCGTTGATGCCGTTCACGACGGAGTTCAGGGCGGTGAAACCCGTCGCCAGCACATCGGTCGTGAAGGTGAGCCCGGACGCACTGAGCGCACGCGAATCGAACGCGACGTCCGACGGCGAGTTGTTACGGGTCGGGGCCCTGCCCGATGGCGGCGAGCTGGAATCCTTCGGAAACACGCGATAGATTTCGACCTGGATGTCGGTGATGGACGACAGCGGCACGTCGTTGGTGAGCAGGCCGGTGAACGTGGCGCGCGTGACGTTCGTGTGCTGCGCGATGATGAAGTCGTCGGCTGTCTCCGTTTCCGACGCCCCCGGCCGGGACAACGCGGCCATGCGGCCGTCCACGACGCCGGTGGAAAAGACGTACGGGTCGGCATGCGCGACGGCGCAGTGAAGCATCAGGCCGGCACCGATGAGTTTCAGAGCGTTCGTTCCGAGATTCATCATCGACTCCTTTCGTTCGGGCTGAAAAAGGTATGCCTCTTTTTCAAGCATCGATCGTGCCATCGGCACCCGTAGCCCCTATGCGTGCTGACTGGGCGCGCGCCGGCTCGCTGTTCCGTAAATTTGGTCGACAGCGAGCCGGACCATGCTGACCGGCATGTCCATGAAACGGCTCAGCGTGGCAGGTCGCGGGCCTGCGTGCCCCAGCCCGCCACGTCAGGCTGCGGCGCGAGCGTATAGCCGAGCGTGCCGCCCGCCTGCAGCTGTTCCCAGTCGAGCCACACGCGCGACACCGGCTTGCCCGCCCAGTTCACCGCGTGCACGAAGCGGCGCTCGCCGGGCTTGGCGTCGGGCGCATCGATGCGCAGCACGCGGCCCTGCGGCAGGTCGATTTCCGCGTGCGCGAACCGGGGCGCGTGCAGCAGGAAGCGGCCGCTGCCCGGCGTGTCCGGGTACATGCCCAATGCGCTGAACAGATACCAGGCCGACATCGTCCCCAGGTCGTCGTTGCCCGTCACGCCGCCGGGGCCATTGCCGAACAGCGTTTCCGCCGCGCGCAGCACGGTTGTCGTCTTCCACGGCTGGCCCAGCAAGGTGTAGACCCATGGCGCGTGCAGGTCCGGTTCGTTGTTCGGGTTGTAGCGGAACTGGCTGTAATAGCTGTACGGCCCGACGACCCACGACTTGCGCACGGCCTGCGGATCGGCCACGAGCGCGTCGTAGTCGAAGAACAGGTCGAGGCGGTGCAGCGCCTGCGCCGGCCCGCCCATCGCGGCGGCGAGGCCAGGGATGTCCTGGCGTACGAGCCACTGGTATTGCCAGGCCGTGCCTTCGTGGAAGCCACGCTCGCTGCGCGGATCGTAACCGCCGCCGACGTCGGCGAACCAGCTGCCGTCCTGCACGCGCGGGCGCGGGAAGCCGCGCAGGCCGGTCTGCTTGTCGATGACGTCCGCGTCCCACACGCGACGCCAGTTGAGGGCACGCTGGTCCAGCACGCGGGCATCGTCGGCATGGCCCAGCGCCTTCGCCATCACGGCCAGCGCGCTGTCGGACAGCGAATACTCCAGCGTGGCGGACGCGCCGTGGTGCGGATCGATGTCCATGCCCTTCGCGACGAACGCGCGGTCGTACTGCACGAAACCCTGGCGCAGATAGCTCGGATTGCCCGCGCGGCCTTGTGCACGGATGCGCTGCGGCGGCACGCCGGACGCGTTCTCGCGCAGCGCGGTGTACGCCTCGCGCTCGCGGCCTTTCAGCGCGCCGTAGCGCCACAGGTCGACGAGGAAGGGCGTGACGGGGTCGCCCGTCATCACGTTCGTCTCGAAGTTGGCATAGCCCCAGCGCGGCAGCCAGCCGCCCTGTTCACGGATCTTCAGCACGGAGTTCGCGATGTCGCGCGCGCGCTGCGGGCGCAGAAGCGCGAGCAGCTGATTCTGCGCGCGGTACGTGTCCCACAGCGAGAAGAATTCGTAATACGTCCAGTCCTTCGCCGTGTGGATCGCGTCGTCGTAGCCGCGGTAGCGACCGTCGGCGTCGTTGCCCGTCAGCGGCTGCAGCAGCGCGTGGTACAGCGCCGTGTAGAACACCGTGCGGTCGTCCTGGCTGCCGCCGTCGATGCGGACACTCGACAGCTCATGCTGCCAGGCCGCCTGCGCCTTCTCGCGCATCGCGTCGAACGCGAGCGGCCGGTTGCCGGCCATGCCTTCCGCCTGCAGGTTGGCGCGCGCGCCGTCGGCATCCACGTGCGAGATCGCGCTGACCGCCGTGACGGCGCGACCGCGTTTCAGGTCGAACGTCAGCCACGCGCCGTGCGGACGGCTGTCGCCTTGCTGGCTGGTGCCTTGCGCGTTCGGCCAGCCGCCGCGGTCGTCCCAGATGCCGTGGGCGACGAACGGCTGGTCGAACACGATGCGGAACCACGTCGTGTATTGCGCGCCGCCGCAGAAGCTCTTCGTCGTGATGCGGCCTTCCACGCTGCGGTCGTCCACGATCCGCAGCGCGCTGCCGACGACGGAATGGCGCTCGTTCGCCTGCCCGACGTTGAGCAGCACGTGGCCCGTGTCGGCGCCGGCCGCGAACATATAGCGCTCCGCGGCGGCGCGGGTCAGCGCCGTCGTCTCGGCCGTGATGCCGCCGTAACTCGTCAACTGCACCTTGTAATAGCCGGCCTGCCCGACTTCGCCGTCGTGCGTGTAGCCGGCCGCATAGCGCTTGTAGTCGAAGCTGTCCGCCTTCGCGGTGTCGAAGTCGCCGCCGGGGCCGATGCGGCCCGTGACCGGCAGCACCTGCAGCTGCCCGCCCTGCTCCCAGCAGCCCGCGCCGGACAGGTACGAGTGGCCGAAGCCGCGGATGCGCGCGTCGCTGTAGCGCCAGCCCGCGTAATGCTCGCCCGTGGGGCCGACCTGGATCATGCCGAACGGCGCCGACGCACCGGGGAACGTGTTGCCTTCGTCCTGCGTGCCGATGAACGTGTTGACGGGCGTGGCATCGAGCTGCGACGCGGACTGCGCCGCCAGCGGCAGCATGATCGCCGCGAGCAGCGCTGCCAGGCGCGGGGTTGGGAAACCGGTCATGCGCGCGCCCCTTTCAATGCGCCGCCGGCAGGCGCAGCGGATGCGCCTCCGTGTTGAACGTGACGGCATCGAAGTCCAGCGCTTCCTTAGTCGCGAACAGCAGGTAGAAATACTTGAACGTCTCGGCGAAGACGAAGCTCTCCATCGAATCTTCCTGGACCTTGGTGCGCACGTCCTTCAGCGCCGCATAACCGGAATCGGTGCGGCACCAGCGTACGAACGCCTCGAAGAATTCGCGGCCCATGGCGCGGTAGCGCGCGTCGCCCGTAGTGTGGTTCAGGTAGTACGCCGATTCGATGATCTCCGGACGCAGCGCATAACCCGGCGACGTGATCTTCATGCGCGCATAGTCCAGCGCTTCCGGTTCGACGCCGGCCAGGCGCCACATGCGCAGGCCCGACTCCTGCAGCGCCTTCGCGCGCGGCACGTCGCCGCCCAGCGCCAGCAGCGCAGGCATGAACGCGTCCAGCGCGCCGTATTGCGTGGCGGTGCGGCGGCCCGTGTTCATGTCGGCGTGGCCGTACCACAGGGCGCCGTCGCGCTTGTCGGCCAGCGACTTGTTCATGCCCGCGATGCTGTGATCCCACATCGCCTTGCATTCGCCGTCGCCGAACAGGCGGTAGCACTTGTACAGGTATTCGTAATAGGAGTCGATGCCGCCGCCGATGTGGGCATCCGTGTTGACCCACTTGCCGGTTTCCACGTCGATCGCCGAACCCACGAGACCATCCGCCGACGCACGTTGATACGTTTCGACGAGCGCGCGCTTGGCCTTCTCGAAGTACACGGGCTTGCCCGTCAGCTTGCTCAACATGCCGAATTCGAGGACCAGCGTGCCCGTCTCCGCCGGGTTGCTCACGTTGCCGCTGACCTTCCCCGTACGCAGGTTGACGTGTGTGTACGGCAGGCCCGTCGGCGACTCGAACACGGGCAGCAGGCGCCGGCCCAGGTCGTCCGCCTTCGCGAGCAGGCGGTCGTCGCCCGTCAGCTGGTAAGCCGAGATCAGGCCGCCCAGCAGGCGGATCGTGATCTCGAAGTTTTGCACTTCCATGTCCTGGTCGAACGACAGCTGCGTCGCGATCAGCTCGCGCGCCTCGTCCGCCTCCGTCTTCAGGCCCATGATGACGAGCGTGTCCAAGGCATCGACGGGCGTCATCAACAGGGAGTGCGCGTACCAGTCGCGCGGCTTCTTGCTCAAGGGGCTCAGCGCATCGTGGCCCCAGGCATACTGTTTATACCCTTGCCAGGCATGGCGCATCTCGTCCTTCACGCGCTGCGCGAGCGCGGCGGATTCGGTCGCGCTGACGGGACGCAGTGCGGGCGCGGGCGCGGCTGCTTGAGACAGCGCCGGCAGCAACGCGAACAGGGCAACGCACAGGCCACGCATCACTGGTTTGGATGAAAAAAAACGGGTCACGATATGTCTCCTTGAAATCTTGTCGTCGTCATTTTGATAGCACCGTCCGCAGCGTCAATCGATGCCAACGAAACTGCGCGGTTTTTAGCGCGATTTAGTAAACGCGGTCCAGTGCCGCGCAATCCATTCTTCGTGCGTGGGCATCGTGCCGACTGCCTGCGCCAGCACGGCGCGCATGCCCTCGACGTGGTCGACCAGCTTCCCTTCGGGCATCTCGTCGACGATGGGGTGGTAGCCGCGCGGGACGATGCGCTGGCCCAGCATCACCTGCACCCAGCTGGGCAGAGCAAAAAAGTCCTCGCCGTTGCGGAAGTAGCGGCCGTCCGTGCGGAACAGGTCCATCGCCTCGCGCAACGTGTCCGGGACGGCCATCGTGCGGCAGTGGTTCCAGAACGGCGTGTCGTCGCGCTGCGTGGCGTGGTAGTGCAGGATGAGGAAATCGCGCACGCGCTCGTATTCGAACACGGATTCGCTGTTGTAGCGTTCCGCCAGCAGCGGGTTCGGGTCGCGCGTGGGGAAGAGGCTCAGCAAGCGCGTGATGCCCGACTGGGCGAGGTAGATGCTGGTGGATTCGAGCGGTTCGAGGAAGCCGGCGGCGAGCCCCAGCGCGACGACGTTCTTGTTCCAGAATTTCCTGCGCATGCCCGTCGTGAAGCGCAGCAGGCGCGGCTCGGCCAGCGCCTCGCCGTCCAGGTTGGCCAGCAAGGTGGCGGCGGCTTCATCGTCGCTGATATGCCGGCTCGAATACACGTGGCCGTTGCCGACGCGTTGCTGCAGCGGGATGCGCCACTGCCACCCCGCGGCCTGCGCCTTGGCGCGCGTGTACGGTGTGAGCGGCGCGGTACTGGCGCTGGGCACCGCGAGCGCGCGGTCGCATGGCAGCCAGTGCGACCAGTCCACGTAGCCGGTCTGCAAAGTCTGCTCGATCAGCAGGCCGCGGAAGCCGGAGCAATCGATGAAGAGTTCACCGCCGATGGATTCGCCGCTTTCCAGCGTCACCGATTCGATGTAGCCGTCGCCCGCGCGCTGGTTCACCTGGACGATCTTGCCTTCGATACGGCGCACGCCACGCCGCTCCGCCAGGTCGCGCAGATAGCGCGCGTACAGGCCGGCGTCGAAGTGGTAGGCGTAGGCGATGTCGGCCAGCGGCGACTGCGGCGACGCGTTCCGGTCGCCGGGCGCGAACCGGTTGCGCGGCGCCATCACGGTCTGCGGCGAATAATCGCCGATCGGTCCCGCGCGCCCGGCCAGGTGCAGCTTCAGCCAGAACTGGTGGAACGGCAGCGGTCCGATCGAGCGGCCGATGGCGCCGAAGCCGTGGAAATAACGGTCGCCGATGCGCGCCCAGTCGTTGAATTGGATGCCCAGCTTCGCGGTGGCCTGCGTGCGCTTGACGAATTCCGCTTCGTCGATGCCCAGCCACTGCCCATTGAACAGCTTCATGTGCGGGACGCTGGCCTCGCCCACGCCGACGATGCCGATTTCTTCGGACTCGACGAGGCGGATCGTCGCGCCCTTGCCGAGGTAGGTCGCAAGGGCCGCCGCGGCCATCCAGCCCGCGCAGCCGCCGCCGACGATGGTGATGCTGGTGATCCGCTCGTTGCTGATCCGATTATGCGTACTCATGAAGGTCTCCACAAAAGAAGACGCCTCCCGGGGCCCGGATGGGGCGCGGGGAGGCAGGTTGCTGCGGGCTTAGAACTTGTAGTTCAGGCCCACGTACGCGATGCGGCCGGCGTAACCGTTCGAATAGAAGCGGTCTTGCGTGTCGTTGCCCAGGTGCGAACGCGACTCCTGGCGGGTCAGGTTCAGCACGGACGCCGTCAGGCTCAGCTCCTTGGTGAGGTTGTACGCGACGTTCACGTCGACCTGGCTGTACGGATCCTCGTACACGTTCAAGCCGTTCTCGAGGCCATCCACCACTTCGCCGCGGCGGTTGTACGACACGCGCGCCAGCAGCTTGTCGGTCTCGTAGAACAGGGTGACGTTGGCCTGGTTCTTCGCGCTGCCGACGAGCGGCGACGTGCCGATGTTGGTGCCGTCTTCGAGCGTGATCGCGGCCTCGTTCGTCTTGTTGTACGTGTAGTTGACCTGGAAGCCGAAGCCCGACGCGAACGTGTGCTGCGCGTACAGTTCGACGCCTTTCGACACGCCGTCGCGGCCGCCGGCGCTCGTCGAGTAGTTCTGCACCGTCACGTTCTGGCCGCCGACGGACATCGTCACGTTCTGCACGACGGGCACCGAGAAGTTGCTGACATTCTTGCGGAAGACGTCGACGCCGAGCACCGAACCACGATGGAAGTACCACTCCAGGCCCAGGTCGTACTGGGTCGCCTTGTACGGCTCGAGGTTCTTGTTGCTGCCGCTGCCGAACCAGCCCTGCTTGTCGCCACCGCCGATCAGGCGGCGGTCGTTGACGTATTCCTGGCTGTAGTACTGCAGGCCGCCGGGCGATGCGATGTCCGAATAACTCGGGCGCGAGATCGCCTTCGATGCGGCGGCGCGCAGCAGCAGGGTGTCCGTCAGGTCGTACGCGAGGTTCAGGCTTGGCAGCACGTCGTTGTACGTGCGGTCGAGGGCACTGACGACGAACGACTGCGTGTGCGCCGTGCTGTCGGGCAGCGTCGTGAAGCCGCTGACGCAACCGGAGCCCGCGGGTGCGCCGGCGGCCGGCGCGCCGCCCGCCTGGCAAGGTGCCGGACTGCCGTTGGCGCCATTGAAGAAATAGTCGCTGTAGTTGTCGACGCGGTCCGTCGAATCGGCATGCTGCTTCGTGCGCACGAAGCGGAGGCCGACGTTGCCGCGCAGGCGGTCCGTCTTGATGTTGGCCTGCACGTAGGCCGACGAGATCTTCTCGCTGACGTTGTAGACGAAGTTGTCTTCGTTCCGCGTCTGCATCTGGCCGTACGTCTGGTTCAGGTGCGAGATATAGGCCGGGTAGTCGATCGCCGGGAAAGCGCTGGCCTTGATGCCGCCGGCGATGTTCGGCAGCGACTGGCCGTACAGGTACGACGGCTGGAACTTGTTCGCGGTCGGATCGCAACCGGCCTGGTAACGCTTGTCGTAGTTGGTCGGGTCCGCGCCCTGGCACACCCAGTAGTTGTTGCCCGTGTTGCGGTGGATGCCGCCGTCGCGGTACTTCGCGCCGAACTGCAGCGAGTCGATCCAGTTCATGTCCGTGTGCCACGTGAAGTCGCCCTGCGCGTACTTCTGCTGGTTGCTGTTGCGCGTCCAGGACGACGACGTCGAACCGAGGTCGATCTCGCCGATGCCCTTCATCAGGTTGTCCATCAGCTGCGGCGAGAACGTCATCGTCGGCGTGCCGGCCAGGCTCCACGCGCTGGCGTAGTTACCGAGGGTCCAGCTGCCGTCCGCATTCTGCAGGCGCGGCTTGATCGGCATGCCGAACTGCAGCGACGGACCGCCACCGGCCCACGTGCGGCCGGCCTTGAAGCTGGCGTCCAGCGACTGGCCGTGCCAATCCGCTTCGAGGTCGAACGTCTGCGACAGCGCCTTCTCGCGATTAAAGCTGCCCGTGATCTGCGGGGTCGGGACCGTGCAATCGTCCGGACCGAAGCCGCCGGTGTTCGTCAGTCCGCCGGCCGCGGCCGCGTCGCCGCTGCAGTAATACGTCTTGCCCGGGTGGGCGCTGTACTGCGCGCCGGTGACGAGCGTGTGGCTCGGGTCGAACGTGAGGCCGTCGAGCATGCGGCCACCCGGCCAGTTGCCGTCGCCGGAATAGCGCGCCAGGTTCCACTCGGGGATCTTCAGCGTGTTCGTCTGCGAGTTCTGCGACAGGTCGAAGCGGAAGTAGTTGGCGACGAGGTTCAGGTTGCGCACCGGCTTGAACTGCAGCGTGAGCTGGCCGCCCTTGCGCTCGCGCTCCTCGGTCTTCACGTTGAAGTTGACCGACGTCGGCATCATGAAGTTCGTGTAGTAGTGGCCGCCCTGGTCGTAGAAGCCGGACTCGCCCCACCAGTAGCTGTCCATCTTGGAGGGCCTGCCGTTGACGTCCGTCGCCGGATGCGCCTCGTAGTCGTCGCCGTACCACTGCCAGTTTTCCGTGCTCGTGCCCATGGTGCGCGTCGTGCGTTTCTGCTGGGTGTAGCCCACCAGGACGCCGAAACGGTTCGATGCATCGTGCCACGCGTACTGGCCCGAGAACTGGCCGTCCGTCTTCTTGGTCGTGTCGGCCCAGGTGCCCTCCGCATTGACGAAGCCGGAGCCCGACTTCACGTCCAGCGGACGGCGCGTGTGCAGGATCACGGTGCCGCCGATGCCGCCCTCGTCGATGCGCGCTTCCGGCGTCTTGAACAGCTCCGCGCTGGACAGCATGTTCGACGGCATCAACGTGTAGTTGAACGAACGGGTCGGATCGCCGTTCGATTCGGCCGTCGCGATGTAGTTGCCGTTCAGTTCCGTCAGGGTCAGCTCGGACGAGAGGCCGCGGACGCTGACGTTCTTGCCCTCGCCGCCGCTGCGGTCGATGATCACGCCCGGCACGCGCTGCAGCGCATCGGCCACGTTCTTGTCGGGGAACTTGCCGATGTCCTCGGCCGTGATCACTTCGACGATGGAATTCGCTTCACGCTTCTGGTCGAGGCTTTTTTCGATCGAGTAGCGGTAGCCGGTGACGACGACTTGTTCCGGCGCGGCCGCGTCCTGCGCGTGCGCGTGCGCGACGGCCAGCAATGCGGTGGCCACCGCCATGGCGATGGGCGTCGCGCGGCAGATGCGCTGCCGGGCGGCGAGAGGGGTTCTTAACGTCATGTAGGTCTCCTGGTTATGTCCTGCCAAGGGCTTTTGTGGTGGTGGTGGCAGGTCTCTCATTACGTGTGGAATTGCGGGGTGCCATCCGCACCGCCTCGTGACGATTTACTAAACGAGGGAGATGCCGCCTGGATCCGATGGGCACTGCGTTCCACCCAGGAAAATTTATACAAAGGAAGGAGGGTCGTTTCAACAAGCTTTCAAAAATCACACGATGTTTAGTCGGTTTACTAAACTAGCGCGGCGGATTTACGACATGAAATCGCTTTCACAATTTGGGCCAGGTGATTTTTCATTTTGAGGTCGCCGACCAGGTAAGCCGACGGGCGCATGCCGTGTGCATGCTATAGTTGGCGGCCTGGACGCCGCGCCAGGCCGCACATCACACCATGAACACGTCTCCACCCGACCGCCTGCGCACGCGGCTCTCGCAACTGCTGCGCGCCAACGCCATCCTGCTGTGGGCGGCGCTGGTCGGCTTTGCCGGCGCGCTGGCAACGCTCGTCTTCCGCGACGGCCTCACGCTGCTGCAGGCGCTGCTATTCGGCCGCAGCGGCTCGTTCGTCGAGATCGCGACGTCGCTGTCGTGGCAGGCGCGCCTCCTGACGCCGTGCGCCGGCGGCCTGTGCGCGGGCTGCGTGCTCGTGCTGGCGCGCCGCCACGCTGCCGGCGCGCGGGCCGACTACATGGAAGTGGTGGCCGTCGGCGACGGCAAGGTGCCGGTGCAGCTCACGCTCGTCAACAGCGTGTCGTCGCTGCTGTCGATCGCGTCCGGCGGCTCGATCGGCCGCGAGGGCTCGATGATCCAGTTGGCCGCGATGACGGCGTCCGTTGTCGGCCGCATCGCCCGTTTCAACACGGTGCGCCTGCGCCTGCTCGTGGCCTGCGGCGCGGCGGCCGGCATCGCAGCCGCCTACAACGCGCCGATCGCGAGCGCGTTCTTCGTCACCGAGATCATCCTCGGCGCCATCACGATGAACAGCCTGGGCCCGATCATGGTGGCGGCCGTCGTCGCCAACATCACGATGCGCCGCCTGCCCGGCTACCACCCCACGTACGAGATGCCGGCCTTCGCGCCGATCGCCAACCTGGAAGTCGTGTGGTTCGTCGCCCTCGGCGTGCTCGCAGGCCTGATCGCGCCGGCCTTCCTGTACGCGCTGCAGCGCATGCGCCGCCTGTTCGCGGGGAGCCCCCTGCCGTTGCCGCTGCGGCTCGCGCTCGGGGGACTCGGCGTGGGCGCGATCTCGATCTGGGTGCCCCAGGTGTGGGGCAACGGCTACAGTGTCGTGAACGCGCTGCTGCACCAGTCGTGGCTGTGGCAGGCCGTGCTCGTGGTCCTCGTCTGCAAGATCGCGGCGACCTTGCTCACGAGCGGCTCCGGCGCCATCGGCGGCATCTTCACGCCCACGCTGTTCGTCGGCGCGGCGGTGGGCCACTTGTTCGCGCTCGTGCCGCAGGCCCTGTCGCCGGAAACGGCCGCGGCGCCGGCCGCCTTTGTCGCCGTCGGCATGGGCGCCGTGCTGGCCGCCGCGACGAGCGCGCCGCTGATGGCCATCCTGATGATCTTCGAAATGACGCTCAGCTACTCGCTGATGCTGCCGCTGATGCTCGCATGCGTCGTCGCGTTCGGCGTCGCGCGGGCCGTGAACGGGCCGTCGATGTACGAGATCACCGCGCGCCGCGCGGCCGACGAGCAGGAGCGCGAGCGCCTGCGCGCGATCCGCATGCAGGAGCTGATCCGCCCCGCCGACACTTTCCTGCCCCAGCACGCGCCCGTCGCGCAAGCCGCCGCGCTGTTCCGCGAACATCCCGTGAAATACGTGTACCTCGTCGATGCCGCCATGCGCTACCGCGGCGCGGTGGCCCTGCACGACGTCGCCGCGCTGTACCAACACGACAAGGCCGCGGCCCGCACCTGCGCCGAGATCGCGCGGCCCGACGCGCTGCCTGTCGTCACGGCCGACATGGGGCTGGACGAGGCGCTGCGCCAGTTCATGCGCCATTTCGGCGAGCGGCTGCCGGCCGTGCGCAGCGCCGATGACCCCGAGTTGCTCGGGGCCGTGCACAAGACGGACGTGCTGGATGCGTATGTGCGGTTGAACCGCGTGCCGCTGGGGGGGCAGGTGGAGGCGTGAGTCAGTAGGTCAACGACCCCGCCAACGCCGTCTGCACCAGTTCGTCGATCTCGCCGGTGACGTTCGTCATCGTGCTCGCCACGACGGCAAACTCCTTGCCCACCGGCCCCGCGCGCGCGGCGACGACCTGTGCATTGAAGGCGACCATGCGCGCCTGCCGTGCGATGGTCTTGATGTCGCCCATCAAGTCCTGCATCTGCCTGCGCTGCAGCAGGGCATGGCGCTTGGACTGTTCCTCGTACACCAAGGTCAGTGCGTTGAGCACGCTGAGCAGCGGCGTCGCGCTACGCACCAGCTCGTCGAGCAACGCCGGCGCGCGGGGCGACGATCCGGCGATGGCGTCCAGCGTGTTCTCGGACAGCGCGATGAAGTCGCGCACGACCTTGTCTCCCTGCAGGTTACCGAAGTAAGCGTCCTGCAATTGCGGGCAGAAGATGCCCGGCAAACCCTGCTTGCCCTGCACGAGCGTGACGTGCGCATCCTTGAACGACGCCAGCGTGTCGCGCGCGGTCTTGTCGGCGCCTTCGTGGCCGAGCGATGCCAGCACGGAATACAGCACGACCCGCTGGGACGTGAAGCGCCGCCGGCCGGACAGGTTGATCAGCGCGCCGAACACGTCGCCGGACAGCTTCGGTTCGGACGGGGCGGTGGCTTTGACGGGTAGAACTTCTGCGTACGACATCCTGGACTCCGATCGGTGTGACCGCCGACGGCGGCTGACACTGCATCCAATGCAGGTTCTGTGCCAGCCCAGTCCATGGTTGCCAAGCCGATGCGCACTAACTTGAGTCATACCGTTGCGGCGTCGTGCACCCAAGCCGTGAGCCCAGCCCAAACAGGGGCACTCACGCCCGCGACAGCACCGCCGTCCGTTCGTAATGCCGCATCTCCTCGAGGTTGCCGACGAACGGCCTGACGCTCGCGAAGAACGTGCGGAATTCGGGACTCTTGCGGAACCCTTCCATGTGCCCTTCGATGGAATCCCATTCGATCCGCAGGATGAACGACGTCGGCTCTTCCGTGCAGCGGCTCAGCTCGAAGCCCAGGCAGTGGCTGGATGTGTGCAGCGCGTCGGCCGCCGTCGCGTAGGCGGATACGAACTGGTCGGCCTGGTCGGCCGGAATCTTGTAGCGGACATACTCGATCACCATCATGTGCTCCGATCCTGTTCAGGCAAACGTAAATCGATCCCGTTGCGGCGGGCATGGCCGACACCCCATTCGTGCAGCGACTGCAGAACGGGAAGCAACGTGCGCGACGCTTCCGTCAGACTGTATTCGACACCTTTCGGCACTTCGTCATCCAGCGCTTCCCGGTGAACGAGGCCGTCCGCTTCCAGTTCCCGTAACTGGGCGGTGAGCACTTTGCGCGATGCGCGTGGAATCAACCGCACCACATCGGTAAAACGCAGCGGCCCATTCTTCAGGTAGTAGATGATCGTCGGCTTCCACTTCCCGCTGATGCAGTCCACGGCAACCTCGATGCTGCAGAAATAATCGTGTGTCGTCCGGCGTGTGCTCATCGTGTGTTCAAGAGTAACCGGGTGGTCATGGCGGTGCAATAAGGCACAAATTTGTAACCCATCGATGCGTGCAAAGAAAAAGCCCGCTGTTCTTGCGAAGAGCGGGCTTTCATCAGTGGACGGCGGATTCCGGTTTAGAACGGAATGTCGTCATCCATGTCCGAGAAGTTCGGAGCCGGTTTCGGCTGCGGACGTGCGGCCGGTGCCGGCGGGGCCTGGCGCGGGGCCGGGCGGCTCGGGGCTGCGTCGTAGCCGCCCATGTCGTCGCCGCCACCGTAGCTGTCGCCCCCGCCCATGCCCTGGCGGCCGCCCAGCATCTGCATGTTTTCAGCGATGATGTCGGTGGCGTAGCGCTCGATGCCGTCCTTGTCCGTATATTTGCGGGTCTGCAGGCGGCCTTCCACGTAGACCGACGAACCCTTCTTCAGGTATTGGCCGACGATCTCGGCCAGGCGGCCGAAGAACGAGATGCGGTGCCACTCGGTCAGCTCTTTCTGCTCACCGGTGTTGCGGTCCTTCGATTTGTAGGACGTCGCCACGGCGATGTTGGCGATGGCGTCGCCGCTCGGCATGTAGCGGATTTCCGGATCGCGGCCAAGATTGCCGACGATGATGACCTTGTTGACTGATGCCATTTTGTAAAGCTCCTTTGGATAGTCCCTGACTCTGCGTGATGTCTAAGCGTCGGGGAAACTGGTTAAGATGCGTCCACTATTATGCCTGTTTCGTTGCTTTAAGATGCAACTTTTTGCGCATGTTGCGGTGCTGGCGGACGACCGTTTTGCAGCATCCGCTCAGACAGCCTAAATGGGGGCGAAGTGCCCGGATTCGAAGAGATACGCATCAATACGCCCGCCAAAAAAATTTCGGCTTTCTGGTACGTCTGCCATTGAATTGCCCCATCCGCGGACCACATACGGAACGCACCCGGCGCCGTCGCGCGGCACGTCTTGACAAGTCGTCATATCATGCTGCCAAGCCCCGCAGACTTTTTCGAGCACCGGCATACCACTGTAAATAAAAACAGGTAAACTAGTGCGCTTTCCCGTTCGGCCCGCTCATGAGCATCCCGTGCGCCGGCCCCGCAACCATTCGAAAGCCTTCAAACAACAATGGAAGAAATCCGTATCCGCGGCGCCCGCACGCACAATCTCAAGAACATCAATCTCGACCTGCCGCGCAACAAGCTGATCGTGATCACCGGCCTGTCGGGCTCCGGTAAATCGTCGCTTGCCTTCGACACGCTGTACGCCGAGGGCCAGCGCCGCTACGTCGAATCGCTGTCCGCGTACGCGCGCCAGTTCCTGCAGTTGATGGAAAAGCCGGACGTCGACATGATCGAAGGCCTGTCGCCCGCCATCTCCATCGAGCAGAAGGCCACGTCGCACAACCCCCGCTCGACCGTCGGCACCGTCACCGAGATCCACGACTACCTGCGCCTGCTGTACGCGCGCGTCGGCACGCCGTACTGCCCGGACCACCCGGAAGAGCCGCTGGCCGCGCAAACCGTGTCGCAGATGGTCGATGCCGTGCTCGCGATGCCGGAAGGGACCAAGCTGATGATCCTGGCGCCCGTCGTGGCGAACCGCAAGGGCGAGCACAGCGACCTGTTCGAAGCGATGCAGGCGCAGGGCTTCGTGCGCTTCCGCATCCAGAGCGGCACGCACGCGGCCAAGATCTACGACGTGGACGACCTGCCGAAGCTGAAGAAAACGGAAAAGCACACGATCGACGTCGTCATCGACCGCGTGAAGGTGACTGCCGAGATCAAGCAGCGCCTGGCCGAGAGCTTCGAGACGGCGCTGCGCATCGCGGACGGCCGCGCCGTCGCGTACGAGATGGACACCGAGAAGGAGCACATCTACTCGAACAAGTTCGCGTGCAACGTCTGCGGCTATTCGCTGCAGGAGCTGGAGCCGCGCCTGTTCTCCTTCAATAACCCGATGGGCGCCTGCCAGGAATGCGATGGCCTGGGCCATATCGAGTTCTTCGATCCGAAGCGCATCGTCGCGTTCCCGAACCTGTCGCTGGCGTCCGGCGCCGTGAAAGGGTGGGACCGCCGCAACCAGTTCTACTACCAGATGCTGACGAGTCTCGCGGCCCACTACGGCTTCGACCTCGACAAACCGTTCGAGCAGCTGCCGAAGTCCGCACAGGACGTCGTCATGTTCGGCTCCGGCAAGACGTCGGTGCCGTTCGCGTACGTGAACGAGCGTGGCCGCACGGTGATCCGCGAGCACACGTTCGAAGGCGTCGTGAACAACCTGCAGCGCCGCTACCGCGAGACGGATTCGATGGCCGTGAAGGAAGAGCTGGCGAAGTTCATCAACGAGAAGGAATGCCCGTCGTGCGGCGGCGCGCGCCTGCGCACGGAAGCCCGCTACGTCAAGATCGGCAACGGCAAACAGCAGCGCGCCATCTATGAAGTGGCGAAGACGCCGCTGCGCGATTGCCTCGGCTACTTCAAGGACCTCGAACTGACGGGCGCCAAGCGCGACATCGCGGAACGCGTCATCAAGGAGATCGTCGCACGCCTGTCGTTCCTGAACGACGTGGGCCTCGACTACCTGTCGCTGGACCGCAGCGCCGACACCTTGTCGGGCGGCGAAGCACAGCGCATCCGCCTCGCGTCGCAGATCGGCTCTGGCCTGACGGGCGTGATGTACGTGCTGGACGAGCCGTCGATCGGCCTGCACCAGCGCGACAACGACCGCCTGATCGGCACGCTGAAGCACCTGCGCGACATCGGCAACAGCGTGCTCGTGGTCGAACACGACGAGGACGCGATCCGCACGGCCGACTACATCGTCGACATGGGGCCGGGCGCGGGCGTGCACGGCGGCGCCGTGATCGCCGAGGGCTCGCTGAAGGACATCATGAAGAGCAAGGAGTCGCTGACGGCGGCCTACCTCTCGGGCAAGAAGAAGATCCACGTGCCGAAGAAGCGCACGCAGGCCGACCCGGACCGCCAGCTCGTCATCACGGGCGCGACCGGCAACAACCTGAAAAACGTGTCGCTGGAGCTTCCGGTGGGCCTGCTCACGTGCGTGACGGGCGTGTCGGGTTCCGGTAAATCGACCCTCGTGAACGACACGCTGTATCCCGCGCTGTCGCGCCACCTGTACGGCTCGCAGACGGAACCGGCGCCGCACGACGCCATCCACGGCCTGGAACACTTCGACAAGGTGATCTCCGTCGACCAGGCCCCGATCGGCCGTACGCCGCGTTCGAACCCGGCCACGTACACGGGCGTGTTCACGCCGATCCGCGACCTGTTCGCGACGGTGCCGACGGCGAAGGAACGCGGTTATTCCGCCGGCCGCTTCTCGTTCAACGTGAAGGGCGGCCGCTGCGAAGCGTGCCAGGGCGATGGCGTCATCAAGGTCGAGATGCACTTCCTGCCGGACGTGTACGTGCCCTGCGACGTCTGCCACGGCAAGCGCTACAACCGCGAGACATTGGAAGTCCAGTACAAGGGCAAGAACATCACCGAAGTGCTGGAGATGACGGTCGAGGATGCGCACGAGTTCTTCAAGCCCGTGCCGGTCATCGCGAGAAAACTGCACACGCTGCTGGACGTGGGCCTCGGCTACATCAAGCTGGGCCAGAGCGCGACCACACTGTCAGGCGGCGAGGCACAGCGCGTGAAACTGTCGCTGGAACTGTCCAAGCGCGACACGGGACGCACGTTGTACATCCTCGACGAGCCGACGACGGGCCTGCACTTCGCCGACATCGACCTGCTGCTGAAAGTGATCCACCGCCTGCGCGACCAGGGCAATACGCTCGTCATCATCGAGCACAACCTGGACGTCGTCAAGACGGCGGACTGGATCGTCGACTTAGGGCCGGAAGGCGGCGCGGGCGGCGGCACGATCGTCGCGCACGGTACGCCGGAAGACGTGGCCAACAATCCGGCGAGCGTCACCGGCAAGTACCTGAAGCCCTTGCTGAAGCAGTAGGTTGGGCACGTGTTGGATGCCCCGGCATCCAACACCCTTCCTCACTCCGCCGTGTAGAACGGCTGGTGCACCCGCACCGGCCGTACGTCCATCCGGATCCGGTAGACCGAATACGCATCCTCGCGGTTCGTCACATACGTCGCGCTGTCGGGCACGCGCGTGAACGTGAACTCGAAGCCGCGATCCGGTGCCACGCTGTCCGGCCCTTCGAACGCGACGCCGACGGCGCGCTGCAAATCGCTGTCCGCCAGTTTTTCCAGCAGGTCCGCCACCGCCGTGTTGCCGAGAATGTCCGTGTAAAAAATCGGCGCGCGGTGCTCCACGTAGCGCCTGTCGACGGGCTCCTTGCCGGGGCCCGGCACGTAGGTGCGGCTCGCGAGGTTGAACCGGTCGCCGCTGTCCACGTAGCTGATGCGCGCATTCGACACGTTGAAGCGCGGCTGCGCCTTGTCCGTCGTGGCATCCGCAAGGTCGAGCACGAGCGCGCCCCGGTAGCCGATCACGGTGACGTCGCGTGCCGGGCCCACGATGGCAGCCGTGTTCTCATCGATCCCCAGTCCCAGCGTATAACCCTTCACCAGCATCGCGGGCAGCATGCGCGCGAAGCGCCCGCGCGCGAGCAGGTGCTGGTCGACGAAGACGTCGTTGCCGATGAAGCCGAGGCCCGGCGCGATGTCCTTGCCGTCGACCACGCCGTTCTTCAGCAGGGGCATGACCTCCAGCGGCGGATCGTTGAACATGGTGCTGCTCATGACGGCGGCGCCGGCGCTCGTCCCGGCGATGACGCCGCCGCGCCGGTACAGCGTCCACACGGCATCCAGCAAGGCTGAGTTGCTGCCGTCCGCGCGCCGTAGCGACGCCGTGATGCGGGCTTGATCTCCGCCCGTGAAGAACACGCCGCCGGCCTTGCGCACGGCATCGGCCAGCGTCGGATCGTCCGCGCTCTTGCGCGCCGACGCCACGTCGTCCTTGCCGGCCAGCCGCGGCGCGACGGGGACGACAAACGCGCGCGCGCCGTAGCGCTTCAACGCGGCGACGGTGAGCTCCGCTTCCTTCGCGGGATTCTCGGCAGCCGTCGGCAGCACGGCGATGCGGGCGCCCTTGCCGCCCGCGAGCGCGACGATTCTTTCCCACACCTCCGCGTTGTTGGCGCGCAGGCCGCCGCCGATGATGACCAGCGAACCTTTGGGCTCGACCGGTGCGGCGCCGACCCACGCGCTGGCGCCCGCAAGCGCCAGCACGACGCACAAGCGCTTCAGCATGTCAGCGGAACGAGTAGTTCACGCTCACGAACGCGCTGCGGCCGCGCGGGTCCGTGTAGCTCGGGTCGTACCCGGCCAGGAAGAACCAGGCCTGGTTCGAGAACGGCGGATCGGCATTGAACAGGTTCAGGACACCAGCGCGTACCTTCAACTGCTTGCTGACCGTCCAGCTGCCCGTCAGGTCCCACAGCGAGTAGTACTTCACGTGGTTCGGCGGCAGCAGTTGGTCCGTGTACGGGTCGTAGGTCGTGTTCTGGTCCGTGTAACCCATCGAGTACTGGTTCGCCAGCGTCAGGGCGACGGGGCCGTTGTCCCATTCGAAGTTCACGCGGTGGCGCCATTTCTGGATCGCCTGGTCGTTCAGGAACACGCCCAGGTTCGTGCGGAACGGTTCCTGCGGACCGAACTGACGGTCGTAGTGCAGGATCAGCGTGCCGGACAGGTTGACGCCGAAGCGGCCCCAGGGCCCACGCTCGCTGCGCCAGTCGCCGGCGATGTCGAAGCCCGACGTCCTGAGCTTCCCCTGGTTTTCCTTCATCAGGAGGATGTTCGAGATGAAGCCGTCTTCGTCACGCTGGATGTACTTGCCGTTGTACGCGGCCGGGTTTTCGATGATGACCTGTTCGCCCAGGGTGCTGATCACGTCGCGCTTCTCGATGTTCCAGTAGTCGATCGAGAGGCTCGTGCGCTTGACGGGTTCGAACACGGCGCCCAGCGAGAACTCGCGCGATTTCTCGGGCTTCAGGTTCGGGTTCGAGCGGCGTTCGACGTTCCACTGGTCGGTACACGTGTCGATGCTGCCTTCCTGCGCCACGCATTGCGGGTCGGTGAGGATGCCGGCCGTCGTGCCGAAGATTGTCGGGCGCTTCAGGTCCGACAGCGACGGTGCGCGGAAACCCGTGCCGGCCGACGCGCGCAGCAGCAGCGATTGCATCGGCTGCCAGCGCAGGCCGATCTTCGGATTCGTCGTGTTTCCGACTTCGCTGTAGTGGTCGTAGCGCACCGCGAACTGCATCTCCAGTTCCTTGGTGAACGGCGCGACCACCTCGGTGAACACGGAGGCCACCTTGCGCGTATTGTCCGCGGTCTCCACGTCGGCCAGTTCGCCGGCCGGGATCGTGCTGTCGCGGTCACCCTGGATGTTATTCGAGCGCAGCAGCTCCGACGGCCTGAACGTCTGGTGCTCGTGACGCAATTCGCCACCGACGGCCAGCGCGAGATCGCCGCCGGCCAGCGCCATCAGCGAGCGCGCCATCTTGCCGTCGAGGGATGTCGACACGCCCTTCGCGTTGCGTGCGTCGTCGTTGATTCGGATCTTGTTGATGAGGTCCCGGCCGGCCTGCGACGACGCCCCGAACGGATTGATCAACCCCGAGCGCACGCCCGCCTCGAACTGGTCGTACAGGAAGTAGCCGTCGACGTACGTGTCGATGGCCTTGTTCTCGGCGCGACCCAGCGCCACGTCGTAGTCCCAGCCTTTGAAAGTGCCTGTGGCACCCAGCAGCAGGCGCTGGCCGGTACTCGTCACGTCGTTGGAGCGGTTGCCCGCTTCCGCCATCCGGTAGCGGAGCCGGCTGACCGTGTCAGGCAACCCGGCCGCAGACAGCGCGTTGCGGTACGCGTCCGGCAGGATGCTGACAGGCAGGTTGCGCAAGGACGACACCGGGTTCGGCGACAACACGTATTTGGTCTTGGCCTGCGTCTGCACCCACTCCGCGAACAGCTGGTTGTCCGGATCGAGCTGGAACGTCGCGCGGCCGATGAAGCCGATCTTGCGCGAGTCCGGGTATATCTCCGTATCTTCCATGTAGTCGTAGCTGCAGCCGGCCACGCCGCCCGGGCCTTTCGGGGCATACACGGTGGCGGGTGGATTGCAGTTCGGCGCGCTCGGGTTGACGCGCCGCGCGGTGGTACCCGCCGGCAGCAGGCCCGCGCCGATCAGGGCGTCGCGCTGTGCGGCCGAGATGTCGATATTCGCGGGGAACGTGTTGCTGGACATCTGCGCCGGCAGGGTCGTCGCGAGCGGATGGTCGCGAATGAAGCGGCGCTGGCCGGAACGCAGGCGGTCGAGCTGCTGGATGTCCAGCACGCCGAACACGTTGAAGCGGTCGGTGTTCAAATCGCCCGTGCCGCCGCTGAGGCTCAGCGTCTTCTTGCCCGCCCCGCCCTGCTGCGTGCCCGCGGCCGACGCGGCCAGGTCGATGCCCGTGTAATCCTTGCGCGTGATGAAGTTGATCACGCCGCCGATGGCATCGGTACCGTAGATCGCGGACGCACCGTCCTTCAGCACCTCGACGCGCTGGATCGCGCCGGCCGGGATGTTGTTCAGGTCGACGCCCGAGTTGTCGCCGGGCGACGCGAAGTTCGCGAGGCGGCGGCCGTTCAGCAGGATCAGCGTGGACGACACGCCGAGGCCGCGCAGGTTGGCGCCATTGAGGCCGCGCTGGCCGGACGTGCCGTCCGAGATGCTGGGGCCGTCCGTCAGCGGCGCCGTGTTCGCGCTGATGTTCTTCACGAGCTCCGCCGCCGTCGTCGCGCCCATCTTTTCGATGTCCTCGCGCGAGATCAGCTGCACCGGGAGCGCCGTCTCCGTGTCGATGCGCTTGATCGACGAGCCGGTGATCTCCACGCGGTGCATCTTGGGCTCGTCGGCTTGCGCCTGCGCGTGCGCGTGCTGCGCCATCAAGGTCAGCGCCGCCGCGACGCTGGATGCCAGGACGGCGGGCCGCAACGTATTCGATATGTGCTTCGTCATGCAGTGCTCTCCCTTGGGTATCTTGGTGGGTGACTCAGGATGTCTTCGCGACGGAGCGCTTGCGTGCACCCTCTTTTTTCTGCGTGCTGCGGACTTGGTGTTCGCCGTACAGGTAGGCGGCGATGGCCTCGGTGTGGCGCGCCGCCTTGGCGACGTTGGCCTTGTTGGACGTCATCAGCGACACCGCGAGCGCTTCGATGACGGCCAGCGCCGCGCTCGAACTGCTGGGCAGCACGGGGTGCGCGCTGTGCGCGTAGAGCACGTGGTGCCCCAGTTCGGCGAGCGGCGACGCGGGCGAATCGGTGATCGAGACGATGACGGCGCCGGCATCGCGCGCGAACCGCGTGAGCGGGACGACGTCGAGCGTGTAGCGCGGCAGCGAGATCACGACCAGCACATCCTTCGCGCCGACGGTCGCGAGGTGCCCCGCCGCGACCTCGGTGCCGCCGCTCGCCGCGACCTCGACGACGTGGCGGCAGAACGGCTGCAAATGCATCGCGAGGGCGCCCGCAAGGAACGACGACAGGCCGAACCCAAGCACGTACACGGTACGCGCCTTCGTGAGCACCGTGCCCACGCGGTCGATCTGCGTGCCGGCCAGGGCGCCGCGCGTGGCCGTCAGCGCGGCTTCCGCATACCCGAGGCTTTCCAATGCGGGCGACGCCTTCGCGGTGCGGCGCGCGATCGTGCTGCGCAGCTTTTCGACGGGCTGCAGCAGCGATTGCAGCGTCTCCGCCACCGCGCCGCGCATCGCCGCGTAGTTTTTAAAACCGAGATCGCGCGCGAAACGGCTGATGGTCGCCGTCGACACGGCGCAGGCTTCCGCCAGTTCCTCGATGCCCAGCGCCGTCACGCGCACCTGGTTGCGCAGCAGGTGGTCGGCGATCGCGCGGTTCGACGCCGAGCCCTCGGCCAGCACGCGCAGCAACGATTGGCCGAGCGACGACTCGGCGAAACCGACGTCGGGCGAAGTGCTGGGCGGAGGACGAAGAGGCATCGCGTATGCATGTCATTAGATTAATATTTTTAAATGTAAAACAGGTCGGCGGCACAACTCAACAAGATTTTGAAAATTTTCTTTCATCGATTTACGTTGTGTAAAAATTCATACATAATCGGCGGCAGCCAGACGCCTGGAGACACGGCATATGCATACGACGACCCATCCGATCGCCACCGACACCGGCAGCGCCAACTACCAGCTCACGGCTCACCATTACGGCACCGCCGGCAGCGGCAAGAAGGTCTACATCCAGGCCTCGCTGCACGCGGACGAAGTGCCTGCGATGCTCGTGGCGCACGTGCTGCGGAGCGAACTCGAACGGCTCGATGCCAAGGGCCGCATCCACGGCGAAGTGATCCTCGTGCCGGCCGCGAATCCCATCGGGCTGTCGCAGGTTGTGCACGGCACGCCGCTGGGCCGCTTCGACCTGGGGACCGGCATCAATTTCAACCGGGGCTTCCGCCACGTCGCCGACGAATTGAAGGACGCGCTGGCGGGCAGGCTCGGGCCGGACGCGGACACGAACGTCGCGGCGATCCGTGCGGCGGCGCGCGCGGCCGTCGAAAAATGGGAACCGTCCGGCCACACGGACACGCTCAAAAAGACGCTGCTGGCGCTCGCGATCGACGCCGACATCGTGCTCGATCTGCATTCCGATAACGAAGCGCTGCTGCACGTGTACACGGGCCCCGCGCTGGCGGAACGCGTGGCACCGCTGGCGGCGCTGCTCGGCGCGCACGCGTATCTGCTCTCTGCCGGCTCCGGCGGCGAGCCGTTCGACGAGGCATGCAGCCGGCTGTGGTGGGACCTGGCCGAACACGCGGATGCGGCGACACCGATCCCGCCCGCGTGCGTCGCCGTCACGGTGGAACTGCGCGGCGAAATGGACGTGCGCTACGACTACGCCGAACAGGACGCGCACGCGCTGCTGCAATGGCTCGCGCGCGAAGGCATCGTCGACGTCCCGCAAACCGCGGTGCCTGCGCCGCTGTGCGCGGCGTCGCCGCTGGAAGGCGTCGAACCGCTGCATGCGCCGCAGTCCGGCGTGCTCGTGTTCCTGAAGGCGCTGGGCGATGCGGTGCAGGCGGGCGACGGGGTCGCCGACGTCGTCAACCCGGTGACGGGAGAAACCGCCACCGTGCGCGCGAGCCGCGACGGCCTGCTGTTCGCCAGCACCGCGCACCGGTACCTGCAGCGCGGGATGCACATCTGTAAAATCGCGGGCACGACACCCTTCCGTTCCGGTTCCCTGCTGAGTCAATGAGGTCGATGCCCATGCGCCTGCGTATGCCCAACACCTTCGTGCTGCTGTTCGCGATCCTCGCGCTGATCGCGCTCGCCACGTGGCTCGTCCCCGGCGGGAAGTACGACACCCATCTCGTGAACGGCAAGCAGCTCGTCGACCCGGCCTCGTTCCACTACATCGCAAGCAGCCCGCAAGGCCTCGTGGCGCTGATGAAGGCGCCCATCAAGGGCTTCGTGGAGGCGGCGCAGACCATCGGCTTCGTGCTCGTCGTCGGCGGCGCGTTCGCCGTCGTGCAAAGGACGGAGGCGATCGACACGGCGATCCGCTCCATCGCCCGCGCGCACGAGACCTCGAGCGTCGTGCGCGCCGCCCTGATCCCCTTGTTCGTCACCCTGTTCTCGCTGGGCGGCGCCACGTTCGGCATGAACGAGGAGGTGATCCCGTTCATCCTGATCTTCGTGCCGCTCGCGCTGGCACTGGGCTACGACACCATCGTGGGCGTGTCGATCCCGTTCCTCGGTTCGCAGGTGGGCTTCGGCGCCGCGTTCCTGAATCCGTTCAACGTCGGCATCGCGCAGGGCATCGCGGGCGTGGACGTGTTTTCTGGGATGGGCTACCGGCTGATCGTGTGGGCGACGGCGACCGTCGTCACGATCCTGTTCCTCATGTGGTACGCGGCGCGCGTCAAGCACAATCCGGCGCTGAGCCCGACCTATGTGCTGGACCAGGCGCGGCGCAAGGAACACCCGCCCGTCATGCACGGCGACCGCATGACGGGACGGCACATGGCGGTGCTGGCGATCTTCGCGCTGGCGCTCGGCTCGATGGTGATCGGCGTCGTGAAATTCGAGTGGTACATCGAAGAGATCGCGGCGCTGTTCCTGTCGATGGCGATCGTCGTGGGCATCGCCGGCCGGCTCGCGCCCGACGACTGGGTGGGCGCTTTCATGCAGGGCGCGAAAGACCTCGCGCCGACGGCGCTCGTGATCGCGGTCGCGCGCGGCACGATGATCCTCGCACGCGACGCCCACATCATCGACACGATGCTGCACGGCCTGATGCCGTTCGTGCAGTCGAGCCACCCCGTGTTCTCCGCGCAGAAGATGTATCTGATCCAGTCGGTGATCAACTTCTTCATCCACTCGGGCACGGGCCAGGCCGCGCTGACGATGCCGATCATGGCACCGCTCGCGGACCTCGTGGGCGTGACGCGCCAGACGGCGATCCTCGCGTTCCAGCTCGGCGAGCTGTCCACGCCGATGATCCCCACGTCCGGCATCACGGTGGGCGTGCTCGCGCTCGCGCGCGTGCCGTGGATCACGTGGGCCAGGTGGATGATCCCGCTGCAGCTGATCTATCTCGCGCTGGCCCTCGCGCTGCTGGTGCCGCCTTGCCTGACGCAGTGGAGTTGACGGCGCCCCACCGCGTCAGGTCAGTCAGGTCAGGTCATTGCGCGATCTTGACCAGCACGACGTCGTTGGCACGCATCGGCACCTGCACGCTCGCCGCGCCGTTCGCGCCGACCTTCACGGACTTCGTTTCCGGCTTGTCGGCGGCCAGCGCCTGCAGCTGCGCGAGCTGGTCGCCCGTGAGCGTCTTCGGCTTGCCCATCTCGATGTAGGCCGTGTATGCGTCGTTGGCCTTGAAGCCCGTGCGGTAGATCTGCACCGCGTACGTGCCCGGCTTCATGCCCTTCAGCTGGATCTTCAGCGGCGTCGCTTTCTTCGTCGGCTGGACGGCGCCGAAGAACGGACGGTTCGTCTTCTTGCCCATGTCCGGCGTCTGGAAGTCCCAGGCGAGCACCTGCACGCCGTTCGCGTCTTTCGTCACCCAGCTTTGCTTGTCGGCCGTCTGCACCTGCTGGTCGCCCAGTTCGTGCATGTACTTGTACGCGAACCACGCGGCCTTGCGGATGCCCTGCGGGTTCATCAGGCCGAAGCCGCCTTCGAACGGCGCCGTCGGCGGACCCGGTTCCTCGAACAGGTCCGTGTACGTCCAGTAGCTCATGCCTTGCGCGACGCCTTCCGTCGCCTTCAGCTTCGACAGGATGTACGCGGCGCTGATGTACGAATCGTGTACGAGGTCGCGCGGGTTGTAGCTCGTGCTCCACTCCGTGAAATACAGCGGCAGCTTGGGCAGGTACGACGCCTCGATCTCCTTGCGGACCTTGACCACGTCGCCGACGATGCCGTCCGGCTTCGGTGACAGCTTCTGGTCGCCCTGGCCGTTCTCGTCCAGGAAGCCGCCGTCCACGCCGTACGTGTGCGTCGTGATGAAGTCGACCGCCGCGCCGCTCTGCTTCGTGTGTGCGAGGAATTCCGGCACCCACGCCGCGCCCGCCGTCGACGGACCGCCCACGCGCAGGTCCGGGTCGATCGCCTTCAGGGTCTTCGACGTCAGGTCGAACAACTCGAAATACGCTTTCTGGTCAGCCTTTTCCCAGAAGCCGTCCAGGTTCGGCTCGTTCCACACTTCGAAGAACCAGCTGCGCACTTCTTCCTTGCCGTAGCGCTGCTGCACGTGACGCACGAACGCGTCGACGAGGCCGGCCCACTGGTCCGGTTTCGGATGCGACGTGTTGCCCTTCCAGTAGAAGATGCTGGCGTCCGACGACTTCATCGCCTCCGGCGTGAAGCCCAGCTCGACGAACGGCTTGATGCCCATGCCCAGCAGCTTGTCGTACAGGTAGTCGATCTTCGTCCAGTCGTACACGGGCTTGCCGTTGACGACTTTATAGGTGCCGAGGATGTCGTGGAAGATCGCGTGGAAGCGGATATAGCGGAAGCCCAGCTCGTCTTTCGCGATCTTCAGCTGGGCCAGGCTGTCGTCGCGGATCAAGGTGCCCGGGTAGTCGGAGCCCACCGACAGGTCGGCGAAATGGTCGCGTGCGACGGTCGGCGCGTTCGCGTCGACGACGATCTGGCGCGTGGTGCCCGCGGCCGATGCGGTCGCGGGCAGGGCGAATGGGGAAGCGAATGCCAGCGCCAGGGCGGCGCGCAGCACAGTGCGGCGGTGTCTCATGCTTGTTGTCCTTATGACGTCGGGACTCGCATATCAAAATGTTTGCGCTAACAGTGCGAGTTGACGACAGGATAAATGATTACCTTCGTTTAGTAAAATCAAAAAACCAAATGATTTCGCGCAACTCCATGCGAGAAATCATCAACTGTCGATGTGCACGGAAACGCCCGGATTGGTAGAGAGGACCGTCGACTTGTCGCCGTCCGTGGCGATGCGCCATGAAAAAAGGGACAGGCGCAGCCTGTCCCTTCTCTCGTCTCGCGGCGGCCTCTTGGGACCGCCGTCGTCTCCTCGCTTGTCCTTCTCCAGCCGTGCTTACTCGGCCAGGCGTTTCTCCAGCTGTGCCTTGGTGGCCACCAGTTCCTGCGGCAGGCGGTAGGCCAGCTTGTCGAACAGCTCGCTGTGCAGCTTCAGTTCCTCGCGCCACGCGTCCTTGTCGATCGACGTGATCCGGTCGAATTGCTCGGTCGTGAACTCGATGCCGGTCCAGTTCAGGTCGCCGTACGTCGGCGTGGTGCCGAACATGTTCTCGACGCCGCCGGCCTGGCCCTGCGTGCGGTCGAGGATCCACTTCAGCACGCGCATGTTGTCACCGTAGCCCGGCCACACGAACTTGCCGTTGTCATCGGTGCGGAACCAGTTGACGCAGAAGATCTTCGGCAGCGCTTGCGGGTTCTTGTCCGCCACTTTGCGGCCCAGATCGAGCCAGTGCTGGAAGTAATCGCTCATGTTGTAGCCGATGAACGGCAGCATGGCGTACGGGTCGCGGCGCACGATGCCCATCTGGCCGGCTGCGGCGGCCGTCGTTTCCGAGCCCATCGTGGCGGCCATGTAGACGCCTTCCGTCCAGTTGCGGGCTTCCGTCACCAGCGGGACCGTCGTCGAGCGGCGGCCGCCGAAGATGAAGGCCGAGATCGGCACGCCGGCCGGATCGTTCCAGGCCGGGTCGATGACGGGATTCTGCGTGGCGGCCACGGTGAAGCGCGCGTTCGGGTGCGCGGCCTTCGTGCCGGATGCCGGGGTCCAGTCCTTGCCTTGCCAGTCGATCAGGTGTGCCGGCGCTTCTTTCGTCATGCCTTCCCACCACACGTCGCCGTCGTCCGTCAGCGCCACGTTCGTGAAGATGACGTTTTCGCGCAGCGACGCCATGCAGTTCGGATTCGTCTTGTCGTTCGTGCCCGGGGCGACGCCGAAATAGCCCGCTTCCGGGTTGATGGCGTACAGCTTGCCGTCCGTGCCCGGCTTGATCCAGGCGATGTCGTCGCCGATGGTCGTCACCTTCCAGCCTTCGAAGCCGGCGGGCGGGATCAGCATCGCGAAGTTCGTCTTGCCGCAGGCCGACGGGAACGCGGCCGCGACGTATTTCTTGTCGCCCTGCGGCGATTCCACGCCGAGGATCAGCATGTGCTCGGCCAGCCAGCCCGGACCGCCCTGCTGCGCGTCCTGGTACCCCATATTGGAGGCGATGCGCAACGCGAAGCATTTCTTGCCCAGCAGCGCGTTGCCGCCGTAGCCCGAACCGAACGACCAGATCTCGCGCGTTTCCGGATAGTGGACGATGTACTTGGTGGCGTTGCACGGCCAGCGCACGTCCTGCTGGCCCGGCTGCAGCGGCATGCCGACCGTGTGCACGCACGGCACGAAATCGCCATCGGTACCGAGCACGTCGTACACGGCCTTGCCCATGCGGGTCATGATGCGCATGTTGACTGCGACATACGGCGAATCGGACAGTTCCACGCCGATATGCGCGATCGGCGAACCCAGCGGGCCCATCGAGAACGGCACGACGTACATCGTGCGGCCGGCCATGCAGCCGTCGAACAGGCCGTTCAGCGTCTGGCGCATTTCGTTCGGGTCGGTCCAGTTATTGGTCGGACCCGCCTGCTCCTTCGTGGCCGAGCAGATGAACGTGCGGTCTTCGACGCGGGCCACGTCGCTCGGGTCGGAGCAGGCGAGGTAGGAATTCGGGCGCTTGGCCGGGTTCAGGCGCTTCATCGTGCCGGCCTCGACCATCTGTGCGCACAGGCGGTCGTACTCTTCTTCGGAGCCGTCGCACCAGTAGATGGCGTCGGGCTTCGTGAGGGCCGCGATCTCGGCCACCCAATTGATGAGTTTGTTGTGCTTGATGTAAGCTGGGACGTTCAGTGCGGCGACGCCGCCCATCACGGGCTGGTTCATACATACCTCCAATGCCAATTAAGAATTCCTGGCGATTCCAACGGCCTGTTCTGCGGCAGAGGCGGCGGCCTGCAATGCGCGCGGCGGTCGGAATCCCGTTTATCTTGTCCCGGCAGGATCGTCGTGAAGGAAGGCCTCGTGGGCCCGCACCGGAAACTCCGTGCGGTTCACGGCTCGGCACTACGGCGGTCATGTCGCCAGCCCGGTGATCGCGTATGCGCGCTGCCGGGGGCTGGTTGGAACGTGTGCTACTGGCCGCAAGTAATGTCAATCTGACATCCTGGGCTCTTATTTCTGGTCGATTCTACACCTGCACAAACGCGTTTTAAATGCTTCAATAACAAAAATGTAGGAATTTTGGTTGAGTAATGTAGTAGGTTATTTTCTCCCATTCATATCCTGTTATTTCATTACTTTCTTGCTGACAAAATCTGCCAACTCCATGAAAATTGCGATTCTTGACGACTATCAGGATGCCGTCCGCGGCCTCGACTGCTTCCGTTTGCTGGATGGGCACGAGGTCAAGGTATTCAATAACTCGACCCGCGGCCTGGGCCAGCTGGCGATCCGCCTCGCGCCGTTCGACGCCCTCGTGCTGATCCGCGAACGCACCGCGTTCCCGCGCGCGCTGCTGGCCAAGCTGCCCAACCTCAAGTTGCTGTCGCAGACGGGCAAGGTGGCCGGCCACATCGACGTGGCGGCCGCGACGGAGCACGGCGTCGCGATCGCGGAAGGCATCGGCTCCCCCGTCGCGCCGGCCGAGCTGACGTGGGCACTGATCATGGCGGCCAGCCGCAAGATCGTGCCTTATGCCAATAACCTGAAGGATGGGTTGTGGCAGACGGCCTCGATCAATCCCGAGCTCAACGGCTTGGGCCGCGTGCTGAAGGGCCGTACCCTGGGCATCTGGGGCTACGGCAAGATCGGGCAGATGATCGCCGGTTATGCGCAGGCGTTCGGCATGCAGGTGATGGTGTGGGGCAGCGACAAGAGCCGCGCCGCCGCCACGGCCGACGGCTTATCCGCCGCGCCCACGCGCGAGGCGTTCTTCGAGCAGGCGGACGTGATCAGCCTGCACCTGCGGTTGAACGATGCGACGCGCGGCATCGTCACGGCCGAGGACCTGGCCCGGATGAAACGCGACGCCTTGTTCGTGAACACGAGCCGGGCGGAACTGGTCGAGGAAGGCGCGCTGGAGGCAGCGCTGCGCAAGGGGCGGCCGGGTTATGCGGCGCTGGATGTGTTCACGAGCGAGCCGCTTGCTGCCGATGCGGCTATCTTGAAGATTCCGACGGTGCTGGCGACGCCGCACCTGGGGTATGTCGAGCAGGACAGTTATGAGCTGTATTTCCGGGCGGCGTTCGAGAATGTCGTGCAGTTTGCGAACGGGACGCCGACCAATATCTTGAACCCGGAGGCGTTGGGACGGTAACGCTACGGTCGTTGAACGCGTGGTCGGGGGACCCGACCACCCTACGGTTCATCGGCACGTTGGCTACCGCAACTTCGGCTCGCCCGTGAGTTGAACGCTGGGCCGGTGACGCACACGAACGTCCACGCGGCATCAACACATCAACGTAATTCGGGCTCGCCCGTGAAGTTGGGCTTGCGCACCGGCATCTCATGCCGCCGCGTCCACAAGCCGGCCCAACCGGGCGGCCACTCGATCGCGGGCCCGGAATATGCCGGCAAGCCCGCGCGCACGGGCACGACGGGCACGGGCGGCATCTCGATCAGGCTGCCGTCCGCGTTCTTTTGCATCGGTGCCATATCGAAGGAATACATAAAGCCCGGCAGCAACGCATCGCACACGTTCGCGAACCACGTCGTGTGGTCCTCGTCGCGCCCGAGCGCGCGCGCGAGGCCTTCCGGGTCGAACATCGCCAGCGCGTGGACGAGCTCGTCCGTGCTGGCGCCGGGCGCATCGCCCCAGCCCATCACGGGATTGTTGTTGTAGTCGGCGCCGGAACCGTACCAGCCTTCGCGCCATGGCCGCTGCATCCAGTCGCGCTGGCCAGTGAACAGATGCCAGCGCCAGTGCAAGCCGGACGGCTTGGGCCAGGAATACAGGTACAGCTTTTCGTAGCCGGCCTTGTGCAGCTCGCGCACCATCGCCATCAGGCGCGCATGCGGCATGCGGTCGGGCGGAGAGCGGCGGAACAGGATCGGCTCGCCGTCGGCATGCTGCACTTCGTCGGTCGACAGGTTCAGGTCGAGCGTGCGCGTCTCGCTGCCGAAGCGCGCGGAAATCCAGCCCGTCAGCAGGTTGACGTGCGTGATGACGCCATAGCCGCGATGGCGGTGGAAGATGACGGTGCCGGGTGCGACGGGTTTCATGGGATGGCGGGCTCGGCCCAAAAAGGAGAAAGGATACTCATCCGATCCAAACGATTCTAGCGCAGACACATACGGATACACTACCGTTTGCGGCTATCATTACCCACCTTTTTTTACAGAGTTTTCAAATCATCATGACTTTGCGGATCCTCGCCACGGGCGGCACCTTCGACAAACACTACAACGAACTCAACGGCGTTTTGGGCTTTGCCGACAGCCACTTGCCGGAAGTCATCGCACGCTCGCGCATGACGATTCCCGTCGAGCTGCAGGTCGTCTCCATGCTTGACTCGCTGGACATGCAGGACGCCGACCGCAAGAACGTGCTGGCCGCTTGCCAGGCTGCGAGCGAAAAACAGATCGTGATCGTGCACGGCACCGACACGATGCGCGAAACGGCCGAGGTATTGGGCGCCGCGCTGTCGGACAAGACGATCGTGTTCACGGGCGCCATGATCCCCTACGAAATCGCGAACTCCGATGCGCTGTTCAACTTCGGCTTCGCATGCGCCGCGGCACAGACCTTGCCGCCCGGCGTGTACGTCGCGATGAACGGCAAGGTGTTCACGTGGGATAACGTCACGAAGAACCGCGCGGCGGGCGTGTTCCAGGCGCTGTAAGACGCCTGTCGGGCGCTGCGCATCGGCGTCGCTTCCTATAATGAACCTCCCACGAGCCAGGAGGATCCAGCGATGAGCGAGCAGCGCCCCACCCTGACCACGCGCCAGGGCCACCCCGTCCGCGACAACCAGGCCATGCGTTCCGTCGGCGAACGCGGCCCGGCCACCCTCGAGAACTACCAGTTCATCGAAAAGATCACCCACTTCGACCGCGAGCGCATCCCCGAGCGCGTGGTGCATGCGCGCGGCACGGGCGCGCACGGCTATTTCGAAGCCTACGGCAAGATCGGTGACGAGCCCGCGAGCAAGTACACGCGGGCCCGCGTGCTCAACGAAACCGGTGTGCAGACGCCCGTGTTCGTGCGCTTCTCGACCGTCATCGGCGGCAAGGAATCGCCGGAGACGGCGCGCGATCCGCGCGGCTTCGCCGTCAAGCTGAAAACCGTCGACGGCAACTGGGACCTCGTGGGCAATAACCTGAAGGTCTTCTTCATCCGCGACGCGATCAAGTTCCCGGACATGATCCACGCGTTCAAACCCGACCCCGTCACAAACCAGCAGGAACCGTGGCGCTTCTACGATTTCATCTGCAGCCATCCGGAAGCGCTGCACATGGTTACGTGGGTCAAGAGCCCGTGGGGCATTCCCGCCAATTACCGCGAAATGGAAGGTTCCGGCGTCAACACGTACAAGCTGGTGAACGACCAGGGCATCGCCCACCTCGTCAAATTCCACTGGCAGCCGAAACAGGGCGTGCGCAACCTGACGAGCCAGCAAGCCGCCGAGATCCAGGCGCACGACACGAGCCACGCCACGCGCGACCTGTACGACGCCATCGAGCGCGGCGAGTTTCCGGAGTGGGAATTCTGCGTGCAGGTCATGCACGACGGCGAGCATCCGGAACTCGAGTTCGATCCGCTGGACGACACGAAGCGCTGGCCGGAAGACCGCTTCCCGCTGCTGCCCGTCGGGCGCATGGTGCTCAACAAGAATCCGGACAATGTGTTTGCCGAAACCGAGCAGTCCGCGTTCGGCACAGGCGTGCTCGTCGATGGCGTCGATTTCTCGGACGACAAGATGCTGCAAGGCCGCACGCTGTCGTACTCCGACACGCAGCGCTACCGCGTCGGCCCGAACTACCTGCAACTGCCGATCAATGCGCCGCAGGAAAAAGCGGTCGCGCGCACGAACCAGCGCGACGGGCAGATGACGTTCTACGTCGACGGTGGCGGCGAAGACAAACACATCAACTATGAACCGAGCGTGCTGGGCGGCCTGAACGAAGCGCCGCAGCCCGACAAGGATTACCACCAGCACGTCGAAGGCCATCTGGGGCGCTACCAGACGAGCCGCACGGCCGACGACTATCGCCAAGCCGGCGACCGCTACCGCACGTTCGCCGATTGGGAACGCGACGACCTCGTCAACAACGTCGGCGGCGACCTCAAGAAGTGCCCGGAATTGATCCAGCTGCGCATGGTGTGGCACCTGTGGCATTGCGACGAGGACTACGGCCGCCGCGTGGCCGAGATCGCCGGCATCGACCTGGAAAAGGCGAAGGCCCTGCAACCGCTGCCGGGCAAGCCGGCGCCGGGCGAAAACCGCCAGGGGCCCACGTACACGGGCGGGCAGCCGGAAATGGGTGGGGGCAAGAAGGAGCCGGCGACCACCGAGGAAGTGGCGTCGGTGAAGTGAGAAACAAAACGGCCCGGTGTAGGGTGGACGGGTCTCCCGTCCACGCGTTCAACCGGCTTATGAATGACTATATCGTCCATTCACTCGCTGGTTGAACGCGTGGACGGCATTCACGCCGCCGTCATGCGCCCACCGCGGTGCAGCCGTCCACCCTACGCTTTTGCCTCGCCGCCCAAGGCTTCCACCAGGTCGGTCAGCATCTTGGCCAGCTCGCCCGTCATCAGCATGACGTCGTTATCGAAACGCTCGTCGTCGCTGTAGGTGATGGTCTCGTTTTCCTTGATGACGTCCAGCGGCTTGATGCCCTTGACGGCCAGCTGCTCGGTCAGCACCAGCGAAATACGGCTGTTCCACGTCATCGCCAGGCGCGTGCACTGCTTGCCGTTGGCGATGTGGCGGCGGATGTCTTCCGGGTCCAGCGAGTGCTTCACGTAGCGCACGGCGGCCTTGCTTTCGCCCGTGGCGCGCAGTTCCGTGTCCTGGTCGATCGTGAAGTTGTACGGCGCTTCGTCCGATTCCAGCCAGCCCGTCATGACGGCGACCGGCGAACGCTGCACGCGCAGCGATTCCAGCGGCAGCTTGTCGACGGCCTTCAGCAGCAGCTTGATGACGTCGTCGGCCTTGCTCGGGCTGGCGGCGTCGACGACGAGCCAGCCGTTGACGGGGTCGATCCACGTCCACACATTGCCGCGGATGGAGAACGCGCGCGGCAGCAGCTCGTCGGCCACGCGTTCCTTGAGTTCCTTCATCGCCTTCTTACCCGGCGGGAAGCCCTGCTGCTCTTCCAGCTCGGCGGCCTTGGCCTTGGCGACCTGGTTGATGACCGAGCTCGGCAGCAACTTCTTTTCGGTGCCGAGCATCATCAGCATCTGCTTGTTGACGACGTGGACGAGCTTGCCATTGCCACGTGGCGAATCCCAGCCCTGGCGCAGCAATTCGTTGCTGCTGGCGGGCGTGAACGCCTGCGATTGCAGGGCCTCTTCCATCTGTTCAGGGGAGAAATTCCACGGTGCGGGCAGGCGGTAGATATGAAGATTCTTGAACCACATAACGTTGCTTTCGGTTATCTCTTTATTGCAAAGGAACGACATTCTACACGTTGATCACGCGCAAAATCATGTCGTCCGGATCGGTTTTTCAATGTGTTGCGCGTTCGTCAAACAAGCTTAGTTGCTCGACGGATTCCGTATCGCTGAGGCGCACGCCGACGCCCAGCAGCCGCACGGGGCGGCTCGCGCGCAGCCAGCCCGTCTCCATCAGGTGGCGGTACGTCTCCATGTTCGGCGCGTAGCCGACGCACTCGACGGTCGTGCGCTGGAAATCGGCGAACTTGATTTTTACGAACAATTTGTTGATGAATTTTTCGGCATTGTTGCGCTTGATCCGGCCCAGCAGATGCTCGTACAGGTCGGGCAGCAGCGCGAGGCAGCCGGCCAGGTCCGGCACGTCCGGCGTGTACGTCTCTTCCGTGCTGATCGACTTGCGCTCGCGCACCGGGTTCACGTCGCGGTAGTCGATGCCGCGGCACAAATCGTACAGGCGCGCGCCGAACGAGCCGAAATGCTGCTGCAACTTGTCCATATTCCAGTCGCGCAAGTCGCCGCACGTCTGCGCGCCGAGGCGATGCAGTTTCGCGGCCGTCACCTTCCCCACGCCGAACAATTTCTTCACAGGCAGGGCAGCGACGAACGCGTCGATTTCATCGGGCCGCACGAGGAACAACCCGTCCGGCTTGTTCCAGTCGCTGGCGATTTTCGCGACGAACTTGTTCGGCGCCACGCCGGCCGACGCCGTGATGCCGACGGTCTCGAAGATGCGGCGCCGGATTTCCTGCGCGATCAACGTGGCGCTGCCCTTGCAGTGCGGCGAGTTTGTCACGTCGAGATAGGCTTCGTCCAGCGACAGCGGTTCCACGAGCTCCGTGTAGTCGCGGTAGATGTCCATGATCTGGCGCGACGCGACCCGGTACTTTTCCATATTCGGCGGAATGAGGATCAGGTCGGGGCACAACTTGACCGCCTGCGCCGTCGCCATCGCGGAATGGATGCCGTAGCGGCGCGCCTCGTAGTTGCAGGTGGCTACCACGCCGCGCTGCTCGGCCCGCCCGCCGACGGCCAGCGGCCGGCCGCGCAGGGACGGGTCGTCGCGCATCTCGACGGATGCATAGAAACAATCGCAATCGCAGTGGATGATCTTGCGGACGGGGTCGTTCACGGTGACGGTCGCCCGCGCCGAGCGACTACTGTAATTGCATACAGTATCGCTGGGAATGAGGAATCGTGCAAGAGGGAACGCCGCCGCAGGACGCGGCGGCGGGTGAGGCAGGTATTACTTCGTGATGCTGGAATAACGGCACGACTTGGCGTGGCCCGGTGCCGGGTCGCCGAACACGGCACTCGTGCAGGCGACGGAACCGGTGAACGTTTTCGTCACATAGACCGTCGACGTGCCGTAGCGCACGTCACGCGTGCCGCTGAACGTGCAGGTACCGTTTTGCGAGGCGCAGAAGGTCCAGGTCTCGGTCGGCGTCGTCGTGGTGGTGGTGGTCGACGATGCCAGCGCCGCGTTCACGGCGGCGGCCGCGTTGACGATGCCCGCACCGCAACCCGAGCACGCGGCCGGGAACGGACGTGCCGTCGACTTCAGCTTGGCCGCGACGTCGTCCGGCGTCAGGTTCGGGTTCGCCGACAGCATCAGCGCGACGACGCCGGCCACGTGCGGGGTCGCCATCGACGTGCCCATATACCAGGCGTAATTGTCCGCGACGGGGGTCGTCGTGCCCGAGTTCAACGTGGACAGGATGCCCGCGCCGCTGTCGCCGCCCGGTGCCGCGATGGTGACGTTGGTACCGTAGTTCGAATACGACGCCTTGCCGCCCGAGCGGTTCGTCGCGGCGACGGTGATCACGCCCGCGCAGTTGGCCGGGTTCGTGTTGATCGCGTTCGTGTTCGCATTGCCGGCCGCGACGATGACGACGGCGCCGCGCGAACGGGCGCTGTTGATCGCGTTCTGCGTCGTGGCGTCGCAGGCGCCGGTGCCGCCCAGCGACAGGTTCAGCACGCGCGCCTTGTTGGCGTTGGCCGGCACGCCGGTGACGGTGCCGCCCGAGGCCCAGACCATGGCGTCGGCGATGTCCGACGTGTAGCCGCCGCAGCGGCCAAGCACGCGGGCCGGGACGATCTTCGCGTTGTAGGCGATGCCCGTGATGCCGAGGCCGTTGTTCGCCTTCGCGGCGATCGTGCCGGACACGTGGGTGCCGTGCCAGCTCGAGTTCTGGTCTGCGGCCGGGATGCCCGTGCCGCAGCTGCCGGCCGGGGTCCAGTCACCCGGATCGCTGGCGTCCGTGTCGCGGCCGCTGCCGTCGTTCGCCATGGTGGCCATGGACATGAAATCGAAGCCCTGCACGATCTGGCCGGACAGGTCGGCATGCGGACGGTAGCCCGTGTCGATCACGGCGACGTTGACGCCGGCACCGGTCGACTTGTCCCAGGCGGCGGGCGCGTTGATGCCGCCGGTCGCTTCGAACAGGTCCCACTGCTGCGTGTAGCTGGGGTCGGTCGGCGTGGCCAGCGGGACCATGATGCGGTCCGGCTCGGCGTACTCGACGTTGGTGTCGCGCGACTTCAGTTCGGCCGCGAGCTGGCGTGCCTCGTCGAGCGACATGGTGCGGTTCAGCTGGAACACGTTGGCGCCGTTCGCCGTCGCGCGCAGCGCGCGCAGGGTGGCGCCGTACGTCTGGCCGGCGCGGTCGGCGAGGGCCTGGCGGGTGCGGTCGATGGCGCGGGCCGCGACACCGGTCCGCGACGTGTCGCCGTTGTCCTTGTACTTGACGATCAGGCGGTCCGTCTGTGTGGCGACGTCCTGGCCGGCGGCGCTGGCAACCAGCGGGCCGGCGGCGATCAGGGCCGCTGCACAGATTTTCAACAGGGGAGAGAGCTTGTGGCGCTGCGTCATGCTGCATCCTTTCCGTTAACTGAACTGGGCAGCATAACGAAAAACGGCCCGCATGGGGCCGTTTTCGGGGTTTTTACGACAGGAAAATTTCAGTTAAGTATTTGAATTTTAACGAGAATTATCCGATATGAAACGGTTGGATTACCAGGTCAGCTTCAGCGTGTACTTGCCGCTCGTCGAGCCCGTGCCGCCCGCGTAGTAGACGACACGCACATAGCGGGCCGCCATGGCCGATCCGGTGTTCGACGACGTCGCCGTATCCGCGCTGCCCGTGCCGTTCTCGCTGTACGACAACAACGTGCCCGCGCTGTTGTAGATGTACACGTCGTAGTCGGACGTCGAATTCGGCGTCATCGTGGCCGTCAGAGTCTTGCCTGCCGGCAGTTGGACGACGAAGTAATCCGTATCCGATGAGCTGCTCATCGTGCCGTTGACCGTCGTGCCCGACGTCGTCACGCTGTTGGCCGTGCCCATCGTGTTGTTCGACTCCGTTTCCGACATCGTGGTGCCGCCGCTCGTGCCGGCGGCGGCGTCCACCGCGGCCGACGCGTCGACGATGCCGGTGCCGCAGCCCGAGCAGCTGGCCGGGAACGGCCGCGTGCTCGACTTCAGGCGCGATTCGACGTCGTCCGGCGTCAGGCTCGGGTTCTTGGCCAGCATCAGCGCGACGACGCCCGCCACGTGCGGCGTCGCCATCGACGTGCCCATGTAGGAGGCGTAGCTGTCGGCGCCCGGCGACGTGGTGCCGGCGTTCAAGGTGGACAGGATGGCCGCGCCCGAGTCGCCGCCCGGTGCCGCGACGTCGACGATGGCGCCGTAGTTCGAGTACGACGCGCGGCCGCCGGAGCGGTTCGTCGCCGCCACCGCGATCACGCCCGAGCAATTGGCCGGGTTGCTGTTGCTGGCATCCTGGGACTCGTTGCCGGCGGCGACCACAACGACGGTGCCGCGCGAACGGGCGCTGTTGATGGCGTTCTGCGTCGTGGTGTCGCACGCGCCGCTGCCGCCCAGCGACATGTTGATCACGTGCGCGCGCGCCGCGATGTTCGGCACGCCGGACACGGTGCCGCCCGATGCCCAGATGATGCCGTCCGCGATATCGGACGTGTAGCCGCCGCACTTGCCGAGCACGCGCACGGGCACGATCTTGGCGCCGTACGCGACGCCGGCGACGCCGGTGCCGTTGTTCGTCAGCGCGGCGATGGTGCCGGCCACGTGCGTGCCGTGCCAGCTCGAGTTCTCGGCCGGCTGGCCGGTGCCGCACTCGCCCGCCGCGACCCAGTCGCCCGGGTCGCTGGCGTCGCTGTCGCGGCCGTTGCCGTCATTCGAGACGGCCGTGTCGGAAATGAAGTCATAGCCGGCCAGGATCTGGCCCGACAGGTCGGCGTGCGGGCGGTAACCCGTGTCGATCACGGCCACGCGGATGCCGGAGCCCGTCGACTTGTCCCAGGCGGCCGGCAGGTTCAGGCCGCCCGTCGCTTCGAAGTAATCCCACTGCTGGTTGTACATGGAGTCGTTCGGCGTGAACAGCGGGTGCATCATGCGGTCCGGCTCGGCGTACTCGACCGAAGCATCGCGCGACTTCAGCTCGGCCGCCAGTTTCGCGGCGTCGGCCACGGGCACCTTGCGGTCCAGCTTGAAGATGCGGGCGCCGGTGGCGATCGCATGCGATTCCTTCAGCAGCATGCCGAACTGCTGGCCGGCGCGATCGACCACGGCCTTGCGCGAGGCCGACAGCGGCGCGGCAGTGCGGGCGACTGCGGCCTGCATCCCCTTGGCGCCCTTGACGACGACGGGCGCGCTCTCGTCCTTGTACTTGACGATGATGCGGTCAGTCAGGTCCGAGACGGCCATGCGCTGCGTGGCGTGCGCGGCCGCCATATCCGCGTTCGTGCCCGCGCTTGCAACGCCGGCGCCGAGACCGAGGATGGCCACGGCGCACAATTTCAACACTGCCGGATACTTCGATTGCTGAGACTTCATGTTTATTCCTTTTTAGAAAAACACAAAAGTTGGATTTCCGCAGGCACGTAGGCCTGAGATCTAGTTTTGTCGAACGCCATTGTGTGGCTTCGATTTCCCATCTGAAAGCGGGGATGCCAGATTATCCGGAAAGGAATAAACGTGTAGAAATTTCACAATTGAATTCGATGTCTATACAACACTTTTGCAGACTGATAGCGCTAAAGCCTAGATTCTTTGGAAAACTGTGAACTCAACAGAACAAGATATTGGATTTTTCAGACCCTAGAATTAACAATGTTTCGTGACTATCAGGCGTTGCGCACAGGTCGGATTTATCGCTATTGATATCGCTCAATCGTCTCGGAGATTT
>NZ_JANUGW010000025.1 GCF_024753285.1 Massilia pinisoli | reverse complement strand
AGTACCGCATCGAAGCAGAGTAATCAATCCAGCGGAAAAGGCCCAGCAGTACCTACGCCGCGCTCGACGCGGCCGCGGCATTGAGAGGGCCGGCGCTGTGCTGGTCAATGAGGAAAATATGAGCAAATCACCAAGCGGAGCTTCATCTGCTACTTATCGTAAAGCCGTCAACGGCATTGCTAGCGCAGTAGGTCAAAAGCCGTCTCACTCCAAGTATCCTTCCGAGGATTTCGAAGCTGCACTTGAATTAATTCCAGATGCTCTCAAAGAGAAAGCGCTGGAATGGTACATCCGCGGTATCAAACGCGGGATGGCTAAGGCCACAGATCTGATGGCAGAGGGGACGATTTACGTGCAAGATGGCACGGTCCGAGCTCCCGCTACGATGGAGGTGAAAGTGCGCACAAAACTCCGCGGTGGCGAGTGGGATCGACATTCAGTAGAGGTCCAAGCAAACGAGATCGGCTTCGAATAAGCGGTCACGGAAAACCCGGTGCCCGCGCGGCGCAAAAATCCGGCTGGCGCCGGCGCGAGGGAAAGGATCGCCTACCGTGAACAAATTTGAGTTAAGTGAACCACTAGCGATGGGCACGAAACTGGTCGCTTCGGAAACTAGTTTTGCGTTGCTCGTTCCGACATCTGCGGCGCCGGTTGGTGGTAACGACGGCAACGTTCGGGTCAATTCAGATTTGTTGAAACAACACTTAACAGCGTGGGCCCAGAACTGGAGTACCTGTCAAATCTTGCGGAAATCTATGCCTGGGGTAAGCTTCGCGGTCGCAGGTAAATCTAGCATGCATATCAGTAGTGCTGGAGTTAGCTTTCATAATTTGCGTGTCACTGCTGACTCAGAATTAGCAGCTATTCAGGGAGTGTTGACTTACGCTGGGGAGCGTGGGTTAGATCTGCAGAAAAAAGCACGGGCGATCACGTCCCACACTGGCGCCTCCGGCCATGAGGTACTTGAGCGATTCTCGAAGTTCAAGAGCGGTGCGTACCTCGGTACAAGCCGTAATCCGGCAGTCGTTGCCGAGTTAAGACTCGCCTTGGATTTAGTACGCGCAAAGATAAAGTTGGACATAAATAGCAGCCGTCACCGAGTCAAAGTTTGGTTCGGCAAGCAAGCCGCCGACGAATTTATGAAAGACATCCGGCTGCATGGGCTGGATGTCTTTTGCGAGCAGACAGATTTCGTAATAACCTGGCTTGGACGTGACTGAGCCAAAGTCTAGGAAAAGAACAGCAGTCGTGACTATTGCGACCTGCGGGCAATAGTTAACGTATATTACTTCGCCGCAGTTTTCATTCGGAGGCCCAGATGCGTAGCAAACTTGTGTTGTCGGTTTCATTTGTGCTGTCGGTGTTTTGTGTGTCCGAATCTTTCGCCGCGCCAGGAAGTAAGGGCAAGGATTACGACGAGCAAACGATACGTGTGAAGGATGGCTCAAGCGTCGATGTAATTGGTGTTTGCACGACCAAAAACACTCAGCCTGGAAACACCTCAAGCGTCGTCGTATTCAAAGACGATGTAGAAGTGGGACGGGATGGCGGGGATCGTTACTCTAGCGAATATCGTTTTACGATCGACCAACCTGGGACGTACCGGCTCAAGGCAGTTTGCTCCAACACGCGCGCCGATGCTGATACGTGCAAGTTGAAGATTTCGAAAACGGCGATACCGGTGTATTGAATGAGAGCATCCCGGTCGATGCTCGGCCGGGACGACAAGGAAAAGAGCATGCCGATTACACCTGATGAGATGGCCGCTCGCGCATTGCGACGTGGTGACGAATCACTATTTGACGCTAGCCAGGAATGGCATCGAGCGAACTGGCACGAGGACCCCACGATCAATCCGCCGCCGGCTACCGATTGGGCGCATCGCGCGGCACGGGGAATTGTCCAGGAGCTGAGCGACGACCACGGCGCCTATTTGGAAGAAGCATTTCACATGGAGCGCGTAGGCGAAGAAGATCGCCGGGCAATCATCGAAACGATGGCAGCGATCATCCGTCGCGCTGCTGTCGAGAGTGCTGGGCAATAAGTCAAGGAAAAGCCGCGCAAAGCCCAACGAGTAGATTTGCCACGCACAGAAAAGAACGACTATTGATCCAACTGAAAGTTTCCAAACATAAGTGTTGCAAAATTTCATGCTTCGCCGTTGATGGTTTCAGTCGACTGTCGATAACTGTGGAGGGCAGATTTCATTGAGGCAGTTGCCATTTTGGGCTTTTTATTTGGCGGTGTTCTGTACTTGGCGAAACGTGCAAGAGCGGGAACTCTCGCTTTAAGCGTTACCGGCGCATACGTTTTTGCGATGGAAGCATTTTTTATACTTTCGCCAGAAGAACGGGGTTTGCGACTCATGAGAGCTGCTGTTGATGCTATTTTGTTCGGCGGATGCCTTTTACTCTCGCTAGCTATTCTGGCGCCGCTTGCGCTAACGCTTGAAGAAACGCCGTGAACACCCTGAAAGGAATGGAAAAATATAGCGCACGGGCTAATGCCGTCGCTTGCGAACAGGTGGAAGCTATATTCGATCAGCTGCGAGGAAAATAATGACAAATGCTGAACATGTTGCGATTGGCCTTGACATAGTTGGCTTCTTCCTCGTTACTACAGATCTCTACGGCAGCCGACTTGAAAAGCTGGGAGAGAATTTCCACTCGAGCGAAACGACCCGGTCACTAATTCGGCCAATTACGTTTGGAGGCGCGCTGGCCACTCCGGCATACGGCTTCCTAGGTACTGTAGCCCTCTATATCGCAATCCTGGCCACTGGTGGAACATTCAAACATCTACTGTCTTTGTTTGGTTTCTATTTAGACGATGTGTGGCGCGAACTCGGGTGGCTGCATCGCCTTGCAAATACCGCCGTAATGGGGATAGTGGCTTTCTATGCTTGGCTATTTGCTTTCGGGGCACTTACTGTCGCACTAGGCGTGCCATTAACTCTTTTCTACAAGGCGTCAGAAAGACTCGGTTTCAAGCGTGCGCTCATTGTGTTGGGCGCTTTGTGTTTCGTAGCCTCAAAGGTTCTGACCATTGCAGCTACTTCTCAATAGGTTGAAACAGTTCAAGGAAAATATGAAGAAAAGCAAAGTAGTCCCCCCAGCTTATCTCGGCTCTGGTGGTGAGTTACGCCTGGCGCAAGAAGTGCAAATGAGTGTCACCGGGGAGTTTTAATTCGTCTAGAACGAGGTGGGCAAGTGCCGGGGTGGTCAAGTGCGATGCCTGCTACGGAATTTGCGAAATGTGGGAAAACAATCCAAGACACAGCGTCCTCCGACCTTAAACACTATTTGGCTACGTGAGCGGAAAAGAGTTCAAATGAATATTAAATGGGAACTTTGTTTTGTTCGCCCGTCAGTTACCTCTGGTGCAGAGGTAACTTTCTTTCATCCGCAAGCTGAAAGTTGCAAAAGTTTTCGCAAGCTCAAAGATTTCCTTGCACAGCGAGGTGTGAAGGCTGGAGTTCTCGAAAGTAGTCTCGAAATTCGAGCGATCTCCCTTCTACTGGCTGACGGCTGGGAGCCGTTTGGTGTCGGTGGCGGCGGCGGGAACTGGTCTACAAGCTTTCCGGACGTCGGTGCGACCGGATATGCATTTCGACGGCAACTTGCGGCACAGTGAAAAGGCCAAGGAAAAATGCCTCAGTACGCTGGGAGACTTACTAAAAATGAAAACAAAATCTGAAATTGGCGCGATCATTTTGTGTTGTAGCCTCGCGGTCACGACTGGAATCCTGATTGCAGCAGCCTTGTCTGGCAAGCAAGATCGCCAAAGACAGCAGGACCTCGAGAATGCGGCGAACATTCCTGCTGTCCTCGACAACTCCAAAAGACCAGAGATTGCCGTACACAATGGGGATGTCGCACGATCTAATGCGCAGTTGTCGCCATCTCTTGCCGCTGCGGCCACCGCAAGAACTCAATCCGAGCTTTCAGCAGCGGCAGCTGTGGGGGCAGAAGAGGCGAAGGCTGCAGCTATGGAGGGAAGTACCGGGGTAAACCAATACGGCGTTTCAAAAGCCGAGGTGGCTGCTGCCCGGGCCGAAAGCCTGAAATGGATGACCGAACATTGCGTTCCTCAGCGTAATGTTTGCCGTTGAGTTGTTTAGCATTTGCAGGCTCCGTTAATTCCATGCCCAACATTACGCCTCTCCAAATCGTTTGGGTTTCGGCAACCTGTAAAGAGGCTATGACCATCGAAGGAGCGAATGACCACGTTTTCAAAGAATCTTGGAACGAAGTTCCCATCGTCGAGCGTGCGCTTCCTTACCTCGGTGAAGCAATTTTGGACGTCGAGGGCACGGCAGGCTATCGCGGACAAGTGCACGGACGTTACAGCGCTTGCCTCGGTGGCGCAGCTGGGCTAGTAAGTAAAACCGTGCAGCGCAACGATATAAAAAACTAAAACATGTGAAGGCGCTCGCGTATTCTCAAGCATACGGCTTGCCAATTAGAAATAAGGGAAAATCTTATGTCGCAAACTCTTCCGTCATCGGGTACAACAGCGGAAAGCTTACCCGTGCGCAGAAAGGTCGGGTTACTTGTTCGTGCTCTGGTAGTGTGCTCGGCCATTGGCAACGCAGTGCCAGCGACCGCGGCATCCTGCGTTCCGCCCGACGCCGCTGAGCGCGCCAAAAAGGAGTTTAGCGGCGGCTCCCTGGTGCGACTCCCCGAGCTGTCGAAACGGAAGGTCTTGGGCACGTGGCTGCGGCGTCCGGGCGAAACCACTAGCATCGAGAAGGTAGGCAATCGGTACTTCATGGTTTCTCGCAATCGCTTCTGCGATACTGGCAGCGTAGGCTGGCCACTGACGAAGCATGGCGAGCAGTACCTGGACGAGAACCGCGATCAGTACAGGGTGCTGCGAGATGGCCAGCTCGGCGTTTTCGACGACCAAGGGCCGGTCGAAAAGTACAAAGCCAACGAAGGCGTTTGGCCAAATGGGTGAGAAACGGTCGATTTTGACGGTCGCAGTTCTCACGTGGTTGAGAATTACCGGTTGGCAAGAGCTATCTGCTCCCCAGTGCAGGAATCAGCTGCATGTGCATGGGAAGCTCCATTGTGCATGGGTTTGACGATTGACGGATGACAGTCGCGGAAAACTGGGAGAGGCCCATGTGGAAAATGTCGATGACACTTACGTTAAGCATCGTGGGAACAGTGCCGGTTGTGGCGTTAGCCGATCAGATCCCAGACGGGACGTTGGTGCGTCGGCTGGACGACAATGCCGTCTGGGTGATCCATGACGGACACAAAGAACTCATACCCAACATGGCTGTATTCAACGCGCGCGGATACAGGCCGCAGGACATTCGCCGTCTACCGCCCGAAGAAATTGATCCCATCCCAAGTGTAATTCCGCATAACTCGATTATCAAATATCGCGATGGGACGCGCCCGGATATCTATTGGGTACAGTTGGGCATAAAGCATAAGATCCCTGACATGACAGCGTTTAACGCCCTTAATTTCAAAATAGAGGACGTCGCGCGACTTGCCGACAAAGAGATAGATGCCATCCCGCCCGGGCCAGATGTTGTTGTTCCACCGAAGAAATCAACAACTTGTGGCTACACCGGCTGGCTCTTTAGCATTATTCCGATCCACCAAACTTGCGGGACTGGAGAGGGACCAGTGGGAACCAGCTGCCCATGTGGGCGCGAATGGGGCGAAAGAGAATGATGTGACGGATGCAAACGACGAGGAAGGCCGGTACGATACAGGTCGATTTCGCTCGGAAATCTTCCGGGCGCTGGCGAGTTGGTGCACCACCTAAGTGAACTAGGCAAAACACAAAGGAAAACCGTGATTCGCAAATACTTGATCCCCGTACTTACTGTTACACTCGTCGTCCTCACGGGCTGTGACCAGTCCGACAGTTTGTTCTCCTCGAACGCTGCCAATGCTGCGGCGAGGAAAGCACAAATTGACAAGGATTGTGGGACCTCCGAAGAAGAAACAAAAGCATGGTTTGCGTCACATAAGACAGGCTGGGCCGAGCATGTTGAGGCTGGACTGAAGCGCATTCGTGAGCATCAGTAGCGAGACAAAATCGCGATATCAGCAAAAAAACCTAAGCATTACAAAATAATTATAGGGATGGTGGAATGAAAATACTGAAATGGCTCATGGTAGTGGTCGTAGGAGCACCTTTAGTCCTAATCGGTAGTGCATATATCCGCAACAAAGCTGTTGGACCGGAAGGCTGGGCTATGGATAACACGATAGACAAGCTTCGAGCGCAGATGAAAGACCCAGAGTCAATGGTCATACGCAGTTCGTACATTGTCCATCACGCGGAAGCCAACGGTGACGAGGACGTAATTGCGATCTGCGGCGTGGTTGATGCCAAAAACTCGTTCGGTGGCTATACGGGTGGCACTCGATTTGTTTCACGTAGCGCATCAAACCGGAAGTTTGACACATTCGACACGCACGAGGTCATTCTCGAGAAGCCACAGGAACAGCGCGAGGCTGAAAGTGTTCATATGCTCAGCGGCTTCGATCATGTCTACTGGAACCCGCAGTGTGTTGATGGAGCACACCCTGCGGTGCGGCCTGCGACTTAAGCATGGCTTCTGCGCCGACCTACCTTGGCTGACTGTCAAGACCTCATCCTAAAAGGGATCGGAAAACATTATGGTGCCGTTAGAGGCACACTGACTTGCGGCCAGATGCCGCATCAGGCAACAAAAGTGAGGTATTTCGTGGCAGACCAAAATAAAGCAATCGATACATTGTTAGATTTTATGAAAAGTTCGACGGTCCCGCTTCCAGTACGAGTTGGTGCGGCCGTAGGTTTAGGCTTTGCTGGAGGCGCCGCCGCACGCGCCGCGTTGATTGACTTCGCCAAAAGTTCTACTGCCCCCTTGGAAGTCCGAGTCGCCGCTGCGACTGCACTGGGACACGCAGCGAAATGCTGAGTCATCGGAAAAATTATGGGACAGCATGAACTTACGACTTTCTCGTTCACGTCGCTCACCGCGGAACGTTGGGATAGCTTTCCGGAAACTGCGACGATTTCAAAACAGATTGGTAATGCAATTCTTGCGCAGAGTGAGGTGAACAAGGATAACGTCGGTTTGTACACTCCGCCGGACGAGATTCGAGAGGTAAAGCTAACAATTGCTGCCTTAGATCAAATTAGGTGCATGTGGCATGGACATCGTGAACCTGGACGCCGTTCTCCTCCGACAGTGCCTCTCCGCTACTTCGTAACCGGCTTCGGCCAAGCAAACGGTAAGAGTTGGGCGAACGTGGAAGTGCATCCCGGGATCAATAATTGGGAAGCACCTTAAGGCAGAAAACAATGACTACCATTGCCCGATATATTCGAGTTCTGCAAGAGTCTCGCACGAGCTGCGGGATCGCGTGCGTTGCAACGCTTGCCCGAACCACGCATCAAAGAGTATTCGAGGTCGCAGTGCAGGAGCTTCATTGAAGTGAGGGAGAACGTTCGTTCTACACGAACTTTAAGGCTATGAGACAGCTGCTCGCAGCTTTCGACCTTCAAGCCGGTCGCAAGGTAACAACCCACGACTGGGAACGGCTGCCCGAGAGGGCCATCGCAGCGATCCATCATCGCATCAAGGGTGAGGTGGAGTATTGGCACTGGGTCGTCGCTCTGCGTCTAGGACGAAAAGTGAAAAGATTCTTTGAACCGACTCGGGACGTTCAAGATGAACTCGACGTCTATCTGCGAAGGGTATTCCTAAGCTATTTTGCTGAGACGAACATTCATCCGCATCCTGTGTACGTAAGCTACGACAACAAAGGCGGAAAGGTGACGGCCAGTGTCACGTTGAGGTGGCAGCGCAAGTCAGACTATAAAGATGGTCAACACACCGCACATTTCGACTATCAGGAGACTCGAACGAAAAACGGCCGTGAGTATCACTGGTACTGCACTTCAGGCCTGCCAGGTGGGTAAGCATTCCAAGGAAAACAGTATAAATCGTTTTAATCTGAGCTACCCAGAGTCGATATGGCTCTTCCAGCACGTGACAATGGAGAATCGATCATGAGAAAAATGGCTACGGGATTTACTGACGTTCCGATCAACTGGACATCCAGCGCCTCTCAATCATTCCATGTGCCTATAGCCTGTCTCATGGTTTTGAACTGCGCGGGAGGTGTAGATAAGTATGTCGAACAAGATCGACTTCGTTTGCAAATGTGGTTGAATGGGCCAAGTTTTTCTGGAATGATCTCGCAGGTTTTTGTTCCAAAGCACGGTATTCAAGATGCGAAGGTGGCGGCAGCTGTTTGGGTCATGCCGGGTACCTATGACGTTAGTTTGGTTTGGTGTTCAGAAATCGGCGTAAATGGAAGCGTGTCGTTTGACTTCAAGGGAGGTCCTCTTCTTATCGAGGACAATAATAAGGCGCTGGGATTAAACATGCGGAACGCTGCTGCACGTTGCGAATGTCTACTGCATTTTGCTCAGCCAAGGACAGTCGATGTTAAGAGTCGCTTTATGACTGATTCCCTGACCGACTGGGCAAAGATTGACGTCGATTTTCGAGCGGTTCCGTCTGGGGCCGTGCAACCCTACTCCACTGGCCAAGTTCTGGATGGCGATCTTATTCTAAATTTGACGTCCATACCTTTAGATCAATCTGGCTCTGGCTCAACTATTGTTTCTATTGTGCCCACAAATCATGATGGAGTAGGTCGATTTCTGGAAGTCGACGTATCCTAAAGGAAAAAATGGTCACGCGAAAGCGCTGGGTCCTCAAGTACGTCGCCGGCAACCCCGCGATGTTCACCGGCGTGCGCACTGGCGCTTCTGGCCCGGGTCGACGCAGTGATGTCGTTGAGGCTGCAGAAAAGGTAGCGGCCAATGGTTGGCGAGTTTAGGTCGAGCACGCTGTTACCGGCGAGCGGATCTTCAAAAGCGAAGTTGAGAAGGCCTACAGGCAGTCAGCCCAGTCGGCGGCCTAAACGGGAAACCCATGAGCATCGAAAGTACAGTGATCATCACCAGCGCCGTCGTATGGTTCGCACATGGGTGGTACCTGAATGACCGGCTAGCAAAGGTACACGCGATGCTTGATCGTGTCCTGGAACAATTCCACGGCTTGCGGACCTACCTGTATGATATCGATTCGCAATTTGATGACGAGCGCGAAGTCATTCGAAGACGGAGAATCGATGTTCGCCGGGGCTAATGACATGGAGCTGTTGAGGCGCAAAAAGTCCATCGGTAAGCGCACATTGGACACTCCGTTCGTTGAACCTACTAACTGACCGGAAAAGACACATGACACCGATGACATACCAAGACAGTTTACGTCTTCTTGTATGGGACAAGGCCGCGCTCGCATTGGTTGGAATTTTGTTCGGCGGCCTCCTTACCCATATCTTAAATATGTGCTCCAAATCGCGTGATCGCCACCTATTGGCCATTGATGATTCGGCCCGACGTAAGCGAGAGGCGTCACTTCGAATTATTGATGGACAAATCGATCTTCTCCAGCGCCGACTTGATGAGTTTCTTTGGCCTTTAACGCTGTATCTTATGATCGACGGTGCCGTCTGGAAGAAGGTGCCAGGTCTACATGTGAGTGCCGAGAACATGCCAACTGAAGCTGGTCGGCTCGTTGAGTCACAGTGCTTATTGCCCAATCACTATCGAGCGGTCGAGTTGATTGAGAAGAATTTTCATTTGGTTGCCGGAGAAGATGAGTTGAGAGGCCCCATGATCGACTACGTGCAACACGTAGCGATATTCAGGGCGCTCAGAGAAGCCAACCTTACCTTGAACCCAATAGATGTAGATGAACCGCCCCGGCTTTTGTGGAGGTCGGTTAGTGTGAGTCAGGCCGGGATTGCACTGAAATGTTTGAGGCGCTCCCTAAAGTGGGCCTAGCCTGATCTGGTCAAGGTAGTCCGCCCACCGCTGCATCATCTCTTTACGCGCTGGTAGGTGTGCCGTCCGGTTATACGCGCGCCCGTTCGGATCGATCACCGAGTGCGCTAACTGGTGTTCGATGAGATCAACACGCTCCCCAAGCACTTCGTCAAGTATCGTTCGCGCCATCGCACGAAAGCCATGTGCGGTCATTACTTCGTTCTCGTACCCCATGTTCCGCAGCGCCGCGTTGACGGTGTTTTCGCTCATGCAGCGTTCGTCCGTGCGTATACTTGGTAGGACGTACCTGCCATGGCCTGTCATCGGTTTCAGGCCACGAAGGATCGCGAGGGCCTGCTTCGAAAGGGGGACGATATGATCGAGCCCCATCTTCATCTTCTCACCTGGGATCCGCCATTCAGCCGCATCGAGGTCGACATGCGCCCACTCCGCCGAGCGGAGTTCACCTGGACGAACGAAGAGTAGGGCTGACAGCTTGAGCGCTGCGATTGCATAGGGATGACCGTGATACGCATAGATCGCCGTCATCAGCTTGCGGACGTCCTGCGGTTCAGTAACCGCAGCGTAGTGCTTCGTCTTGATCACCTTGAGGGCGCCCTTCAGATCCACGGTGAAGTCTCGCTCGACCATTCCGCTGGCAACCGCAAAGCGGAAGACCTGGCCGCAGATCTGTTTGACCCGGTGGGTGGACTCTCCGACGCCGCGCGCCTCCATCTTCCGCAAGCACGCGAGCATATCGGTCGCCTTGAGTGAGGAGATCGGGGCGTTGCCGATCGTGGGGAAGATGTTGCGCTTGAGGTAGCCGTGCACTTTATCCTGCGTCGTGGCGGCCCGGCTTGACGCAGTCTTCTCCAGCCATAGTTCGGCGACCTGTTGAAATGTCTGTGCAGCCCTGGCAAGCTTGGTTTGTTTCGCTTTGCGCTTTTCGTCGCCTGGGTCTAGACCGTCTGCGAGCATCGTCCTCGCCTCGCTGCCGCGGCCCCGCGCTTTGGCCAAGGAGGTTTCCGGGTAGGTGCCGAGTGCGAGAGTTTTTCGCTTGCCAAGGAATCGATAGTCCATCCGCCAGTACTTGCCCGCCGAGGTAACGAGCAAGTACATACCGTCACCGTCCGTATACTTAGCCGCCTTGCCGGTCGGTTTGACCGTCCTGACGAATGTGTCCGTGAGTGCCATTCCACCTCCAATCAGTCGTGTGACGGTATACGACTTTACTCATCTGGCGTATACCGTCACAGATACCGTCAAAGCTCTGCGCTGGTCAGCGCTGACCTGAGACAAACTGAACAATAAAAACCCGCCGCGTCATAGGGAAGACGGCAGGTTTGGGGACGGTAGGGAAGGGCGAGAGACGATCTGATGGTGCCCGGAGCCGGGATCGAACCGGCACGCCATTGCTAGCACGGGATTTTAAGTCCCGGGTGTCTACCAGTTTCACCATCCGGGCAGCGCGCAGGATTCTAGCACAGCCAAGGCCTGTCCAGGGTCGAAAATGCAACGTTGACGATCCGGAGAGCGTCAGAAGGAGCGCAACGACCGGTTCGCCGGCGCCGGCCACCGGTCGGCCGAGCCGAACGGTGCGAACAAAACGCTCGCGACGGCCACGACAGGGTGCACGCGCGGCGGGCCGTGGCGGCGCTGCACGGGGCGCGTCAGTACGCGCAGGGCCACGTCGATCGGTACGCCGTCCTCGTGCAGCAGGCGCGCGGCGCGGGCGATGCCATGTTGCGGGCTGGCATCGAGTACGGCGTCGATCAACAGGGCGGAAATGCGGTCGCGGCGGCGGTTCATCGATCCTTCTCCAACAGCTGAGTGCGGATAATTGTGCACCCGTTCGGCCAGCCTTGTCACCGCGCTTGGTGTAGCATGCGGGTCGATACGCGTGCGGCCGTCACCGCGCGCCAGGACTCAAGCAAGGAAAACCATTGGACATCACGATCAACGACGAACTCCGCTCTTTCATCGATCCCCTTACGCCCGTCGAGTACGCGGCGCTCGAACGCAGCCTCCTGGCCGACGGGTGCCGCGATGCGCTCGTGCTGTGGCGCGACGTGCTGATCGACGGCCATAATCGATACGACATCTGCAAGAAGCACGGCATCCCGTTCCGCACCGTCGCCAACGACAAATTCGACTCGCTCGAAGACGTCATGCTGTGGGTGATCGACAATAACCTCGCGCGCCGCAGCGTGTCCGACTTCCAGCGCGGCATGCTGGCGCTGCGCAAAAAAGAGATCGTCGCCGCGCGGGCCGCCCAGCGCGCCGCACAGCAGCCGCCCGACGCCGCGCCGGAACAGGCCGCGCCCGACGCTGCCGACGACCCGTCCGATCCGCCGTGGAGCACGCGCGAGGATGTCGCCAAGGCCGCGCGCGTGTCGGCGAACACGCTGAGCCAGATCGAGCGCATCCGCAAGACGGCCGCGCCGGAACTGGTCGACGCGGTGCGCAGCGGGACCATTTCCGTCAGCGCCGCGGCCAGCGTCGCGTCGCTGCCGCCGGAAGCGCAGGTCGCCGCCGTCGCCGGTGGCCGCAAGGAATTGCAGCAGGCAGCACGCCACGTGCGCGAGCAGAAGGCCGGCGCGAAGCCGAAGAAGGAGACCGTGTCCGATTCGCCGGAAGACCAGGTCAAGGCATTGCGCAGCCAGGTCGGCGAATTGAAGGACCGCGTCGCTACCCTGATGACGGAAAACGAGGTGCTGCGCCAGAAGCTGGCAGCGCTCGGCGCCGCCTGATCCCGGAGTCCCCATGACGATGCCCCGCTTGACGCCGTTTGTTGCCGCCTGCGCCGCGCTGTGCGTGCTGGCTCAGCCCATCCATGCGCAAGCGGCGTCACCGCAACCTGCGGACACCGCGGCGGCCTTCGCGCCCGCGGACCTCGCGCGCATGCGCGCGACGGCGCGGCGCGTGACGATCCTGCGCGACACCTGGGGCATCCCGCACGTGTTCGGCAAGACGGATGCGGACGCCGTGTTCGGCATGCTGTTCGCGCAGGCCGAGGACGATTTCAACCGCGTCGAGCTCAATTACATCAACGCGCTCGGGCGGTTGGCGGAGGTGGAGGGCGAGAAGGAAATCTGGCGCGACCTGCGCATGAAGCTGTACATCGACCCGGTCGAGCTGAAGGCGACCTATGCGGCGAGTCCCGCCTGGCTGAAGGCGCTGATGGATGCGTACGCCGACGCCTTGAACTGGTATCTCGTCACGCATCCGCAGGTCAGACCGAAGCTGATCAGGCGGTTCGAGCCCTGGATGGCGCTTGCGTTCAGCGAGGGCAGCATCGGCGGCGACATCGAGACCATCAGCCTGAAAGGACTGGAGGCGTTCTACGGCAAGGCGCCGCAGCCTGCCGTCGCACGGGCCGACGCCGGGCCTGGGTTCGATCCCGAACCGCGCGGGTCGAACGGGTTCGCCATCGCACCGCGCCGCACGGCGGACGGGCACGCGCTGTTGATGATCAATCCGCACACGTCGTTCTACTTCCGCCCCGAGATCCATATGGTCAGCGAAGAAGGCCTCAATGCGTACGGCGCCGTCACGTGGGGCCAGTTCTTCGTCTACCAGGGTTTCAATGACCGCATCGGCTGGATGCACACGTCGGGCGGCGGCGACGTCATCGACGAATACCTGGAGACGGTGAGCTCGCACGATGGCCGCTGGACCTACCGCTACGGCGGCACAGAACGCGCCGTGCGTGCAAAGACCATCACGCTGCCGTACCGCACGGATAAAGGCATGGCAAGCAGCACCGTCACCGCCTACTTCACGCACCACGGTCCCGTGATCCGCGCGCAGGACGGCAAGTGGGTGTCGGTGAAAATGATGAACGATCCGATGCACGCGCTGATGCAATCGTACGGCCGCACGAAGGCGCGCGACTACGCGGCGTTCTACAAGGTCATGCAGTTGCGGACGAATTCGTCGAACAACACGGTGTACGCGGATGCGGACGGGAATATCGCCTACTTCCACGGGAACTTCATCCCGCGCCGCGACCCGCGCTTCGACTGGACGAAGCCCGTCGACGGCAGCGACCCCGCGACGGAGTGGCAGGGCTTGCACGACGTGGCGGAAACGATCACCGTGTTCAATCCGAAGAGCGGGTACATCTCGAACACGAACAACTGGCCGTGCACGGGCTTCGGTGAGAGCAGCCCCGATTGTTCGAAGTATCCGCCGTACATGTGGTCGCTGCCGCAGAACCCGCGCGGCATCCACGCGGAGCGCGTGCTGCACGACGCGCACGACCTCACGCTCGATGGCCTCATCGCGAAAGCCTACGACAGCTACTTGACGGCGTTCGAGCCCCTCGTGCCGGCCGTCGTGAAGGATTGGGACGCGCTGCCGGACGCCGATCCGCTGAAGGCCCGCCTGGCCGCCCAGGTGGCGCTGCTGCGCGGCTGGGACCTGCGCTTCTCGACGACGTCGGTGCCGACGTCGCTCGCGGTGTACTGGGGACAGGACATGGTGAAGCAGTCGTCGGCCCGCGCGAAGGAGGCCCACATGCCCGTGATCGATTTCGTGCAGACCCGTCTGACGCCGCGCGAGCGCCTGGACGCGCTGGCGCGCGCGAGCGACAAACTGCAGGCGGACTTCGGCGACTGGAGAACGCCGTGGGGCGAGATCAACCGGTACCAAAGGCTGTCCGGCGCCGTGGACCAGCGCTACGACGACAGCAAGCCGAGCCTGCCCGTCGGCTTCACGTCGGCGAACTGGGGTTCATTGGCGTCGTTCGGCATGACGGCGCCGCAGACGACGAAGCGCATCTACGGCGACCGCGGCAACAGTTTCGTCGCGGCCGTCGAATTCGGGACGCGCGTGCGCGCGAAGAGCATCCTCGCGGGCGGCGAGAGCGGCGACCCGGCGTCGCCGCATTTCGCGGACCAGGCGGCGATGTACAGCCGCGGCGAATTCAAGGACGTCCTGTACTACCGGGCGGACATCGAAAAACACCTCGAGCGCACATACCATCCGGGCGACTGAGCCGGCTGGCGCGGGGCCGGGCCGGATTGCTATAATCGCCGGATCGTACAACGGTCATCCGGTCAGGCAAGCAGTGGCAAAACTCTATTTCAGGTATTCGGCGATGAACGCCGGCAAATCGACGTCGCTGCTGCAGGTGGCGCACAACTACGAGGAGCAGGGCCAGAAGGTCCAGTTGTATACGGCCGCCATCGACGACCGCTACGGCGTCGGCCAGATCACGTCGCGCCTCGGACCGCACCGTCAGACCGACGTGTTCGACAAGACCACCAACTTCCTGGAACGGACGCCCGCCGTGGCGTGCGTCCTCGTCGACGAAGCCCAGTTCCTCACGAAAGAGCAGGTCGTGCAGCTGCACCAGGTGGCCCAGGTGCGGGGCGTGCCCGTGATCTGCTACGGCCTGCGCAGCGATTTCCGCGGCGAGCCGTTCCCCGGCTCCGCGTATCTGCTGGCGCTGGCCGACGACATCGAGGAAATCAAGAACATTTGCACGTGCGGCAAGAAGGCGACGATGAACATCCGCGTCGACGCCGAGGGGCGCCGTCTGCGCGAAGGGGAGCAGGTCAGCATCGGCGGCAACGAGAGCTATCGCCAGGCCTGCGGACGCTGCTTCTACCTGGGCTGACGCGGCGCGACCATGTCCTGGCCGGCAATGTGCGCCGCGCATCTGCCCGTCTGGGCCTGCGGCCTGGGCGAGATCGCGCTGTACCTCGCGCCGTCGATGGCGCTCGCGTTCCTCATTTGGCTCGTGACGCGGCTGCATCCCGCGTTCTTCCTGCTCAGCGCCGTCGGCACGTTCTGCCATGAACTCGCGCATTTCGGCGTCGGGCTGCTGCTCGGTGCGGAGCCCGTCGGCTTCACGATCATCCCGCGCGGCAAGGGCCGTACGTGGGAGCTCGGTTCCGTCACGTTCGCCAACCTGCGCTGGTATAACGCGGCGCCGGCGGCGCTCGCGCCATTGCTCGTCCTGTTCGTGCCGCTGGCGGTGGCGTGGTGGCGCACGCGCACGGCATGGCATTTCGGTCCCATCGACCTGGCGCTGACGTTGCTGCTGGCGCCGCAGTTCCTGTCGTTCTGGCCATCGCCCGTGGACTGGAAGCTCGCCGTGCGCAGCTGGCCTTATCTATTGATCATCGGCGCGGTCGGCGCGGCGTTGTACTGGTACCCAGGCACATTGTTTCGATTTGTAAAAGCGTAGGCGTGGCGACCCCTGCCAGACTTAAGCTCGGCTGAAATGGCGTACAAGCCGGCTCTGCGCCGCTGCGCTATCCTGTAGAATGGGTCGCATCCGCCGTTGCGTCGGCGCGATTGCCGGCCCCCCGCCTGGCAATCGCCAATCATTCCCCCGTCCGGAGAACCGAAGTATGAAGAAGCAGATGTTGATGGTCGCGCTGGCGTTTGCCATGTCGGCCCACGTGGTCACGGCGCAGCCCGAAAAGGTTGCGGCTGTCCAGACCGACAAGGCCGCCATCGTCCAGCTCAAGCCATCCGCCGCCCAGACCCAGGCCGCCCTGTGGGCATCGCGCGTGCTGTCGCGCTACCACTACAAGGCATTGCCGCTCGACGACGCGTTGTCCGCGAAGATCTTCGACGCCTATTTCAAGGCGCTCGACAGCGAGAAACTGTACTTCACGCAGGCCGACGTCGACAGCTTCGCGCCCGTCCGGACCAAGCTCGATGATGCGATCAACAACGAAGACCTGACGGTTCCGTTCCAGATCTACAACCTGTACCAGCAGCGCTTCTTCGACCGCATGGCCTATGCCCGCGAGCTGTTGAAGGGCAAGTTCGACTTCACGACGGACGAAACCCTGCAGATCGACCGCGAGAAGGCGCCCTGGGCGAAGAACGAGGACGAAGCGAAAGACCTGTGGCGCCGCCGCGTGAAGAACGACTGGCTGCGCCTGAAGCTGGCCGGCAAGGACGAGAAATCGATCCGCGAGACGCTGGATAAACGCTACGAAGGCTATCAGAACCGCCTCAAGAAGCTGAACAACGAAGACGTGTTCCAGATGTTCATGAACGCGTATGCGATGGCCATCGAGCCGCACACGAACTACCTGGGCCCCCGTTCGGCCGAGAACTTCGACATCGCCATGCGCCTGTCGCTGGACGGCATCGGCGCCGTGCTGCAGTCGCGCGACGACTATACCGTGATCCGCGAAGTCGTCCCCGGCGGCCCGGCCGACAAATCCGGCAAGCTGAAGGTCGGCGACCGCATCGTCGGCGTCGCGCAGGGCAACGGCCCGTTCACGGACGTGATGGGCTGGCGCATCGACGACGTCGTGCAGCTCGTGCGCGGCGAGCGCAACTCGACCGTGCGCCTCGACGTGCTCCCGGCCGACGCCGGCCAGGACGGCAAGCACACGACCGTCTCGATCGTGCGCCAGAAGATCAGCATGGAAGAGCAGTCGGCCAAGAAGAAGATCATCGAAGTCACCGACAACGGCGTCAAGCGTCGCATCGGCGTGATCCAGCTGCCGACGTTCTACCAGGACTTCGAAGCGCGCCGCAAGGGCGACAAGGACTTCAAGAGCGCCACCCGCGACGTCAAGCGCATCCTGGGCGAACTCAAGAAGGAGAAGGTCGACAACGTCCTGATCGACCTCCGCAACAACGGCGGCGGCTCCCTCATCGAGGCCGTCGAGCTGACGGGCCTGTTCATCGACAAGGGCCCGGTCGTGCAGCAGCGCAGCGCCGAAGGCCGCGTCGAAGTCGAGAGCGACTCGGATGCCGGCCTCGCGTGGGACGGCCCGATGGGCGTGCTGATCAACCGTGGTTCGGCGTCGGCGTCGGAAATCTTCGCGGCCGCCATCCAGGACTACGGTCGCGGCCTGATCATCGGTGAGCCGAGCTTCGGCAAGGGCACCGTGCAGACGCTGATCAACCTCGACCGCTTCTCGCAGAACGACAAGGTGAAGTACGGCGAACTGAAGATGACGATTGCCCAGTTCTTCCGCATCAACGGCGGCACGACGCAGCTGCGCGGTGTCACCCCCGACATCAAGTTCCCCGTCACGTCGGACGACGACAACTTTGGCGAATCGTCGTACGAGAACGCGCTGCCGTGGGTGCAGATCAAGCCGGCCATGTACATGCAGGCTGGCGACCTGAAGGAACTGGTCAACCCGCTGCAGAAGAAGCATGACGCCCGCGTCACGAAGGACCGCGACTTCCTCGACATCGAGCAGGACATCGCCGAGGGGCAGAAGCTGCGCAAGGACAACGTCATCTCGCTGAACGAGGCCGTGCGCCGCAAGGAGCGCGAGAACCAGGAAGCGAAGGCCCGCCTGCGCGAAGCGCGCCTGACCGGCAAGGACAATCCGGACGAGCCGGTCGCCGGCCCGGGCAGCAAGGAACAGCGCGGCAAGGTGCCGATGCCCACCGCGCCCCGCAAGACCAACGTGGCGCTGAAAGGCGCGGGCGCCGACGACGGCTTGCAGGGCGACGAGCGCAGCCTCACGGCCGAGCTCGCTGCCGAGAAGGCCGCCAAGAACGCGAAGGACGTCTACCTGCAGGAAGCGGCCCACATCCTGGCCGACGAGTCGGGCATGTTGAAAGCCGACACCCGGCTGGCGTCGCGTGCGATGCCGTACTTGTCAAGTTTGAAATGATTTGCTGGCGTATGAATTGTTAACTATGCAATAAACATTTCCGTCGTTTCATCCGAAACGAATGGCTGAAGACGAGGCTCCCCTAGGGGCCTCGTCTTTTTTTTATGCCGTTCAATTGAAAATTGTGATTTTTACAGCTGTGATACATTGACTCAGCAGTTAAATTAAAAATAACTTTTTAGACTGAGCAAGGAGTTCATTATGGCAATTCGTTATCTCGTCGCGGCGCTCCTCGTCGGGGGCGCATTCAGTGCAAGCGCTGGTGTCCTGCCTCTGGCCGTGGGCAATCCGTCGTATGCATCCACTGCCGGCGGCAACGCCCTGGTGGGCGTCTACAACGGTCGCCGCGTCGCCGTGGCCGGCGGTACGCCGTCCCAAGCGGTCTACACGCCTGCGCCCGCGCCTGTGGTCTACGCGCCCGTGCCTGCAGCCGCAGCGCCCGCACCTGCAGTGACGGCACCTCCGGAGCAGACGTCGGGCGGCAGCCAGGGCAAGGGCGCCATCGTCACGCTGCCGACCGGGGCCGGCAACCAGGGTCCTGCCATCGTGCAGCTGCCGATCCCGGCGCAAGCCGCGCACGGTGGCGGCGACGTGGGTGCGGCCCCGCCGCCGGTGACGCTGCCGTCGGGCCCGACCGCCGCCGTGCCCGAGCCGTCGTCCATCGCGCTGATGATGGCCGGTATGCTGGGTGGGCTCGGCGTCGCCCGCCGTCGCAAGCGCTGATTCGCCGAGATCATGCCTGGGCCGCCTCGTAGAGGGCGGCCTTTTTTTTCGTCCGCTTTTTGCGCCGGTGATTTCGGGTACAATCTTTTGAACGGTCGTGCTTTTTTGGCCGGCATAATAAAGGAGACAAGATGGACCTGACCTATACCGGCGACGATCTGGCATTCCGCGACCAGGTACGCACCTTCCTCGAGGCCGAGCTGCCGGCCGACCTGCGCCACAAGGTGCATCACCACCTGCGCCTGCACAAGGACGACTATGTGCGCTGGCACCGGATCCTCGCACGCCAGGGCTGGGTCGCACCGGGCTGGCCGCGCGAATACGGTGGCCCGGGCTGGACCCCGGTGCAGCGCCACATCTTCGAGGAAGAATGCGCCCGCGCCGGCACGCCGCCCGTGCTGCCGTTCGGCGTGAACATGGTCGCGCCCGTGATCATGGCGTTCGGCAGCCAGGCCCAGAAGGATTACTATTTGCCGCGCATCCTCTCGTGCGAGGACTGGTGGTGCCAGGGCTATTCGGAGCCCGGCGCCGGCTCCGACCTCGCGTCGCTGAAGACCACCGCCGTGCGCGACGGCGATCACTACGTCGTCAACGGCCAGAAGACCTGGACGACGCTCGCCCAGCACGCCGACATGATCTTCTGCCTCGTCCGCACGGACCCAGGTGTGCGCAAGCAGGAGGGCATCTCGTTCCTGCTGATCGACATGCACGCGCCCGGCGTCACCGTGCGCCCCATCATCATGCTGGACGAGGACCACGAGGTGAACGAGGTCTTCTTCGACAACGTGCGTGTGCCCGTGGCGAACCTCGTCGGCCAGGAAAACCGCGGCTGGACGTACGCGAAATACCTGCTGGGCCACGAGCGCACGGGCATTGCCGCCGTCGGGCGCTCGAAGCGGGAACTCGCGCGACTGAAGGCGCTCGCGCTGCGCGAGCACAAGAATGGATTGCCGCTCCTAAACGACCCGCTGTTCGCCGCGAAGGTCGCCGACCTGGAGATCGAGCTGATGGCCCTCGAGATGACGGTGCTGCGCGTGCTGGCGCAAGCGGACAAGGCGCCGGGACCGGAAGCGTCCGTGCTGAAGGTGCGTGGCACGGAGATCCAGCAACGCGTGTCGGAGCTGATGGTCGAAGCGGCGGGCCCGCTGGCGCTGCCGTTCGACCCGGCCTATCTGGAAGGCGAGCGCGAACACAGCATCATCGACGACGACTTCGCCGCGCCGCTGCTGCCGCACTACTTCAATTTCCGCAAGACGTCGATCTACGGCGGGTCGAACGAGATCCAACGCACCATCATCTCCCAGATGATCCTGGGCCTGTGAGGAAAGACATGGACTTCAACTTCAAGGAAGAGCAGCTGCAACTGGCGGACGCGCTCAAGCGCTGGATCGCGCGCGACTACACGTTCGAGGCGCGGCGCGCCATTGTGGGGTCGCCGGCCGGTGTATCGGACGCCGCCTGGGCCACGCTCGCCGAACTCGGCCTGACGGCACTGCCGCTGCCGGAAGCGCAGGGCGGCTTCGATGGTGACGCCGTCGACATGTTCGTCGTCATGCAGGAACTCGGCCGCGGCCTTGTGGTCGAACCGTATTTCGCGACCATGTTCGGCGCCGACTTCCTCCGTCGCGGGCAAGCGCACGACGCGTTGCTCGAACGCGTGGCGGCCGGCGAGCTGAAACTCGCTTGCGCGCTGGGCGAACGCCAGTCGCGCTACGACTTGCGCGACGTCGCCACGCGTGCCGTGCGCGATGGCGACGGCTGGCGCCTGGATGGCGAGAAGAAGGTCGTGCTGCACGGTGCGCAAGCGGGCGTGCTGATCGTGTCGGCCAGGACGGCCGGCGCCCAGCGCGACGAGGACGGCATCACGCTGTTCGCCGTCCCCGCCGATGCACCGGGTGTCACGGTGCGTGACGTGCGCATGCTCGACGGCCAGCGCGCCGCCGACGTGCTGCTGCGCGACGTGCGCGTTGGTGCAGACGCCGCGATCGGTGCGGAAGGGCAGGGCTGGACCATCCTCGAAGCGGCGGCCGACTACGGCGTCGGGCTGCTGTGCGCGGAGGCCGTCGGGGCGATGGATGCGCTGTTCGGCGCCACGCTCGAGTATTTGAAGACGCGCCAGCAGTTCGGCGTCCCGATCGGCAAGTTCCAGGCGCTGCAGCACCGCATGGCCGACATGTACGTGCACCTGGAGCAGGCGCGTTCGATGGCGCTGCTGGCCGCCGTGCGTCTCGCGGACGATGCACGCGGCGGCAGCGCGGCCGAGCGTCGTCGCGCCGTCGCCGCGGCGAAGTACCGCGTGGGGCAGGCCGCCCGCTTCGTCGGGCAGCAGGCGATCCAGCTGCACGGCGGCATGGGCGTGACGGACGAGTTGCCGGCGTCGCATTATTTCAAGCGGCTGTCGACGATCGAGCTCACGCTGGGCGATTGCGACCACCACCTGGCCCGCTTCATCGCACAGCCGGACTTCGCGACCGAGGAGGCGGCATGAAGGCATACTGGTATTTCGAGGATTTCGAGCCCGGCCAGGACATCGACCTGGGCACGTGCACCGTCACGGAAGACGAGATCCTCGCGTTCGCGTGCCGGTACGACCCGCAGCCGTTCCACGTCGACCCGCATGCGGCCGCTGACTCGATCTTCGGCACCGTCATCGCCAGCGGTTGGCACACGTGCGCGATGATGATGCGCCTCGTCGTCGACGGGCTGCTGGGCAAGTCGTCGAGCATGGGGTCGCCCGGCCTGGACGGCGTGCGCTGGCTCGCGCCCGTGCGCGCGGGCGACACGCTGAACGTGCACTACCGGACGGTGCAGGTGAAAGCGTCGGCGTCGAAGCCGGACCGCGGCGTCGTCTGGTCGCAGTGGGTGGCCATCAATCAACACGGCGAGACCGTGTGCACGGTCGACGGCATGGGCATGTTCGGGCGCCGGCCCGGTACGGAGGCACGGGATGTCTGACGCGCTGCACGAAGTGTGCGGGGTCGCGGCGCTGCAAGCCCTCGTCGGCACGCAGCTCGGTCACTCGCGCTGGTTCGAGGTCGGCCAGGACCGTATTTCCACGTTCGCCGACGCCACCGACGACCACCAGTGGATCCACGTCGACCCCGAGCGCGCTTCCCGCGAATCGCCGTTCGGCACGACGGTGGCGCATGGCTTCCTCACCTTGTCGCTGCTGCCGGCTATGCTGGCCGACGTGCTCGTGATGGTCGACGCGAAGCTCGTCGTGAACTATGGCTTGAACAAGGTGCGCTTTCCTGCGCCCGTGCCCGCGGGCAGCCGCGTGCGCGCGGGCATCGTGCTGGCGGCGCTGGAACAGGAAGGGGACGCGAGCCAGCTCACGCTGGAAGTGACGGTGGAACGGGAAGGCGGCACGAAACCCGTGTGCGTGGCTGAATTCCTCGTGCGCCGCTATGCGTGAGCGGCGTGCGCGCCGTCAGGCGACGCAGTCCATGCCGCCTGCGCGGAAGCGGTCGCGCCCCTCGGCCTTGGCCTGGTAGAGCAGGGCGTCGGCCACCTGGATCAGGTCGGCCGGCATGCTGTGTTCGCCGGGCACCATGCAGGCGATGCCCATGCTCGCGGTCAGACGCGCCGCCGTCGGCGACGCGGCGTGTGGAATGGCCATGTGTTCCAGCTCGGCCATCAGGCGGTTCGCGACACCGGTCGCGCCGCGGCCGTCCAGCTGCGGCAGCAGGATCGCGAATTCCTCGCCGCCGTAGCGGGCCACGAGGTCTTGCGTGCGCGCGGCGGCCCGGCGCATCGCCGCCGCGAACTGCACGAGCGTCGCGTCGCCGGCCTGGTGGCCATAGTGGTCGTTGTACAGCTTGAAATGGTCGATGTCGACGAGGACCAGGGCCACCGGCAGCCCGGCGCGTCCGCAGCGGCGCCATTCCGCGTCGAGGCGTTCGTCGAACGCGCGGCGGTTCGCGACCCCGGTCAGCGCGTCGGTCAGGATCAGGGCGCGCAGCGCGTCGCGCTGGCGTTTGACGGTGAGCTGGGTGCGTACGCGCGCGCGCACGACGGCCGCATTCACGGGCTTGCTGATGAAGTCGGCGGCGCCCGCGCCCAGCGCGCGCGTCTCGTCCTCGGGCGATTTCAGTGCCGTCACGAAGATCACGGGGATGTCGCTCGTTTCCGGCGCGGCGAGCAATTCCTTGCAGACGGCGTAACCGTCCATGCCGGGCATGACGGCGTCCAGCAGGATCAGGTCGGGCCGCTGCGTGCGGGCGATCTCGAGCGCGCGCGGGCCGTCCATCGCGAACAGCACCTCGTGCTCGTCCTGCAAGGCGCCGTGCAGGATCTGGATGTTTTCCATCGCATCGTCGACCACGAGGATGCGGCCGTTCACGGCCATGTCGGTCAGGCTCATGCATCCTCCTTCATGTCCAGCAGCGCGCGCACGAGTTGCGCCGCCTGCTCGAAGCGCAGGGTCGCGACTGCGTCGGCCAGCGCCGCCACCTGGTCGGGCGCGACGTTGCCGAGGGCGGTGCGCAGCGTCTCGAACTGGGCCATGGCTTTCATGTTGTTATTGTGGAGTAAATCGAGCAGCTGCGCCAACTCGCGCCGCAAGGTAGCGCTATCTTCCTCCGGGGAGGCCGGCGGCATCGTGTCCGGGCCCGGCGTTGCTGGCGCCGCTTCCGGTGCGGGGAGGTCGCGCGCCGCGTCCAGCACGACGGCCAGCGCGGCCTCCAGGCGCGCGAGGCGCAGCGCGAGCGCCGCCGCGTCCTCGCTGCGCAGCGCCTGTTCCAGCTCCAGCGCCTGACCGGCAACGTCCGTCGCCCCCAGGTTGGCCGCGACGCCGCGCAGACGGTGCGCAGCCTGGCCGGCCCCGGTGCGGTCGCCCGCGTTGAGCAGAGCGCGGATTTCGCCCACGGCGCCGCCCTGTGAACGTTCGAAGCGCTTGAACAGGACGGCAAAGCTGGCGAAATTGCCGCCGAAGCGGGGCAGCGTCGCCTTCAGGTCGATTCCCGGAATGCGCGCGGGGATGGCCATGGCGGCGGCGGGCAGAGGGTGCTCCGCATCGCCCGGCGCCGAGGCCGCGCGGCCCGTCAGGCGGCGCAGCATGGCCACCAGTTCGTCCACGTCGATCGGTTTGGCCAGGTAGTCGTTCATGCCGGCGGTCAGCGCGCGACGGCGGTCCTCGTCCAGCGCATTGGCCGTCATTGCGATCACGGGCAGCCGGTCCAGGCCCAGCGCGCGGATGGCGCGCGTCGCCTCGAAGCCGTCCATCACGGGCATCTGCAAGTCCATCAGCACGGCGTCGTACTGGGCGGCGCCTTCGGCCAGCATGCTGACGGCGACGCGGCCGTTCGCGGCGAAGTCCACGCTGGCGCCCGCGTGCACGAGCACGTAGTTCGCCACTTCCTGGTTGAGGAGATTGTCCTCGACGACGAGCACGCGCATGCCGGCGAGGCGCCCGCTGAGCGGCGCTGGCCGCCCCGGCGCCGGGGCCGGGGCGCCGCTCTGCAATTCCGCCAGTGCGTCGGCCAGCGCGCCCGGCGTGAACGGTTTCGCGAGGACGGCGTCGATACGCAGGTCGGCCGCGAGGGCGTCGAGGCGTTCGCGTTCCGGGTCGGCCGCGAGAAGGGCGCAGCGGGGCAGGGCGATCGCATGGTCGGCCCTGGCCAGCGCGATCACGGACGCGCCGTCCAGGTCCCCGAGGACGCTGTCGATGAAGGCGAGGTCGAACGGGCCGCCGTCGCGCAGCAGTGCGAGCGTGTCGGCGCCGCTGGCGGCCGTCTCGACCCGCCAGCCGCGGCCGCGCAGCGCCTGCGCGAGGGCGAAGCGGCTGCTCGCGTTGTCGTCGGCGACGAGAACACGCAGCGGCGGCGACGCCGTGGCCGCGGCCGGCGCCGGCGCGGCATCCGGCGCGATGCCGAACGGGGCGGCGAAGCGGAACGTGGCGCCGCGCTCCGGCACGCTGTCGACGCGCAGGTCTCCGCCCATCAGCCGGACGAGGCGCCGGCTGATCGCGAGACCCAGCCCCGTGCCGCCGTACTTGCGGCTCGTGGAACTGTCGGCCTGCGAGAACGCCTCGAACATGCGTTGCTGCTGTTCCGGCGGGATGCCGATGCCGGTATCGCGCACGGTGAACGCAAGCGAGACGCTGTCGGCGTCGTGCGCCGCCACCTCGATCGCCAGCACGACTTCGCCCCGCTCCGTGAACTTGATCGCATTGCTGACGAGGTTCAGCAGCACCTGGCCGAGGCGCATCGGATCGCCGACGAGGCGCGCGGGCACGTCCGGGTGCACGGCGAACACGGGCTCGATACCCTTGTTCCAGGCGCTCGTGGCCGACATCGCGGCGATGCTGGCGAGGACGTCGTCCAGCGCGAAGGTCGTCTGCTCGAGCACCAGCTGCCCGGCCTCGACCTTCGAATAATCGAGCAGGTCGTTCAGCATCGACAGCAGCGAGCGCGCGGCCATCTGCATCCGGGCGACGTAGCCCCGCTCGCGCCGTTCCAGGTCGGCCTCCTCGAGCAGGCGCGCGAGGCCCATGATGGCATTCATCGGCGTGCGGATCTCGTGGCTCATATTGGCGAGGAATTCGCCTTTCGCGCTGCTGGCCGCTTCCGCCGCGCGCAGCGCGTCTTCCAGGCGCGATTGCGTGCGCTTCAGTTCCGTGATGTCGGCGTGCAGCATGTAGAAACCCTGCACGCGGCCCTCGGCATCCACGTCGGGGATGTAGCTGCCCCACGCCTGGATCAACTTGCCGGAATGCTTGCGGTACAGGCGGCGTTCGAAGAACTGGCGTTCGCCGCGCAGCACGGCGTCGAGGTGCGGACGCACTTCGTCGATCTGCTCCTCGTCCATGAGTTCCTCCATCGGGTGGCCGATGACATCGGCGGCAGCGCGCCCGAGCCAGTCCAGATAAGGCTTGTTGGCGAAGCGGCAGCGCAGATCCGCGTCCCAGTAGCCGACGAGCGCGGGCAGGTGGTCCGTCACGGTGCGGATCATGCGTTCGCTCTCTTCCAGTCGGCGGCCGGCGGCGCGCAGGGCGGCGGACGTCTCCTCGCGCGCCGTGATGTCGCGGATGGTGCCCTGCACGATGCCGCGCCCGCCGATGTCGACGCTGTTGAGCAGCACGTCGGCGTGGAATTCGCTGCCGTCGCGGCGGCGGTAGATCCATTCGAAGCGGCTGCCGCCCGCGTCCAGCGCACGCCGCATCGCGTCATTCCACAGTTCGTCCGAGCGGCGCCCGTTCTGCTGGAACTCGGGCGAACTGCTCGCGGGCGCCATCGCGAGGAAGTCCTCCACGCTGGCGCAGCCGAACAGGTCGACGGCGGCCTGGTTGGCGCTGAGGAAGCCCGCGCCGTAGGCGATCAGCACGTGGGCGTCGCCCGACCCTTCGAACAGCGTGCGGAACAGTTCCTCGTTGTCGCGGTTGCGCTGTTCCTGGCGCTTGCGCTCCGTGATGTCGAGGACGACGGCGTTGATGCCGACGAGTTCCCGGTCCGGCCCGTACACGGGGTAGTAGCTGCAGATCCAGTGGCGCATGACACCCGGCGCGGCCGGGATGTCGCCGCTGTCCTCCACGTCGATCAGCGGCCGCCCCGTCGCCAGCACCTGACGGTACGGCTTCTCGATGCGGACACCCAGGTCGCCCAGCAGTTCGGGCAGCGTGTGGCCGATGTGCGCGTTGGCCGGCAGGGCATTCACGGCCGCGAGGTAGTCGTTGATCATCACGATTTTCAAGCTGCGGTCGAGGAATGCGAGGCCGACGGGCGCCGTCGCGTACACGGTCGCCAGCATCGCGGAGGAGCGCTGCAGCTCGTTGGTGCGTTCCGCGACGAGCGACTCGAGGCCGGCGCGGTATTGCTGCAGCTCGCCCTCGACCTTGCCCAGCGCGCGCGCGACGGTCGCCGCCTCGCGGATCTCCAGCGGCGGGATGACGAGCGCCTCGCCGCGTCCGAGGGCGGCGGCCGGTTCGGTCAGCGCCCTGACCGAACGGGCGATCGCGTCGCCGATGCGCCAGGCGAGCCCCAGGCTGATGGCCAGCATCAGGGCGATCCATGCGACTGTCGTGGCAGGATCGGGGCCGAGGATCTCGCGCGCCGCGTGGCGCGGGAAGCCGATCGTGACGGCCCAGTCGTGGCCCTGCGTGCGTGCGTAGGCGGCGTACATCCTGTCGGGGCCGTGCGCAACCAGTTCGACGATGCCGACGGGCGTGCGGGCCAGCGCCCGTGCCAGCTCCGGCTGCATCGGGTCGCCGATGCCGTACGGCGTGTGGCCACGGTAGGCGACGAGGCGCCGGTGATTGTCGTAGACGAGGGCGTTCCAGTGCGGCGGCAGGTTTTGATCGGTCAAGAGGTCGGTCAGGCGGCGCGGCCGCAATTCGACGGTCAGCGCGTACGCCACCTTGCCCTCGCGCCAGACCGGGACGGAGATCGAGATGACCCACGGCTGCGTGCCGTCGCCGCGGTGCAGGCCCGACGTGACGGCATCGCCCGTCGCGAACACGTTGCGCACGTCCGCCTCGTTGCCGTGCGCGGGGAGTTCGCTGCCGAACGCGTGGCGCGTATCGAGCAACGTGGTGCCATCCGGCCCGCTGACGGCGACGGCGTACGCGGGAAATTCTGGGCGCAGCAGCCGGCGCGCTGCCGCGTGGAACGATGCCAGGTCGCCGTGCGCGAGGTTCGCCTGGTTCGCCATCGTGCGCGCGGCCGTTTCGCCATTGGCCAGGTCGCGGTCGACGGCGGCCGCGAGCGCGCGCGCGATCATCTCGGCGTCCTCGGCGATGTGCGCCTTCTCGCGCTTGTCGGCGTCCGTCGCGAAGACGAGGTAGCCGAGGAGGATCGGCAGCGCACACGCCAGCACGAGCGTCACGAGCTTGGCGCGTATGGAAGGTAGCGAACGACGTGGTAACAACTGCACTGCAAGCTCCGCGATCGGTGCGCAGCCCAAGCGGCGCCAGGAAACATGGTAGCCCAGCAACCGCTCACGGCAAAGCACCCTAATTCGGGGGCAGAGCACCATATTGCGGATTCGATATTCATAAGTGCCTGTTTTATTGAAGATTTAACGTGACGGTCGGTGAAAACGCGTGCTCTGCCCCCGAATTGGCAACCTTGCTTATGGTTTAGCCATGCCGAATCGTCATGCAGTCGCGTGGGCGATACGTTTTTCCATACGTAAAGTCATTCTCTAGGTTAATTTTTCGTTCCACTGGCATACAATGAAGGACTAGTCCTACGTTGATCGAAGAGGTGGTATGGCGCGGCCCGAAAAAGTCCGACTTGGCGAAATCCTGGTGCAACAAAAGCTGCTGTCCGAGGACCAGCTGAACCAGGCACTGGCCGACCAGAAGCGCACCGGCCGCAAGCTGGGCCGCGTGTTCGTCGAAAGCGGTTTCGTCACCGAGGAGCAGATCTCCGGCGCGCTCGCTCGCCAGCTCGGCATCCCTTACCTCAACCTCAAGTTCTACAACATCAACCAGGACGTCGTGCGCCTGCTGCCGGAAACGCAGGCCCGCCGCTTCCGCGCGCTCGTGCTGGAAGACCGCGGCGAGACGGTGCTCGTCGGCGTGTCCGACCCGACCGACCTGTTTGCCTACGACGAGATCGCACGCCTGCTGAAGAAGGCCGTCGAACTTGCGGTCGTCAACGAGACGGAAGTGCTGCAGGCCATCGACCGCATCTACCGCCGCACGGGCGAGATCACGGGCCTCGCGCGCGAGCTCGAACAGGACCTGGGCGACACGACGTCCGTCGACTTCAACGCGCTGTCCGCGAACTCCGGCCTCGAAGAAGCGCCGGTCGTGAAGCTGCTGCAATCCGTGTTCGACGACGCGGCCCAGGTCCGCGCGTCCGACATCCACATCGAACCGCAGGATGGCCGCCTGCAGATCCGCTTCCGCATCGACGGCGTGCTGCACCTGCAGACGGAAGCCGACATCAAGATCGCCACGCCGCTGGCGCTGCGCCTGAAGCTGATGGCGGACCTCGACATCTCGGAAAAGCGCCTGCCGCAGGACGGCCGCTTTGCCGTCAAGGTGCGCAACCAGCGCATCGACGTCCGTATCTCGACGATGCCCACGCAGTATGGCGAATCCGTCGTCATGCGTCTGCTGAGCCAGGTCGGCACGACCTTGCGCCTGGACGCGATCGGCATGCCGGCCGCACTGGTGGAACGCTTCCGCGCGATCGTCCAGCGCCCGAACGGCCTCGTGCTCGTGACGGGCCCCACGGGTTCCGGCAAGACGACGACGTTGTACAGCGCGCTCGCGGAGCTGAACTCCGTCGAGAAGAAGCTCATCACGGTCGAGGATCCGATCGAATACCGCCTGCCCGGCATCAACCAGGTGCAGGTCAACGACAAGATCGAGCTGAATTTTGCGCGCGTGCTGCGCTCCGCACTGCGGCAAGACCCGGACATCGTGCTCGTCGGCGAGATGCGCGACCAGGAGACGGCGCAGATCGGCCTGCGCGCCGCAATGACGGGCCACCTCGTGCTGTCGACCTTGCACACGAACGATGCGGCATCCACGCCGCTGCGCCTGATGGACATGGGCGTGCCGCGCTACATGGTGAGCGGTTCGCTGCAGGCCGTGCTGGCGCAGCGTCTCGTGCGCGTGATCTGCGAAAGCTGTTCGGAGCCGTATCAACTGCCGGCGCCGGAACGCGCGTGGCTGCGCGCGGAACTGGGCGACCGCGCCGAGACGGTGCCGTTCTTCCACGGGCGCGGCTGCTCGCACTGCAACGGCACCGGCTACCGCGGCCGTACCGGCGTGTACGAACTGCTGGAGATGACGCGCGCCGTCCACGAGGCCGTCAACCACCCGGACCCGTCGCACTTCCTGAAAGTGGCGCATGCCGAGATGCGCGGCGAGACGCTGCGCCGCGGCGGCGTGCGCCTGGCGATCCAGGGCCGCACGACGGTGTCGGAAGCCATGCGCATCAGTAACCAGATGGAAGACTGATAAGCCGCCATGCCGTTTTTCGCTTATAAAGGCCGCAACGCGCGCGGCGAGTTGATGCAGGGCGTGCTGGAAGCCGCCGACAGCGGCGCCTGTGCCGACCAGTTGTTCGGCACGGGCGTGACGCCGCTCGACATCACGCCGACCACGCGCAAGGCGACGACGGGCGGCAGCGCCGCGGGCGCCGGCGGCAGCCTGTGGGAGCGCTTCACGCGCAAGAAGGTCACGTCGATCGACGTGCAGCTGTTCAGCCGCCAGATCTACACCTTGCTGAAATCCGGCGTGCCGATCATGCGCGGCCTGGCCGGGCTGCAGGAATCCGCGACGAACAAGAGTTTCGCGCGCGTGATCCAGGACTTGCGCGAGTCGCTCGACTCGGGCCGTGAACTGTCCACGGCGATGCGCCGCCACACGGAATGCTTCACGCCGTTCTACCTGTCGATGGTGCGCGTGGGCGAAATGACGGGCCGCCTGGAAGACGTGTTCCTGCGCCTGTTCGACCACCTCGAATTCGACCGCGACATGCGCGAGCGCGTGAAGACCGCGATGCGCTACCCGACGTTCGTCATCATCGCGATGGTGGCGGCGATGGTCGTCGTGAACGTCTTCGTGATCCCGCAGTTCGAGAAGGTCTTCAAGAGCTTCCATGCCGAACTGCCGCTGATGACGCGCATCCTGATCGCGACGTCGCGCTTCACGGTCGACTACTGGCCGCTGATGGCCGGCGCGGCCGCCGCCGCGTTCTTCGGGTTCCGCGCGTGGGCGCGCACGGACGCGGGGCGCCTGACGTGGGACCGCTGGAAGCTGCGCTTCCCCATCGCCGGCAAGATCATCCACAAGGCCACGATGGCCCGCTTCGCGCGCAGCTTCGCGCTGTCGATCCGCAGCGGCGTGCCGATCGTGCAGGCGCTGACGGTCGTCGCGCAGACGGCGGACAATGCCTACCTGACCACGCGCCTCGAGCAGATGCGCGATGGCGTCGAGCGCGGCGAGAGCATCCTGCGCACGGCGACGAACGCCAACGTGTTCACGCCCATCGTCCTGCAGATGATCGCCGTCGGCGAGGAATCGGGTTCGCTCGACGACTTGATGGACGAGATCGCGCAGATGTACGAGCGCGAAGTCGACTACGAACTCAAGACGCTGTCCAGCCAGATCGAACCGATCCTCATCACCTTTCTCGGTGCGATGGTGCTCATGCTGGCGCTGGGCATCTTCCTGCCGATCTGGGACCTGGGCAAGGCGGCCCTGCATCACTGATGGAGACGATCATGGCTTCTCACGGCTCGACACGCGCGCGCGGCTTCACGCTGTACGAGTTCGCGATCGTCGTCATCATCACGGCAGTGCTGTCCACGGTGCTGCTGCACCGCCTGGACGGCTACCGTCGCGCGGCCGAAGAGGTGGCGGCGCGGCAGACGGTCGCCGCGCTGCGCGTCGCATTGCAGGTCGAGGCCCAGCGCGCGCTGGCCCAGGGACATCCCGACACACTGGCGACGCTCGCCGAGCAGAATCCGATGCGCCTGCTGGCCCGGCCGCCGGCCGATTATCTTGGCGAATTCGCACTGTCCGAGGCGCGCCGTGTGGCACAAAACGGGTGGGTGTTTGACCCACGCGACAAAACCCTTGTCTATCTCACCTCAGAACGAGAAAAGTTTGCCTCAGGCAAATCGGAATTGCCCAGGTTCAAGGTAGAATTGACCCGAAATCCTGCAGACGCAGGGAAACCCATGATGAGCCTCGCCCTGAACGAAGTCGGTGCGCAAGGCGGTCGTAAATAACATAACCCACGCGGCAGGGACGCCGCACCTTAATCGGAGAGAGCATGAAAGTGAGCATCAAGAACAATGCGCAGGGCGGCTTCACCTTGATCGAATTGATCGTCGTGATCGTGATCCTGGGTATCCTGGCGGCGACGGCATTGCCGAAGTTTGCCAGCATGGGTGGCGATGCGCGTTACGCGAGCCTGAATGCCGCGCGTGGTTCCCTGAGTGCGACGGCAGCCATGGCGCATGCCAAATATTTGGTGGATCCGTCCGTGGCGAAGGCGCTGTCGCTGACGGTCGAAGACACGACGATGACGCTGAACGCGAGCGGCTATCCTGTGGCGGACCTGAACGTCGCCGCGGCTGCCGGCTTGAAGGATGGCATCGACTACAAAGTCTACACGGCGCATAGCGTTGCTACCGACCCGCCGGTCGCCACGAACACGATCTCGCTGGTGCCGAACAGCATCGTTGGTACGACAACCGCGACGACCTGCTACGTCAGCTACGATCCGACCACCTCGCCGCCGACGATCAAGGCCAACGGTTCTGCGACTAACTGCAACTGATCCGGCAATCACAAGTCGATCGGGACCGCAGCACGCGGTCCCGATCGTCGTTTACGCGTCAGGAATCACGCGGTGTCGGACGAATGCGGCGTATTGACCACACCCATTAGTAGTTCCACACGGAAAACCGAAAATATTCTCTCCAAGTAAAATTTTGGTATCGGATTTTCCAAGCACTTGAATATAATCAAGCCTCTAGGTCACTTATCTCGACACCGTCACGGATCGCCACCGCCACGCATGGGTTTTTTCAGTAAAGCACAGAACAACGCAGCCTGGCTGGCCCTGGTGCCGCAGCGCGACGGGATCGCGGCGGCCAGCGTGCGCCGTGGCGCCGACGCCAAGCCGGCCGTGACGCACGCCGTCTTCTTTCCCGGGACCCCGTCCGCCGACGCCGTCGAGAAAGCCGGCAAGGAGCTGCACAGCGCGAACTACCGGTGCACGACGGTGCTGGCGGGCGGCGACTACCAGTTCATGTCCGTCGAATCGCCGAACGTGCCGCGCGACGAGCTCAAGAGCGCGATGCGCTGGCGCCTGAAGGACATCCTCGACTTCCCGGTCGACGAGGCCACGTTCGACGTCCTCGACGTTCCCCTCGACCCGAACGCCGTCGCGCGTCCCCAGCAGAGCGTGTTCGCGATCGCCGCGCGCAACGGCGTCGTCGCCGCACGCCAGAAAATGTTCAACGATGCCAAGGTCAAGCTGCGCGTGATCGACATCCCCGAGATGGCCCAGCGTAACGTGTCCGCGCTGCTGGAACCGGAGGGCCGCGGCGTCGCCATGCTGTCGTTCGGCGAAGACGGCGGCCTGCTGACCGTGTCGTGGCGCGGCGAGCTGTACCTGTCGCGCCGCATCGACGTGACCGTGGCGCAAATCCTCGACGCGGACCACGACCGCAAGCACCAGAGCTTCGACAAGATCACGTTGGAACTGCAGCGCTCCCTCGACAACTTCGAGCGCCAGTTCTCGTTCATCAGTGTCGCCAAGCTCGTGCTGGCGCCGACGGGCGCGACGGGCCTGGAAGAATACTTGTCGAGCAACCTGTACACGCGCGTCGAGACGCTCGACCTGGCGACGTTGTTCGACCTCGAACGCGTGCCCGATCTCGCTGACCCGGCACGCCAGCAGCGCTTCTTCGTCCCGATCGGCGCGGCGCTGCGCATGGAAGAAGGTGCGGCATGAGCCAGCAGATCAACCTGTTCAACCCGCAGTTCCAGCCGCAGAAGAAGCTCTTCACGGTCAAGGGCATGGCGTGCGTGCTGGGCGTGCTCGTCGTGGGTATCGCCGTGGCCGGCGTGTTCGCCAAGGTGCGCGTCGCGCGCCTGGAGACGGAAGTCGCGCAGGGCGAGGCGAACGTGCAGAAGGCGCAGAAGCGGCTGGAAGTCGCGACCGCCGAATTCGCGCCGCGCACGAAGGATGCCCGCCTGGAGGCGGAGCTGGCGGAAGCGCAGAACGAGCGCGACGCGCTGCGCCGCGTGGCCGACGTGATCCAGCGCGGCGACCTCGGTAACACGCAGGGCTATGCCGAATATTTCAAGGCGCTGGCACGCCAGAGCGTCGACGGCCTGTGGCTGACGGGCGTCTCCATCACCGGCGCCGGCATGGACATCGGCGTGCGCGGCCGCGCGCTCGACGCCGCGCTCGTGCCGGGCTATCTCGCGCGCCTGCGCAATGAACGCATCCTGCAGGGCAAACCGGTGGGGAGCATGCAGATCGGCCAGGCGGCCACCGTCAAGGTCCACGGCGCCGACGGCAAGGACGCGGACGCGCCCGCGCCGTACGTCGAATTCAGCCTGCAGTCGGCCGCGGGAGGCCAGCAATGAAGCGGCAGTGGCTCCAGTTCGTGGCGCGCGTGGAAGCGCTGCAGCCGCGCGAACGCTTCATGGCGTTCGGCGCCGTCCTCGTCGTCGTCGTGTACCTCGCGAGCGCCGTCGTGTTCGGCCCGTTGGCGCGCAAGGAAGCGGCGCTGAAGGCGACCCTGCAGCAGCAGGCCGTCACCATCGACGGCATCGACGCCGACATCGCGGCCAAGGCGCGCGCCTACGCCAACGACCCGAACGACGCGCTGCGCAAGCGCCTGGGCGAGGTGCGCGCCGAGACCGCGCGCACGAGCGAGGAATTGCGCACGATGCAGAAAGGCCTCGTGCCGGCCGACCGTATCGCGCCGCTGCTGGAAACGATTTTGCGCGCGAACGGCCGCCTGAAGCTTGTCTCGCTGAAGACGCTGCCCGCGACGACGCTGAGTGACACCGCAGCGTCGGCATCGGCGACGCCGGCTGCCACGCCTGCACCGGCTGCTGCAGCGCCGGCCGCCACGCCGGTCGTCGTGAAGGCACCTGATCTGCTGTACCGCCACGGCGTCGAGCTCACGCTGCGCGGCAGCTATCTCGACATGGTCGACTACATGCATGCGCTGGAAACGCTGCCCACCCAGCTGTTCTGGGGTAAGGCACAGCTGGATGCGGAAGACTACCCGAACGTGCGTCTCACCTTGACCCTGTACACCTTGAGCCTGGACCCGAAATGGATGAAGCTGTGATCACGACGACCACCCGCCGCGCCGTCGGCGCCGCGTTGTTTGCCTTCCTGCTGTGCGGCGCCGCCGGTGCGCAAGGCTTGCAGGATCCGACGAAGCCGCCCGCCGCGGCGATCCCCGCGGCCGCAGGCCCCGTTGCGGCGAGCGCCGGGCCGCAGTTGCAATCGATCCTGATCGCGCGCGAGGCCGGCGGGCGCCACGTGGCCGTCATCGATGGCGAGACAGTGCGCCTGGGCGAGCGCTTCCACGGCGCGAAAGTCGCGCGCATCGGCGAGAACGAGGTCGAACTGGTGCGCGGCACCGAACGCCAGGTGCTGCGGCTGTACGCGGACGCCGAGGGCGTCCCTGGCGGCCGCACCGCGCGGCGCTGACAAAGGATGAGGATGAACGACAAGCGTATCCCGATGCGGACGGTGGCTGTCATCGCCGCCATGCTGGCGCTGGCCGGCTGCCAGACCACGCCCAGCACGACGACCTACGACAAGATCAAGGGCGAGCTGGCGAGCGGCGCGAGCAAGCGTCCCGCCGCCGCGCCGGCCGTCGACGCGGCCGTCGCCGACGCGCTGCTGCCGCCGGCTGCCACGCTGGCCACGCAGTTGCCGAAGGCGCGGCCTGCACTCGAAGAACGGTTCAACGTCTCCTTCAACAACGTGCCGGCGCAGCAGTTCTTCCGCTCGATCGTCGCTGGCACGCGCTACAACATCCTCGTGCATCCGGACGTCGCCGGCACCATCACGGCGAACCTGAAGGACGTCACCCTGCAGGAGACGCTGGACGCCGTGCGCGAGATGTACGGCTACGACTACAAGATCGAAGGCAAGCGCATCTCCATCAAGCCGCTGACGATGCAGACCAAGATGTTCCACGTGAACTACCTGGTCGGCAAGCGCGCGGGCATGTCGATGACGCGCGTGACGTCGACGTCCGTGTCGAACGCCGTGGGCAATAACGGGAACAACCAGAACAACAATAACCAGGGCGGGCAGAACCCGTTCGGCGGCCAGAACAACCAGAACAACAACGGCAACAACGGCAATAACCCGAACGGCCAGGGCGGCGGGCAGGGCGACAGCACGGATGTGTCCACGCAGTCCGCGAACGATTTCTGGGGCGACCTGAAACTCGCGATCGAGGCGATCGTCGGCTCGAAGGAGGGTGGCCGCAGCGTCGTCGTCAGCCCGCAGTCGGGCGTCCTGGTGATCCGTGCGATGCCCGACGAGCTGCGCAACGTCGACGCGTACCTGAAGGCCACGCAGCTGGCCGTCGACCGCCAGGTGATCCTGGAGGCGAAGATCCTCGAGGTGGAGCTGAACGACAGCTACCAGAGTGGCGTCAACTGGGCGTCGTTCGCATCGATCAAGAGCGGCCATGACAACCGCGTGTCGACCGGCATCGTGAGCCCGGGCGCCACATTGACACCGTTGCCGTTCGGCGGCGGCCAACCGGGCACGATCTCCGATCCGAGCACGGGCCTGTCGGCCAGCAGCGGCTTCTCGCTGTCGAACGCAGCGGCGACCGCGGGCTCCATGTTCGGCCTCGCCGTGCAGACGGCGAACTTCGCCGCGCTGATCTCGTTCCTCGAGACGCAGGGCACCGTGCACGTGCTGTCGAGCCCCCGCGTGGCCGCGGTCAACAACCAGAAGGCCGTGCTGAAGATCGGCACGGACGAATTCTTCGTCACCGGTGTGCAGACGACCACGAACTCCACGACGACGGGCAACACGGTGTCGCCGAGCGTCACCTTGCAGCCGTTCTTCTCCGGCGTCGTCCTCGACGTCACGCCGCAGATCGACGAGAAGGGCAACATCCTGCTGCACGTGCACCCGTCCGTGAGCCAGGTCTCGACGATCAACAAGTCCGTCAACCTCGGCAGCGCGGGCAGCCTGAGCCTGCCGCTCGCCGCATCCGCGACGTCGGAACTGGACAGCATCGTGCGCGGCCAGGACGGCCAGGTCGTCGCCATCGGCGGCTTGATGCGGCAATCGTCGACGGCCGACGATTCGCAACTGCCGGGCACCGGCAGCGTGCCCGTGCTGTCCACGCTGTTCGGCGCGAAGAAGCGCGTGAACCAGAAGCGCGAACTCGTCGTGCTGATCAAGCCGACGATCGTCGAAGGCGTCAACAACTGGAACGACGACCTGCTCGACACGAACCGCCGCATGGACCAGCTCGACCCGCGCACCCGGGGGAACCGCTAGATGTACACGGCGCACTTCGGCCTGCGCGAGCTGCCTTTCGGGATCACGCCCGACACCAGCTTCTTCTTCGGCAGCCCGCATTCGCAGGAAGCCTTGAACACGCTGCTCGTGGCGGCGCGCACGGGCGAAGGCTTCATCAAGATCACGGGCGAAGTCGGCACCGGCAAGACCCTGTTGTGCCGCAAGTTCATGGCGACCTTGGGTTCCGAATTCGTCACCGCCTACATCCCGAATCCGTACCTCGAGCCGCGCACGCTGATGCTGGCGCTCGCGGACGAGTTGGAAGTCGCGTACGACAAGGACGCCGACCAGCACCAGGTCCTGAAAGCCATCACGCACCGGCTGCTGCAACTGGCGGGCGACGACAAGCGCGTGTTGCTATGCCTCGACGAGGCGCAGGCGATGCCCGTCGAGACCTTGGAAGCGCTGCGCCTGTTGACGAACCTGGAGACGGAAAAGCGCAAGCTCCTGCAGATCGTGCTGTTCGGCCAGCCGGAACTGAACCGCAAGCTGGAACTGCAATCGATCCGCCAGCTGGCGCAGCGCATCACCTTCCACTACCACCTGGGCCCCCTGTCGCGCGACGATCTCGATTACTACGTGGCGCATCGCCTGCGCGTGGCGGGGTATGATGGCGCGCGCCTGTTCTCGCGCGGCGCCGTCGCGCGGCTGTACGCGGCCAGCGGCGGCGTGCCCCGCCTGGTCAACATCCTCGCGCACAAGAGCATGATGCTCAGCTACGGGCAGGGACGCCAGCAGGTCGCGCGTGCGCACGTGAGCGCGGCCGCGCGCGACACGCTCGCGACGAGCCGGCGCCGCGTGTGGCCGTGGGCCGCGTTGGCGGCCGGTCTCGTGGCCGCGGCGGCGGGTGCGGCGTGGGCGCTGAGTCATTGACGGGGACCGCGAATGAGCCTGATTAACAAGATGCTGCAGGACCTGGACGCGCGCGGCACGCCGAAAGATGGCGCGCTGCCGGGCCAGGTGAAGCCCGTCGAGCGTGCACCGGCGCGGCCGCAGGGTCGCGTCATCGCGCTGGCCGTCGGCGGTGCCGTGGCCGTGCTCGCGCTGGGCTGGCTGGGCTGGAACCAGCTGCACCGCGCGGCCAAGCCCACGCCGGTGGCCGTTGTGGCGAACCCGAAGACGGCGCCTGTCGTGGTCAATGTGCCTCGCTCCGTGACGGGCCCCGTGCAAGCGGCGAGCGTGCCGGCGGCGAGTGCCCCCGCGCCCGCGCCCGCGCCGGTCGTCGCGCCTCCGGCCCCCGCACCCGCGCCGGTCGAGGCGGCACATGCCGCTGCGGCCGATGCGGATGCCCCGCCCGCAAAACACATGACGCGCGCCGAACGTCGTGCCGAGCGCAAACGTCTCGCGCGCGAGCGCAAGGAAGAGGAAGCGGCGGCGCGCACGCACGCGAAGGCGGAGAAGGCCGCCGCCGTGCGCGCGCAGGACGTCGCGCCGATGGAGCCGGACAGCGAGCAGGCGCGCGAGGCGCGCCGGGCGATGGCGCAGGCGCTGGCGGCGCGCGGAAAGTCAGTCAAGAAGAGTTCCGCGGCGATGGTTGCCGCCGCGCGCGCGGCGGCGCGTGAAGAGGGCACCAAGGGCAAGCACGGCGTCCAGGGCCGGCAGGAAACGGCCGCGCAGCGCGCGGAAGGCGAGTACCGGCGCGCATTGGTCAGCCTGCAGGAAGGGCGCACGCTCGACACCGTCGCGTCGCTCGAGCAGGCATTGAAGTACGATCCCGCACACGAGGCGGCGCGCCAGACGCTCGTCGGCCTGCTGATCGAGGCGAACCGCACGGACGAGGCGATGCGCCAGCTGCAGCTGGGCCTTACGCTCGATCCGCGCCAGCCCGCGATGGCGATGCTGCTCGCGCGCTTGCAGATCGAACGGGGCGGCAACGGCATCGACACGTTGACGCGCACCTTGCCGCACGCGGGCAACGATCCGGACTACCACGCCTTCCTGGCGGCCGCGCTGGCACGCCAGCAGCGCCACCGCGAGGCGGCCGAGCAGTACCAGCTGGCCGTGCGCGCCGCGCCGTCGAACGGGGTGTGGTGGATGGGCCTCGGTATCTCGCTGCAGGCCGAGAAGCGCACCGGCGAGGCGCTCGACGCGTTCCAGCGTGCGCGCGCGAGCGGTGGGCTGTCGCAGGAATTGCAGGGCTTCGTCGAGCGGCGTATCCAGCAGCTGTCGCACTGACGCGGCGGCTGCGCCGCCGCGTGCATCACACCTTGGCGAGACGCTCCAACGCGAGCGCCAACGTCTCGTCCTTCTTCGCAAAGCAGAACCGCACGATCCCCGACTCCGTCGGCCGGCTGTAGAACGCCGAGACGGGAATCGCCGCCACCTTGATCTCGCGCGTCAGCCATTGCGCGAACGCCGACTCGGACAGGTCCGAGATCCCGTCGTAGCGCACGCACTGGAAATACGTGCCGTCCGCCGGCAGCAGGGTAAAACGCGTGCCGGCCAGCCCGGCGCGGAACAGGTCGCGCTTGCGCTGGTAGAACGCGGGCAGGTCGCGCCACGGCGCGGGGTCGCGCATGAACTCGGCCAGGCCAGCTTGCATCGGCGTGTTCACACTGAACACGTCGTACTGGTGGACCTTGCGGAATTCCGTCATCAAGGAAGCGGGCGCCGCCACATAGCCCACCTTCCACCCCGTCACGTGATAGGTCTTGCCGAAACTCGACACGACGAACGCGCGCTCCGCCAGCACCGGATGGCGGCTGACGGACGCATGCGGCTGGCCGTCGTACACCATGTGTTCGTACACCTCGTCCGACAGGATCAGGATGTCGGTCCCCGCGACGATGTCGGCCAGTGCGTCGAGGTCGGCCTGGCGCAGGATGGTGCCCGTCGGGTTGTGCGGCGTGTTCACGACGATCATCCGGGTCCTGGTCGTGACGGCCTGCGCGACGGCGTCCCACGGCACGCTGTAGCCGGATGCGTCCACGCGCATGGCGACCGGCACGGGCACGCCACCGGCCAGCGCGATCGCCGGCTGGTAGCTGTCGTAGCAGGGTTCGATGACGATCACTTCGTCGCCCGGATGCACGGCACACAGGATCGCCGTGATGATGCCCTGCGTGGCGCCGGCCGTGACGGTGATCTCCGTGTTCGCATCGTAGGCATGGCCGTACAGCGCGGCGGCCTTGGCGGCGATGGCGTCGCGCAGCGCGGGGAGGCCCGTCATCGGCGCGTACTGGTTGTGGCCCGCGCGCATGGCCGCGTCGACGGCGTCCAGCAGGCGCGGGTCGCAGGCGAAGTCGGGGAAGCCCTGGCCCAGGTTGACGGCGCCGTGCTCGCTCGCGAGGGCGGACATCAGGGTGAACACGGTGGTGCCGACGGCCGGCAGGCGCGATTGCAGGACGGGTGTGGTCATGGCGCGGAGGATGTGAAAAGTGATCGGGTCATTCTACCGTGGCCGGGGCCTCGGTCTTGACCCAGGCGTCCGGCGTCATGATGCGGAACAGGTTCTCGCGCGCGGCGCGGCGCGCCAGTTTCAGCAAGGCCTTGTCCTTCGTGACGAGGACGGCGGCGTCGGCGTCGCGCGCGATCTCGAGGAATTTCTGGTCGTCGCGGTCCGTGCAGACGGGCAGGCGTAGGGCGCGCGACGTCGGTGCCACCACCTCGATCAGCGCATCGAACGCGGCCGCCGCCTGCGGACGCGTCGCGTCGTCGAGCGGCAAATGCGAATAGTGGAGGACGATCCGGTATTCGTCGCGGCAGTCCGCGCGGGTGACGGCGCGCACCGTGCCGGCCTCCAATGCGGCGAGCAGCGGCGCCCAGCGCGGGTCGCGGAAAACGAACAGGTCGAGGCAGACGTTGGTGTCGATGACGATGGGTTTCGTTGAAGCAGGTATCATGTCAGCAATTTTACCCGCTGTACGTGTTTCCATACCTAATGCTGATCGTTCTTTCGCCCGCCAAGTCCCTCGACCTCGATCCACCGCCCACCACCCGGAAGCGCACGACACCCCGTTTCATCGACGATGCCGCCGCACTGATCCGCGTCTTGAAACCCAAGTCGCCGGCGGAGATCGGCGCGTTGATGGACATCTCCGATCAATTGTCCGTGCTGAACGTGACGCGCTACGCCGACTGGCACCCGGACCATGCGACGGCGCGCCAGGCCATCATGTCGTTCGATGGCGACGTCTACACGGGCCTCGCGGCGCGCACGCTCGACGCACGCGCGCTCGCGTTCGTGCAGGCACGCGTGCGCATCCTGTCCGGCTTGTACGGCGTGCTGCGTCCGCTGGATGGCATGCACCCATACCGCCTGGAGATGGGCACGCGCCTCGCGAACCCGCGCGGCAAGGATCTGTACGCGTTCTGGGGCGAGCGCGTGACGGCCGCGCTGAACGCGGACGTGAAGGATGCAGGCGCGTCCGTCCTCGTGAACCTCGCGTCGGAAGAATACTTCAAGTCCGTGAAGCCGAAGCTGCTGGACGTGCCCGTGATCACGCCCGTGTTCGAGGACTGGAAGAACGGCAAGTACAAGATCATCTCGTTTTTCGCGAAGCGGGCGCGCGGCATGATGGCGCGCTATGCGGCCGAGAACGGCATCACGGACGTCGAGCGCTTGAAGGACTTCGATGTCGACGGTTATGCGTTCGACGCGGCCGTGTCGACGGACAAGGCGTGGGTCTTCCGCCGCCGGATCGAAGCCTGACGCCGGCCGTACCGCTGGAGACGGGATGAGCACATATCGCCGGTTCAACAGCCTGATGCGGACCACGTTCCTCGGCACGAGCGACAGTGCCGGTCGTGCGCTGGACGCCGTGCCGGGCGAGCTGATTCGACCCGAGGGCGTGCGTCGCTACCTGATCGCCATCCCGGACGACGCGCCGCCCGAAGGTAGGCCGCTCGTCATCGTGCTGCACGGCGGCGGCGCGTCGGCGGCGCAGGTGATGGGGCGGGCGTTCCCGCCGTCGCCATTGTCACTGCTGCTGGAAGTCGCCGCGCGCGAGCCCTTCGTCGTCGTGGCGCCCGATGCAGGCGAGGGCGGATGGGCCGATGGCTGCGCCCGTTCGGCCCGCGCAGCCGGCCGGGACGACGTCGCGTTCGTCGATGCCATCATTGCCCGCGCCATCGTGGAGCACGGCGTCGATCCGGCGCGTGTCCACGTGGTCGGGGTGTCGCGCGGCGGCTGGATGGCATACCGGATCGCGAGCGCCATCCCGCACCGGCTCGCGGCGTTCGCGGCCATCCTCGCCCCGATGCCGGAATCCGGACCGGGCAGTGCGCCCGAGGTGGCGCTGCCCGCCCTCATCGCCGGCGGCACGGCCGATCCGCTGCTGCCTTACCGCGGCGGCAAGTATCGCTATGCCTTCAATTTCATGGGGCGTTTGAGGAGCATCGACGACAGCGTCGCCGTCTGGCGCTGTCTCGGCGGGTTGGACGATGCGCCCGCGACGTCGACGATCGTCCCCGGCAGCGGGCAATGCGGGACCAGCGTGACGCGCACCGTCTGGGGCGCCGATCCGGCCGGCATGCAGGTGGAGCTGTACCGCATCGACGGTGGCGGCCATGCGGAGCCGAGCCGGCTGAAACGCTACCCGTCCTTCATCAACTGGTTGACGGGCCGGCAGAACGGCGACGTCGAGATCGCGGAAGCCGCCTGGACGTTCTTCAGGGAAAAAAGAAACGCCCGCATGAGCGCGGGCGTTTGAGGATTACTGCACGGCGTCTTTCGGCGCCGGTTTCGGGCCGGCCTTAGCCCAGAATTTCCACCACGGCGCGTCGCCGTTACCCTTGCCGCCCGTGAAGCGGCTGTCCGGATAGTTGGCCGTAAAGATGCGCTGCGTGTCGTCGCGCAGGTCGAACATGCCCAGCTTGTCGTAGCAGCGGATCATGATGAACAGCGCTTCCTCGCGCGCGGGCGCCTGGCTGAATTGCGTGACGGCGCTCTGGGCGCGGTTCAGCGCAGCCAGGTAGGCGCCGCGGCGGTAGTAGTAGTTCGCCACGTGCACTTCGTACTGCGCCATTGCACCGATCAGGTAGTTCATGCGGGCGATCGAGTCCGGCGCGTACTTGCTGTTCGGGAACTTGTCGACCAGTTCCTTGAACGCGGCAAACGCTTCGCGCGTCGCCTTCGGGTCGCGCTCGGTCGGGTCCTGGGAATAGATGAAGCTCAGGAAGCCGATCTGGTCGTTGAAGTTGATGAGGCCGCGCAGGTAGTACATATAGTCGACCTGCGGATGGTTCGGGTGCAGCTTGATGAAGCGTTCGACGGCCGCCAGCGCCTCCGCCTGGTCTTGCGCCTTGTAGTGCGCATAGGCGATTTCCATCTGTGCCTGCGCGGCGTAGGTGCCGAACGGATAGTTGGATTCGAGGCGTTCGAACAGCTTGATGGCGGCTTCGTAGTGGCCGCCCGACATTTCCTCTTGCGCGTCAGCGTATAATTTCGATGCTGACACGTTCTTGTTTTCGTCGGATTTATCCGGTAACAAACCGCAAGCTGACAAACTGAGCAGGACGCTAGTCACAACCACCAAAGACAATTTTTTTTGCATAAGCTCTATTGCAAGAAAGTTTTACCGAGATTCAACGAACGGCTGATTATAGCCGATGGGACTGACGTGATATTAACTGCTGCGCCGAATTCGGCGGAAAACCTTTTCGACCCCGACCTGGACGAGGACCTCGACGCCGAGCTCGACGCCGGATTTCACTCCGGCGCGGGTGCCCCGGACGACACGCCGATCACTCTGGAACTGGGCCCGGAACACTGCGGCCAGCGCCTGGACAAGGTCGTGGCGGGCCTGGTGCCGCAATTCTCGCGCAGCCGCCTGCAGCAATGGTTCGACGAAGGCCACATCATGGTCGACGGCAAGCCCGCGAAGGGCAAGAGCACCGCGTACGGCGACGAGACGATCGTCGTCGTGCCGCAGCCCGCGCCGGAGGATACCGCATACACGCCGGAAGCGATCGCACTGGACATCGTCCATGAAGACGACGCCATCATCGTCGTCAACAAGCCGGCCGGCCTCGTCGTGCATCCGGGTTCCGGCAACTGGTCCGGCACGTTGCTGAACGGCTTGCTGCACCATTGCCCGCAACTCGTGTCCGTGCCGCGCGCCGGCATCGTGCACCGCCTCGACAAGGATACGAGCGGCCTGATGGTCGTGGGCAAGACCCTGGAAGCGCAGACGGACCTCGTGCGCCAGCTGCAGGCCCGCACGGTGAAACGCGAATACCTGGCCCTCGTGTGGGGCACGCCGCGGCCGTACGGCACGATCGATTCCGCAATCAGCCGCGACCCGAAGGACCGCGTCAAGATGGCCGTGTCGAACAGCCCGTCGGCCAAGCCCGCCATCACGCATTACGAGTTGCTGGAGACCGGGGAGCTGGACCGCCGTCCCGTCAGCCTCGTGCAATGCCGCCTGGAGACGGGTCGCACGCACCAGATCCGCGTGCACATGCAGTCGCTGGGCTACAGCCTCGTCGGCGACACCGTGTACGGCAAGCAGCACCTGCGGTCGTTCTTCCACCGGCAGGCGCTGCAGGCGCGCCGCCTGGGCCTGACGCATCCGGCCACGGGCGAGCACATGGAGTGGGTCGTGCCGCTCGCCGACGACTTCGCGGAACTTTTGGAGCAGGCCGGGATCGAAGAACCGGAAGCGCTGTGATGTCCTTGCCCCCGTCCTTGCCCCCGTCCTTGCCCCCGTCCTTGCCCCCGTCCTTGCCCTTGTCTGATGCCGACCTGATCGATCCGGCCGCGCCGGACCAGTGGCCCGATCTGCCCGACGCGTTCGGAGCCCTGGCCACGACGCGCCGCGGCGGCGTCAGCGTGGGCCCGTATGGCGACAACCGCGACGGCGGGGGTCTCAACCTGGGCCTGCAGACCGGCGACGACCTGGAGCACGTGCACGCCAATCGCGCGCGGCTGGCGGCACGCCTGCCGGGCCGGCCCGCGTGGATCGCGCAAGTGCACGGCGCCGACGTCGTCGACGCGGCATCCGTGCAGCCGGGCGGGCCCGTGCTCACGGGCGACGCGAGCATCGCGACGGTGCCGGGCGTCGTGTGTGCAGTGATGACGGCCGATTGCCTGCCCGTGCTGTTCGCGGACCTGGGCGGCAAGGTCGCGGGCGCCGCGCACGCGGGCTGGCGCGGACTGGCCGCCGGTGTGCTGGGGCAGACCGTGGCCGCGATGCGTGCGGCCGGGGCGGGCGAGATCACCGCATGGCTCGGGCCCGCGATCGGACCGCAGGCGTTCGAGGTCGGCGGCGACGTATTGGCTAGGTTCGAAGCGGCGCTGCCGGGGCAGGCGGCCGACGCGTTCAAGCCGTACCCGGGTCGGCCGGGCAAGTATCTGGCCGACATGAATGCGTTGGCGCGGCGCATGCTGGCCCGCGACGGCGTCACGCGCGTGCATGGCGGCGGACGGTGCACGGCCACCGAAGCCGACTGGTTTTATTCCTACCGCCGCGACGGCGTCACGGGCCGTCAGGCCAGCCTCATCTGGCTCAAATAGGCGCGACTCAGTGCGTGCCGCGACTGCCGCCGCCATCGGTGCAACCGTGGGCGACGGCCCCATCCGCATGACCTGCCACCGGCGTGATCATGGCCCCATCAGGCGCGCGCAAGGCCGTCTCTGCCTTCCGCGTGCGCCGGCGGCGCGATCCCGCAAGGTAAAAAACGATTGAGAATGGCAACACGCCATAGCCGAAAAAAGTCATAATGCCGCCAACCACAGTCGGCTCCGTCGCCGCCATCAGGGTCACGACGTACATCCATCCTATGGCCACGATCCACATGCGATGCTCCGGTTGCTGTCGATAAAACGATTCTACACAATGGACGCCTTATGAATACGCCTGATGCTACCCCACAGATGCTTGCCGCTCCCTGGATGGCGCCGTTCGCGCAATTCAATGACCCTTCCGCCTGGCAGTCGTGGATGAAGCTCCCCGACGGCGCCGACGGCACGGCGGCGTTCGCGCCGGTGGCGAAGATGCTCGGGGACATCGGTGCCGGACTGTCGCAGGCGAAGCTGGAAGCGCTGCGCGACGACTACATGCAGAAGGCGCTGAAGCTGTGGCAGGACTTCGTCACGGGCAAGCTGCCGTCGTTCACCGACCGGCGCTTCGCCGCGCCCGAGTGGACGGCGAATGCGATGTCCGCGTACAGCGTCGCGTCCTACTTGCTGAACTCCGAATTCCTGCTGGCGCTGGCCGACGCCGTCGAGGCCCCGCAGCGCGACAAGCACAAGATCCGCTTCGCCGTGCAGCAGATCGTCGACGCGATGTCGCCCGCGAACTTCCTCGCGACGAATCCGGAAGCCCAACAGAAAATCATCGAGACGAAGGGCGAGAGCCTCACGAAAGGCTTGCAGAACATGCTGGCCGATTTGCAGAAGGGCCGCATCTCGCAGTCGGACGAATCCGCGTTCGAGGTCGGACGCAACGTCGGGATCACGCCGGGCACGGTGGTCTTCGAGAACGCCTTGTTCCAGCTGATCCAGTACACGCCGACGACGCCGACCGTGCACGAGGTGCCGCTGCTGATGGTTCCGCCGTGCATCAACAAATACTACATCCTCGACCTGCAGCCGGAGAATTCCCTCGTCCGCTACCTCGTCGAGCAGGGCAACACCGTGTTCATGGTGTCGTGGCGCAACCCTGACCAGGGCCTCGCGGGCACGTCGTGGGACGATTACGTGGAGCAGGGCGCCATCCGCGCGCTGGACGTCACGCGCGCGATCACGGGCCAGGACAAAGTGAACGTATTCGGCTTCTGCGTGGGCGGCACGATCGCCGCGACGGCGCTGGCCGTGCTGGCCGGACGCGGCCAGAAGCCGGCCAACAGCCTGAGCCTGTTCACGACGTTGCTCGATTTTTCCGACACCGGCGTGCTGGACGTCTTCGTCGACGAGACGCAGGTGAAGCTGCGCGAACAGCAGCTCGCGCGCGGCGGCCTGATGCCGGGACGCGACCTGGCGACGACGTTCTCGGCGCTCCGTCCGAACGACCTCGTGTGGAACTATGTCCAGCAGAACTACCTGAAGGGCAAGACGCCGCCCGCGTTCGATATGCTGTACTGGAACGCCGACAGCACGAACCTGCCGGGCCCGATGTATTGCTGGTACCTGCGCAACACCTACCTCGAGGACAAGCTGAAGGTGCCCGGTGCGCTGACTGTGGCCGGCGTGAAGGTCGACCTGGGCAGCATCGATTGCCCGACCTTCCTGTACGGCTCGAAGGAAGACCACATCGTGCCGTGGGAAGCGGCGTTCGCGTCGACGACCCTGCTGAACCCGAAGAAGCCGAAGAACAACCGCTTCGTACTGGGCGCGTCGGGCCATATCGCGGGCGTCATCAACCCGGCGTCGAAGAACAAGCGCAGCTACTGGGTCAATGAGAGTCGCACGCGCCCGAAGACGGCGGCCGACTGGATGGCGGACGCCGTCGAGAAGAAGGGCAGCTGGTGGCCCGAATGGGCGCAATTCCTGGCCGAATTCGGCGGCGACGACGTCGCGCCGCCGGCGCAGCCGGGCAGTGCGCAATTCCCGCCGGTCGAGCCCGCACCGGGCCGTTACGTCAAGGCACGCGCGGATTGAACAGGGGCTCGCGGACGCTTGTGAAAAAAATCATTCAGTTGCTCAGCGAATAATTGCTGCACCTGCGTTCGCAACGTGGTATTTTTAGCGGATATCCTCTTGGAATCGGAGACGCCACGGGACGATCCCCGCGGTCGCCGCATAATAAATGCGCTACGGCGCTGTACATGGAAATGAGATGAGTAGTGTTAAAAAAAGCACTGAACGCCTGATCAAGAAATACCCGAACCGCCGGCTGTACGACACCCAAACCAGTTCTTACATCACCTTGTCCGACGTGAAGCAACTCGTGCTCGATTCCGACGAGTTCACGGTCGTGGATGCCAAGACGAACGAAGACCTGACCCGGAGCATCCTCCTGCAGATCATTCTAGAAGAGGAAGCGCACGGCGTGCCGATGTTCTCGAGTGGTGTGCTGTCCCAGATCATCCGCTACTACGGCCACGCGATGCAGGGCATGATGGGCTCGTACCTGGAAAAGAACGTGCAAGCGTTCACGGACATCCAGAACAAGTTCGTCGGCTCGGCAGCGGGTGCACTGGAAGGCAAGCCGTTCAGCGCGGAGATGTGGACCCAGTTCATGAACATCCAGGGCCCGATGATGCAGGGCATGATGAACAACTACATCGACCAGAGCAAGAACCTGTTCCTGCAGATGCAGGAGCAGATGCAGAGCCAGAGCAAGGCGATGTTCGGTGCGTTCCCGTTTGGAGTGCCGCCGGAAAAGAAGTGATCGCAGCGGGCGGCGTGCCGGGGCAGGGCTCCGGCGCGTCCGCCTTGCGCAAACGAAGACGCCACCCTCGGGTGGCGTTTTTTTTCGTCGGTGCATCGTCCGGCGCCGCCGGACGGCGCCTCGGTCAGCGCGGCGCGGCTTGCTGGGCGGGAGCGGGCGCTGCCGCCGGTGCGGTCGCCTTTGCCGGCTGTTCGGCCGATTTGTCGGCCGGCGTCGATTCGCCATCCCACCAGCGCTGGGCGGCCGCGCGGTCGAACGGCGCCAGGGCGGCCGTCTCGATCGTCACGTTGTTCAGCACCGGGTAGGCGGCCTTGAACAGGCCGATGTCCTGGTCGGCGAGGTTGTCGATGGCGACGTCCCACGTCCCGCCGGACATGCCCGCGATGGACTGGTCCAGCAGCGGCACGACGGGGCCGGCGCGGAATTCGTCGCCCACGCGGTCGCGCAGTTTCGCCGTCACGCGGCCGATGTAGGTCACGGAATTCGGCTTGACGTTCAGCTTGGCGACGAGGGGCACGCTGAACATGCCGTTGATCGGGAAGGCGCGCGCCATGCCGAACACGTCCATCACCTTGTATTCGCCGGCGACGAGCGCGAGGCGCAGCAAATACAGGTCCTGGCCGTTCGCCTTCAGCGCGTCGACATCCTTGTCGATCTTGAAGTTCTGGCGGTCTTCCTTGCTCTGTGCGCCCGGTTTTTCGACGTGGACGACGTACGGCACCGGTTCGAAGCGGCTGCCGTCGGAGCGGGAGACGACGACCGTCATCAGGACGATCGATTTGTCCTTGGTGTCGATGGCCTTGGTCTGCTTGTCGAACGCCATCGGATTGACGGTCGCACAACCGGTGACGATGCAGCTGGCGACGAGCGCGCCGAGGAAGCGAGTGAGTTTCGTGATCATGTTTTGGAGCCCACGCGGCAGGGCGTTGTTAGTATGAGGAAACGAAGATTAGCACACGGGCAACGTGCGGAAATACGCACATCGTCACGGCATCGTTAAATGATTGTCACGTTCAGTCTGCGGCATTTCGATCGCCATGGTGCTCTCCGCGCCCACTTGCTGTAAAATCGCGGATTGCCCAAAATTTTTGCCGCACTTTGACAATGCAAGAACTCCGCCGCAATCCTCTTCCCGCCACCACCGATGCCACCGGCAACGCGACGCCTCCGAAGGTCGGTTTCGTCTCGCTCGGCTGCCCGAAGGCGCTCGTCGACTCCGAACAGATCCTCACGCAGCTGCGCGCGGAAGGCTACGAGACGGCGAAGTCGTATGCCGGTGCCGACCTCGTGATCGTCAACACGTGCGGCTTCATCGACGCGGCCGTGCAGGAATCGCTGGATGCGATCGGCGAGGCGCTGGCCGAAAACGGCAAGGTCATCGTCACCGGCTGCCTGGGTGCCAAGAAGGATGCATCCGGCAGCGACATCATCACGAAGGTGCACCCGAAGGTGCTCGCCGTGACGGGCCCGCACGCCGTCGCCGAAGTGATGGAGTCCGTGCACATCCACTTGCCCAAACCGCACGACCCGTTCATCGACCTCGTACCGGACCACGGCGTCAAGCTCACGCCGAAGCACTACGCGTACCTCAAGATTTCGGAAGGCTGCAACCACCGCTGCAGTTTCTGCATCATCCCGTCGATGCGTGGCGACCTCGTGTCGCGTCCCATCCACGACGTGTTGCAGGAAGCGGAGAACCTGTTCAAGGCGGGCGTCAAGGAGCTGCTCGTGATCTCGCAGGACACGAGCGCGTACGGCGTCGACGTCAAGTTCCGCACGGGCTTCTGGAACGGCCGTCCCGTCAAGACGCACATGACGCAGCTGACGGAAGCGCTGGGCCAGATGGCCAAGCAGTACGGCGCGTGGGTGCGCATGCACTACGTGTATCCGTATCCGCACGTCGATCAGGTGATCCCGTTCATGGGCGAGAACGTGCTTCCTTATCTCGACATCCCGCTGCAGCACGCGCACCCGGACGTGCTGAAGCGCATGAAGCGCCCGGCGAGCGGCGAAAAGAACCTCGACCGCATCCAGGCGTGGCGCAAGATGAACCCGGACCTCACGATCCGCTCCACGTTCATCGCGGGCTTCCCGGGCGAGACGGACGCGGAATTCGAATACCTGCTGGACTTCCTGAAGGAAGCGCAGATCGACCGCCTCGGCTGCTTCGCGTACTCGCCGGTCGAGGGCGCGACGGCGAACGAGATCGCGAACCCGGTGCCGGACGACGTGAAGGAAGAGCGCCGCGCGCGTGTGATGCTGCTGCAGGAAGAAATCTCCGCCAAGCGCCTGCAGGCGAAGGTCGGCAAGACGATCCGCGTCCTCGTCGACGAAGTGGGCCCGCGTGACGCGGTGGGCCGCTCCGCTGCCGACGCGCCGGAAATCGACGGCGTCGTCCACATCAAGCGCGCCCTCACGCCGGGCAAGGCCAAGCCGGCCGTGGGCGAATTCATCGACGTCGTCGTGACGAAGGCGGACGCGCACGACCTGTGGGCGACCGTCGCCTGACCTGCTTGCGAACGGAGGTGGCGGCGTGACGAAGAAGTCCATCGAGACGACGCTGACGCACAGCGACTACGAGCCTCCCGCAGGCTTCGCCGCGTATCCGACGGCGATCCACCACGCGTCGACGGTGCTGTTCAAGGACGTGGCCAGCATGCGCGCGGGCGACTGGCGCAACAAGACGGCCTATACGTACGGCCTGCACGGCACACCCACGACGTTCACCCTGGAGGCGCGCCTGGCCGCCATCGAAGGGGGCGAGCACTGTCTGCTGGCGCCCTCGGGCCTCGCCGCGATCTCGATGATCCTGCTGGCGCTGTTGAAGGCAGGCGACGACGTGCTGCTGCCCGATAACGTGTACAACCCCACGCGCGAGCTGGGACGCTGGCTGGCGAACGATTTCGGCGTCTCAGCGCGCTTCTACGACCCGCTCGTCGGTGCGCGCATCGCGGACCTGATCCAGCCGAACACGAAGCTGATCTGGACGGAGGCCCCCGGGTCCGTGTCGATGGAGGTGCCGGACCTGCCCGCGATCTGCGCGGCCGCGCACGCGCGCGGCATCCCCGTCGCGCTGGACAACACGTGGGCCGCGGGCCTCGCGCTGCGCGGCTTCGACGTCGGCGCCGACGTCGTCATGCAGGCGCTGACGAAATACCAGTCGGGCGGCTCGGACGTGCTGATGGGCGCCGCGATCACGCGCGACCGTGCGCTCAATGACCGCATCGCCGCGTCGCACATGCGGCTCGGCATGGGCGTGGGCGCGGACGATGTCTACCTCGTGCTGCGCGGCCTGGAAACGATGAAGCTGCGCTTCGACGCGCACGATGCCGCGGCGCGCAAGGTGGCGGCATGGCTGAAGGGCCGGCCGGAAATCGCGAAGGTGCTGCACCCGGCGTTTCCCGATTGCCCCGGCCACGACGTGTGGCGGCGCGACTTCACGGGCGCCGGTGGGCTGTTCTCCGTCGTGTTCGATGCGCGCTATGCGAGCGAACAGGTCGACCGCTTCGTCGATGCGTTGGCGTTGTTCGGCATCGGCTACAGCTGGGGCGGGACGCACAGCCTCGCCGTGCCGTACCGGATGCAGGGCATGCGGCGCAACTGGACGGATGCCGGCGCGCTCGTGCGTTTCAATATCGGGCTCGAAGGCGTCGACGACCTCATCGCCGATATCGAGCAGGCATTAAGCAAGCTCTGAGCACCGGTCACACCGGCATCGCGCGATTGTTGTTCAGGTCAAGGAAGCCGCGAATGATGCGGTACGCCATCCACACCCACGCGCCCGCGCCCACGAGCCAGGCCAGCGGTATCCCGATGATCGTAATCGCAAGGAACAGCGCGATGCCCATCCACAGCACGTAGAACCAGAACGACCGGATCATCCACGTGTGGTGCGTGTAGACCATCGTCCCGGCCGTGTCCGGCCGCCGGATGTAATTGACGATCAGCACGAGGATCGACAGCGTGCCGAGCGAAAAGAAAAAAGTGAGCGCGTGCGCGACATACAGGATGCGGGCGAACTGCTTCGCATCCTCGATGCCGCGCTCGTAGACGAGTTCCTGGGCCATGGCTTCTCCGGAAAGTGGAGGCCGCGGCACGGCCTCGCATCAGAAGTAATAGCCGATATTAGCATTGAACCGATGACCGGACGATTTGGCGCCACCGCCGGCGCCCAGCGCATTGCCGAAGCCCGGTGACAGGTAGGGCTGGTTCGTCGCGTTCGAGACGTCGATCATGGCCACCCAGCCGCCCGACGAGAACGTCGCGCCCGTCACGTTCTGGTAGCTGTCCGCGTAGCCCGCGGCCGATTTGCGGATGCGGCTCCAGTCGTTGTAGACCATGAACTGGCTGAAGGGCCCGATCGAGCCGGGAATCTTGTACGTGACGTTCGCGATGTCGATGTGGCCGCGCGCCGCGAGACGGTTCGTGAAGCCGAATGCACCGATCAGCACGCAGTCGTTGTCGCATGCGCCGTACCAGTTGCCGGCAACGGAACCGTTGCCCGTGAAGTCGTTCGCGTACTTGACCGTCTCCAGCTGGACACCGAGATTGCCGAACGTGCCTGCCACGTGCACGGCGCCGGCCCGGCGGTTGCCGTCGGACAGCGCGGGGCTCGTCGCAGCGAGCCGTCCCGCCAGCGCCGAGGCGCCGATTTCCACCTTGCCGCCGGCGAGCGCCAGCGGGTAGGCGACCCGCGCGACGGACGTGTTTTTCTCTTCGCGGCCGTAGCTCGTCATCAGGTGGTTGCTGTAGCGGACGGAATCCAGCCCGTCGAGTTCGCCGACGCTGCGGGTCCAGGACAGCAGGTGGCGGCCATCCGACGGGAAGAAGGCGGCGTCGATGTTCAGGTCACCGATCTTGCGCAGGTAGTGCAGGCCCAGCGCGTACGTGTCTTCGTAGCCCGCGTACCACGCGATCGATTCGAAGAAGTTATTCGAGGCATACGGCAGGATGCCGAAGGGCATGCGGTCCTGGCCGACGTGGAGTTCGCCCTTGTCGGCGAAGCGATAACCGGCCCACAGGTATTCGTTGAACAGAATGTCGGCGCCTTTGCCGGCACCGGTCTGGCGGCTCGTGTAGTGGTAATACCGTTCGCGACCCGCGGCGAGGAATCGGCCGTCGTCGTACTTGAAGCCGAGGCGCGCGGTGTCGAATTCGAGCGTACCCTTGCGCTGGTCGTTCCAGCTGAGGGCTTCCACCCACATGCGGATGGCGCCGTCGAATGTCAGCGCGTCCGCGCCGGCGGGGCTCGCGTCTGCCGCGGATGCGCCCCCGGCCGCCAAGGCGAGGCAGGCGCCCGCGATGGCGCAGGCGAGGGGGCGGGTGTGTTTGAACTTATTCACTGATTTGTTTCCTGGTGGTGCGGAGAAGAACGGGATTGCCCTGGGCTGCCGTGGGCGCTTCGGCGTCGATATGGAATTCGCCGACGAGCGACACGAGCAGCGCGGCCTGGTCGTGCAGGCTTTCGGATGCTGCCGCGGCCTGCTCGACGAGCGCCGCATTCTGCTGGGTCGTGCCGTCCATCTGCGCGATGGCCTGGTTGACCTGGGCGATGCCGCTGCTCTGTTCGGTGCTGGCGGCGCTGATCTCGACGACGATGTCGGTGACACGCCGCACGCTCGCGAGGATTTCTTCCATCGTGCGTCCGGCCTCGCCGACGAGGGTGCTGCCGGCGCCCACCTTCTCGACGGAGTCGCCGATCAGGCCCTTGATCTCCTTCGCGGCCGACGCCGAGCGCTGCGCCAGGTTGCGCACTTCGCTCGCGACCACCGCGAAGCCGCGGCCCTGTTCGCCCGCGCGGGCCGCCTCGACGGCCGCATTCAGCGCGAGGATATTGGTCTGGAAGGCGATGCCGTCGATGACGCCGATGATGTCGACGATCTTCTGCGACGATGCCTTGATCGAGCCCATCGTATCGACCACCTGGGCCACCACGGCGCTGCCGCGTGCCGCGATCTCCGACGCGCCTTGCGCGAGCTGATTGGCCTGGCGTGCATTGTCGGCGTTCTGGCGGACCGTCGACGTCAACTCTTCCATCGACGCGGCCGTCTCTTCCAGCGCGCCGGCCTGCTGCTCGGTGCGGGCCGACAGGTCGGCGTTGCCCTGGCTGATCTCGGTGCTGGCCACCGCCACGCTGTCGGAGCTGTGGCGCACCCGCGCCAGCACGTGCTGGAGCTTGGCGACGAAGTCATTGAAGCCGCCGGCGATCTTGGCGAGCTCGTCGTTGCCTTTGACGTCCATGCGCGCGTTCAGGTCGGCGTTGCCGCCGGCGAGGCCGGCCATGGCAGCGGCGAGCACGCGCAGGGGCTTGGTCAGGCGGTTCAGCACCGCCACCAGCACGGCTGCCGCCGCGACGGCGCACAGGACGGACACGAGCAGCGTGTAGGTGAGCAGGTCGCGCGAGGCTGCGGTGACCACGCGTTGCGGGAAGCTGAGCTCGATCGCCCACGGCGGAATGTCGGCCGCCAGCTGGATCGGTTGCAGCAGGTGGACCTGGCCCTGCGTGTCCGCATACTCGTAGGTCTGGCCCTGGCGCACGGCTTCGAGGCCGGCAGCGGGGATGTCGGCGGCCTTCTTGCCGGTGAGGGCCGGGTCGGGATTGCTGGCGTACAGGCCGCCGTTCGAGACGAGCGCCAGGCGGCCGCCGTCGATGACCTTCATCGACGCGAGGATTTCGCCCAGGCGCGCCAGGCCGAAGTCGACGCTGACGACGCCGCGCACTTCGCCCTTCGTGATGATCGGAACGTTAAACGACGTCATCGCCACCGGCTTGCCGTCGATGGGATACGTATGCGGCTCGGTCATATACGTCTTGCGCGTGTTCTTCGCGATGTCGTACCAGTCGTCGCCGTGCGGCTTGTGCGTGAAGACGATGGGTTCGACGTGCAGGCCGCCGCCGGCCTGGCGCGAGTAGTAGGGCATCGCGCGGCCGGTGTCGTCGTATTCCGGTTGCTTGCCGGCGTACTCGGCATCCTTGCCGTCGAGCGCGTTCGGTTCCCACGTGACGGTGGAACCGTTCAAGTCTTCCGAATCGAGGATCGTCGCCTTGACCAACTCGTTCACCTGGTCGCGGGTCAGCGGCGCGTCGGCCCCGCGCGTCGTGCGCATGGCGCGTGCGACGCCCAGTACGGTCGTCAGGTGCGCGCCGAGGCGCGCCTGGACCGCGGCGGCGGCTTCGCGGGCGGTCGTGCGCGCGAGCTTCATGCTCGATTCCTCGGCGCTGCCACTGCTGCGGATGCCGGTGACGGTCGAGGTGGCGGCGAGGCTGAAGATCACGAGCACGGTCGCGGTGAGGCAAATCTTGGCGTTCAGGCTCAGTGAGCGCAGAGCGGCAAGGCGTGGTGAAGCGGGCTGCGGCTGCAGCATTCGGCTGGATGTCATGGGGGGGCTCGGAGCGTGTCGCTGTAAGAAGTAATTCCGTGCGGAAATTCTAGAGCGACCGCCGCCGCGCCGATCAAGAATGATCCTCAAAGACGCGCGTAAACATCGGAATGTGGATCTGAGGCAACACTTTCAGTCGCTTTCGATGACAGACCGTAAATTAAACGCACGACCGTGCGCGCGAATCACGCCATGCGCGCAGTTTGTTGCACCCAGGTGACCAGACGGTTCGCATCCATCGCGCCGGCCTGGCGGGCGATCTCACGGCCACCCTGGAACAGCGCAATGGTCGGGATGCTGCGGATGCCGTAGCGCGCGGCGAGGTCTTGCGACGCTTCCGTGTCGACCTTCAGCAGCCGGACGCGCGGCTCGAGGTGGCCGGCGGCCTGGGCGTAGGCGGGTGCCATCATGCGGCAGGGACCGCACCACGCGGCCCAGAAGTCGACGAGGACGGGGATGTCGTTGCGTGTGACGTGCTTGTCGAACCGGGCGGACGACACGTCGGTGGGCTGTGCCGTGAACAGCGCCTGGGCGCATTTGCCGCAGACGGGCTGCTCGGCCAGGCGGGCGGCCGCGACGCGGTTGACGGCGTCGCAGTGCGGGCAGACGATGTGCAGGGAATCGGCCATGTTACCTCCTGTGCAAGTGCGTATCGCGTATTGTAGCGGCGGGGCGCCGCGTGCGCCGTCCACCATGCCTTCCGGCATAGAATCGGATGCCGGGCGCATGCCCTCCAACATGGGTTCAGATGAGCGAATTGCAATCCACTGCGAGTGGCCGGCCCTTGATCGGCTGTGCCGGCTGGGGCATCCCGAAGGAAGCGGCCGCCGCGTTTCCGTCCGAGGGCAGCCACCTCGAACGCTATGCGGCCGTGTTCCCCGCCGTCGAGATCAACTCGTCGTTCTACCGGCCGCACCAGCCGCAGACCTATGCCCGCTGGGCTGCCAGTGTGCCGGCCGCATTCCGCTTTTCCGTCAAGCTGCCGAAAGCGATCACGCACGAGGCGCGGCTGCGCGACGCCGACGACCTGCTCGACCGCTTCCTGCGCGAAGCGGGGGAACTGGGGACCAAGCTCGGGTGCGTGCTCGTCCAGCTGCCGCCCAGAAGCGTGTTCGAGTCCGATGTCGTCGCCGACTTTCTGCCGCGGCTGCGCGCGCGTTTTCCCTGCATGCTCGCGCTGGAAGGACGGCATCCGACGTGGTTCGGCGACGCCGCGACGGCGCTGCTGCGCGAACACGGCGTCGCGCGCGTGATCGCCGATCCGCCGGCCGGCCAGCCGGGACCGCACGTGCCGACGACGGCCGCGTCGTACATCCGCCTGCACGGCACGCCGCGTGCCTATTATTCGGCGTACCCGCCCGCATTCCTGCGCGACGTCGAGCAGCGGATCGCGGCGCTGGCGCGGCCCGACGCCGACCTCTGGTGCATCTTCGATAACACGGCCGAGGGCCACGCGGTGCCGAATGCACTGGACGTGCTGCGCGGCGTCGACGAATCATGGTCAGCGCGACATTTCGCTTCTACGGCGAGCTGAACGACTTCCTCGCACGCGAGCGGCGCGGTCACGCGTTCACGACGCCGTGCGCGCGCGCGGCCACGACCAAGCACATGGTGGAAGCGCTGGGCGTGCCGCACACGGAGGTCGAACTCGTGCTCGTGAACGGCGCGCCCACGGGCCTTGACGACATCCTGGAAGAGGGCGACCGCGTGGCCGTCTATCCGCGCTTCACGACCTTGCCCGTGGCCGACGTGGCGCGGCTCGCCCAGCGCCCGCCCGGGCGCGTGCGCTTCGTTGCGGACGCCCATCTCGGCGGCCTCGCGCGGCTGTTGCGCATGGCGGGCTTCGACACCATCTACCGCAACACGCTGCACGACGCCGAGGTCGAGGCGATCGCGCTGGAGGACGGGCGCGCCGTGCTGACGCGCGACCGGGCACTGTTGAAGCGCCGCGGCGTCGACTACGGCTGCTATGTGCGGGCGCTGAAGGCGGAAGAACAGCTACGTGACGTGTTCGACCGCTTCGGCCTGGCCGAGCGCGTGCGGCCGTTCACGCTGTGCCTGTCCTGCAACGCGCCGCTGCGGCCCGTGGCGAAGGCCGACGTGATCGACCGGCTGCCGCCCCGCGTGGCCGCGGCGCACGATGAATTCAGCACGTGCGCTTGCTGCCACGGCGTGTTCTGGAAGGGCTCGCACTGGCAGCGGATGGCGGGCGTGCTCGCTGCAGTCGCCGGCGATGCCGCGCATTGAGATACACTAGTGAACCCATGTTACAACACGTATCGATACCCATCCGCACCGAATGTCCTCCTGGCGCCTGTGTCTGCGAGCGCGAGGTGCTGCTGGCCGACCCCGACGCCGACCTGCGCCCGCTGCGCCTCACGCGCGCGGAGGAGCAACGGCTGCTCGAGCGCATCGATGCCGTCGCCAGTTACGACGAACTCCGGCGCCTGCAGGACCGCATCCGCGCCAACCTCGGTGTCGAATTGCGGATCGTGCCGGGCCCGAACGAGGTGCGCACGTTGCGCGGCATCCTGATCGTGCTGGAAGACCGGCCGGGCCTGTGCAAGAAGGTGCGACAGTCCGTGCCCGCGGCCGTGCGCAAGGTGCTGGACCGGCATCCGGAGATCACGTATGCGATCCTGGATGCGCATGGCTTGTTCGGCGGGTCGTAAAAAAACAGCCGGCGAACCGGCTGCGAAAAGACTTTGCAAGTGATGCGGGTGTTCAGGCCTGCTTGCGCCGGCGCGCCCAACCCACACCGGCCGCCCCGAGGCCGAACAGCGCCAGCGACGCCGGCTCCGGCACGCTGGTCACGTCGCCCGTGAGCACGATGAACGTGCCGCCGCCGCCGCCGCCGGCGGACACACCGCAGCAATAGCCACTCGTACCGCCGCCGCCGATGATCAGTTGCAGCTGTTCGCCTGCCGTCAGTGCGAGCATGCCGCTGAGTTCGGCGCCATAGCCCCCGGAATCGGCGTCGCCCTGGCCGCCTTGTGCGCCATCGACGACGAACGAATACATGCCGGTGACCGGCACCGCCCACAGGATCTCGGAACCCGTGTAGGAGAATGTGATGCCGTTGATCTTGATGAAGCCGTCGTTGCCGGTGCTCACGACACCGTCGCCGGTGATCGTGGGATTGCCGTTCACGCCCGCCGTCATCATGGCCGACATTACCATCGCGTCGATATAGGAGCCGCCGCCGCCCCCGGCCGCCGTGGCGCCGGAACCGCCGCCACCGCCCGAGTAACCGCCGCCGCCGCCGCCGCCCTGCCAGCCGCCACCGCCACCACCACCGTAGCCGCCGTTGCCGAACGGCGTGTTATTGCCGCCCTTGCCGCCGGCCCATGATGGGCCGGTCTTGCCGCCGGCACCCGCTTGTTGGATCGATCCGACGCTACCGGCGCCGTCCGTGCCATTGCTGAGCCAGCCGGCGCCGCCGCCGCCGTCGAACGAGCCGCTCGTGGCGCCTGCGCCGCCCGCACCGCCAACGCCTCCGGCCCCGCCGCCAGGACCGCCGCCGTTGCCGCCGGACGTGCCGGCCTGGCCGCTGCCGCCCGGGGTGCCGCAACAGTAACCGGCACCGCCGCCGCCACCTGCCGCGAACAGCAGGACGTCCGCCGACGCCGTCGTCGCGGACAGGGACAGCGCCAGGCCGGCGCACGCGGCAATGCCGCGCAGTGTCATCTTCCTCAAGGTGCTCATTCAGGTCTCCTCGCTTGGTGAACTCAGGAATTTTGTTGCGAGATATGGATGAGCAAAGAGCATGCCATTTCAGGTATGTATCGTTAAATCAGTTATTTATAAAAAACTTCTGAAGATTATTTGATTTTATGTAAAAGAAACCGACAGTTACAATCTGTTGAATATCCAAAATCAATATGTCACAAACACGCGCGGTTACGGGTTCGAGAGCGTTTCGAATTCGACCACCGTCGCACCGACCGCATCCGCGAACGCCTTGTCGTGTGTGGACATGAACACGACGGAGGTCTCGCGCCGCGCGGCCAGCAGGGCGACGAGCACCGCGCGCGCGTCCGCATCGAGCCCGTTGGACGGTTCGTCGAGCAGCAGCACGGCGGGATCGCCGATCCAGGCCGCGGCCAGCATCAGCTTCTTCTGCGTCCCCAGCGACATGGCGCCGCAGCGCGTGTCGAGGTGGCGGCCGAGGCCGAAACGCGCGACGATGTGCATCGCGTCGTCCGGGGCGGCGCAGCGCTTGGCCCAGGCCACGAATGTCAGCAGCTCGCGGCCCGTCACGAACGGGTACACGGGGCACTCGTCGGGCGCGTACGACAGGCGCGCCTTCGCGGCGGCCGGCTGCGCGCGCAGCGAATGGCCGTCGATGACGATGTCCCCGTCGTCGGCGTCGTCGACGCCCGCCAGGACCCGCAGCAAGGTCGACTTGCCGATGCCGTTCGGGCCGCGCAGCGCATACGCGCCAGCGGCGAACCGGCCCGTCCGTTCGTGCAGCACGGTTCGCGATCCATACGATTTGCACACATTATCGAAGCGCAGCAAGGTGGTCTCCTAAAGCAGGCACGCGATCGTCGCCGCCGTCCAGCAGCCGGCCCCGACGGTGGCAAGGACGACGGCGTGCCGTTCACTGATCAATTGGGGTGCGCGCAGTGCGCACAGCAGGACCGCGTTCGACGCGAGCGCGGCCAGCAACTGCGCGGGCGCCGCGGCGCCGATGGCCCACGCGAACGCCGTCAGCGCGGCAAGGAACGGCAAGGCCGCCGCGAATACGGCCAACAGGTCGAATGGGCGCCGCCAGTTTGCCGCGACCGGCAGCGCGCCCACGAAGCCCATGCTGGCCCGGTGCGCCTGATGCAGCCCGCGAAACAGGCCGCTGAACGCAAGGGCGCAGCAGGCCTCGGCCAACAACACGGTGGGAAAACTGCGGGCATCGCGGTCGAACAGCGTGACGAGGCCCACGGCCGCCGCCACGATGGCCGCGGCGGTCAAACCCTTGGCGACCAGTTCGTCGCGCCGCTCGCGCAGCAGCACGGCGAGCGATATCTGCAGCGCAGCGCCATGCCGTCCGCCCGGCGCCGGCAGGCGTGCGCGGCGCGCGCGCAGCGGTCGTGCGCGCCGCCGCGTGCGTGGGCGTGGTGCGAGGACCAGCGCGCCGGCCGCCGCCACGCCGACCACGACGTTGGCCGCGAGCGCGAGCTGCGTGCCGAATGCGGCACCGGCCACCAGGGCGCCCATCGCCACGCCCGTCCACGCGCCGTACCGCCGCTCCAGCACGGCCCGTTGCGCGACGAGGGCCAGCAGCACGACGTCGCACAGCAGCACGGCGTGTGCAGCGGGCGCGCCGCGGCCAGCCGCGAGTCCGAACGCGCTGGCCGCGACGAGCAGCAACGGTGAATCGGCCAGCAGCAGCACGGCCAGGTCGACGCGGCGGCGTTCGCGCGGCGTGAACGGAAGCGACCCGGCGAATGCCATGAACGGCCCGCCCGCGATCTGGTCGCGCTGCATGGCGGTCCATGCCGCCGCCAACGCCTGCAGGCCAAGGAGATAACCGATCCGCCACGCGGCGCCATGGCCGGGCGTGAGCAGCGTGAGCAGGGGACGCGCAAGCGTGTCGAGGTTGCCGAATGCGGAGGCGTTGGCCGATGCCAGCACGCCGGCCGCGAGCGTGACGGCTTGCCAGCGGCGCAGCAGCAGGCGTGCCGTGCTGACGGCGTACCAGCGCAGGCGCAGGCGAAGGAACGGGGAGCGGATGGTGGTCTCCTGGGATCGGGTGGCCGGATTATCGGCGACTTTTGTCACTACAGCAATCCATTGGCGCGTCCGTCCACGGTCGTATATGCTTGCGGGCATCGTCATCAAGGACTGCCCATGAAGATCGTCATCGCCCCCGATTCGTTCAAGGAAAGCCTCACCGCGCTGCAGGTCGCCGACGCCATCGCGACCGGCATGCGCGAGATCTGGCCGGACGCCACGTACGTCAAGGTGCCCGTGGCGGACGGCGGCGAAGGCACGGTGCAGGCGATGATCGATGCGACCGGCGGCCGGCGCATTGACGTGCGCGCGACGGGACCGCTGGGCCAGGCCGTGGACGCGTTCTACGGCGACGCGGACGGTGTGGCCGTGATCGAGATGGCGGCCGCCAGCGGCCTGGAAGGCGTGCCGCCCGACCTGCGCGATCCGCGCACGGCCACGAGCCGCGGCACGGGAGAGCTCATCCGCGCGGCGCTGGACGCCGGCGCGCGCAAGGTCGTGCTGGGCGTGGGCGGCAGCGCGACGAACGACGGCGGCGCCGGCATGCTGCAGGCGCTGGGCGTGCGCCTGCTCGATGCGGACGGCCGGGATCTCGGCCCCGGCGGCGCGGAACTGGCGCGCCTCGAGCGCATCGATGCCTCCGGGCTCGACGCGCGCGTGCGCGAGGCCGAATTCCACATCGCCTGCGACGTCGACAATCCTCTGGTCGGCCCGCGCGGCGCGTCCGCCGTGTTCGGCCCGCAGAAGGGCGCGACGCCGGACATGGTGTGCCAGCTGGACGCCGCGCTCGCGCACTTCGCCGACGTCATCCGGCGTGACCTCGGCCAGGACGTCGCGCAACTGCCCGGCGCGGGTGCGGGCGGCGGCATCGCGGCCGCGATGGTCGTGTTCCTGCAAGGACGGCTGCGGCCCGGCATCGAGATCGTCACGGAGGCCGTGGGGCTCGATGCGCACGTGCGCGACGCCGACCTCGTCGTGACGGGCGAAGGCCGCATCGACGGCCAGACCGTGAACGGCAAGACGCCGATGGGCGTGGCGAAGATCGCGCGCCGCCACGGCAAACCGGTGGTCGCCATCGGCGGCAGTCTCGCGCGCGACGCCGATGCCGTGTACGCGGCGGGCATCGAGGTGGTCGTCGCGGCCGTCGCGCGGCCGTGCTCCGTGGCGGAGGCGCTCGGCGCGGCCGATGAGAATCTGCGTCGCGCGGCGCGCAATCTCGCGGCGGCGCTGGCATTGGGCGCGCGCCTGCGCCAATGAGCGGGGCGGGCTATGATGTCGGGTACACAACGCCCGACAGGAGCCCCGTTTGAACGACATCCTTCCCGACGACGAGTCGTACTGGTCCACCATCCGCGCGCAGTACTCGCCGTCGCGCGACTTCATCAACCTGGAGAACGGCTACTTCGGCATGCCCGCCGACCCCGTGCGCGCTGCGCTCAAGCGCTACCAGGACGAGGTCGACCGCGACAACGCGTTCTTCCTGCGCACGCGCTGGAGCGCGCGGCTTGCGCACGTAAAGTCGCTGCTGGCCGAGTTCACCGGCGTGGCGCCCGACGAACTCCTCATCACGCGCAGCGCCGTCGAATCGCTGAACATCCTCTTGCAGGGCTATCCGTTCGACGCGGGCGACGCGATCCTGATGGCGCAGCACGACTACGACTTCAGCCACGACGTCGTCCGGATGACGGTTGCGCGCAAGGGCCTGGAGGTGGTGGAGCTCGACGTGCCGTACGACCTCGAAGACGAGGACGCCATCGTTGCGCTCTACGCCGACGCGATCACGCCGCGCACGCGCGTGCTGCTGATCACGCACGTCGTGCACCGCACGGGCCGCATCATGCCCGTCGCGCGGCTGGCCGCGCTCGCGCGCGAACGCGGCATCGACGCCATCGTGGACGGCGCGCACGCGCTCGCGCAACTGGAGTACACGCTGCCGCAGCTGGGCGCGCCGTTCGCCGCGTTCAACCTGCACAAATGGGTCGGGGCGCCGTTGGGCACGGGCTTGCTGTACATCGATCGCGAGCGCATCGCCGACATCGCGCCGCTGTACGGCGACGTGTCGTTCGCGCGCACGAACATCGACAAGCTGGGGCAGGTGGGCACCGTGCCGCCGGCGCCCATCATGGCCGTCGAGGATGCGCTCGCGTTCCACGCCGCGATCGGCGGCAAGGCCAAGGAAGCGCGCCTGCGCTGGCTCGCGCGGCGCTGGATGGACCAGGTGCGCGACGTGCCGGGCGTCCGCGTCTACACGCCGCGCGATCCGCGCCTGCATTGCGGGCTGGGCGCGTTCGGCATCGACGGCGTGCCGGCCGCGGAGGTCGTGCGCCGGCTGATGGACGAGCATCGCATCTTCACCGTCGTGCGCCGGGTCGGCGACGTCGACGTCGTGCGCGTCACGCCGCACCTGTACACGAGGCCCGAGGACCTCGATGCGCTGGCGGCGGCGGTCCGTCAGTGGGCGCCGCCCAGGTAGGCCGCGACGACTTTCGGATCGTGCTTGAGACTCTCGGCCGGTCCGTGCACGGCGATGCTGCCGTTTTCCAGCACATAACCGTAGTCCGCGACGTTCAGCGCGGCCTGCGCGAACTGCTCGACGAGCAGCATCGTGACGCCTTCCGTCTTCAGGCGCGCGATGATGCGGAAGACCTCGTCGACGAGGATGGGCGCCAGGCCCATCGACGGCTCGTCCAGCAGCACGACGTCGGGATTGAGCATGACGGCGCGCGCCATCGCCAGCATCTGCTGCTCGCCGCCGGACAGGGTGCCGGCCAGCTGCAGCCGGCGCTCCTTCAGACGCGGGAACAGTTCCAGTGCGCGTTCCAGGTCGTGCGCCACGTCGCCTTTCGGCCGCGCGCGCGTGAAGCGGGGAAAGGCGCCCAGCAGCAGGTTGTCCGTCACCGACATCGTCGCGAACACGCGCCGCCCTTCCGGCGAATGGGCGAGGCCGGCGCGCGCGATGCGGTGCGAATCCAGGCCCGTGATGTCGCGGCCCGCGAGCGTGACGGTGCCGCCGCGCGGCTTGATCATGCCGGAGATGGCGCGCATCGTGGTCGTCTTGCCTGCGCCGTTCGAGCCGATCAGGGTGACGAGCTTGCCCTTCGGGACCTCCAGCGAAATCCCGTGCAGGACTTCGACCTTGCCGTAGGCCGCGTGCAGGTTGGCGATCGTGAGCATGGGGTCTCCTCAGACGGCGGCGGGCGCGCCGGCGCCGCCCAGGTAAGCTTCGATCACGCGCGGGTCGGACTGCACCTGCGCCGGCGTGCCCTCGGCGATCTTCTGGCCGAAGTCGAGCACCGTGACGGTGTCCGAGATCGTCATCACGACGTCCATGTGGTGCTCGATGAGGACGATCGTGATGCCGTGGTCGCGGATCTTGCGGATGATGGCCATCAGCTCGCGGATGTCCGGCGCCGTCAGGCCCGCGGCCGGTTCATCCAGCAGCAGGAGGCGCGGATCGAGCGCCAGCGCGCGGCCGATCTCCAGCAGGCGCTGCTTGCCGTACGGGAGGTTGCGGGCTTCCTCGTCCGCCAGGTCGGCCAGGCCCACGAAGCGCAGGATGGCGCCGGCCCGCGCCCGCGCGGCCAGTTCCTCGCGCAAACGGCGCGGCGTGTGCAGCATGGCGTCGAACACGTTCGACCGGAAGCTGTGGTGCAGGCCGACGAGGATGTTTTCCGTGGCCGTCATCTCGCCGAACAGCTGCACGTTCTGGAACGTGCGCGCGATGCCGCCCAGCGCGATCTGGGCCGGCGTGCGGCCCGTGATACGGGTGCCGGTGAACACGACGTTCCCGGCCGTCGGCGTGTAAATGCCCGTGAGGACGTTCATCATCGTGCTCTTGCCGGAACCGTTCGGGCCGATCAGGCCGTGCACGGTGCCGCGCGCCACGGTGAGATCCACTTGGTTCAGCGCCTTCAGGCCGCCGAACTGCATCAGCACCTGTTCGACGCGCAGCAGCTCGCTGTCCGATTCTTTCGCCGCGCCGGCGCCCGCGAACGGATCGGCGCCGCCGTCCGCGAGCGCGTGCGCATGCGCGCGGCCCCGTCCCATCAGGCTGCGCAGGAAGCCGACGATGCCTTCCTGCAGGTAGTAGACGACGAACAGTGTCATGAGGCCGAAGATCGTCAGGCGCCAGTCGACCATGCTTTGCAGCTTGTACGAGACGGCGGCCAGCGCCAGCGTGGCGAGCACGGGAATGGCCGTGCGGCGCAGCGTGGTGCGCCTGCGCGCGAGCAGCAGGCCCGCGCCGGCCACGGCGAGGATCGCGGCGCCGACGGCGATGCGGCGGAACAGGTCGATGTCGGACAGGAGGCTCGGCAGCATCACGACGATCACGGCGCCGAGGAGGGCACCGCTGCGCGTCTTGCGGCCGCCCATGATCACGGCGAGCAGGAACAGGATCGTCAGCTCGAAGTTGTACGTGTTCGGCGAAATGTACTGCTCCGAATAGGCATACAGGCTGCCCGCCAGCCCCGCGAAGCCGGCACTGATGACGAAAGCGTAGACCTTGTAGCGGTACACGGAGACGCCCATGCAGTCCGACGCGATGGGACTGTCGCGCAGCGCCTCGAACGCGCGTCCGATGTGCGATTTCAGCAGGCGATGCACGAGCAGCAGCGACACGACCATCAACGCCGCGACGGCATAGTAGTACTCGACTTCCGTCAGCTCGTGCCCGGCCACGCTTGGCTTCGTCAGCATGATGCCCATCGGGCCTTCGGTGAGGAAGGTCATCTCGTTGATGAGGATTTGCACGATGGTGCCGAAGGCCAGCGTCACCATCGCGAGATACGGGCCCGTCACGCGCAGCGCGGGCAGCGCGAGGATGGCGCCGAACAGCGCGGCACCCGCAACGCTGGCGGGCAGGGTGAGCCACCACGCGGCGCCGAGCTTCATCACGAGCACGCCCGTCACGTACGAGCCCACGCCGAACAGGCCGGCATGGCCCAGCGACACCTGGCCCGTGTAGCCGACGACGATGTCGAGGCCGAACAACAGGATCGCGTAGATCAGGATCGTCTCGACGAGGTGGATGTAGTACGGGTTCGCGACCAGTACGGGAAACCCGGCCAGCAGCGCGATGCCGACGATGGCACCGCCGAGGATCAGCTTGTTCATCGTCACACCTTCTTGATCGCGGCCTTGCCGAACAGGCCGGACGGCTTCACCGCGAGCACGATCAGCAGCAGCACGAGCCCCGGCACTTCCTTGTAGCCGGTCGACAGATAAAAGCCCGTCGCCGTCTCCGCGATGCCGAGGATGATCCCGCCGACGATGGCGCCCATGCCCGACGTGAGGCCGCCGATGATGGCGACGGCGAACGCCTTCAGGCCCAGCGACGCGCCCATCGTGGCGCTCGTGAGCGTCAGCGGCGCGATGAGCGCCCCGGCGAAAGCGGCTGTCGCGGACGACAGCGCGTACGAGAACGTGATGACCATGCCGGTATTGATGCCCATGAGGCCCGCCGCGTCGCGGTCGTTCGCCGTGGCGACGACGGCTTTGCCGTAGATTGATTTGCGGTTGAAGATCTCGACGGCGAACATGATGGCGAGGGCGCCGATGATGACGGCGACCTGCATCGGTTGGACATTCGCTCCGAGCACGGTGAACGGCTCGGACGACAGCGGCGAGGGGAATGGCAGGACGTCCTTGCCCCAGATGTTCTCGGCCACGTTCTTGAAGATGATGGCCAGCGCGATCGTCGACATGATCCAGCCGAATTCCGACTTGATCTTGATCGCCGGCCGCACGGCGATCCATTCGACGAAGATGCCTTGCAGCGCGCCGAACACGACGACGACGGGAATCATCAGCCAGTAGCCGAGGTAAGGACCGCCGTGGATGGTGCCGACGAGCGACAGGCCGACGAGCGCGCCCAGCATCAGCGCCTCGCCCTGGCCGAAGTTGAGCGTGCCGGATGTGGCGAACGTCAGTTGGTAGCCGAACGCGATCACGGCGTAGATCATGCCGAGCGCGATGCCGGACACGACGAGCTGCAGGAGGATTTCCATGATGTCACCCCAAGGCGGCCGCGCGCACCGTCCGGGGAGGCGCGCACGGCTTCATGCAATGCTGCACAACACCGGCGGCATCCAGCCGCCGGACGGTCCGCTTACTTGGCCAGCACGACGTGGCCGTCGCGCACTTCGCCGAACTTCGTGTTATCGAAGTTGATGGCCTCGTGGTCCGTATGCGAGTAAGGCTTGTTGTACGTGGCGACGACACCTTCGACCGGCGCCTTGAGGTTTTCCAGCGCGGCGGCGATCTTCGGTCCTTCCGTGCTGCCGGCCTGTTGGATCGCGGCGGCCAGCAGGTACACGGAGTCGTAGCCCTGCGCGGCCGACACGGCGGACGGCATCCGGCCGCCCGGCGGGTTGTACGCCTTCACGTACGCGTCGATGAAGGCCTTGCGCTTCGGCGTGTCGGGGTTCTGGATGAAGGTCTGCGGCATGCGCGTGCCGTCACCGTTCTTGCCCGCGTTGTCGATGAAGTTGGCCATCGCCAGGGTCCAGCTGCCGACGATGGGCACCTTCCAGCCCAGCTTCTGCATGCCGTTCGCGATCTGCGCGAGCTCGGGGCCGATGCCGTAGGTGAGCACGACGTCGGCGCCGGCCTGCTTGGCGCGGAGGAGCTGCGCCGTCATGTCGACGTCGCCGATGTTGTACTTCTCGACGGCGACGGGTTTCACGCCCTTCTTGTCGAGCACCTTCTCGAGGTCTTCGCGGCCCAGCTGGCCGTAGTTCGTGGAGTCGGCGAGGATCGCGGGCTTCTTGAAGCCGCGGCGTCCGAGAGCTTCTTCGACGATCATCGCGGACTGGATCGTGTCGTTCGCGGAGTTGCGGAAGATGTAGTTCTCCGGCTGGTTGGCGAACTGCTTGGTGACGATGGAACCGGTGGCCACGTTGTTCATGACGGGGATCTTCGCCTGCTGGTAGAAGCGCTGCGAGGCGAGGGCGACGCCGGTATTGATGTAGCCGACCGTGGCGACGACGTGTTCCTTGTTGATGAGCTCCTGCGCGACCTGGACGCCGCGCTCGTTCTTCGCTTCGTCGTCGCGTTCGACGAGCTCGATCTTGCGGCCCAATACGCCGCCCTTGGCATTGATCTCATTGACGGCCAGGCGCACACCGTCGCGCATCGACACGCCCATCGGCGCCGAACCGCCCGTGAACGGGCCCGACACGCCGATCTTGATCGGCTCCGCCGCCATGCCGGACATCGAAAAGCCCAGTGCTACCCCTGCAACCAATGCCTTTACCTTGAAATTCATTGCCGTCTCCGTAGTCATCATGTTGTCGTTTTACGCTGGGACGCCGAGACCGGCGCCGGGCCCATCGAGGCCGATTGTAGAATGGCAATCAGACAACAGCAAACGATTGATGTGACGCGTTGCAACATGCGTCATTCATGCGAAGACGTAAGGAAAGCGTCAGCAAGCGCGGGTACTGGACGAAAAAAAGGCCGCGCCGAAGCGCAGCCCTTGTCGACGAAGCGGCAATGCTCAGCGGTGTCCGCGCCAGCCGCCGCGGTGGCCCCAGCCGCGGCCGCCGCTCCAGTGATTCCAGCTGAAGCCGAGGCCGATCGTGATGGGCGGGTACCAGAGCGGGTCGGCGTACACGGGCGCGTACGGCGCGTAGATCGGTGCCGGCGCGTAGACGGGCGCCGGTACGTACACCGGCTGCGTCACGACCGTTGTCGGGGCCGGCGAATAGGTCACGCGGCCGGTGTCGCCCGAGGCGCGGGCGGCGGCACCGGTGCCTGGCGCGACCGGCGTCACGGACACGACTTGCCAGCCGTTGGGATCGGGCTGGGAATAGGCGCGCGTGCCGTAGTTGGCCGGCGCCGGGTAATAGGTGGCGCAGCCGCTGACGGCTGCTGCGAGCAAAGCGATAATGGCGAGCGATTTCATGGCGGTTCTCCTCACGTGCCAACTATACGGATTCCTGCGTCGCGCGTGTGGGAATTTACAGGCTGTTACACCCGTTAACTTGGGGGAACATGCTGAGGCGGCCGGCAGGCCGGGCCCGTTGGTGATATCGTTGCATGTTTGCCTCTGCAGCCGCTTTCCGATGTCTTCTTCCACGCACTCCCGCGCCCGCCCGGCCGGACTGTCGGCGTATCTGCCGTACGCCGCCCTGCTGATGTCGCTCGTCTCGCTGACGACGGGCGCCTCGCTCGCCAAGCACCTGTTCCCCGCCGTCGGCGCGGCCGGTGCCACCGCGATGCGCCTCACGTTCGCCGCCGTGATCCTTGCCGTCGTGTTCCGCCCGTGGCGCGCGGGCCTGCGCGGCGACGGGCGCGCGCTGCTGCAATACGGCCTGTCGCTGGGCGCCATGAACCTCAGCTTTTATACGGCGCTGGCCTACGTCCCGCTCGGCGTCGCCATCGCCGTCGAGTTCACGGGGCCGCTCGTCGTCGCGGTGGCGACGTCGCGCCGGCGCCTCGATTTCGTATGGATCGGCGTCGCATGTGCCGGCCTCGCGCTGCTGCTGCCGCTGCGTGGCGGCGCGGCGGACGTCGACTGGCGCGGCATCGCCTGCGCGCTCGTGGCCGGTGCCTGCTGGGCCGTGTACATCCTCGCGGGCAAGCGCGCAAGCGCCGCGTACGGTCCGGCCGCGTCGAGCTGGGGCACGGTGATCGGCGCGCTGATCGCGGCGCCGGTCGGCATCGCGCACGCAGGTGCCGCGCTGCTGGCGCCGTCCGTGCTGCTGTTCGGCGTCGCGGTCGCCGTGCTGTCCAGCGCGATCCCGTATTCGCTGGAGATGGTGGCATTGCGCCGCCTCCCGGCGAACACGTTCAGTACCTTGCTCAGCGCGGAGCCAGCGATCGGCGCGGTGATGGGTCTCGTGCTGCTGGGCGAACACCTGGACGTCACGCAATGGCTCGCGATCGCCCTGATCGTCGCGTCGTCGATCGGCGCGGCGACGAGCGCCGGCCTGGCCGCGCGCCGGCGCCCCGCGGACGCGGCGCCGCCCGCGCCGCTGTAGACACCGACGCGGCAGCGATCGCGCGGCCGGCGTACAGTAACGTTTTTTATCGCAACGATAACGAAGGGAAGACCATGCAACGACGACAATTGGGCCCGGACGGCTTGAGCGTGCCGGAAATCGGCCTGGGACGCTGGCAGCTGGGCGGCGGCTGGGGCAACGACTGGAACGACGACGTCGCACAGCAGACGTTGCAGACGGCGGTCGACGCCGGCGTGCGCTTCATCGACACGGCCGACGTGTACGGCGACGGCGCCAGCGAGCGTTCGATCGGCCGCTTCCTCGCCGGTGGGCAGCACCCCGACGTCGTCGTCGCGACGAAGCTGGGCCGCGCAGGCATTTACCCCGACGGCTACACGCGCGCGTCGCTGCGCGAAGCGACGCAGCGTTCGCTGGAGCGCCTCCGGGTGGATGCGCTCGACCTCACGCAGCTCCATTGCGTGCCGACCGACGTGCTGCGCCAGGGCCATGTGTTCGACTGGTTGCGCGAGCTGCAGCAGGAAGGCCTCGTCAAGCGCTGGGGCGCCAGCGTGGAATCCGTCGAGGAAGGCTTGATTTGCCTGCAGCAGGAAGGACTGGCGTCGCTGCAGGTGATCTTCAACGTGTTCCGCCAGAAGCCCGCCGAGGAATTGTTCCCGCGCGCGGCGGATAACAAGGTCGGTATCATCGTGCGCCTGCCGCTGGCGAGTGGCCTGCTGGGCGGGAAGATCACGCGGGCGACCACGTTCGCGCATGACGATCACCGCCATTTCAACCGCGACGGCGCCATGTTCAATGTTGGTGAGACGTTCGCGGGACTGGAGCTGGAGCGCGGCGTCGACGCGGCCGAGCAGGTGGCGCGCCTCGTGCCGGCGGGGATGACGATGGCGCAAATGGCGCTGCGCTGGATCCTCGACCACCGCGAAGTGTCGGTGGTGATCCCGGGCGCGAGCCGCCCGGACCAGGTGACGGCGAACGTGAGCGCGGCTGACATCGCACCGGTGCCGGCCGCGCTGCACGAGCAGCTGGCCGGCGTGTACCGCGCCCACGTGCGCGACTTCATCCGCGGGCCATACTGACCCGCACCGGTCCCGCGCGCGCGGGACCGGCTGCATCACGTGACGGCGTTACAGGGCGACGTCGACGCGGGCATACCACGAGCGGCCGTTAATGCCGAACGGGCAGGTCTCCCAGCAGTACGTGAAGCCCAGTTGCGGGAACGGCGCGGCCTTCACCGGATCCCACTTGGTCGGGAACGTGTTGAAGATGTTGTTCGAACCGACGGTGATGCTGGTCGACTTGGTGAAGTTGTAGCGCGCGGTGGCGTCCACGATCCACTTCGCGTCCCAGGTCTGGACGAACGGGGCGGTGAAGCCCTGGCCCTGCACGGCGCCGTAGTAGTTGGCGCGCACGTTGCCGTTCCACTGGCCGTGCGTGTAGTCAGCCGCCAGCACGTGGTGCTGGCGCGGCTGGCCACGTTCGATCAAGGTGACCTGCGAATCGTCGAACAGCTGGGCGCCCGTCAGCACCGGGGAATCGGAGTGGCGGCCGGAGACGGTCGTGCGGTTGAAGTCGAGCTGCCCGGACAGCACGAGCGTGTTACCCGGCCAGCGCGTCGTGTGCTCGGCGACGATATCGAGACCCTTCGTCTGCGTGTCGATCGCGTTCGTGAAGAACTGCGCCTGGCCCACCTTCAGCGGATCGAGGATCGCCTTGATCGGGCACGCGGCCGCCGTTGCGCATGCGCCCGATTCCGGCGCGATGTTCGACGAGAACACGATGCGGTTGTCGATGTCGATACGCCACAGGTCGGCCGTCAGCGAGAAGTTCGAGGCGGGGCGCAGCACGACGCCGACGCTGGCGTTCTTCGACGTTTCCTGCTTCAGGTTCGGGATGCCGAAGGCCTTCGTGACGGCGCTGCCTTCGCGTGCCGTCAGCGTCTCCGTCAGCACGCCGGCGGCGTTCAGGTTGGTCGACACGGAGCTGTAGAACTTCTGCTGCACGCTGGGTGCGCGGAAGCCCGTCGACACCGTGCCGCGGAAGCCCACCTGGCGGCTCGGGTCATAGCGCATCGACAGCTTGCCCGTCGTCGTGCTGCCGAAGTCCGAGTATTTTTCCCAACGTGCGGCGGCGCCGATCAGCAGTTGCGGCGTGATGTTGTGCTCGACGTCGGCGTACAGCGCGATGTTGTGGCGCGCGTCGTCGACGGCGGTGGCGGGCGTGTAGCCGGGGAAGCCCTGCGTGCCCGATGCGGCGGCGCCGCCGGTCTGGTCCGTGATCACGACGGCCGGGTTGTTCGTGCGGCCGTACTGGTACGACACGGGGTCGCCCGCGTCGATCGCATAGCCGTCGCGGCGCCATTCGAAACCGGTGGCGAAGTTGACCTTGTTGCCTGCGATGTCGAGCGGGCCGCGCAGGTCGGCGTTGAACGTCGTCTGCTTGAATTTCAGCTTGCCGGTGTCGGCTTCCAGCGGCGACTCGGCGTAGATGCCGTCGCCCGGCTTCGGCTCGTACCAGTAGCTGACGTTGATCGTGTTCTTCTCGTGGAAATCGAGTTCGCTGCGGCCGTGGTTGACGGAGAAGTCGACCTTCCAGTCGTTCGCCAGGTCGCGGCGGTAGCCAACCGCGAGCGACGCATCCTTGACGGTCGTCCGGATGTTCGGGAGGAAGCCGTTCGGGTACACGGCCGGCACGTTGCGGCCGTCGCCGGCGGAGCGGAAGAAGCCTGCCGAATCGCCCGTGCGGTGCGACACGCCGCCGAACACGTACACCTCGCCCTCGCTGGAGACGGGGATCGCCGAGTTCCACCAGAAGTACTGGTCTTTCGCGAGACTGTCGCCGATGCGCTGGGTCACGCGCGGCGGCGTCACGCGCAGGGAGTCCTCGCCGGCGCGGTTCGTCTCGCCGCGGTAGCGCGCTTCGGCGGTCAGGTTGATGTAGCCGCCGTCGCCGATCGTCCAGCCCTTGTTGACGCTGCCCTGGCGCAGTTCACCGCCGCCTTCGGTCGTGCCGCCGACGGTGCCGGACAGCTGCGTTTCGTTGGTCTGGTTCTTCAGCACGATGTTGATCACGCCCGCGATCGCATCCGACCCGTATTGCGCAGCCGCGCCGTCGCGCAGCACTTCGATGCGCTGGATCGCGGACATCGGGATCGCGTTGATGTCCGTGCCGGCCGAGCCGCGGCCGATCGTCTGCTGCACGTTGACGAGCGCCTGCTGGTGGCGGCGCTTGCCGTTCACGAGGACGAGCAGCTGGTCCGGCCCGAGCGAGCGCAGGGTGGCGGGACGGATGATGTCGGTGCCGTCGCTGATGAACGTCGTCGAGAAGTTGAAGGACGGGTCGAGCGTCTGCAGCAGCTTGCCCAGTTCCACCGGGCCGGCCATCGCCATGTCCTTGGCGCCGATCAGGCCGACGGGCGCCGCCGAGTCCAGTGCCGTGCGCGCGGTCGAGCGCGAGCCGAGGACGACGACGGACGACATGCCGCCATCCTTGTCCGACTGCGCGGGTGCGGCGGCCGGTGCGGTGACGGCGGGAGCGGGATCGGACGGTGTGTCCTGGGACCAGGCGGGGACGAAAGCAAGGAACAGCGAGGAAGCGAGCAAGGTGCGGGTGAAGACGGGTACGGCGCGGTGTTGAGTCATCCTGAATCTCTCGTCGATAGTTGTCGTTGTGCGAACCTGGCTGCACCAGTTTGGTGCTGGGCGGCCGTGGTCCAGTGTAACGATCGCTCGACGGTATTCACAATCGTCACCTGTCTATACTGTTGTTAAATGGATGCATACATGACAATCTTGCTTGCTGATCTAGACGAAATACGGCTATTCTGGGGAAGATGCGAGCATTGTCGGCCTCTGGAATGCGATGTGTGAGCATGAGAATTCCTGATATGCATATATGCGGAATGTCACAATCTTGCCTGGTCTCAGATGCGCGGTGCATAGAATCGTGCCGTGGCGCTGTCGACGAGATCCACGGCCATCACCCCAACGAGCGGACCCTCGAATTCACTGTCAACAAGAACCAGGTCCCTGTCTCGCTCGGCTGCCGTCCGCAGTATTGGCAGCTGCCGAAGGGAAACGGGGCCGGCGAGATGTACCTGGTGTATGCACGCGATGGCAAGGTCCTCGGGACCAACCCTATCCCGATGGACCGGCAGGCCTTGAGCGGCCATGAGGAAGCGGCGTTCGTGCGCGGTCGCTGAACTGCCGCTTCCTTCGCCCTCGCTCGTTCGTCAGGCAGAAACGTCGATCGTGGCGCCAGGTGCCGGAGTCTGCGTGGCCGACGCGGACGCGCCATAAGTCAGCGCCGTGTCCTGCGTGCTGGCGGCGGCGGCGGCGGTGGAGGGGGCGGCCGCTTGTCCCTTGTGCCCGTGGTGGGGGCGGTGCGCGCCCTGGCTCGCGCCTGCCGCGTTTTTGCCATCGTCGCGCAGCTTGGCGAGCGCCTGTTTGGCCGCATCGGCATCGCCGCTGTCGAGCGCCTTGCCGAGCGCCGCGATGTCCTGGTCGCGCTGGCTCGTGCCTGTCGTCGCGCCGGTCGTCGACGACGATGCCGTGCCGGCACGCTGGCGGTCTTTCTCGAGGGCGTCGAACGCGGTCTTGGCGCTCGTCAGGTCGCCGCTGTCGATACCGTCGACGAGGGCTTTCATCGCGCGGCCGCGCGACATGCCGTCGGTCGTCGTCGAAGACGTTTGCTGGTAAGTCTGGCTGGTGGAAACTGCGGATACGGCCATGGTCTTCTCCTGTCAAATGAATGGCGGCACCGACGGCGTCGATGCGTCGGGCGCCATGCATTTAACGTCATGGCTCGGTGAAGCTGTTGGGTATGGCCGGCGCTTTTACCTGGCTTTACATGGATTGCAGACTGTCCATGCTCGGGCAATCATCCCAGGACGGCCAACACCCCATCCAGCCCCGAGAAATTCAGCGCGACGTCGGCCTGCGCCCGCACGACGGGCTTGGCGCGGAACGCCACGGACAGTCCCGACACGCCCATCATCCTGAGGTCGTTCGCGCCGTCGCCCATGACGATGGCCTGCTTCGTGGCGATGCCCAGCTCCGCGCACACGCGTTCCACGGTGCGCTTCTTTTCTTCCGCATCGACGATGCCGCCGACGACTTTACCGGTCAGCACGCCGCCCGCCGCTTCCAGCACGTTCGCGTGCGTGTAGTCGAGGCCGAGGCGCGTCTTGAGGCGCTCCGTGAAGAACGTGAAGCCGCCCGACACGAGCAGCGTCTTCAGGCCCGCGGCCTGCACGGCCTGCAGCATCGCTTCGCCGCCCAGCGAGATGCGCAGGCGCTCTTCGTACACGCGTTCCAGTGCGGACGTCGGCAAGCCTTCCAGCAGCGCGACGCGGCGCGTGAGGCTTTCCGCGAAATCGAGCTCGCCGCGCATCGCCGCTTCCGTGATCGCCGACACTTCGGCCTTCAGGCCCTGCATGTCCGCGATCTCGTCGATGCATTCGATAGTGATCAAGGTGGAGTCCATGTCCATCGCGACGAGCTTGAAGTCGGCCAAGGTGAGGTCCGCATCGACGAACGTCGCGTCGATGCCGGCGCCGTGGGCCGCGTTCTCGACTTGCGCCTTCAGTTCCGGCGTGAAGTCGAAGCCGTCGCAGCGCAGCGCGTGCGCGTGCAGTTCGGTGGTGCGTGCCGGGCGGGCGAGGGCAGCGATCTGTGCGAGTGCGGGCTGGGTGGCCCCAGGGCCCTGGAGGACGAGCTTCTTGGACATGGTGTGTTGTGTGTTAAGCGAGGAGTTGTTTGATGGTCTGCTTGACCTGGTTCACGCGCGCCGCCAGGTCCGGCATGGTGGCCGTGATGCGCAGCTTGTCCTGGCCGGCCAGCTTCACCTGGCGGTTCTTCTGGATCAAGGTGATGATCTTGATCGGGTCGATGGGCGGCTTTTCCATGAACTGCAGGCTGGCGGCATCCGCGTGCGCGTCGATCTTGACGATGCCGACGGCCTTCGCGGCGATCCGCAGGCGGTGCGTCTCGATCAGCGCCTTGACCGCATCCGGCAGCTTCCCGAAGCGGTCGATCAGCTCTTCCTGCATGTCGTCGATGCGGCCCTGGTCTTCGCAGTTCGCGAGGCGTTTATAGATCGACAGGCGCTCGTGCACGTCGCCGCAGAAGTCGGCCGGCAGCAGCGCGGGCACGTGCAGGTTGATTTCCGTCGTCGACGACAGCGGCGCGCTCATGTCCGGCTCGCGGCCTGCCTTCAGCGCCTTCACGGCTTCGTTCAGCATGTCGGAGTACAGTTGGAAGCCCACTTCCAGCATCTCGCCCGACTGGTTTTCGCCCAGCACCTCGCCGGCGCCGCGGATTTCCAGGTCGTGCATGGCGAGGTAGAAGCCGCTGCCCAGTTCTTCCATCGCCTGGATCGCGTCGAGCCGGCGCTGCGCCTGTTTCGAGAGTCCGAGCACGTCGTTCACGAGCAGGTAGGCATAGGCCTGGTGGTGGGAACGGCCCACGCGGCCGCGCAGCTGGTGCAGCTGGGCGAGGCCGAACTTGTCGGCGCGGTGCATGATGATCGTGTTCGCCGTCGGCACGTCGATGCCCGTCTCGATGATCGTCGTGCACAGCAGGATGTTGTAGCGCTGCGCGACGAAATCGCGCATGACTTTTTCCAGGTCGCGCTCGTGCATCTGGCCGTGTGCGACGGCGATGCGCGCTTCCGGCAGCAGCTCGCGCAGCATCGCGAGCCGGTTCTCGATGGTCTCGACTTCGTTGTGCAGGAAGTAGATCTGGCCGCCCCGTTTCAGTTCGCGCAAACAGGCTTCGCGGATGACGGAGCCGTCCTCGCCGCGCACGAACGTCTTGATCGCGAGGCGCTTCTGCGGCGCCGTCGCGATCACGGAAAAGTCGCGCAAGCCTTCCAGCGCCATGCCCAGGGTGCGCGGGATCGGCGTGGCGGTCAAGGTGAGCACGTCGACCTCGGCGCGCAAGGCCTTCAGCGCTTCCTTCTGGCGCACGCCGAAGCGGTGCTCCTCGTCGATGATGACGAGCCCCAGGCGCGTGAACTTCACGTCCGGCGACAGCAGTTTATGCGTGCCGATCACGATGTCGACGGTGCCGTCGGCCATTCCCTTGATCGCGTTGTTGATCTCCTTGCCGGTACGGAAGCGCGACAGCTCCGCGATCCGCACGGGCCAGTCGGCGAAGCGGTCGGAGAACGTCTGCGCGTGCTGCTCCGCCAGCAGCGTGGTCGGCGCGAGGATCGCGACCTGCTTGCCGCCCATGACGGCGATGAACGCGGCACGCAGCGCGACTTCCGTCTTGCCGAAGCCGACGTCGCCGCACACGAGGCGGTCCATCGGCCGGCCCGACGTCATGTCCTGCATGACGGCGGCGATGGCTGCGCGCTGGTCCGGCGTCTCGTCGAAGCCGAAGCTCTGGGCGAAGTTCTCGTAGTCGGTGGCGGAATATTCGAACGCGTGGCCCTGGCGCGCGGCCCGGCGGGCGTACAGGTTGAGGAGTTCCGCCGCCGTGTCGCGCACCTGTTCCGCCGCCTTGCGCTTGGCCTTGTCCCACTGGCCCGAGCCCAGCGTGTGCAGCGGCGCATCGTCCGGCGAAGCGCCCGAGTAGCGCGAGATCACGTGCAGCTGCGATACCGGCACATAAAGCTTGGACTCTTTAGCGTATTCGAGGTGCAGGAATTCCGTCTCGCCTTCGCCCAGGTCCATGCTGACGAGGCCCAGGTAGCGGCCGATGCCGTGGTTGATGTGCACGACGGGATCGCCGATCTTCAGCTCGGACAGGTCGCGCACCATCGACTCGACCTGCGAGCCCGCTTCCTGTTTCTTCTTGCCGGCGCGGCGGCCGGAGCCGGCGTACAGCTCCGTCTCCGTGATGAACACGAGGTGGCCCGCGCGTTCCTCCATCAGCTCGAAGCCGGCCTGCAGCGGCGCGACACCAAGCACGACCTTCGCATCCGACGCGCGCAGGCCGTCGAAGCCTTCGACGGGGCCGAGGTCGAACTTGTATTCGTTGAAGTATTGCTGCAGGGTCTCGCGTCGGCCCGCCGATTCCGCGCAGATCATCACGCGCTTGCCGGCCGCTTGCATGAGGTAGGAACGCAGGTTCGCGAGCGGATCGTCGAGGCGGCGGTTCACCGCGATGTCGGGGATGGGTGCAGAGAGTTCGGAAGCGCCCGCGCCCGCGTCGCGCGCGATGGCCCAGCGGCCGTGGGGCTTGGCCCGCACGAAGAAGTCCTCGGTGCCGAGGAAGATCTCCTTCGGTTCCAGGATCGGGCGGTCGCGGTCCGTCTTGAGGAATTTGTAGCGCGATTCCGTGTCGGTCCAGAAGCGCTGGATGGATGCTTCGATGTCGCCGACCAGGGCAAGCGATGCGTCGTCCGGGAGGTAGTCGAACAGGGTGGCCGTCTCGTCGAAGAACAGCGGCAGATAATATTCGATGCCCGCGGACGCGATGCCGTTGCCGATGTCGCGGTAGATCGGCTGGCGCGACGGGTCGCCTTCGAAGCGTTCGCGCCAGCGGCCGCGGAATGCGCTGCGCGCTTGTTCGTCCATCGGGAACTCGCGGCCCGGCAGCAGGCGCACTTCCTTGACGGGGTACAGCGAGCGCTGCGTGTCGGCGTCGAACGTGCGGATCGTCTCGATCTCGTCGCCGAACAGGTCGAGGCGGTACGGCAGCGCGGAGCCCATCGGGAACAGGTCGATCAGGCCGCCGCGCACGGAATATTCGCCCGGCGACATCACCTGCGTCACGTGCGTGTAGCCGGCGAGCGTCAGCTGCGCCTTGAGCTTCGCCTCGTCCAGGTGCTCGCCCTGGCGGAAGAAGAACGTGTACGCGGCGAGGAACGCGGGCGGCGCGAGGCGCACGAGCGCGGTCGTCGCAGGCACGACGAGAACGTCGCACTGGCCATTGCGGATTTCGTGCAAGGTCGCGAGGCGTTCCGAGACGAGGTCCTGGTGCGGCGAGAACGCGTCGTATGGGAGGGTCTCCCAATCGGGCAGCAAGTGGCACGACAGCTTGCCGTCCGCGAACCACGGGATTTCATCGAGCAGGCGCTGGCCGTCGCTGGCGTTCGCGACGATCACGGTCAGCATCTGCTTCTTGTCTTTCAGCGCAAGGGCGGCGACGGCGAGCGAATAGGCATCGGACGAGCCATGCAACTGGGGCAGGGCGAAACGGGTTCCGGGTTTGGGTAGGTGCTTGGAGAGATCGAAGGGCATTGACGCTGTGCGGTTCGGGATCGTCAGGACGAGCGTCCATTATAGTCGAACAACGTCACGGTTGCCCTGCGCTGGGCAGGCCGTCCGGCCCCGGTCGGCCGGACGGCGGCGATCAGTGATTGCCGGTGGTCTGCGCCGGTGCGGGGTTGGTGCCCTGGCCGGTCGCGTCCGAGTTGCCGGTGCCGACGGCGGAGGTGCCGGTCGGCGCATTGCTCGACGTACCGGACGCGCCGTTACCCGAGGTGCCCATGGTGCCGGATTCCGACGTGCCCGTCGCGCTCGACCCCGAGCTGCTGCCGCTGGACGTGGTGCCCGACGAGGAGCTGCCGGTCGCGTCGCTGTGGGTGCCGGTCGAGCTGCATGCCGCCAGGCCGAAGGCCATCAGGCCGCCGATGATAAGGGCTTGGTACTTTTTCATGTTGACTCCTTTGTAAAAAGTGACGCCATCATGGAGGCTGCGATGCCCTTTCGAAATAGGATGAATTCGTACAGAGATGTAGGACTGGACGGACGATCTCTTGAATTTGTGGCAATGCGGTTGGCGGTTCGCTAATGAAAAACGGGCCGCACGCGGCGGCCCGTCGGGGGAGAATCAAACCGTCAGAACAGCGTGTTCGACGGCTGCTGTTGCTGGGGTTGCGGCTGCTGCGGCGGCGTACCGGGCGGCGTACCGGGCGGCGTACCCGGCGGCGTGCCTTCGGCCGGCGGCGCTGCGTTCGGATCGGGCGCCTGGTCGAGGTCGATGCTGTTCAAGGTCGGCGTCTCGGCGAATTCCGCGTAGACCCAGTCGTCGTTCTCGCGCACGACGCCCTCCGGCTGCGGACGCTCGTCCTGCGGCGGCTTCTTCGCCAGCGCCACGCGCATGTAGTCGATCCAGATCGGCAGCGCGACGGTGGCGCCGAATTCCTTCCCGCCCAGCGATTTCGGATCGTCGTAGCCCATCCACGCGACGGCGACCACGTTGCCGCCATAGCCGGAGAACCAGCCGTCCATCGCGTCGCTCGTCGTGCCGGTCTTGCCTGCGATGTCCGTGCGGCCGAGGGCCTTCGTCGCTTCCGCGCCCGTGCCGTAGCGCGTCACGTCGCGCAGCATGCTGTCCGTGATGAAGGCGTTGCGCGGATCGAGCACGCGCTGCTCGTCCGTGTGCTCGGCGGCGGGCTTGGTCTCGGCGATGACCTTGCCGTCGGCATCCTCGATGCGCGCGATCAGGTACGGTTGCACGCGGTAGCCGCCGTTCGCGAAGACGGCGTAGGCGCCCGCCATCTGCAGCGGCGTCACGGCGCCCGTGCCAAGTGCCAACGTGTAGTTGTTCGGCTGGCGGTCGAGGTCGAAGCCGAACTTCGCGATGAATTCATGCGCGTACGGCACCGTGATCGCGCGCAGCAGGCGCACGGACGGCACGTTCTTCGACAGGGCCAGCGCGCGGCGCAACGTGATCGGGCCGTCGTACTTGTTGTCGTCGTTCTGCGGCGACCACGTCTTGCCCGCGTCTTCGCCCGGCATGTCGAGCGGCGCGTCGAGGATGCGCGTGCCCGGCGAATACCCCTTGTCGATGGCGGCCGAATAGATGAACGACTTCATGCCGGAACCGGGCTGGCGCCATGCCTGCGTCACGTGGTTGAATTTCTGGAAGTTGTAATCGAAGCCGCCGACCAGCGCGTGATAGGCGCCCGTATCGGCATCGATGGCGACGAACGCCGCCGCCACCGCCGGCACCTGCGTCACGCTCCAGTTGCCTTTCGCGTCTTTCGCCACGCGGATGATGGCGCCCGGCGTCAATCGCATCTTTTCCTTGGCGCTGGACGACAGGCCCGCCTGCGCGAATTTCAGGCCGGCGCCCGTGAGGTCGACCGTGTCGCCATCGACCGTTTCCACGCGCACCGTCTTGCCCGTCGCGGACAGCACGACGGCCGGGATCAGGCCATCGCTGACGGGCCGTTTGCCGAGCACCTCGTTGATCGCGTCTTCGCGCTCGGTCGGATCGGTCGGCAGCTCCATGCGGTCTTCCGGACCGCGCCAGCCGTGGCGCTGGTCGTAGGTCAGCACGTTGCGGCGCACGGATGCGTAGGCGGCGTCCTGCTCGGGCTTCAGGATCGTCGTGTAGACCTTGATGCCTTTCGTGTACGCGTCTTCCTTGTACTGGTTGTACACGGCCTGGCGCGCCAGTTCGGCCACGTATTCCGCGTGCGTGCCGAATTCCTGCGCGCCGCGCGTGTTGACGCGCAGCGGCTCGGTCAGCGCCTTCTGGTACTGCTCTTCCGTGATGTAGTCCAGCGCGCGCATGCGGCCCAGCACCGCGTGCTGGCGCTCGCGCGCCCGCTTCGGATTCGCGACCGGGTTGTGGCGCGCCGGGTTCTGCGGCAGGCCCGCCAGCATCGCCATCTCGGCGACGGACAGTTGGTCCAGCGTCTTGTTGAAATAGATGCGCGCGGCGCTCGAGAAGCCGTATGCGCGCTGGCCCAGGTAGATCTGGTTCATGTACAGCTCGAGGATCTCGTCCTTCGACAGCGCGGCCTCGATCTTGTACGCGAGCGCGACCTCGTTGATCTTGCGCGTCAGCTTCTTTTCGCGCGACAGGAAGAAGTTGCGCGCCACCTGCATCGTGATCGTCGACGCGCCGCCCGCGCCGAAGCCGCCGCGCAGGTTCGAGCCGACGGCGCCCATCGCGCGCTTCCAGTCGATCGCGCCGTGCTCGTAGAAGCGCGCGTCCTCGATGGCGAGCAGCGATTTCTTCATCAGGTCGGGGATCTTCTTGATCGGCACGAAATCGCGATGCTCTTCGCCGAACTCGCCGATGAGGACGTTGTCTGCCGTGTAGACGCGCAGCGGAATCTTGGGCCGGTAGTCGGTGACGGCGTCCAGCGGCGGCACATTCGGCAGCACGCGGAGCACGATGTAGCCGGCGACACCGGCGATGAACAGGACAATGATTGCGGCCAGGACGGCCAGTGCCGGGATCAGGAAGCCGCGCTGGCGGCGGGCGCGCGGCATTGCCGGCTTGCGGGTAGTTGCCAAAACTGAACTCTCTTGATGCGGGTCCGAAAACCCGTTGGAGGCCGTAAGTACGGGCGAAGAAAGGGAAACTGCGCAAATTATAATCCGCTTTTCTTCCACTACGGCATGTGAGATAGTCACGCTTTCGAGGCCTGCGCGGCGATCCCGGCAGTCCTGTTTGACAATACCCCGCCTGAAGGACACCCCGCTCATGCCGTACGACCCCAGCCCGCCCAACGTCAAGCCCTACATCCCGGCGTCCGCGCAGCTGCCCGAACTGACCTGGCGCGCGCTCATCATGGGCACCGTGCTCGGCATGGTCTTCGGTGCCTCCTCGCTGTACCTCGTGCTGAAAGTGGGCCTCACCGTCAGCGCATCGATCCCTGTCGCCGTCATCGCGATCACCCTGTTCGGCCTCGCCAAGAAGGTGGGCGGACGCGAATCGACGATCCTCGAGAACAGCATCACGCAGACGGCCGGCTCGGCCGGCGAATCGATCGCGTTCGGCCTCGGCGTCACGATGCCCGCCATCATGATCCTCGGCTTCGACCTGGAGATCTCGCGCGTCATGCTCGTCGGCGTGCTGGGTGGGCTGCTGGGCATCCTCATGATGATCCCCATGCGCCGCACGATGATCGTCGACCAGCACCGCGAACTGAAATACCCGGAAGGCACGGCGTGCGCCGAGGTGCTGAAGGCCGCGGCGACGGAGACGTCGCGCGAAGCCGCGGGCGAAGTGCGCGACGCCGATTCCGACGAGGCGAAGGAAGCGCGCATGCGCGCCTTCATCATCTTCGGCGGCTTTGGCCTCGGCTTGCTGTACAAGGTCCTCAACATCTCGCTGAAGCTGTGGAAGGACACCGTCAACTTCGTGTTCGACGCGCCGCTGAAGGCCGGTTCGGCCGGTGCCGAGATCTCGCCCGAGCTGCTCGGCGTGGGCTACATCATCGGCCCGCGCATCGCGATGATCATGGCGGGCGGCGGCGTGCTGTCGTACCTCCTGTTGATCCCGATGATCAAGTTTTTCGGCGACGCGCTGACGGTGCCGGTGGCGCCGGGCACGATGCTGATCCGCGACATGAGCCCGGACGACGTGCGCAGCGCGTACGTGCTGTACATCGGCGCGGGCGCCGTCGCGGCGGGCGGCCTGATCTCGCTCGTGCGCTCGTTGCCCACGATCTGGAACGGCTTGAAGGGCGGACTGGCAGGGATCGGGAAAAATGCGGGCAAGGCGTCGGCCGTCGACGCGCCGCTGCGCACCGAACAGGACATCCCGCTGAAATGGGTCGTCATCGGGTGCCTGGGCATCATCGCCGTCATCACGTTCGCCACGCCGCTGCACATGAACGTGCTGGGCGCGCTCTTGATCCTCGTGTTCGGCTTCCTGTTCTCGACCGTGTCGTCGCGGCTGACGGGCGAGGTGGGCTCGTCGTCGAACCCGATCTCCGGCATGGCCGTCGCCACGTTGCTGTTCACGTGCCTGATCTTCCTCGTGATGGGCTGGACGGGCGGGCGCTACTACGTGACGGCGCTGTCCGTCGGCGCCATCGTCTGCATCGCCGCGAGCAATGCGGGCACGACGTCGCAAGACCTCAAGACGGGCTTCCTCGTCGGCTCCACGCCGCGGCTGCAGCAGTACGCGATCCTGGTCGGCGCGTTGGCATCCGCCCTGATCCTGGGCCCGATCCTGTTGAAGTTGAACGAGGCGGGCACCGTGTACGTGCCGGCCGCGCAGGTGGCGCCGCACGTGACGACGGATGCGTCCCGGCTGACGGACACGATGCAGCTGCAAGGCCCGCAGGCCGCCAGCGACCACGCCACGTACAAGGTCTGGCAAAAGACCGACACGACGGGCGGCCCGGCCGGCAAATACCTCGTGCGCGCCGACGGTACGCTCGCCTACCTTGTCGACCCCGGCATCAACGGCCAGTTCCACACGCGCCCGGACGGCTCCGAAGTCAAGAAATACGACGCGCCGAAGGCCGTGCTGATGTCCTACATCATCAAGGGCATCCTCGACCACCAGCTGCCGTGGACCTTGGTGCTGTTCGGCGTGATGGTGGCCGTCGTGCTGGAGATGTCCGGCGTCGCGTCGCTCGCGTTCACGGTGGGCGTGTACCTGCCGCTCGTGTCCACGTTGCCGATCGCGATCGGCGGCATCATCCGCTGGCTCGTCGACCGCCGCAACAACACGCTGCCGCAGTACAGCGGCCTGTGCGCGGACGAGATGCAGGCCGCGGGCGACCGCAGCTCCGGCACCTTGCTCGCGTCGGGTTATATCGCAGGCGGCGCGTTGGCGGGCATCATCATCGCCATCACGGCCGGCGTGATGACGGACTTCGACAACGCGATGAACAAGTGGGCCGAGGCGATGAATCCGTTCTTCGCGGGCGCCAGCTCGGATCTGCTGTCGATCCTTCCGTATGCCGCCATCTGCGTGCTGCTGTACGTTGTCGGGCGGGAGAAGGCACGGTAGGGTGGACGGGTTTCCCGTGCACGCGTTCAGCAGACATCAGATGGACGGCACGGCAGGTCATGGGCCGCCGGAACGCGTGGACGGCGGAGCCGTTCACCCTACGCGTTGATCGTGCGGCTCATGGATTCCATCTCCGCCACGATCCACGCGCGGAAATGCTGCACCTTCGTCATCGCCTCCTTGTGCGGATTGACGAGCAGCCGATACCCATAACCGAACGGCGCGCTCTTGCACGCGAGCTGCAGCAGCGTGCCGGCGCGGATGTCCTCGAACGCGATCCCGTACGGTACGAGCCCGATCCCCTGGCCGGCGACGGCCGCCTGCGCCAGCACGCCCCAGTGGCTGTACATCCGCGCAAAGTCGTAATCGCCCTTCAGCGCCCGGTTCTCGTTCAATAGCTGCAGCCAGCCTTCCGGCGTGCGTTCGCACAGCAGCGGGAAGCGTTTCAGGTCGGCGAGGGTGAGGGCGTCCTGGCCGTCCGCCAGCAAGTCGGGGCTGTACACGGGCACGAGGCGCTCGCGGAACAGCAGCGCCGGGTCGCCATCCTTCACGGGCCCGTAGCGGATCGCCACGTCGACGGCGTCGTCCTCGATGTCGACCGGCGTGTCGTTGGAATCGATGCGCAGGTCCAGTTCCGGATGCAGCTTCGTGAAGCGCGACATCCGCGGTACGAGCCACTTGATGGCGAACGAGTGCGTCGTCGAGATGCGCAGCACGGCTTCCTCGTCGCCCCGCTGCAGCGCCGCCACCTTGCCGCGCAGGTCGGCCAGCATGCGCGCGACGACGATCGCCAGTTCCTGTCCCTTGGCCGTCAGCGCGATGTGGCGCGGATGGCGGACGAACAGGGGGAAACCGATCGCTTCTTCGAGCTGCTTGACCTGCAGGCTGACGGCGGCCGGCGTCTTGTGCAGTTCGCGCGCCGCCAGCTTGAAGCTGCCCCAGCGGGCGGCGCAATCGAAATCGATCAGGCCGGAGAGGCTGCGCAGTGGTTTCACCGCTCACTCCAGCATAAGTTTTTCTTATTCATAAGATTTATTTTTCTAGTTTGAACAATTGCGCTTCTGGTTACAGAATATAGCGGATTGACCACGACCGTGCCATGCCCACAGACCAAGGGGCGCGTCGAAACCCATCCGGTTTTTCCACGTGCGTAAGGAAAACTTCATGTCCAAGAACATTCTGGTGATCGGCGGTACCCGTTACATCGGGAGGCTGCTCGTACAACGGCTGCTGCGCGCGGGCCATCGCGTGACCATCGCGACGCGCGGCTATGCGCCCGACCCGTTCGGCGACCGCATCGCGCGCGTGCGCGTCGACCGGCGCAACGAGACGGCGATGCGCAACGCGTTCGCCCGTCTGGGCCCGTTCGACATCGTGTACGACCAGATGTGCTACAACCCGCTCGACGCCGCCATCTCCGTGCGGACGTTCGCCGGGAAGGTGGGGCGCTACGTGATGGCGTCCACGATCGACGCCTACCGCGCCCTCGGCTACGGCCACGACCGTCCGCTGCGCGAGGCCGACCTGGCCGTCGAGGCGCAACGCATCGACACCACGTATCCATGGCACGACCCGTGCCGCGCCACCGAGTGCTATGTCGCGGGCAAGGTGCAGGCCGAGGCCTATCTCGTGCGCGACGGCTCGGTGCCTCTGGTGACGCCGCGACTGGCGCATGTGCTGGGTGGCCCGGAAGATTTCACGGGACGGCTCGCGCACTACGTGGAACTGGCGCGCATGGGCGGGGTGCTGGAATACTCGGACGCGCAGGCGGCGCTGTCGTTCCTGCCGCTGCAAGGCGCGGCCGATTTCCTGGCGTGGGTCGGCATGCAGGATTTCACGGGGCCCGTCAACGCGGCATGCGACGGCCCGCTGTCGGCCGCGCAGTTGTACGAACGGGTGGGCGCCGTGCTCGATACGCCCGTGACGATGCGCCAAAAGGTGCCGCCGGAGCCGATGGGCCGGCTGTCGCCGTTCGACGTGCCGGGGGCGATGGTGCTGGACACGTCACGCGCGCAGGCGCTCGGGTACCGGTTCGGGCATTGCGACGACTGGATCGACGACACGATCCAGCTGCACGACCTGGCGTTCGTGTGAGCGGTGAGGGCGCGCCAAAAACGACAACGGCGGCCCGCAGGCCGCCGTCGCAGGTCACGCGCGGGCGATCATTTCACGCCGTGCATCAGTTTCTGGATCAGCGGTGCGATCAGGAACAGCAGCACGCCGGCGCCGATCAGGGCCCAGAAGCCGAACGTGTAGCCGGACAGCGCCGATGCCACGGTCATGCCTTTTTCGCCCGAGACGATCGACGCGAAGATGCCGGACAGGTTGTTGCCGATGCCGGTCGACAGGAACCAGCCGCCCATGCCCAGGCCGACGAGGCGGGTGGGGGCGAGCTTGGTCACCATCGACAGGCCGATCGGCGACAGACACAGTTCACCGATGGACTGGATCACGTAGACCATGAACAAGGTCCAGAACGGGATCTTGCTGTCCGTGCCGACGAGGTGCTGCAGCGCGAACATCAACAGCAGGAACGCGAGGCCGTTGAAGATCAGGCCGAGGCCGAACTTGCGCGGGATCGACGGGTTCTTGCGGCCCATCGCGGTCCACACGGCGGCGACGATCGGGGCGATCACGATGATGGCTAACGTATTGACGGACTGGAACCAGCCGGTCGGGAAGACCCAGCCGCCAAAGTCGCGGCGCACGATGTACTCGGCCAGGAACGTGAACGAGCTGCCCGCCTGTTCGAAGAAGCACCAGAACATCACGTTGAAGAAGAAGATGACGAGCATCGCGATCGTCTTGTCGCGCACGACGGCGCCACCGCGGATGCCTTCCACCAGCAGCATGATGGCGAGGATGATGAAGAGGACCGACAGCACGCCCTGCAGTTTTTCCGCGCCCAGCTTCAGGACGTAGTACACGACGGGGATGACGATGAACGAGCCGATGACGACGCCGATGACGCGCACGGGGTTCGCGAGCGGGCCGGTGGCGGCGCCGATGCCCTTCAGCATGCGGCGACCGATCTGGAACCAGATCAGCGACAGGATCATGCCGACGCCGGCCGCGAAGAACACGACCTTGTACGCGGGGACGCCGGTGCTGCCCGCCATGCTCTGTGCGAGCAGGCCGGTGAGGATCGGGGCGACGAAGCCGCCGCCGTTGATGCCCATGTAGAAGATGGTGAAGCCGGAGTCGCGGCGCTGGTCGGCGATGCCGTACAGCTGGCCGACCATCGCCGAGATGTTCGGCTTGAACATGCCGTTGCCGACGATGATCGTCGCAAGGCCCATCTTGAAGATGTCGGGATTCGGGATCGTGATCGCGAAGAGGCCGAGCACCATGAACGATGCGCCGACGAGGATGGAACGCTGGTAGCCGATGACGCGGTCGGCGATGTAGCCGCCGAACACGGCACCCGCGTAGACGAGGGCGAGGTAGGAGCCGTAGGTCAGGTTGGCGTCGGCCTGGCCCTCGCCGCTGCCGCCGTAGAACTGGGCGACGATGTAGAGCACGAGGGCCCAACGGATGCCATAGAAAGCGAAACGTTCCCAGAATTCCGTCATGAACAGCATCCACAGCGGCGCCGGGTGCCCCATGATCTGCTTGAATTCCGGTACCGCCCTCGGTTCCGCGGTAGTGGTAGTAGCTGCACCGCTCATGCGGTTCCTCCCCTAATCTTTATAAGAATGATTGCTTTTTCGGGACACGTCCGCCCTGGGTAAGGGTGGCGTTCCAGCGACGCATTTTAGTGGAAATCGTGCATATGGGGCCAGCTTTTTACAACTCTGCCATATGCGGAATCGGCATAAACGAAATGGGGGTCACAAAGTCGGGTGAGTTGTCGTATATTGGAGCAACAGTCACACCGATTTACAGCAGAGAAAAGGAATACACCATGAATTACGACGTTGTCGATACGCTGATTTCACCGGAAGGACGTCTGGAAGTCCTGTCGAAGGCCGAAGTGGCCAAGCTCCTCGATACGAGCCAGGGTGGCCTGTACCAGATCTTCCGCAAATGCGCGCTGGCGGTCCTGAACTCCGGCAGCTCGATCGACGACGGCAAGGAACTGCTCGAGCGGTACAAGGATTTCGACATCAAGATCATCCAGCGCGAACGGGGCATCAAGCTCGATATCCGCGGCGCGCCCGCCCACGCCTTCGTCGACGGCAAAATGATCAAGGGTATCCACGAGCACCTGTTCTCGGTCCTGCGCGACATCGTCTACGTGAATTTCGAAGTGACGGACAATCCGCGCTTCGACCTCACGCGCCCGGAAGGCATCACGGACGCCGTGTTCCACATCCTGCGCAACGCCAACGTGATCCAGCCCCAGCGCAATCCGAACCTCGTCGTGTGCTGGGGCGGCCACTCGATCAACCGGGTCGAATACAACTACTCGAAGCACGTGGGTTACCAACTGGGCTTGCGCGAACTCGATATCTGCACGGGCTGCGGTCCGGGCGCGATGAAGGGCCCGATGAAGGGCGCCACCATCGGACATGCGAAGCAGCGCCTGCAGGGCGGCCGCTACCTCGGCATCTCGGAGCCGGGCATCATCGCCGCCGAATCGCCGAACCCGATCGTCAACGACCTCGTGATCATGCCGGACATCGAGAAGCGCCTGGAAGCGTTCGTGCGCACGGGTCACGGCATCGTCGTGTTCCCGGGCGGCGCCGGCACGGCGGAAGAGATCCTGTACATCCTCGGGATCCTACTGCACCCGGAGAACGCGGAGGTGCCTTTCCCGCTCGTGTTCACGGGGCCGGCGACCGCGCGCGAATACTTCGAGCAGATCGACCACTTCATCGGCCTCACCCTGGGCGAGGACGCGCGCAGCCGCTACAAGATCATCATCGACGACCCGGACGCCGTCGCGCGCGAGATGCAGACGGGGATCCGGCAGGTACGCGAATTCCGCAAGTCGCGCAGCGACGCGTACTACTTCAACTGGGGCTTGCGCATCGACCCGGAATTCCAGAAGCCGTTCCGTCCCACGCACGAGAACATGCGCAATCTGTCGCTGCACAAGAACCAGGAAACGCACCTGCTGGCGGCGAATTTGCGTCGCGCGTTCTCGGGCGTCGTCGCGGGCAACGTGAAGGAAGAGGGCATCCGCGCCATCGAGCAGTTCGGCAAGTTCGAGATCCACGGCGAGAACGAGATCATGGCGCCGATGGATGCGCTGCTGCAGTCGTTCGTGGAACAGAGCCGCATGAAGTTGCCAGGCAAGGAGTACGTTCCCTGCTATCGCGTCGTCCGGTAGGGTGGACGGCTCGCCGTCCACGCGTTCAATCGGCGCGGGAACACTCGTGCGGCGGTTCAGAGGGTGTTTGAACGCGTGGACGGGGGACCCGTCTACCCTACGCGCAACGCTAACACCACAAATAAAAAAGGCGCGGACGACGAATCGTCCGCGCCTTTTTTCGTGATGCGTGACGCTTAATCTTCCTTGCGCAGGTGCGGGAACAGCAGCACGTCGCGGATGTTCGGCGAATCGGTGATGATCATCATGAGGCGGTCGATACCGATGCCGCAGCCACCGGTCGGGGGCATGCCGTATTCCAGCGCGCGGATGTAGTCGGCGTCGTAGTACATCGCCTCTTCATCGCCGGCCTGCTTCGCTTCGACCTGCGCCAGGAAGCGCGCCGACTGGTCTTCCGGATCGTTCAGCTCGGAGAAGCCGTTGGCGATCTCGCGGCCCACCATGAACAGCTCGAAGCGTTCCGTGATGCCTTCGCGCGAGTCCGACGCGCGCGCGAGCGGCGACACTTCGACCGGGTAGTCGATGATGAACGTCGGTTCCCACAGCTGCGCTTCCGCCGTCTCTTCGAACAGCGACAGCTGCAGCGCGCCCAGGCCCGAGATGGCATGCGGCTTGACGCCGAACTTCGCCAGTTCCGCCTTCAGGAAATCCATGTCGTGCAGTTGCGCGTCCGTGTAGTGCGGCGCGAACTTGTTGATGGCCTGGACGATCGTCAGGCGGTGGAACGGCTTGGAGAGGTCCAGCGCGCGGCCGCCGTACGTCAGTTCCGCGGTGCCGTGCGCGTCGATGGCGGCCTGGCGGATGACGGCTTCCGTGAAGTCCATCAGCCACTTGTAGTCGGTCCACGCGGCGTAGAACTCCATCATCGTGAATTCCGGATTGTGGCGGATCGACACGCCCTCGTTGCGGAAGTTACGGTTGATCTCGAACACGCGGTCGAAGCCGCCGACGACGAGGCGCTTCAGGTACAGCTCCGGCGCGATGCGCAGGAACATCTGCATGTCCAGCGCGTTGTGATGCGTGATGAACGGCTTCGCGGCGGCGCCGCCCGGGATCGGGTGCAGCATCGGCGTCTCGACTTCCATGAAGCCGTGGTCCTGCATGAACCGGCGGATCGACGAGATCGCGGCCGTGCGCGCCTTGAACGTGCGGCGCGTCTCTTCGTTCATGATCAGGTCGACGTAGCGCTGGCGGTACTTCGTTTCCTGGTCGGCGAGGCCGTGGAATTTGTCCGGCAGCGGACGCAGTGCCTTCGTGATCAGGCGCAGCGTGGTGACCTTCACGGTCAGCTCGTCCGTCTTCGTCTTGAACAGCGTGCCCTCGACGCCGAGGATGTCGCCCAGGTCGTAGTGGCGCAGCGCTTCCATCGCTTCCTCGCCCGTGTTGTCGAGGGTGACGTAGATCTGGATGCGGCCGTCGGCGCGCGGACCCGATGCGTCCTGCAAGGTGGCGAAGGCGGCCTTCTTGCCTGCTTCGCGCTTGAGCATCATGCGGCCCGCCAGCACGACGGCCTGCGGTTCCGCTTCCAGTTGTTCGCGCGTCCAGCCGCCGAACTGCTCGACGAGGTCGGCCGCCTTGTGCTGCGGGACGAAGTCGTTCGGGAAGGCGATGCCTTTTTCGCGGATCGCGGCCAGTTTCACGCGGCGCTCGGCGATGATCTTGTTGTCTTCGGCCGCCAGGTTCGTCGACGGCTCGTTGTTCTGTTGTTCTTGGTTCTCGGTGCTCATGTCAGTATCGGTCTGGTTTTGGAATTACGGGGTGCCGAGCAGCTCGCCTACGTCCAGCTCGTCATAGTGGGCGACGATGCGCACGACGTTGTCGAATTCGCGGAACGCGTCGGCGGGCAGCGTGGTGGTGATGACGACGGCCTTCATGCCCGCGCGCCGCGCCGCTTCCACGCCCATCGGCGCGTCTTCGAACACGATGCAGTCGGCAGGCGCAACGCCCAGCTTCTCGGCCGCTTTCAGGAACACGTCCGGATGCGGCTTACCGCGCGCGACGTCGGCTGCGCCGACGACGGCGTCGAAGTGGCGGCGCAGGTCCAGCTCATCGAGCGTGAAGACGATGTTCGCGGGCGGGGCGGACGTCGCCACCGCCAGTTTCACGCCGTCCGCGCGGGCGCGCGCGACGAAATCCTCGAAGCCCTGGATCGCGCGGCGGTGCGGGGCGTACATCTCGCGGTACAGCACGTCCTTTTCCTGCGCCAGCACGGCGATCTCGTCGTCCGGGAGGTCGGCGCCGAGGCGCTCGCGCATGATCTCGCGCGCCTGCGCGCCGGCCGTCTCGCGGAAGAACGCATCCGGGTCGTACGTCTTGCCGCGGCGCGCGAAGAACGCGAGCCACGACTCCATATGGAACGCCATGTTGTCGACGATGGTGCCGTCCATGTCGAAGACGAAAGCGGGCTTCGTCATGCCTTACACGCCCTGCTTGAGCGAGGCGGAGATGAAGTCGTCGAGGTCGCCGTCCAGCACGTTCTTCGTGTTGCCGGTCTCGAAGCCCGTACGCAAGTCCTTGATGCGCGACTGGTCGAGGACGTACGAGCGGATCTGGTGGCCCCAGCCCACGTCGGTCTTCGAGTCTTCCAGCTTCTGCTGTTCGGCCATGCGCTTGCGCAGCTCCAGTTCGAACAGCTTGGCGCGCAGCATGTCGAAGGCCTCGGCCTTGTTGCGGTGCTGTGAGCGGTCGTTCTGGCACTGCACGACGATGCCCGACGGCGCGTGCGTCAGGCGCACGGCGGAGTCGGTTTTGTTGATGTGCTGGCCGCCGGCGCCGGATGCGCGGTACGTGTCGATCCGCACGTCGGCCGGGTTGATCTCGATTTCGATCGATTCGTCCACTTCCGGGTACACGAAGATCGACGAGAACGACGTGTGGCGGCCGTTGGCGGAGTCGAACGGCGACTTGCGCACGAGGCGGTGCACGCCCGTTTCCGTGCGCAGGTGGCCGTACGCGTATTCGCCCTCGACCTTGATCGTGGCTGTCTTGATGCCGGCGACCTCGCCCTCGGACAGTTCCATCACCTCGGCCTTGAAGCCCTTGCGCTCGCAATAGCGCAGGTATTGGCGCATCAGCATCGACGCCCAGTCCTGGGCTTCGGTGCCGCCTGCGCCGGCCTGGATGTCGATGAAGCAGCTGGCGTGGTCCATCGGGTTGCTGAACATGCGACGGAATTCCATCGCCTCGATGACCTTCTTGATCTCCTCGGCGTCGCCCTCGACCGCCTCGATGGTGGCGTCATCGCCTTCTTCGCGGGCCATCTCGAACAGGTCGGACGCGTCCGACAAATCGGCGCGCGCCTTTTCCAAGGTGAGGACGACGCCTTCCAGCGCCTTCTTCTCGCGGCCCATCTCCTGGGCGCGTTTCTGGTCGTTCCAGATGGCCGGGTCTTCCAGTTCCTGGTTGACCTGCTCTAACTTCTCCGCTTTGCGGTCGAAGTCAAAGATACCTCCGAAGTTCGGCTTCACGGCTGGTCAGGTCGTTCAGCAGGGAGGAGAGGGCATTGATGCGTTCAGCTTCCATGGTCTTCTGGCAATATTGAGTTGGTTGAATCGAACCCTCGATTATACCCTACGCGCGCGTACCGGTCGTTTGCGCGTGCGCGCCGGCCTTGGCGGCGCCCGCGCGGGCGCCCGGCCTTCAGTGGGCGACGGCGTTGCACCACAGCGGCTTGAGGGGCGAGGCGTCCCTGCAGGCATTGGCCGGGGAGACGCCGCCGGCGGCGCCGGCGGCCGTATCGGCGGGCGACGTTGCCTTGCGTGCCACGCGGGTGTCGGCGGGTTCCGCTCCGGCGGGCGCCGGCGTGAAGTTGCCGCCGGCGGAAGCTACGCCGTTGCGGAAGTTCCCCGCCAGGCGGCCGGCGCGTGTCGTCAGCACACCCTTGCCTTGCGGGGTGGCGTTGAGCACGTCGCCGGCGTAGGACGTCATCTTGCCCGGCCCGAACGTCATCGTGCCTCGTCCGGACGCAAACCCGTTCGCGAAGTCGCCGTCGTACTGGTCGCCGCGCTCGCTCGTGAGCGTGCCGTGTCCCGATGGGAGACCGTCCTTGAACTCGCCCTCATAGGACGAACCTTCCGGGCGCTGCCACGTGCCGTTGCCTTCCGGCTTGCCGTCGCGCACCGGTCCGGTATAGGTCGCGCCGCTCTTGAACCGCAGGCCTGTTGGCATCGGACTCGACTGGGTCAAGTCCGCCAGCAGTTCGAGGTTTTCCAGAAGCAGGACATCGTATGGGCGTTGTTCTTTGGTATTGAATGCAACGGCGCTCCGGATGCTCAGGAGTGCATGGCGCAGGTCGTTCTTGCGCAGATTGAAGTCGGCAAGAGCACGGAACAATGCCGGGCTTCTTTCGTAGATCGTCGCCGTATCCAGCGCGGCGATGCCTTCGTCGATCGGCCCCGCTTCCGGCACGGCGGCGTACAGTGCGCCAAGACCGGAATACGCGCGCGGATTGAACGCGCTGGCTGCGATCGACTGGCGATAGAGGTCGCGCGCCTGTGCGACGTTCGTTTCCCATCCCTTGGCGCCGGTTGCGCGGAATTTGATCGCGGCGCCCGCCAGGATGTCGGCATGCAGCCCGAGCAGGCGTGCGTTGTGCGGAAAGCGTTGTTCCAGCGCGGCGACCTTGTCCAGTGCTTCGCGCACAGTGATATGGCCGAGCGTAAGCTCGAGGGCGAGTGCGTGCGCGTCCGGGGCGTTCGGGTTGGCGGCGAGGTTGATGGCGACCAGTTCCTTGGTGGCCAAGCTGCCCGACGGGACAAAACGGGGGATGACGTCGGCAAGCACGGCAATCGCGGCCGCACGGTCGATGGGGCGGACTTTCGCAGCGAACTTCGGCAGATCCAGCCCGTCCGGCCCGATGTCGAAACCACGCCTGGCCATACCTGTCAGGACGTATTCCCGCAAGGACATGTCGAGCTGATCGTAGGTCTGGTGGAAAGCGAAGCGGACCGCCTGGTCCTGCGACAATCCCATATTGTACAGACGCAGGTAGTGGGCCAATTGCCGGCGCAATTCGGGCGTGGAATTGAAATAATGGATCGCGAAGCGTGCGCGGCTGTAAACCCGGGCATTTTCCTCCTTGTCGACCCCCGAACCGCCCTCGTTCAGGCCGGTGCGGGTGAACAGGAAGCGCGTCGCGAAGCTGATATTCCCGAAGTGGTTGACGAGATCCCGCTCCCGTCCGTAGTTGCGGCTATGGTCGCCAAACCATACCTTCCCGTCTTCGATCTGCATCGACGACCAGTATTCCGACATGCCTTCGTTATACCAGAACGGGTAGGCGGTCGCTTCTTCGGAATAGGCCAGCAGAAAATGGTGGTATTCGTGCAGGAATACGGCGCGTGAATTCGAGATCCGGTCGCTCAGGAACCAGGAATCCGATACCTTGGCAACGGCCGCATAGCCATTGCGCGACAACTGGAAAATGCCTTCGAAATCCTTCTGAAGCTGCAGCGCGTCGGCATTGTCCCGCCCCACCGCCACGATGGTCAACGGCGGCCCCGGCAACGACGTCGCGCCGCGCAGACGGTTGGAGATATAGCGCAGATTTTCCAGATCGATGACCATCTGCCGGGCGACTTTCTCCGGTTGCTCCGTCACCACGCGGAAGTTTGCGCTGCTGACCTCGATCCAGTCTTCCTTCGTCACGTCGTCCAGCGAGGGCGTGGCGCGTGACAATGCCGGATGGGCCAGCGTCACGAGGAGGGTGGCTGAACAGAGGAGTCTGCGGAGCGTCATGTTATTGCATTTTGGAAACGATCATATGATATTAACACGATAATCTTACCATTTGGCAACTTTTCCTATGGCACGACGAATTCATCGGCGCCGGCACGGGGTCGGGTTTGCGTACGTGAACGCGTCTTGCCGCTCCGGACGGCCGTGATTTATGATGCAGCGCTGTTGCCAATGATTCTTGTCAGATCGTCCAGTCATGAAACGTCGTCTTTCCTTCGCATTCCGCCTGGTGTCGCTCGTTGCGTGCATGTCGGTCGCGTACGCGGCGCCCGTGCCCGAGGGCACGCACGCCACGCTCGCCATCCTGGAGACGACGGACCTCCATGCGAACGCCGTCGGCTACGATTACTACAAGCTGGCGGCCGACCCGTCGCTGGGTTTCGACCGGACGGCGACGTTGATCGCGCAGGCGCGGCGCGAGTTCCCGAATGCCGTGCTGCTCGACGACGGCGACACGATCCAGGGGAATGCGCTGGGCGATTACCAGGGCCTCGTCGCACCCGTGACGTGCGGCGAACTGCCGGCCATCTACAAGGCGATGAAACGGCTGGGCTACGACGGCGGCACCATCGGCAACCACGATTTCAACTACGGCCTCGCGTACCTCGCGCAAGTGACGGGCAGCCGCTTCGACGTGCCCGGCGCCGTGCGCCCGGCGAAGGCGTGCGCGGGTCCCGGCTTCCCGCTCGTGCTCGCCAACGTCTACAGCGTCAAGACGCACGCCCCGCTGTTCGCGCCGTACCGCGTCATCGAGAAGCGCGTGCGTGCCGAGGACGCGGCCGGCAATCCCGTGGCGGCGACCGTGAAAATCGGGATCATCGGCTTCACGACGCCGACCATCATGGCGTGGGACAAGCGCGCGCTGGAAGGCCGCGCCTACACGGCGGGCCTCGTCGAGACGGCGCGCCGCTACATCCCGGAGATGCGCCGGAAAGGGGCGGATATCGTCGTCGCGCTGTCGCACGGCGGCCTCGATGCGAGCCCGTATTCGCCGACGATGGAGAACGGGAATTACTGGCTGGCGCAGGTGCCCGGCATCGACGCGCTCCTGCTGGGCCACGCGCACCAGCTGTTTCCGAACCCGGCCAGCACCGTCGCGCAATTCGACCTGCCGCACGTGGATAAAGTGCGCGGCACCGTGTTCGGCGTGCCGGCGGTGATGGCGAATTTATGGGGCAAGAACCTCGGTGTGATCCGCTTCGAGCTGCGCCACGACGGCACGGGCTGGCGCATCGATCGTGACCGCACGGTCGTCGAGACGCGCGCCACGCAGCAGCCCGACAAATCGTATGTCGCGCCCGATGCCGCCGTGCTCGACCTCGTGCGGCCCGAGCACGAGGCGACGACCCGCTACGTGCAGACGCCCGTCGGCAGCACGGCGTTCCGCATGGCGACGTATTTCGCGGACGTGGGCGACCCGTCGGCCATCCAGGTCGTCAACGAGGCGCAGGCCGATTACGTCCGCCGCTACGTGAAGGCGAACCTGCCGCAATATGCCGGCGTGCCCGTGCTGTCCGTGTCGGCGGCATTCAAGGCGGGCGCCGCGGGCCCGGCCGATTACACGGACGTACCGCCGGGCAGCCTGGCGCTGAACAATGCGGCCGACCTGTACTTGTATCCGAATTCGCTGTACGCCGTAAAGGTCGATGGCGCAGGGTTGGCGGCGTGGCTGGAAAAGGCGGCGGGCCGCTTCAACACGATCGACCCGGCCCAGTCGGCGCCGCAGGAACTCGTCAACGCCGGCTTCCCCAGCTATAACTTCGACACCGTCACCGACCCGGATCTGCGCTACGAGATCGACGTGACGCGGCCGCCGGGCAAGCGCATCCGCGATCTGACCTGGCAGGGCAAGCCGATCGCCGCGGATCAGGCGTTCCTCGTCGCGACGAACAATTATCGGGCGAGCGGCGGCGGCAACTTCCCCGGCCTGGACGGCAGCCGCACGGTGATCGCCGCGCCGGACACGAACCGCGACGTGCTCGTCGCCTGGATCCGCGCCCATCCGCGGCTCACGCGGGCCATCGACGGCGCCGCGCGCAGTTGGCGCTTCGCACCCGTGCACACGGCAGGGCCGGTCGTGTTCCACGCGCCGCCGGGCCTGCAGGCGCTCGCGCGCGAGGCGGGTCTCGTCAACGTCACGCAGGTGCGCGCGGACGACGGGCAAGGAAAGGGATCGGCGTTGTACGCCGTCGACTTGTCCGGCGCTGGAGGCAAATGAGGCGGCTCAGCCGCGCTGGTTCCGGCCCGTGGCCTGGATTTCGCCGGCGGCGATCTCCGCCAGGTCGATGAGGCTTTGTACCTCGGCCGCGCGCAAGCGGCGCGGTTCGCGGTCGATCACGCACAAGGTGCCGAGCGGCTGGCCGGACTTGTCGCGCAGGGGCACGCCGGCATAGAAACGGATATGCGGTTCCTGCAGGACGAGCGGATTGTTGCGGAAGCGCTCGTCCGCCAGGGCGTCTTCGACGACGAACAGCTCGTTCTTGAGGATCGCGTGCGAGCAGAACGCCCAGTCGCGCGGCGTTTCCTGGGCGGCGAGCCCGACACGCGCCTTGAACCATTGGCGGGTCGACGTCAGCAGGGAGATGAGGGCGATCGGCGAGCCCGTCACGATCGATGCGAGGCGCACGAGACGGTCGAAGCGCAGTTCGGTGTCGGTGTCGACGAGGCCCGTCGCCGCGAGCGCGGCCAGGCGCGAGCGCTCGTTGGCGCCGACCGGATAGCCCGGCTGCAGCGCCGGCTGGTATTCCTTGTCCGTGCTGGGATTCGGGGTCGAGCGGGCGCCGTCGTCGCCATGCATCAGGCTCTGCACGAGGCTCATGCGCGTGCGGCGGTGGCCGCCCGGGGTCTTCCACGACTCGATCGCGCCGCTTTCCATCCAGATCTGCACCGTGCTTGTCGCCACGCCGAGCAGCCGCGCGACTTCGCTCGTCGTCAGAATCGGGTCGTCTTCTTGTACGTTGCTTTGCATATACATCCTCATTACCGTCAGTATAGCGGATTCGGACGGTATACATTTCCTAAAATCCAGTTGCCTTGAAGAACTTAACGCCAAGCCAACATTTTACATAAATTTCACATTCCTTGTGCGTCGGCTCAGTGAACGGCGTGCTTTTCCGGCTGCACGAGCACGAACGGGCTGACGACGGAGGCCCACAGCAATGTGTCTGAGGCCTGCCACGTAAGCGCCTGCACGTCCGACACTTTCGCGACCTTGCCTTCGTTCATCCAGCGGGTGATGGTGTCCTTGTCGTCGTGGGCCACGCGCAGGGCGACTTCGACGATGTCCAGCGCTTCGCTCACATAGACGACGGCGCCATGGGCGAAATGGCGCTCGAGTTCGGACCAGCGCACGCGGGCGGTCTCGCTATTGATCTTGTCGTGCAGCTCTTTGTCTTTCAGCGGATCGGTTTTCATGTTCTCTACATCAATCGAGGGATTCGACGGCGGGAAGCGGCGAACCCGCCCATGTTAACCGATATGCATGGCCCTTGCGGACATTGCCCACGAGTGCGGGGCGGAAGCACGCGAGATTCGTGCCCTCGGGCCGGCGCACGCTCGGGTAGATGACGCCCATCGAGCCGGCGTCCAGCAGCTCCGCCGCGAGCGCCTGCGACGCGACGTAGCTGCCGGGGTCGAGGGAGGCCTGCCAGGTGTCGGCGCCGCGCAGGTCGTGGAAGGGGGCGTTGAAGTCGGCCAGCAGTGCCTGGTAGCTGACGCTGTCGTCGAAGCGGTTGATTTCATGGTATTCGACGGCCTTGTGGAAAGCCACCTCGGCCAGCGCCGTTTCGGCGTCGAACGCGCAATACCACGCGCCGCGGTCGCCGTCGTTGAAGCGGCTGCCTTCCGGCCGCGCATACGTGTACGCGGCGTTGATGATGCGGAAGTTCGGCACGCCGAACACGAGCTCGTCCACGCCGATGCCGGGCAGCAGCCCGCACTCGCCGCGCAGGCGGTCATTGGTCGCGTTGTCGAGGTCGAACAGGTCGCGCAGCACGGCATCGCCGTCGGCGAGCGGCGCCAGCACGGAATCTTCGAGGTCGGCGAAGCGGGACGGGATCAGGCGGCACGTGTCGAATTGCCGCAGCGCCGTCAGGCGGGGGACGAGTTTCACTCACAGCCCTCCGCGGCGGGCATCGAGGAGGCGGCGCACGGTCTGCATCGCCAGCAGGCCGCCGCCGAGCATGTACGCGAGCGGCGTGCGGCCGTTGAAGACGGGATTCGTATTGGGCAGGTGGACCCATTCGTCGGCGAGCTTGTCGCCGTAGAGGATGTGCAGGGCCTTATAGATGCCGAGCAGATAGGAGATGCGCGTGATGCGGTCGACTTCGAGCACGCGCGCCGGATTTTTCTTCCATTCGTAGAACGACGAGGACGACAGGCCGCCCAGCAGTTCGCGCGCATCCTCGTCGCGCAGCTGCCACGCGCCGGCCAGGCGGAAAAACCCCTTCAAGGCGGATTCCGACAGCCGTTCACGCTCGGCGCGGGCGGACAAGTCGATGAGGGTCGCCGGCTCGAAGCGGCTCTTGGGGTAGGCGTAGGCGAAGTTCATGATGTTCTCCGATTTTGGATTATATATACTCCGCTTCCGGATGCATTGCAAGTGTCTTGTATAAACGGTATTGCCGTGCCAGAATTCAACGCTTGTCAAACCATCATCCTCGCAAACGACGAGAAAGGGGGCGCGATGCGTCTGCTGTCGATTGGGGTCATGTGCATCAGCATGCTGATGCTGGCGATGGCGAGCGCCGCCCGGCCGTCGAACGACGAGCTGAAGAAGCAGGTCGCCGCCACGGAACGGGCGTTCGCCGCCACGATGAAGGCGCGCGACCACGCCGCGTTCACGTCCTTCCTGGCCGACGAGGCCATCTTCCTGTCCGGGCCGACACCGCTGCGCGGGCGCGAGAGCGTTGCCAACGCGTGGCGCAAGTACTACGAGGGAGACCGTGCGCCGTTCTCGTGGGAGCCGGAGCAGGTGGAAGTGGTCGATTCCGGCACGCTGGCCTATAGCGGCGGGCCCGTCTACGACGCGACCGGCAAGGTCGTCGGCCGCTACAACTCGATCTGGCGGCTGGAGGCGCCGGGGCGCTGGAAGATCGTGTTCGATCGCGGTGAAGCGCCGCCGTGCAATTGCAAGAACTGATGGTGGGCACGGAGTGCCCCTACGATACTTTGGTAGGGTGGACGGGTTTCCCGTCCACGCGTTCAACCGGCCGGTGCTCGCTCGCGGGATGATTCTATCGTTGTTTGAACGCGTGGACGGCACAGCCGTCCACCCTTCTATGATGTCTGTCAAGCGAACAAAGCGTTTGCGGTCTCGTCCCTTCTGCACTGCTGTTTTT
>NZ_JANUGW010000024.1 GCF_024753285.1 Massilia pinisoli | reverse complement strand
AGACAAGTGTTACCTATGTCTATGTGCTGAACAGGTTGCCCACCCTACGGCCGATGCCGCGTCCGGTAGGGTGGACGGCTTGCCGTCCACGCGTTCAACTACCGTATGAGCTGGCGCTACGGCCGTTTCACCACTGGTTGAACGCGTGGACGGGGAACCCGTCCACCCTACGTGTTCTCGATGAATTCGACGAGGTCGCGCAACGCTGCCGGCGCGGCATCCAGGTGAAAGCGCACCTGCCTGTCATCAACCGTCAACGTGTACGTGAAATCCCACGACTGCGGCCGCGGCTTCAGCAACGTGGCCGGCAGGTGCGCGACGTCGAGCGCCTGCACGAGCGCGCGCACGCGCGCCGCGTCGGCCGCGGGCAGGCGCTCGACGTCGACACTGCGCGTCTGCGCCCCCGCCGGCCCCGTGAAGCCGCCCACGCTGTGCAGCGTCAGGCGCATCAGACGACACCCACCTCGTGCCACGCGCCCTGCACGGCCGCCGCTTCCGCCGACCCGGCGCCGTAGCGCAGCTCGGCCGCCTTCATCGTGGCCTGGGCGGCATCGGCGAACGTCGCGTCCGGATGCAGCAGCGGCAACGCCTGGTACCAGATCGGCGCCGCCTTGTCCCAGCTGTGCCCGCCCAGCTTCATCGCGGCGAGGTAGAACGCGTGGTTGGGGATGCCGGAATTCGTGTGCACGTCCCCGCCGTCCACATACCCTTTCATCGTGCCCGGCTGGTCGTCGCCCGACCATGTGAGGCTCGTGTTCCCCGGATCGGCCATGGAGCGCAGCGCCTTGCCGACGGCCGGCGTCATGATGCCGGCACCGATCAGCCAGTCAGCTTTCTTCACCGTCTGCTTGAGGTGCCATTGCTTGACGACGGAGCCGAACACGTCGGACATCGATTCATTCAGCGCCCCGCTCTGGCCGTCGTAGACGAGGCCCCCGCCCGGCACCGTGTACTGCGTGACGCCGTGCGTCAGCTCGTGCGCGATCACGTCGAGCGCGTGCGTGAATCCCGTGAACAGCTTGCCGTCGCCGTCGCCATAGACCATCTGGCGGCCGTTCCAGAACGCGTTGTTGAAGCGCTTGCTGTAATGGACGCTCGAGTCGATGCCCATGCCGCGGCCGTCGATCGAATTGCGGTGCAGGACCTGCAGGTAAAAGTCGTAAGTGGCACCGGCGCCGTCGAACGCTTCATTGACGGCCGCGTCGGCGACGGGGCCCGCCGTCTCCGTGCGAACGAGCTTGCCGGGCAGGCGCGTGCCGTTGTGCGCGTCGTAGACGGTGCGGTGCTTCTGGCCGGACGCGACGAGCAGGCCCGGCGCCGCGAGGCCGCTGGCCGCACGCTGGCCGCGCAGGAAGGCCGAGCGTTCCAGCTGTTCCAGCAGGCGGCGGCGTTCCGCCCCGTCGGCCTCGTCGGCCAGCTTGCGCAGCATGGAGGAAGGGATGATGAAGCAGGTGCATGCGGGCGTGTGGATGTGCATAAGACCTCCGGCTAAGGAACTCTGGTAACGCGTGCTCGTCCCGCCGAGCGTAATCCACACGACCGCGTTGCGGCGCACAATAGCGAAGGCAGCGAAGGCCGGCGCGCCGTCAGTCCGGCTCGACGGGCGTCAGCGCGCGGCCGCTGCGGAACCACGAGCGCACGTTGTCCAGCATGAGCTGCGCCATCGCCGCCCGGGTCTCGTGCGTGGCGCTGCCGAGGTGCGGCGTGAGCAGCACGTTGTCGAGCAGGAGGAAGCGCGGATCGATGTCCGGCTCGTTGTCGAACACGTCCAGCGCGGCGCCCGCGATGCCGCCCGCGGTGCCGCCCGCCTCCAGCGCCGCGAGCAGCGCCGTCTCGTCCACGAGCGAGCCGCGCGCCACGTTCACGAGGTAGCCGTGCGGCCCCAGCGCGTTTAGCACGCGCGCGTCGACGAGGTGGTGCGTGTCCGCGCCGCCGGGTGCGCACAGGATGAGGATGTCGCAGTCGCGCGCGAGCGCCGCAAGGTCGGCCTCGTAGCGCCACGCCAGCCGCTGGTCCGTGCGGCCGTGGTAGGCGAGCGCCACGCCGAACATCTCGAGCTTGCGCGCGATCTCCTTGCCGATGCGGCCCATGCCGACGATGCCCACGTGCTTGCCCGCGAGGCTCGTCGCGAGGGGAAATGCCGCGGTCTTCCAGCGGCCGTCGCGCACGAAGCGGTCGGCCTGCGGCAGGCGGCGCAGCAGCGCCAGCAGGGAACCGATGCACAGCTCGGCCACGGCGGCGTTCAGCACGTCCGGCGTGTTCGCCACGACGATGCCGCGCTCCGCCGCGAGCGCGCGCGGGATCAGGTCGTAGCCGACGCCGCACGTGGCGATGATCTCGAGCGCGGGCAGCCGGCGCACGACGTCGGCCGGCACCTCCTGGTTGCTGCGTGTGACGATGGCGGAGACGGTGTCCGCCAGGCCCGGCTCGCGATCGAGGTCGGCGAGGTCCAGGCAGCGGAATTCGGCGTCGAGCTGGGCCTGGATCTCGGGCGCGAAGCCTCCGATCTGCAGCACAGTCTTCATGCCGTGGCGCCGATGGCCAGCTCGAACGTGGTGACGCCGTCGACGCCGCCGCGCACTTTGTCGCCCGGGTTCAGCGCGTCGACGCCGGCCGGCGTGCCCGTGTAGATCAGGTCTCCCGGTGCCAGCGCGACGAGGCGCGACAGCGCGGCGATCACGTCGGCCACGGGCCAGATCATCTCGTTCAGGTTGCCCTCCTGCTTCAGCTGGCCGTTCACTTCGAGCCAGATGCGCGCGTCCCGCGGGTGGCCCGTCCGTTCGGCGGGGATGAGCGGGCTGCATGGCGCCGACGCGTCGAAGCCTTTCGACATGTCCCACGGACGGCCATCCTTCTTGGCGATGGCCTGCATGTCGCGCCGCGTGAGGTCCAGGCCGACGCCATAGCCCCACACGAGGTCCAGCGCCTGCTCGGGCGCGATGTCCTTGCCGCCGCCTTTCAATGCGACGACCAGCTCGACCTCGTGGTGCAGCTCGCGCGTGGCGGGCGGATACGGCACGGTGCCGCTGGCCGGCACGACGGCGTCGGCCGGCTTGGTGAAGAAGAACGGGGGTTCACGGTTCGGGTCGGCACCCATCTCGCGCGCGTGGGCGGCGTAGTTGCGGCCGACGCAGAACACGCGGCGCAGCGGGAAAACCTGGTCGGAGCCGGCCACGGCGAGGGCCGGGACGGCGGGTGGCGTGATGACGAAGCCAGTCATGTGATTCCTTGTATTGACGATGTCCGATGCCTCCGGACGACGGCCGGAGGCATCGGAAAGCCTAACACAATCGCGCCGTGGGCGAAGGGGCGGTACGCCGCCTCAGTACATCTCTTTCGCCGCCGCCCGCACCGCCCGCAGCAGCAGATCCGCACCCGGCGACAGCAAATGGTCCTGATGACGGATGATGCCGAACGCGTCCATCTTGCACGGCAGTTCGATGGGCAGGATGCGCATCACGTTCAGCGACGCATAGTATTGCGCGACCTCGATCGGCATCACGTGCAGCGAATCGGTCTGCTGCAGCAGCGCCGTGATCATCAGCATCGCCGTCGTGTCGACGACGTTCGCGGGCGGCTCGAGGCTCGCGCGGCGGAACATCATGTCGAAGCGGTAGCGCAGGATACTGCCGTGCGGCGGCACGATCCACGGCAGCGGCGCGATGTCCGCCAGCTTCAGGTCGCGGCGCTCCAGCAGCGGATGGCCGGGCCGCACGACGGCGCACGCCGGCTCCTCCGTCAACTCTTCGTAGATCAGGCCGGACGTGTCTCCGGTGTCGAAGATACGGCCGATCATGAAGTCAAGCATGCCGTGCTGCAGCTTGTCGAGCAGGAGGTTACTCGTCTCCAGCTGCACGCCGATGCGCAGCAGCGGTGCCGACTCCTTCACGCGGGCGATCGCGCGCGGCAGCAGCGCCATCGCGGGGGTCATGATCACGCCGACCTCGACCTGGCCCGTCAAACCCGCCTTCAACGTGACGATGTCGTCGTGCGCGAGCGCGAGGCTCGTCAGGGCCATGCGCGCGTGGCGGATCATCGTCTCGCCGTAGATCGTCGGCTCCATGCCGCGCGGCAGGCGCTCGAACAGCTTGACGTCCAGCATCTCCTCGAGATCCTTGATCTGCTTGGAGGCGGCCGGCTGCGTCATGTGCAGTTCGTCGGCCGCGCGGTGGATGTTGCGGTAGTCGTCGAGCGCGATCAGCAGCAGCAGCTGCCGCGTCTTCAGGCGGGCCTTGAGAAACCAGTTTGGATTGGTCGTGTCCATACATGCATCATATCATTATCGATATTGCTTTAGCGGAATTCTCCGCAAAACCGTCATCACTTGCAGGCGGCCGACGGATTCGCGGCCGGCCCTTCTGCCGTCTGCGGCACGGGCAGGATCTTGCCGTCCGGGCCGTAGTGCAATTCCTCGACGGCGACGGAGCGGCGGTACTCGCCGCCCGTCGGCAGCTTGCCGTTGTGATAGATGATGTAGGACTTGCCGTTGAAGTCGACGATCGCATGGTGGATCGTGCCGACGTTCGTGTTCTTTTCCATGATCACGCCGCCGTACGACCACGGGCCGGTCGCGGTCGGTCCCGTCATGTACACGGTCTCTTCCGGCCACTTGCGCGAGTACGACAGATAGTATTTGCCCGCGTGCTTGTGCAGGTACGACGCTTCCGTGAACGCTTCCAGGCCCACCGTGTGGATCGGGCCGTCCAGCTCCGTCATGTTGGCCTTCAGCTTCGCGTACTTCATGACCGTGTTGCCCCAGTACAGATACGCCTGGCCGTCGTCGTCGACGAAGATGGCGGGGTCGATGTCGTCCCAGCCGATCGGCGTCTCGTGCGTCATGTCGTTCGTGACGAGGGCCGAACCGCGCGCGTCGACGAACGGGCCCGTCGGGCTGTCGGAGACCGCGACGCCGATCGCCTTGCCGGGAATGGTCTTGTGCTCGACCGTCACGTACAGGTAGTACTTGCCGCCCCGCTTCGTGACGTCGCTGGCCCACGCGTCGCGCGCCGCCCACTTGAACGTGGAGACGGGGACGGCGGCCGGGTGCTCCGTCCAGTGCTGCATGTCGCAGCTGGAGAACACGCGCCACTCGTTCATCAGGTAGTCCTTGCCGCCGACCGGGGCCTCGTCATGGCCCACGTACAGGTACACGCGGCCGTTGTCGACGAGGGCCGCGGGGTCCGCGGTGAAGATCCTGCTGGTGACGGGATTGGCGGCACCGGCGAGCGCCGTCATCGCGGCCAAGGCCGCGGCAAGGATGGGTTTCAGCATGTAGTCTCCGTTATTTTTATAAATCGCCGGCGTTGGCAGCGCCGGCGTACAACAGCGCGGAGCCGCCCCCGTTATGGCCGGGGGTCGGCGCGCGCGAACCGCCTTTTATTCCTTGGAACGGCCGCCCATCACCCGCTGCACGACGCAGAAGATGAACAGCAGCGCTCCGATGACGATCTTGGTCCACCACGAGCTGAGCGTGCCATCGAAGGCGATCAGCGTCTGGATGGCACCCAGCACGAGCACGCCGGACAGCGCGCCCGCGATATAACCGTAGCCGCCCGTGAGCAGCGTACCGCCGATGACGACGGCCGCGATGGCGTCGAGCTCCGTGCCCTGCCCGTGCAGGCCGTAACCGGACAGCATGTAGAAGGCGAACAGCACGCCACCCAGCGATGCGCAGAAGCCCGACAGCGCATACACGAGCACCTTCGTGCGGCCCACGTTCAAGCCCATCATCGCGGCCGACTGCTCGTTGCCGCCGACGGCGTACACCGCGCGGCCGAACGCCGTGAAGTGCGCGAGCCAGATGGCGACGAGCAGCACGACGAGCGCGATGATGGCGCCCGGCGACAGGAAGCCGCCCAGGATCGGCACCTGCGTCTGCGACATCGCCGTGAACACCGGATCGTCGATCGTGATGGATTCGACGCTGATGAGATAACAGAGGCCACGCGCCAGGAACATGCCGGCCAACGTGACGATGAACGGCTGCAGCTTGAACAGGTGGATGATCGCGCCCATCGCGCCGCCGAAGCAGGCGCCCAGCAGCAGCACGAGCGCGACGACGGCGACGGGCGGCCAGTGCGCATGCTGCAGCAGCCAGGCCGAGATCATCGTCGCCAGCGCCAGCACGGAGCCGACGGACAGGTCGATGCCGCCCGACAGGATCACGAAGCCCATACCGACCGCAATCACGAGCAGGAAGGCGTTGTCGATCAGGAGATTGAAGATCACCTGCAGCGACAGGAAGCCCGGATACACGGCGCCGCCGATGCCCAGCATCGCCACCAGCAGGATCACGGTGACGAGGGACGTGAACCACGGCGCGCCGGTGAAGGCGGCGCGGCCGCGGGTTGGGGTTGCGACCGCGCTCATGCGGACCTCCGCAGGATGGTCTTGAATTCGCTCGACTGCGAGATGCAGACGGCGAAGACGACGATGGATTTGACGACCATGTTCACTTCGGGCGGCACGCCCAGCGAGTAGATGGTGGACGTGAGCGTCTGGATGATCAGCGCGCCGATCATGCTGCCCACGAGGCTGAACTTGCCGCCGGCGAGCGACGTGCCGCCCAGCGTGACGGCGAGGATCGCGTCCAGTTCCAGCAGCAGGCCCGCGTTGTTGGCGTCCGCGCTCTTGATGTTCGACGTGATCAGCATGCCGGCCAGGCCCGCGCAGGCGCTGCAGAACACGTACACGAACGTGATCAGGGTGGCCGTGCGCAGGCCCGCGAGGCGCGCCGCGACCGGGTTGATGCCGACGGCCTGAATGAACAGGCCCAGCGCCGTCTTCTTCACGAGGAGCAGCGTGACCGCGAACACGGCCGCCACGACGAACAGCGAGAACGGCAGGCCGGCGAGGTAGCCGCCGCCGAGGAAGAAGAACGGTTCGTAGTACACGGTGACGATCTGGCCGTCCGTCAGCAGCTGCGCGAGGCCGCGCCCCGCCACCATCAGGATCAGGGTGGCGACGATCGGCTGCAGCTTGATGCCGGCGACGAGCACGCCGTTCCACAAGCCGCACAGCAGTGCGACACCGAGCGACGCCGCCAGCGCGAGCGCCATCGGAGTGGACGGCGTGCTGCCGCCGATGAGCATCGCGGAGACGGTGCCGGACAGCGCGACGACGGCGCCGACGGAGATGTCGATGCCGCGCGTGGCGATGACGAGGGTCATGCCCAGCGCCGCCAGCATCAGCGGCGCGGCGCGATTCAGGATGTCGATGATCGCACCGTACAGGTGGCCTTCCTTGACCTCGAGGTGGAAGAAGCCCGGCACGAGGAACGCGTCGACGAGGAGCAGCGCGACGAGCGCGCCGATCGGGCGCACGAGCGGATGCTGCAGCCACGTGGTGCGCTTGCCTTCCTGCGCCGTCGGTTTGACGGCGGCTTCGGTAACGCGCGCGTTCATGCCGTCTCTCCCGCGATCACGTGCAGCACGGACGTCTCGTCGAGCTCACCGCGCCGGTATTCGCCGCAGGCCTTGCGGTCACGCATGACGACCATGCGGTCCGACACGCGCAGCACTTCCGGCAGCTCGGACGAGATGAAGAGGATGGACATGCCCTTGCGGCACAGGTTACTGACGTAATCCATGATTTCCTGCTTCGCGCGCACGTCGATGCCGCGCGTCGGTTCGTCGAGGATCATCAGGCGCGGATCGGTCGCGAGCCAGCGCGCCAGCAAGACCTTCTGCTGGTTGCCGCCGGAGAGCGTCCCGATCGGCGTCTCGATGCTGGCCGTCTTGATGCCCAGCCATTTGACGTAGTCGGTCGCCAGCTGCTGCTGGCGCTTGAATGGAATGGCGCGGAAGATGCCCTGGCGCGCCTGCAGCGCGAGGATCAGGTTTTCGCGCACGGACAGCGCGAGGATCGCGCCTTCGTGCTTGCGGTCTTCCGAGCAGAAGCCGATGCCCTCGCGGATCGCGTCGCGCGGGTTCGAGAAGGTCACCTGCTTGCCGTCGATGTCGAAGGTGCCGGCATCCGCTTTATCCGCACCAAACAGCAGGCGCGCCGTTTCCGTGCGGCCGGAGCCGAGCAGGCCCGCGAGACCCAGCAGCTCGCCGCGGCGGATTTCCAGGTCGACCGGCGACAAGACTCCCTTGCGCGCGATGCCGCGGGCGCGCAGGAAGACCTCGCCGTGTTCGTTCGTATCAGCCGTCGCCGTCTCCGTCGCGTGCTCCGCGTCGGCCGGCGCGCCGATCATCTTGTTGACGAGCGCGAGGCGCGACAGCTCCGCGCACGCGTACTCGCCTTCGCGCTCGCCGTTGCGCATCACCGTGATGCGGTCGGAGATCGCGTAGGTCTGGTCGAGGAAGTGCGTGACGAACAGGATCGCCATGCCCTCTTCGCGCAGGCGGCGCAGCACGGAGAACAGCATCTGCACTTCGGCCTCGTCCAGGCTGGACGTGGGTTCGTCGAGGATCAGCACGCGCGATTTCGTGTTCAGCGCGCGCGCGATCGCGACCATCTGCTGGATCGCGAGCGGGTAGTCTGCGAGCGGCTTGCTGACGTCGACGTGGATCTGCAGGCGTTCGAGCAGCGCGGTGGCCTGCGTGCGCATCGAGCGCCAGTCGACCATGCCGAAACGGCGCGGGTAGCGCCCGATGAAGATGTTTTCCGCGACCGACAGATTCGGGCACAGATTGACTTCCTGGTAGACGGTGCTGATGCCGAGGTTTTGCGCGTCCTGCGTGGAGCGCGGGCGAATGGTCCGGCCTTCGAGGACGATGCTGCCGGCATCCGGCTGGTAGACGCCGGTGAGGACCTTGATCAGCGTGGACTTGCCCGCGCCGTTCTGGCCCATCAGCGTGTGCACTTCGCCGGGGAACAGTCGCAGCCCAGCTTCGGACAGCGCCTTCACACCCGGGAAGGCTTTATGGATGCCGGTGACTTCGAGCACCGGCTGCTTCGAATCGATCATGCCCCGCCCGATCAGTATTTGCGGTTCGGGAGTTCCTTCGCCGCCACCTCGGCCGGGAACACGCCTTCGTTCACGACGATGCGCTTCGGCACGGGCTTGCCCGCGACGACGTCCTGCGCCGTCTGGATCAGCGTGGGGCCCAGCAGCGGGTTGCACTCGACGGTGACGTTCAGCTTACCGGCCTTCATGGCCTCGAACGCGCCCTTCACGCCGTCGATCGAGATGACGATGATGTCCTTGCCCGGCTTCAGGCCCGCTTCCTCGATGGCCTGGATGGCGCCGATGGCCATGTCGTCGTTGTGCGCGTACAGCACGTTGATGTTCTTGCCCTCGGACTTCAGGAAGGCTTCCATCACTTCCTTGCCCTTGGCGCGGGTGAAGTCGCCCGTCTGCGAGCGGATGATCTTCAGCTTCGGATTCGCGGCGATGACTTCGGCGAAGCCGGTCTTGCGGTCGATCGCCGGCGCGGCGCCCGTCGTGCCCTGCAGCTCGACGATGTTCAGCGGCTTGCCGCCGTTCTTCTTGTCGTAGTCGAGCAGCCAGCGTCCGGCGCGGCGGCCCTCTTCCACGAAGTCGGAACCGATGAAGCTGACGTACAGCGACGGATCGGTGACCTTGACGGCGCGGTCGGTCAGGATCACGGGGATCTTGGCGTTCTTCGCTTCGCGCAGCACGGTCTCCCAGCCGGTTTCCACGACCGGCGAGAACGCGATCACGTCCACGTGCTGGGCGATGAAGGAACGGATGGCCTTGACCTGGTTCTGCTGCTGTTGCTGGGCGTCGGCGAACTTCAGGGTGACGCCGGCCTTCTTGGCGGCGTCCTTGATCGACGCGGTGTTCGCGGTGCGCCATTCGCTTTCGGCGCCGACCTGCGAGAAGCCGATCGTGAGGGGTTTGGCGGCAAAGGCCGGGATGGCGGTTGCGCACGCGATGGCGGCGGCAACGCCCAGGAGGGTTCTGCGGGTGATGATCATCACTTGGTCTCCGGAATTGTTGTGCACGGATACTATGACAGAACTGGGATATCTATCCAATCATTTTTTTGATGGAATCAATACCCATTTCGACATCAATACACGCTGCGCCCCACGGCGACAATGGCCGCGCTATACTGTGCGTCTTCTTCCACCCGACAGGAGCGTGCCATGACCCACCCGGACCTTGCCTTCCTGTCGGCTGCCTGATTCTCCGCCTCCGTCGATCACCGACGTCGTGACCGGGCGCGCCAGGCGCGCCGACTTCCCTGACCGAATCTCCGCTGCCGCACCGTGTGCGGCAGCGTACCCGCGCGTTCGCGCTTCGCAACAGGAACACAACGATCACGATCGACTTCGACATCGCGGCACTGCGCCGCATCGGACTCACCCACGCCATCGCCGCCCGGCTGGCGATCCACGACCGCGGCACGCCCGCGCGCGTGGCAGCCGTGCACCGCAACGCACTCGTGCTGCACGACGGCACCCAGGAATTTCCGGCCCGGCCGCATCCCGGCCTCGATACCCTGCCCGCCGTCGGCGACTGGGTGCTGTTCGACCACAACGACCTCGGCGAAGCGTGGGTACACACCCTCGTCGACCCGCTGAACGAATTGGCGAGGCGCGACGCCGACGGCGCGCGCCAGCGGCTCGCCGCCAACGTCGACACGGCGCTGTTCGTGATGGGCCTCGACGGCGACTTCAACCCGCGCCGGCTGGAACGCTACCTCATGGTGGCGCGGTCGGCCGACGTGTCGCCCGTCGTCGTGCTGACGAAGGGCGACCTCGTCGACGATGCGGACGCGAAGGCGGCGCAGCTCGGCGCACGCCTGCCGCCGGCGATTCCCATCGTGCGCGTGCACGCGCAGGAGGCCGGCGCCGCCGCGCTGCTTGCGCCGTGGACGGGCGCGGGGCAGACGCTCGTCCTGCTCGGCACGTCGGGCGTGGGCAAGTCCACGCTCACGAACACGTTGACCGGCGCGCACCAGCCGACGGGCGGCGTGCGCAAGGGCGACGACCGGGGCCGCCACACGACCACATCACGCTCGCTGCACCTGTGCGCGGGCGGCGCCTGCGTGATCGACACGCCGGGACTGCGCAGCTGGCAGCCGGACGGCGACGAGGACGACGTCAACGCGGCGTTCGACGACATCGAGGCGCTGGCCGCTGACTGCCGCTTCCACGATTGCAAGCATGACGAGGAGCCGGGATGCGCGGTGCGGGGCGCCGTCGATGCGGACCGGCTGCGCAATTACCACAAGCTGTTGCGCGAAGTGCGGCATGCGGCGGCGACGCCGCTCGACCGCATCGCCGAGCGGTCGAAGTGGAAAGTGTTGAACCGCATGGCCCGGGCGCGCGCGCAGGCCAAACGTCCGTAGGCGGGCTCCCTGCACAGCACGCTCACGGCGCTTCAGTAGGTGAGTGTCACCAGCGACACCGCCTGCCGCGGCAACTGCATCCTGACCGTGGCGGCGCCATCCTGCGTCGCCACAGTCGCCGCCTCGACTTGCGCCAGTTCGCTCGCCTTCTGCAACTCGGCCACCTGCGCCGCCGTCGGATGCGAGGGCGATCCCATGCGCTTCCATGCGGCGTACGAATTGCTGTGCTCCTGGTCGATACGGTAATGCCGTAACTGCACCCGTTTGGCGGGAATGCCGGCGATGTGCAGCTCGACCGGTGAGCCGGCGTCGATGACGTCGTCGTCGTGGTAATTCCAGACCATGATGGCAATGTGGTGGGCGTCCTTCGCCGCCAGCGCGTCGATGTCGGTGCGCGCGCCGCGCACGCCGGCCGCCTGGATGCGCGCGGCGTCATAGGTCCGGTCGCCCGTCACGGCCACGCGGTCGCCGCGCATCTTGCCGAGCATGCGGAAGACGTTCAGCACGGGCTTGTCGACGCCGTTGGTCGCGAGGTCGCGGAAGCCCGCGAACCAGGGCTGGTCTTCGAACTCGAACGACCAGTTCACGGCGCCGATCAGGTTGACGCCCCGCCGCGTGGCCAGGTCGTACTCGCGCGCGATCGAGGCGGCCGTGTAGCTCGCGTACAAGGTGCCGTTGCGGTAGGCGTTTTCCGGATTCGTCTGCATGCTGCACGCGGCGCAGCCTTCCGGATCGGATTCGCCGACGATGACGGGGATGCCATTCAGTTCCGGGTATTTTGCGACGACCGCGAAGCCTTCGTCGAGGTGGCGGAAATGCGTGTCCATGCCCATCCGCACGACGCCATCGACCACCTTCGGCGCGCCCTTCGCGTGGAACGCGACGAAGTCGAGCGGCGTGCCCGTCTTGCCGGTCGCGTAGTTGGTCTCGCGCAGGCAGTGGCGCAGGAAATCGTCCATGAAGCGGCCCGCGCCGGCCGTGTGCGGCCCGCCGATGCGCGCCGTCGGCAGCGCGCGCTTCACCGCATCGGCCGCGTAGTCGTACATCTTGAAGTACTCGTGCTTCGGGTCCGGCGCGCTCAGGTAGCCCCCGTCCGGCTCGTTCCACACTTCCCAGTACCAGCTCTCGACTTCCTTCCGGCCGTAGCGTGCCACGCTGTGCTTGACCCATTGGTAGATCAGCTCGGACCACTTGCCGTAGTCCTTCGGCGGCGTGGCCCAACCGGTGAAGAGTTCCGGGTACGGCGGGCCCGGCTTCCAGTGGTGGCGGTAGGGCTGCGGACGCTGCGACAGCGCTTCCGGCATGAAGCCGATCTGCGCCAGCGGTTTCATGCCGCGTTCGATGTACTTGTCGAAGATGCCGTCGATGATGGTCCAGTCATAGACCGGCTTGCCATCCTTGTCTTCGCTGTACATATTCGTCGAGCCCCACTTGAGCGCATAACTGCCGTCGCCCGACGTCATGAGGTTGTGCGTGCGGACGTGGACCGGAACCGGGCTCAGGGCGGCGATATCGCTCAGCAGTTTCTTGCCGTTCGGCGCCGTCGTGTAATTCGGTTCGTCGTAGCCGAACCAGGCCCAGATGGGCGTCATCGGACCCGTGACGTGCGTGGCATCGATGGCGAGTTTGACGGGGGACGGCATCGTGGCTTCCGCAACGCACAGCGGCGCCACGGCCGCCAGCACCAGGGCGGCGAGATGTCTCTTCATGTCGACGATCACCAGAGATGGTGCACGTGGGGGGCGATCCGCTCGCGGTACAGCGCGCGCAGCTGTTCCATCGCGGCCGGCGACACGGCGTCCAGCGCGCTGGCCTGGCTGTTCGCGATCGCCTGCGCGGCATTCCTGGCGCCCGGGATCACGGTGCTGACACTGTGCTCCATCAGGATCCAGCGCAGCGCGAATTGCGCCATCGTCGCGCCGCCCGGCACCAGTGCGCGGATCCGTTCGACGGCCTCGAGCGCGAGGTCGTAAGGGACGCCGGCAAACGTCTCGCCCTTGTCGAAGGATTCCCCCTCGCGGTTGAACGCGCGGTGATCGTCCGCGGCGAACGTCGTGCTGGCGCTCATCTTCCCGGTCAGCAGGCCCGACGCGAGCGGGACGCGCACGATCACGCCGACGTCGCGCCGCGCCGCTTCCGCGAAGAACAGCGTGGCCGGACGCTGGCGGAACATGTTGTAGATGATCTGCACGGTGGCGACATTCGGGTATTCGATGGCCTTCAGGCCCTCTTCGACCTTCTCGACAGAGACGCCGTAGTGGCGGATCTTGCCGGCCGCGACCAGGTCGTCCATGGCGCCGAAGACATCCGGCTGATAAAAGACCGGCGTCGGCGGGCAATGCAGCTGCACGAGGTCCAGGCAGTCGACGCGCAGGTTGCGCAGCGACCGCTCGACGAATGCCGTCAGGTTGGCCTTCGTATAGCCTTCCGCCACGTGGGGCGACAGGCGGCGCCCGGCCTTGGTGGCCACGAACGGCCGCGCGCCGCCCCGTTCCGCGAGCACGTCCGCGATGATCCGCTCGGACCGGCCGTCGCCATACACGTCGGCGGTATCGATGAACGTGACGCCATTGTCGAGGGCCGCATGCAGCGCACCCTTGGCATCCTCCACGCTGACATCGCCCCAGGAGCCGCCGATCGCCCAGGCGCCGAAGCCGATGTCCGAGACTGCCGCGCCGGTGCGGCCCAGTTTTCTTTGTTGCATGTTTTTTCCTTCTTAAAGCATCAGTTGTCCACCATTGACTTCGATGACCTGGCCGGTGAGATAGCCGGACAGTTCTTTCGAAGCGAGAAACAGGTAGGCGCCCACGCACTCTTCCGGGGTGCCGGCGCGTCCCATCGGGATCGTGCCGACCTGGGCCGACAGCAGGTCGGCGGGCGTGTAGCGGTCATGTAAGGCCGTCTGGATCACCCCGGGCGCGACGGCGTTGACGCGGATACCGTCGGCCACGAACTCCTTCGCATGCCCGCGCGTGAGATTGCTGACAAAACTCTTCGCTGCGGCATACAGGACCGCCCCCTGGCCGCCGCCGTTGCGCGCGGCAACCGACGTCGTGTTGATGATGAAGCCGCCGCCGGCCTGCCGCAGGTAGGGCACTGCCGTGATGGTGGCCTGCCACACCGAACGGGCGTTGAGATCGACGACCCGGTCGAAATGATCGGCCGTCGCCGCTTCCGTCGGGATGCGGCCGAGCATGTTGCCGGCATTGTTCACGATGCCGTCGAGGCCGCCAAGCAGGCGGGCGGCCTCGTGCACGACGCGCTCGGTGTCCGCCAGGTCGGCCATGTCGCCGTCTAGGACCACGGCACGGTCCGGTGCGCCGGCGGCGACGCGCTCGGCGCCGGCACGGTTGGCGCCGTAGTGGATCGCCACACGGGCGCCCTGCCCGAGGAACCCGAGCGCAACCGCTGCGCCGATGCCGGCCGAGGCCCCCGTGACGAGGATGCGCTTGCCGGCGAGGTCGGGGATGGTGAGTTCGCTGCGAGATGACATGGGGATGGTCGCGAGTTGTCGAGCCATCTTTATACCGCCCGGCCTTGCCGCAGTGCTATCATTCGAAGATGAGCCGCATTCATCGCGGCGATGATTCCCTCTCAACCATGTCCCTGATCGACCGCGTCGATTTCGCCGACCTGCGCCTGTTCCTCGCCATCGTGCGTACGCGCAGCTTCAAGGCGGCCGCCATCCAGCTGGGCTTGTCCCCGTCTGCAGCCAGCCACGCCATGCGCCGGCTGGAAGCGCGCCTCGCCGTGAAGCTGCTGAACCGTTCCGCGCGTTCCGTCACCCCGACCGATATCGGCCTCGAACTTGCAAAGCGCCTGGGGGACGGCTTCGACGCGATCGGTGCGGCGCTCGGGCTCATCGACTCGGCCACGCCGGCCCATGGCGAACTGCGCATCAACGTGTTCGCGGACGCGGCCCATCTGTTGATCGAAGAGGCGATCGTGGCATTCGCCCGTGTCTATCCCAACGTACGGCTGACCGTCGTCGTGGAAGACCGGCCCATCGACATCGTCGAGGAAGGCTACGATGCCGGCGTCCGGTACGGGCATTACGTTCCGGAAGACATGATCGCCGTGCCCCTGAGCGGGCCCCAGCGCTGGGTCGTGGCGGCGGCCCCGGCGTATCTGGCCGAATACGGCGAGCCGGCGCATCCCGACGACCTGGCGCAGCACCGGTGCCTGCAGCTGCTCCTCGGCGATAACTCGGCCTACAAATGGGAATTCGACATCGATGGCGAACGCCGCCGGGTCCGCGTGCCGGGACCGATCACGATCAACGATACGGCCACGACGATCGCCGTGGCGAAATCCGGCGCGGGCCTGGCCTATCTTCTCGAATCGAGGATCGCGGGCGAACTGGCCGAAGGCAGCCTGCGCATCGTGCTGGATGCGTTCGCCGCGCACGGCGAGCCTTTTCACATGTACTACAGCAGCCGGCGCCACAGCCATCCGGCGCTGCGCAGCCTGATCAACATCATCCGTGCGCGGCAGTCCCTGCCGGCCGTCGGCTGAAAGCCTGCCCAGTGGTTCAGCGCAGCAGCCGCAGCCCGTACAAGCCGCCCGCCATCGAGCCTTCCTTCGCGACGAACTTGACTTCCAGCCTGCCGTCCGCCGCACCCTGCACGAGCGCGGGCGGCAGCGCGACGTCGCGCGTATAGAAATCCTGCGGCGCGTCGCCCGCCAGTTCGACCTCCGCGATGCGCTGCCCGTTCACGACGATGTCGAACTTGCGGCCCGCGTCCCCGCGCGCGAACGTCAGCCGGAGCAGCTTCGCTTCGTGCTTCGGATCGCTCAACTGGTAGCTGAACCACTTGCTCGCGTGGCGCCAGTGGCGGCCGTTGTTGACACCCGCGTCCGCGCCCTCGCCCTTGAATCCGTGGTCCACTTCCGGCTGCTGTTCGCCGGGTGCCACCTGGTCGACCGTCTGCGCATCCAGAGCGAGACGCTCCGCTTCCTTCGCGGCGTCTTCCTCCTTCAGGCGCGCATACTCGGCCGGCGTGCTCTGCTGCCAGTACATCATGTAGCGCGAATCGTGCAGGCGGAAGAACGGGATGAATTCGGTGGCCGCGCCCGCCCCACCCTGCACGATGCCGGGCGCCGTGAACGTCAGCGGCTTGCCCTTCACGGGCTTGAACTTGCGCGTGAAGTCGCGGCTGTCGGAGACGAACGTGGGCGCCGCCTCCAGCGGGCACACCTGGCCGGACGGGCTGTGGCCCATGCGCGAATCGTCCGCAAAGAAATTCAGGTGCTCGGTCGGGAACGGGTTCGTCTTCGCGGCCAGCACGATCGGGCCGTACAGCACCGCGTAGTAATTCGACTTGTCCGGCATCTGCTCCAGCTTCATCGCCATCGGCAGGCTCACGTCGACGCGGTCGCCCTTCTTCCACGCACGCTCGATGCTCACGTAGCTGCCCGGCTGCGCCGTCACCTTCACGGGCTTGCCGTTCACTTTCACACCCAGCTTGCCCGCCGCGACCCAGGCCGGATAGCGGATCTTCATTGCGAAGCGCACATCGCCATCGACCGTGATGCGCGTGCTGGCCTGGTCCGGGAAGTTGTTCGCCTGCGTGATCTTGACGTTCTTCTCGCGCCAATCCAGCGTGGACGGGATGAACAGATTCACGAACAGCGCCGCATTGCCATCCTTCTCTTCATGCGCGTAGATGAACTCACCGTACTTCGCATGGCTCTCGATGCCGGAGCCCACGCAGCACCACATGGCCTTGTCCACCTGCGAATAGACGCGGTAGTGGTTCGGGCGCATCGGCGTGAAGTAGACGAAGCCGCCCGTGCCCGGATGCTCGGACGCGAGGATGTGGTTGTACAGCGCCCGCTCGTAATAGTCTGCGTAGCTGGCCTTGTCCGAGGTCTCGAACAGCATCTCCGTCAGCTTCAGCATGTTGTAGGTGTTGCAGGTCTCCGGCCCCTCGACCTCGTTGATCATGGGGCTGAAGTCCTTGTCGTCATGGAAGTGCTCCCTGACGCTGTTGCCGCCGATGGCCACCGTGCGGTGGTCGACGACGGTCTGCCAGAAGAACGCGGCCGCATCCGCCATGTCCTTGCGACCCGTGAGTTCGCCGATGCGCTTGAAGCCGATGACTTTCGGGATCTGCGTGTTGGCGTGCAGGCCCGTGAGCTTGTCCTCGTGGTGTTCCAGCGGCTGCAGGATGGCCTGGTGCGAGAACCGCAGCGCGAGGTCCATGTACTTGCTGTCGCCCGTCATCTGGGCGACGTCGGCCAGCACCTCGTTCATGCCGCCATGTTCGGCGCTGAGCATCTGCTGCATCTGCGCGTCCGTGAGGTGACTCGTCAGGCGCACCGCCCAATCCGCCATCGCGATCAGCATCGCCTTCGCATCCTCGTTGCCGGCATAGCGGTACGCGTCGCGCAGGCCCGCGAAGATCTTGTGCAGGTTGTACCACGGGACCCATTTGCCGTTGACGGAGAAGTTGTCGGCATGGAGCTTGCCCGCCGCGACGTCGCGCCACGCGGCCCGGCCGCCCGGCACGCCGCCGACATAGCCGTCACCGTTCGCCTGCTGCGCGCGCTTCAGCTCCGCGACGAAGTAATCGAGACGCCGCTTGACCTCCGCGTCGCCCGTCGACGCATACATCAATGCCAGCGCCGACAGGTAGTGGCCGCCCATATGGCCGTCCAGGCCCGACGACTCCCAGTTGCCGTAGCTGGGCTGCTTCGGCGTGAGCCCCGCTTCGCGCAGGAATGGCGCCAGCAGGCGGTCCGGTTCCAGCGCCATCAGGTAGTTCAGGTCCGTCGTCTGGGCGTCGAGGAAGGGGCTGGGGCCCAGGCGGACGTCCTTCAGCGGGAACAGGTCGGCGGCGTGGGCGGCCGTCGCCCCCAGTGCTAATAACAGCGCGGCGATTCGGTTCAGTTTCATTTGATTTCATCCATCACGATTTCGTCCTCCACGCTCACGTACCGGTTGAGGTCTTTCGGATCCACCGTCGGCCAGCCATCCTTGTCCCAGTGGATGCCCATCACCTTCAGCTTCTGCTTGTAGTGATCGGCCGTTTCGTACGCATGCAGCACGAGATAGTCCTTGCCGTCGAACGTGTAGGCGCTGTTGTGGCCCAGCGCCTTCCAGTCCTTGTCGCCTTTCACCACGAGCGAGCCGCCGCCCTGCGCCATGTCCCGGCCCTGGCGGTCGAGGTACGGCCCCCTGACGTCCCGCGCGCGGCCGACGACGACCTGGTAGGTGCTCTGCGGCCCCCGGCAGCAAAGTCCCCACGACACGAACAGGTAATAATAGCCATTCTTTTTGAAGATGAACGGCCCTTCGATCTCGGCCGGCCCCGCCTGCTCGTCCGGCGTAAACGCGGGACGCTCACGGCGCGCGATCGTATGCCATTCCTGCGGCTCGGCGATCTTCGTCCAGAGGTCGTCCAGCCTGACGAGCTTGATGCCGCCCCAGAACGAGCCGAACGTCATCCAGCCTAGCCCGTCGTCGTCCTCGACGACGTTCGGGTCGATCGCATTCCACATGTCGCGGCCCGGCACCGACTGCACGACGATCCCCTGGTCTTCCCAGCGGTAGTTCGGCGCGCGCGGGTCGAGCGTCGCATTGGTCGTCACGCCGATGGCCGACGCGTTCTTGCCGAAGCCGGACACCGAGTAGTACAGCAGCCAGCGGCCGTCGTGCCGCTGAATGTCCGGTGCCCAGATATGGCCGTCGAACGTCGGTGCGGCGTATTTGGCCCACGCCGGTTCGCGCGGGAAGACGCGACCTTCCTCGGACCAGTTCCGCATATCGCTCGACCGATAGAACGTGATGCCGGGACCCGTGCTGTACAGGTAGTACGTGTTGCCTTCCTTTGCCATCACCGGATCGTGCACGCCCACCTGGGCCGCCTGCGCCGTCAGCGCGAGCATGGCGGCGCAGAGAAATCCCGCTTTACGCATGGTCCATCCTTTCGATCACGGGCCCGTGCGGATGCCCCACAGGGACACGCCGGTCTTCGACTGCGCCGTGAACGTCACTGCGAAGGCGTTCGCGTTCGGGTTCCACTGGCGCGACAGCACGCCGCTGTAGGTGACGCCGTCGATCACGATGGACACATCGTTGTTGCCCTTGTGCGTCCAGGTGCCGCTCGCTCCACCGCTCACCGTGCCGGTGCCATCCAGGCGGATCGCGACGGACGGCTTCACCATGGCCGAGATGTCCTTGCCGTGGTTGACCATCTTGTACGCGCCCGCCGTGTCGGCGCTCGTGACGGTCGGCGAGATCGTCGTCGCGCTCTTCGACAGCGGCACATAGCGCAGCGGCGCCGCCACCGGCCAGCCGTCGTCGTTGATGAACATCTCGTGCACGCGCACTTCGTGGTATTCGCCCTGGCCCGGGAAGCGGGTGTGGAAGATCAGGAAGTACTGGTTCGTCGCCGCTTCGTAGCGCGCCGAGTTGTGGCCCGGCGACACGTAGCCCAGCTGCGCGCCCGTCTCGCCGCTCGCCAGCGCGAACTGGTGGCTGCCCACGAGCTTCTGGCCGTACGGCGCGATGCTCGCGTCGTCGAACAGCGGCTTGGTCGGATCGGCCTTCACGTCCGCCATGTCCTTGCCGGATGCGTCGAGGTACGGCCCGTCCGGATTCGTCGAACGCGCCACGCGCAGGTTGTAGCCTCCCGCCGCATCGAGCCCGCCGAACGACGTGAACAGGTAGTAGTACTTCGTCGCCGGGCTGTACATCACGTACGCGCCCTCGATGCGCGCATGGTTGCCGCCCATGAGGTGCTTGCCGTAGCCCTGGCCCGCGACGGGCATGCCCGTGGCCGGGTCCATCGCCATGATGAAGATGCCGCCGGAGTACGAACCGTAGATCATCCACAGCTTGCCCGCCGCGTCGCGGAACGTGTTCGGGTCGACCGTGTTCGGATGCTTCAGCGCGTCGTAGATCGTGCCGTCGGGACTGGCCTCGTTCCACATGCCCGATTTCAGGAACACGCCCTTGTTGACGTACGGTCCTTCGACCTTGTCGGCGACGGCCACGCCCAGGGCGGAGCGCGGCGAATCGCCCTTGCAGGCGTCGTAGTACATGTAGAACTTGCCGTCGTCCAGCTGGATCACGTCCGGCGCCCACAGGTCCGTGACCTGCGCCCACGCGAACGTGTCGGCCAGCGCCGTCGTCACTTTCGTGAACAACGGGTTGGCGTCGGTGACGCCGTCCGCGATCTTCGTCCAGTTCATCAAGTCCGTCGACTTCGCGGCGGCCAGGTGCGAACCGAACGCATACCACGTGTCGCCGACCTTCAGCACGGCTGGGTCGTGCACGGAGACGTTCGCGAACGTGACCGCCGCCGTCTGCACGGGTGTGTTGACCACTGGCGTGGAGGTGGCAGGCGCGGACGCGCCGCCGCCCCCGCCTCCGCCGCAACCGGCGAGGACACAGGCCGCGGCGACCGCAGCCATCAACGCACGCGGTGCCGCAGCGCGCGCCATGATCAGCCCTCGACGGCGACGACGAGCACCGACTTGGCCGGCACCTTGATCGTCAGCTTGCCGCCGTTCGCGTTGGCGCTGAACGGCACGGGCTTGACGGCGTCCTTGTGCTCGAACGTGTTGTGAGCGTCCATCGCGTCGGCCGTCAACAGCTGGCCGCGCACGGCGCCGACGTTCTGGCCGGCGACGTTCAGCACGACGTCGGTGGCGTCGTGCGGGTTCGTGTTGACGAGGGCCACGTAGGTCTTGCCGTCCTTGCCCTTGGCGGCCGATGCGCTGATGCCCGGTACGCCCTGGCCGTTCTCGGCGTAGGTCGTGTTGTTCGACAGCGCGACCGGCAGCGACGTCGCGCCCTGGAACGGCACGTACATCTTGAAGGCGTAGTACGTCGGCGTCAGCAGCATCTTGTCGTTGTCGGTGATGATCATCGCCTGCAGCACGTTGACCATCTGCGCGATGTTCGTCATGCGCACGCGGTCGGCGTGGGCATGGAAGATGTTGAAGTTCAGGGCCGCCACGACGGCGTCGCGGATCGTATTACGCTGGAACAGGAAGCCCGGGTTCGTGCCCTTCTCCACGTCGTACCAGGTGCCCCACTCGTCCACGTCGAAGCCGATCTTCTTCTCCGGGTCGTTCTTGTCGAGGATGGCGACGTTCTTGCGGACGAAGTCTTCCATGCGCAGCGTCTGGCTCATCGTCGAGAACCATTCCGATTCCGGGAAGCCCGTCGCGGCGCCCTTCTTCTCCCAGTTCCCCGTCGGCAGCGTGTAGTAGTGGAAGCTGATGCCGTCCGTGCGGCCCTTCAGGTCGCGCGACAGCACGTCGGTCCAGGCGGTGTCGTCACCGGTGCCGCCGCTGGCGATCATCTTCGGACGCAGATTGTGCGGCGCCTTCAGGAACGTGTTCCACTGGCGGTACAGGTCGGCGTAGTACTCGGGCCGCATGTTGCCGCCGCAGCCCCACGACTCGTTACCGACCGCGAAATACGCGACCTTGAACGGCGCCGGGTGGCCGTTCTTCGCGCGCTGCTCGGCCAGCGTCGACTTGCCTTCCGACGTCATGTATTCGATCCACTCCGCCGCTTCCTGCGCGGTGCCGGTGCCCAGGTTGCCGTTGACGTAGGCGTCGGCGCCCAGCTGTTCGACGAGGTCGAAGAATTCGTGCGTGCCCACGGCGTTCGATTCCGGCACGCCGCCCCAGTTCGTGTTGACCTTCACCGGACGCTTGCTGCGCGGGCCGATGCCTTCGCGCCAGTGGTATTCGTCGGCGAAGCAGCCGCCCGGCCAGCGCACGAGCGGCACGTGCATGGCCTTCAGCGCGCCGACGACGTCGTTGCGCCAGCCGCGCGTATTCGGGATCTTCGAATCCGGACCGACCCACAGGCCGCCGTAGATGCCGGTGCCGAGGTGTTCGGCGAACTGGCCGTAGACGTCCTTGTCGATCGTCGCACCCGGCTTCGTCGTGTCGACGGTGACGTTCACCTGCGCGAACGCGGCGTTGGCGCAGAACGCCGCGGCGAGGCCGAGGGCGAGGACGGTGGGTTGGAATGGCTTCATGATGTCTCCCTTGTTATTTGGTCGGTGAGTGTTGGCGGTGCGGGGCGCGACGACGCCGCCGCGCTCCCTCGTAGTCTGGTCGTGCTGGTAAAACGACGATGGCGCCGGCGTTGCGGCGCCATCAACGGCGCGAGGAATGTCCCGTCACACCCAGCCGGCGTCGACGATGAATTCCTGGCCCGTGCACATCTTGCTGTCGTCGGCGGACAGGAACAGCACCATCGCGGCGATATCCTCGGGCATGAGCTTGCCCGGCAGGCATTGCGAGCGCGCGATCTCGGCCTCGCCCGCCTCGTCCAGCCACAGGTCGATCTGGCGCTGGGTCATCACCCAGCCCGGCGTCACGGTGTTGACGCGGATGTTGAATTTACCGAGGTCGCGCGCGAGGCAGCGCGTGAGGCCGATGACGGACGCCTTTGTGGTCGCGTAGATCGGGTAGTTCGGGTTCTTGGCATGCCACGACATCGAGCTGAAATTGATGACGGAGCCGCCGCCGCGCCGCTTCATGCCTTCCAGCGCGGCCTGCACGGTGAAGAACATCGGGCGCTGGTTGATGGCGATGCGCTCGTCCCAGTACTCGACCGAGACGTCGCCGATCTGGTGGCGCTGGTCGTTGGCGGCGTTGTTGACGACGACGTCGAAGTCGCCCAGCTTGGCGGCCATCTCGACCATCACGGCCTGCAGGCTCGCGATGTCGGTGATGTCGCAGTAGCGGTACATCGGTGCCGTGTGACCTGCGGCAGCGAGCCGCGCGACGAGGGCTTCGCTCGCGTCGCGCATGATATCGACAAAGCCCACCAGCGCGCCCTGCTCCACCAGCGCCTCGACGATCGCTTCGCCGATCCCGCTGCCGCCACCCGTCACGAACACCCGCTTGCCTTCAAGGCTGCCGTACTTGGCTAAAGTACCCATCGTCGTCTCCATCCGATAATCTTATTCTAAGCGGCGCCACGAAAAGCCGGGCGCCGGGTCTTACTTTTGCGTCTGGTGGGCACCCCGTGCCCACCGAACGTTTGCGTACCGGCTACCGCGACAGGCTGTCAGTCCTTGCCCAGCGCACCGTCGCGACGGCGCCAGATGCCGCGCGGGTTCTCGTCGCGCAGCACGGCCGGCAGCAGCGCCTGCGGCAGGTTCTGGTACGCCACCGGGCGCAGGAAGCGGAAGATCGCGCCCGTGCCCACCGACGTGCTGCGGCCGTCGGCCGTCGCCGGGAACGGACCGCCGTGCACCATCGCGTGCGCCACTTCCACGCCGGTGCCGAAGCCGTTGGCCAGGATGCGGCCGACCTTGCGCTCCAGCGTCGGCATCAGGACCTGCGCCGCCGCGATGTCGCCTTCTTCCAGGTGGATGGCGGCCGTCAGCTGGCCTTCCAGGTGCTCGACGATGGCGCGCATCTGCTCGACGTCCTTGCACACGACCAGCAGCGAGGCCGGGCCGAACACTTCTTCATGCAGCTCCTTGCGGGACAGGAAGTCGGCGGCTTCCACGCGGAACAGCGCGGCGTGGCCCTGGTTGTCTTCATGGTCGAGGCGCAGCAGCGTGGTCACGGCTTCGTTGCTGCCCAGCGCGGCGACGCCGCGGCGGAAGCTCGATGCGATACCGGCCGACAGCATCGTCGCAGGCTGCGTGTCGTTCAGCGCGGCCGTCGCGGCAGCGCAGAACGTGGACAGGCCCGGACCGTCGATCGCCAGCACGAGGCCGGGGTTGGTGCAGAACTGGCCGACACCCAACGTCAGCGACGCGGCGAATTCGCGGCCGATGCGCTCGGCGTGCTGTTCCAGCGCCTGCGGCAGCAGGAACACCGGGTTAATGCTGCTCATCTCGGCGTAGACCGGGATCGGCTGCTGGCGGCCGGCGGCGACGGCCATCAGCGCGGTGCCGCCCGAACGCGAACCGGTGAAGCCGACGGCCTGGATGGCCGGATGCGCGACGAGCGCCTGGCCGATGCCGTTGCCCGTGCCGGTCAGCAGTGCGAACGTGCCGGCCGGCAGGCCGCACAGTTCGACGGCTTTCACGATGGCGCGCGCCACCAGTTCCGACGTGCCCGGGTGGGCCGAGTGGGCCTTCAGCACGACGGGGCAGCCGGCCGCGAACGCGGACGCGGTGTCGCCGCCGGCGACGGAGAACGCGAGCGGGAAGTTCGATGCGGCGAACACGGCGACGGGGCCCACGCCGATCAGGCGGCTGCGCAGGTCCGGACGCGGCGGCGTGCGCTGCGGCAGGGCCGGATCGATGCGCGGATCCTGCCACGACCCTTCGCGCAGCAGGCTGCCGAACAGTTTCAGCTGGTTGCACGTGCGGCCACGCTCGCCCTCGATGCGGCCGCGCGGCAGGCCGGTTTCCGCCATCGCGCGCTCGACGAGCGCATCGCCCAGGGCCATGATCTGCTCGGCGACGGTGTCGAGGAACACGGCGCGCTCTTCATCGGTCGTGTTGCGGAAGACGTCGAACGCCTTGCCGGCCAGGCTGCACGCCTGGTCGATCTGGTTCACGTCGACCATGTGGAACGCGGGTTCCATGTGCTCGCGCTTGGCGGGGTTCCACGCCTTGAACGAGTTGCCGGCGCCGCGCTGGGCGACGCCGCCGATGAGGGCTTCGCCGGTAATTTGTGCAATGGTCATAAGGTCTTCACTTTCGCGAATTGAGTAGGATGGACAGCCAGCTTGTTGCGCAGGGCGGGGCCGAATTGCGGCGACTCGACTTCGAACGTCTCCCCGGCCTGCACGCTGATGTTGTCGGCGAAGCTCAGGGTGGCGGTGCCGAAGAAGTGGATGTGCACGTCGCCCGGGCGGTTGAACAAGCCGTATTTGAAGTGGTGGTATTCCAGGTTGCCGATGGTGTGCGACATGTTCTGTTCGCCGGACACGAACGCCTTCTCCCAACGCACGGAACCATCCGCCGCGCGGATGCGCGAGACGCCCTGCACGTGGGCCGGCAGTTCGCCGACGAGCAGCGCCGGGCCGACGCCGCAGTTGCGCAGCTTCGAGTGGGCGAGGTACAGGTAGTTCTGGCGTTCCGTGACGTGGTCGGAGAACTCGTTGCCGAGCGCGAAACCGACGCGGTACGGCTGGCCGTCGGCGCCGATCACGTACAGGCCGGCGATCTCCGGTTCCTCGCCGCCGTCCAGCGAGAAGTCCGGCATCTCCATGTCCTGGCCGCCGGCGCGCACGATCGAGCCGTCGCCTTTATAAAACCATTCCGGCTGCACGCCGGCCTTGCCCGCTTCCGGCTTGCCGCCTTCGACGCCCATGCGGAACATCTTCATGGAGTCCGACAGGGTCTCGACGTCGCCGCCGATCTTCTTGTGCATGGCGTCGCGCGTGTCGGCGCTGCCCAGGTGCGTGAGGCCCGTGCCCGTGACATAGGTATGTGCGGCGTCCGGGTGGTCGATCGGGGGCAGGACGCGGCCTGCTTGCGCGATCGCTTCGTAGGATTCTTTGTCGCCGTTGGCGGCGGCATCGGCCAGCGCGGCGAGACCCTTGCCTTGCGCGATGGCGGCGTTGGCCAGTTCCAAGGTGGTGGCGTAGCCCGTGATGGCGGTGACGGTGTCGCCGTTCAGGATGCCGACGCGGCGGTCGCCGGCGGCGGTTTTGTATTGGATGAGCAGCATAGTGATTGTCCGTTCGTTCACATGTGAGTTGGACGCGTGGACGGGAAACCCGTCCACCCTACGTAGGGTGGACAGCTCCGCTGTCCACGCGTCCAACGTCCATCAGATTAGTGAGAATGCTTGGGCACGGCCGAACCGCGGCAACCGACGAGGAAGTCGAAATCGCAACCCTCGTCCGCCTGCAGCACGTGATCCAGGTACAGGCCCGCGTAACCGGTGCGTGGCGCTTCCTTCTGGTTCTCGGCGCGGTCCGCCAGGCGGGCCTGGATCTCTGCGTCCGGCACGTCCAGGTGCAGGCGGCCGTTCTTGCAATCGAGTTCGATGAAGTCGCCGTCCTTGACGATGCCCAGCGGGCCGCCGGCCATCGCTTCGGGCGCCACGTGCAGCACGACGGTGCCGTACGCGGTGCCGCTCATGCGCGCGTCCGAGATGCGGACCATGTCGGTGATGCCCTTCGCCAGCAGCTTCGGCGGCAGGCCCATATTGCCCACTTCGGCCATGCCCGGGTAGCCTTTCGGGCCGCAGTTCTTCATCACGAGGACCGAGTTCTCATCGACGTCCAGGTCCGGATCGACGATGCGCTCCTTGTAGTGATCGAAGTCCTCGAACACGACGGCCTTGCCGCGGTGCTTCATCAGGTGCGGCGACGCAGCCGACGGTTTCAGCACGGCGCCGCGCGGCGCCAGGTTGCCGCGCAGGATGCAGATGCCGCCGTCGTCGATCAGCGGGTTGTCGATCTTGCGGATCACTTCATCGTTGTAGATCGGGGCGTCCTGCACGTTTTCCCAGATCGTCTTGCCGTTGACGGTCAGCGCGTCCTTGTGCGGCAGCAGGTTCGCTTCGCCCAGGCGGCGCAGCACGCCCGGCAGGCCGCCGGCGTAGTAAAACTCTTCCATCAGGTAGCGGCCGGACGGCAGCAGGTCGACGATGGTCGGGGTGCCCTTGCCGATCGCGGTCCAGTCTTCCAGCTCCAGCGGCACGCCCATGCGGCCGGCGATGGCCTTCAGGTGGATCACGGCGTTCGTGGAACCGCCGATCGCGGCGTTCGTGCGGATCGCGTTCTCGAAGTTCTCGCGCTTGAGGATCTTCGACAGCTTGAGGTCTTCGTTGACCATCTCGACGATGCGGATGCCGGACATGTGGGCCAGCACGTAGCGGCGCGCGTCGACGGCGGGGATCGCGGCGTTGTGCGGCAGCGAGACGCCCAGCGATTCCGCCATGCAGGCCATTGTCGATGCCGTACCCATCGTGTTGCAGGTACCGGCCGAGCGCGAGTGGCCGGCTTCGGCGGCGAGGAAGTCGTGCATCGAGATCTGGCCGCCCTTGGCCTGTTCGTGCAGCTGCCAGACGGCGGTACCGGAACCGATGTCCTTGCCGTTCAGCTTACCGTTCAGCATCGGGCCGCCCGTCACGACGATGGCCGGAATGTCGACGCTGGCCGCACCCATCAGCAGCGCGGGCGTCGTCTTGTCGCAGCCGACGAGCAGCACGACGCCGTCCATCGGATTGCCGCGGATGGATTCTTCGACGTCCATGCTGGCCAGGTTACGGGTCAGCATGGCGGTCGGACGCAGGTTCGACTCGCCGTTCGAGAACACGGGGAATTCGACGGGGAAGCCGCCCGCCTCCAGGATGCCGCGCTTGACGTGCTCGGCCAGCTTGCGGAAATGCGCGTTACAGGGCGTGAGTTCGGACCAGGTGTTGCAGATACCGATGATCGGCTTGCCCTGGAATTCGTGATCGGGGATACCCTGGTTCTTCATCCAGCTCCGATACATGAAGCCGTTCTTGTCCTGGGTACCGAACCACGCTGCGGAACGCAGGGTGGGCTTCTTCTTTGTCTCGGACATGGGTTCCTTCCTCCGTCGTTTTTGTAGTTCTGAGCGATGTGCGCGTCGTCCAGCTCAGCGATGGAGAAAGTCTAAAGGCCGATCAGATAACTTTCCAATCAATTTTTAACAGCAATCGATATCGATATCGGCATCGATGTTATCGCAACCATCCCTAACCGCCGAAGCGAACCTCCGGTAAACCCCGGATTTTCACGGGTTGTGCGAACACGCCACCCGACTTCGGGGCGTCCGCCAGCTGGCCCGCGCGCAGCCCGACTGTTGCCGAAGTAACATACAAAATATCCAGGCCGGGACCGCCGAACGCGGGACACGTCGGCTGCGGCGCGGGCAACGTGAGCACCCGGTCGACGGTGCCGTCCGGCGCGAAGCGCACGACCTGGCCGGCGCCCCAGCGCGTGCTCCACAGGCAACCGTCGGCGTCGATCGTCGAGCCGTCCGGGTCGCCGGGCGCGGCGTCGGCCGGCGCGAACTGCCGCACGTTGGCGATGGCGCCGGTCTCGGGGTCGTAGTCGCAGCAGCGGATCTCGCGCGTGCCCGAGTCGGCGTAATACATCGTACGGCCGTCCGGGCTGAAGCAGATGCTGTTGGCGATGGCGACGCCGCCCAGCGGCAGGCGTTCCAAGGTGAGGTCGTGGTTCAGGCGGTAGAAGCCGCCGATCGGCAACTTCGGGTCCTCGGCCTGGTTGAACATGCCGAACACGAAGCGGCCCTGGCGGTCGGTGCGGCCGTCGTTCAGGCGAGTGGTGGGCACGTCGGCTTCGACGTCGCAGATGCGCTGGATGTCGCCACGCCCGAGGTCGAAGAACGCGAGGCCGGACGCGAGGCCCAGCAGCAGGCGGCCGCCGTCCGTCGTCAGGGCCATCGAGCACAGGCGCTCGGGCAGCGGCCAGCGCTGCAGCGCGCCCGTCGCGGGCGCGTGCGACCACAGCTCGCTGCGTTCTATGTCGGTCCAGTACAGGCACCCGCCGCGGTCGTCCCAGACGATGCCTTCGCCCAGCACGTGCCGGCCATCCACCACCAGTTCCATCATAGAATCAGATCTCCTTCCCTACCAATGTTATGGCGCCACCGAGAAGCGGAAGCGCGATTCCGTTTCGTACACGTCGCCCGGACGCAGGATCGTGTTCGGGTACGCCGGCTGGTTCGGGGAATCGGGGAAGTGCTCGGGCTCGATGCAGAAGCCGCTGCGGAACGTCCACGGATGCCCCTTGCCTTGCAGAGAGCCGTCGAGGAAGTTACCGCTGTAGAACTGGACGCCCGGTTCCTGCGTAAACAGTTCCAGCACGCGGCCCGTGACCGGATCGGCCACGTGCACGGCCCGCTGCAGGCCGCGCTCGCCCAGCTTCTTGTTCAGCACCCAGCAATGGTCATAGCCGGTACCGTGGCGTAGCTGCTTGTCCGGCTGGCCGATGCGTTCGCCGATCGTGCGCGGCTTGCGGAAGTCGAACGGCGTGCCCGTCACAGGGGCCAGTTCGCCGAACGGGATCGATTCCGCGTCGATGGGCACGAACTTGTCGGCGTCGATCGTCATCTCGTGGCCAAGGATGTCGCCCTGCCCCGCACCGCACAGGTTGAAGTAGCTGTGCTGCGTGAGGTTCACGGGCGTCGGCTGGTCGGTGACGGCGTGGAAGCGCACGACGATCTCGTTGGCATCCGTCAGCAGGTACGTGGCCGTCGCGACGAGGTTGCCGGGGTAGCCCTGCTCGCCGTCCGGGCTGTCGTAGCGCAGCACGAGGCTGTCGCCCTCGACGACCGCCGTCCACAGCACCTTGTCGTAGCCGGGGTTGCCGCCGTGCAGGTGGTTGTTGCCGTCGTTGGTCGTCAGTTGCACTTCCTTGCCGTCCAGGGTGAAGCGGCCCTTGGCGATACGGTTGCCGTAGCGGCCGATCAACGCGCCGAAATACGGGCTGTCCTTGACGTAGGGGCCCAGCGTGTCGAAGCCGAGCGCCACGTCGGCGAAGACGCCGTCGCGGTCCGGGACGTGGATCTCGGTGATGATCCCGCCGAAATCGAGGATCTTCACGACCATGCCGTTGTTGTTCTTCAGCGTGTACTGGGTGACTTGCCTGCCGTCGGGCAAGGTCCCGAACGGCGCGTGGATGATTCCGTTTTGCACGTTGTTATGTCCTCAGAGGGTGGAAGGCCGCCCGAATACCGGCATGCCGCTCTCGTCCCAGCGCAGCGGTTTGACGAAGGTATGGCGGTCCGGGTTCCACAGCGGATCGCCGACGATTTCGGTATAGGTGCGCGCGTGGTACACGAGCATGACGGTGTCGCCATCTTCAGCATAGGTGAAGCTGTTGTGGCCGGGTCCGTAGATGCCGTGATCGTAGCATGTACGGAACACGGGATCGCGCGACTTTGTCCATGACACCGGGTCGAGCAGGTCCGCATTCTCGTCCGCCCACAAGAGGCCCATCGCGTAGTTCTCGTCGGTGGCGCTGGCGGAATACGAGATGAAGATCTTGCCGTTGCGGCGCAGGACGGACGGGCCTTCGTTGACCCAGAAGCCGCGGATTTCCCAGTCGTATTCGGGCTTCGACAGCAGCACGGGCGCGCCCTCGATCTGCCACGGCGTCTTCATCTTCGCGATGTACAGGTTCGAGTTGCCTTCGATCGCGTTGTCCTTCTGCGCCCACAGGTAGTACAGCGCGCCGTTGTGGTTGAACGTCGTCGCGTCGAGGCAGAACGTGTCGATGCCCGTATCGACCTGGCCCATGAATTCCCACGTGCCTTCGAGCGGATTCGCATTGGTATTGCGAATCGCGTACATGCGGTGCTGGAACAGCTTGTACTTGATCTCGCGGCTGGGCGCGGCGGCGAAGTACACGTACCACGCCCCCATGTTGAAATGCAGTTCCGGTGCCCAGATCAGTTCGCTGTACGGGCCCGTGTCCGGCTTGATCCACGCGTCGACGGTGGGCGCCGCCGCCAGCTCGGCGATCGTCTTCGCGCGGCGCAGCTCGATGCGGTCGTATTGCGGGACGGAGGCCGTGAAATAATAATAGCCGTCCGTGTGCTTGTAGATGTACGGATCGGCGCGTTGCTCGATCAGGGGTGTCAGTACGGTGTCTTGCATGGTGATATCCATCGAATTCATGTTTTTACGCGCTGACTCTCAGCTCCTCTTTGACGGTGGAGTAATACTCGTCGCTGATGCGGTACTTGAACATCAGCGCGCCCATCAGGAAATGGAAGAAGCCCGGAATCACGGACAGCATCAGCGCGATGCCTTGCAGCGCCAGCGCGCCCTGCTCCTGGTTCGGCTGGTACTGGAAATAATTCAGCAGCAGGCCCACCATGCCGCCCGCGAGCCCCATGCCGGCCTTTTGCGCGACGGAGATGCCGCCAAATGCAAAACCGGACACGCGCTTGCCCGTCTTCACCTGGCCATAGTCGATGGTCTCGGCGATGGCCGACCAGAACACGGGCGCATGCAGGTCGACGACGAGCGACAGCAGGAAATACAGCACGAACGCCAGCGCAGTGTCGCCCGGTTTCACCAGGAAATAAATCATCACGGACAGCACGGCCACCACCAGCTGCGTGTAGCGGAACAGTTTGACCTTGCAATAGAACTTCGTGACCCACGTGGACACGACCATCGCGATGATGGCGGCCGCGACGCCGGTCGACAGGAACGCGGACACCGTCGCCGTGTCCCCATGCAGATAATACTTCGCGTAATAGATCGCGACGGAGCCGCGGATCACGTAGCCGATGGTGCCCGTCACGCAGACGGCGCACAGGATCAGCCACTGGTCGTTCTGCGCCAGCACCTCGATCTGCTCCATGAGCGGCTGGCGTTTGGTCTTGTACACGACGCGCTCCGTCGTCGTGAAGAACGCGAACAGGAATAACACGACGCCCAGCAAGGCCATCAGTGCCATCGCCGCCTGGTAGCCGGCGGCCTGGTTGCCGTTGCCCCAGCGCTGCGCGAGGATCGGCACGACGATCGTCACCATGAACGCGCCGACCTTCGCGAGGAACAGCCGATAACCGTTCGCGGACAGGCGCTCCTGCGGGTCGCTCGTCAGGCCGCTGATCAGCGAGATGTACGGCACGCCCACGCCCGACGTCATCAAGGTCATCACGATGTACGTGGAATATGCCCACACGAGCTTGGCGTCATAGCCCCAGGCCGGCGTGCTGAACACGGCGAACACGGACAAGCCGTAGGGAATGGCGAGGAACAGCAGATACGGCCGGTAGCGGCCCCAGCGCGACAAGAACGTGTCCGTCATCTGACCGACGACGAGGTCGGAGCAGGCGCCGATGATCTTCACGAGCACGAACAGCAACGCCAGGTCCGTCGTCTTGAGTCCGTAGACGTCCGTGTAGAAGAACGTGATGATCAGCATCATCGACGAGATCACCACGTTGAGCGCCATGTCGCCGGCGCCGAAACCCACTTTTTCGAGGGTCGATAATTTCTGGCTTTGCATGCGGACCTCCTCCAAACGACGAGGGTGCTACCCGGATCATCCCGCGCAGCACCCTGGTTTAATTCCTGTATGTATTGTTATGTTTCTGAAAGCCATGAAAAGCGTTCAGATGGCATGCTCATCGGTAATGTTAGGCGCAACACCGAGAACGATCCAATCAATTTTTCCGCACTTCCGATATCGTTTTGGGTATGTATTCGGCGCCACATCGGCATGTGACAACGCTTTCGCAATGCATAATGGGCCAAAACGACTTTTGCCATCCCCATGACGCCCCCGCCCCTCGCCTCATTTTCGTCATTTCGCAACCTCATCCTGGAAACCGACCCGGACGCCATCGCGACACCCGAGCAGATTCCGGACGGCTTCCTGCTGGCGCAGGCGGGCACGCTCAGCGCGCACTACATCCCGTTCGACTACGTGAACCGGTCGGCGCGGCTGGTGCTCGTCGGCATCTCGCCCGGCTTCGTGCAATGGAAGAACGCCGTGCGCGAGGCGCGCCGCCTGCTCGCGCTGGGCGCCCCGGAGGACGACGTGCTGCGTGCGGCCAAGTACACGGGTGCGTTCAGCGGCGCCATCCGGCCGAACCTCGTCGCCCTGCTCGACCACGTGGGCCTGCAGCGCTGGCTCGGCATCCCGAGTTGCGCGTCGCTGTTCGGCGAACATGCACACCTGATGCATGTGACGGCCGTGCTGCGCCACCCGATCTTTGTCGCCGGCAAGAACTACAACGGCGCGTCGCCGAACATGCTCACGACGCCGCTGCTGCAAGCCCAGCTGCTCGACTATTTCGCAGCCGAAGCCAGCGCGCTGCCCGGCGCGGTGTACGTGCCGCTGGGGCCGAAGGTCGGGCTCGCACTCGACTGGCTCGCGCGACGCGGCATGCTCGCGCCCGAGCGCATCCTGCACGGCGTCCCGCACCCGTCCGGCGCGAACGCGGAGCGCATCGCCTACTTCCTCGGCCGCAAGGACAAGGCGACGTTGTCGAGCCGCACGAACGGCGCGCAGATCGATGCGGACCGCCGCGCGCTGCGGGCACGCATGGCCGCGCTGGGCGTGGATTGATGCGGCATGCATGGGACGGCAGCCGATAGCGTGCCCGTCCGCCTTTCGTGCTGCATCCGGAACGCGCGCGGCGTTACACTGATAACGTCCAGCGCCAAGGTAGACGATCATGCAGAATTGTTCTCCTGAAGAAGTACGGTCCCTCCTCGAGAAAATCGAACAGCTGCCGGTGCCGTTCTTCAAGCGCCTGATCGAGGCGAGCAACACGGGCATCATCATTTCCGATGCGAGCCTGCCGGACAATCCGATCGCCTACGTCAACCCCGCCTTCGAGAAAATGACGGGCTACGCGCTGTGCGAGGTGGTGGGCCGCAACTGCCGCTTCCTCCAGCGCGACGACCGCGACCAGCCCGAGATCGCGCGCATCCGCCACGCCGTGGAAACCGCCGGGATCTTCACGGGCGTGCTGCGCAATTACCGCAAGGACGGCAGCCTGTTCTGGAGCCGCATGCACCTGTTTCCCGTATGCGAAACCGGTACGACCCCGACCCATTTCGTCGCCTTCCTGCAGGACGTGACGGAAGTGGTCGAGGCGCAATGCGCGGCCGTGCACGCACGCGAACGCCTGAGCACCGTGCTGGAAAGCGTCGCCGACGGCTGCTTCTCGGTGGACCGCGAGTGGCGCTTCACGTACATCAACGCGCGCGGCGCCGCCGCGATCTCGCGCCGCCCGGAAGACCTGATCGGCAAGATCATGTGGGACGAGTTCCCGGAAGCCGTGGGCGGCCCGTTCTACGACACGTACAAGCGCGCGATGGAAGACGAGGAATTCGCCACCTGCGAGAGCTATTACGCACCGCTGGGCATCTGGATCGAAGTGCGCGCCTATCCGTCGCGCGAAGGCCTGACCGTGTTCTTTGCCGACGTCACGGAACGCAAGGAAGCGGAATCGCGGCTCCTGCACCAGGCCACGCACGACAGCCTGACGGGATTGCACAACCGCCTGTCCTGCCTGCGCGCGCTCGACGAGGCGCTCGCGCGCTCGGTCCAGGATAATTGTCCGGTGGGCGTGCTGTTCGTCGACCTCGACCACTTCAAGGAAGTCAACGACGCGCACGGCCACCGCGCCGGCGACACCGCGCTGGTCGAGATCGGCCGCCGCCTGGACGCGCTCGGCGGCGGCGGCGTCACGGTCGCGCGCATCAGCGGCGACGAATTCGTGTTCATCCTCGAGGACAAGGACGTCGACGCGGCGAAGGCGCTCGCCGCGGACGTGCTGAAGCAGCTGGCGCTGCCCATCGCCGTCGACGGCCATCACGTGACCGTGGGCGGCAGCATCGGCATCGCCATCGGCACCGGCCGCGAATACTCGGCCGACGAACTAATCAACAACGCGGACGCCGCCATGTACGAGGCCAAGGACAACGGCCGCCACACGTTCGCCGTGTTTTCCACGGCCGCGCGCCATCTGCTCAAGCAGCGCCTCGAGCTCCGCCAGGACGTGTTCTCTGCCCTCGAGCGCCGCCAGTTCGTGCTGTTCTACCAGCCGCAGGTCAACGCCAGCGACGGCGTCGTGGTCGGCGCGGAAGCGCTGCTGCGCTGGGAACACCCACGCCTCGGCCTGCTCGCGCCCGACCTGTTCCTGCCGATGCTGGAAGGCTCGCCCGCCATCACGGAAGTCGGCGCGTGGGTGTGCGAGGAAGCGTGCCGCCAGGCCCGCGAATGGGAGCTGCTGGGCTACCGGCTGCGCATGGCCGTCAACGTCTCGCCGCGCCAGCTGATGGACGAAAACCTGCCGCCTCTGCTCGAGAACATCATCGCGCACTACGGCCTGGACGCCGAGTGCATCAAGCTCGAAGTCACCGAGAGCATGCTGATGCAGGACATCGACAAGGCGGCCCTCATCCTGCGTTCACTGCGCAACGTGGGCTTCCGCATCGCGCTCGACGACTTCGGCACGGGTTACTCGAACCTGTCGTACCTGCGCCAGCTGCCGATCACGGCGATCAAGATCGACCGCTCGTTCGTGCGCGAGATCGAGCGCGACCGGCGCTGCCTGGACATCGTCAACGGCGTGATCGCGTTCGCCAAGTCGCTCAAGCTGGACGTGATCTGCGAAGGCATCGAGACGGAGCTGCAGAAGGAAGCGATCCGCTCGACGGGATGCGACGTCTTGCAGGGCTACCTGATCGGCAAGCCGATGCGGGCCGCCGATTTCCGCGCGCTGCTGCTGGCGCAGGGCACGGCACCGAACTTGTAGGGTGGACGGCTTGTCATTGAGTCCCCCGGACTCAATGACTCCACGCGTCCAACCGACGGGTGATTTGGCCGCACCGCTTTCGCACCTTCGCCGGACGCGTGGACGGCGCACGCACCGCGTTGCATCAACGTGCACGGTCGAGCCGTCCACCCTACGCGACCACCGGAACTTCCGCGGGATTGCGGTCCACCTGCCGCTTGAACGCGTACAGGCTGCCCAGCATCAGCACGATCGGCACGAGCGTCAGGTAGAACGCGAAGTGGCCGTTGACATGCCCGAACACATAGCCCGTGATCAGCGACCCCGTCGTGCCCCCGAGCGCCGAAAAGATCACGAGCAGTCCCGTCATCGGCGCATGCTGGTGGCGCGGCAGGGAACTGAGCATCACCGAATTGATGCCCGGGTAGATCGGCGCCATGAACAGGCCGATGAGCGGAAACAGGAACGCGGCCACGGGTGCCGTCGCCCACGTCACGTGCGGATCGAGTGCGATGCCGTGCGTGAGGGGCAGCGCCAGCAGCACCGTGGCGCCCATCCCCACCATGCACGCGGTCAGCACGGGATACCAGTTCAGGCGACGCATGATGACGCCGGCCGACAATCGCCCGATCGCGAGGCAGCCCGCGTAGATGCTTGTCACCTGCACGCTCATCGCGGCGGGCAGCTTCAGGATCTCGTTGTTGAATGTGGGAAGCCACGTGCCGACGGCCTGCTCCACGAGCACGTACAGGAAGGCCGTCAGCACGAACACGCACACGAGCGGCCGCGCGAACAGGCGCAGCATCTCGATGAAGTCGGCGGCCGGGCCGCGGCTGTGCGGCGCCGCGGCGCCACGTTCGTCGAAGGACGTCGACAGCACCAGCAGGAACGTGGCCGCGCACAGGCCGGACAGCACCCAATACACGTTCAGCCAGCTGGTCGACTGCGGATGGTCGGAATCGATGAAGAAGCCGAAGATCCAGTACGCCGACAGCACGCCGACCATGAAGAAGCCTTCCAGCAGGTTCGTGATGCCGGCATGCTGCTTGCGGTCGCGCGCGACGAGGCCGATGGTCGAATACACGGACACCTTCGCCAGCGCGAACGCGACGCCCACGCACAGGAACAGCAGCTTCGCGGTGGCGAAGGCCGGGATCAGCGGCATCGCCAGCGTCGCGGCGGCGACGATCGCGAGCGCCAGCAGCATCGCCTTCTTGTAGCCGAAGCGCGGCAACGTGGAGGCGACGAGGAACGACACGATTGCGATCGGAAGATCCTTGAACCCTTCCAGCACGCTGGCCGAACCCTTGTCGACGCCGTAGTTGTGGATGACCTGCAGGATCACCGTGCCCACGCTGTTGAGCAGGATGGCGAACACGAAGTAGATGAGGAAGAGCGCGAGCAGGATGCGTCGTTGGTTCACGTTTGTCTCCGTATTTTTTATTGTCATGCACGCATCAGTAGTCGGCCAGCCGGAACGCCGCCATCGACGGTATCACACGGTCGGCGCGGTGCAGCACGTCCGGGCTGCCGACGCCGACGGCGACCATGCCCGCGTCCTTGATCGACGCGACGCCGGCGGCGGCATCTTCCACGCCCAGGCAGTCGCGCGGCTCGACGCCCAGGTGCGCGGCGGCCGTCAGGAAAATCTCCGGGTCTGGCTTGCCGTTGACGACCGTCGCAGCGTCGACGACGTCGTCGAAGCGGTCGCGGATACCGAGGCGGTCGAGCACCGTGAATGCGTTGCGGCTCACGGACGCGAGGCCGATCTTCAGGCCCGCCGCGCGTACCTCTTCCAGCGCGCGCACGGCGCCGGGCAGCAGGTCGCTCGGCGTCATCGTCGCGATCAACTCCTGATAGTGGCCGTTCTTCGCATCGGCCAGCGCACGCTTTTCGTCAGGCGTGTACGTGCGCGGCGCGCGCGCGAGGATCAGCTCCAGGGATCCCATGCGGTCGACGCCTTTCAGCTGTTCGTTGAACGCTTCGTCGAACGGCGCGCCGACGCTGTCCGCCAGGCGCTTCCACGCCAGGTAGTGATAGTGCGCCGTGTCCGTGATGACGCCATCGAGGTCGAAGATGACCGCTTTGAATCGGGTGCTCATTGTGGGTTCTCCATGCGGATGTGCGCGCGCTGCGCGTCCAGCGCGACGGGCGTGCCCGTGTGCGCGAAGTTGAGTTGGTCGCCGCGCAGCAGGCGGTAGTCGGTGCCGGTGGCGTCGATGGCGACGTCCAGCAGCGCGCCGCGCACCTGGACCTTGAAGCAGTAGCCCGTCCACTGGTCGGGCAACGTCGGTGCGAAGCGCAGGCCGGCCTCGTCGAGGCGCATGCCGGCGAAGCCGTAGGCGACGCCCAGCCACGTGCCGGCCATCGCGGCCGTGTGCACGCCGTATTGCGTGTTCGCGTGCGTGTTGTCGAGGTCCAGGCGCGCCGTCTCCATGAAGTAGCTGTACGCCTTGTCCCGATAGCCGATCTCGCTCGCGACGATGCTGAAGATGCACGAGGACAGCGAGGAATCGTGCGTCGTCACGCGTTCGTAGAAATCGAAGTCGCGGCGCTTGTCGTCCAGCGAGAATTCCTTCGACAACAGCAGCAGCGCCAGCACGACGTCCGCCTGCTTGCATACCTGGTGGCGGTAGATGACGAGCGGGTGGTAGTTGAGCAGCAGCGGATAGTTCTCCTTCGGCGTGTTCGCGAAGTCCCACACTTTCTTGGACAGGAAGCTGTCGTCCTGTTCGTGGATGCCGAGATCGTCGTCGTACGGCAGGAACATCGCGGCACTCGCTGCGCGCCACGCGCGGATCTCGGCGTCGTCCAGGCCGATGGCGTGCGCGACGCGCGCATAGTCGGCGGGCCGCTCGCTGCGCAGGCGCTCGGCGACGTCGGCCGCGAACGTCATGTGCATGCGCGCCATCGCGTTCGTGTAATAGTTGTTGTTGACGAGGGCCGTGTATTCGTCCGGGCCCGTCACCTCGTTGATGCAGAAGCGTCCCTTGCGATCGTAGCTGCCGATCCCGGTCCAGATGCGCGCCGTCTCCAGCACGATCTCGGCGCCCTGCTCCGCTATGAAGTCGAAGTCGCCCGTCGCGAGCAGGTACAGGCGGATCGAGTACGCGACGTCCGCATTGATGTGGTATTGCGCCGTGCCGGCCGGGAAGTAGGCGGAGCACTCCTCGCCCGCGATCGTGCGCCACGGGTAGAGCGCGCCCTTGTCGTGCGCCATCTGGCGCGCCCGCTCGCGCGCCTTCGGCAAGCCGTTGTAGCGGTACTGCAGCAGCGCGCGCGCGATCTCGGGGCGCGAGTACAGGAAGAACGGGAACACATAGATTTCCGTGTCCCAGAAATAGTGGCCTTCATAGCCCTCGCCCGTCACGCCCTTCGCGGCGATATTCGTCTTGCCGTCGCGGCCGACGGATTGCAGCAGGTGGAACTGATTGAAGCGCACGCCCTGCTGCAGCGCGTCGTCGCCGGCGATGGCGACGTTCGCCTCGTCCCAGAAGCGCGCGAGATACGAGGCCTGCTCCGCTGCGAGCGCGTCGAAGCCTGCATCGCGGGCGGCGGCCACTTCGGCGCGCGCGTGAGGGCCGACGGCATCGTCACCCATGTCGCGCGAGCTCGCGTACGCCACGTATTTGTGCACGGTGAACGTGGTGCCCTGCGCGACGTCGGCCTCGAACGCCTGGCCCAGTGCGACCGGTTCCACGCGCACGGCGCTTGCTGCGGACGGCACGGATGCCGTGGCCGTCGCCAATGTGAAGCCGCTGTGGCGCGTCTTCTGCAACAGCAGCACGTCCTGCGCGCCGACCTCGCGCGCCACGTCGATCAACGATGGCCCGGTCAGCGCGGACCCGACGCGCGGATCGTCGCCGGCCTGCAGGTTCGTCACGTCGGCATCGACGTCCGCAACGATACGTACCGCGCCCGAAAAATTCAGCGGCGTGACGGCGTATTCGATCGCGGCCACGTGCTTGCGCGTGAGGGATACCAGGCGGCGGCTCGCGATGCGCAGGCGCTTGCAGGTAGCGGTCTCCCACTCCACCGTGCGCACGAGGAGGCCCGTGCGGAAGTCCAGCGTGCGCTCCCACGCGAGCACGCGGCCGGTGTCCAGTGCAAAGCGTTCGCCATCGACGACGGCCGCCACGCGCTTCGCGTTCGGCACGTTCAGCATGAATTCGTTCACGCGCGCGAGGCCGTATGCGTTCTCGGGATAGCGGATCGATTCCGTGTCGTGGAAGCCGTTCAGGTACGTGCCTTCCAGTGTCTGGCCCGCAGCGCCGACGGTCCCCTCGTCCGGCGTGCCGCGCATGCCGATCCAGCCATTCCCCAACGTGAACAGGGTCTCGTGCAGGAACGCGCGCGCAGGCTCCAGCGCGTCCTCGCGGATGCGCCAGGGCTCGGCCGCGATCGCGCTATTGTTATCGATGTCATTTGTCACTTCGGTTTCCTCGTTCGTGCGCGGGGCGCGGATTCAAGCGTTATCGGTGGTAATGGGCGATCAGGTGTGGCGGACGATCAGCGTGGTGGGCAGCATTTCGGACTGCGCCGGCTGGCCTTCGATCATGGCCAGCATTTTTTTCGCGAGCAGCACGCCGCCGTCGCGCAGGTATTGGTGAACGCTCGTCAGCGGCGGCACGAAGCTGGCGGCGCCGGGCGTGTCGTCGTAGCCGATCACGGAGATGTCGTCGGGCACGCGCAGCCCCGCTTCCGTCAGCGCGCGGATCGCGCCCATCGCGAGCAGGTCGCTGGCGGCGAACAAGCCGTCGATGCTGTGGCCGCTCTTCTTTTTCAACAGCGACGTCACGCAGTCGAAGCCCGCTTCGAACGTGAACGCCTTCGGGCGCAGAATGTGCACGGTGGCGCGGCCGGACAGCGCGTCGATGAAACCGGCGCACCGTTCCTGCACCTCGGCGTGGTCGACGTCGCCGACAAAAATCAGCTTGCGCCGGCCCTGCTCCAGGAAGCGCTCGGCGACGCTGGCACCGCCCTTGCGGTTGTCGGAACCGACGACCGTGTACGTCGCGCCCTCTTCCGGCGCGCCCCACACGACGAGCGGCAACGTGGTCTGCTGCAAGGCTTTCACCGCTTCGCCATGCGAGCCCTGGCCCAGCAGGATCAGGCCGTCGGCGCCCTGCACCGGGGCCGTGTCGAGCAACTGCTTCGACGTGAGCACGACGCTGTAGCCGGCCGTCGTGAGTTCCTGCGTGATGCCGCCCAGGAGTTCGAGCGGATACGGGTCGGACATCGGCCGGCCCTTCACGGGCGTCATCTCGACGACGACGGCGACGGAATACGACCGGCGCATGCGCAGGTTGCGCGCGCTGATGTTGAAGCGGTAGCCCTGTTCCTGCGCGATCTTGCGGATCTTTTCCCGCGTGTTGTCCGTCACGAGCGGACTGTCGCGCAGGGCGCGCGATACCGTGATTGTGGAGACGCCGGCGATCTTCGCCAGGTCTTCCATCGTCACGGCCGATTCGCCGGCCAGGGGTTTCTTCGCGTGCGCCATGTTCGTTCGTTTCGGTATTGCAGAGGTAGCGATATCAGATTACTTGAGCGGACCGCATTATGACAGATTTTTTTGCCGTGTCGACAAAAAATGACATCGATAGCATTTTGATTGACATCGATGTCAATCCGATGTTTCAATGGCCGCACTTTCCTTATCGATTCATCAATCGACGGGAAAACCGGGGAGGAGACGCCCCGTAGCCAGGTCCCAATCACAGAGAGCACAATATGAACAGCCCAATGCTGAAAAACACCATGCAGTTCCCGCAACTGTCGGCAGTCGCCCTCGCCGTCCTCGCGCTCGTGGCCCAGTCCGAGGCCAGCGCCCAGCAGGCTTCGCCTGCGCCCGCGGTCCAGAACGAGATCCAGCAAGTCGTCGTGACCGGTACGGCATCGGCCTCCGGTACGCGCAAGATCGACACGAGCTTTTCGATCACGACGGCGACGGAAGAGCAGCTGAAGCAGGCCGCCCCGTCCAGCACCGCGGACGTGCTGAAGATCGTGCCGGGCGTGTACGCCGAGGCGACGGGCGGCCAGTCCGGCGCCAACATCGAGGTGCGCGGCTTCCCGTCGGGCAGCGACTCGCCGTTCGTCTCCGTACAGATGAATGGCAACCCGATCTATCCGGTTCCCGTGCTGTCGTTCTTCGAAGGCTCGTCCGCCTTCCGCCTCGACGACACGATCGAGCGCGTGGAAGTGCTGCGCGGCGGCCCGAGCACCATCTACTCGAGCGGCCAGCCGGGCGCCACGATGAACTTCATCATGAAGAAAGGCGGCGACACGCCGGAAGGCAGCCTGCGCTTCACGACGGGCACGGGCAGCCTGCGCCGCTTCGACGGCGTCTACAGCGGCAAGATCGCCGACGGCTGGTACGGCATGATCGGCGGCTTCTACCGCACGACGAACGGCGTGCGCGACGCGGGCTTCCCGGCGGACGACGGCGGCCAGCTGTCCGCATCGCTCACCCGCAAGCTGGACCAGGGCGAGCTGACCGTGTACGCCCGCTCCACGTCGGACAAGAACGCGTTCTACACGGGCGTGCCGCTGATCTCGTCGAACAACGGCCACACGATCTCGTCGTTCCCCGGCTTCGACCCGCTGCGCGGCACCCTGATGAGCAACGAGATGCGCAACTTCACGGTGGAAGCGGGTCCGGGCAAGACGCTGACGTACGACCTGGGCGACGGCCGCGGCCTGTCGTCGAACCTGATCGGCGCCGACTTCCAGCAGAAGCTGAACGGCTGGGACGTGTCGAACAAGTTCAACTACTTCAAGGGCGACCTGAACACGATCGCCATGTTCACGGGTAACAACCCGCTGAGCGCGGCCGACTACGTCAGCCAGGCCATCGCATCGAGCAACGGCAACGCGGCCGTACTGGCGGCGGCCGGCGCGCCGGCCACGAGCGGCGCCATCACGTACGTCAACGGCGGCGGCGCCGTCGCGGCGGATCAGCAAGTCGTGCAGGCGGGCCTGTGGGCCGTCGAGAAGAAGCTGCGCTCGTTCACGGACGAATTCCGCGTCAGCCGCGACATCGGCTACAACAACACGATCACGGCCGGCGCCTACGTGGCGAACTACTCGTCGCACGACGTCTGGTACCTCGGCAACAGCCACCTGATGACGGCGACGCCGAACGCGCGCCTCATCAACGTCCAGCTGAACAACGGTGCCGTCATCGCCAAGAACGGCACGGACGGCAACGTGTTCTACGCACCGGTGGCATCGTACGACGGCCACAACACGGCGGTATTCCTCGCCGACGAATGGCGCATCAACGACCGCATCAAGGTCGATGCCGGCATGCGCCACGAGAAGCAGCACATCTCGGGCACGATCTCGAACCTGACGTCGGCCGACACGGACAACAATCCGCTGACCGTGTACAACAACGGCACCTCGATGCCGAGCGGCAGCTTCACGGGACTGTCGCGCGACGACACCGCCAACTCGTTCACCGCGGGCGGCCTGGTCAAGCTGACGAAGGATTCCAGCGTGTTCGTGCGCGCCAATCAGGGCCACACGTTCATCTACTTCGACGACCTGCGCAACGCCGGCAGCCAGGACGTCGTGAACGACCGCAACCGCGTCCCGACGCCGAAGGTCACGCAGTACGAGATCGGCTACAAGACGGCCACGCCGCTGTACAGCGCGTACGTGAACGCGTTCTACACGGACTTCACGGGCATCTCGTTCCAGCAGATCACGACGAACGGCGTGCTGTATTCGGTGAGCGGCTCGCACGGCAAGGGCGTGGAATTCGAACTCGCCGTGCGCCCCATCACTGGCCTGCAACTGCAGCTGACGGGCGACTGGCAGGACTCCACGTACAAGGACAACCCATCCATCTCCGGCAACCAGGTGCAGCGCCAGCCGAAGTTCCAGTACCGCTTCTCGCCGAGCTACCGTCTGCCGATCGGCGACTACGCGCCGGGCGTCGCTTCGCTGCGCTTCTACGGCACGTACGCGCACGTGGGCGCGCGCTGGGCGGACCAGCAGAACACCCAGTACCTGCCGTCGTATAACACGCTGGACCTGGGCATCCTGGCCGAGCTGTCGGACAAGCTGGAATTCCGCGTCACGGGCACGAACGTCAACAACGCGCTGGGCCTGACCGAAGGTAACTCGCGCCTCGTCGGCGCCAGCGTTGGGCCCATCAACGCCCGTCCTATCTTCGGCCGCGCGTGGGAGGCTTCGCTGACCTACCGTTTCTGATGTAGCGCTTCTCCTCTTCTGCTGTACCCTCTTGGCGGGACTTCGGTCCCGCTTTTTTTTGCTCGTCGCCGTATGACTCGCGCCATTTGATGCTAGCCTGTGAAGGAAAGGCGACCTGCCCAGGCCCGCACCGGAGGTATCGATGACCGCCGTAAAAGTCTACCGTTTCGCGCAGCAGCCGATCGACAATGACGCGACGTTATCGCATGCTTACGCGACGATGGAATTCATCATCCGCAACAAGCTGACTGCCGTGCCGGACAGCGAGATGGATGTCGACCCAACGCACGTCGACCAGGACGGACGCTACCTCGGGTTGAACAGCAGCAATCCCACCCATTGACTGGTGCGTCAACTCACGTCATCCGGAAAGACACGTTTGTTGCCGATCCGCTACGTTCCGACCCGCACGGCCTTGGCGGCCGCTTGATTTCTCCGCTTCGTGATCGCTTTACTCATTGCGGCTGATCACGCTCGTTTTCCCTTCCTCTCGGCACTGTTTTCCCCTCTGTAAAACGTGCTTTTTGGCCATTTTCTGTATGCAAAATGCATGCCAGCATTTGTTGTCAAACAGACTATGTTGATATCGAAATCGATATGAGAAACCCAGAAAAATTGATTGGATCGATAATCGCTGGGTCTCTAACATGATTTAACAGCCAGGTTGGGAAGTAAATTTTCATAACTACAAATACAGGAGACGTATGAAATCGCAAGCATCTGCACGTCCATTGGTCTTGAAGCTGAGCGTGACTGCCCTGATGGGCGCCGGCCTGCTCACAAGCGCCTCGGTATGGGCGCAAGCGGCCGCCGACAAGACCGAGCCGGTCGAAACCGTGGTCGTCACGGGCCTCAGGGCATCGCTGAGCAAGAGTCTGGCGCTCAAGCGCACCAACGACCAGGTCGTGGAATCGATCGTCGCCGAAGACATCGGCAAACTGCCCGACAACAACGTCGTCGAAGCGCTGCAGCGCGTGACGGGTATCCAGGTCACCGACCGCGCCGGCGGCGAGGTCGGCACCCTGTCCATCCGTGGTATGCCCGACGTCCAGACCACCTGGAACGGCCGCACGATTTTTACCGCATCCGGCGCGCAGGTCGCGCTCCAGGACATTCCGTCGACCCTGGTCCGCCAGATCGACGTCTACAAGACGCGCGACGCCAGCCAGTTGGAAACCGGGATCGCAGGACAGATTGACGTCAAGTCGCTGCGTCCGTTCGATTTCAAGGGTGCGAAAATTTCGCTTTCGGCGCGTGAAACCTATCTCGAACCCGCGAAAAAGGCGAACCCGCAGCTCAGCGCCTTGTTAAGTAACCGCTGGAAAACCGACGCCGGCGAATTCGGTGCCCTGGTCAATCTGTCGGATACCAAGACGAAATACCGCAATGAAAGCGTGGCGCCGGGTGCGATGGTGCCGTTTGTCAGCCCCAATGCCGCCGAAGATCCCGCAGGTTATACGCCCCTGCAGCGCATCTTCGACAATAAAGTCTGGGCGCCTGGTACCCGTACCGGCTTGCCGATGGCTGCCGGTTCGACGCTGGATTTCAACGGCAAAGCGTATCCTTATTACCTGTCGCGTGACGCCGTTTTCCAGAGCGACCTCAAGGGAGAGCGTGAACGTCCTGCCGCCAATATCGCCTTGCAGTGGAAACCGAACAGCGATTCGGTCTACACCTTCGAATCGATGTACAACGGTTATCGTAACAAGACCTTCAACCAGTTGCTGTTCAGCTTTGTCGACTGGTGGGGCGATCTCGGCAGCAACCCTGCGGGCTCGATCACGACCTTCCCGGGAACGAACGTCATCAGGAGCCGTACGGTCAATAACGTCTATGGCTTCAACAGCGGCGACTACACCACCTCGGCAACGGATTCCTACGTATATGCGCTGAACGGCAAGTGGAACGTTGGCGACCGTCTGAAGCTGGACGGTGATCTGTCGTACCAGACCAGCACCTTCCACTCGGAATTCACGGCCACCCGGATCGATCGCGTCGCGCCGTCCATCAACGTCAACTTCAATGACGGCAGCAATAACACGTCGTTCCATTTCAATAACGATGCCGACCTGGTCGACCCGACCAAGTGGAATGTCGCGCAGTTCTACGATAACGCCAACCGCAACAAGGGCAGCGCCGCGACGGCCAATCTGTCGGGCATCTTTGATGCCGACTGGGGTGCGCTGGAGACGATCCACTTCGGCGCGCGCTTCGACGACCGCAAGGCGTCGGAGGCCAACCGCACGCAATCGGCCTTCCTGGGCCGCAACCTCGGCTCGCTGGACCCGGCGTATTCCTCCACCAACGCGAACTTCGGCACGGACATCTCGGACGTTCCGCGCTCGTGGATCGAGCCGAATGCCTACTACATCCGCGACCATATCGACGACTGGCGTAACCTTTATCACTCGGTCGACGCGAACTTCATGACGACGGACCAACTGCGCTTGCAGAAGACGTTCGAGGTCGATGAAAAGACGACCAACCTGTTCGTGATGGGGAATACCCAGAACGAGCTGTTCGGCCATCCCCTGCGCGGCAATTTCGGCGTGCGCTACGTCAAGGTCAAAACCGACATGACGTTCTACAAGGTGGATGCCACCACCAAGGCCGTCACGCCGACCGGCGCCAGCAAGTCGACGAGCAAGCTGCTGCCGAGCATGACCCTGATTTACGAGCCATCCAAGGACGTCATGGTGCGCGCCAACTACGGTGAAACGCTGCGCCGCCCGAACTTCGGTGATCTGAATCCTGTCTATCAACTCGCCGACGACGTGTCGCGGGTTGGTTATGGCTCGGGCAGCGGCGGCAATCCGGACCTGAAACCGACGCAGTCGAAGAACCTCGACCTGACGGCTGAATGGTATTTCCAGAAGGACAGTGCACTCTACGGCACGCTGTTCAAGCGCAAGATCGACGGCCTGGTCGTGCCCTTGCGTCGCAGGGTTCACGTCGATCCGGCGAACGATCCGTACCGTAACTCGACCGGAGGCGGCGACCATACGAACGGCTATGACTACGTCATTACCTCGCCGACCAACGCCTCGAACGGCACCATGAAGGGCGCCGAGCTCGGCTTGATCTACTTCCCGAAGTGGCTGCCGAGCGTGCTGGACGGTCTGGGCATCCAGGGCAGCTATACGCGACTCACGTCGTCGCAGAACGTGCCCGAGGCCAATGATGCCGGCATCATCGTCTCGCAGCTCGAGACACCGTTCTTCGGCGTGTCCAACAAGTCGTACAACGCCACGCTGGCTTATGAAAAAGGCCCGATCAGCGCGCGCTTGTCCCAGGTCTGGCGCTCCGGCTTCCTGGCCACCAACGAAGCCGCCCTGTTTGCCAATCCGATCGGTATCTGGCGTCATCCGGAAAAGAGCGTGGACATGCAGATCTCCTACAAGATCAACGACAACATGTCGTTCGATATCAGTGGTGTCAACCTGACCAACGAAGTGCAACAGGCGTACTACCACTTCGGCACTGCGGGTAACGCGCAGCTGACGAATTTCGGTACGCTCCAGATCGGACGTTCGGTCTCGGCTGCAGTTCACTGGAAGCTGTAAACCTCGACGGTCAAAACGATCCGCCAGCAAGACAGGGCGTTGCTCGGTTCATACCGGCAACGCCCTTTTTTTGGATTAGGCAGCCGGGAGAGCATGCGTGAACGGTGAAGTGAAGGCGAGACGGCATGACGAAAAAAAGCTGCCGTTCAACCCGGCAAAGTGCCTTGCTGGACTTATTCGTCGCCAAGGCTAAAGTTGTACGCCCGCTTCTGCCATGCTTCTTCCGGATCAGGGTCAAACACACATGCAGAAAGTGCCTCCAAGGCCGACAGTAGACCAACCTGGACGCCTGCAATCGCCCTTAAGCGGTCACTACGCTCCGAGTCCGCTTCATACAGCTTCAGCCGTGAGACTCAGCATAGCAGCTTGTCGAGCCGCAAAAGTCGCCGAATATCACGACCGAAACATGGACGCCACGGTACGCCTGTCAAAGTCTATCGTTCGTCCACAACGCTCACTTCGCTGCGCCAGCCACATTGATGAACGGCACCGCCCCACCGGCCACGCTGGGCAGCTTGCCATCCCACTTCTCGATCGCCATGCGCTGGTTCTCCATCTCGCGCAGGCGGATCAGTTCCGGCGTCACCTGCTGGCGCTGCACGGCCAGCGACTCGGCCTCGGCCTTCGCCTGCGCCACGCGCTGTTTCGCTTCCACCTCGATGCGCTGCAGGTCGCGTTCCGCCTTCAGCTTCAGCTGCTCGGCCGTCGTCTTCGCTTCGATCGCGTCGTTGAATGAACGCGAGAAATTGAAGTTCACGATCGAGAACTCGTCGACCATGATGCCGTGCCGCGCCAGCCGTTCGCGCAACTGCGCGATGATCTGGTCGCGCACGTCGGTGCGCTTGGCGATCAGCTCTTCCGCCGTGAAGCGCGCCGTGACGGCCTTCACGGCTTCCTGCACGGACGGAATGATGATGCGCTGGCCGGGCTCGTTGCCCAGGTCGCGGAACACGGTCACCGCGGCGTCTGGCCGCACGTGGTAGTTCAGCGCCACGCGCGTGTGCACGGTCTGCAGGTCGCGCGACGCGGCGTCACCCTCGCCTTCCCCCTTCTGGATCGAGACGTTGACGAGGTTCAGCCTTTGCGCCAGCGGCACGCGGAAGTGGATGCCCTCGCTCAGCACCTGGTCGCTCGGGCTGCCAAACGTCGTCATCACGCCGCGGTAGCCGGCCGGCACCGTGCCGAACGGCGCCAGCGCGAACAACAGGATTACCACGACCACCGCGGCGACGAGCTTCATCCCCGCATTCAAAGACCTTCCGTTCATGTTGCATCCCTTTCAGCTTGGTTCCGCCGATCGCTTCCGGATCGGCGGGTCGTCATATGTCTTGACGATGGACAAAGTGTATAGCTGTCAGGCGAGCAAAAGAATCAGAAATATCAGAGGTTCGACTGCGGGAAAGCCGAAGCTGGCCGTCAGAGCCGGCCCCCGACGACGAGCTCGCGCGTGCGCTTCAAGGTCGACAGCAAGGCGGTCTTGTACCCCTTCTCGCTGTCCATCCACGCCTGCTCGGCCTGTTCTTCCAGGCCGCCCGGCGCCTTGTCGCGCAAGCCTGTGTAGCAATAAAACTTCAGGCACAGCGCGCCCGTCTCGTCCTCGAACAATTCGTTGACGATCACGCCTTCGCGCGGCCCGCTCGCCTGGAAGAACGAGACCTTGTGTCCGGGCTCGAACACGATGATCTCGCGCAGGTCGGCGCCGCCGATGGTGGCGTCGCGCACGATGTGCGTGGCGCTTTCCTCGACGACGACGCAGCGGGTGCACAGGTTGGGCGGCAGGAATTCGCGGGCGTCGCGCGCCTTCAGTACGAGGCCGTTCCAGGCCTGGGTGCGCGTCAGCGGGGTTTCGCCGTCCGGATTGACGGGAACGGTGGCGGTCGAATAGATCATGATGTTCTCCTCGTTCAGGCGGCGATGCCAGCGGCGAAGTCGCGGTACGTGCGCAGCGGACGGCCCAGTAGCGCGGTCAAGCGGTCGACGTCGCCCGCTGCCGGCACCATGCCGTCGGTAAGGAAGCGCTCACTCATCAGGCGCATGTCGTAGGCCATCCAGGCCGGCATGAACTGGCGCAGGTTCTGTTCAAAGCCGGCCGTGTCGTCGCCGCCGTAGGTCACGGTGCGGCCCAGCACGGCCGACCAGATGGCGGCGACGTCCCCGCCCGTCAGCGTGTCCGGGCCGACGAGGTTGATGCGTTCGAGCGGCAGCGGCCGGGTGGCTTCGGCGCGGCGGATCAATTCGATCGCCGCGATCTCGCCGATGTCGCGCGCATCGATCATCGCGAGGCCCTTCGCGCCGATCGGCATCGGGTACGTGCCGTAGCCGAGCATGACGTCCTTGATCGTCACGTCGTTGTCCATGAAGTAGGCGGGACGCAGGATCGTGGCCGAAAAGCCCATGCGCTCGATCATCCGCTCGACGCCGAACTTGCCCGCGAAGTGAGGCACGTTGACGTACAGATCGCTGTGGATGACGGACAAGTACACGACCCGGTCCACGCCCGCTTCCCGCGCCACGTTCAGGGTGACGAGCGCCTGCGTGAATTCGTCGGGCACGACCGCGTTGAGCAGGAACAAGGTCGACACGCCGTCGAACGCGCGGCGCAGCGCGTCCACGTCCAGCAGGTCGCCCTGCACGACATCGACGCCGGCCGGGAAGTCGGCTTTGGCAGGGTCGCGGACGAGCGCACGCACCTTGGCGCCGCGTTGTACGAGTTGGTTGACGACATGGCGGCCCACATTGCCCGTTGCGCCGGTGACGAGGATGGTCATGGTGTTCTCCTGTTTGAAGTTGAGAGTTGTCGGTTGACGCTTCACAGCTTAGGCGTCCCAACAGCGATCCGATAGACGGTAGAATTGGACATCCCGTCTCACAGGTGGAACACATGGATTTACTTGCCCTCGCCGATTTCAACCTCGTCGCCCGCCACGGCGGCTTCGGCCGCGCCGCACGGGCGAGCGGCCGACCGAAGGCGACGCTGTCGCGCCGCGTCGCGGAACTGGAGGCGGGCCTCGGCCTGCGCCTGCTCGAACGGGGCGCGCGGACGCTCAAGCTCACGCAGGAGGGCCGCGCGCTGCACGAGCGCACGGCGGCATTGCTGACGGAGATCGACGAGACGGCGGCCGCGCTCACATCCGGCGGCGACCGTCCGCGCGGCCGGATGCGCATCAGCGCCCCGCTGCTGTTCTCGCAGACGGCGATGGGCAAGCTGGCCGCGGGGTTCGCGCTGCGCTACCCGGACGTGCGTCTGGAAGTGACGACGGACGACCGGCCCGTGGACATGATCGAGGAAGGCTACGACCTCGTGATCCGCGTGAATCCCGATCCCGATGACAACCTCATCGGTCGCATCTTCCTGCGCGACCGCCTGGTTGTCGTCGCGGCCCCGTCGCTCGCGCGACCGGCGGACGGCGTGCCCGTCCCCGCCGTCGTGCGCGACGAAGGCAGCCGCGCGTGGGCCGTGACGGGACAGCCCGCCATCGCCATCGCGCCCGTGCTGCGGCTGTCGTCGCTCATGATGGTGCGCGATGCGGTGCGGACGGGCATCGGCGCCGCGTGCCTGCCCGTCTCCCTCGTCGGCCGCGACCTCGCCGCCGGCACGCTGGTCTGCTGGGGCGACGTGGACGGGCCGGAGATCGCCCTGTGGGCGCTGTACCCGTCACGGCGCCTGCTGAGCGCGCGCGTGTCCGCCTTCCTCGACTGGATCAAGGAAGCGTTTCCGCGCGGGACGCCGGACGAGCTGGCGAACTATCTCGGCGCTTGATCGACGAGGAAGCGGAACGTGGGTTCGATGTTGCGCGCGTGCAGGTGGCGGACGATGTCGTCCAAGGTGGCATCCTTCAGCAGCAGGCCGTCGGGCGCGCCGCCGTCACGCGGGGCCGAGGCGGCGGCTGCCCGCACCGGTGCCGGCGCTGCCGTGGCCGTCAGACGCGCCAGCGCGGCCTGGAACTGCTCGGCGCCGATGCTCTCGAGTCCGTCGAGGAACGCGACCTGTCCCGGCGCCGGCGGCGCCATCTCGAGCCCCGATTCGTCCGCGAACGAGGCACCCATGCCGGGATGGATGAACGCGGCCCAGCGGCCCGTCGCCGCGTCCAGGCACGGCGGCAGCTCGACGGGCGCGCCGACGACGGCATCGGCCGGCGGCAGCGTGTCGGGCCACAGGCGGGCAAGGCCATCGACGAAGCGGCGTACGTCGGCCAGCGGAATGGGCATCGCCAGCGACAGCCACAACACATAGCCGCCCGCGCTCGCAACGCTCACGGCCGGCGCGGGAAAGCCGAACTCCGCCTGCAGGGCGTTCGCGACGGTGCACAGCCGGTCCCAATGGTGGGCGTCCTCGCCGGCCGCCCTGCGGAACGGGAGCACGATGGCGCGCGTGACCCCGTCCGATGTGAGGTCGACGGGCGCGCATGCCCGGCCTTCCCCGCGTTGCGTCAACGCCTGCGCTGCCGGGCTGCCCGGCAGCAGGTACAGGCGGATCAATTCCGAAATCAGCTTTTCCATGGTGTCCTCGACGTCGAACGGGCCGCCATTCTGACACAACCACGTTCAGCCCGGCCTCAGGCCGCCGCAGCGTGGCCCTCGCGCGCGACGACGCGGTTGCGCCCCGCGCCCTTCGCTTCGTACAGCAGGCGGTCGGCCACGTCGACCCAGGCCAGCGGATCGTTGCGGTCCGCCAGCGCGGGATGGCCGACGTACAGGCCCATGCTGAGCGTGACGCGGCCGGCGGGATTGTCCTGGTGGCGCAGGTCGAGGCCGGCCACCGCGGCGCGGATGCGGTCGGCCACGGCTTGCGCGCCGGCGAGGTCGGTGTCGGCCAGGATGACGGCGAATTCCTCGCCGCCGTAGCGCGCCGCGAGGTCGGCGGGACGGCGCGCGCCGGCCGCGATGGCGCCGGCCACCCGGCGCAGGCAATCGTCGCCGGCCACGTGGCCGTAGCGGTCGTTGTACAGCTTGAAGTGGTCGATGTCGATCATGACGAGGGCGAACGGCGCGCCGCTGCGGCGCGCGCGCTCGTACTCGCGCACGAGACGGTCCTCGAACAGGCGGCGGTTGGCGAGGCCCGTCAGGCTGTCGCTGTCGGCCAGGTTCTGCAGCGACGCGTTGTGGCGCTGCAGCGCCGCACTCGCGCGGCGCAGGTCGCCTTCGAGCCGCTCGCGGATGCGGATCTGGGTCACGAGGAGGCCGCCGGCCCAGGCCAGCAACAGCAGCGCGGCCAGTCCCAGCACGGCCGTCTGCAGCGTGCTGCGGCGCCAGCCGGCGAGGATCTCGTCCACGGCCACGCCGCACGCGACGAACAGCGGAAAGCCCTGCAGGTGGCGGTAGCTGTACATGCGCTCGATGTTGTCGATGCGGGGCGTCAGCGTGACCGATCCCGGCTTGGCATTGTTCTGCGCGAGTTGCCAGATGGTGCCGTTGCGGATGTCCATGCCGACCTGGTCCTCGTTGAACGGCCGGCGGAAGATCAGCGTGCCGTTGTCGAGCGCAAGGACGATGGTGCCGTTCTTGCCGACGTCGAAACTCTCGTAGAAGCGGCCGAACCAGGCCAGGTTCAGGGTGGCCAGCGCCACCCCGGCGAAGCTGCCGTCGGGCGCTTCGATGCGGCGCGACAGCGGCAGTATCCAGGCGCCCGTCGAGCGGCTGCGCACGGGCACGCTCACGTGCGTGCCCCGCTCGTTGTGCAGCAGGTGGTACTGGAAATACTCGCGGTCGAAATTATTGCCCTGCATGGGCCGCGGCAGCGACGACGTCAGCCACTTGCCGTCCGGGCCGTACACGAACAGGCCGTGCAGCTCGCCCACGTCGTGCGTGATGGTGCGCAGCCGCTGCGTGAGGCGCGCGGCCGCGGCGTCGTCCATGCCGTCGTGTTCGATGCGCTCGACCATCTCGGCAAGCACGGCGTCGCCCAGCTTGATCGACGTTTCCGCGTGCGACGCGAGGGCGCGTGCCATATTGGCCGTGGTGACGCGGCTGTCGTCCAGCTCCGTCTGATATGCACGCCACGCGCTCCACGCCTGCAGGGCGGCCAGCAACACGCAAAAACACGACAGCAAAACGATGGCGAGCGTCGCCAGCGGACGGCGCGATCCGTCGGGCACGGGCAATGCGGGGTCGGCGGGTTTGTCCATGCGGTGCTCCGGATCCTCTCGGCCCCCAGCTTAGCCGCGTCGCGGCGCCGCGTCCACCGGCGCACGGCATACGGGCCGTCGCTCGCGCTAGATGCTAGATTTCCACTTGCGTGCCCAGTTCGATGACCCGGTTGGTCGGAATGCGATAGTAGTCGGCGGCATCGCGCGCGTTGCGCTGCATCGCGACGTACAAGTGCTCGCGCCACGGCGCCATGCCGCCGCCCGGTGTCGAGATCACGGTCTGGCGCGCAACGAAGAACGACGTCTGCATCATGTCGAACGGCAGTCCGTGCGCCGCGCATTGCTCGAGGACGTCGGGGATGTCCGGCTCGTCCTTGAAACCGAACCTGACGTCGACCTGGTGGCAGCCGTGCCCCAATGCCGTGATGCGGATCCGCGCCGACGCGTCGACCCGGGGCTCGTCCGCGATGTGCACGGTAAGAAACACGACGCGTTCATGCAATACCTTGTTGTGCAAGAGATTGTGCAACATCGCATGAGGTACGCCATCGCTCTCGCCGCGCAGGAAGATGGCGGTGCCGGGAACCCGCGTCGGCGGGGCAATGAACAATGACTCCAGGAAAGCATCGAGCGGAATGGCATGCTTTTGCAGATTGTCGAACACCTGCTGGCGGCCGCGGCGCCAGGTCAGCATCACGGTGAACAGCAGCACGCCCAGCGTCAGCGGGAACCAGCCGCCATGCAGCAGTTTCAGCACGTTGGCCGAGAAGAAGGCCGCGTCGATCACGAAGAACAAGCCGGTCGCGCCCAGGCACAGCAGCAGGTTCAGGCGCCAGCGGTAGCGGATCACGAAATAGGTGAGGATTGTCGTCGCCAGCATCGTCGCCGTGACCGCGATGCCGTATGCCGACGCCAGGTTGTCGGACGAACCGAATCCGATCACGGCCAGCAGCACCGCGATCAGTTGCAGCCAGTTGACGAGCGGAAGATAGACCTGGCCGATCTCGCGCTCCGACGTGTGCACCGTGCGCATGCGCGGCAGGAAGCCCAGCGCGATCGCTTCCTTCGTCATCGAGAACGTGCCGGAAATCGTCGCCTGCGACGCGATGACTGTCGCGATGGTCGACAGCACCACGAGCGGATACACGCTCCAGGCACCCAGTTGCTGGTAGAACGGATTGACGATCGCATCCGGCCGGGCCAGCAGCAGGCCGCCCTGGCCGAGATAGTTCAGCGCGAGCGACGGAAAGGCAACGGCGAACCACGCGAGCCGGATCGGCGCGCGGCCGAAGTGGCCCATGTCGGCATACAGCGCCTCGGCGCCCGTGAAGGCCAGCACGATCGCGCCGAGCGCGAGAAACCCCGTGCCGCGGTTGTCGATGAAGAAGCGCAGCGCGTGCCACGGATTCAAGGCGACGAGGATGCCGGGGCTCTCGACGATGTTCAGCACGCCCATCGCCGCCAGCGCCGCGAACCACAGCAGCATGATGGGGCCGAACCAGCGGCCGATGCCCGCGGTGCCATGGCGCTGCGCCGCGTACAGGCCGACCAGGACGACGATCGTCAGCGGCACCACGTAGGCCTTCAGCGCCGGCGTGGCGACTTCCAGACCTTCGATCGCCGACAGCACGGAAATGGCCGGCGTGATCACGCTGTCGCCGTAGAACAGCGATGCGCCGAACACGCCGATCAGCAGGAGCGCGACGTGCAGCCGCTGGCGGTTGCCGATGGCGCCCAGCGCGAGCGCCAGCAGCGCCATGATGCCGCCCTCGCCGCGGTTGTCCGCGCGCAGGACCAGCGTCACGTACTTGAAGGAGACGATGATGGTCAGGCCCCAGAAAATCAGCGACACGACGCCAATCAGGTTGGCCGGCGTGAGGGCCAGCCCGTGCTCGGGATCGAACACGGTCTTCAACGAATACAGCGGGCTGGTGCCGATGTCGCCGTAGACGATGCCGACGGCGGCCAGCGCGAGGCCGGCGACGTTCTTCTTGTTGTGCTGCGTATCCAACCAGATTCTCCAGGCAATGTTCGTGACCGGTATCGTACCGGCCGGCCCGTAAAGATTTTGTAAAAACAGCGCCGCGGCCGGTCGTCCGCGCCATATAAACAGAGCCTTTATCCGGGCCGGACGTCTTTTTAGAAAATTTTTACGTGCCCTTTCCTACACTCCTGGCATCGCAATCAACGACAGCAAGGAGTGCACATGCAGGCAGCGAATTCCGGAGTGGCAGGGACATGATCGTCACGATCGTTCACGCCGCCCTGCCGGCCGCCGGCGCCCAGCTGGCGGCAAACCTGGCGCTGCTGCGCGGGCGCCACGGACGGCAGGTGTCGTTGCTGGACGCCAGCCCGGAGCGGACGTGCGCGCGGTGGGGCCTCGACCGCGCACGGTCGCGCCTGCGCCCGGCTGTCGCCGCCCGCGCGGTGTCCGGCGGCAGCTTCGCCGACGCCCTGGAACGGCTCGCCTCGCACCATCACGACGTCGTCATCGACACCGACGGCGCCGACAGTCCCGATTGCCGCCGTGCGCTGATCGCGGCCCGCGTCGCGCTGGTTCCGCTCGTGGCCGAACACGCCGACGGCGGCCGCGACCTCGTCAAGCGGCTCGCCAACGCACGCATGTTCAATCCCGGCCTGCGCGTGCTGTTCGTGGCGGTGGGCGGCGAACGCGATCCGGCGCCCGCGGCATGGGCCGCCATGCGCGCGTTCGCGGACCAGGTGCCGGCGGCACGCGTCGCAGCGACCATCGTGCACCTGCCGGCGCTGCATTGGGGCGCCCACGTGCCCGGGCGCTGTGCGAGCGACATCGACGGCAGCGCCGGTGCCGCCGAGATGGCGGCCCTGTACGCGGAGGTCTACCGGTTTTTTCAAGAATGAGGAAAAGTCACATGGATATCGTCTTCATCGGCGCCATCGTCCTGTTCGCCGCCCTGACCTGGGGCATGGCAAGCGGCTGCGCCAAACTCGGAGAACGCAAATGACACTGTTCTACCTGATCGGCGCCAGCGCATCCGGCGCCCTGCTCGCGTACCTGCTGTACGCCATGTTCTGCGCGGAGGACCTGTGATGGACATCCGTTCGCTGGCGCTGCCGGCGCTGCTTTTCGCGATCCTGCTGGCCACGTCGTGGCCGCTCGGGATCCTGCTCGCGCGCGTGGCCGAAGGCGGCCGCGTGCGCGGCTTCGGCTGGCTGCATCGCTTCGAAACCTCTCTCTACCGCGCGGCCGGCGTCGACGCGGGCGCGGGCATGGACTGGAAAGCCTATGCGCTGGCCCTGCTGGCATTCAATGCGCTCGGCACGCTGGTCGTCTACGTGCTGCAGCGGACGCAGGCATGGCTGCCGCTGAATCCGCAGGGCATCGCCAACGTCAGCCCCGATTCGGCGTTCAACACCGCCGTCAGCTTCGTCAGCAATACCAACTGGCAGGGCTACAGCGGCGAGCAGGCGATGAGCTACCTCACGCAGATGCTCGCCCTCACGTGCCAGAACTTCTTCTCGGCCGCCACCGGCGTCGCCGTCGTGTTCGCGCTGATCCGCGGCTTCTCGTCGAAGTCCGCGCGCGCCATCGGCAACTTCTGGGTCGACGTCACCCGCACCACGCTGTACGTGCTGCTGCCGTTGTCGCTCGTGTTCGCCGTGTTCCTGATGGGCCAGGGCGTGATCCAGAACTTCTCGAGCTACCGGGAAGTCCAGTTGCTCGAACCGCTCACGTACACGCAGCCGCAGACGGGCGCGGACGGCCAGCCCGTGCTGGACGCGAAAGGCCAGCCCGTCACCGAGACGCTGACCACAACGACGCAGACGATCGCGATGGGCCCGGTGGCGTCGCAGGAAGCCATCAAGATGCTGGGCACGAACGGCGGCGGCTTCTTCAACGCCAACTCCGCCCATCCTTATGAAAATCCGACGCCGTTGTCGAACCTGTTCCAGATGGTGGCCATCTTCCTGATCCCCGCCGGGCTGTGCTTCGCGTTCGGCCGCCTCGTCGGAGACCGCCGCCAGGGCTGGGCGATCCTGGCAGCCATGACGTTCCTGTTCGTCGTAATGACGGCATGCGTGATGACGGCCGAGCACCAGGCCCACCCGGCGCTCACCGCGCTGGGCATCGACCAGCAGGCGAGCCCCCTGCAGGCGGGTGGCAACATGGAAGGCAAGGAGACCCGCTTCGGCATCGACGCGTCCGCGCTGTTCGCCGCGGTCACGACGGCCGCGTCATGCGGCGCGGTGAACGCGATGCACGATTCGTTCACGCCGCTGGGCGGCGCCGTGCCCCTGCTGCTGATCCAGTTCGGCGAAGTGATCTTCGGCGGCGTCGGCTCCGGCCTGTACGGCATGCTGATCTTCGCGATCATGGCCGTGTTCATCGCCGGCCTGATGATCGGCCGCACGCCGGAATACCTGGGCAAGAAGATCCAGGCCTACGAAATGAAGATGACGTCGGTCGCCATCCTCGTCACGCCCGTGCTGGTGCTGGCCGGCACTGCGATCGCGGTGCTGACGGCGGCCGGCCAGGCCGGCGTCGCCAACCCCGGCGCGCACGGCTTCTCGGAAATCCTGTACGCGTTCAGCTCGGCCGCCAACAACAACGGCAGCGCGTTCGCCGGCCTGTCCGTCAACACGCCGTTCTACAACTGGATGCTGGCGATCGCGATCTGGTTCGGGCGCTTCGGCGTCATCGTTCCGGTGCTGGCGATCGCCGGTTCGCTCGCGGCCAAGCAGCGCCTGCAGACGACGGCCGGGACCATGCCCACGCATGGCCCGATGTTCGTGGGCCTGCTGGTCGGCGTGGTCGTGCTGGTCGGCGTGCTGAACTACGTGCCCGCGCTCGCGCTCGGCCCCGTCGTCGAACACCTGCAGCTGTTTGCCAAATAATCTGGAGTCGCCATGAACCAAATGAATTCCCCGGTGACGGCACCCGCGGCCGCGCCGGCCGATGCGGCGTCGGGCCAGCGCCTGTCGATGTTCGACACGACGCTGTTCGGCCCCGCCATCGTCGACGCCTTCAGGAAGCTCGGCGTGCGCACGCAGCTGCGCAGCCCCGTCATGTTCGTCGTGTACGTCGGCAGCATCGTCACGACCCTGCTGTACGTGCAGGCGCTGCTCGGGAACGGCGAAGCACCGACCGGCTTCATCCTCGCCTGCGCAATCTGGCTGTGGTTCACGGTGCTGTTCGCGAACTTCGCGGAAGCGCTGGCCGAAGGCCGCAGCAAGGCGCAGGCGGCCTCGCTGCGCGGCCTGAAGGAAGCCGTGACCGCGAAGAAGCTGGCCGTGCCGAAGCACGGCACCACGTGGTTGCCCTGCCCCGCCACCGACCTGCGCAAGGGCCACCACATCCTGATCGAGGCCGGCGACGTGGTGCCCATCGACGGCGACGTCGTCGAAGGCGTCGCCTCGGTGGACGAGAGCGCGATCACGGGCGAATCGGCACCGGTGATCCGCGAATCCGGTGGCGATTTTTCCAGCGTCACCGGCGGCACGCGCATGCTGTCCGACTGGCTGGTCGTGAGGGTGACGGCGAACCCCGGCGAGACCTTCCTCGACCGCATGATCGCGATGGTCGAAGGCGCGAAGCGCAAGAAGACCCCGAACGAGATCACCCTGACGATCCTGCTCGTGGCGCTCACCATCGTGTTCCTGGTCGTCACGGTGACCCTGCTGCCGTTCTCGCTGTACGCGGTGGAGGTGGCCAAGGCCGGCACGCCCGTCACGATCACCGTGCTGATCGCGCTGCTCGTCTGCCTGATCCCGACCACCATCGGCGGCCTGCTGTCTGCCATCGGCGTGGCGGGCATGAGCCGCATGATGCGCGCCAACGTCATCGCGACGTCCGGCCGCGCGGTGGAAGCCGCGGGCGACGTCGACGTCCTCCTGCTCGACAAGACCGGCACCATCACGCTCGGCAACCGCCAGGCGGCCGCCTTCCTGCCCGCGCCGGGCGTGACGGAGCGCGACCTGGCCGACGTGGCGCAACTGGCGTCGCTGGCCGACGAGACGCCGGAAGGCCGCAGCATCGTGGTGCTGGCCAAGCAGCGCTTCAACATCCGCCAGCGCGAGCTGGAAAGCCTGCACGCCGTGTTCGTGCCGTTTTCCGCGCAGACCCGCATGAGCGGCGTCGATTGCGGCGAGCGCCGCATCCGCAAGGGCGCGTTCGACGCCGTGCGGCGCCACGTCGAGGCGCTCGGCATGCCCTTCCCGCCCGAGGTCGCGCGCACCGTCGAAGACGCCGCCCGGCGCGGCAGCACGCCACTCGTCGTGGCCGACGGCGAGCGCGTGATGGGCGTCGTCGAGCTGAAGGACATCGTCAAGGGCGGCATCAAGGAACGCTTCGCCGAACTGCGCCGCATGGGCATCAAGACCGTGATGATCACCGGCGACAACAAGCTGACGGCCGCCGCGATCGCCGCCGAGGCCGGGGTCGACGACTTCCTCGCGGAGGCCACGCCGGAGGACAAGCTGAAGCTGATCCGGCAGTACCAGTCGGACGGCCGCATGGTGGCGATGACGGGCGACGGCACCAACGACGCGCCGGCGCTCGCGCAGGCCGACGTGGCGGTGGCGATGAATTCCGGCACCCAGGCCGCGAAGGAGGCGGGCAATATGGTGGACCTCGACTCGAACCCCACGAAGCTGCTGGAGATCGTCGAGATCGGCAAGCAGATGCTGATGACGCGCGGCGCGCTGACCACGTTCTCGATCGCCAACGACGTGGCCAAGTACTTCGCGATCATCCCGGCCGCCTTCGTCGGCACCTATCCGCAACTGAAGGCGCTCGACGTCATGCACCTTGCCAGCCCGTCGTCGGCGATCATGTCGGCACTGATCTTCAACGCGCTGATCATCGTGTTCCTGATTCCACTCGCGCTGCGCGGCGTGCGCTACCGCGCGATCGGCGCCACCGCCCTGCTGCGCCGCAACCTGCTCGTCTACGGCATCGGCGGTATCATTCTGCCGTTCATCGGCATCAAGCTGATCGACCTGCTGCTGGCGGCGCTCGGCCTCGTCTGAACAAGGAGACTCCATGGCTTCCCTCTTTCGCCCTCTGCTCGCCGTGTTCGGCGCCCTGACCCTGCTCTGCGGCGTGCTGTACCCGGCCGCCGTCACCGCCATCGGCCGCGTCGCCTTCGCCCGCCAGGCCGACGGCAGCCTCGTCGACGCCGGCGGCAAGATCGTCGGCTCGAGCCTGATCGGCCAGCCGTTCTCGCGGCCGGGCTATTTCTGGGGCCGGCCGTCGGCCACGACGCCGATGCCGGACAATGCGGCCGGCTCCGGCGGTTCCAACCTGGGGCCGACCAACCCTGCCCTGCTCGACGCCGTCAAGGCGCGCGTGGCGGCGCTGAAGGCGGCCGACCCGGACAACCGGGCGCCCATCCCCGTCGACCTCGTCACCGCTTCCGCCAGCGGGGTCGACCCGGAAATCAGCCTGGCGGCGGCCGAGTACCAGGCGGCACGCGTCGCCGCGGCGCGCAAGCTGCCGGTGGAGCAGGTCCGCGCGCTCATCGCGCGTTACCGGCACGAGCCCGTCCTGGGATTCCTCGGCGAGGCCCGTGTGAACGTGCTCGCGTTGAACCTCGCGCTGGACGGCAAGACACGATGAGGACCTTCGCATGAGCGTTCCCGGCGACGAGCCGCGGCGCGATCCCGACGCGCTGCTGGCACAGGTGCAGGACGAAGAACGCCGCGCGGCGCGAGGCCGGTTGCGCATCTATTTCGGGGCCTCGGCCGGCGTGGGCAAGACATATGCGATGCTGTCCGCGGCGCGCCAGCTCGCGGCCACGCGCACCGTGCTGGTCGGCATTGCAGAGACCCATGGGCGCGCCGAGACCGAGACGCTGCTGGAAGGCCTGGACGTGCTGCCGCGCCGGCACATCGACTACCGCGGCAAGACACTGACCGAGTTCGACATCGACGCCGCGCTGGCACGGCGCCCGCAACTGATCCTCGTCGACGAGCTGGCCCACTCGAACGTGCCCGGCTCGCGCCACCCCAAGCGCTGGCAGGACGTCGACGAACTGCTGGCCGCCGGCATCGACGTGTTCACGACGGTGAACGTGCAGCACCTCGAAAGCCTGAACGACGTGGTCGGCGGCATCACCGGCGTGCGTGTCGCCGAGACCGTGCCGGACTGCGTGTTCGACGGGGCCGACGAGGTGGTGCTGGTGGACGTGCCGGCCGACGAGCTGCTCGCGCGCCTGAAACTCGGCAAGGTGTACCAGCCGGCCCAGGCCGAACGGGCGGGCCGGAATTTCTTCCGCAAGGGGAACCTCATCGCGCTGCGCGAACTCGCGCTGCGCCGCACCGCGGAGCGCATCGGCGACGACGTGCGCGCCTACCGCGTCGAACAGTCCATCGACGCCGTGTGGCGCACGGGGACGGCGCTGCTGGCCTGCGTCGGACCGGGCCCTGGAGCGGAAGGCGTGGTGCGCAGCGCGGCCCGGCTGGCCGCGCAGCTCGGCGCCGACTGGCATGCCGTGTACGTGGAGACGCCGGCGCTGCAGCGCCTCGACGCCGGCCGACGCGAGCGGATCCTGGGGACGCTCAAGCTGGCACGCGATCTCGGTGCGGCGACCGCCGTCCTGTCGGGCGACAGCGTGGAAGCGGCCGTCGTCGAGTACGCGCGCAGCCACAACCTGGCACGCATCGCACTCGGCCGCGGCCGCGAGCGCTTCCCGTGGCAAGCGACGTGCGGCCGGCGCATCTCCCGGCGTGCGCCGGATGTCGAACTGCTCGAAGTGGCCGTGCCGCCCGGCCCCGCGCAGGACAGCGGCCGGGAGGCGCGTACCGTGGAACGCACGGCCGCCCGCGCGACCGTCATCGCGCATGGTGCGGCGGTATTGTCGAGCCTGTGCATGGCGCTGGCCGCGGCACCGACCATCGCCTGGCTGGACCTGGCCAACATCGCCATGCTGTTCCTGCTCGTGGTGCTTCTGGTTGCCGTGCGTTTCGGCCGGGGGCCGTCCGTCACCGCGACCTGCGTCAGCGTGGCCTGCTTCGACTTCTTCTTCGTGCCGCCGCGCTTCACGTTCGCGATCTCCGATTTCCAGTACCTGGTGACGTTCGGCGTGATGTTGGCGGTCGGCCTGATCACGGGACATCTCACCGCGGGCCTGCGGTTCCAAGCGCACGTCGCCGCGCGGCGCGAGAGCCGCACACGCGCGCTGTACGAGTTCGCCCGCGCCCTCTCGGGCGTGCTGCAGACCGAGCAGATCCAGGAAGCCACGCGTGACGCGATCGGGCATGCGTTCGGCGTGCGCACTGTCCTGCTGCTGCCGGACGCCGACGGACGCCTGGGCGCCGCCGGCGATGGCGGCGATGCGCCGGCCTTCGCCTTCGACACCGGCATCGCCCAATGGGCGTACGACCACGGCGCCAGCGCCGGCATGGGCACCGACACGCTGCCCGGCAGTCCCCTCTTCTACATGCCGCTGGTCGCGCCGATGCGCACCCGTGGCGTGCTCGCGATCGATGCCACGGCGCCGCACTGGTTGCTGGCGCCGGAACAGCGCCAGCAGCTGGACACCTTCGCGACGCTGGCCGCCATCGCGCTGGAGCGGGTGCACTACATCGAGGTAGCGCAGGAAGCGCTGGTAAAAATCGAATCCGAGCGCCTTCGCAACTCGTTGCTGGCGGCGCTGTCGCACGATCTGCGCACGCCGCTCACGTCGCTGATGGCGCAGGCCGAGTCGCTGGCGCGTTCCGCGCCGCCGCTGGCGCCGGCCCAGCGCACGATGGCGGACGCGCTGCGCGACGAAATGGTCCGTATGAGCATGCTGGTGACGAACCTGCTCGACATGGCCCGCATCGAAAGCGGCGACGTCAAGCTCAAGCTGCAGTGGCAGCCCATTGAGGAGGTCATCGGCAGCGCGCTCTCGGCCAGCCGCGCGGCGCTCGCGGGCCATGCGGTCGAAACGCACGTGCCGGCCGACCTGCCGCTGGTGCAGTACGACGCCGTACTGATCGAGCGGGTGCTGGCCAACCTGCTCGAGAACGCGGGCAAGTACACGCCGCCGGGCAGCACGGTCGCCGTCTCGGCCGAGCGCCGTGGGCAGTGGCTGAGCGTCGCCGTTGCGGACGACGGCCCCGGACTGCCGCCCGGCCAGGAAGAAGCGGTGTTCGATAAATTCATGCGCGGCGAGCGCGAATCCGCGAAGCCCGGCGTCGGCCTGGGCCTGGCCATCTGCCGCGCGATCGTGGGCGCGCACGGCGGCTCGATCCATGGGGCGAACCGTCCCCAAGGCGGCGCCGCGTTCGTGTTCACGCTGCCGCTGGGGACGCCGCCGGCGCTGCCCCCGCTGGACGAGGATCTGGAAGTCGAGGAACAGGATGAGTGATTACACCGGTATCGCCCTGCTCGTGGAGGACGAGCCCCACATCCGCCGCTTCGTGCGCGGCGCGCTGGAACAGGAAGGATGGCAGGTGCACGAGGCGGAAACCGTCCGGCGCGGCCTGACGGAAGCCGGCACGCGCAAGCCGGACATCGTCATCCTCGACCTCGGCCTGCCCGACGGCGACGGCGTCGACTTCATCGCCGACCTGCGCAAGTGGTCCGCCGTGCCCGTCATCGTGCTGTCGGCCCGCGTGAACGAAGAAGAGAAGATCCGCGCGCTCGACCAGGGCGCCGACGACTATCTGACCAAGCCGTTCGGCGTCGGCGAGCTGCTGGCGCGCGTGCGCGCGTCGCAGCGGCGCCAGCGCGGTCCGGCGACGGGCGGCGACGGCAGGGTGCGGTTCGGCGACGTCGTGGTCGACGTGCAGAACCGGCGCGTGACCAAGGGGGGCGTCATCGTGCGGCTCACGCCGACGGAACACCGACTGCTGGCGGTGCTCGTGGCCAATCCCGGCAAGGTCATGACGACGCCCCAGCTGCTGCGCACCGTGTGGGGCCCGAACCTGGCCGACCATGCGCATTACCTGCGGATCTACATGGGGCACCTGCGGCACAAGTTGGAAGACAACCCGGCCCAGCCCCGGTACATGATCACGGAAACCGGCGTGGGCTACCGCTTCCAGCTGCCGTGATTCAGGCGCCGGCGACCAGCACCGACGCCCTGTCGCGCCCCGCGTTCTTCGAGCGGTACAGCGCCTCGTCCGCCGCCTGCGCGAGCGCCGCCTGGTCTGGATGCGCGCTCCACGCGATGCCGACGCTGCTCGCTACCCGCACGACGCGGCCGTCCAGCTCGAATGGCGGACGTAGCGCGTCCTGCAGCTTGGCCGCGATCCGCTCGCACTCTAATGGCGAACCCACCTGCTCCAGCACGACGACGAATTCGTCGCCGGCCAGGCGCGCCACGATGTCGGAGCTGCGCACGGCGCCGGCCAGGCGGCGGCCGAACTCGCGCAGCACGGCGTCGCCGACGGCGTGGCCGAGACTGTCGTTGATCTGCTTGAAGTGGTCGACGTCGAGGTAGGCCAGCGCCAGCGGCGCGGCCGTGCGGCGCGTGCGCGCGATCGCCTGCGCGAGGCGTTCCTCGTAGCTGCGCCGGTTGGGCAGCCCGGTCAGGTGGTCGGAATGCGCGAGCGCGTGCAATTGGCGTTCGTACTCGCGTGCCGACGTGGCGTCCGTCGACAGCACGTAGATGCCCTGCACGACGCCGTCGCGCAGATGCGGCAGATAGGTCGAACTGACCACGCGGGTGCGGCCGCGCCGCACTTCCTCGATCTCCAGGTGCGACGCGTGGCCGTCCAGGCAGCGCGCCAGCGCGGCGCGGCGCGACGCAAAGAACGCCTCGCCCATCGCTTCCAGCACCGTCTTGCCGATCATGTCCTGGCTCTTCACGCCGAACCACTCGCGATAACGTTCGTTGGCGAAGCGGTAGCGCAGGTCGGTGTCGACGTAGGCGATCAGCGCGGGCACGTTGTCGGCAATCGTGCGCAGCCATTCGCCGCTCTCGGCCAGCCGGGCGCGCGACGCGTCCAGTTCCGTCACGTCCTTCAGCGCGACGACGGCACCCAGCGGCTCGCCGCCGCGACCCGTCAGCGCCCGCCCGCTCGCCAGCACGCGGCGCGGCGCGGCGCCCCCTGCGCGGATCGTCATGCCGGCGTCGACCACGCGTTCGCCGCGCAGCGCACGCACGAGCGGGACCTCGTCCGGCGTCAGCGGCGTGATGCCGTCCTCGCCGTACAGGTCGTAGCGGGTGGGCCAGTCGGCCGCCGGCAAGCCGGCATCCGCATCGAGACCGTGGAAGGCGCGCGCGGCGCGGTTGAACAACGTCAGGTGGCCGTCCGCGTCGCACGCGACGACGCCCACGTCCACCGTTTCCAGCACGGCGTCGAGCAACTCCTGCTTCTGCCGCACCACCTGTTCCGCCGTCGCCCGCAAACGCATCGCCAGTTCGAGCGCGGCGTTCCGGTCGTGCAGCGCGCGCTGGTCCGCGTCGTGTGCGCCATCGGCGTCGCGGTGCAGCTCTTCCTGCGCCATGCGCGCGAGGTCGAGCAGCAGGCGCCGGTCGGCGTCGCCGAAGGCGCGCGGCGCCGTGTCGGCGATGCACAAGGTACCGAGAGGCTGGCCATCGGGGCTGCGCAGCGGCTGGCTCGCATAGAAACGGATGCGTGCGTCGCCGGCGAAGCGCTCGTCGAGCGCGATGTCGGGGACGACCAGCATGTCGCCGTGGTCGAGGGCGCGGGGATACAAGGCGAGCGGATGCGGCATCCCGCAGGCGTCGAGGCCCACCTGCGACTTGCACGAGGGGTGCTCGCGGTCGCCGAGCACGAGGAGCGCGATGGGCACGCGGAACGCGGCCGCGGCGAGGCGCGTGTAGCGGTCGAACCGGTCTTCCGGCGACGCGTCGGCCATCGCCGGCGCGACGGGCGCCGTGATGCGTGCTTCTTCTGCGAGTTCCTGGTGACTGAGCATGAGCATCCTTGCCTGGACGGCGAAGAAAGAACCGGCGGATCAAGGCCGGAAACGAGGCAATTCAGCGCAATACGCAGCCTTTGCAATAAATTCTATCCGATTCTCACCGAACTGTGCATTGGAGCCACATCCGTTGCAACGCGGGCACATCCTATGCCGTCATAAAACTTCGCAAACATTCTACAGTGAAATAATTGGCGAGAATTCATTTTTTATGCAGAAGAGATCAGTTTTGCTGCACAAATGTCACACCGACCTGCCGAGGCGGCCGGACTGTGTGTGTCAGCGAACCGAACGGCGGCTGGCCGGACCGTATGGTTGAACCTTCGCCCGTACGAGGACGCCATGGACGCTTGCCCGCACTACCCCATCCGCCTGCACATCAACGGACAGGAACGCACGTTCGCCGTCGAGGCGTGGGTCACCCTGCTCGACCTGCTGCGCGAACGGGCCGGCCTGACGGGGACGAAGAAAGGCTGCGACCACGGCCAGTGCGGCGCCTGCACGGTGCTGCTGGACGGGCGCCGCATCAACGCCTGTCTCACTCTCGCCGTCATGCAGGACGGCCACGCCGTCACGACGATCGAGGGCCTGGCGGACGGCGACCGCCTGCATCCGCTGCAGCAGGCCTTCATCGAGCACGACGCTTTCCAGTGCGGCTACTGCACGCCGGGCCAGATCTGTTCGGCGGCCGGCCTCGCCGCCGAGGGCCAGGCGACAACCTACGACGACGTGCGTGAGCTGATGAGCGGGAACCTGTGCCGCTGCGGCGCGTATCCGCAGATCGCGCGCGCCGTATGCGCCGTGCAGGGCATCGCCATTCCCGGCCCGGAATCCACATGAACCCCTTCGCCTACACGCAGCCGCAGGACGTCGGCGCGGCCCTCGCCGCGCTCGCGGCGCCGGGCGCCCGTCCCGTCGCCGGCGGCACCAATCTGGTCGACCTGATGAAGGCCGGCGTGATGGCGCCGTCCGCCCTCGTCGACATCAACGCGCTCGCCGGCGCGGGCCTCGATGCGATCGCGGAAGACGGTGCCGGCCTGCGCCTGGGCGCCCTCGCCCGCAACGCCGACACCGCGTATCACCCGCTGGTGCGCGAACGCTATCCGCTGCTGTCCGCCGCGATCCTCGCAGGCGCGTCGCCCCAGTTGCGCAATATGGCGACGAACGGCGGCAACGTGCTGCAGCGCACCCGCTGCGTGTATTTCTACGACACGGGGGCGCCGTGCAACAAGCGCGAGCCGGGCACGGGCTGCCCCGCGAAGGCCGGCATCAACCGCCAGTTGGCGATCCTCGGCACGAGCGAGCGCTGCATCGCCACGCATCCGTCCGACATGTGCGTGGCGCTGCGCGCGCTCGACGCGACCGTGCACGTGCGCGCGGCGAACGGCGAGCGGGCCATTCCGTTCGCCGACTTCCACCGCCTGCCCGGCGACACGCCCGACGTCGACAACACGTTGCAGCCGGGAGAACTCGTCACGCACATCGCCTTGCCGGACGGGCGCCGTTTCGCGCGGCACAGCGCGTACGTGAAGGTGCGCGACCGCCTGTCATATGCGTTCGCGCTCGTGTCGGTGGCCGCCGCGCTCGACCTCGACGAAGACGGCACGATCCGCGCCGCCCGCATCGCACTGGGCGGCGTCGCGCACAAGCCGTGGCGCGTCGAGGACGCGGAAGAACGACTGGTGGGCCACCCGGCGGGCGAGCCTGCGTTCGCCGCGGCGGCGGACCGCATCCTGCATGGCGCGCGCGGCTGGGGCCAGAACGATTTCAAGATACCGCTCGCGCACAACGCCGTCGTGCAGGCCCTGACGAACGCCATGCGGGGAGGCGCGCGATGACGGACCTGATTCCCGAGCTGCGCACGCCGGTCGCGCCGGACGGCACGGGCCCCGTGCAAAGCGGCATGGCCGTGTCGCGCGTCGACGGCCGCGCGAAAGTCACGGGCGCGGCGCAGTACGCGGCCGAGGTCGCGGCGCCGGACCTCGCGTACGGCGTCGTCGTCACCAGCACCGTCGCGCGCGGCCGCATCAAGGCCATCGACGCGACGGCCGCCCTCGGCGTGCCCGGCGTGATCGACGTGCTCACGCACGAGAACCGCCCGAAGATGCGCGCGCACGACCTCGCGTACAAGGACATGACGGCGCCGGGCGGCTCGCCGTTCCGTCCCCTGTTTTCCAGCCGCGTGTTCTGGAGCGGCCAGCCCGTGGCGCTCGTCGTGGCGGAGACGTTCGAGGCCGCGCGCCACGCCGCGCGCCTCGTGGGCGTCACGTACGACGTGGAGGAACACGACACGGACATGCTGGCGGGCCTGCACAAGGCGTACGCGCCGCGCCCGATGACACCGGGCTTCGCACCGCCGAAGTCGAAAGGCGATGCGACGCAGGCGTGGAACTCGGCGCCCGTGAAGATCGAGGCGGAGTACTACAACGCCGTCGAGCACCACAACCCGATGGAGATGTTCGCCTCCACCGTCGTGGTGGGCGCGGACGGCCACCTGACGATCTACGACAAGACCCAGAGCTCGCAGAACAGCCGCTGGTACGTGTCGCACGTGTTCGGCCTCGGCAAGGACAAGGTCACGGTGCGCAACCCGTACGTGGGCGGTGCGTTCGGCGCCGGCCTGCGCCCGCAATACCAGCTGCCGCTCGCCGTGATGGCCGCGCTGCAGCTGAAGCGTTCCGTGCGCGTCGTGCTCACGCGCCAGCAGATGTTCAGCTTCGGCCACCGGCCCGAGACGTGGCACCGCGTGCGGCTCGCGGCCGACGCGGTCGGCAAGCTGCAGGCCGTGTGGCACGAGGCCGTGCAGGAGACGTCGCGCCTCGAAGACTACGTGCAGGTCGTCGTCAACTGGTCCGGCCATCTGTACGCCTGCGACAACATCCACCTGGACTACCGGCTCGTCGAACAGGACCGCGCGACGCCCATCGACATGCGTGCACCGGGCGCCGCGCACGGCGTGCACGCGATGGAAGTGGCGATGGACGAGCTGGCGTACGCGCTCCGGATGGACCCGCTCGAACTGCGCCTGACGAACTACGCGGAGCACGACCACCTCGACGACAAACCCTACTCCAGCAAGGAACTGCGCCAGTGCTACCGGCTGGGCGCCGACCGCTTCGGCTGGCACGACCGCCCCATCGAGCCCCGCTCGATGCGCGCCGGCGATGAACTCGTCGGCTGGGGCATGGCGACGGGCGTGTGGGATTCGCTCGTGATGATCGCGCGCGCATCGGCCGTGCTGCATGCGGACGGACGCCTCGTCGTGTCGAGCGCAGCGTCCGATATCGGCACCGGCACGTACACGGTGATGGCGATGATCGCGGCGGAGCGCCTCGGCCTGCCGCTCGAGCGGGTGACGTTCCAGCTCGGCGATTCCACCTTGCCGCTGGCGCCCGTCGAAGGCGGCTCGTCGCACGTGACGACCGTGGGCGGCGCCGTCGCCGGCGCCTGCGACAAACTCAAGAACACCTTGTTCAAGCTGGCACGCTGCCGCGACGACGGGCTGTTCAAGGAGTGCAAGCCGAAGGACGTGGAATTCTCCGGCGGCCGCCTCCACCTGCTCGGGCAGCCGGAGCGCGGCGTGGCGCTGGCGGACGTGCTGGCGCAGGCGGGCCGCGACCGGGTCGAGGAAAAATTCTTCATGACGCCGCAATTGCTCAAGCAGCGCAAGTTCGCGCGCGCCGTGCATTCCGCCGTGTTCGTCGAGGTGCGCGTGAACGAGCGGCTCGGCATGGTGCGCGTCACGCGCGCCGTCAGCGCCGTCGCGGCGGGCCGCATCATCAACGCGAAGACGGCCGCGAGCCAGGTCAGCGGCGCCGTCGTGTGGGGCATCAGCCAGGCGCTGCACGAGGAGACGTTCACGGACCACCGTCTGGGCCGCTTCATGAACCACGACTTCGCGGAATACCACGTGGCCGTCAATGCCGACATTCCCGACGTGCAGGTGATCTTCGCCGACGAGGAAGACCGCATCGTCAGCCGCCAGCTGGGCGCGAAGGGCGTGGGCGAGATCGGCATCGTCGGCGTGGCGGCCGCCGTCGCCAATGCCGTCTTCCACGCGACGGGCAAGCGCCTGCGCACGACGCCCATCACGCCCGACAAGCTGCTGCTGGGCGACCGCGACCTGCCCGCTACGACCCGCCCAGCGCCGTGACGAGCTGCGCGTGCAGGCGCGCGTCGCCGCACGCGAGCACCGTGCCGCCATGCTGGACGTCGCCACCGTCCCACGTCGTGACGATGCCGCCCGCACCTTCGATGATCGGGACGAGCGCCTGCACGTCCCACGGTTTCAGCCCGGCCTCGATGACGGCGTCGACGTGGCCGGACGCCAGCATGCAGTAGGCGTAGCAATCGCCGCCGTAGCGCAGCAGCCGCGCGCGGGCGGCCACGGCGTCGAACGTGGCGCGCTGCGCGGGATCGAAGATGTCGGGCGACGTGCACATCACGTGCGCGTCGGCCGGTTGCGCGCACGCACGCGTGTGCAGCACGTGGCCGCCGTTCCACGCGCAGTGCGCCGTGCCGACGAAGCGCTCGCGCGTGAACGGTTGATTCATCAGGCCCAGCACGGGGCGCGTGCCGTCGTTCAGCGCGATCAATGTCCCCCACAACGGCAGGCCGAGCAGGAAGGCCTTTGTGCCGTCGATGGGGTCGAGCACCCACGTGAGGCCGGTGCCGGCCTGGCCGCCCTCTTCCTCGCCGAGGATCGCGTGGTGCGGGTAGCGCGCCTGGATCAGCGCACGCATCGCCCGTTCGGCGCCGCGGTCGGCCGCGGTGACGGGATCGAAGCCGTGCGCGCTCTTGTTCTCGGCGCCGCCGCCGGCACGGAAATGCGGCAGGATGGCGGCGGCAGCCGCATCGGCCAGTTCGTTGGCGAACTGCAGGTACTCGTCGAAGTCGGTGGCATCGATGGACATGGCTCATCTCGTCGGTGCGCGGCGCCGCGCCGCATTCCCCGCATACTACCTCGAACCCGCGCCGGGTAGCGCAAATACGCGCGCCTCGCCGTCGTCGGGCACGTGCACGCGCGCGCCCAGGCCCTGTGCGTGCACCCACTCGCGCAACGTGACGCGCGACAGCATGCAGTGGTTCACGGCTTCCAGGTGGCTCGCGACGATGGTTGCGCGCGGTGCCGCCTGCGCGACACGCCCCACGTCGTCCAGGTCCATGATGATGGCGCCCAGTCCCGGCACCTGCGCATCGCCGCAGTTCAGCACGACGACGTCCGGGTCGTAGGCGGCCAGCGCCGCCGCCACGTGGCCGTTCCACACGGTGTCGCCGGCGATGTACACGGTCGGCTCGTCCGGATGGCGCAGCACGATGCCGCTCACTTCGCCCATGCGCGCGCCGATGGCGGCCATTACGGCGTCGCTGCCGTGCTGCCCGTCCGTGCGGGCGATGCGGATGGCGCCGAACGCCGTGTGGCCGTGCGTGGCGAGCGTGCGCACGTCCGTGAAGCCGTCGGCGCGGATGGCCGCGGCATCCGCCTCGTTCTGCGCGAACAGCGGCAGGCCGCGCGGCAGCACGCGCCGCGCCGCCTCGTCCCAGTGGTCGAGGTGCAGGTGCGTGACGATCACCGCGTCGACGTCCGTCAGCGTGGCCAGCGGCACGGGCAGGTCGACGAGCGGATTGGCGAGATGGCTGTTCGCCGTGCCCGCGAAGCCCGGGTAGGCGCCCCGGTCGGCCAGCAGCGGATCGACGAGGAAGCGCTTGCCGGCGTAGTCGACGAGCAGGGTGGCGTTGCGGATCTGGGTCAGTTGCATGGCGGCTCCTTGGTAAGTGTGCAGCCATTGTCGCGGCGCAGAGAAGTCTCCGATAGTGGCCCGCAGGACACCTTTCGATATAATCGGGCCATGACCCGATCCCAGCCAGCCAAGTACCGTGTGGCCGTCGTCGCCTTCGACGGCATGACGCCATTCCACCTGTCCGTGCCCTGCCTCGTGTTCAGCGGCCGGCCCGGCACGGACGCGCGCGCCCGCTTCGAACTGACCGTGTGCGGCGCCGGCCCGGAAGCGCCGCTCGCGACGAGCGCCGGCTTCGGCATCGTGCCGCGCCACGGCCTGGAAGCGCTGGCCAAGGCCGACATCGTCGTGATGCCCGCGTGGCACGACGACTGCCGCCCCGCGCCGCCCGCGCTGCTGCAGGCATTGCGCGCCGCGCACGCGCGCGGTGCCTGCATCGTCGCGCTGTGCCTGGGCGCGTTTCCCGTTGCGGAGGCGGGCCTGCTGGACGGCCGCACGGCCGCCACGCACTGGGCCGCGGCGGACGAACTGGCACGGCGCCACCCGCGCGTAAAGGTCGATCCGGACGTGCTGTACGTGGACGACGGCGACGTGCTGACGTCGGCCGGCGTGGCGGCCGGTATCGACTGCTGCCTGCACCTGCTGCGCCGGCTGTGCGGCGCGGACGCGGCGAACCACGTGGCGCGCATGCTCGTGGTGGCGCCGCACCGGCAAGGCGGTCAGGCGCAATTCATCGAGCGGCCGCTTCCCGTATCCGGCAGCGACGGCCGGCTGTCCGCCGTGCTGGACTGGGTGACGCGGCACCTCGGCAGCGACCATTCGCTCGACGACCTGGCGCACCGCGCCGCCATGAGCCGGCGTAACTTCACGCGCCACTTCCGCCAGGCGACGGGCACGTCGTTCAAGCAATGGCTGTTGGCCCAGCGGCTGGCGCACGCGCGCGACATGCTGGAGACCGGCGACGCGGCCGTCGAGGTGGTGGCGCAGGAAGCGGGCTTCGGGTCGGCGCTGTCGCTGCGCCAGCATTTCCGCGCCGCGCTGCAGATGTCGCCGGCGGCCTATCGCAAGGCGTTTCGCGCGCGCGCCGGGTGAATACGTGGCGTTACCGCCCGAGGCGTATCGCAAGGCGTTGGGGCGTAGGGTGGACGGCGCGCACGTTTGTGTCGAAGCAGGGTTATTGCGTCCGCCGCGTCCCGAGCCACGCGTGCAGCAGGGCCAGGTCGACAGGCTTGGTGAGGTGAAAATCGAACCCGGCCCCGCGCGTGCGTTCGCGGTCGCTTTCCTGGCCCCATCCCGTCAGCGCGACGATGCGCACGCCGGCCCAGGCGGGCTCGGCGCGGATGCGGCGCGCCACCTCGAGGCCGTCCATCTCGGGCATGCCCAGGTCGAGCAGCACCGTGTGCGGACGCAGGGAGGGCAACGCTTCCAGCGCCGCCTCGCCGCCGTACACGGCGCGCGCCTGGGCACCGTCCGCCTCGAGCAGCATCGCGAGCGTGTCGGCCGCGTCCCGGTTGTCGTCCACGACGAGGATGCGCTGGCCCGCGAGCGGTGCCGCGCCCGCGGCCGCGTCCGCGTCGTCGTCCGCGTCGTGCGCCTCGGCCAGCGGCAGGCGCACGAGGAATTCGCTCCCCCGCCCCGCCCCCGCGCTGCGCGCCTCCACCGTGCCGCCATGCATCTGCACGAGGCTGCGCACCATCGCGAGCCCGATCCCGAGGCCGCCCTGCCCGCGCCCGGCCGCGCGATGCGCCTGCGTGAACATGTCGAACACTTCGGGCAGGTGGCCGGCCGGAATGCCGATGCCGTTGTCGCGCACCGCGATCTCGACGTCGAGCCCGGCCCGCCGCGCTTCCAGTTCGATGCGGCCGCCGTGGTCCGTGTACTTGGCCGCGTTGTTGAGCAGGTTGGCGAGCACCTGCGTCAGGCGCACGCTGTCCGCGTGGACGGTGAGCGGCTCGTCGGGCAGGCGCACGTCCAGGTGGTGGTGGTGCTGGTCGATCAGGGGGCGGCTCGTCTCGACGGCCGCGTGCACGACGTCCGCCAGCAGCAACGGCTGGGAATCGAGCTCGATCTTGTCGCGCGTGATGCGCGAGATTTCCAGCAGGTCGTCGACGAGCTTGATCATCTGGCGTACCTGGCGGCCCAGCATCTCGACGAGGCGGTCGGCGCGGCGGCGCCCGTCCGGATGGCGCAGCAGGTGCACGGCGTTGCTGATCGGCGCGAGCGGGTTGCGCAGCTCGTGCGCCAGCACGGCGAGGAATTCGTCCTTGCGCCGGTCCGTCTCCTTCAGCGCCTGCTCGGCCAGCACGGCGTCCGTGATGTCGAGCGAGGCGCCGACGTGGCCCGCGTACTTGCCATCCGGCCCGAACAGCGGCTGCGCATAATTGTCGAACCAGCGCCACTGGCCGTCGCGCCGGCGCACGCGGTCGAGGTTGCGCCACGGCCGGCGCGTGCGCACGGCATCCATGTAGTCGGCGATGTAGCCGGGTGCGTCGTCCGGATGCACGAGGTCGTGCCAGCGCACGCCCATCACGTCCTCCAGGCCCAGGCCCGTGAAGTCGAGGTAGTACTGGTTGACGTAGACGTTGCGGCCCACTTCGTCGTTCTGCCAGATCAGCACGGGCACCGTGTCGGCCAAGGTGCGGAAGCGCAGCTCGGACGCGCGCAACGCCGTCTCCACGCGCTTGCGCGCCGTGATGTCCTGCACGATGTTCACGGCCCCCGTGACGGCGCCCGCATGGTCGCGCAGCGGCGTGATGTTGAGCAGGACGTCGATGCGGCTGCCGTCCGGTCGCTCGATGGCCAGTTCGCGGTCGACGACGGGCTCGCCGCCGGCCAGCACATCGTGCAGCGGCGCCGTGAAATTGGCGAGACTGTGGCCGTTCGCGGCGCACGCGTCCGCGCCCCAGCAGGCCGGCGCCTCGCCGGGCGGACCGGCGCACAGCTGCGCGGCACACGCGTTGTAGAACACGACCGTGCCCGCCGCGTCGCATGCGACCACGCCGGCCGGGATCGCGCCAATCAGGTCGCGGTAGCGCTGCTCGCTGGCGCGCAGCGCGTCGTCGGCCTGGCGCCGCTGGGCGATCTCGTGTTCGAGCATGCGGTTGTGTCCGGCCAGCACGCGGGTACGCTCCTCCGCGGCCTGCACCAGCTCGCGCCGGCTCTCGGCCGTTTCCTCGAGCGCGACGATGGTCTGGTACGCGGCGGCCGCGAAATCGGCCAGGTTGCGCAGCACGCGTGCATCCTCGGCGTCGAACTGGCGGCCGGACCGGTTGCTGATCAACCAGACGGTACCGACGGCACGGCCTTCCGCCCGCCACGGCACCAGCAGGATCTCGATCATCGGCGGGTCGAAGCCGGCCATCGCGCTGAAGTAGCGCTCGCCGTGCCGCATCAGCATGGTTTGATTGCGCTCGACTACGACGCCGCACGGGCTCCTGGCGTAGTCGATCGTGCCGCCCAGGTGGTCGGCAAACAAGCCGGCCGCCGCCTGCCAGCGGAAGATGCGCTCACCGTCCCGTTCCTCGAGCAGGCTGATGCCGGCCGAGTCGGCGTCGCACAGGTCCAGCACGAGTTCCGCCAGCTTCTGCGGCGCACCGTGCGGATCGGCCGCCAGCTGCCGGGCGAGCGCGGCCATGGCGCGGTTCTCGGCCGCGTGGTCCGGCGGGCGGCGCGGACGCTGCTCCAATTCCGCCGTGATGAGGACGTCGTCGATACGGGACGGGACGGCTGAGGATTGGGTCACCATCGAAACAGAACCAGATGTGCGGAGGACCCATGCTACCGAAAAGCACCACCTTGCGGCGCGCCGTTTGCATTGCGCATGCAATCAAGCGGGGTCGGCAGCGAGCCCCATCTTGGCCAGCGTGAGGGTCTCGTCGGCCCGGCCCCAGCCGCCGTCGGCCACCTCTTCGACCAGCACCATCGAATGGGGCCTGGCCTGCTCGCCGAAATACTCGACGAACATCGCGGTCGTGCGGTGGATGATCTCTTCCTTGCGCGCGGCATCGACGACGCCCTGGGGAAACTTGAAATTTGCGAACGGCATGAATGCTCCTGTCATGGATGGCGGCGACGGGTGTCGCCGTCCATGCATTGTGGGCGTTCGCGGGCGTGGGATAAATGCCGTGAGATGGAACAAACTGTTCGGCGCCGAGCAACAGTGCCCGGCGCCATGGTCAGCAGCCGCTCGTGTTGGCCTTGACGACGGGAACGCCGGTGCCGTTGTACGTGTACTGGACGGAGCACTGCGTGGGATTGGGCGCGCTCTCGATGCGCCATCCGGCGTCGCCGTTGGGCAGTTTGTTGTTGCCGAAGCCGTAGAACGTGTAGTCGTCGCCCTGGACCGCCGCGGACGACAGGTAGCAGCCGTTCGTCGGGACCGTCGCGCCCTGCAGCACCGCGCCGATGCCATCGCACCAGCGGTCGGGGTAGCCGCTCCAGACGCGTACCTGGGTCGAGTTGTCCATCGTGACGAAGGTCAGGTTGACGGGGCCGGCCGGCGTGCCCGCCCCGCGCAGCGCCGTGAGCGACTTGACGAGGCCGATGCCCGTCTTGACGGATCCGGCCAGCGCCTGGATCGACGCCGTCCGCGCCGACGACCCGAGGTCGACGAATTTCGGCAACGCGACGGCCGACAGCACGCCGAGGATGACGATCACGACAATCAGTTCGATCAGCGTGAACCCGCCGACCCGCCCGGTGCCGGCTTTGATGCCATGCAGATTTCGGTACATCGCAAAACCCCAGATTGGATAGAAAACAAGCGTAAAGGGTCAAATCTATTGCCCGTTGGAATTATTCAGTATAGCCGCGTCGTGCCCGATTGCCTACGACATCGTGGGCAAACCGTTGTAAGGACGCGCCGCCCGGACTGGCGGCGGCCCGGCGTGCGGCCCGTGTGGATTACGCTACCATACGGTCGACAGCACTTGCCACCCTGACCATGGAACTCGAACTGATCACGCGCCGCCCGCCCCGCCCCCGTCCCGACAGCCCGCGCCTGCTGCTGGTGCACGGCATCTGCGTGGGCGCGTGGGTGTGGGAAGAGCACGTCATGCCATGGTTCGCCGATGCCGGCTTCGAGGTGCACGCGCTCAGCCTGCGCGGCCACGGCGGCAGCGCGGGACGCGAGCGCCTGAACGACTGGCACCTGGCGGACTACACGGACGACTTGCGCGCCACGGTCGCGCGGCTGGGTGATGGCCCGCTCGTCGTCGTCGGCCACTCGCTCGGCGGCGCCGTCGTGCAGGACTGGATCCGCAGCGGCGGGCACGCGGCCGGGGTCGCGCTGCTCGCGTCCGTGCCGCCGTGGGGTCTCGCGTATTCGGCCTGGCAGATGATGCTGTCGTCTCCCGACCTGTTCCAGCAGCTGGCGCGCCTCTCCTTCGCCGAGGCGCAGGCGCTCGACCCGGACATCATGCGCCACCACCTGTTTTCCGACGCCCTGCCCGATGCCGACTATGCCCGCTTCGCCCGCCGCGTGCAGGGCGAATCGCGCCACGTCGGCATCGAACTGCAGGGCTGGCGTCCGTTCGCGCCGATGCCCTGGCAGGCGCCGCCGATGTTCGTGCTGGGCGGCCTGGACGACCGCTTCATCCGCCCCGACGCCGTGCGCGGCACGGCCACCTATTACGGCGTCGGGGCCCACCTCGTGCCGGGCCTGGCCCATGCGCTGATGCTCGATCCGCAGTGGGAAGACGGGGCGCGGCTCCTGCTCGAGTGGGTGCTGCGGCTGCCCGCGTGAACGCGGCCGCCGCATGCTAGAGTGACATTTTTTGCGCACGCCCGGATCATGCCCCACCCGCTCGACAACATCTTCTGGAACTGCCTTTCCGGCCCGCACCGCCACCTGTCCACCGGGACCGACCGCGCGCGCCGCTACGCGCCGGGCTTTTCGCCGATCGTCGGCTTTCCCGATCCGCATGCGCCCGACTTCGCCGCGCTGCGTCCGTTCTGCGCACCCGGCGAGTTGTTCTATTGCGACGCCTGGTGCGGTCCCGCCCCGGACGGCTGGCGCATCGAGGTCGAGGCCACGATGTTCCGCCTCGTGTGGGACGGCCGCCCGGGCCCGGCCTTTGATCCCGCCCCGGACGCCGTGCCGCTGGGCCACGCGCACGTGGACGACGCGATGGCGCTGGCCCAGCTGACGCGTCCCGGCCCGTTCGGTCCGCGCACCATCGAGCTGGGCGAGTACTTCGGCGTCATCGACGACGGCCGCCTCGTCGCGATGGCCGGCGAGCGCATGGCGGCAAGCGGCCTGCGCGAGATCAGCGGCGTGTGCACGCATCCCGATCACCAGGGCCGCGGCCACGCGAAACGCCTGATGGAAAAGCTCATCCTGCGCCAGCTGGCGCGCGGCGAGACGCCGTTCCTGCACGTGATGAGCGCGAACGCGCGCGCACACGACCTGTACCTGCGCATGGGCTTTCGCGACTATTGCGAGACGGTCGTGCGGGTCGTCACGCCCTGCTGATCCATGGCGCCGGCGTCGCCGCGACATAATATTTTCGGCGGACCGATTCGTTTTGCCGCGCGCCGTCGTCTATGCAATGGGGCGGACACACCGTCCGCCCATTTCGAACGGAGACGACACTATGACACAGCACATAGCCCCCAACGCCGACCACACGGCCCTGATCAACGTCTTCACTGCCGCGCCCGAAGACCGCGACCGCCTCGTGGCCTTGCTGAAGGCAGGCACGGACGAGTGGATCTCGAAGGTCCCCGGCTTCATCGGCTCGTCACTGCACCTGGCGCGCGACGACCGCCGCGTCGTGGTCTATGGCCAGTGGCGCAGCGCGGACGCCATCGCCGCGATGCGCGAGCATCCGGCGATGCCCGCCTACGCCGAACGCGTACGGGCGCTCGCGCAGATGGAATCCATCGTCTGCGACGTCGCAGCCACCTTCGCCGGCGCAGTTGCCGCATAACCCCATGAGCACACCGTCTTCCCCGGTTCTCGCACTCGACCTGGAACGCCTGCGGCCCCGGCTGCATCGCTATTGCGCGCGCATGGTCGGATCGGTGCTCGACGGCGAGGACGTCGTGCAGGATGCGCTCGTGCGCGCGCTGGAATCGTCCGTGCGCACGGGTCCCATCGACAATCCGGAAGGCTGGCTGTTCCGCATCGCGCACAACCTGGCGCTCGACCTGTTGCGACGCCGCGTGCGCACGCCCGACGCGCGCGACGGCGACGACATCGACCTCGTCGCCGACCCGGTCGACGAGCGCGCGCGGCGCGACGCGGCGGCCGCCAGCCTGCCCGCGTTCATGCACCTCCCGCCGTCGCAACGCAGCGTCGTGATCCTGTTCGACGTACTGGATTATTCGGCCGAGGAGATCGGCGCGATCCTGGAGACCACGGTGCCCGCCGTGAAATCGGCGCTGCAGCGCGGGCGCGCCCATCTGCGCGAGCTGGGGGACCGTCCGGCCCCGGACGTCGTCCTGCCGGATGCCGAACGCAGCCTGCTGCACCGCTATGTCGACCTGTTCAACGCGCGCGACTTCGATGCGCTGCGCGAGATGCTGGCCGCCGACGTGCGGCTCGACCTCGTGAACCGGCTGCGGCTGCAGGGCGCCGCCGTCGACGACTACTTCACGCGCTACGGCCAGGTGCCCGGCTGGACGGCGTGGGCGGGCATCGTGGAAGGACGGCCGGCGGTGCTGGTCCGCCAGAATGGCGGCGCCGATGCGACGGACTATATCGTCGTTCTGGACTTCACCGACGGCCGCGTGGCCGCGATCCGCGATTTCGTCTTTGCCCGCTACGTGATGCAGGACACCGCGTACATCGTCACACGAGACCCGTGACGTAGTAAAACCCGATCACGAAGAACACGGCCAGGGTCTTGATGACGGTGACGGCGAAGATCTCGCGGTACGATTCCTTGTGCGTGAGACCCGTCACCGCGAGCAGTGTGATGACGGCGCCGTTGTGCGGCAACGTGTCCATGCCGCCGCTGGCCATCGACACGACGCGGTGCAGCACTTCCAGCGGAATCTGCGCGGCCTGCGCGCCCTTGATGAACAGGTCGGACATTGCGGCCAGTGCGATGCTCATGCCCCCCGACGCGGAGCCCGTGATGCCGGCCAGCGAACTCACCGACACGGCCGCGTTGACGAGCGGGTTCGGGATGCTTTTGAGCGCATCGCTCACGACGATGAAGCCCGGCAGCGCCGCGATCACGCCGCCGAAGCCATACTCCGACGCCGTGTTCATCGCGGCCAGCAGTGCGCCGCCGACGGCCGCCTTCGAGCCGTCCGCGAAGCGACTGCTGACGCGCCGGAACGCCGTCACGATCACGACGACGATCCCCAGCAGCAGCGCCGCCTCCACCGACCAGATCGCGACGACGGTCTTGATGGTGGCCGTGACCGGCGTGTGCACACCAGGCAGGATCTCGGCCGGCACCGTGAACGAATCGCCGTACCACTGCGGGATCATGCGCGTGAGGATGAAGTTCGCCACGCCCACGACGACGAGCGGCAGCAGCGCCAGCGCCGGATGCGGCAGCGACGTGGCGGCAATGCGTTCCGGCTCGTTGACGAGCGACGTGCCGTAGCCCTCGCCGCGCGCCACGGCCGCACGGCGGCGCCATTCGAGGTACGACAGGCCGACGACGACGATGAACAGCGAACCGGCGGTGCCCAGCACCGGTGCCGCCCACGACGTCGTCTTGAAGAACGTGGTCGGGATGATGTTCTGGATCTGCGGGGTGCCCGGCAGCGAATCCATCGTGAACGAGAACGCGCCCAGCGCGATCGCGCCCGGCATCAGGCGTTTCGGGATATTGCTCTGGCGGTAGAGCTCGGCCGCGAACGGGTACACGGCGAACACGACGACGAACAGCGACACGCCGCCATACGTCAGCAGCGCGCACACGGCGACGATCACGGCGTTCGCGCGCGAGCGGCCGATGTAGCGGATGGCGGCATTGACGATCGATTCCGAAAAGCCGGACAGCTCAATCACCTTGCCGAACACGGCGCCCAGCATGAACACGGGGAAGTACAGCTTGACGAAGCCGACCATCTTCTCCATGAAGATGCCGGAAAAGACCGGAGCGACGGCGTCCGGTGCCGTGAGCAGCACGGCGCCCAGCGCGGCGATCGGTGCGAACAGGATGACGCTGTAGCCGCGGTAGGCGGCGAACATCAGGAACGCCAGCGCGGCGAGAACGATTACGAATGACATGGGTCTCCTCTTTTTTTGACCTGCCCGGCAGCAGATTATTATTGATTCGACAAATCTTTGATATACGTAAAATTACTGTCGCATACACGCCCTTGGCAACCGAGGGGCAGTGACCTTAATAACGTGATACGGCCGCAAGTGAGTGCGCAAACATCGTCGCTTCCCTCGGTCGCGGCCGCAGTTTGACATGCAGATATTGAGCAGTTCGCCGATGTAATGATATGTTGGCGAATCGTCGACCTGGCATTGTTAAATTCACCCGGCAAAAGGTCGTCTTCGGAGGAGAGTCGTGCCCGTCGCAAGTGCAGAGCTTTTGTTGCTGTTGATGCCCCTCGCGGCCGTCATCGCCATTCTCCTGGGCCGACAGCAGCAACGCCTGGCGGACGCCGAGCGCGACGGCCGCGACGTGCGCCGCATGGCGCTGACCCTCGAGGCCGCGTTCAACCACGTCCCGGTCGGCCTGGCCCTGCTGGACCTCGACCTGCGCTACGTGCGCCTGAACCGCCTGCTGGCCGACATCAACGGCCTGCCCGTCGAGGACCACATCGGCAAGTCGATCCACGACGTCATCCCCGAAATCGCGCCTGCCGCCGAGGTGCGCCTGCGCCAGGTGATGGCGACGGGACGGCCGATCGTCGGCTCCGTGTTCGAAGGCGCGACGCCGGCCCAGCCGCACGTGCGCCGCGTCTGGCGCGAGAGCCTGCATCCCGTGTACGACCGCGACGACACGCTGCTGGGCGTGACGGTCGTCGTCGAGGAGATCACGGAACAACGGCGCCTGGCGGGCGCGCTGCAGGACAGCCAGCGGCGCGAGCAGCGCCGCACGAGCGAGCTGGAAGGCGTCATGCAGGCCGCACCATCCGCCCTGTTCGTCGCCAGCGACCGCGAATGCCGGCGCATCAAGGCCAACCCGGCCGCCGAACGGCTGCTGCGGCTGCACGGCGGCGATTGCCCGCGGCCGGACATCCGCGGCGGCCGCGCGTTCGCCGTGTATGCCGGCAGCACCTTGCTGGGCCTCGACGAACTGCCGCTGCAGCGCGCCGCCGCCACCGGCGAGGAAGTGCGCGGCGAGGCGTTGACGGTGCGCTTCTCGGACGACGAGCGGATGCACGTCGTGATCAACGCCGTGCCCGTGCGCGACGAGGCGGGCGAAGTCGTGGGCGCCGTCGCCGCCTTCGTCGAGGCGCCGCCGTCCGGCGCCACGGTCGGCGACTGAACCCGCGTCAGACGGTCATGTCGGGCACGAACGCGGCCAGCCAGTCCTGCAGCTGCGCCGCCGTCATCGGCCGCCCGATGACGTAGCCCTGTGCAATGTCGCAGCCGTGCGCGCGCAGCCAATGCAGCTCGGCCTGCGTCTCCACGCCTTCCGCGACGACGGTGAGGCCCAGCGCGTGACTGAGCATGATGGTCGACTCGACGATCGCGGCGTTGCGCGGCGATTCCGTGATGGCCGTGATGAAGCTGCGGTCGAGCTTCAATTCGTCGACGGGCAGGCTTTTCAGGTAGGCCAGCGACGCCTGGCCGACGCCGTAATCGTCGATCGATAGCTTGATGCCGAGGCCCGCCAGCTCATCCAGGTGTGCCTGCGCCAGGGCGGGATCGTCCATCAGCGCGCTCTCCGTGATTTCCAGGCACAGGCGGCGCGCCGGCACGCCGTGGCGCTCCAGCAGGCCGCGCACGCGCCGGCCCAGGTGCGGGTCGAGCAGGTCCAGTGTCGACAGGTTCGCCGACACCGCGATGTCCAGCCCCGCCGCATGCCACACGGCGGCCTGGCGCACGGCGGTGTCGAGCACCCACGGCGTGATCTCGCGGATGAAGCCCGTCTGCTCGGCGAACGGGATGAAGCGCGCCGGCGCGATGCTGCCGCGCTCCGGGTGCTGCCAGCGCACCAGCGCTTCCACCGCCACGACGCGGCCGGTACCGAGCGCCAGCTTGGGCTGGTACGCGAGCGTGAATTCGCCGGCCGCCAGTGCGCGCCGCATGTCGCCGATGAGGGACAGCTGTTCGTGCGCGGGCTCGGCGCCCGTCTCGGACGCGAACGCGACGCCGGAATGGCGCCGCTTGGCCGCGGCCAGCGCCAGTTCCGCGCGGCGCAGCAGCGTGCTCGGGTCAAGGCCATCGTCCGGATACAGCGCGATGCCGACACCCGCTTCGATGTCGAGGCGCTGGCCGTCCAGGGTGACGGGGTCGCGCAGCGCATTGAGGACGGCGTCGGCGAAGGCGCGCGCCGCGTCGGCGTCCGCGCGCTCCAGCAGGAACGCGAACTGGTCGCCCCACAGGCGCGCCAGCATGCCGCCGGGCGGCACCAGGGGCGCGAGCTGGCCCGCGACGGCGCGCAGCAGGCGGTCGCCGACGAGGTGGCCCAGCGCGTTGTTGATGAGGGCGAAGCGGTCGACGTTCACCACCATGACGGCGCCGCCGCCGCCCGGCGTCAGGCGGCCGAACGCTTCCAGGAAGCGCGTGCGGTTCGGCAGGTCGGTCAGTTCGTCGACATAGGCCTGCCGGCCGATGCGCTCCTCGCGGCTCGCGATCCCCGTGCGCATCTGTTCGAAACTGGCGGCCAGCTGGCCGATCTCGTCGCCCTTTGCGGGCGGCAGCGGCTGCGCATAATCGCCCAGCGCGATGCGGCGCGCGGCCGCGGACAATTCGTTCAGCGGCCGCACGATGCGCCCGGCCAGCATCACGCTGCCCAGCGCGAACACGAGCACCGCCGCGCCGATCACCCCCAGCAGGCGCCCCTGCAGCTGCTCGAACGGCGCCTGTACCTGCGCGACCGGAAGCTGCAGCACGGCCTGCAGGCCGCCGTCCAGCGGCACGTCCACGTGCGCGTAGCGCGCGCCGCCCTCGAGCGCGGCCCGTTGCGCGGGCGGCGCGGACGATGCGAGCAGGCCAGGCGTCCCCGCACGCACGATGTGCACGCCGAGGCCCGTCACGTCCGCCATGTCGCGCGCCCACTGGTCGTCCACGTGGAAGCCCATCGCGACCCAGGCGATGCGCGTGGGCGCCATGATCGGCACGAGCACCACCTGGTACAGCTGGCCGTTCTTCATCTGGCGGAAGCCCGCGCTGCGCCCCGCCGCCTCGGCGGCCGCCAGCAGGTCGGGGAACGGGAACGGATCGCCGGCCGCCGCCGCGCGCTGCGTCGTCGCGATCATCTTGCCGTCGATGCCAGTGACCATCATGACCTGCGCGTGGATGCGCTGGCCGTGGTTGCGGATCACGGAGCGCACGGTCGGCTGGTCCTGCGTGGCGATGGCCTCGCGGAACGCGAAGTCGGCCGACAGCACGGTGGCCGCCGTCTCCAGCTGGCGCTGGTTCTGTTCGAGCAGGCGCTGGAACACCTTGGCGCCGACGGCCAGCTCGCGTTGCGTCTCGCGTTCGACGATGCGCGCGCTGCTGCTGTGGACGAGCGCGAGCACGAAGCCCATGACCAGCACGAGCAGGCCGACGAAGACGATGGCGATCCTGTGCCGCAGCGATCTCGATGACATGTCAGTAGCGGTCCGGGTCGTCCTCGGTATGCGGCTTGGGCTCGCGCGGTTTCGCATCCAGCGCGAGCGTCAGGCGCACGGGCGCGTCGTCCACGTCGATCTCGTCCGGCGCGACCTGCACCTTCTGGCGCGGATGCCACAGGCGCAGGCGGTAGCGGCCTGCGGGCACGCCCGCGACGGTGGCGCGGCCGTCCGCGCCCGTGCGGGCGAAGTACGGCGTGTCGACGACGAGCACGTGCGCCTCCATCCAGTCGTGGATGTTGCAGCCGATGTCGACCTGGCCCGGCTTGTCGAACACGACGGGCTTGCCCGGCTTGCCGGCATACAGCTTGATCTCGAAACGCTTCGGTTCCGAGAACGAATAGACGTGGTGGCGGATCGTGTCGTTGTTGGGAAAGTCGACGCTGGTCCCGGTCTGCACGACCGTCATCCACGGCAGGAATTCGCGGCCCCGCTGCTCGATGGCGGCATGCGCGCCGGCGCGCGCGCGCGGGACCGGGCCCGCGAGCGGCTCGACGATCACGGCGGCATCGGCCACCGGGCCGCCGGCCGGCGTCTGCACGAGCACCTCGACGGGCGCCGCAGAGACAGAGGCAGCGGCGGCGCCGGCCAGCAGCAGCGCCGCCCGGGACAACGACGGCATCACGGATCGATCTGCAGCGTGGGCGCGATCTGCCAGACCTCGGTCGTGAGGTCGCCGTCGCGGTAGGTCAGCACGTGCCACACTTTCACCGGCACGGCGCCGCCGTAGTCGGCCTTCGCCTGCAGCGACGTGCCGCGCGGATTGCCGAGCGCCGTCAGCTTGCCGAAGCTGGCCGGACGGGGCTTGCCGGCGTTCGCCGCGATGAATTTCTGCCAGACGGCGCGGATCGCGGCCTTGCCGTGGTAGCGTCCGTCGAGCGGGCCGCCGACCCACTCCAGGTAGGCGTCGTCCGCATAGTCGCGCATCAGCGCGTCCAGGTCGCCCGCGGCGACGGCGTCGAGGTGGACCTTCGCCTTCGCCTCGTCCAGGGGGCCGGCGACGGCGTGGCCGCCGCACCAGGGCAACACGGACATAGCCAATATCAGGGATGCAACTTTCGTCTTGCGGATCATCGTGTCTCCTCCACGTCCGGTAAAAAGTTTCCTATCCGAAAATCATGATTACACGGAAACACGGTCGTGGCAACACAGGTGTGGCGCAACGGTGCGCGCCAGGTCAGCTTTCGACGTTGCTCAGCTTGCCGAGGCAGCGGCGTTGGAAGTTGTCGAGGCCTTCGGAGACGAAGTCGTCGTCCTCGCCGATGATGTGGGCGTCGATCAGCAGGCGCAGCTTGGCGATGCGGTCGCCCAGCGCAAGGGCTTGCGCCAGGTTTTCCTCGCCCGGCTCGCCCGCGTGCGCGATGGCGTCGGCGACGGGCGCCGGAAAGTCCCAGTGGCGGGCGATGGCGGCCGACAGCATGCGGCCCTCGTCCAGCAATTGCAGGCCGAAGTCGCTCGAACCGGGCACCTTGCCGTCCTCGCACACGCGGTCGGCCAGGCGGAAGCCGACGACGAGGCCCAGGTTCTGCATCAGGCCCGCGAGATAGGCCTCGAACGCGCCTGCCGTCAGGCCCGGTGCCATCAGGCTCGCGGCCAGCGCGCATTTCTCGGACTGGTTCCAGACGAGCGGCGCGGCCACGCGCGCGAACCCCGTCGACTGCAGCTTGATGATGGGACGGAAGGCGACGCGCGCAAGCAGCATGCGCAAGCCGTTCTGGCCCAGCATCATGAGGGCCGCCTCGACCGTCTTGACGGGCGACATTGGCCGGTAATACGCGCTGTTCGCCTCGCGGATGACTTCCGCCACGAGCACGACGTCCTGCGCGACCTGGCGCGCCAGTTCCGCGTTCGACGCCTCGTCGTGCAGGCTGCGCAGCAGTTGCGGGATCACTTCCGGCACGCGCGGCACCAGCTCGGCCGCCGTTCCGGGGTCGCGCGCGAGCCCGCGCACCTCGTCGAGGATCGCGTTCTCGACGGCGGCCGGCGCGGCATAGCCCGCGGACGCCGTCAGCCAGCGGTAATACGTGGCCTCGATCTCGGCGGCCATGCCCACTTGTTCGTCCGGCTCGGCGCCGGGCGTGGGAACGGCCGGTTTCGTCCCGGCCGTGTTGTCGGCTCCGCCCCGCAGGCGATTGATCCAGTTTTTCATGCGCTTATTGTAGCCCGATGCGGACCGCGCGCGGATTACCGCTGATGCCGCGCTGCGGCATGATCCCAAGCTCGACAGGCGCCGAGCCAGCGCGCCGCCGCCCGTTCCAGCCCGGCCGGATCGGGACGACCAACGCACGCCCATGCGACGATGCCGTCGGGCCGCACCAGCAGCGCATCCGCGCCGAGCCGCTCGCGCACGCTGCCCGCCACATGGCGTAGCCGGGCGCCATAGCGTCCGGCGCAGGCGGCCAGTGCCGCGTCGGCCGTGAAGTCGAGCAGCAGGGCCGTGCCGCCGCGCAGCGCGTCCGCCACCGTCGTGCCGTCGTCGAACACGTAGTCGGGGACGCTGCGGCCCGCCAGCGGATGCTCGCCGCCGAGATCGTAATGCACATGCATGCCCCACACTCGGCCTGCGACGTACGTGGCGCCGTCGCGCGTGGCGATCAGGTCGCGCATGATGGCGTTCAGCGCACGGGCCGCCGGCTCCGGCCGCATGAGCGCGACCTGGGCGCGCGACCAGTCCAGCACCCGCGCCCCGACCGGATGCCGCTCCGCGTGGTAGCTGTCGAGCAGCGCGTCGGGCGCCGTGCCGTGGACGGTCGCGGCGAGCTTCCAGCCCAGGTTCAGCGCGTCGCCAATGCCCAGATTCAGGCCCTGCCCGCCCAGCGGCGAATGGATGTGCGCCGCGTCTCCGGCCAGCAGGATCCTGCCGTCGCGGTAGGCCGTCGCCTGGCGCGCGCGGTCCGTCCACGTGGTGCCGTGATGGAGCGCCGCGACCGTCGCGTCGGTGCCGGAGACGCGGCGCAGCACCGCCTGCACGCGCTCGCGCGTGAGTGGCGTTCCCGCATCGTGGCCGGCGCCGCCGTCGAAATCGCCGAGTGCAAGGTGTCCCGGCTGGAACTGGATCGTCATGCCGGCCGCAGTCATCGTGCGGCCCACCGCGATGTAGTGCGGCTCGGCGAGGTCGACATTGAGTGTATAGCCCGTGAATTCGGGCTCCGTGCCTGCGAACGCGAAGCCGGCTGCCTTGCGCACGACGCTGCGGGCACCGTCGCAGCCGACGAGCCAGCGCGCCGTGAAGACGTCTGCGCCCGCGTGCACGGTGACGTCGTCCGCCGTCTGGCGCACGTCCGTGACGGAGACGCCGCGCCGGATCTCGACACCCAGCGCATGCGCGCGGCGCGCGAGCACGGCTTCCAGTTCCGCCATCTCGGCCAGCAGATGCGGGGGCACCGTGTCCGGCAGATGCCACGGCCACTGCGCGGGGTCGACGTCGTCGCGATAAAAGGGGATGCCGGCGAAGTGTCCGGCCTGGCGCCGGACGTGCGCATCCGTCGTGCCGGCGAACGGATGCGCGAGGGTCTTCGGCGCGTGGAGTTCGTCCAGCAGGCCGCGCCGGTGCAGCGCCTGGATCGTGGGCGACGACAGGCCGCGCAGGCCGAACGGCAGGCGCTTCAGCGGCGCATCCGGCTGAGCGTCCCGTTCGAGGACCAGCACGGCGCACCCGCCAAGGGCCAGCTCGCAGGCGAGGAACAGGCCGACGGGGCCCGCACCGGCGACGATCACGTCGTGGCCGGGATGGTGGTTCAGGTGAGTCATGTTCGCGATCGAAAGTGATGGACGATCGGAACGTTACCGGGTGCGTCCCCGTCAGGCTTGTACAAACCCGCCAAATTCGCCGCGCGGCCGCGCGCGCGCGAACGCGGCGGGCGTCGTGCCGCTGTAGCGCCTGAATTCACGGCCCAGGTGCGACTGGTCCACGTAACCCAGCGTCTGCGCGAGGTCCGCGATGCTGTCGTGCGGACGGCGGCACAGTGCGTTGCGCGCCCCTTCGAAGCGGATCAGGCCCGACACCTCCTTCACGGTGTGGCCGGACGACTGCTTGAACCTGCGTTCCAGCGTGCGCACCGTCGCATGCGCGGCCGCCGCGACGTCGCTGACGGCCAAGGTGCCGTGCGCCTCGCGCATTGCCGCACCGGCGCGGGCCAGCATCGTGTCGACGGGCGCACAGAGGCCGGCCCGCACGAAGTGGCGTTCGACGAGCGCGAGCGCCTCGTCGATGCGGTCGCCTTCGATGCATCGTTCCAGCATGGGCTGCAGCGCGGCGACGGGGTGACCGATCGCGCGCAGGTCAGTCGTCGCAGCCGGCATGCCGAGCAGCCCGCCCACGGCCCACGGATGGCAGCGCACGCCGACGATGTCCAGCCGTCCGCGCACGGCCAGCGTGACGGGCTGGCGCAACAACCCGATCAGGACCGGCGACGCCAGCCGCCGCATGCGCCCGCCGGCCACGCCGCACGCGTCGCCGACGTGGAACACGATTTCCGCATAACCGTCGGGCAGCACGTCGAACGGCTGCGTCACCGCGCCCGCATCCCTGCGGTCGTACCAGAAGCACGCGATCGCGCTTTTCAGTGCGTCCGGCGGTGCGAGTTCGCGGTGGTGGGTCGGCATGGCGATGGGCGTGGAGGTTGCATGGTCCTGCCAGCATAACGGCAGACGCGCAGCATGCCAACGGCTGCGGCGTCCGGCTAGTACGAATGCGACAATGTCACGCCCACTGCCCGGCGACCTGGCAGGACGGCGATGTTGGTCATACGGGCTAGCATGTTAATCTCCCAGGTCGGGCGCCGGACCGCCGGCGCGTCATCCTGTTGACGACTGCAATCGAGGAGATGTGACAAATGCGCGAACCGTTGTCGTTGTCCGAACGATTCGAAGCGAGCCGCAAGCACTTGCGCAGCGTCGCCCTGCGCATGCTCGGCAACGCCCACGAAGCCGACGACGCCGTGCAGGAAGCGTGGCTCCGCCTGGCCCGCAGCGACACGGACGACGTGGCCAACCTGCCCGGCTGGCTGACGACGGTCGTCGCGCGCATCTGCCTCGACATGCTGCGCGCCCGCACGGCGCGCGCCGAGGAACCGATCGATCCCGACTTCGACCTCGCGTCCGACGACACGCCGGAGCAGGAAGTGTTGCGCGTGGACGCGATCGGCCTCGCGATGCTCGTCGTCCTCGACCGCCTCACGCCGTCCGAACGCCTCGCGTTCGTGCTGCACGACCTGTTCGACGTGGCATTCGAAGACATCGCGACTATCCTCGACAAGACGCCCGAGGCGGCCCGGCAGCTCGCGAGCCGCGCGCGCCGGCGCGTGCGCGACGGCGACGTCGACCATGCGGTCGCCGATCGCCAGTGGCTCATCGAATCGTTCCTCGTCGCGGCGCGCGGCGGCGACATGACGGGCCTCTTGCGGGTGCTCGACCCGAACGTCGTGTTCCGCGCGGATGCGGCGGCCGTCACGCTCGGGTCGCTGGCGGAAATCCGCGGCGCCGGCGCCGTGGCCGAGGCGTTCAAGGGGCAGGCGCACGCCGCGTGGGTGGCCCTGCTCGACGGCGAGCTGGGGGTCGCGGTGGTGCCGGAGAATTTATTGCTCGTGCTGCGGGTCGAGGTGCGCGACGGGCGGATCGTGGCGATCGACGCGGTGGCGGATCGCACGGTGCTGGACGCAGTGGACGTCGTCGTGGGGTGACGGCTGCCGTGGAAATTCGTGCATTTTCCGCACAAACATTTTGCTAGAGTGGCGGCATACCCACTACGCGCCCTCCCATGCGACCGACACTCTCCCTTCATGCCGCCGTCGCTTGCGGCCTCGCCAGCTTCGCGCTGGGCGCCGCAGCCGCGCCGGTGGCCACCAAGCAAACGCTGGGCAAGCCGCCGACCATCTGGGACGTCATCAACAATCCGACCAAGTTGTAATCCGCGCCGGCCGCGCCAAAACCACCCGCCCTGCACGACACCGGAGACCCGATGCCCAGTTTTCGCCCTCACCTCGCGCACGCCGTCCTGGCGATCGCAACGCTGGCCTGCGTGCCGGCGCTGGCCGCCACCACCGTCGTCGACGTCGGCCCCGCCAAGACGCAGCGCGACGTGCGCCAGGTCCGGATCCGGTTCAGCGACGACGTGGCCGCGCTGGGCAATGATCGCGCCGGCGATGCCGCCACCGTGGCCTGCAGCGACCCGGACCTCAAGGCAGTCGGCCACTGGATCGACGCCCGCAACTGGGTGGGCGAGTTTGCCCGGGCGCTGCCGGACGGCGTGGCCTGCATCGTGCGTCCGCTGCCGGTGTCCGACCTGAAGGGCCAGCCCGTCGCGATGCCCGCGCCATGGCGCTTCGATACCGGCGGGCCGCTGGCCGCCATCCGGTTCTTCCAATCCCCGCTCAAGGCCAACCTCGCTCTGGAAGAGCCGGTGGCCATGTTCGCCCCGTCGGCCCCCGTCGACCCGGCGTCGCTCGCCCACCTGGCGTGCAACGTGAACGGCGCGGCGCAACCGGTCAGCGTGCTGGCGGGCGCGCAGGCGCAGGACGTCATCGACCGCTACCGCAAGGCCAATCCGCGCGCGGAGAGCCGCCAGGACTGGGTGGTCGCCCGCTGCGGCAGCCAGGCGTGGCCGAACGACGCGGACGTTACCTGGGTGTGGGGCAAGGACATCCGCTCCCGCTACGACGTGGCCCATTCGCTCGACCAGACCTTCCGCCTGCGCGTGCGCCCGCCGCTGACGGTGTCCGTGGAATGCACCGTCATGGCCGGTACGCCGGGATGCGATCCCCGCGGACCCGTCACCTTCGAATTTTCCGAAAAGATGACACTGCCGGCGGATGACGCTATCGCGCTGGTGGGCGGCGCCGGCCGGCGCTATCCGGTCAAGCACGCGTCCGGCTACGCGTACGACGCGAACCGGTTCCAGACCGACGCCCTGATGGCGGAAGGCGAGCAGCTGGCACCCGTCCTCGACAAACCGCTGACCGACATGACCGGCCGCACCATCCGCACAGTAACGCCGCAGAAAACGCCGCTCGTGGTGAGCCACTTGCCCGCGTACGCCGCCATGGCGCAGCAACAGGGCGTGATACCGTGGAAGCCCGGACGGCAAGCCCGCTGGGCACTCGCCCTGCGCAACACGGAGCCCAAGGTCGGTGTGCGGGCCTGGCACCTGGACGGCGCCCGCGACCGCAACGCCGCCCTGCTCGCGCTGCACCGCAGCGCGGCGCTGGACGGGCTCCGGACCACCTCCAACGCGCCGCACCAACCGGCGTTCGCACGTTCGGCCGCCCTGCTCGACGAGGTCGGCGCACGGGCCGCCAGCATGCACGTCGACCAGCAGGTCGTCCCGTCGGGCCGCGCGCTGGAGCTGGCGCCCGTGACCCTGTCCGGCTACGGCACGTGGCTCGTCGAAGTCGACAGCCCGCGCTACCGCGCCCGCCTGGCGGCCGACGCCAAGGCGCTCGCGGCGCGCTACCCGGGCCCCAACGGCGCACGGCAGCTCGACAGCGCGCGCCTCGCCCTCGTCCAGCTCACGAATCTGCGCATCCACGCGCGCCTGTCCGACCGCTACCCATCGCTCGTCTGGGTGACCGCCATCGACAGCGCGGCCCCGCAGGCCGACACGCTCGTCGACGTGCACGATTGCCGCGGTACGCGCCTGTTCTCCGGCCGGACCGACGCGCAGGGACGCTTGCGGATAGCCCAGCCGCTGGCGCCGCCGACCTGCGGCGACGCCAGCGACGGCCTGTGGTTCGTCGCCCGCCACGGCGCCGACGTCGCGGTCCTGCAGCATCGCCCTGGCCTGCCACACACGGAAGCGCCGCGCCAGATCGTCCACGCCATCCTCGACCGCACGCTGCTGAGCCCTGGCGAGACGCTGTCGATGCAGGCCGTGGCACGCCTGCCCGACGCGAACGGCTACACGGTGCCGCACGCGCAGACGGGCAAGCTCAGGATCGTCGATGCAAGCGGTGCCAAGGTGCACGAGGCCCCGCTGGCCTTTGACGCCCGCGGCAGCGCGCTGCACCAGTGGCGCGTGCCGCCGGGCGCCCGGCTGGGCACCTACGACTACATGATCTTCGGCGACGACGGCCGGCAAGTGGGCTGGGGCACCTTTCAGGTCGAAGCGTTCCGCCTGCCCGTGTTCGAGGCACGCCTGAACGCGCACGTCACCGGCGAGGGCAAGGCACCAGCCGTCGACCTGGCGGGCAGCCTCGCGTTCCTGGCCGGCGGTTCGGCGGCGAACCAGCCTGTCGTGGTCCGCGGCAGGTATACGGCCGGCGCGGCCGACCCGGTACCGGGCTACGGCTTCGCCGACATGAGCCGGCCGCCCATCGACCCGCCTTCCTTCGCGGAACGCCGCGCCACGCTCGACCTCGCCGGCCGTTATCACGCCAAGGTCGACGTGCCGGTGCTGGATACGCCGCTCACGCTGCATGCCGAGATGGAGTTCGCCGATCCGAACGGCGAGACCAATGTGCAACCCGCGGACGTGGCCGTGTGGCCGCGTGCGCGCAAGGTCGGGCTGGCGGTGCGGCGCGGCACGGTCGCCGACAGCGCCAGCATTTCCGTGATCGTGGTGGACGCCGCCAACCATCCGGTGCCTGGCCAGGTCGTGACGGTGGATGCCGCGCGGGCTCACTACGTTCGCGGCATCGACTGGCGCGGCTACTGGAGCGAAGAGCCGGGCGCGCGCATTCCCGCTTGTACGGCGCGCACCGACGAGCATGGCAAAGCACAATGCACGGTCCCCTGGACGGGCAGGACGGCCAACGAATGGCTGTTCCGGGCTGCCGCGCCGGATGCATCGAGCGGCACGGCCCTCGTCCACCCGGGCCTGTTCCGGTGGGGCAGCCAGGAGTCGGCGATCGCGCTGGCGGACGAGCACGAACCCGAGGCAGGCCAGCCCGTGAAGCTGCGCCTGCGCCCGCCGTTCCTGCCCGCGACCGCGCTGCTGACGGTGGAGCGCGAAGGCGTGCTCGCGAGCCACGTGCTGGCCGTGACCTCGGCGGACGAGGAGATCATGCTGCCGAGCGAACCCGAATTCGCGCCCGGCGTGAGGCTGGTCGCACAGTTCGTGCGCGCGGCCGACGGCGTCCGGGACGACATCGACCCGGACGCCGAGCTGGAACACGACGGCACGCTCGACCTGCATTTCGCCCGCGCCAGCCACGAGCTGGACGTCGAAGTGACGCTGGACCGTGCGACGGCGCGGCCCGGCGACACGGTCCAGGCCGACGTGCGGGTGCGCCACGCCGGCGCCGGCGCGGCCGGTGCGAGGGTGACGCTGGTCGCCGTGGACGACGCGCTGAACCTGCTCAAGCCGAACGACACCTGGGCGCTGATGGACAGCTTCTGGCGCGACCGCTACATCGTGATGGGGAACGCGCACAGCATCCTGACCTTGCAGCGGTCCTTCCCGTTCGGACCGATCGCGCGCGCCTGGCCGGAACTCGAGTCGCTGCTGCAACGGTACGCCGCGCGGACATCGAATGAATCCCGCGGGATGGCGGAAGCGGCGGCGCCCGCGCCGGCCCCGCCCGCGAGCGAGAAGCCGGTCGTGGTCACCGGACAGCGCGCGGTCGGCGTCACCATGGACAGGAATCGCGGTCCCCTCCAGGACCTCGTCGTGGCCGAGGACGTGGGCGCGCTGCCCGGCATGGGCGCGCCGCGCGCCGACTTTTCCAGCTTGGCCATGTGGAAGGCCGACGTGCAGCTCGACCAGGACGGCCACGCGCGCGTCGCCATCCCGCTGCCGGATTCGTTGACGCGCTGGCGCATCGTCGCGCTGGCGATGGACGGCGCGGACTCGTACGGCATCGGCAAGGCCACCGTCCGGACGCGCAAGGAGTTGCAAATGCTGTCCGGCCTGCCGCCCGTCGTGCGCGGTGGCGACGAACTGGATCAGAAGATCACGCTGCGCAACGACAGCGACCGCGCGCTGACGGTCCGCGTCCGCGCGGAAGCATCGGCCGGCGCGTCATCGCCGCTCGAGCGCGCGGTCACGCTGCCGGCGCGCGCGAGCCAGTCCGTCTCGTGGCGCGTCCGCGTGCCGACGGGCGTCGACCGCATCGACTGGCGGATCGCAGCCCGCGCAGACCGGGGCGAGGAGAGCGATGCGCTGCTCGTCACCCAGCGCGTGACGGGGATGCCCGTCACCGTGCGCGACAGCATGCTGGTGCGGGTCGACCACGCCCGCAGCGTTCCCGTCGCGCTGCCGCACGATGCGCTGCCGGGCCTGGGCGGCGTGACCGTGCAGTGGACCGGCAGCCCGGGCGCCGCCGCGGTGGCGGGGGCGCAGGCGTGGATGGCCGCGTATCCGTATCGGTGCATGGAGCAGATGGTGTCGATGGCCGTCGTCAGCGGCGACGTCGAGGCGTGGAATGCCGCGATGGACAAGCTGCCGCAACACCTGGCCGCGAACGGCCTGGTCGAGTATTTCCCCGACACGCCGGGCAGCGACGTCCTGACCGCCTACCTGCTCGACATGTCGGCGGCCACCGGCTGGCCGCTCCCCGGCAACGCGCGCGACCGCATGGAAACGGGCCTGCGCAACGTGCTGGCCCATCCCGATCTCGCCCAGTGGCCGTACGACCTGGGCTTGCTGGACCGCCGCCTGGCGCTGCAGGCCGCCCTCGGCGCGACCGTGCGCGCGGCCGATGCGGTCGTGCCGAAGAACCTCGACGCCCTGCCCACCATCGCCCTGCTGGACTGGGTGCGCTATGTGCTGACCACCCCCGACGACGCGCTGCGCCGCGAGCGCCTGGACAGCGCCGCCGCGAGCCTCCGCAACCGCTACGACCTGCAGGGTACGCGCCTGCGCTGGCGCGGGGACGGATCGCAGCAGCGCTGGTGGATGATGTGGACCGGCGACGTGGTCGCGGCCCGCACTGCCCTGCTGGTGCAGCAATGGGCGCAGTCGGACGCGCGCTGGCGGGACGACGTGCCGCGCATGATCCTGTCGCTCGTCGACGTGCAGGCGAACGGCCACTGGAACACGACCGTGGCGAACGCGTGGGCCGTGGTTGCGCTGCGCCGGCTCGCGCTGGCGTCGGACGGTGCGCCGGTGACCGGGACGTCGACGGCGACCTTGGGGACGCAGAGCGTGGCGCGCGCCTGGCCTGATCCGGCGCCTGCGCTGCTGTCCTTACCTGGGGACGGCACCGGTGCCGCGCTGGCGCTCGACCACAAGGGAACGGGCGCGCCTTGGGCGACGGTGCAGGTCAAGGCTGCCACGCGGACGGAGCACACGATCGCGCACGGCCTGGCCGTCAGCAAGACCATCGCACCGGTCCAACAGCGCGTGCCCGGCCGCTGGTCCGAAGGCGACGTGATGCGCGTGACCTTGCATATCGTGTCGCACGGCGACAATGGCTGGCTCGCCATCGACGACCCGATTCCGTCCGGCGCGACCATCCTGGGCAAGGGTCTGGGCGGCGAAAGCCTCACGGCCCAATTGAAGGACGTCGCTGCCCGCGTGCCGTGGATGGCCCGGCCGACCTACGTCGAGCGCGGCAGCGACAGTTATCGCGCCTATTACGCCCGGGTCACGGCCGGGGAATGGGACCTCAGCTACACGGTGCGGCTGAACAATGCGGGTAGTTTCCGGTTTCCGGCGACGCGCGTCGAAGCGATGTATGCGCCTGAAATTTTCGGGGAAGCGCCCAACGTTAACCTGGACGTCGCGCAGTGAGATGGAGGTAGAAACGACAAAGCGGTCCGAAGGCCGCTTTGTGTGGATTCTTGGCGGAGAGAGGGGGATTCGAACCCCCGATAGGCTATGAACCTATACACGCTTTCCAGGCGTGCGACTTAAACCACTCATCCATCTCTCCTGATGGGTTTTCGCAAGCACATGGCTGGCCATGCGCGCGAAGCCGCCTATTATAACAAGGATTCTCGGCAGTACAAGAGTGTCATGCTGCCGGCATCGATCGGCTCAACCCATGCGCCCGACGGCCCTGCCGCTTGCGCCACCACAAGAATCCCATTTTCCTTGCCGCCCCACAGCCAAGTGATGGTATTGTTGCCGCGATAAAACTTTTTCAATATCGCCGTGAAACGCAAAGCCCTCTATCTCGTCATCTTCGCCGTCGCCGCGGCCGGTGCCGCCAGCGGCACCTATCTCGTCAACCGCAGGCCGGCGCCCCAGGCGCAACAGCCGCTGGCACAGTCCCCGGAAGCCGTCGCCATTGCCGCCGACATGCAGCAAATGCTGGCCGCCTACCGCAAGATGATCGTGCTCACACAGGACGAAGCCGGCCTGTCGGCGCAGGGCCAGGAAGAGGTCAACCGCGTCGGGCAGCAGTTGTTCCACGAGAACCAGGAACGCATCGCGAAGGTCGACGGCGCGCTCGCGACTCTCGCCGGCTCGCAGAATCCGCGTCGGTTCGAGGCCATCGGCAGCCTGCTCGATTACGTCGAGACGAACGAAGGCCTGTACGACGCGGACCGTCTCGCCTTCCGCGAGCTGATGCGGTCGCTGCTGGACCACGTGGCGAAGGACTCGTCGCTGCCTGCGATCAAGCTGCACAAGCGGATCTCGGAAGACCTCGACGCGCTGGCCGAGATCGAGCGCACTTACGAGAAAGAGATCCAGGCCGTGTTCGGCCGCTTCGAGTCGCGCGCGATCGTGCTCAAGCGCGAGAAGTGGGAAAGCTACGTCGCCTACCTGAAAACGCTGTACCAGCGCGACCGCATCCTCAAGGACTACGGCGTCGTGCTGCCCTACCCCGCCAAGCCCGAGCCGGCGGAACCGCCGGCGGCGCAAGGCGCGGACAAAGCCCAGGCTGCGCAAAAGGACGAAGACGAAATCTTCGGCAAGGGCCTGCCGAAGAAGACGATCGTGCTGACGTTCGACGACGGTCCGCACCGCCGCTACAGCGAGGAAATCGCCGCGATCCTCAAGCAGTACGATGCGCCGGCCGTGTTCTTCACAGTCGGCCGCAACCTCGGCACGCTCGATGCGCACGGCGCCGCGCAGCTCAACGCGGGCGCGGAAGTCAGCCGCAAGCTGAAGGCGGCCGGCTACGTGCTGGCCAACCACAGCCTCACGCATGCGCAGCTGTCGAAGGAAAGCGGCGACAGCCTGAAAGCCGAGATCTTCGATACCGACAAGCTGCTGAAAGCCGTCGACCCGCAGCGATCGAGCCTGTTCCGCTTTCCCTACGGCGCGCGCAACAAGGAAGGCATGCACCTGCTGGCCGACGCGCACCTGAAGTCCGTCATGTGGAACATCGACTCGCTCGACTGGGCCGATCCGGTGCCGTCGTCGATCGCCGACCGCGTGCTGCGCGCCGTCGACAAGGAGGGTCGCGGCATCATCCTGTTCCACGACATCCACGAGCGCACCGTGAAGGCGCTGCCCGCGATCCTCGACCGCCTCGTCGCCGAGGGCTACCAGTTCGCCGGCTGGGACGGCACGACGTTCCGCGTGGCCGGCGGCGCGGCCGCGGCGCCGGCACCCGTCGCGCGCGCGGCCGCGACCGGGTATGCGAGTTCGTGGGCGATCGTCGTCGGCGTCGACGGCTATCCGAAATGGCCGCACCTGCAATACGCCGTGCGCGACGCGGAAGGCGTGGGCCAGACGCTCGTGCAGAAGTTCGGCTTCGCGCCGGACCACGTGATCACCCTGAAGAACGAGCAGGCCACGCGCCGCAACATCCTCGCTGCCTTCCACGACCTCGCGGGCCACGGCGGCACGGGAGGCCTGCAGTCGAACGACCGCGTGTTCGTGTTCTTCGCGGGCCACGGCGCGACGCGCAAGCTGAGTTCCGGCCGCGACCTCGGCTACATCGTGCCGTACGACGCCGATCCGGAGAACCTCGCCAGCGACGCGATCCCGATGACGGAAATCCAGAACATCGCGGAGAGCCTGCCCGCCAAGCACGTGCTGTTCGTGATGGACGCGTGCTACAGCGGCCTCGGACTCACGCGCGGCGGCGCCAATGCGGCCTTCCTGCGCGATAACGCGAAGCGGCTCGGCCGCCAGATGCTGACGGCCGGCGGCACGGACCAGATGGTGTCCGACGGCGGCCCGAACGGCCATTCCGTGTTCACGTGGACGCTGCTGCAAGGCCTCGGCGGCAAGGCCGACTTGAACGGCGACGGCTTGATCACGGCGACCGAGCTGGCGGCGTACGTGGCGCCGGCCGTGTCCAGCGTGTCGCAGCAGACGCCGGCCTTCGGCAGCCTGCCCGGCTCGGAAGGCGGCGACTTCGTGTTCGAGCTGCCGGAAGAAAGCGAGTTCCTGAATACGAGCACGGCGCAGCTGTCGAACGACGCCATCGCCCTCAACACGAAGCTCGAGGCGAAGGCGTCGGCGCCGTCGGCGCCCGTCGTCGTGAAGGATTTGCAGGGCGGCGAGCAGACGATCAAGGCACCGGCCGCCGTGCCGGTCTCGAGCCGCCAGCAGGCGCAACGCGCCAACGACCACGGCCTGCAGCTGTACAAGGAAAAACAGTACGCACAGGCCGAAGCCCAGTTCACGGAAGCGCTGAAGCTGCGGCCGGACTTCGCGCTGGCGGCTAACAATCTCGGCTTCGTGTTCTACAAGCAGGACAAGTTCGCGGAGGCCGCGCGCTGGTTCGAGAACGCGATCAAGATGGACCCGTCGCGCGCCATCGCGTACATGAACCTGGGCGACGCGTACGCGCGCGCGGGTGCGGGCGACAAGGCCAAGGCCGCGTACAAGACCTATCTCGAACTGGCGCCGAACGGGGCGGGTGCGGGGTATGCGCGCGGTCAGATCGAGAAGTTGTGATCGGCCTGTATCAGCCGCGACATCATCACGCCCCTCCGGCTAGCCGGGTTGACGTAGGGTGGGCTCCCCGAGCCCACGCGGACGTTCGCAAGTCGCATACGTAACGCGTGGGCACAGGATGCCCACCCTACGATTCCGTCATTGCAGCGGAGTGGTGCCCGTTTCGGGCGGTGCCGGGTCGTATGCCGCCAAGCGCCGCTGCTCGTCCGCACTGAACATGCGGCTGCGCAGCGCCGCCACCGCAGCCTCGTCGTGCAGGCCGCGGCGCTCGGCGAGGTAGGCATCGATACGCCGCTTCCACGCGGCCTCCTCGCGGTCCACGTCGGCCAGGCGCACGGCCGCGTCGGCACCGAACGCCGCGGCGCGCAGGCGGAACACGTCGTCGTCGCTACCACCGCTCGCGCGCAGCCGCTCCGCTTCCTCGTGCACCCGCACGATCTTCAACGGCGCCTCGCGCGCGGCACGCACGTCCGCCGGCAAGCCGGCATCCAGCGCAGCCAGCCGGTCCCGCTTCTGCTGCGGCGTCAGCGTGCGGTCATCGCGGATTTCCAGGCGCGCCAGCGCATCCGCATTCGCGGCCTCTTCGCGGCCGAAGATGGCGGCCATTTCGCGCTGGCTGAAATACTGCGCGCGCAGTCCGTGCAGTGCCGCCAGGCGCCGCTTCAACGCGGCCGCGTCGGGGCCAACCAGACGACGGTCCGCTTCGAGTCCCGCCATCGCCTGGCGGTACGCGACGTAGCGCGCGAGCACGCGCTTGGCCGCGGCGGATGCTTGCGGCTGCAGCGTCCGATCCAGTTCCCGCTCGATCTCCGCGCGCACGGCATCGGGCGATTTCTCGCCCACGGTGCTCAGGTAGTAGTCGAACAGCTCGATCAGCTGGGCGTCCGCGACGACGCTGTCGTCCGGCGCCACGCGCACGGCGCCGTCCGGCCGCGTGCCCCGCAGCGAAGGCGCGAACGGCGTGGCGGGCGGCGCCACCGTCACGACCTGCGGCGCCACCGGCGGTGCATGGCGGCCCGCCAGCGCGGCGAGGAACAACGCCGCCGCCGCGGTCGCGGCGACGAGTGGCATCGAGCGTCCCTTCACAGCCCCATCTCGCGCAGGCGGTTCGCGTGCTGGCGGTACAGGGTGACGGGGCTCGTCTCGAACAGATTGACGAGGCCCGCGACCTGGTTCACCTCGTCCAGGTGGTTCATCGCGTAGTCGTCGCGGATCACGCGACCCAGGTGGCTGGAGCAGCTGCCCACTAAGCCATCGTTCTTCTCGCCGAGGAAAGCCAGCGACAGCAGGCCGAGCGATCCGTCGAGCGGGTCGAACAGGTTCGTGAACGGCTGCGCGCCGCTCCACGAAAAATAATAGACGCCGCGCGCCTGGTACGCGCCTTCGCCGCACGCCGTGGCGGGCACGCCTTCCGGATGCGCCGCATTGAATTTGGCGGCGCCTGCCGTCGTCATCGAATCGAGGGCCGCCGTCGACATCTGCGTGCTGCTGTCGCCGGACAGGAACGCGATGGTGCCGGCGACGCCGTCGACGATCGATCCCAGCACCGCCTCCGAGAACGTGCCCGGCGCGACGGTGCCGCGGATGACATCGGCCACCTTGGATCCCTTGTTGACGCCGCCGACGCTCGTCACGGACGCGACGAGGCTAGGGGCCACCGACGCGACGTAGCGCACGGTCGGGCCGCCGTGGCTGTGGCCGATCAGGTTGACCTTGGGCGCGCCCGTCGCCGCCAGCACCTGCTTGACGTAGGTGAGCAGCTGCTCGCCGCGCACTTCCGTGCTGTTGGATGCAGTGACCTGAGCGACGTAGACTTGCGCCCCGTCGCGGCGCAGGGCGTCGGCGATGCCGAACCAGTAATCGTACGGGCCGATGCTGTCCCAACCGAGAAAGCCGTGCACGAGCACGATCGGGTAGCGGGTCTGTGTATAGCCGGTGGCGGATGCGGTCAGGGGCAGGAACGAAAGGGCGAGCACAAGGGCACTCAGCCATCTTGCGAAGGTTTTCATCGGTCGGTCTCCTTTGTCGTCGTGGTCGATACAGCCGAGCCAGCGTACGGACAAAGGAGAGGACGCAACAAGCCGCGCACGGTTGCGCACGCCGTCTTGGCTTGCCGAATCAGGCGAATGTCCCAATAATCCATGCATCGCAGAGGAGAAAACGACACCATGGACATGAAACGCATCAACGCAGGCAAGCTGCGCGCCATCGGCTACGACGCGCGCGAGCGCATCCTGCGCGTGGAATTCGACGACGGCAGCGCGATCGATTATGCGGGCGTCGGCAGCGAGGTCTGGCGCCGGTTCTCGACGTCGGGCGCGGCCTGGAGTTTTTATCGGGACAATATCGAGGAAGAGTTCGCGGGCAAGCGCGGGCGCGCGGCCGTGGCGAACCAGCGGGCGGAGCTGGATGCGCTGTTCGGCGGGGCCGAGGTGCCGAAGAAGCCGAATCCGCTCGATGCCTTGTTCAAGGACCCCGGCGAGGAATAAAAAAAGGTTCATCGCGCTTTGCCGGGGAACGCATCCTTGATTTTTAGGAAGAAGTAGGATGCGTCCCGAAAGCCGTAGGCCATGCGTTTGATGACCTTGATGCGGTTGTTGACGCCTTCCAAGACCGACGAGTTCATCGGATAGATGGCTGAAGCCAGGATGCCCCGCCGGTACTTGCTCAGACGTTTGGCAAACTGGATCAGCGGTGCGATCTGGCTTTCCAAGGCGAGTTTGAGCCAGGT
>NZ_JANUGW010000023.1 GCF_024753285.1 Massilia pinisoli | reverse complement strand
ACCTCCTGCTCAGATCGTCAACCCCGTCTTACCCCGTTCCCCGCGAAGAACCAAAAAAAAGCCCGCACTCGGCGGGCTGAATCTATTTTCTTGGAGGAAGATAGAGGAGACAGGACGGAGTATGCGGCTGAGCTAGACATCAGTCCAATTGTCATTTCACATATCGATCATGCAGCAATCGCATAACACTGAAGAGTGACTGCGCCGCTTGCAATAATTGGTGATAATTCAACGTATTGACCGGGCCTACAATGACGGCTGCCGTGCGGCAACGCACGTGTTCGCACAACACATCGACCGGTCCATGAACAATCCTTTCGCCGCGCTGCCCTGGCGCCGCCTTGCCCGTCCCCTGTCCATCCTCTGCATGCTGGTCCCGCTGACGCAAGCGCATGCGCGCAACGTCGCCGACCTCATCGACAAGAACTGGATCGAAATCGACAGCCCGAATTTCAGGGTCGTCACGGAACAGCCGGAAGACGTCGCGCGCAGGATGATCGTCGACCTGGAAAACCTGCGCTACATCTCGAACCGTGTGCGGGGCGCGCAATCGCTGGACGGGCCGCCGCTGACGATCGTCGCCATGGGCAAGAGCAGCTTCTCGACGCTGGGCCTGCCCGAGGACTGGGCCGGTGTCTTCACCATATCGGCGCGCAACGGCTACGCGGCGCTGGCGCGGATCGACAATTACGCCAAGTCGGCGGACAAAAGCGACGATTCGCGCGCGATCATCCTGCACGAGTACCACCACTTCCTGCTGCATTACTCGCCCGAGACGACGTCGTATCCGACGTGGTATGACGAAGGCATGTCCGAATATTGGTCCTCGCTCGTCGTCCAGGACGGCATGGCCTGGTTCGGCCGTCCGGGGGAAGGCGGCGGGCGCGAGGCCTGGCTGTTCGACGAGACGGACCGCGCCAACTTCGACACCAAATGGCTATTCAACTCGCCCAAGCTGACATTCGACGACACCTGGGGCAGCAGCGTGGAGGTCGCGCGCTTCTACGCGCGGGCGAAATACGCCATCCATTACTTCAATTCGAGTCCCGAACTGCGCCGCCAGCTGGCCCATTATCTGCGCCTGCACAATATGGGCTTGTCGCAGCACCAGGCCGTCCGCATCGCCTTCGGGAAGTCGTACACGGAGCTCGACAACGACCTGCGCACCTACGTCAAGCGCCGCGTGACGGTACGCGGCTTTTCCACCGGCAAGGATGGCCTGGCCCTGCCGCAAGTCGCCGTCAAGGTCAGCAAGCTCGACCGTTCGGCCACGTATGCCGTCCTGGCCGACGTGCTTCCCCGTTTCGGCAAACTCGACGGCAACGTTGCGAAAGACCTGATCGAAACGAACCTCAAGCTGCACCCGGACGACGTGAAGGCCAACACGATCGCCGCGGGGCGTAACTTGCTCGACGATCCGGGCGCCCGGCTGGCCGCGCTGCAGAAACAGTATCCGAACGATGCGGGCCTGCTCGCCGTGCGCGCCGAGGGCTACCGCGGGGCCGCGGCCGCCAAATACGAGACGGGCGCGCCCGGCTGGGAGCCGCTGGCCCAGGAAGCGCGCACGATGTTCCGGCGCGCGATCCAGCTGGATCCCGGCCAGCCCCTCGCCTACTACGGCCTGGGCGACCTCTACACGATGCTGCCGGAAACCGAGCCGCCCGAGGAAGGCATCGCCGGCCTGGACACGGCGGTCATCTACGAGCCGCGGCCCAAGGCTTTCCGCGCGCTGGCGCACCTCTACCTGCGCGACAAGCAATTGCACAAGGCACTCGAGAGCATGCGCAGCGCCGTCGCCTTCGACACGCGGGGAGAGAATCCGGCCGACGCCCTGGTGATGGAAAACCTGGAAATCGTCGTCGACATGAACAGCGTGCCGACGCCGGACGGCAAGGGCTTGCGCTACGAGAGCGGTGCCGTCTACGAAGGCACGGTGGAAGACGGCAAACCGCACGGCAAGGGCAAATGGTCGCGCCCCGACGGCAGCTATTACGAAGGCGAATTCGTCCACGGCCTGCCCGCGGGCCACGGCAGACTGGTGTGCGAACGGGGTGTCGCCTACGAGGGTGACTTCGTCGCCGGCATGGCGCAAGGCCGCGGGCACGTCACGTTCCCCGCGGCGAGCAAGATGGTGTCGTACGACGGCGGCGTCAAGGACGCCGTGCCCGACGGCGCCGGCGTCCTCGTGACGAAGGAAGGACGCCTCGAGACCACGTTCACGCGAGGCAATGCCGACGGCACCGGCACCTTCGTGCCCGCGCACGGCACCGGCCCCATCACCGGGAAATGGATCCACGGCGAATTCCAATGGCCGGCTGCGGACGCCATCGTCTTCACGGGCGGCATCGACGACGAAGGCCGGCGCCGCGGGATGGGCTGGTGCCAGTCGACCGCATCGAAACAGATCGACGCCTGCCGCTACAAGGGCGATCGCAAGGTCGCGGTCTACGAGAACGACGACGATTGAACCATACACATTCGAAAGGAAACCCCATGAAGTTTGCCGTCCAAGCCGTGCTGGGCGTGTCGCTCCTCGCCGCCTTCCCCGCATTCGCCGCCACGCCGGCGCCGGCCACGATGACCGCGGCCCCCACGCCCGCGCACGTGAAGGCCGTGCAGGACCTGCTGGGCGCGATGGAAGTCGACAAGGTGTTACGAGGCGTCGCGTCGCGCAGCCGCTACCCGACCGAGGCGCAGCGCAAGGCCGTGTTTGCCAAGCTCGACAAGACACCACCCTCCGAGGTCTGCCAGCGCCTGGCGCCGCAACTGGCGCATTTCATCTCGGCCGACACGGCCGTCGAGATGACCCGTTTCTATCGCACGCCGTACGGCCGGCAAGTCATCCACGACAAGTACAACAGCCGCGCGCAGATCATCATGCCCGGGATGACGGCGGCCGTGCCTGCCGAAGAGAAAAATGAGCGCAAGCGGCCGGCGTATGTGCGGGCGAGCAAGGAGCTGGCGGATGCGCAGCCCATGGTCGAGCATGAGGCGTTCAAGCTGCTGCAGGTGATCGATCGGGAAAAGCGGTGACGTGGAGCGGCCGATGCGACGACCACGGGGTGGCATGAGAATGTTGGCTTTATCTTGGAACAAAAAAATGACTTTAAAATATTTCTTTGCACTGGCCGTCGGCCTGGCTCTCGGTACCTCAGCCCTCGCACAAGAGGCCGCCTGGCGGGATGTGCATGGCCAACCGGTGCCCGAAACGGAAGCGCGCCGCTCGATCAATGGACTCGCTGGTTTCTTGCTCGTTACGCCCGATGCAGACTGGCGCGAAAAATGGGACACGCCCGCAAATACGGTACCGCACTTCAACGAAGCAAAGACCGTTGAACGCGGCCAGCAAGTTTTCGTGCTGATTTTCTTTTCAAATCCGAAGAAGGGCGTGGATGGCCGCGCCGACTTGACATGCGATCTGGACGCCGTACGACCGGACGGCAGCGTATCGTCGCATCAAGAAAATGCGGTTTGTTATCAAGGCGAGTTGCGGGGCGACGCATACGCTACGTATCTCGCTGTCCCTGTGATCGGGTTCACGGGTGACCCGGACGACCCCGCGGGTACATGGACCGTACGTGTCTCACTGAAGGACAATTTGAGCAAAACTGTGCTACCGCTCAAAACATCTTTCACTCTGAAATGAGCGGTGTTACAAGCAGCAATTCGACAGCGCGCGACTTTGGCGAGGAAATCGCGATGAGTTGGGACGTGTCAGTCCAACTGTTTGGGAAGGAATACGAGTCCATTGCCGACATTCCCGACACCGAACGATGCGTAGAGCTTGGAAGTCATGTCGACAGCCGTGAGAGAGCACACTATCGCTTTCGCTGCGCGGAAAGGCCTTCCGCTCAGCGTCCGACACGCGACTGAAAATACGTGCTGCCCCTTCCCCTTCAGTACACCCGCTCGACCTTCAGCCCCTTCGCGCGCAAGAAATTCGGCACGCTGTCCTTGCCGATCAGATGCATGAGTCCGACTGCCGCCATCGTCGTCTTTTCACGCGTCAGCAGACCGTCGAGTTTGTCCGCCATCGGCCCGTTGCGCTCGGTCAGAAGGCGCCGCTGCATGATCTGCGACGACAGTCGCTGGTCGTTTTCAAATTTGAGCGCCAGCGCGTCGAGCGCGGCGTGATCGGCCTTGGCCCAGCCGTCGGTCAGCGCCCGCACGTCCTCTTTCGATTCGCCTGAATCCATCGATTCGAGAGTTTCATCCAATATCGTCCACTGATCGGCCGCGGACAGGTGGTCGAACACGTCGAGTTGGCTCTCGACCGTCTCCAGGCCGATGACCTTGATATTCTGGCCATGCGCCAGCTTGGCCAAGTGCGCATCGACGCCGAGGTCCGGTCGATAACCGAGCTTGGCATATTCGACCACTGCCAGCGTCATCACCAGCATCCAGGGCTTGAGCTTGGTCGGCAACGTGGCCGGCGCGCCCACCGCCTCCAGATGGCGCGTCAGGCGCGGCCCGAGCGCAGGCGGCATCGCGGCGACGATGGCGGGCGTGGTTGTCGCGACGCGCTGGACTGCGGCGGCCAGCTCCGCACTCTGCTCGGTCGGGTCGATTTCCAGCGCCAGCGTGCTGGACGCGGCCAGGGCCCGGGTAACGCTCTCGTCGAGTGGGAAAAATTCGGGCAGTCCCATGTGGATGGTGCCGAACAGATACATCGTATGGTCGTGGCCTGTGACCTTGAACAGTGCGCCGCGCTCAACCGCCCAGGCCGGATCGGCCAGCAGACTGAACGCAGCAAGGAGAATCACAATCATCCGACGGGCCATCAGTATTTCCTTGCATAAGAATTAGCTATTTAAATTTTATCTGCCCATTTTCCGTTCGGCTATTTACTCTTGACAATATTCGCTCTGACGCCCAAGTCCTGACAGACCGTGACTTTTTGCGTCAAGCAATTTGATATGCTGAGGAGCCGCCGCATCCACGTATCCACCGTTGATCCAGCCATCGTTCCGCAACCTTTGCTTACAATCATTACATCATCCGCCGTCGTCCCGCCGCGCCGCCCAACCGTTATCTCCCCAAGCGATGCACTGAAGCATCGCCACCAACCGAGGAGAACGACACCATGAAAACCGCATTCGTATTGGCCGCAGGGCTGTTGTCCGTCATCAGCGCAACCGCCTTCGCGCAAAACGGCGCCGTCGATCAGGTCCTGGCCGACAACGCGGCCATCCGGCACGATACGCACGACATCCGGGCCGACCGCAGGGACATTCACCACGACAGCGCCAGCATTGCCGCCGAAAAGCGCGACATCGCCCACGACAAGCATGTGGTCACCATGGAAAAACGGGACGCGCGCCACGACCAGCGCGTGGAAGACGCCCTTGTGGCCAAAGGCGACCTGAAGGACGCGCGCAAGCTGGACCGCGCGCGCCGGCACGAGCTCAATGAAGCGAAGATCGCCGCGCGCGACGTGCGCCACGATCGCCGCGAGATCTCGGCCGAGCGCACCGAACGCGCGCATGACAAGGCGGCACTGGCCGACGAACGCGCAGAGCGCCGGGCCGAAGTCGCCAAGCGCAATCACGACGCCGCGCACATCCACTGACCCGACGCGTGACGGCGCGGGGGCGTGGCGGACGCGGCGTTACACCATCTCGGCGAAGCCGATGCGGTCCGTCGTCGCGGCGCGCGCGTCGTCGACGCCGACCACGTGCGCGGCCAGCAGCGCTTCGAGCACGCTGTTCATCGTGTGGCAGCCGGGGCCGCGTCCCGCGTTCATGTGCGCGCGGATGGCGCCCAGGTCACCCTCCTCGATCATCGCCGCGACGGCCGGGTTGATGGTCAAACACTCCGTCGCGAGGTGGTAGCGGTTGCCCTGCTTCGACGGCAGCAGCGCCTGACACAGCACGCCGCGCAGCGCGTGCGCGAGCGCCTGGCCTTGCGCTTCCGAATTGCCCAGCAGCCGGAGCATCTTCTGCAGACCCAGCTCCGTCGAGCGCGCGTGCAGGGTGGCCAGCACGAGCGGGCCCGATTCGGCCAGCGCCAGCGCTTCCTGCGCGGTCTGCGCGTCGCGGATCTCGCCGATGACGATGACGTCCGGCCGCTCGCGCAACGCGTCCAGCGCGCCGAGATAATAACTTTCGACGTCGCCGTCGACGCCCACCTCGCGCTGCGTGATGATGCACTTGCGCTGCGGGATCAGGGTCTCGACGGGGTCTTCGATCGTGATGATGTGGCCCGAGCGCTGCTTGTTGATTTCGTCGAGCATCGACGCGATCGTCGTCGACTTGCCCTGGCAGGTGTCGCCGATGATCAGGACGAGGCCGCTCGTCAGGCGCGCGAACTCGCGCTCGTCCTCGTGCAGGCCGAGCGTGTCCAGCGCCAGCGGTTCCTTCGGGAAGCGGCGGATCACGCAACCGAGGCGCTTCTTGCCCTGGAAACTGAAGCAGTTCGCGCGGATGCGGGCCGTGTGCAGGTCGATCGAGCGGTCGAACGCGCGGTCGGCGATGCGCTCGGACCAGTTCGGCTCGATGACGTCGAAGAACTCTTCCAGCTCTTCCTTCGTGATCGGCGAATCCGTCACCGCGACGAGGCCTTTCGGCTGGCGCAGCATCAGCGGACTGTTCTGGTGAATGATGATGTCCGAAAACACCAGCTTCGAATTCAGCAGGTGCAGGATCTGCTCGACCAGGGTGCCGAACACCGGATGGTCTTCGTTTTCGATATACGACAGGATGGGAATCTGCGAGGACTGGTGGTGTTCCATCATGCTTCGATTGGGAAACGAGAGCTCGGCTGAGCGATCCTTCATTATAAAACCGGCATCCTGTCAAAATTCCAACTGGAAAGATATTTTTTCTAGAGCCAAGGTTCGAAACGTGCCTTGGCCGCCACATCAGCCCGTTTTCCTGCGGAGTGTTAGCGCTATACATTTTCGTGTTAGCATTTTCCAAAACATCGGCACCATGCCGGAATAACAGGAGACTACGATGATCGACCATCCGACCGCCGGCCGGCCGCACCGCCGCGCCCTTTTGCAACGTACGCCCTCCCGGCTCGTGCCGCTTGCTCTTGCCGCAGCAATCGCAGCGACGGCGGCGTCCGCACGCGCCCAGCAGGCGCCGACGCCGGAAACGCGCGCCGCCGGGCTCGTCGCGCGCATGACCCTGGAGGAAAAGGCGGCCCAACTGGGGAACGACGCGCCCGCGATCCCCCGGCTGAAGATCCCGCGCTACAACTGGTGGAACGAAGGCCTGCACGGCGTCGCGCGCGCGGGCTACGCGACCGTGTTCCCGCAAGCCGTCGGCATGGCCGCCACGTGGGACGAGGCGCTGATGCACGACGTGGGCGACGTCATCGCGACGGAATTCCGCGCCAAGTACCTGGCGACCCGCTCGCCGGACGGCGGCACGGACTGGTATCGCGGCCTCACCGTGTGGTCGCCGAACATCAACATCTTCCGCGATCCACGCTGGGGCCGCGGCCAGGAGACGTACGGCGAAGACCCCTACCTGACGTCGCGCATCGCCGTCAACTTCATCCACGGCCTCCAAGGCGACGATCCCGCAACGTTCAAGACCATCGCCACGGCAAAACACTTCGCCGTGCACAGCGGGCCGGAATCGAACCGCCACCGCGAAGACGTGCACCCGTCCCCGCACGACCTCGAAGACACGTACCTGCCCGCGTTCCGCGCGACGGTCACGGAGGGCAAGGTGGCGTCCGTCATGTGCGCGTACAACGCCGTCGACGGCGTCCCCGCGTGCGCCAGCGACGATCTGCTGGAACAACACCTGCGCCGCGCCTGGGGTTTCAAGGGCTTCGTCGTGTCGGACTGCGGCGCGGCCGCCAACATCTACCGCGACGACAGCCTGCACTACACGAAGACGCCCGAGCAGGCCGTGGCCGCCGCGTTCACGGCCGGCATGGACCTGATCTGCGGCGACTACCGCAACAACATGACGACGGAGGCGGGGCCCATCGTGAACGCCGTGCGCCAGGGGCAGTTGAAGGAAGCGGTCGTCGACCGCGCCCTCGTGCGCCTGTTCGCGGGCCGCATCCGCCTGGGCCTGCTCGACACGGAGCCGCCGCGCGCGTACGCCGCCATCAAGCCGGACGACAACGACACGCCGGCCCACCGCGCCGTCGCGCTGAAGGCCGCGCAGGAGGCCATGGTGCTGCTGAAGAACGACGGCCTGCTGCCGTTGAAGACAGCACCGAAGACCATCGCCGTCATCGGCCCGAACGCGGACAGCGAGGATGCGCTGGTCGGCAACTACAACGGCCAGCCGTCGCATCCGGTGACGGTGCTGGCCGGCATCCGCGCCCGCTTCCCGGACGCGAAAGTGCTGTACGCGCCGGGCACGGGCCTCGTCGGACCGGCCGAGCCGCCCGTGCCGGATGCGAACCTGTGCGTGGACGCCGCATGCCGCACGACGGGCCTCAAGGCCGAGCATTTCGCCGGCCCCGCCCTGGCTGGCAACGCGCAGGACGGCGTCGAACGCAATGCCCGCGCCGCATGGCAGGACGGTGGCCACAACGCGTCCGCGCGCTGGACCGGCTACCTGAAGGCGCCGCGCACGGGCGACTACGGCCTGCGCTACCTGAGCAACGCGGGCTACCGCATCTGGATCGACGGCAAGCTCGTCGTGGATGCGTGGGACGTCACGGACTCGCCGTCGATCGCGGCGGGCAAGGCGACGTTGCAGGCCGGACGCACCTATCCGATCCGGATCGAGGCCGTGCAGCGCGGCGCGCGCGGCGACCAGAAGCTCGTGTGGAGCACGCCCGTCGACGGCGGACGCGAAGCCGTCGACCTGGCGCGGCGCGCGGACCTCGTCGTGTTCGTGGCCGGGCTGTCCGCCAACCTGGAGGGTGAGGAGCTGAAGCTGCAGGTGCCCGGCTTCCTGGGCGGCGACCGCACGAGCCTGGACCTCCCGGCGCCGCAGGAGCGCCTGCTGGAGCGCGTCGTCGGGGCCGGCAAGCCGACCGTGCTCGTGCTGATGAGCGGCAGCGCGCTCGCCGTCAACTGGGCCGACAAGCACGTGCCGGCGATCGTCCAGGCGTGGTATCCGGGCGGCGAAGGCGGCCATGCCGTCGCGGGCCTGATCGCCGGCGACTACAGCCCTGCCGGCCGCCTGCCCGTCACGTTCTACCGCTCTCTGGACGGCCTGCCCCCGTTCGGCGATTACCGGATGGACGGCCGCACGTACCGCTACTTCAAGGGCCCCGTGCTGTACCCGTTCGGCCACGGTCTGTCGTACACGACGTTCCGCTACGGCACGCCCGCGCTGGCGGCGTCCTCGATCGCGGCGGGCAATCCCGTCGACGTGACCGTCGACGTCGCGAACACGGGCAAGCGCGACAGCGACGAGGTTGTCCAGCTGTACGTCGGCAAGCCGGGCGACACCGCGCACCCGACGCTCGCCGCCTTCCGCCGCGTCCACCTGAAGGCCGGCGACCGCACGCGGGTCACGCTGGCGCTCGACGCACGGGCGCTGTCGCAGGTCGACGCGGCCGGGGCGCGCATGGTCGTACCGGGACCGTACACAGTCTATCTGGGCGGCGGCCAGCCGGGCCATGCACAGACGGTCAAAGCTGTCCTCGCCGTCACGGGCGCGCCGTTCGCGTTGCCGAAATGAAGCCGTGACGGGGTCAGGATGCATGCGGTTCAATCCGCCAGCGTGCATTCCGCCCCGGCTTTCGTGCGGTCCGTCGCAAACGCGTACCGCGGCGGCCGCCTCCCGCTTACGATGTGCACATCGACACCATCCGACACATCACGGGAGACCATCATGACCGCCACCACCACCCGCCGTTTCCTGATCGCCGCCTGCGCCCTCGCCTGCGTCGCCATCGCCCCGCAGGCGGAGGCCGGCGACTGGAACTGGGGCAAGAGCGAACAGGTGCAGGGCAACGGCCACGTGCAGCGCCAGGCACGCGACGTCGGGCATTTCAGCGGCGTGGCGCTGTCCCTGTCGGGCAACGTCGAGATCAAGAGCGGCGGCGCCCGCGAAGGCGTGACGGTCGAGGCGGACGACAACCTGCTGCCGCTGATCGAGACGGTCGTCGAGGACGGCACGTTGAAGATCCGCGCGAAGCACGACGCGAAGCTGCGCACTCGTAACATCAAGATCGTCGTGCAGGCGCGCGACATCGACCGCCTGGCGCTGGGTGGCTCGGGCAATATCGATGCCGACGTCGTGCGCGGCGGGCGCGTCCGGTTCGACGTCGGCGGCGCCGGCTCCATCAAGGTGCGCCGCATCGAAGGCGAATCCGTCAACGTCGCCCTCGGCGGCAGCGGCGACCTGAAGGCGGACGACGGTTCCGCGCACAATCTGTCCGTGTCCATCGGCGGCTCCGGCACCGTCGACCTGGGGCACGTGCGCACGGGGAAAGCCACCGTCACGGTGGCCGGTTCCGGCGACGCCACGTTGTGGGTACAGGACAGCCTCGGCCTGACCGTGGCCGGTTCGGGCGACGTCAGCTACTACGGCGATCCGCAGGTGACCCGATCCGTCGTCGGGTCGGGCAATGTGCGCCGGCTGGGCGCATCGCCGCGCTGATCATGCGTGGACAGTTGAGCGTACGTGACGGCGTGCACGGACCGTAGGGTGGACGGCTGCACACGATGCGGCCGAGCCGCCGCGCAGATCGCGCCGTCCACGCGGCGATAGGCGCGGTGCGCATATCGCAGCCGTGCCGGCGGCCGTTGAACGCGTGGACGGCGCGCGCGACGCGGGACGCCAGCGCCGCGTGTACAGCCGTCCACCCTACATCGAGGGAAGTTACAGGTCCCACCTCACCTCGGCCACCACGGTCCGCTGCGTGTACGGATGAAACGCCCAATACGTGCGGTCATTGAGGTTGTCCACGCCGACCGCCGCACTCCACTGCCGATCGAACCGATACCGCACCCGCGCATCGAACACCAGATAGTCCGACACCCCCATGTACGCGTTGCCATTCGGGTCGCTGTTGTCCAGCGTCGAGTACTGGCGCCCGCTGTAGCGCCCACCGAGCGTCGCGGTCCATCGGTCGGTCGCCTTCCACGTCGCGAGCACGGTCGCGCGCCAGCGCGGCACGCGCGGTTGCCATTTGCCTACGCTGGCCGGAAAGCCCGCGTTCTCCGTGATGATGGAATCGGCATACGTGACGCTTGCCGTCAGCCCGAGTCCCTTGATGCCCACGTCGTCGGCCTGCGTTGACATCTCCAGGCCATTCGTGCGGATGCGCCCCACGTTCTGCACCGTGTTCACCGTCGCGCCGCCCGCAACGAGCAGCGGCTGCGAGTACAGCGCGTCGCGCGTCGTCTCGCGGAAGGCCGTCACGCGCAGCGAGCCTGCATCGCCCAGCGTCTCGGCCGACAGCTCGCTCGTCCACGACTTCTCCGCCTTCAGGTTCGGATCGCTGTTGACGATGGCATTGTCGACGACGCTCCCCTGGAACAGCTCGGCCGCCGTCGGGTTGCGTACGGCGCGCCCCGTCGATGCCTTCAACGTCCACGCCGGACTCGCACGCCACGCCAGCGCGGCCTTCGGCGACCACGCCATCGCGCTGCGGTCCGGGAACGGCAGCGGCGCCGCGAGCACGGCATTCGACAGCTCGCCGCCATACGCGCGCCATCGCTCGACGCGGGCGCCCAACGTGGCGCGCCACGCGTCGCCGATGCGCCAGCTGTCCTGCCCGTACAGGCTTTCCAGCCACGTGTTGCCGTTGAAGACCGAGACCTGCCGGCCGTCGCCCGCATGCAGCCAGTCCGCCGCGCTGGCGAACACGCGCGAGCGCAACTTGGCGTGGTCCGACTGCAGGCCGAATTCGACCGTGTGCCCGGACAACAGCCCGGCATCGGGCCGCCAGATGCCCTTCAGCGCCAGCGTGTTCCAGCCGCTGCCGTGCATGTCCGTGACCTGCCCGGCGCCGTTCGTGTCCGCATCGGGCACGAGCACCGTCGGCGTGCGCACGACATCGCGCGCGTAGTCGTAGACGCTGGCGGCGATCTCCCAGTCGAACGTGTCGCGGCCATGATGTTTCAGCGACAGCCCGTGCATCGCGTGTTCCAGCGTGGCGCGGCTGGGCGCGAGGTCGGAGGCCTTGACGTCATACGCGCGACCGTCGATGTTCACGCGGCTGGCCGTGTAGACGGGGTTGCCGGCCGCATCGCGCAGGTACGATTCGGACGTGCGCGCAGCCGTGTTGCGCCACCAGCCGAACGTGTAGCTGGCGCGCAGCTTCGGCGTCACATCCCACGCGAGCTTGAATTTCGCGTGATCCTGCACCGTGTGCGTCCGGTTCGTCGCGCCGATCAGCCACCAGTCCTTGTTCGACGGATTGCGCCCCGCAACGGCGCCCGTGACGGGCACACCCGCGTCGCCCGGCACGCCGGCCGACAGCAGCTTGTTCGCGAACGCGATGGGCTGCGCGTCGCTGTCCAGCCGCGACACGTCGATCCAGTACGACCACGCGCCGCTGCGGTCTCCCAGCGATGCGCTGCCCTGCCAGCCGGCGTAGCGGTCGTCGGTACGGTACAGCTTGAAGTCCTGCGCATAACCGGACAGCTTGACGTGGGCTTCGCGCCTGGTCGGCATGCGCGTCTGGAAGTCGACGACGGCGCCCACGGAGTTGCCCGGATACGCGGCCGCGAACGGCCCGTACAGCACGTCCACGCGCTCGATTTCCTCCGGCGTGACGAGGCCCCAGCGCGGCGTGTACGACGCGCCGTTGCCCAGCAGGTTCGACAGGAGGATGCCGTCCGCGTACACGAGCGAGCGCGCGCTGTTGCCCGTGCCGGACGCGCGGCTCGCGAGCACGGCGTGGTCGTAGTCGCCCGTATAGCGCTTGCGCACGTTCAGGCTGGGCAGGTATTTCAGCGCGTCCTCGCTGTCGAACGCGTTGATCCGTTCCTCGACCTGCTTGCCGGTGATGCCTTCGATCGTCGTCGGAATCTGCGCGGGCAGCGACGTCGGGCGGCCGCCCGTCACGATCACGGTGTCAAGCTGCGCCGGCCCGTCGCCGGCGCGCGCGTGCGCAGCCAGGCACGCCAGCGCGGCGAGCGCGAGGCGATGATGTCGATGTCGCATGTGCACCTCAGTGGTGGTGCATCGGCATCGCGGCGGGCGTCACCTCCAGCACCGGCGCGGGCGTCTTCGATTCGGGTGCGACGTCGGCCCAGTCCGTACGGCCTTTTTCGCATTGCTGGCCCACCTTGAACACATAGCGGCCCGGCGCATCGGGCAGCTTGGCCTGCACCGTGAATTCATCGTAATAGGCGTCCGGCAGCGGGCCGCCGCGCCACGTGATGGCGCGCACGGCGCTCGTGATCGTCTTGCCGTGCATCTGCAGCGGCGCCGCGAGCTTGCCTTCGGCGAGGTCGAGGGTCCAACCGGGCTTGGGCATCGGCTTCGCCGTCACGCCGTCCGGCAGCTGCACGGTGATGCCCGTCGTCGCGCTGCCGTCGCAGCCGTGGCCGACCTTGAACACGAGGGTTTGATAGGCGCCTGCCGGCGCGCTGGCCGGGGCGACGGTGATATGGGCGTGCGCCAGCGGCGCCGCGCACAGCGCGGCGATCCAGAAGAATGCTTTCATCATGGCTCCCGTCAGTGCGCGGCGGTGTACGTCAGCGGCTTGACCGGCACCTGCACGGTGACGGCCTCGCGCTTCTTGTCGGCCCCGACGAAGGTCAGTGTCAGCGGCACCTGCTCGCCTTCCTTCAGTTGCTGCTTCAGGTCGAACAGCATGACGTGGTAGCCGCCCGCGCCGAGGTTGACGGTCTGGCCGGCCGGCAGGTCGATGCCGTCGGCCTTCTGCATGCGCATGGTCTGGCCTTCCATGGCCATCTGGTGGACTTCGGCGCGGCCGGCCACGGGACTTTGCACGTCGACGAGGCGCGTGGCCTTCGCCGAGCGCAACTGCATGAAGGCGCCGGCCGTCTTCTGGGCCGGAACGGTGGCGCGGATCCACGGGTCGGCGACGGTCACCTGGGCGAACGCGGCGGATGTGGTGACGAGGCTGGCCGCAGCCAGCACGAGAAATTTTCTGAACATGACTTCACCTGAAAAATTGAATGATCGGAGCGACGAGGGATCAGGCGAAGACAGGCGGTCCACGGGGCACGGCCGCGAGCCAGACGGCGAGCGGACGGGGCGCGTGGTGGAACAGGAAAGGCCGGGGCTCGGCGCCGAGCGCGGGCACGAGCAGAGGGTGATGAGACGGCGGCATGCCGTGGCTGCCCGCGTGGGCGAGGCAGTAGCCGCAATCGCACGCGAGGCGCATCGCGCCATGGTCGTCCTGCATCAGGAGCGCGGCCGCGGCGGCGAACGGGGCGCCGCCGTCGACGCTGCAGACGTCGACGGGAAGCGCCGGCCGGCTCGCGGCCAGCGCATGCGACACCGTAGGCGCGAACGCGTTCAGCAGCACGGCGAACAGTGCCAGCCACACGAAACGCAAGCGTCTTGTCGGACGAATCAGCATCCGCCGATTATAGCCGCGTATGCACGGTGCGGCGCACGCCGCGGCCTGGACAAATTGTCCGGTCGGGCAAGATTACCGCTCGGCCATCAGGATTTCGCGCTCGACCTGCACCGTGCGTTCGCCATCGGTCAGCCACACTTGGCCATCCTGGATCGTGCATTGCAGCTGCATGGAGCGCTGGGCCATCTGCTCGAGCTGGGCGCTCGTCTCGGCCGGGATGTTGATGATGGAGATCTTCCTCGTGCGCTCGAGCTTGCTGGCCAGGCCCTTGAACCAGATGCCGCTGGTGGCGCTGTAGCAGTACGCGACCACGTGTTCGGCGCGGCCGGCCGCCTTCATGAGGCGGCGTTCGTCGGGCTGGCCGACCTCGATCCAGAGGTCGATGGCCCCGGTCAGGTCCTTGAGCCACAGGGCGGGCTCCTCGACGTCGAACAAGTCCTTGCCGTAGGTGAGCAGAGGGTCGGCGTGCAGGGCGAAGGCGAGCAGGCGGATCATCACGCGCTCGTCCGTTTCGGAAGGATGCCGCGCGATCGTGAGCGCGTGCTCCTGGTAGTAGTTGCGGTCCATGTCCGCAATGCTCAGGTCTGCCTTGTAAATCGTAGCTTTCAGCGCCATTTGAAGCGAGTCTTTCAGTCTAAGTGGTCAGCTGAACACGACGGTCTTGTCGCCGTTCAGCAGGATACGGTGCTCCACGAACCACTTGACCGCGCGGGCCAGCACGACGCTCTCGACGTCGCGGCCGATGGCCGTCAGCTGGTCCACGCTCATGGCGTGGCCGACGCGCTCGACGTCCTGCTCGATGATCGGGCCTTCGTCCAGGTCGCCCGTGACGAAGTGCGCGGTCGCGCCGATCAGCTTGACGCCGCGCTTGTGCGCCTGCGCATACGGACGCGCGCCCTTGAAGCTGGGCAGGAACGAATGGTGGATGTTGATCGCCCTGCCCTTCAAGGCGTCGCACAGGCCCGGCGACAGGATCTGCATGTAGCGCGCCAGCACGACCAGGTCGATGCGGTGGGTGTCGAGCAGTTCGATGATGCGCGCCTCCTGGGCGAGCTTGGCCGATTCGCTGGCACCCGCCTCGAGCGGCAAGTGGTGGAATGGGATATTGTAACTGGCCGCGAGCTGATAGAAGTCCATGTGGTTCGACACGATGGCGGGAATCTCCACCGGCAGCAGGCCGCTGCGGTAGCGGAACAGCAGGTCGTTCAGGCAATGGCCGATCTTCGAGACCATGATCAGCACGCGCGGCTTGCGTTTCGCGTCGTGCAGCGCGCCCTGCGCGCCCAAGTCCTGGCACAGCGAGCCGAAACCGGCGCGCAGCAATTCATCGGACATGGCATCGTCTTCCAGCGCGAAGTGCACGCGCATGAAGAACAGCTTCGATTCCGGATCGCCGAACTGGGCCGAGTCGATGATGTTGCAGCCGTGTTCGGCAAGAAAGCCCGACACGCGCAGCACGATACCGCGGTGGTCCAGGCAGGACAAGGTCAGGATATATTCTGGATACATTGCTAAAGACTTCAGAATGGTTGAGGTTGACTGATCCCGGCCATTGTCGCATGGATTGCCATTCCGGCATTTTTGAACATCACACGAGGAGACACGCATGACCATGAACCGGCAATTCCGCCTCGCCGCCCGCCCCGTCGGCCTCCCGAAGGCCACCGACTGGCAACTCACCGAGGAAACTTCCGCCCCCCTGAAGGATGGCGAGGTGCGCGTGCGCGTGCTGTACCTGTCGCTCGACCCCGCGATGCGCGGCTGGATGAACGAAGGCAAATCGTACATCCGCCCCGTCGCCATCGGCGAAGTGATGCGGGCCGGCGGCGTGGGCATCGTCGAGGCGTCGAACTCGCCGCACGCGGCCGTCGGCGATTATCTGGCCGGCATCTTCGGCGTGCAGCAGTACTGGACGGGGCCCGTCGACGCGAAGGCGGCCGCCGCGATGAAGATCGACCCGACGCTCGCCCCGCTGCCCGCCTGGCTGAACGTGCTGGGCATGCCCGGCATGACGGCGTACTTCGGCCTCACGGACATCGGCCAGCCGAAGGCCGGCGAGACGGTCGTCGTGTCCGCGGCCGCCGGTGCCGTCGGGATGACGGTGGGCCAGGTGGCGAAGCAGCTGGGATGCCGCGTCGTGGGCATCGCGGGCGGGCCGGACAAATGCCGCTACGTCGTCGAGGAGCTGGGCTTCGACGCCTGCATCGACTACAAGGCGGGTCCCGTCGCGGCTGGCCTCAAGGAACATTGCCCGCAAGGCGTGGACGTATATTTCGACAACGTGGGCGGCGACATCCTCGACGCCGTGCTGGCACGCATCAACCTGAAGGCGCGCATCGTCATCTGCGGCGCCATCTCGCAGTACAACAACACGACGCCCGTGCGCGGGCCCGCGAACTACCTGGCGCTGCTGGTGAACCGGGCGCGCATGGAAGGCATGGTCGTGTTCGACTACGCGGCGCGCTATCCGGAAGCCGTGCAGCGTCTGGGCGCCTGGCTGCAGGCGGGGTCGATCAAGAGCCGCGAACACGTCGTCGACGGCTTCGAGCACTTCCCCGACGCCCTCACGATGCTGTTCGAAGGGAAGAACTTCGGGAAGCTCGTGCTGAAGGTCGCGGACGCGCCTTGAGGCCAGCCGCACGCCGCCGGAACCATTTCACGCCTTGCGCCTCTAAACGCACGAGCGCATCCATGACGCTCGCTTCGATTGTTCAGGCACAAGGAGACCGATATGGCGACAAGCAAGGAGGGCGGCAACAAGGGCGCGGACGCCGGCGGCAGCGTGCAGAAAAGCCAGCCGGCCAAGCGCGGTTTCGCTGCGATGGACCAGAACCAGCAGCGTCAAATCGCCAGCAAGGGCGGCCAGGCCGCGCACCAGAAGGGAACGGCGCACGAGTTCGATTCGGAAGAAGCGCGCCGCGCGGGCCAGAAAGGCGGGGAAGTGGTCAGCCGTAACCGGGCCCACATGGCCGACATCGGCCGCAAAGGCGGGGAAAGCCGGCAATCGGCCAACCGCGCCGCCGCCGCCGGGAAGCCCGGCACCCAGGCGGGCAACCGCCAGGGCGGCAAGGAGCAGTGACGTAACGGGGCATCCCGACCGCGCCGCCCTGCCGGGCGCGGTCCACGTCGCCGCATTCACCGCTGCAACCGACATCCGGACGTGCTACAGTGCCGCCCTCATGTCTTCTGTCCACCTGAAATACCTGAGCGCCTACCCCGCGCACGTGCTGTCGCAAGTCGAGCGCCTCATCGCCGACGGCCGCCTCGCCGACCACCTGCTGCGGCGCTATCCCGACGCGCACGATGTCCGCACCGACAAGGCCTTGTACGGCTACGTGCAGGATTTGAAAGACGACTATTTGCGCAACGCCGAGCCCGTGTCCAAGGTCGCGTACGACAGCAAGATCGGCATCGTCCAGCACGCGCTGGGCCTGCACACCGCCATCTCGCGCGTGCAGGGCGGCCGCCTGAAGGCCAAGCACGAGATCCGCATCGGCACCGTGTTCCGCGACGCGCCCCCCGCGTTCCTGCGCATGATCGCCGTGCACGAACTGGCGCACCTGAAGGAAAAAGACCACGACAAGGCGTTCTACAAGCTGTGCTGCTGGATGGAACCGGACTACCACCAGATCGAGTTCGACGTCCGGCTATACCTCACCCAGCTGGACCTGGACGGACGGCGCTTATGGGGGTGATCCCTACGTCGTTGCCATATCACAACAAAAATTAGAACAATGATATGAGACGGCCAAAAGGCTGTCGACTTTCCACTTGGCAAGGATTAGAGTCGAGTCCTGTCCTGCCGACCCGCGCAGGCCGATGTGTATCCACAGCCGCCCGGCTCCGCCATCCGCGGTCCGGACGCCCCATCCGTCGACGCCCATGCAGCAACAACGCTTACCGCTTGCCCTGTTCCTGTCCCTGTTCGGATTCGCCTGCGCCGGCACGGCCCGCGCCGACGCCGGCTCTGCGCGCCTGCCCGACTGGCGCGTTTCCGGCTTCGGCACGATCGGTGTCGCGCACGCCGGCGAACGCGAGGCGGACTACACGTCGTCCGTGATGAAAGCCAACGGCACGGGCGCCACGCGCAGCTGGAGCACCGACGTCGATTCGCGCCTCGGCGTGCAGCTCGACACGACCTTGGCGCGGCGCTGGTCCGCGGTGCTGCAGGTGGTGAGCGAGCAAGGCCTCGACAACAGCTACCGTCCGCGCATCGTGTGGGCCAACGTCAAGTACCAGGCGACGCCCGAGCTGGCGCTGCGCGCGGGCCGCATCGCGCTGCCCGTCTTCCTGATTGCCGACTACCGCAAGGTCGGCTACGCGTACCCGTGGCTGCGGCCGCCCGTCGAAGGCTACAACGTGATGCCCGTCACGAGCAGCGACGGCGTCGACGCGACGTGGCGCTGGAGCGCGGGGCCCGTGCGCAACGCGTCGCAGGTGTTCTACGGCCACAGCGCCGTGCCGCTGGTCGACTCGTTGCACCTGTACGCACGCCACGGCGTCGGCGCCTCGAATACGAGCGATTGGGGCGCGCTCAGCGTGCGCGTCAACGTGCTGCGCGCCGACATCACGAGCAACATCGGCCAGGACCTGTTCGACGCGTTCGACGCCTTCGGCCCGGCCGGCCAGGCGCTCACTGCGCGCTATGCGATGGACCACAAGCGCATGACGCTCGTGAACGTCGGCGCGAGCTACGACCCGGGCACGTGGTTCGTGATGGCGGAAGCGAACCGCGCGATCAGCCATTCGTTCCTCGGCGCCACGCGCTCCGGCTACGTCAGCGCCGGCTGGCGCTGGAACACGCTCACGCCGTACGTGACGTGGGCGCGCGTGCAGGCCGTGGGCGCGACGCTGGACCCGGGCCTGCCCACGGCCGCCCTGCCCCCCGCGCTGGCGCCGATGGCCACCGCGCTGAACGCCGGCCTGAATTCGCTGCTCATGCGCATCCCGCAGCAGACGTCGTTCGCGGCCGGCCTGCGCTGGGACCTGCGCACGAACATGGCGCTGAAGGTGCAGGTCGACCGCGTGACGCCGCACGACGGCTCCACCGGCACGTTCATCAACCCGACGCCGCGCTTCGTTTCTGAGCGCACGAGCCACGTGGCCAGCGTCGCCCTCGACTTCGTGTACTAGCATGGCGGCGCGTCGTTATCCCCGTCTGCTGGCACCGGTCCTGCTGCTCGGCGCGCTCGCCGGCGCGCCCGCGTGCGCGGCCGATCTCGTCGTGATCGTCTCGGCGCGCAACCCGGTCGCCACGCTGCGCGCCGACCAGGTGGCCGCCATCTTCCTCGGCCAGGCCGTGCGCTTCCCCGACGGCGCCGAGGCCGTGCCGTACGACCTGCGCCTCGGCGCGTCGGTGCGCGACGAATTCTATGCGCGCGTGACGAACAAGACGCCGGCGCTCGTGAAGGCGCACTGGTCGAAGATCGTGTTCACCGGACGCGGCCAGCCGCCCGCCGAGCTGCCGGACAGCGCGGCCGTGCGGCGCAAGGTGGCCGACGATCCGGAAGCGATCGGCTATATCGAACGGAGCGCGCTCGACCCGAGCGTGCGCCCCGTCTTCGTGGTGCAGTGATGACGTCCGCCCGCCGCCGCCGTCCCCGCTGGCTCGCGCGCGCGCTCGAGACCCATGTCGCGCTGCCGCTGTTCGCGCTGCTGCCGTTCGTCGCGATCTGGGCCGCCACGTTCCATTTCGTCGAGACCGAGCGGCGCGCGGCCGTCGCGGCGGCGCACGATTCCGTGCGCGAGCAGCTCGACACGTACGAGGCCCAGGTCGCTCGCAACCTGAACGCCATCGACCAGACGCTGAAGGTGATCAAGTACGCGGTGGAGCTGAACGGCGCGCACGCCGCCCTGCCCGCGCTGCGCACGCAGGGCCTGCTGCCGCCGGGCCTCGTGTTCGGCATCAGCATCGCCGACCGCGACGGCCACATCGTCGACAGCAATCCGCAGGCGCCGGAGCAGGACGTGTCGCGCATGCCGTATTTCGCCGTGCAGGCCAACGGCAGCGGCAACGCGGTATTCGTCAGCCAGACGGCCGGCGACCCGGTCCGGCCGGAGCCGCACCTGCATTTCACCCGGCGCATCGACGACGCCGCGGGCGGCTTCGCCGGCGTGGCCATCGTCGAAGTGGACCCCGCCTATTTCACCAGCTCGTACGAGCGCTCGCGCGCCGGCGAACTGGGGCTGCTGGCGCTCGTCGGCAGCGACGGCGTCGCGCGCGCCGTGCGCATCGGCGACAAGGTCTCGTGGGGCCAGCCGATCGCGCTCGACGGCATCAAGGAAGAAGCCGTGACGCCGCAGCCGACCGCCCCCGACGGCGAGGAGCGCTACGCCGGCGCACGCCGTCTCGCCGGTTTCCCGCTGACGGTCGTCGTCGGCCTGGCGGACCGGGAACAGATGGCGCGCTACGAACAGCACTACGGCACCTACCTCGCCGGTGCCGGGGCCGCGAGCGCGCTGCTCATCGCCGCCGTGGCGCTGATCAGCGTCTGGTCGTGGCAGGTGACCAAGGCGCGCCGGCGCGAGCGCCGCGCTCAGGAAACGTATGCCGCCGCGTCGGAAGCCAGCCTGGACGCCTTCTTCGTGCTGCGCAGCGTGACCGGCGCGGACGACGCGATCACCGACTTCCTCATCGAGGAGACGAACAGCCGCGCCGAGGTGTTCACCGGATTCACGAAGGATGCGCTGCGCGGCCGGCTGATGGGCGACGTGCTGCCGTACTACCGCATGAACGGCATGTACGAACAGCTCGTGCAGGTCGTCACGAGCGGCGCCGTCGTGGAGGCGGAATGGCAGGCCGCCACGGGCCCCGCCACCGGCCGCTGGCTGCAGCGCCAGATCGTGCCCGTCGAAGGCGGCGCCGTGGCCATGGTGAGCGACATCACGGGGCGCAAGCTGGCCGAGGAACGCATCCGCCACATGGCCCACCACGACGAACTGACCGGCCTGCCGAACCGCAGCCTGATCCGCGACCGCCTCGAGCAGGCCGTGCGCAACGCCCAGCGCAGCGGCGGCCACCTCGCCCTCGCCTTCGTCGACCTGGACGGCTTCAAGCTCGTCAACGATGGCCTCGGCCACAACGCGGGCGACGAATTGCTGAAGGTCGTCGGCAGCCGCATGCAGGCCTGCCTGCGCCGCACGGACACGCTCGGGCGCCTGGGCGGCGACGAATTCGTGATCCTGCTGCCGGAGGCGGGAGAGTGTCCGCTCACCCTGTCGTCCGTGCTGGAAAAGATCCGCCAGGCCGTGACGGAGCCCGTGCAGATCGGCGACCAGGCCGTGCGCGTCAGCTGCAGCATGGGCGTCGTCGTGTATCCTCGCGATGGTGATGACCCGAAGACCCTCATGATGAACGCGGATGCCGCCATGTACCGCGCCAAGGAACTGGGCAGCAACAACTTCCAGTTCTACACGCGCGAGATGAACGCCAGCGTCGAGGAAAAGCTCGTGCTGCTGGAAGGGATGCGCCGCGCCCTCGACGCCACGCTGGCCAACGACGCCGTGGACGACCCCGACGCCGTGCCGGCCGCGTACTCGCCCGCGGGCCGCTTCCACCTGGTGTACCAGCCGAAACTGGACCTGCGCACGGGCCGCATCTTCGGCGTGGAAGCGCTGATCCGCTGGCGCCATCCGGAACAGGGCACCGTGCCGCCGATGCGCTTCATCGGCCTCGCGGAGGAATCGGGCCTCATCGTGGGCCTCGGCGAGTGGGTCGTGCGCACGGCGTGCCGCCAGGCCAGCGTGTGGCGCGCGGCCGGGCTGGATGCGCTGACGGTGTCCGTGAACGTGTCGGCCCGCCAGTTCGAGGAAAAGCGCCTCGTCGAGCGCATCGCCGGCGCGCTGCGCGACACGGGCCTGCCCCCGTCCTCGCTGGAACTGGAAGTGACGGAAAGCCTGCTGATGCGCGACCTGAACCAGGCCGTCGACCGCATGCGCGAACTGAAGGAGATGGGCGTGACCTTGTCGATCGACGATTTCGGCACCGGCTATTCGAGCCTGTCCGCGCTGAAGTCCTTCCCCATCTCCACGCTGAAGATCGACAAGTCGTTCGTGCGCGACATCGCCGTCAGCGAGGACGATCAGGCCATCGCACTCGCGGTGATCTCGCTCGGCCACCGGCTGCACCTGCGCGTGATCGCCGAGGGCGTGGAGACGGCCGAGCAGCGCGACTTCCTGCGCGCGAACGACTGCGACGAGATGCAGGGCTATCTGTTCAGCCCACCCGTGCCGGCCGAGCGCATCACGGAGATGCTGCGCGCCCAGGCCCAGCAACGACGGCTCGGCAATGCCGAAGCCGTGCCGGGATAAGGCGCTTCATGGGCTTACGCGCGCGTGTCTTCCATCTTGCCGTCGGCACCGATCCGAAACTGCGCCGCATGCTCCGCTACTGGGCCGCCAGCACCGCGCTGTATGCGGTGTTCGCGGTACTGATCGGCGTCGAATCGGGCGCGCGCGAGCTGGGGCTCGGCCTGTATGCGGCGCTGGGCTCATCGGCGTTTTACCTCCTCGTGCGCGCGAGCGCGCGCCTGTGCCTGCGGCCGCACACGCTGGCCGCGTGGCAGGGCCTGTTCGGCATCACCTGCAATATGTGGGCGTATTCGATCACGGGGCCGCTGCGCGGCGCCACGCTGATGGGTCTCATGGTGGTCGTCGTGTTCTGCACGTTCGCGCTGCGCCCGCGCCAGACCCTGCTCCTCGCACTGTGCGGCCTGCTCGGCATGGGCGCGACGATGTGGTGGCACCAGCTGCGCGAGCCGCTGCGCTATCCGCCCCGCGTGGAAGCGCTCACGTTCGCCATCATGGCCGGCTGCTCGCTGACCGTGACCTTCCTGACGGGAGAAATGAACAAGCTGCGCGCGCGCCTGAAGGCCAAGCGGGAAACGCTGGAAGGGGCGCTGGACACGATCCGCCTGCTCGCCACGACGGACGAACTGACGGGCGTGTCGAACCGGCGTCACATGAACGAGGTGCTGGGCGACGAGGAAAGGCGCGCGCCGCCCAGGCCCGCGTGCGTCGCGCTGCTCGACATCGACTTCTTCAAGCAGATCAACGACCGCCACGGCCACGCGGCCGGCGACGCCGTCTTGCGCGCCGTCGCCGTGCGCCTGCGTGCGGGCCTCGCGCGCGGCGCCACGTTGGCGCGCTGGGGCGGCGAGGAATTCCTCGTGCTGCTGCCGGCCGTCGCGCTGGACGATGCCCAGGCGTTCATCGAGTCGCTGCGGGCGGCCATGACCGGCCTCGTCGTGCCCGGCGTCGACCCGGACCTGCGCGTGAGCTTCTCGGCCGGCGTCGCCGCGCGCCTCGGCGCGGAGCCGTTCAGTGCCACGATCAACCGCGCCGACAAGGCCTTGTACGACGCGAAGGCCGCCGGCCGCAACCGCGTCGAACGCGCGGCCTGAAGTCTAGGCCTCGCGCAGGCGGCGGATCAGCGCGTCCGGATCGGCGTCGCGCACCATCAGTGCCGCGTGCGCGGGACGCACGAAGCCCGTGCCGACGAGGTGGTCGACGAAGGCCGCCAGGCCGTCGTAGAAGCCCGCGACGTTCAACAGGCCGATGGGCTTCGCGTGGATGCCCAACTGGGCCCACGTGACCATCTCGAACAATTCTTCCAGGGTGCCCATCCCGCCCGGCATGGCGATGAAGCCGTCGGCCAGGTCGGACATCATCGCCTTCCGTTCGTGCATGTCCTTCACGACGAACAGCCGCGTGAGGCCCGCGTGGCCCACTTCGCGCTCGACGAGCTGCTTCGGGATCACGCCGGTGGCGTCGCCGCCGAGGCGCAGCACTTCGTCGGCGATCACGCCCATCAGGCCCACCTTGCCGCCGCCGTAGACGAGGCCGATGTTGTGGTCGACGAGGGCGCGGGCGAGGCCGCGCGCGGCGTCGGCATAGACAGGATCGGCGCCCAGTGAGGCGCCGCAGTAGACGGCGATGGATTTCATGGATTCTTTACGGTGTGTCCTGGCGGGCTTCAGGCGGCAGCTTGGCGAGGAAGTCGTCGGACAATCGCTGGAACAGCGCGAGGGTTTCGCCGCGCAGATAGGGGCCGAGCATCGACAGCACCTGGTAGCAGCCGCGCGCCAGCGCGTCGGCGATGGCCTGCTGCTCGCTGTACTTGCGCGGGTTGCGCACGTATTCGTACGACAGCCAGTACGTGGCGACGACGACCATGTTCGTGGCCATCGCGCCGATCTGGGCGTCGCCCGCTTCGAGCGACCCTTCGCTGCGCAAGTCTTCGCACAGCTGGCGCGCGACCTTGATCTTGTGGGCGAGGATCGCCTTGAAGTGCAATTCGAGCTTGCGGTTGCGCGACAGCAGGTCGTTCAGGTCGCGGTAGAAGAACCGGTACTTCCAGATCAGTTCGAACATGAGGTGCAAGTACAGCCACACGTCTTCCATGTTCGAGCGGCGGCCGGCCGGCACGGTCAGCATGCGCTCGATCTCCGCTTCGAACTGGACGAAGATCGAATTCACGATGTCGTCCTTGTTGCGGAAGTGGTAATACAGGTTCCCCGGCGAGATGTTCATCTCGTCGGCGATCACGGTCGTCGTGATGTTCGGTTCGCCGAATTCGTTGAACAGCCGCAGCGACAACTCGAGGATGCGTTCGCGGGTTCGGCGCGGAGCTTTTTGTTGCATGGGAACAAATGTGGGTGGACTCACCCCCAAGGATATCATCGACGGGACGGCGCGGCCACCGCCGCCGTTCCCTCAGGCCCGCTCGGTGTGCAGTTCGCGCAAAGCGCGCAACACCTCGGCCAGCACGCGGGGGTTGCTGCCCAGCGCCACGTGGCCGATGCCGCCGAACGCGATGTTGCGTGCGCCCGGCAGCACGGACGAATCCTGCGGGGCCACGATGTTGTCGTGGTGCGTGTACAGCGAGACGATGCGCGCGCGCACGTCCGGCCCTTCGGCCGCGGCGAGGTCGCGCAGCCAGGCGCTGTCGCGGCGCATTTGAACGGCGTTCGCGCCGAGGCCGAAGCGCGCCAGCGCCGTGCCGTGGTGCGGCGTGCCGAGCGTGACGAGGCGCGCCACGCGCGCGCTGCCGTACCCCGGCTTCCCGTATGAGCGCATCCACGCGCGCGCCGCGAGGCCGCCCATGCTGTGCGCGACGATGGCGACGCGCGCGGCCCCGGTCGCCGCGCACAGCTCGCGCACATGCGCCTCGATCAGCGGCGCGTAGCCGTCGATGCTGCCGGCGACCGGTTCCAGGTCGATGCTCGCGTGGCTGATGCGCTCACGGTCCAGCAGCGGCACCAGATGCGCCCAGTAGCCGCTGTTGCAGCCGTAACCGTGCACGAGCAGCACGGGCACGCGGTCGCTGTCGCGGTACACCGTCATGTGCGGCCGGCCGCGCGGCACGTGCCACGACGTCACGAGCATGCTGGCGCAGAACTCCTCGGCCAGCATGCGGAGGCGCGCGCCGGGCCCGATGCGGTACGCGGGCGGCGTCGCGCTCGCGGCCCATCCGGCCATGACGAAATTGTTCATGTTGATGGCGAGGCGGACGAGCGCCACGACGCCCGCACCCGCCAGCAGCGCCGCCCAGGCGGGCAACCCGCGCCGCCACAGCGCCCACGCGACGAGCAGCGCGCCCACGGCCTGCACGGCCAGCACGAGGCGCAACAGGGTGCGTGCGCTGACCGGCTTCATGATGTCAGGCCTGCGGCCGCGCGGCCGGGCGCCCTGTCAGCGCCTGCGCGAGGTCGCTCGCGAGACGCGCCGTGATGCCGTAGATCGACAGCTGCGGATTGGCGCCGATCGACGTCGGGAACAGCGAGCCGTCGTGCACGGAGACGTTGGCGAGCCCGCGATAGCGGCCGTCCGGCTCCGTCACGCCGTCGTGTCCCTCGCCCGCCATCGCGCAGCCGCCCATCACGTGCGCCGACACGACGCGCGTCAGCTGGGGCGCGAACGGCAGCGCGGCGATGCCCGCCTTCGCTTCGTTCCAGCTGGCGTAGCGCGGCGCCCGCTCGTGCGCGACCTGCACGCCGCTCGCGCCGGCCGCGAACTGGATCTCGGCCATCGTCAGCAAGGCGCGGCGTGCGCCATCCCAGACCGGGTCGTTCAGCGGATAGTCGAGCACGGGCGCGCCGTCGTTCGTCAAGCCGACGGTGCCGCCCTGCGACTCCGCATGAAAACCGTCGCGCAGCAGCGCCAGCATGCCCTGGATGTGCGGGAACTCGCGCATCATGGCCGCGTGTTCCTGGCCGAAGCCCTGCATCGTCGTCGCCAGCAGCACGGGATGCAGCGGCGGCGCCTCGAGCTTGAAGCCGAGCGGGCCGTCGATGGGCTGCGTGTGCAGGAAGTGGTCGGAATACACGGTCTGCGGCGCGCCCGCGTAGCCGTCCACGCGCTGCGGGAACAGCGCGGCCGACACGAGGGTCGGGTGCAGGAACGTGCGCTTGCCCAGCTGGCCGCTGGGGTCCGGCGCCTTCGAGCGCAGCAGCAGCGCAGGCGTGTTGATGGCGCCGCCGGCCAGCACGACGTGGCGCGCGCGGATGCGCATGCGGCGTCCCGTCGGGTGCAGGCCGGCCGCGTCCAGCAACGTGCAGTCGATGCCGTCGGCCTTGTCGCCGTTCAGCACCAGGCGTTCCGCGCGGGCGCGCGTGACGAGCGTCGCGCCGTGGTCCAGCGCGGACGGAATCGTCGTCACGAGCATCGACTGCTTCGCGTTCGTCGGGCAGCCCATGCCGCAATAGCCGAGGTTCCAGCACCCGTTGACGTTGCGGCGGATGAGGCCCGTCGGGATGCCGAGTTTGGCCGCGCCGCGGCGCAGCAGGTCGTTGTTCTCGTTCGGCGCGCCGGGCCAGTCGGCCACGTGCAGCCGCGCCTCCATCAGCGCGAACCACGGCGCAAGATCCGCTTCGCCATACGTCGCGAGGCCGAAGCGCCGTTGCCAGAATTCGAGCGTCGTCGGCGGCGTGCGGAAGCTCGACGTCCAGTTGACCGTCGTCGAGCCGCCCACCGTCCTGCCCTGCAGGATGTTGATGGCCTTGTCTCGCGTCTTGCGCGCGGCCGATTCCTGGTACAAGGTGGGGTAGGCGTCCGCTTCGCGCATCTTGAAATCGCGCGACGATTTCAGCGCGCCCTCTTCCACGACGACGACGGACAGGCCGGACAGCGCGAGGATCTCGGCCGTCACGCCGCCACCGGCGCCGCTGCCGACGACGACGACATCGGCCGACAGGTCGCGGTCGGCATCGATCTGCGCGCCGTCGATCACCTTCCAGCCCCGTGCGAGGCCGGCGCGGATCGGATCCGGAATCACGGCTTCGTTGCTCATGCCAGCTCCTTGATCGGGCCCGGGTAGCCGATGGCGTCCCAGTGCGCGGGGTCGCTGTACCAGCCGCCGAGCACGAGGTCGTGCAGCGCGGCGTAGGCGGTGCGCAGCAGCGCGAGGCGATGCACGCGCCAGGATTGCAGGAACGCGGCGACGTCCGTTTCGCGCGCGCCGGCCCAGCCGTCCGGGAGCCCGGTCAGCAGGCGCCGCGCGGGGCCGATCGCCAGGAGGCCGAACAGGTCCTGTACTTCCTGCTGGGCGGACAATGGCAGCCCGAGGATCGCCTGGTGCACGCGGTCCGTGGTGGCGGCGATGGCGCGCGTGCGGTCGGCCGGGGCGTCCGGCAAGGTGCCGGCCAGGATTGCGGGGACGATGGCGTCCAGTGCGGCGCGCGCCTCGCCGTCGAGCGCGAAGCCGTGCGGCGGCGCCGGATGCGTGTGCCGATACCAGCCGCCGCCCGCGGCCAGCAGCGCCGCGGCCAGCAGGCCGGTCTTCAGGAATCTCCTACGGGTTGTCTCCATGCCTACCCTTTATCGTTGTTTTCAAAAGTGTAAGCGAAAGGACGGTCTCCGCGACGGCGCGGGACTAGAGCGCGGCGTCTAGGAATCGTGGCCCGCGTCCGCGTCGTTGGCCGGCGCGGCCTTCAGCATCTGGCGGGCGATGCCGCGCAGGATGTTGACCTCTTCCGTCTCCAGCTGCGTGCGCGCGAACAGGCGCTTCAGCCGGGGCATCAGTTTCCTCGGGTTGTCGGCGTTCAGGAAACCGATCGCCACCAGGGCTTCCTCCAGGTGGGCATACATACCTTCGATCTGCGCGACGCTGGCCGCCTCGCCGTGGAAGCCGATGCCCTGCTGCGTGCGGTTCTCGCCCTGCGCCGCCAGCCGGCACTCGTACGCGAGCACTTGCGCGGCCTGGGACAGGTTCAGTGACGCATAGTCCGGGTTGGCCGGGATGTTGATCAGCACATTGCACTGCTCGACGATCTGGTTCGGGAGGCCGAAGCGTTCGTTGCCGAGGATCAGCGCCGGGTGCAGGTCGTCCGTCCCCGCCGCGTGCGCGGAAAATTCGCGCGGACTCCACACGGGCGGCGAGAACTCGCGCAGCCGGGCCGACACGGCCGCCGCGAAATTGCAGCCGTCCAGCGCCTCGGCGATGGAATCCACGATGCGCGCACCTTCCAGCACGTCGACGGCGCCGCTGGCGAACGCCACGCTTTCCGGGTCGTGCAACGGATCGGCGCAACGCGGAGAGACCAGCACGAGGTCGCCGAAACCCATCGTTTTCATGGCGCGCGCGACCGAACCGACGTTGCCGGCGCGGCTTGTTTCCACCAGCACGAAGCGTAGACGTTTGAAAAGAGAAGAGACAGGTTCGGTCGGGTTCATTTAAAATAACGGCATCGCGCGGTGACGAGCGTTGAAATGCGGACAAGAAGTTCGCGATTTTAACGGCTTCGGCACCGCTTTGCTCTTTAATTATTTCTCGTTCAGATCGTTCACGGCGCCCGCGCGCGGTGGGCGTCAGCATTTTTTACGGATAGCTTATGCACCCCATGCTCAACACGGCCATCAAGGCCGCCCGCCGCGCCGCGACCGTCATCAACCGCGCCTCGTTCGACCTCGACCGCATCACCGTCAGCGAAAAAAGCCACAACAACTTCGTCACCGACGTCGACCAGGCTTCGGAACAGGCGATCGTCGAAACCTTGCTGAAAGCCTACCCCGACCACGCGATCCTCGGCGAGGAATCGGGCCCGACCGCGAACCTGAACGACGAGAGCGAATATGTCTGGATCATCGATCCGATCGACGGCACCACCAACTTCCTGCACGGCTACCCCAACTACTGCATCTCCATCGCGCTGCAACAGCGCGGCGTGATCACGCAGGCCGTCATCTACGACCCCGTCCGCAACGACCTGTTCACCGCCACCAAGGGCGCCGGCGCCTACCTGAACGACAAGCGCATCCGCGTGCGCAATCCCGACCGTATCAACAAGGCCCTGATCGGCTCCGGCCACGGCCCGGAACCGCGCGACCTCGCCGAATACCTGCGCATGTACGAAGTCGTCGCGCCGCGCTGCCACGGCCTGCGCTCGAGCGGTTCGGCCGCGCTGGAACTGGCGAACGTCGCGGCCGGCCGCGTCGACGGCTATTTCGAAAAGAACCTGAAAATCTGGGACATCGCGGCCGGTTCGCTGCTGGTGACGGAAGCGGGTGGCATCGTCGGTGAATTCAGCGGCGAATCCGAGTACCTGAACAAGGGCGACATCATCGCCGCCGGCCCGAAAGTCTTCGCCGGCATGGTCGCGCTGCTGAAACCCTTCGCCTGAGCGGCTTCCTGCCGTTTCGCGTAAAATAGGGCTGTGTAAGTCCGGGGAATGCCGCGGGCCTTGTGGCCGCACGGCTTTCCCACCGCAGGCGCCGCTGTCGGCCTGTCAAGATTGCCTCCGGCACCCACGAGGTGCCGCTCCCCGCTTTCACCGGCCCCTGTCATTAAACGACACGGGCCGCGCTAAAATTTCCACAGCGAAACATTTTTAACTATAATGTCGCGTGACCGTTGACGTTTGTGTCTACGTTTGCGTCTCGGCGCCCCGGCTCCAGTACCGGGCGCCCTGTTGTGTAATCCGATCGGCTGGACTGGCGCTCGAAGAGCGACGGGCCGATCCCTACCAGATAACTATGTCATTCAATACTCTCGGTCTGTCCGACGCCATCGTGCGTGCCGTCACTGAAGCGGGCTATTCCGCACCGACTCCGATCCAGGCCAAGGCGATTCCCGCCGTGCTGGGCGGAGGCGACCTGCTGGCGGGCGCCCAGACCGGCACCGGCAAGACCGCCGGCTTCACGCTGCCCGTGCTGCACCGCCTGTCGACCGACAAGGTGGGCGCGGCGCTGACGAACAAAACCTCGAAACGCGCGATCCGTGCCCTCGTGCTCGCCCCGACCCGCGAACTCGCGGCCCAGGTCGAGGAAAACGTGCGCATGTACGCGAAGCACACGAACCTGAACTCGGCCGTGATCTTCGGCGGCGTGGGCATCCACCCGCAGATCAAGATGCTGGCCAATGGCGTCGACATCCTCGTCGCCACGCCGGGCCGCCTGCTCGACCACGTCGGCCAGGGCACGATCAAGCTCGACAAGATCGAAATCCTCATCCTGGACGAAGCGGACCGCATGCTCGACATGGGCTTCATCCACGACATCCGCAAGGTGCTGGCCGTGCTGCCGCCGAAGCGCCAGAACCTGCTGTTCTCGGCCACGTTCTCGGACGAGATCAAGGGCCTGGCCGACCGCCTGCTGGACAACCCGGCGATGATCGAAGTGGCCCCGCGCAACTCGACCGTCGAAGTGATCGCCCAGAAGATCCACCCGGTCGACCGCGACAAGAAGCACCCGATGCTCGCGCACCTGATCAAGACCCATGGCTGGAAGCAGGTGCTCGTGTTCACGCGCACGAAACACGGCGCCAACAAACTCGTCGAGCAGCTGGGCAAGGACGGCATCGGCGCGATGGCGATCCACGGCAACAAGAGCCAGTCGGCGCGCACGAAGGCGCTGGCCGAGTTCAAGGACGGCAGCCTGACGGCGCTCGTCGCCACCGACATCGCCGCGCGCGGCATCGACATCGACCAGCTGCCGCACGTCGTGAACTACGACCTGCCGAACGTGCCGGAAGACTACGTGCACCGCATCGGCCGCACGGGCCGCGCCGGCGCGACGGGCGAAGCCGTATCGCTCGTCTGCGTGGACGAGCACCAGATGCTGAAGGACATCGAAAAGCTGATCAAGCAGACTTTGCCCCGCCAGGTGATCGCGGGCTTCGAGCCGGATCCGACGGCGAAGCCGCAGCCGATCCAGCTGCGCAGCGGCGTGGCGGGCCATCCGAACCGCGGCCGTCCGGGCGGCAACCGCGGCGCCGGCAACGGCGCAGGTGCTGCCGGCGGCGCCAAGCCGCGCACGCAGGCTGCGCCGGCGGCGGGCCAGCGCAGCGGCGGTAACGGCGGCGGCAACGGCGCGCGTGCCGGCCAGCCGGGCAACCGCAACGGCGGCAACGGTGGCAATGGCGGCGGTCGCGGCCAGGGTCGCGGCCCGCGTCCGGCGGCGGCACGCTCCGGCGGCGAACGCTGACACAGGCGGACGCGCCCGGCCAGGCCGGCGCGTCCCCGAAGTCCGCAAGCCGGGATCGTTCCCGGCTTTTTTGTGGCCGATCGAGATAGTTGCGCACTCAATTACTTGCAAACTGTTAGGTGCGCGCCTATACTTGACGACTCAAGTAATCATCCAGTTTCCGGAGCCCCCATGACCACGACCGACACCCACGACGTTCCCGACACGTTGACCACCGAATTCTGCCTGCGCCTCGCGCGCGCCTGGGCGGCCGTCGCGCGCCGCCTCGACAGCGCACTGGGCGGCCACCACGGCATCAGCTTCGCCGACTACCAGCTGCTGCTGCACCTGCAGCGCGCGCCGGGCGGCCGCCTGCGCCGCGTCGACCTCGCGGAGAAGCTGGGCCTGACGGCGTCCGGCGTCACGCGCTCGCTGCTGCCGCTGGAAAAGATCGGCCTCGTCACGCGCCAGAGCGACCCGCGCGACGCCCGTGTCGGCTACGCGCTGATCACGCCGACGGGCAGCGAACTGGCGACGAATGCGACGACCGTCGTCGACAACATCAGCCGCGCCATGCTGGGCGGCCCCGCGCGCGCGCAGCTGCAGGCGACGTCCGACCTGCTCGCGCAGATCGCCGGCATCGGGCGCTGATGCCCTGACCGCCGCGCCCTTGCCGGCGCGGCCCCCCGAATCACAAGAACGATGGCGTGCCGGCCAGGCCGGCGCACGCCCGCACGTCCACCACGAGGAGACGAGACATGACCGATACACCTCCCAAAGCGGCCCCGCGCGCCGCCCTGCTGCGCGACCGCAACTTTGTCTGGCTGATGAGCGGCGGCGCGATTTCCGCCCTCGGCGACCAGTTCACCTTGATCGCCCTGCCCTGGCTCGTGCTGAAGCTGACGGGCGACCCCGTCGCGCTGGGGCTGGCCGTCGCGCTGATGGGCATCCCGCGCGCCGTGCTGATCCTGTTCGGCGGCGCGTTCGTTGACCGCTATTCGCCGAAGCGCATCCTGATGCTCACGAAGCACGTCAACACCGTGCTGCTGGGCATGCTCGACATCCTCGTCTACAGCGGCCACGCGCACCTGCCCGGCGTGCTCGCGCTGGCGCTGGGCCTGTCGCTCGCGTCCGCGTTCAGCATCCCGGCCGGCACGTCGATGCTGCCGCACGCCGTCGCCCCGCAACACCTGCAGGCGGCCAACGGCATGATGATGGCGTTGCGCCAGGTGACGATGCTGGCCGGGCCGCTGCTCGCCGGCCTGCTGTTCGCGCTCGCGGGCGACGGCAGCGACGGTCCGCGCCACATGCACGGATTGGCGCTGGCGTTCGGGTTCGACGCCCTCAGCTTCGCCGTGTCCGCGTGGACCTTGTCCAAGGTCGAGCCGCGCCGGTTCGTGCCGGCCGCCGCGCAACCGGTGCTGCGCTCGGTGGCGGACGGGCTCGCGGCCGTCTGGCGCGACACCTTGCTGCGCAGCTGCTTCCTCTACTGGGGCCTGTGCGCATGCATCATCGGCGGCGTCATGCAGGTCGCGCTGCCGCTGCTGGCCAGCAGCCGGCTGCACGGCGCTGCGGCCCTCGGCCTGCTGATGGGCGCGCATGGTGCCGGCGCCCTGCTGGGCATGGCCGCGAGCGGCATCGCGGGACGCCGGCGTGCCGGCAATCTGGGCATGACCTTGCTGCTGATCGATGGCGTCGTCGGCCTGCTGCTCGTGCCGCTCGGCGGCATCACGGCCAGCTGGCAAGGCATGCTGATCAATGCCGTCATCGGCGTGCTGGGCGGCTACGTGCAGGTTGCCGTGTTCACGTGGATCCAGCAACGCGTGCCGCGCGACCTGCTGGGCCGCACGATGAGCCTGTTCATGTTCATCTTCATGGGCCTGGCGCCGCTGGCGGCCGCGCTGGCCGGCTGGATCGCGAGCCGCGTCGCGCTGGCGACGCTGTTCGGCGGTGCCGGCATCGGACTCGCGAGTGCCGCGCTGCTCGCGTGGCTGTGCACGCCGATGCGCACGTTGCGGGCCGTGCCGCCGGCGCCGTCCACGCGCACGATGGTTTAGCATAGCAGGTTACCCCGTCACCAAGGAAACCCGCATGCCCCGTTTCGCCGCCAACCTGAGCCTGATGTTCAACGAACTCGGCTTCCTGGAACGCTTCGCCGCCGCCCGCGCGGCCCATTTCGACGGCGTCGAGTTCCTGTTTCCGTATGCATTCGAGGCCGAGCAGATCGCCGGCCGCCTGCAGCGCTACCAGCTGGAACTGGCACTGCATAATTTCCCGGCCGGCGACTGGGCGGCGGGCGAACGGGGCCTCGCCTGCGATCCGCGCCGCACGGGCGAGTTCCAGGACACGGTCGAGCTGGCGCTGGAGTACGCGCTGGACCTCGGCGTGCAGCGCCTGCACTGCCTCGCGGGCAAGCTGCCGCCGAACGTCGCACACGAGCGCGCGCACGCCACGTTCGTCGACAACCTGCGCTTCGCCGCGGCCGCGCTGGCGCCGCACGGCATCGACCTGTTGATCGAGCCGATCAACGACCGTGACATCCCCGGCTATTTCCTGACGCGCAGCGCCCAGGCCGCCGCCATCATCGCGGAAGCGGCCGTGCCCAACCTGTTCCTGCAATACGACATCTACCACATGCAACGCATGGAAGGCGACCTCGCCCACACGCTGCGCGAACGCCTGCCGCTGATCCGCCACATCCAGCTGGCCGACGTGCCGGGCCGGCACGAGCCGGGCACGGGCGAGATCAATTTCCCCTTCCTGTTCCGCACGCTGGACGAGCTCGGTTACGACGGCTGGGTCGGCTGCGAATACATCCCGCTGGGCGACACGGCGGCGGGCCTGGGCTGGCGCGACAATTGATCGTTTGCAATAACGAAGCGGTCGAGGTTTGAAAGAATGAGGGTTTTGCCGGCCGGCCTTTTGCCGTCCAGAAAGGACCCATGGACTTGCGTCGCCGCCTATCCCTTTGCCTGCTCGCCGCCAGCCTGCTGCTGGGCGGCTGCGCCTCGACGGGCCAGGTGAGCCTGACGGAGGTGCGGCAATTCGCCGACGCCTCGGCCCGCCTTGGCGCTTACGGCGAACTGTCGCGCCGCTACCGCGACACCTACGAGCGCGAACAGCCCTACTTGTCGCCCGCCGCCGACCGCATCGCCCGCGAAAACGATGCGCGCCGGCGCGCCGTGTACGACGACTTCGTCAGCATCCAGAAGACCGTCGTGCTGTACATGCAGACCTTGAGCGTGCTGGCGGGCGATGCGCGCTATGACTTGTCCGACCGCATCGACGACCTCGGCAGCGGCCTGAAGGCGAATGCGGAGTCGGGCTTGCAGCAGAAACAGATTGCGGCGTACACGGGGCTGACGCGGCTGCTGACGCGGGTGATCGCGTCCGGCTACCAGAACCGCAGCGTCGAGACGATGGTGCGCGACGGTGACGCCGACGTGCAGGTGTTGCTGGACGCGATGATCGCCCTCACCCGCCTGTATGCGAAAACCAACGACAACGAAAAGAAGACGGTGCTGGGCATCTTCGACGTCGAAATCCCGTTTTCCACCAAGACCTCCGACCGCATGCTCGTCACCCTGGCCAAGGTCCACTACCTCACCAAGTCGACGGAATACAAGCTCGTCGACAAACGCTATGACCTCGCGCTGCAAGGTTTGACGAAAGTCGCCCAGGGCCACCAGAAACTGCGCGACAACATCAATAACCTGCACGGCGATGAAGTGCGCAAGCTGCTGGCGGCGTACGCGCGCGACCTGACCAGCCTGCGCGACGCCCTGTCCGACTGAGCGCACGAGGAGAGATCATGGCAAACGACGACCATCCGCAAGCGGCCGCGCCCGCCCCCGCCGCCACCGCCACCGCCGCTCCCGCAGCCGCGTCGCCGAGCCCGGCCGAGGCGCTGGCGACGGCGCAGCAAGTGGAGGAGCTGGCCGACAAGCTGTCGGATTGCGCGGACAGCATCCACGCGCGCATCATGCGCGACATCCGGCGCCACCAGGGCCAGGACGTGCCGGACCCGGAACAGGCGGCCGCGCGCGCGCTGCTCGAGGCCGAAATGGAATTGCGCCAACGCGCCAACCGGCTGTACGGCGATGCGGCCGCGTGCATCGTGTCGTCGCTGGGCCAGCCCCAGCAGCGCCTGATCCAGCTGACACTGGACGCCGCCGACAAGATCCGGCGCATCACCCGCATCGGCGACGGCATCACGCTCGTGGCGCGCCTGCTGGGCCTCGCGGCGGCCGCCAGCACGGGCCAGGTCGTACCCATCCTCGCCGCGCTGGAGCGCCTGAAGGCCCAGCTCGACGTCGTCGCCGTCGACAACGCCCCGGCCGCACCCGACCCCTCCGCCTGATGCCGCGCACGGCCGCCCGGGCGGCAGTATGCATCCCCGTCGTTCCGCGCTACACTGAACGGAACCAGAACGAAGGGGACAACATGATCGCCAATCCGCACGCCCGGCCCGGCGTTTGCCGTGCCGGCGCCTTCCGTCACGACCTGCGCCGTTCCGGCACCGGCGCCGCTTGAACCCGGCGGCGCCATGGATCCCCTCACGCCCGAGCAGCTGGCGCAGCTCAAGACCATGCTCGAACGCCGGCTCGACGCCCTGTCCCGCGTCGAGGCGCCTCCGCAGGACACGGGCGAGCTGCCGGTGGACGAAGTCGAGACGTCGCCGCTGGACCGCGCCACCGTACGCCTGTTGAACGACTTGTCGCGCGAAGCGGCCGGCCACCACTCGGCCGAGATGCGCGAGGTGCGCCAGGCCCTGGCCCGGTTCGACGACGGCAGCTACGGATTATGCGAGGAATGCGGCCAGCCCATCGGCGCCTCGCGCCTGCTGGCCCGGCCGGAGGCGCGATTGTGCATCGATTGCCAGACGCGCGCAGAACGACGATGACGACGGACGGTAGCGGCGATGACGACGGGCGGTAGCGGCGCCGGCGTCGCCGCAGGTCAACACATGTGCTGGCCGCCGTTGATCGCGATGTTGGTGCCCGTCATGAACGCGGCGTCTTCCGAGACAAGGTAGGCGACGAGTCCCGCGATCTCCTCCGGCTCGCCCAGCCGGCCCATCGGAATCTGCGGCAGAATCTTGCCCGTCATCACTTCGCTCGGCACCGCCTCGACCATCTTCGTGCGCAGGTAACCGGGCGACACGGTGTTCACCGTCACGCCATGGCGCGCCATTTCCAGCGCCAATGCCTTCGTGAAGCCATGCATGCCGGCCTTGGCGGCCGCGTAATTGGTTTGCCCGAACGCGCCCTGCTGGCCGTTGACGGACGAGATGTTGACGATGCGGCCCCAGCGCTGTGCCGTCATCGGCTCGATCGCCTGCTTGCTCATGTTGAACACGCTGTCGAGGTCGGCGCGCAGCACGGCGTGCCAGTCGTCCGGCGTCATCTTGCGCAGGCTGCGGTCGCGCGTGATGCCGGCGTTGTTCACCAGCACGTCGAGCCGGCCCATCTCGGCCAGCAGCTTCTGCATCATCCATTCACAATCGCCGTAGTCGGTGACGTCCACGCGATACGTCGTGAACCGGTACCCGTCGTCCCGCTGGGCGGCCAGCCACGCGTCCGGCGTCGCATTGCTGGGCGAATACGTTGCCGCCACGCGGAACCCCTCCGCCTGCAGGCGCCGGCAGATCGCCGTGCCGAGTCCGCCCATTCCTCCCGTCACCAACGCTACTTTGTCGTCGTGCATGGTTTCACCGTCCTGTCATCAACCTGCCGCGCCGGGTGCGCAGCACGAAACACCGAGTCTAGGTCGGCGGACAAAGGCGGCCTTGAGGAAGCGCAAACGGGAAAAGCCGCGCGGCCCGGGGGCCGGCGGCGCGATAGTCAGTGGATGAGGTCGGGCGCGGAGCAGGGATCGAAATCGGCCCAGTCGCCGTCGACGATATTGCCCTTGGCCCGCTCGATGTGGTGGGCGCCCAGGTCGCGCAGCAGGTCGACGGCGCGCTGTTCGAGGACGGGGTCGTCGAACGCGACGGCCACGAGCATGCCGGCCGGACGGTTCTCCAGCGGTGCGTCCTCGCCGCCGCGTTCATGCTCGCCGGCTTCTTTCATCTTGGAAAAGCTGAACAGCGAGCCCACGTGGGCCCCGACGAGACCGCCCACGACGGGCCCCAGCGGCCCGGTGACGGGTGCCGTCAGGGCGCCGGCGACGATGCCCACGGCCGCGCCGGCACCCGCCCCCTCGGCCACGCCCAGCGGCGATTCGCGCGCGCCCGGCGAATGGAGGTGGTCGCCGCCGATCGGCGTCAAATCGTGCTGGCCCGGCTGGCTCAGGTAGAAGCCGCTGATGCGTTCGCCGGGAAAACCGGCGTCGACGAGGGCGCGGCGCGCCCGCTCGACGTCATCCTGGAGCTGGAAGTGCCCTGCAATGATCGTGGACATGGATGGCCTCCTGCATCGTAAGTACGCCCATCATGCATCCGGCCGGGCCAGGCCTCTGTACGCGAGCGCACGCAGCCGGGCCGCTAGCGCCACTGTCCGTAGACCACGTCATGATGCGCCGGCACGGGCGCGGGCGCCGGCAGCCACGCGCGCGGGTCGACGCGGTAGTAGGCCTCGAATTCCGCATACAGGTCAGGATGGCGCCCCGCCAGCTCGTGCGGCTGCTCGAAGAAGCTTTCCGTCGCCACGGCGAAGAACTCGGCCGGATTCGTGGCGCCGTACGGGTCCAGCACGTCGCGCTGGCCCCAGTAGGCGTCGCGGCGCAGCAGGGCGAAATCGCGCGACAGCGTTTCCGACCAGCTGCGGTAGCGCTCCGGGCTGCCGAGGAACGGCGCGCCGTTGTTGCTGCCCGATTCGCTGTCGAGCTGGTGCGCGAATTCGTGCAGCACGACGTTGTGCGTGCCCTCTGGCGGCAGGCCCGCGCGGCGCACGTGTTCCCACGACAGCACGACGCGGCCGTCGCCCCACGATTCGCCCAGCAGGTCCTGGCGCGTCTCCGTGACGACGCCGGCCTCGTCCTGCTGGCGGCGCGGCACGAGGAAGGCGCCCGGGTAGACGAGCACGGCATGCAGGCCCGGATACACGCGGGTGGGCCGGTTCAGCAGCAGCAGGCAGGCCTGCGCGGCGATCGTCACACGCATCTCCTCCGTCACCTCGAGCCCCGCGCAGCCGACGAACGTCTTCCGGTGCAGGAACTGCTTGACGAGGCGCTGCAGCTGGGCGCGCAGTTCGCGCGGCATGCCCCGGTATTGCGCGACATTGCGTTCGATGACGCCCAGTTGAACATCGGTCAGCGGCCGCGCCAGCACGCGATTGAGGCGCCAGCGCGGCACGAACCAGGCCACCAGCACGGCGAACGCGAGTGCGGCGCAGACGATTGCGGCTTCCATTGCACGCTCCCGATGCCGGCGTCAGTTGCCCGCTTGCGCGCGCGGCGCGAAATGGGCGGCGACCGCTTCCGCATCGCCGATCAGCTTGCCGCCGATGAACACCTGCGGCCACGTCGACGCACCGGAAACGCCGCGCAGCACGCTCGTCGTGATCTTCGCGTCCTGCGGGATGTCGGTGAACACGATGCCGTTCGCCTTCAGCACGGCCTTGGCACGCGCACAGAACGGGCAGCCCGGCTTGGAAAACATGACGACCGGCTCGCGCGGGGCGGCGTCCGGATTGATGTAGCGGAGCATCGTGTCGGCGTCCGACACTTCGAACGGGTCGCCCTCCTTGTCCGGCTCGATGAAGATCTTGGCGATGATGCCGTCCTTGACGAGCATCGAGTAGCGCCACGACCGCTTGCCGAAACCGAGGTCGCGCTTGTCCACGAGCAGGCCCATGCCTTCCGTGAAATCGCCATTGCCGTCGGGGATCATCGTGATGTTGCCCGCTTCCTGGCCGGCCTGCCACGACTGCATGACGAACGCGTCGTTGACGGCGACGCAGACGACGTCGTCGACGCCGTTCTCGCGGAACATGGGCGCCAGCTCGTTGTAGCGCGGCAGGTGGGCCGACGAGCAGGTGGGCGTGAAGGCGCCCGGCAGGGCGAACACGACGACAGTCTTTCCTTTAAAAAGTTCGTCGGTCGTCACGTCGCGCCACTGGTCGTTCGGGCGCGCCTTGAACGTCACTTGCGGAACGGGTTTTCCTTCCAGGGTTTCGGCACTCGGCAGCATGGACACTCCTTTGTCGGGTCAGCGGCCGGGGTGCCGCATCCGGCATATAGGACCGCTTGCCGCCTTTTCAATTGCAACGCTGAAAAAAACAGCGCCACCCGGCCGTTCGGCGAGGTGGCGCAGCTGACGGCGACCGCATGCGCACGGCCGCGGGTCAACGCATGGGCGCTCAGACGCGCTCTTTGGCAACCTGGTTCGGAGCCGGGCCGAACAGTGCGGCGACGAGAGGGTCGCGGGTCACGGGGCTGCGGTTCACGCGGATCGCGTAATGGGTGTCGTCGGCCAGGATGTGGAAGTGGCGGCCCGTGCCGGCCATGCTCTGCTCGCGCAGGCCCGGACGCTCCTTGCGCGGCGCGGCGCCTTCGCGCTTGGGCTGGCAGATGGCGCCCAGGAACGCCTTGACGCGGTCCGGATCGGGCGAAATGCGGTACACGGCCTTGCCCAGGTAGGTGGCGGTGCCTTCGATGTAACGGGCGAGCTCGATCACGCCGGCTTCGCGCAGGTCGCGGATGTACTTGCGTGCGCCCGACGGCGAGAATTTGAGGAACCAGGCGATTTCATCGGCCAGCATCTCGTGGGTCTGCAGCTCGCCGATCAGCTTCTGCATGTTCTCGATGCGGCGCTGCGTGGCCGACGTCGACCGCACCCGCTCGATCGGCGCGAGCGAAATCGGTGCGCGCTCGGTCGGTTGCGGCGGCACGCGTTCGATCAATGCAGAGTTGCTGGAAGTGTGCACCGCGTTGAGATCGCCTTGTACCGCATTGTGGTGAGTCGCTGCATGCATATTGATTTACTCCGTGAAAAGGACGAGTTCTATGTATGGCCCGGGCCGCCGTGGTTCTGTATGACCTCTGGTCAACACGCCGGTTCCGCTTAACTGGGTACAAGATTGCCTGCCTCATCACGTCCGGTCTGTGCGCCATCCAACATTTCTAAAAATTCCTGAAAGTTATTTGTGCCTCAAAGCAAGACAAATCCTGACGAGGTTTGATGCCAAGCAGACAAAGGGACGCGAAGGGAAACGACGGTTGCGGCCGAGCATTGATCTGCCTCATCCGCGGCGGGGAACCATGCTGGGTGGCTGGACATCGAAGCGATATCGATCCGGTTTGGCGCTGATCGGCTCGAAAAGCGGCGCCGATACGCGTGCGGCGCCCACATGTGATGTTGGCATACAACACATGTCGGACTTGTAATGATGCGTGGAGACACTGGGAGAACGCCGACGTTGGATACAATACGTCACAATTACAGCCAAGTTCGTAACATCCTGAAACAAACGGGAACCATGGCATAAATAGCCACGTTGTAAAATCACTACACCAACCGGCCGTTAGGTGCGCTAGCGCACTGACCCGAAAAACCGCCGACTTGTAAGCTCGACATCAACATCCCTGCAAGGCATGCGATGTCAGGTACCTTTACAACTTATGGGAGTAACTGTGAATAATACGAAGAAGATCGCTCTGGCCGCCGCCATCCTGTGCATCGCCGGATCGGCCATGGCTCAGGATACGACCGCCGACGTCATCAATCCGTCGTGGTACATCGCCCCGACCATCGTCGGCATCAAGCCCGACCACGACTTCATGACCTCGAAGAAGGACTGGGGCGGCGGTTTGAAATTCGGTAAACCCGTGTCCCCGCTGTTCGATATCCAGTTCGGCGCCACCCAGGCCCGCGTCGACGACAACGGCTTCAACTACCGCCAGACGCTGGTCGGCATCGACACCTTGCTGATGCTGTCGCGCAAGACGTTCCGTCCCTTCCTGCTGATCGGCGTGGGCGCGTCGCGCGACCACGAAAGCAATCCGTTCGTTAACGCGTCCGGCTGGTCGCCTTACTACGAGCTCGGCTTCGGCGCCCAGGTCAGCATCAACGACCGCTGGTCCGTCCAGGCCGACCTGCGCGACGTGCGCGAACACTTGCACGACGATGGCTTCGGCTTCTCCCGCGCAAGCAACAAATACGCGACGTTCAGCCTGAACTACGCGTTCAACCCGCCGCCGCGCGTGGCGCCGGCACCTGCCCCGGCACCTGCTCCGGCACCTGTCGTCGAGACCCCGCCGCCGGCACAACCGGCTCCGCCGCCGCCGCCGCCGCCGGCACGTTTCGAGAAGGTGACCCTGTCGGCCAGCGAACTGTTCGGCTTTGACAGCGCCAAGCTGTCGATGCCGCAGCCGAAGCTGGACGACATCGCCGCCGCCCTGCAGGCCGACCCGTCGATCACCGACGTGGACATCACGGGCTACACCGACCGTCTGGGCTCGGCGAAGTACAACCAGAAGCTGTCAGAGCGCCGCGCCAACGCCGTGCGCGAGTACCTGATCAGCCACGGCATCGACGCCAAGCGCCTGAAGGCCTACGGCAAGGGCGAGAAGAACCCGGTCGTCACCGACTGCCACCAGAAGAAGCGTTCGGAGCTGATCGCGTGCCTGGCACCGAACCGCCGCGTCGAAGTGGAGCCGATCACGATCGAACGCCGCGTGCAGTAACGTGGCCACGCGGGGCACACGCCCCGCTCGCGACCGCGGCGCCGCCCGGCGCCGTTCGCGAATACCGTAACGGTCGTAACGGTACTGGGCGTAGGCCCATGAACGCGCCTTCGGGCGCGTTCGTCCTTTTGGAGGTTACCGATGGCAGTACAAAACTGGATCCCCTTCTCGCGCCAGGTCGTCCACGTCATGCGCTGCGCCGTGACCGAATGGCTGAGTCACCGGGCATCGAGCAAGGGCGCCGCCCTCGCCTTTTACACGTTGTTCTCGCTGGCCCCGATTCTCGTGCTCGTCATCGCGATCGCCGGTTTCTTCTACGGTAACGACGCGGCCCAAGGCCAGCTGCTCGACGAGTTGCGCAGCCTCGTCGGCAAGCAGGGCGCGGAAACCATCCAGGCGATCCTGGCCGGTGCCCGCAACAAGGAAAGCGGCAAGTTGGCGACGATCATCGCCACCGCGCTGCTGCTCGTCGGCGCGACGAGCGCTTTCGCCGAACTCAAGGACAGCCTCGACGACATCTGGGACATCCCGCCGCCGAAAGACGCCACGTGGTGGGATACCGTGCGTACCCGGCTGCTGTCGTTCGGCCTCATCCTCACCCTGGGCCTGCTGCTGATGTTCACGCTGGTCGTGTCCGCCGCGCTGTCCGTGCTGGAAAAATACCTCGGCGGCGTGTGGCATTCGGCCACGGTCGTGCTGGGCTGGGTAGCGTGGGGCGTCAGCTTCCTCGTCATCGCCGTGATGTTCGGCGCCATCTACAAACTGCTGCCGCGCGTAAAGCTGTCGTGGCGCGATGTGACCATCGGCGCTCTCGGCACCGCGATCATGTTCACCTTGGGGAAATTCGCGATCGGCCTGTACATCGGCAACAGCGGCACGGCGAGCAGCTTCGGCGCGGCCGGCTCGCTGATCGCGCTGCTGCTGTGGGTGTATTACTCGGCGCAGATCTTCTTCCTCGGCGCGGAATTCGCGCGCCAGTACGCGCTGCAGATGGGCAGCCTGAAGGACAAGCACGTCCCCGGCGCGCCGCCCCCGGGTGCGCGCCCGTCGCCCGTGCACTGAACCGCCGCGGCGCCATTGCCCGCGGCAATGGCGCCGTCATTCGCCGAGCAGTTCGGCGATGACTTCCATGCCTTCCACGCGCTCGGCCACGACCTTGATCACGACGACGACGGGTACGCCCAGCAGCAAGCCCCACATGCCCCACAGCCAGCCCCAGAACAGCAGGCTGACGAACACGGCGGCCGGGTTCATCTTCGCGATCTTGCCCGTCATCCAGGTCGTGACGACCATCCCGACGAGCGTCGCGATCGCCAGCGACGCGCCCGCCACGAGGATCGTCATCCGCAGCGATTCGAACTGGAGGAAGGCGACGAGGCCCGTGGCCGACGTGATCAACAACGGGCCGAAGTAAGGCATGACGTGCGCGACACCGGCGAAGATCGCCCACGCGCCCGCGTTCTCCAGGCCGATGTAGCGCAGCGCCACCCACATCAGCAGGGCCAGCAGCACGTTCGTCACGAGCAGCATGAACATATAGTTCTGGATACTCGTGTTGATGTCTTCGAGGATGTGCACGGTGACCTTTTTTTGCGTCAGCGACGGCCCCGTCAGCTTGACGAGCTTGCGCTTGAACGTGTCGCCCGCGAGCAGCAGGAAGAACACGAGGAACACGACCATCGTCGCTTGCGAGATGAAGCTGGCGAGGCCCACCGAGCCTGCCAGCAGCCAGTCCATGACGCGGAAATTACTGGCGCCCGGTGTCGGCACGGCGGGTGGCGGCGGCACGCGGCGGGTAGCGGCACGCTTCGCATCGGCGCCCGCGTTGGCGGCGGCACGTTCGAGCTCGGCCGCGGCGGCCTGCACCTGCTGGATCGTCGACGGCCCATCGGAGCCGTCCGCGAGGAGGCGCGTGACCTTGTGGGTCAACGTGGGCAGCTCGTCGACGATGTTGAGGAATTCGCCCTGCACGCGCTGCGCCGTCAGCGCCATGCCGATGAGGATCAGCGCCGTGACGACGGTGGCGCCGATGGAACGCTTGATGTGCCAGCGCTCCAGCCAGCGCACGACGGGACTCAGCGTATAGGCGATGAAGATGCCGAGCAGCAGCGGCACGAAGAAATTCTTGGCCCATTGAAGGCCGAAGACGAAGGCGACGGTGGCGATCACGCCCAGCGTGAGGCCGCGCACGTTGACGTGCACGGGAAGACGCAGGTCGCCGTGGAGAGCACCGAGCTCTTCGCCGGTGGGCGCACCCGCGGCGTCGACGAGGCCGGCGTCCTGCGCCGCCTGGTCCGTGCCCGGGGCCGGCACGGGCGCCGGAATGATGGAGTCGGCTGCCCCGGACGGAGCGGGGCCGGATTGGGCGAGCTGCATGATACCTGCCTGAAAAAAAAGCCGGTCCCGGGCATCCGCCGGCCGGCTTTCCGTCCGGCGGATGCCGCATGACGCGGCAGTCGCGACACCCCGGGGAACGGCCGTCACGCAGGCCGTCCCGGCGGGTTTATTTTACGCGGATGTCGTTCTTGACCGATGCCACACCCTTGACGCCACGGGCCACATCGGCGGCCTTGGTCGCATCCTGCGGCTGGGCCACGAAGCCCGACAGCTGCACGTCGCCCTTGTAGGTCTCGACGTTGATCTCGGTCGCCTTCAGCGTGGGCTCATTGAAGATTGCGGCCTTGACCTTCGCCGTGATGGCGGCGTCGTCGATGTACTCGCCCGTGCTTTCCTTGGTCGGGCTCGACGAGCAGCCGACGACGGTGAAGGCGACGGTGGCGGTGAAGATGGCGGTGGCGATGCGTTTGGTCACGTTCATGATGAACTCCTTGTTAGTAGAGGTGGTACTGGTTGTGCCCGTTCACGAGCGTACTGCGGTTGAATGGGTGCGTCACTTGCCGAACTCGGCCTTCGCAGCCGAGATGCATTGATCCTTGGCGGCGCCAGCGAAGGCGTCGCATTTTTCCTTGGCTACGCGGTACGCGGCGTCTTCCTTGTCGGCGCGGGCGTCGTCGCGCGCCTGGATCGTCTTCTGGTCGGCCCGCGCGTCGGCCTGCGCGGCGACGAAGCGGGCTTTCGCCTCTTCCTTGCAGACGTCCTTGTCGTTGCCCGTCAGACCGGCGCAACGTGCCTTGTCGAGGTCGTAGTTCGCGGACGCGATGCGCATGCGCGCCCGGGTGTAGGCCTTCAACGTGTCTTCGTACTTGGCCTGCGCTTCCTCGTCGGCGCGCACGCGCGCGGCCTTGGCCTCGAGCACGCAGACGTCCTTCGGATTACCCGTGATGGCGTCGCAGCGGGCGCGTGCCGTCTTGTACGTGGCGGCGGCCGCGTCGCGGGCTTGCTGGTAAGCCAGTTTGGCTTCCGGCGTCGCCGCATGGACATGTGACGCGCCCCACAACAAGGCCGCGCCCAGCAGCAGGATGACGTGTGATATTCGCATTTCTTGTTCTCCTTCGTTGCCACGTTTTCCAACGTACTGGTGATGTTTTACTCGGCTGTAACGACGATTTCTGTTCGGTGACGAACACAGGAACGGAGATGGTGGAAAGCGGGCACTTACGGTCGAGAGGTGGGTGCGTCATCGCACAGACCCATTACACATGACTGCGTAATCTGGTCCTACATTTTTGCCAGGAGAACAAGTCATGAAAGCTACTCGTACCCTTGCCGCCGTCGTGGCGGCCAGTGCGCTCCTCGGGGGCTGCGCCAGCCAGTCGTCCCAGCCCTCCTACGCCAACGATGGCTACCGCAGCGGCTACGACAACACGGCGGCCACGGGCTACGGCACGATCGAATCGATCCAGACCACGACGGCCGACGGCCGCACGAGCGGTGCCGGCGCGATCGTCGGCGGCCTCGTCGGTGCGCTCGCCGGCAACCAGGTCGGCAGCGGTGGCGGCCGTACCGCGGCGACGGTCGCCGGCGGCGTGGCCGGCGCGGCGATCGGCAACCGCGTGGAAGCGAACCGTGGTGCGGAAGGCCAGCAGGCGTACGCCGTCAATGTCCGCCTCGACAATGGCGAATACCGCACCATCGTCCAGGACAATGTGTACGACCTGCGCGTGGGCAACCGCGTGCGCATCGTCGACGGCCGCGTGTATCGCTATTGAGCGGATGTTGCTGGTAGTCTTCAAGCCGGCTCTGCCGGCTTTTTTTTCACCTGCGCGCACCTACATGTCTGCATCGCCTGCAAAAAAAGACGGCGTCCAATCGAAGATTGCGACGCCGCTCAAGCCCCACCATATTCCTGCAAGGCGCCGGCCGTACGGGCCGGCGCGTTGTCCCTAGTATGCCACTTGCTGCGCGCGTTTGCGCTGCAAGTACCAACCGAGCGCACCCAGGATGACGGCCGCGCCCAGCGCCGGCTTGCCGAGGTTGCGCTTGCGGATGAAGCCCAGCACCGTCAGCGCATACGGCGCGATCACGGAGATGCTCGTGCCGGTGGGCTTCAGCAATGCGTCGGCACGCGTGCGCAAGGCCCAGGTGGCGTGGTCGATAACGGAGTGCAGCATCACTTCGGGGCGCGCCGCGTGCTTGATCTGCGCGCGCGCATGCGCGACGCCCGTGCGATAAAACTCGCCGTCACGCAACAGCGCCCGCTTGCGCTCCTCGTGGGAGCCTTGCGTGTGGTGGCCGATCGTCTTTCCCATGGTCGAGATCCTTTCTGCTCACATGAGCATGTCGCGGTCGTTGCGCAATTCCTTCATGGTCTCCGGGAACGCCAGCTTGCCCTGCTTGAGCATCGACAGACCCTTCATCACGAGGATCAGGGTGATCACGGCGAACACGACGAACATGACCAGCAGGATCTTCCACCCCATTTCTTCCCACGCCAGCGCCACGATCGTGGCGGTGCCGTAGGCCAGGGCGAACCAGGTGGCCAGGGCGGCCATCGCGAAGATGGCCACGAGTTCGATCACGTGGTTGCGCACTTCCGTCAGCTCGAGCGCCGCGAGTTCCAGTCGCGACACGACGAGGCCGAACAGATTCTTTGCCAGGCCCGTGATCCCACCCAAGAGGCCGGGGCTATGCACGACGGTTTCGTTGTTATCCATGGCTGCCCCCGACCGGATTTATTTGCGGCCCAGAATGACACCCAGTAGCAGGCCGACACCGGCCGCCACGGCCACGGTGCGCCATGGGTTGTCCTTCACGTAGACATCGGCCGTGCGTGCCAGTTCCTTGCCTTTGACCATGGCTTGATCCTGGTATTTGCTGGCCTTGCCCAGCGCCTGGTCGAGCAGCTCCATGCCGCGCTCGCGCAGTTCGTCGGCCTTGTTGCCCGTGAGGGATGCGGCGGCGCTCAGCAGCGACTGGGCGTCTTTCACGAGCGCCTTCATGTCGCCGGAAGTGTCTTTCGCGGCACCGTTGACGGCCGATGCGTTGCCGTTGGCGCGGCTGATGTTTTCTAGCATGATGTTCTCCTCGTTATTGGTGGGTAGGTAAAAGGTTCAGGCCAGCAGGTCGCGCATGTCGTCCGCGTGCTCTTCCTCGGTGGCCAGGATCTCGATCAGCATGTTCTTCGTCGTCGGGTCCTTGTCGCCGATGGCCTGGATCATCTGTCGGTACGATTCGATCGCGACGCGCTCGGCGATCAGGTCGGCGCGGATCATCGCCTGCACGTCGTCCGAATCGTCGTACTCCGCATGGCTGCGCTGCGTGAGCGTGGCCGGGTTGAAGTTCGGCGAGCCGTTCAGCTGCACGATGCGCTCGGCGATGCGGTCGGCGTGGTCCTGCTCCTGCTGCGCGTGCTCGAGGAACTCGGCCTTGATGTGGCCCGTGTTCGGACCGCTCACGGTGAAGTAATGGCGCTTGTAGCGCAGCACGCAGAGCAGCTCCGTTGCGAGCGCGGCGTTGAGCATGGCGACGACGGCTTCGCGGTCGGCCGCGTAGCCCTCGGTGACGGCGCCGTCTTCGAGATTGGCGGCCGCGCGGCGGATCTCCGCGATGTCGAAGCCGTGCGCCAGGTTGGATGCGTTCTGTTCCATGAAACTTTCCTCTTTCAGTGGGGGTTCAAACTCTCAGTCAGCGCTGCGCCGCGCGCGGCGGGATCGTCGCGCCCGCGTTCGACAGCACGATCTCCACGCGGCGGTTCAGCTGGCGGTTGGATGCCGTGTTGTTCGGCGCGACGGGGAAGGCTTCGCCATAGCCGCGCATGCCGATGCGTTCGCGCGACACACCGAGGCCGACCAGGGCCTGGGCCACGGACGCCGCGCGGCGCTCGGACAGGTCCTTGTTGTGCGCGGCGCTGCCCGTGCTGTCGGTAAAGCCTTCGACCATCACGGTACGGTCGGGGTTCTGCGTCATGATCTCGGCCAGCTTGCGTACGGTCGCCATGCCGTTCGCGTTCAATTCCGCGCGGTCGGTGGCGAACAGCACGTCGCCGATCGTGACGATCATGCCGCGCTCCGTCTTCTGCGCATGCAGGTCGGCAAGCAAGGCTTCCAGGTGCGCAGCGCGCTCGGACTGCTGGGCGGCCTGCTGCTGGGCCGCCGCGGCCTGGGCCTGCGCATCCTGGGCCTGGGCCTGGGCGGCGGCGGCCTGCGCCTGGGCGGCGTTCGCGTCGCGCTTGGCGCGGTCGGCCTCGGCCGTGCGCGCTTCCAGCTGCACGCGGTCGCGCTCGCGGCTCGCGTTGGCGACCTCGGCCTCGGCGGCCTTCGACTTCGCGATTTCCTGCGCGGTGGCGATGCGCTGCTTGGCGACGTACGCCAGGCGGTCGATGGTGTCGAGGCTCTCGCGCTTGGCGGCGGCCTGGTTCGCGCGGTCAAGGGCCTCGCTGGCCTGCTTGAATTCGAGCGGCGCGTACGTCGCGACCTGCGGATTGTTGTTGGCCGCGACGAAGTCGGCGCGCGCCTCGTCCAGCGTGGGCGTCGTGGTCGGGACGGTGCTGCAGGCGGCCAGCATCAGTGCGCCGGCAAATGCGATTGCCTTCATCAGGTTCATGATCTTCCTTTCTGCGGTCTGGCGCGCGTTGGCGGCGCGGTTCTTGTTGTTAGGCGGCGCGTTGCCGCCCTGCCTTACTGCTGCTGGTCGGAATTGGCGCGGTCGACTTCCTGGCGCAACACGCGCAGGTCCTCGTTGAGGGCGTCGGCCGCCGCCGTGGCCTTCGCGGAATTGGCCTTGCTCTGCGCCAGCTTGGCGTCGGCCTGGGCCTGGATCGCGAGGTCGCGCGCCGTCTTGTAATCCTTGGCCGCGAGGGCCTGGTTGGCGCGCATCATCTTGTCGCGCGCGGACGTGATCTCGGCCGGTGCCAGTTCGGGCGCACCCGCCGACACGGCGTTTTCGACGGCGTTGTTCGACACCGCGACGGCAGCCGTGGCCGGGGTCTTCTCCGGGCTGGCGCACGCGGCCAGCGAAAGAACCGCAGCGGCTGCGCCGACCCGCACCAGCAGGTCCATCGATTTTGTATTCATCTTGCGACTCCTGTCGTTGACTGAATGTGTTGGTAACGTTATAACCCTCAAGCCCGACGAGATCGGTTCGCTGCCGCACATACGCACGGCCTCGGGACGCCCACGGCCGGGCCACGGTGCGGCACCGCACATTGACGAGCCGACCTTTACGCTAATCTGCATGCACCCATCCCACCAGAAGGAAGGCCATGACAACCCAACCAGCCCAACAGCCCAGGCAGGGCGCGCATCTGTCGCGTCCGGCGAAAATCACGCTCGGCATCGTCGGCGTGCTGGTGGCGATACCTGTCATCGCCATCATCATCCTCCTCACGTTCGACTGGAACCGCGTCAAGCCCTGGCTCGACGAGAAAGTCAGCGATGCGATCGAGCGCCCGTTCGTGATCCGCGGCGACCTCGCGGTGCATTGGGAGCAGCCTTCCAAAAGCATACCGAAAGGCCAGCGAACGTGGCGCGACTACATCCCGTGGCCGCACCTGTACGCGAACGACGTCCACGTGGGCAACCCCGCCGGCCTGCCCCAGCGCGACATGGCGAGCGTGCGCCAGTTCTCGTTCTCGCTCGATCCGTTCGCCCTGCTGACCCACACGATCCATGTGCCCGTGCTGCGCTTCGACGGTCCGCAGGCGGAATTGCTGCGCACGGATGCCACGCACTACAACTGGGTCTACAAGCCGGAACAGAAGAAATCGAACTGGACGCTCGACCTCGAGCGCGTCGTGCTGAACAAGGGCACGATCCACGTGATCGACGCCGTCACGAAGGCCGACGTCACCGCGGACATCGACACGATCGCGAACGACCCGACGTACGGCATCGCGTTCCAGCTGCGCGGCGAGTACAACGGCGCGCCCGTGGGCGGCGGCGGCAAGGCGGGCAAGGTGCTGTCGCTGCGCAACCAGGACGAACCCTTCCCCATCCAGGCCGACGTGCACTCGGCCAACACGCGCGTCGCCATCGAAGGGACTGTCACGCGCCCGGCCCACCTCGCGGGCATGGACCTGAAGCTGACGCTGGCGGCGCCGTCGATGGCGCGGCTGTATCCGTTCACGGGCGTGCTGCTGCCGGAGACACCCGCGTTCTCGACGGACGGCCACCTGACGGGCACGCTGGACAAGGACAAGACCCGCTGGGTGTACGACAAGTTCAAGGGCAAGGTGGGCCAGTCCGACATCGCGGGCCACCTCGAATTCGTCACGGGCAAGCCGCGCAACAAGCTGACCGGTACCATCGTGTCGCACCAGCTGCGCTTCGCCGACCTCGGCCCGCTGATCGGCGCCGATTCCAACGCGAGCAAGCGCGCGCGCGGCGTCGACGCGGTGCAGCCGGAAGGCAAGGCGTTACCGGTCGAAAAATTCCACACGGAGCGCTGGAAGGCGTTGGACGCCGACGTCCGCTTCACGGCCGACCGCATCGTCAAGGACAAGGACCTGCCGCTCAGCAAGCTGCAAAGCCATGTCGTGATGAACGACGGCGTGCTCACCCTGCAGCCGCTCGACTTCGCCATGGCCGGCGGCAACGTCAATTCGAACATCAAGCTGGACGGCAGCAACCCGAACAATCCCATCAAGGCGACGGCCGATGTGAAGGCGCGCGACATCCACATCAAGGAATTGTTCCCGCAGATCGAAAAGATGCAGGCGACGGTCGGATCGATCTATGGCGAGGCGAAGCTGACGGCAACCGGTGATTCCGTGGGCGCCATGCTGGCCGACGCGAACGGTGAAGTGAAAGGCCTCGTCAGCCAGGGCGTCGTCAGCAAGCTGTTGCTCGAGGAAGCCGGGCTGAACGTGGGCAACGTCATCATCACGAAGCTGTTCGGCGACAAGGAAGTCAAGCTGAACTGCCTCGCCGCCGACCTCGGCGTGAAGGACGGCGTCGCGCGCACGCGCACGTTCGTGCTCGACACGGATGACGCGATCGTCGACATCAATGGCTGGGTCAACATGTCGACCGAGCAGCTCGACCTGCGCATCAAGCCGGAGACAAAAGCGCTGCGCATCTTCACGTTGCGCACGCCGTTCTTCGTGCGCGGCACGTTCAAGCATCCGGACCTGTCGCTCGACAAGAAAGTGCTCGTCATGAAGGGCGGCGCGGCGGCCGCGTTGGCCATCGTCGCTGCACCGGCGGCCGCCCTGCTGCCGTTGATTAACACCGGACCGGGCAAGGACAGCCCGTGCGGCGCGCTGCTGGCGCAGGCCGGTGCCAAGCCCGTGGCGCCGCCGCCCGGGAAAAGCGCAAAGCGTTGAGGCGGGGATGACACAGTGTTATTTGTCGTACAGACCGCTATGCACGGCAGATTTATTCTGAACACATGGTAAGGCCGGCGCCGTTCCCGAACGCCAGGCAAGCATCGCGAGGAAAGCAGGACGGTAATGACACGATTCGGCAAAGGCAAGACCCCGGCAGCGGTTGGTGCATCGGCGCTGCTGGCGGCCCTGGTCCTGTGCGGGATCGCGGGATGCGCGACGGACCACCCGACGGTGGCCGTCCAGCGAACCGGCGACGCCGGCATCACGGCCGGCGTGAAGGCCGCCCTCCTCGGCGATGCCAGCCTGAAGGCGAACGAGATCGACGTCGACACGGACCAGGGGGTCGTCCGGCTAAGCGGATTCGTGAGCTCGGCGGACGACGTGGCGGCGGCCGCCGCGGCCGCGCGCACCGTGAGGGGCGTCAGATCGGTCAGGAATGAGCTGCGCCTGAAGTGAGTTTTGGCACCGTGTAGAAGCGTAAGCAACCCACCTTAAGGAGATCATCATGAAAACCATCAAGACCATCATCGTGACCGCATCGCTGGCAACTGCAGCCATGGGCCTGACCGGCTGCGCCGGCATGTCGAAGCAGGACCGCAACACCGCGATCGGCGCGGGCGCAGGTGCCGTCGTCGGCGGCGCGCTGACGGGCGGCAGCGCAGCCGGCACCATCGGTGGCGCAGCCGTGGGCGGCGTGATCGGCAACCAGGTCAAGACGACGCACTAAGCGAAGTTCGTACCGCAGTAACGACAACGCCCCGCATGCCGGGGCGTTGTTTTTGGACTGGCGCAGAAGGTCAGACGAGAATCGGCGCACCGACACCCGCCCCGGCCTCGCGCACGATCTCGTAGCACGTGCACGCGGCCGCCGCGAGGCGTGCCGGGTCGAGGATCTCGATATTGCCCCGGCTGTAGTTGATCAGGCCCTGCTGCTGCAACGCGCTGGCGGCCTTCGTGACGCCCACGCGGCGCACGCCCAGCGCGTGCGCGAGGAATTCGTGCGTGAGGTGGAATTTATCGGATTGCAGCCGGTCGCGCGTGACGAGCAGCGACCGCGCGAGCCGCGCTTCCAGCACGTGGTAGCGGCTGCAGACGGCGATCTGGATGGCCTGCGCGAGCAGCACGTCCGTGTAGCGGTACAGCACGCGCTGCAGGACGGGGTTGCGGGCGAATTCGGTGCGCAGGTGCTCGGCCTCGATGCGGCTCGCGCTGCCCGCGCGCTGCACGACGGCGCGCACCTGCGTCGTGTCGTGGCCCAGGGCGACGGTGGCGCCCAGCATGCCTTCGCGTCCGACGAGGCCCACTTCGAGCGTCATGCGGCCTTCCGCCACGGCCATCAGCGAGATCAGGCAATCGTGCGGAAAATAGACGTGGCGGATCGTGTCTCCCGGCTCGCACAGGGTGGCGCCCACCTCCACCTTCACCTGGTCGAGGGCCGGCAGCATCCGGGCCAGTTCCTGCGGCGGCAGCGCGGCCAGCAGCAGGTTGGCATTGTGCTCGGCGACCAGAGGTGGAGCGGCTGAGTTCATCGGACCCTCGCGGTTGGACTTCATCGGTGCACACGGTGGCTGAGGTTCGAAAACACGTAATTACACCGGCCGGAAACATTTGCAAACAACTTTTAGTCAGCGTACCGGCCGTGCCAGGGCAAGTATGTACGGTGACGCACGGAACGGTGTGTTGTTGCCAGGGACAATGGAAACGTACCGGACCCACCCGAAAGGAAAGCCATGGACACGCATCCCCACACGCCCGCCCGGGCCAGGCAACATCCGCTGCTGATCGCCGCCGCGATCGCCGTCATCCTGTTCTGCGCCCTCGGCACGGCCGCGATCATGGGCTGGCTGCCGTCGTCGACGGGCGGCAACCGCAGCCACCTGAGCGACACCGACCGCGCCGCCCTGTCGGCCGGCCTGCAGCAACCGGGCCAGCCGGGCTACACGGCGCCCTCCGCGCTGCCGCCCGGCGCCACGCCCGCCGCGCCGTTCGCGGCGCAACCGCAGCCCGGCTATCCGGCCACCGCGCCGGCGCAATCCACGTATCCAGCCCCGGCCGGCGCCCAGGCCTACGCGGCACCGAACACCGCGTACGGTTACGGCGGCAGCCAGGGCGCGACGTCGTCCGGCACCGACTACCCCGCCGCCCCCGTGGCCGCACCTGCGCCGCGTTATGCGCCGGCCGAACCGGCACCGGCACCGCGCGCCGCGCACAAGTCGACCCGCGTGGCCGAGGCTGATACGAACAGCAACTGGTGCGGCAACTGCGGCAACATCGAATCGATCCGCGCGATCAAGACGCGCGCCCAGGGCAGCGGCGTGGGCGCGGCGGGCGGCGCCCTCCTCGGCGGCCTGCTCGGCAACCAGGTAGGCAGCGGCCATGGCCGGCAACTGGCCACGGTGGCCGGTGCCGTCGGCGGTGCCGTCATGGGCAACCAGGTCGAAGGCAATATGAAGGCCGATACGAGCTACGAGATCCGCGTCCGCCTGGATGACGGCACGCTGCGCACGTTCCACCAGCACAGCGCGCCGCCGTGGCGCACGGGCGACCGCGTCCGCATCGTCAAGGGCACGCTGCGCTCCGCCTGAAGACGTATAAACGCAACAACACCGGGGCCGCGGCGCCGGGCAACAACACCGGGGCTGCTGCCCCGGTTTTTTTTCGCGCGGCGGCGTGCTATGTTGATAACGGGTGCTGCCCCACGCCGCCGTCATGCATCCGGCATCGGCGCCATGCCGCGCGCATGGGTTTGCACCTTGTACGATCGCTCACTAAGTTTTCTTTTTCGCAATGTGCGGCAGCGCACGGAGCAGTTTGCCTGCCCACATAAGAATCGGTCTCAGCTTCATACGGCAGAGTTAACTCAAGCGAAAGGACGCGACATGAACAGCGTGGCATGGATCGGCATCATTCTCTGGGGAGTTCTGCTGACGGCCTTCGGCCTCGTCAGCACGGGCCCCGTCCCGCAAGCGACGCCGGGCGACATGGCGGCGCAAGACGTCTTCTTCCTCATCACGGGCGGCCTCCTGACGTGCCTGATCGGCGTCCTCGGCCTCATGGGCTTCATGGGCTGGGTCCCGGGCTTGCATAAGGAACAAAAAAGCGCGACGTAATGTACGGCATCGTACGGATCGCCTGACCGGTTGGATCGATACTGGAAACACGGCCGCAGTGCCGTCACCCCATCGCCGTCAACCATGAGGACATCATCATGCTTTACACTATTGCCGTCATTCTCATCATTCTGTGGCTGCTCGGTCTGGTAACCTCCTACACCGTCGGCGGTTTCATCCATATTCTGCTGGTCGTGGCCGTCATCATGATCCTGGTGCGCCTGATCAGTGGCCGAGGCATATAGCATAAGCACGCAGGCACGGAGCCCCGTGCCGAACCGCAGCGCGCTGCGGACTGACCGATCCGTTTCGCGGACGTGCCCTGCTGTGGGTGCGCCTACGAAACGGATATTTTTTATCAAGGAGTCCACCATGAAAACCACCCTGATCCGTTCAACCCTGTGCGCCACCGCCTTCGCCGTCGCGGCCTCCGGTTGCGCCGACATGAACCAGACGCAGCGCGGCACCGCCACCGGCGCGGGCGTCGGCGCCGGCCTCGGCGCGATCCTCGGCGCCTCGACGGGCGGCGGCGGATCCGGCCGGGCCACGCGCGGCGCGATCCTGGGCGCGGCGGCCGGCGCCGTCGCCGGCAACGTCTGGTCGCGCCACATGGAACAGCAGCGCCAGGCGATGGAACAGGCCACGCGCGGCACCGGCGTGCAAGTCTCGCAGACGTCCGACAACCGCCTGAAGCTCGACATCCCGAGCGACGTCTCGTTCGACACGAACCGCTCCGACATCAAGCCGAATTTCCGCCCGATCCTCGACCGCTTCGCCCAGACGCTGAACGAGAACCCGGCCACCAACATCACGATCATCGGCCACACGGACAACACGGGCGGCGACCAGATCAACCAGCCGCTGTCGCTGGACCGCGCCGCGCACGCGCGCGACTACCTGACGGCACGCGGCGTGAATCCGGCCCGCATCACGGTCGAAGGCCGCGCCGCGCGCGAGCCGGTCGCGTCGAACGACGACCCGGCCGGCCGCGCACGCAACCGCCGCGTCGAGATCTACGTGAGCGAACCCGCGCAGCAGGGCTGACGAGCCCGGGGCGGCGCGCGCCCGCCCACCCCGCGCACGGTGTATCCTCTTGCCATGTCAACCATAATGGAGAGGCCATGTCAGACGACACCGTGCGCATCGTCCGCGAGGAAATCCTCTCGGATCATTTTCTGCCCCTGAAAAACGTCACCTACATGCAGCGCCGCCGCGATGGCGAACTGCAGGTTCAGTCGCACGAAATCTACGACAACGCCGACGGCGCCGCCGTGCTGCTGTACAACCGCGCGCACCGCTCGGTCGTGCTGACGCGTCAGTTCCGCCTGGGTGCGAGGCTGGGCGGCCATGATGGCTTCCTGCTCGAGGCGGCAGCCGGCATGCTGGACGGCGCCGACCCGGCCGAGCGTGCGCTCGCCGAGGCGCGGGAGGAGACGGGCTATGCGATCGACGCGGTGCAACCCGCGCTGCAACTGTACGTCAGCCCCGGGGCGACGACGGAACGCCTGCACCTGTTCGTCGCCGAATACGAGCGCGACCGGAAATGCGGCGACGGCGGCGGCAAGCGCGAGGAAGGCGAGGACATCGACGTCGTGGAACTGGACTTCGACGACGCGCTGGCGATGATCACCACCGGCGACATCGTCGACGCCAAGACCGTCCTGTTGCTGCTGCACCTGGAACGCACGGTGCTGGGCCGCCACGGCGAAGCGTCGTGATACCCCCACGCATGGTGCTGGTCCGTCATGCGGCCCGCAGCGACACTATCCAAAAGGAGACGATCACGATGAACCCATCCATTTCGCGCGCCGTCCTGTCGGCCTGCGTGTGCGTCGCGCTCGGCGCCGCGTTGCCCGCCGGCGCCCAGACCATGAAGCCCGGCCTGTGGTCGATGTCGAACAAGATGACGTCGAGCGACCCGGAACTGCAGCAGGCGATGTCGTCCATGCAGCAGCACATGGCGAACATGCCGCCCGAGCAGCGCGAACAGATGCAGAAGATGATGCAGCAGCACGGCGTGCAGGTGGACGTCGGCGCCGGCGGCGCGCTGCAGACGAAGGTGTGCATGACGCGCGAGATGGTGGACCGCAAGGAATTCCCCGTCCAGCAAGGCGACTGCAAGCAGACGTTCACGCAGCAGTCGCCCAGCCGCGGCCACATCGCATTCGCGTGCACGAAGCCGCGCGTGAGCGGCGAAGGCGACATGACGACGGACGGCGACAAGAACTACCACGCGCACATGAAGATGCACAGCGAGGAGCAAGGCCGTCCGCAGGACATGGACATGGACGTCACCGGCAAGTGGCTGTCGGCCGACTGCGGCAACATCCGTCCCCTCGCCGTCCCCCGCGCGAAATAGCGGCGGGCCCGGCTTGCGTCAGGTCGTCTCGGTATAGGCGAGATAGCGCTCGCGGGCCTGCCGCGCGACCGGCCCCGCGGGCAGCTCGCGCGTCTCGTAGCGCGTGCACGGCGTGACCTTGCCGTAGTTGCCGGTGCTGAAGATTTCGCGGGCCGTCTCGAGCTCTTCCGGCTTGACCGTGCGCTCGACCACCTTGACGCCGGCCTCGCCCAGCAACGCGATCACGCGGGCGCGCGTAATGCCGGCCAGGAACGTGCCGTTCAGCGCCGGCGTGACGACCTCGCCGTCGTGCGTGACGAGGAACAGGTTCGACGTCGCGAACTCCGCCACGTTGCCCGCCGCGTCCAGCAGGACGGCATTGTCGAAACCGCGCGCCTTCGCCTCGCGCAGCGCGCGCGCCGTGTTCGCGTACAGGGCGGACGCCTTGGCATCCGTCGGGGCCATCGTCGGCTCCGGGCGGCGCAACGGCGACAGGCAAGCCGAAAAGCCGGTGAACGGCGGCAGCGGCGCGTCGAACAGGGTCAACGCGAACGCGGCCGCTTCCGCCGTGGGGATCAGGAACCCTTCGGATGCGAACACGAGCGGGCGGATATACAGTTCCGCGTCCGCCGGAAAGCGCGCGACACCTTCGTGCACGAGCGCTTCCATCTCGTCCACGCTCAACGGGCACGTCAGGCCCAGTTTCTCGGCCGACGTCACGACGCGCTCCAGGTGCGGACGCAGGTCCGGCAAGTGGCCGCGCAGCGCACGGGCGCCGTCGAAGACGGACGAACCGAGCCACACGCTGTGGTCCATCGCGCCGAACAGGGGCGTGTTTCCTTCGGCCCATTGCCCGTTGTAGTAAGTCAGGTACATATGCTCTCCACGGATGACGTCAAGCATCAAGTGTAACGCAGGCCCGTCCGCTCGGTTCGTCAGCGTACAGTGACCGGGGGTGTCCGCGCGTACACTGACATTTCCATGCCGCGAATGTTTTCCATGCTCCCGATTCTCGAACGCCTCGATCCCGACAGCGACCGCGTCGACCTCCTCGTCGACCTCGTCGACCGTCTGCGCCCGCGCCGCGCGCGCGACCACGCGTACGCGATCGCCCAGGTGCGCACGTTGACCCAGCTCTTGAGGGGCCATCCGGGCCAGGCATGGGCGCTGCGCCGCCACGTGACGCGGCTGCTGGAAACGCGCCGCCACACGAGCCTGTATTCCGACGTCGGCATCCTGTCGAACGACGGCTTTTTCACGGAGCTGAAGACACGCATCGCCTACCGCGTCCTGCCTCCAGCACTCGACGAACTGTACCTGTCGGACACGCTCGACCGCGTCCTGTGCCGCGACGACGACTACGAATGGATCCGCGCCGTGCCGAACGCCGACTGGCTCGAGCTGTTCGACGTGGTCGCGAACGCCGCGCCACCGGAAGGCGCGGAAGTCGACGCGGACGAACCTGCGCGCGCGGGAAAAGTCGTGCTGGCGGGCCTGCTGGACGCCATCCGCACCTTGTCGTGCCGCGTGTGCGCGCTGGGTCTGGAACCGCGCCTGATCCACGCGCACCGCGAAATCGAGGAAGTCGACTCGCCCTTCCTCATGCAAAACATCGAGGCGAACAAATACCTCGACGACTACGGCCGCCTGACGGCCGGTGAAACCGACACGATGGAAGACGCGCGCCACCTGCTCGTCATGCTCGACCAGTGCGAAGAGGTCGTGCAGAAGATCCGCCGCGGCGCCCTCGCCTCCGGTACGAGCGTCGCGCTGACGTATCTGCTCGTCGCGCTCACGCAAAGCATCGACCGCCTGCGCAAGCTGCTGTTCCTCGTCGACACGAGCGGCGAGCTGCCGTCGGCGCCCACGGTAGACGTCGAAGCGCTCGCGAACGAGGCGACGCCGCCGGCCGAACCGCCGACGAGCCTGCGGCGCGCGGCCGCCGTCGACCTCGCGCAGGAACTGGCCGAGGCCCACAACACGAAATACGAGATCCGCGGCCTGCTGCGCGACAACGTCGACCTCCTCGCACGCAACGTCACGGAAAACGCGAGCCGCACCGGGGAGCACTACATCGCCGAGCGGCGCGCCGACCTGGGCGGCATGTTCGCGTCGTCGGCGGGCGCAGGCATCGTCATCGGCTTCATGGCGCTGATCAAGATCCTGATCTCGTACCAGCACCGCGCGCCGCTGATCGAAGCACTGTTCTACAGCCTCAACTACGCGGCCGGCTTCATGCTCGTGCACGTGCTGCACTTCACCATCGCCACGAAGCAGCCCGCGATGACGGCGGCCCGCATCGCCGCCGCCCTGCACGAGACGGCGCAGCGCGGCGGCGGCCGCAGCAGCCGCCGCCAGGTCGACGTCGACAGCATGGCGGCGCTTGTCAACAAAGTGTTCCGGACGCAGATCGTCGCCGTGTTGGGCAACCTGGCGACCGTGATCCCCGTCGCGTGGGCCCTTGCCCTCGCGTGGTACTGGATCTTCGGCACACACCTCGTGACCCCGGCGAAAGCGGCGCACCTGATCGCGGACAGCCATCCGTGGCATTCGCTCGCGCTGCTGCACGCGGCGATCGCGGGCGTGTGGCTGTTCGTGTCCGGGCTCGTGTCCGGCTATTACGACAACAAGGCCATGTACACGCGGATGGGCCAGCGCGTGCAACAGCTGCGCTGGCTGCGCCGCCTGCTCGGCGAGGAGCGGCGCGCCCGCTTCGCCCGCTACGTTGAGGACAATCTCGGCGGCCTGATGGGCAACTTCGTGTTCGGCGTGCTGATGGGCACGACGGCCACCGTCGGCTTCCTCCTCGGCCTGCCGCTGGACGTGCGCCACGTGACGTTTTCGTCCGCCAATTTCGCCATCGGCTATGTCGGGCTCGGCCAGCGGGTCGATGCGGAGACGGTCGCCATCACTTTTGTCGGCATCGCGCTGATCGGCATGGTCAACCTGCTGGTGAGCTTCGGGCTCGCGCTGTGGGTGGCCCTGCGGGCGCGCAAGGTGCGCTTCCACCACGGCCTGCGGCTGCTGCAGGCGCTAGGTCGCCGGCTGCGTGAAGCGCCACTCGACTTCTTCATCGGACCGCGCGACCTCGACGACGCGGCGCCGGCCACTCCGCGAGGTATCAAATGAGATCCCTGCTGCGCCGCCTTCCTTCGTTCGCCCGGGTGCTGGTCCTGTGCCTCTGCTGCTGCGTCGTCGCGTGCAAGTCGTTGCCGGACGTCGACCCCGACGCGCCCGCGAAAGCGACGCCCACGATCGCGACGACGAAGGGCGCGCTGGCGCCGAAGCAGGCGTCCGCGCTCGTCGCAAAGCGCTGGGCCAACGCGAGCGGCGACCTGAAGGCGCTGGCCGCGCTGGAAGAACAGGCGACGGGTGTGCCCCTCATCGCCGGCAACAAAGTCACCTTGCTGTTCGACGGCCCCGCCACGATGCGCGAGATGATGGCCGCGGCGAAGGTCGCCACCAGTTCCATCAACCTGGAGACCTATATCTTCGACCAGGACGAGATCGGCAACGAGTTCGCCGACCTGCTGATCGAGAAGCGGAGCCAGGGCGTGGCCGTCAATGTGATGGTCGACGCCGTGGGCGGCATCGCCACGCCGTCCGCGTTCTTCGACCGCATGCGCCAGGCCGGGATCCAGGTACTGATCTTCAATCCCGTGAACCCCGCGAAGGCGCGCGGCAAGTGGGAGCTGAACAACCGCAACCACCGCAAGCTGATGGTCGTCGACGGCAAGGTCGCGTTCACGGGCGGCATCAACATCAGCAGCACGTATGCGAACAGCTCGCTGTTCCGCTCGCGCCACAAGCCGGACGACGGCGACAAGGTCGGCTGGCGCGACACGCACGTCAAGATCGAAGGCCCGGCCGTCGCGCCGCTGCAATGGTCGTTCATCGACCTGTGGGTGCAGCAGGAAGGCGGGGAACTGCCGCAGGCCGAGTATTTTCCGAAGCTCGCGCCGGCCGGCGACAAGATCGTCCGCGTGCTCGCATCCGACCCGGACCACGAATCGGACATTTATAAAGCGCTCGTCGTCGCGATCAGCGAGGCGAAGAAATCGATCCACATCACGTCGGCGTACTTCGTGCCCGACCAGCAGATCGTCGATGCGCTGATCGGCGCGGCGAAACGGGGCGTGGACGTGCGGCTCGTGCTGCCGGGCGTATCGGACCACGGCCTCATCCGCTACGCGGGCCAGGCGTTCTACAACCAGCTGCTCGCGGGCGGCGTGCGCATCTTCGAGCTGCAGATCGCCGTGCTGCACGCCAAGACAGCCGTCATCGACGGCGGCTGGTCGACGATCGGGTCGGCCAACATCGACCGGCGCAGCTTCATCCACAACTACGAGCTGAACGTCGTCGTCATCGATCCCGCATTCGGCACCGCGATGGAGAGCGCGTTCGCGGAGGATCTGCGCGACTCGAAGGAAGTCACATTGGAGCGGTGGCGGCACCGGCCCTGGTCGGACCGGATCAAGGAATGGATGTCGCGGTTGGGCGAGTATTGGATCTAGCGCTCGCGCTGTCGACCCCAACCCGATGGAGGCTCCCGTGGAGACCAGTATTGTCGTCAAAGAAGGCCAGATTCAACCGGACTCGCCCTTGCAACGCCATCACCAACCGGACCACTTCCTGCGCGCGTCTGGCTATACGTTCGTCGTCGTCTCGGCAGTCTGTTTCTGCATCATCGTCTACCTGCAGCTGCACCAGTCGCTGGGCGCTGAACTGCAGCCCCGCTCTCCGACCTGGCTCGAGCTGGCGGGCCAGGAAGCGGGGCCCATGAGCCTGCTGTTCATCGCCGTCGTCGCTGCGCTGCTGGGCAAGGGCCTGCTCGTGTCCGCGCACATGGGGTCGAGGGCGACCATTCCATTCGACGATTTGCCGCTCGTCGAGCAGGCCGTCCTCGACGGCAAGCCCGAGCCGATCGACCAGTACGTGCGGCTGCGCGCGCTGACGGGCATCTCGGGCAATTTCACGAAGCTGGGCGTGACGGGCCTGCCGCTGACGACCGTGTTCCTCACGCTCGTCTTTTCGCTGATCTCGATCGCCTCGACAAACGCGAACTCGTCCGCGTTCCTCGACCTGACCAAGCTGACCCTGGGCGCCTTCATCGGTTCGTTCGTGCAGGGACGGGTCGAACAGCGCCGCTCGAGCGACAAGCAGAAATCGAACGGCGGCCGGTGAGTCAGAGTCCCGCGGCTCAGAGCCCCGCAGCCATCATGCCGTCCGGCACCTCGGCCCAGACGTTCCCGCTGCGCATGAATTTTTCGGTGGCGAGCAGCTGGAACTGGTTGTGCACGCTGTCCCAGCCGTAGCGGTCGACCTCGATGCGCAGGGGCTCGACGCGGATCACGTTGAACGAATTCACTTCGCCGCGCCCGCGCGTGGACGTGGCCGTGCCGGCCTGCACGACGAGCGCCGCATATTCGCTGATCTTGTAGCGCGCCTGCGTATTGCCCGCGTGGCTCATGTGCAGGTGGCCGGCCATCAGCAGGTCGACACCGAGCTCCGCGAACACGTCCATCGCCATGTGCGCGCGGTCGACGAGGTCGCCCTCTTCCGCCCCCTGCTTGTCCGCGTCTTTCGGCAGGTCGAACGGGTGGTGCGTGACGACGACGCGCGTGACCTCGGGCGGGAGACCCGACAAGGTGGCGCGGATCTTCTCCACCTGCTCCTTGTTGACGCGGCCGTCCTTGAACGTGAGCGAGCGCGCCGTGTTCACGCCCAGCACGGCGATCTCGTCGTCGATGTAGACGGGGTCGAGATCGTCCGTGATGTAGCGCTTGTAGCGATCCAGCGGCGCCAGGAAGCGGCGGAACACGTTGTACAGCGAAATATCGTGGTTGCCCGGCACGATGATCTGCGGGCCCGGCAACGTGTCGAGCCAGGCCTTCGCTTCCTCGAACTGCTCGCTCTTGGCGCGCTGCGTGAGGTCGCCCGAGACGACGACGACGTTCGGCGCCAGCTTGTGCACCAGGTCGCGCAGCGGATCGAGCAGTTGCGGGTCGACGCGGCCGAAATGCAGGTCGGACAGGTGGACGAGTGTACGCATGGGATTCCCTTTTCGTCTTACCGTTAGCGTGGATTGGCACCATTGTCCGCCGGCGGCACGAGCACCGTCAGTGCGCCAGGCCGCATCCGGTAGCGCAACGGCGCACTCATCTCCGTCACTTCGCCGTCCGTCGCGACGAGCAGCCGGCGGCGATGGGTGTCGATGTCGAACCCGGGCGACGTCAGGACGTCGAAGTCGCGCTCCTGGCCCAGGCGGCCGAGCAGCGCGTCGAACGCGAAGCGCAGCAGGCCCAGGCGGGTCGGACGCTGGGCGACGTACAGGCTCAGGATGCCCTCGTCCAGGCGCGCCCGCTCGCCGATCGCCAGGCCTTCCATCGTGTACGCATTGTTGCCGATGAAGACGAACGGCGTGCGGCGCGCGAGACGCTCGCCGTTGACGTCGAGCCGCATCGACAGGAACGGATAGCGGCGCAGCGCGGCGAGCGCGGCCCAGACAGCCGCGGGCCATTTGCCGCGGCCGAGGCGGCGCTGCTGCTTTTCGCGGTCGCGCACGATGTCCGGGTACAGGCCGAGACTCGAGTTGTTCAGGAAGATGCGGCCGTTCACCTCGCCCACGTCGACTTTCACCGGCGTACCCGTCGCGAGGTTGCGCACGGCCGCCTCGACGTCGAGCGGGATGCCGAGGTCCTTCGCGAAATGGTTCAAGGTGCCGAGCGGCAGCACACCGAACGGCACGCCGCTGTCGACCATGACGGACGCCACGGCATTGATCGTGCCGTCGCCGCCGCCCGCGGCGACGAGGCGTGCACCGTCCTGCAACGCCTGCTTCGCCGCGCCGATCATCTCGGCGCCGCCATGTGCCTGCACGAGGTTCGCGTCGAGTCCCGCGCCGGCGAGTTGCGCCTGGAGCGTCGCACAGGCCGCCTCGTCGTGCCCGGTGCCGGCGCCCGCGTTGACGATCACGGTGACGGGCTTCATCGCAGATCCTCCGCTGCATGGGCCTGTTCGCTCCACGAGCCGTGACCGCGCGCCAGCCGGCGCCGGTGCAGGGTGGAGACGGCCGTGATGCAGATCGCCAGCCACGCCGCCCCTTCCGCCGCGGCGGCCAGCACGTCGGACAGGTAGTGCACGCCGAGAACCATGCGCGACAGCGCGACGAGCATCACCATCGCGACGGCACCGGCGACAGCCAGCACGCGCGCAGGCCACGCATGCGCGCGGCGCACGAGGTAGGACGCGAGCAGGCCGTAGAACACAGTGGCTGCCGCCGTGTGCCCGCTGGGGAAGCTGTACGTGACGAGGCTCAGCAGCGGATCGTCGAAGCTGGGCCGCGCGCGCCGGAACGCGTGCTTCAGCGCCGCGTTCAGCAGCATGCCGCCCGGCACGGCGACGAGGCAGACGATCAGCCAGTAGTACGCACGGCGGCGCCAGAACCACAGCGCAAGCAGCGCGCCCATGACGCTGCTGCCCGCGATGCCGTTCCAGTGCGTGACGAACAGCATGGCGCGCGTGAAGCCGGGCGTGGCGCGGTCATGGAACCAGTGCGCGAGGCGCACGTCGACGAGGGTGATCGTCGCGCCCGTGACGACGTCCTCGGCGATGGCGCCGAAGATCCAGGCGGCCACGAGCAGCACCGCGACGCCGATGGTGAGATGCAGGCCCATGGCGCCCTCGGGCGACAGGCGGGCGTCGATGAAGCGGCGCAGCGGCGAGGAAGCGGGATTCAGCATGCCGCTCCAGATGGGACGTATTGGCGAAAAAACCACACAAATATGCAATGACTGGTTTTTTGTACAGTACCTGTGGATTTATACAGTAGTTGTGCTATTCTGTACCTACTCGAGCAAGACAACTTGCCAACAACAGCACAACTTGATTCGTAAACACACTCGATAAAGGGATCGCCATGACTACTCTGAACAGCTCCTTCGGCCTCGAATACGCCCCGACGCCTTTCCTGCTGCGCTTCGGTCGCCGCGAGGTTCTGGTGACGCGCGATTTCCGCAAGCGCTTCTACCCGGTCAACCCGATCATCGAGTGCGATACCGGCGTCGAACCGGGCCACGTGGAAGTGCTGCTGCTGCGCCGCTGGCTGCTGATCCTGTCCAAGGCACATTGAACGCATGAGGGCCATCGTTGTAATTTTTCTCCTGTCGCCAACGCCGAAACGGACGACGTCGTCACGCCGGCGTGTATGAGGTCGATGCTATCAGTGAACGCGGCCGTATCGCGCACAACTGGCAACGGCCCGGCAATACGGGCTTGAACAGCCGCGTGTCGCCACCATGTTGTAAAAAATGACTTGAAATCCGCCGAGCGGCCACGATTCTCGTATTCACCGAGGAGGCCGTCCGGATACGCTTGCCGCGCACCACGGCGGCCGCTTCCAACCCGAGCGAAGGAGCATTCATGTCAGTGCAATTACGCAAGATTAACGAGCAGGTGATGGTCATCACCGGCGCGACGAGCGGCATCGGCCTCACGACGGCGCGCATGGCCGCCGAGCAATGCGCGAAGCTGGTCCTCGCGGCGCGCAGCGCCGACGCCCTCGACCAATTGGCGAGCGAGCTGCGTCACACCGGTACGCAAGTGGCGACCGTCGTCGCGGACGTCGGCGATCCGGCCGACGTGGCGCGCATCGGCCAGGCCGCGATGGAACGCTTCGGGCGCATCGACACATGGGTCAACAACGCCGGCATCTCGATCTTCGGCCGCAACGAAGACGTATCCCTCGAGGACATGCAGCGCCTGTTCGACACCAATTACTGGGGTGTCGTGCACGGCTCGCTGGAAGCCGTGAGGCACATGAAGACGCGCGGCGGCGGCGCCATCATCAACCTGGGCAGCGAGCTGTCCGATCACTCGATCCCCCTGCAAGGCATCTATGCCGCGTCGAAGCACGCCGTGAAGGCGTTCACGGATTCGCTCCGTGTGGAACTCGAGCACGACACCGCGCCGATCGCCGTCACCCTCGTCAAGCCGGCCGCCGTCGACACGATGTTCGTCGCGCACGCGAAGAACTACATGGACAAGGAACCGAGCCTGCCGCCACCGGTCTACGCGCCGGAACTCGTCGCGAAGACGATCCTGTACGCGGCCCAGCATCCGAAACGCGACGTGTTCGTCGGCGGGGCCGCGAAGGCGCTGTCCAGCGGCGGCTTCGCCCTGCCCGGCGCGCTCGACCGCTATATGCGCGCGACGATGTTCCGGAAACAGCAGGCGGACGTGCCGCGCCCGCCGAACCGTCGCGACGCACTGCACGCGCCGGACCCGCAGCACGAATTGCGCGAGCGCCAGGGCATCTCCGCTCACGTCGTCGAAACCTGCCCGTACACTGCGCTGTCGCTGCGCAAGGGCAAGGTGATGGGCGTGCTGCTGGGCGCCGGTGCGCTGTTCGCCGCGTGGAAGCTGGCAGGCCGTCCCACCGCCCGCACGTGGCCCGCGAACCGCCTGCGCCAGGCACTGTGACCGATCGAATCGACAAGGAGACACCATGTCCCTCGAGCTCAAGAAACTGAATGAACAAGTGATGGTGATCACGGGCGCGACGAGCGGCATCGGCCTGTCCACCGCGCGCATGGCGGCCGAGGCTGGCGCCCGCCTCGTGCTGGCGGCGCGCGATGCCGATGCCCTCGACACGCTCGCGCACGAGATGGGCCAGCGCGGCCTCGACGTGGCGACCGTGACGGCGGACGTCGGCAACCCGGCCGACGTTGCGCGCATCGGCGACACGGCGATGGAACGCTTCGGCCGCATCGACACGTGGGTCAACAATGCAGGCATCAGTGTGTACGGCCGCAACGAAGACGTCGCGCTGGAGGATATGCGCAAGGTGATGCAGACGAATTTCTGGGGCGTCGTGCACGGCTCGCTGGAGGCCGTCAAGCGCATGAAGGGCCGCGGCGGCGGCGCCATCATCAACCTGGGCAGCGAAGTGTCGGACCGCGCCGTGCCGTTGCAGGGCACGTATGCGGCATCTAAGCACGCGATCAAAGGCTTCACGGAATCGCTGCGGATGGAACTGGACAAGGAGGATGCCGGCATCTCGCTCACGGTCATCAAGCCGTCCGCGATCGCCACGCCCTTCCCCGACCACGCGCGCAGCTATATGGAGCACGAACCCGACCTGCCCCCGCCGAACTACGCGCCGGAACTGGTGGCGCAAGCGATCGTGCACGCGGCGCAGGTGAGCGAGCGCGACGTGTACGTGGGCAGCCATTCGAAGATCGCGTCGGTGGCGGGTTACCTGATGCCGCGCGCCGTCGACCGCTTCATGCGCCGCACGATGTTCAGCCAGCAGCAATCCGACCGCCCGAACTCGAGCGCGCGCCGCGACGCCCTGTATGCGCCGGACACCGGCCAGGAACTCCGCCAGCGCAACAACCGCAAGCACCTCGTCGTCGAACGGAGTCCGTATACGTCGTTCGAGATGCGCTCGGCGCCGACGAAGACCGTGCTGCTGGGCGGCGCGCTGCTCGCGGCGTGGGCGCTGACCCGCAAGCCGTGGCAGCGTACCGCATGGCACGCATGACCACGTTGGGTGGGCACGGGGTGCCCACCCAACGAAAAAGGCCGGATGACATCGCTGCCATCCGGCCCCGTTCGTAACAACCCGCGCTTATCGTCCCGGCGCCGGCCCCCGCGGCGGCTGGCTGCCGAGGAAATCGACGTCCTCATCCGTCAGCGGCACGTTGGGAATCGATTCGATGCGGTCCGTATCGATGTCGTTGCCGTCCTTCGCGATCAGGTCGCGCCCTGCTGCCGCGCGCTCGCCCGTGCCGCCGAAATCGCTGTCGCTTTCGAAGTTCGGATCGCCCATGTCGGCGCCGGCGCTGTCGTGCGCATAGCTCGCTTCATTGTCCGACGTCGTTCCCGTGTCCAGGTCGAGCTTCTGGTCGTCGTCCAGGTTGGCCGCGAAACCTGGGCCGCCGACGACGTCGCTCCCCGTGTCCGAAATATCGCTCGGGCCCAGCGCATCGACGCCATGGCCCTTGCCGAGGCTGCGGTCAGGTGTTTCAGGAAAGTTATCTGGGTCAAGTGTGCTCGTACCAGTCATGTTGCCTCCAAAAATCATGCGGAAATCATGAGGACAGGCTACCCCCTTTTGCCGCGCGACGGCGCAGCGCAGGTGGCCGTCTGCTAGAACGCGTGGCGCATGCCGATGTTCACGGCCGAGCTTCCGCTCGCGCGCGCCGCGTCGCTGATCGGGATGCCCGCGCCGCTCGTGTTCACCGTGCGCGAGAACGCGGTGTAGAAGTCGGTGCTGCGCGACACGACATAGCTGGCGCCGACCGCGAACTGGTTCGCGTCGCGGTTGGCGAGGTCGCGGTCGTTCTTGTGGATGAACGACGCGAGGAAGGTCGTCGATCGCGTCATCGGTACGGCGACGCCGAACAACGTGTCGCGGCTGTCCGTCGACGACGTGCTGGCCACGCCCGCGCCATACGGGTTGTCGGGGTTGTACAGCGGCGAGCTGCCCCAGCCGCGATTGGCGGCATATGCGGCGTACGCGGTGCCCCAGCGCATGCGGAAATTCGCCGCGATCAGCGAATTTTTCGCATCCATGTTGTTGCCGGCCAGGTCGTACAAATGAACCTGCGCCACGTGCCGGTTCTGGTGCGCGGCGCGCAGCGACAGCGCGCCGTAGTCGAAGCCGACCGTCATACCCCAGGCGCGATCCGACATCGGGTCGCCGCCAAGCGTGTCGACGGTCCAGGATGCGCCCGTGCTCAAGTGCTTGGAGCGTCTGCTGAAATAGCGCACGCCGCCGTCGACGGGCATGCCGCTCTGCGTGACGAGATTGCTGGCCCGGCCTGCCGTGCCCGCGTGGAACGGGTCGCCCACGTCGGGGTGGGCCAGGAATTCGAAGTTGTACTGGTGTCCCAAGGTGAAGCCGGCCGTGCCCGTGCGGGCGCCGATCTCGTCGAGGCGCCCGTACGTGCGGCGCGGCGGCGTGGTCGAGGTCGAGCTCGACCGAACGTCGCGCCGGCTCGGCTGGCCCGTGAAGACGGCGATGTCGTGGCCGCCGGGCGCTTCGCCCACATAATCCAGGCCCCCGTGTGCGCGCGCGGACTTCGCGCAATCCTTGCAGGCGCTCTTCCGTGTCGAATCCGGCTTGCCGGCGCGGGCGGTACTGCCGGCGTCCTGTGCGCAGGCCAGCGACGCACATCCGCACAGCACTGCACACGTAACGAAACCCTTGTTCATGGCGTGTCCTCTCTACGCCTCAACACTATCCGCTTGACTACAGTTCTCTCTGTCCAATATCGCACAAATACACCCTCATCTTATCCCGATATGTTGTCGGCATAATCTGACATATGTACTTTCTGGAAAGATCGGCGTCGTTCGTTTCCAACTGGTCACGGCAGGATTTCCGATTTAGAATCGCAACGGATCATTTGTAACTAAACTACAGGATAATGAGAATCATGAGACAGCTGCGCCGTACCCTGACTACAATTTCCCTGGCGCTCTGCGCTGCTCTGCCCGCGCTGGCGGCGACGACGGAGACGGCGAGTGTTGCGCCGATGCCTCATGTGAGCTGGTCGCGCAACGCCAACATCTACGAAGTAAACATCCGGCAATACACGCCCGAGGGGACGTTCAAGGCGTTCTCCCAGCACCTGCCGCGCCTCAAGAAGATGGGCGTGGACATCCTGTGGCTGATGCCCATCCAGCCGATCGGCGAAAAGAACCGCAAGGGCACGCTGGGCAGTTATTACGCCGTGCGCGACTACACGGCGGTGAATCCCGAATACGGCACGCTGGACGACCTGAAGGCCCTCGTGAAGCAGGCCCACGGCCTCGGCATGCACGTGATCATCGACTGGGTCGCGAACCACACGGCGTTCGACAACCCGTGGACCAAGGAGCACAGCGACTGGTATCTGAAAAATGACAAGGGCGAGATCTACCCCGTCACGTACACGGACGGCGCCGAGCCGGAATACTGGACGGACGTGACGGGACTCGACTACAGCAAGCCCGGCCTGTGGAAAGGCATGACGGACGCGATGCTGTACTGGGTGCGCGAAGCGGACGTCGACGGCTTCCGCTGCGACGTCGCCGGCAAGGTGCCGACGCCGTTCTGGAATCAGGCGCGCGCCGAACTGGACCGCGTAAAACCCGTGTTCATGCTGGCCGAGGCCGACAAGCCTGACCTGCACGAGCACGCGTTCGACATGACGTACGGCTGGGACACGAAGGATTTGTTCAAGGCCGTCGCCAAGGGCAAGGCGGACGCGCGCACGCTCGCGGACTTCCTCGCGCATCCGCCCAGGGCCTTCCCGCCGGGCGCCTACCGCATGCGCTTCACGAGCAACCACGACGAGAATTCCTGGGCCGGCAGCGACGTCGAGTTGTACGGCCCGGCGTTCAAGGCGATGGCCGTGCTGGCCGCCACGATGCCCGGCATGCCGCTGATCTACGGCGGGCAGGAATCCGGCCTCGACAAGCGCATCGAGTTCTTCGAAAAGGATCCGATCCAGTGGAAGGACTACGCCTACGTCCCCTTCTACACGCAGCTGCTCGCGCTGAAGCATGCGAATCGCGCGCTGTGGAACGGCCAGTACGGCGGCGCCGCGCAGGTACTCCCTACGGGCAACGACAAGGTGTTCGCGTTCCGCCGTGCGCTGGCCGGCAACAGTGTGCAGGTGACCGTCAACGTATCGAACGACGCCCAGCGCTACACCCTGCCGGGCGGGAAGACGCAGACGCTCGCCGCCTGGGATTACCGGATCGACGCGCGCGGCAAGTGATCGACGCGGCGCTGCGCGGGATCAGCGCCGCAGCGCCGTGAACCCGGCCGGCTCCCACTCGCGCAGCGCCAGCAGCAGCCCGCTGCCGCGCCGCTTCGGCAGCGGCGCCGCGAGACTCTCTTCGTGCAGTTCGGCGAAGCGGGCGCGCAGCCGCCGCAGCTCCACCTGCATGGCCGCAAGCGCGCTCTCCGTCAGCATGCCGTGCGTAAAAGCGAGCGTCTCGTCGGGACGGTCGAAGGCGCCGTCGAGGAAATCGGCGAGCCCTTGCGTGCGGAAGTAACGCCGGATCGGACCGTCTGACAGCCAGTCGAAATCGCGCGCGACGTTCAGGCGGATGCGGTTGCCCGGCATCAGCGCGATCAGGTGCAGCCGGTCGAGGTGGAGCAGCTTTTGCACGCACTCGGCCTCCGTCAGGCGATACACCGCGAGGATGTCGGCGACGGTCCAGTGGTTCAGCGCGCAGACGGCGACGAGCAGCAGCTTCGTGTCGGACACGAGCTCCTTTTCCTGCGCCTCGCTGAGCGTGTGCAACCGCGTGCCCGTCAGCGCGGCCTCCTGCGCGAGCTCGGCCAAGGTGAAGCCGAGCAGATTGCTGATCTCGACGAGCCGGTCGACGCCGAACGAGTCCGACGTCAACAGCCGCTTCACGCTCGCCTCCGACAGCCCAAGCGCGCCCGCCACGTCACGGTACGTCTTCCCCTGCAGCTTGAGCTGGCGTTTGATTGTCGTGAGCAATTGCGTGACTTCAGACATGGTCGCGGATTCCGATACGATGGTCTAGAGGATGGCCTCGGATTCCTTCGATCGTAGCATGCCGAGCCTTGCGGCAACAATTCCTTCGTGACAAGATGGTCGGCTGGCCGCCAACGACGAAGGAGACCCATGGACCATGCCGATTACCTCGCCCACGACGCGACGGCGCTGGCCGCGCGCGTGGCCGCGGGCGACGTCACGCCGGGCGCGCTGCTCGACCTGGCGCTCGCGCAGCAGGAACGGGTGCACGGCCGCGTGAACGCTGTCGTGCGCTTGATGACGCAGGAAGCCCGGACGCGCGCCGCGGGGCCGCTCGCCGGACCGTTGGCCGGCGTCCCCTTCCTCATCAAGGACGGCGTGCAGGATTACGCGGGCATCCCGACAACGTACGGCAGCCGCGCGCTGACGCGCAACGTGCCCACCGTCCACGCCCACGTCGTGCGGCGCTACCTGGACGCGGGCCTCGTCATCTTCGGCAAGACGAACCTGCCGGAATTCGCGACCCGCGGCGTGAGCGACCCGGAACTCTATGGCCGCACGAACAACCCGTGGGAACTGGCGCGCACGCCGGGCGGATCGAGCGGCGGCGCGGCCGCGGCCGTCGCCGCCGGCATCGTGCCGATGGCGGCCGGGAACGACGGCGGCGGTTCGCTGCGCATCCCGGCCGCGTGCTGCGGCCTGTTCGCGTTGCGGCCGTCGCGCGGGCGCGTGTCGTCCGGTCCCGGCATCGGCGAAGTCTGGTTCGGCGCGTCGAGCGAAGGCGTGATCTCGCGCAGCGTGCGCGATTCGGCGCTTGCCCTCGACGTGCTGCAGGGCGCGGAACCGGGCGACCCGTTCGTGATCGCGCCACCCACCGCGCCGTACGTCGAGCTGATGCGGCGCGACCCGGGCCGGCTGCGCATCGGTTATTCGACGGCGTCGCCGATCGGCACGGACGTGCATCCGGAAGCCGTGCGCGCCGTCGAACACGCGGCGCAACTGCTCGCGCGCCTCGGCCACGACGTCGAGGAAGCGGCACCCACGATCGACGGCGCGGCGCTCGCCAAGAGCTATCTGCACCTGTACTTCGGCCAGATCCCGGCGGCCGTGCGGCGCGCCGAGACACTGGGCGCGCGCCGCGGCGACCTGGAACTGATGAACCGCATCCTCGTCACCTTGGGCGACAACGTCTCCGCCACGCGCCTGACGACGGAGCTGAACCGCTGGAACGATTACGCGCGTGCGCTGGGCGACTATTTCGGCCGCTACGACCTGTTCCTGACGCCGACACTCGCCGCCCCGCCCATCGAGCACGGCACCGGGGACCCGTCGCCGGCCGAACGGCGCGTGCTGGGTATCCTGCACGGCACCGGCATCCTGGGCGTGCTGGCGCGCCTGGGACTACTCGACAAGACGGTCGACAAGATCGCCACCGACAACCTGCGCCACGTGCCGTTCACGCAGCTGTCGAACCTGACGGGCACGCCGTCGATGAGCGTGCCGCTGCATTGGACGGCCGATGGCTTGCCGCTGGGCGTGCAATTCATGGGGCCGTTCGGTAGCGAGGATCGGCTGCTGCAGCTGGCGCGGCAGCTGGAGGAGGCGCAGCCGTGGTTCGAGCGGATGCCGGCGCTGGCGCGGGGCTGACGGACGGCGCGGTCACATCGCGCGGAATTCGAACGCGAGGGCCGCGGCGCGCATCGGATCGTGTCCCAGCAGCGCGTGCAGGACGGCCTGCGTGGCCGGCTCGGCAAATAACGCGCGTTGCGCCGGCGTCGGGCGCTTCGACGATCTGCGGGCGGCGTCGATCCAGCCGATCAGCTGGTCGCGCAGATGAGCGCGGATCCCGGCATCCGCATGCGAGGCCGGCTCGAGTTCGAAGATCAGTTGCAGCCAGCGCCACGGCTCGTGCTCGGCATAGCGCAGCATGAGCTCGACATCGCCGTGCTCGCGCAGCAGGGCCAGCGCGTCGTCGACGGGCACGAAGGCGCCATGCTTGCGGTGCATCGACATCACGAGATGACGCACACGGCGTGCGCCGTCGGCCAGTATGTGGCGCGCAATGTCGTCCTTGTCCTCGGGCGCCAGATGCAGCCACGCGGCAAAGGCGTTGACGCGCACGCGGGCGGAAGGATGCGCCGTCATCCGACGGACCAGGTCGAGGTGCGTGCGCGTCCCCGTCTCGGCCAGTCCCATCAGGCAGGCACGCAGCACCGTGTTCGAACTGTCGGGCGCCGACAGTCGTGCCGCGTACAGCCAGGCGCTGTCGATGCCGCGCCGTTCGAGGAAGGTGCTCGCCACGAGCCTGACCCAGACATGCGGATCGGCCAGCATGTCGACGGCCAGCCCTTCGCAGCCCTCGACCTCGTCGGCCAAGAGCGGCCGCAATGCGATCGCGCGGACGATGCCGAAGTGCGACCGCAGCGCGAGACGGCCCATCGCATCGCGCTCCGGGCCGTCCAGCAGGACGAGCGCCTCGGCCGCCTTGCGCACGAGGACGATGTCCGTGCCGTGCGCGAGCCCGAGGCGGACGCGTGTCGCCGGATCGGCCAGCGCATGCTCCTCGACCAGGCGGAAGCACGTCCGGGCGACGGCAACGTCCGGGTTCGCCACACCGTCCACGATAGGGCCGGCACCGACCTGCGCGACGACGATCCGCTCGACCTCGCCGAGCCACGACGCATGGTCGGACCGCCGGGCATCACGCAAATGCTGGAGGGCGCCGAGCAGGCGCAGCGCAGCATCGGGGTCCAGCGTCGGCAGCCAGTCCAGCACGAGCGCCTGCGCACGCGCGCGCACCTGCGGCACCCAGTCATTCAAACGCTCGACGACAGCCGGCAGGAGCGCCGGCGCACGCAATACGTTCGCGCGCTTCAGTGCCGCTTCGCGGACGTAGCCGCTGTAATGGCCCATGTCGGCGGCGAGCGCATCGGCATCGTTCCGTTGGCGCACTTCCGCGATGATGTCGGCGATGTAACTCGCCTGCGACGGCGGCACCGGTGCGGGCGACTCGGCTGGCGCGGCGTCCGGTTCGGGTCGGAGCGGTGCGAGCCAGGACTGGATTTTCTCGAAGATCGACATGCAGGGGCGAGCCTTTAGATAGGAGATACCGCGGCGCGGCCGTCATGCACGACGAGCGCATACAACTCGGCGACGCGCCCGGCGGAGATCCCTTCGCGCTGCTCCACCGCCAACGGGTGCATGGTCGGTTCCAGTTCGATGAACGGCCGGATGAAACCGTCCCGCAGATGGACGCGGGTCTTCAGGTTGACCGTGTCCGAATACGGCGCGAGCGCTGCATTCAACCAGCCGAAAAACGGGCCGACATGGGAACGCCGTTCGGACTCGAAGCAGGCGGTCCATTGCTTAAAGCTTTGCTCGCTGAGCGACACCCAAACGCCCCAGGAGAACGGCTCCGGCTCGTCGTGCACGGGAATCTCGAGGCAACCGCGGACGAAGTACTGCGACCCATCGATGACACAGGCATCCGCATCGAGCCTGCAACGCGCGTCGCGCTCGTCCGCCGGCACGACGTAGTAACTCAACGGGGCGGCCGCGTCGAGCGCCGGCATGCCCTCGTGCGTCTGGCCGCACCCGCTGCAAAAAAATTCGAACGTCATGCGTCTGCTCTCCTCGCTTCGTGATGCGCAACAGCTGGGATAGCAATAGTATGGCAGTCGGACGATGAGGCGCAACGTCCGTCGGGTCACACCCGCATCACTACATCGGCTCGCGGACTAGTGAGCAGCTGCGACGGCCTCCGGCTCCTGCCGGTCGAGGAGTGCGAGCACATGGGCCGCGATCTCGGGCGCCGCCTCTTCCAGCGCGAAGTGGCCCGTGTCGAGCAGGTGCGTCTCCACGCGCTTCAAGTCGCGCGCACACGCATTCGCGCCCGCTTCCGTGAACAGCGGATCGTTCTTGCCCCAGACGACGAGCGTAGGCGGCTGGTGCTTGCGCAGGTACGCTTGCCACACCGGGTACTGCGCGACGTTCGTGTGATAGTCGACCAGCAGGTTCATCTGCACGCGCCGGTCGGCGTCGTTGCGCAGGCCCGCCTCGTCGCTGGCCCAGACGCCCGGGTTCAGGCGGTCCGGATGGCGCGCGCCGGTCTCGCACATGAACCGGATGCCACGACCAATCTGCAGAAGAGTTACAACTTGCTATGCCGAGAATGCGCATATTCAATCAAGGATGTGTGCCCTTGAATATGAAGAACACGAACCTGCATCACAACCCCATTTGAGTCTTCAAGCTCTAACGGCACATCAACTTGGAAGTTCCCCGGTTGCTGAACGCCACGATTTATGGCGATGTTATCTGCGTAGAGGTACGTTCGGCTCGACGTGTCCATGATTGGGTTAAGCCGCCCCTCAAGCCCAGGAATATGCCCTGTGCTGTGCATGATGACCGAACCAAGGTTTTCTGTGGCACATAAAGTCACAGTAAGGTCATCACTTGGGTCCCAGTTTGCAACAACGGCACCGGGATAGTCGGGGTGTGCAATCAATAACTTGTAAAGGCGACGCGTCTGTATCGTGATTGCCGCAGTACCTTCGGCCGAAGTTAAGGCATCCTTCGTCGTGCCATTATCGGCAATTGCAGTAAGTGAAGCCCTAGCTATAGGTTGCTTCTCTTCATTTAAAACAGTTACTGTTGCTGTGATTGGATCGAGGCGAGGAGCACTTGCAACCGAAAACATTGCTCGCCTGATCGACTCAGAAGGAATGGTCCGGCCACTGTTCACTAGCTTCTTTTGAATGACCTTAACGAAATCTTCCGGCGACCGATTGCTGAGAGAGATATACCCAGTGGTAGGCAAAACCCCGGGGATGGGTGTTTCGTCGAACCTGGCGGGCAGAATGTACTCTTGATGTTCTTGGAAAGCCCTAGCCTGCATAGCTTGGCGCTCATGATTCGTCCACAACTTCCGTGCGTAATGCTCGGAGATGAACATTATCGTATATAAGGCTTTGTTCTGGTAGACATCAGAAAGATAGTCGTACAGGTTCTTTCCCCAAAGCGTCGCCTCTTCGAAGATATCGTAGAACACGTTCACGCCTGAGTCACGAAGCAGGTTAGCAACCCGGTCTACGTACTCTCGATCCTCACCCGCAAACGACAAGGCAATATCGAAATCAACTGATCGCATTTTTCTTTCCTGTCGCACGGTCCACCACCCAACAATTTAAAACGCGTGGGTAGCAATGTGGGTGGTAAGCAAAATAGCCAAAATAACCCAATTAAATCTATGAGTCATAACAGGCTTTGGCGGAAGCGGTGAGATTCGAACTCACGAACGGGTTCCCCCGTCGGCAGTTTTCAAGACTGCTGCCTTCAACCACTCGGCCACGCTTCCCCTGGGGAACCGGCATTATACATAATTCATTGCCCCCAGGGCAGCAAACGGACGAGGCAGCCACGGCAAGAAACGCCTACTTGAGCGACGAGATCATCGCCTGCATCGCCGCCTCGGCCTCGCCCAGCCCCATGAGCATCCAGTTCTCGCGCAGGCTTTTCTCGAACTCGTACGCGGGCAGCGGCTTCCCGTACAGATAGCCCTGCACCTCGTCGCAGCCGGCCTGGCGCAGGAATTCCAGCTGTTCCAAGGTTTCCACGCCTTCCGCGATCACGCGGTGCCCCAGCTTGCGGCCCATGCCGATGATCGTGCTCGCGATCGCGCAGTCGCTCGGGTCCTGCGGAATGCCGGTCGTGAACGAGCGGTCGATCTTCAACGTGTCGATCGGGAAGCGCTTCAGGTACGACAGGCTCGAATAACCCGTGCCGAAATCGTCCAGCGACAGCGCCACGCCCAGCGCGCTGATGCGGTCCATGATGGCGATCACGTGCTCGATGTCGTGCATCAGCGTGCTTTCCGTGATCTCCAGTTCCAGCCAGTGCGCGTCCAGCCGGTAGCGGCGCAGCGTCTCCGCCACGCGGCCCGGCAGCGAGGCCGTGAACTCGCGTGCCGACACGTTCACCGCAAGGCGGAACGGCGGCAGCCCCGCGCGTTGCCAGATCGCGGCCTGCGCGCACGCCTGCTCCAGCACCCACTCGCCCACCTGCACGATCAGGCCCGTGCTTTCCGCGAGCGGGATGAATTCGATCGGCGGGATCATGCCCCGCACCGGATGCTTCCAGCGCACGAGCGCTTCGGCGCCCACGAGGCGGGTCGAGCCGATCTCGAATTTCGGCTGGTAGTGCAGGATCAACTCGCCGTTGCCGAGCGCGTGGCGCAGGCCCGACTCGATCTGCATCCGCTGCTGCATGCCCTCGTTCATGTCGAGGCGGTAGAAGGCGACGCTGCGGTCCGGGTTTTCCGCGTGTTCCTTCGCGCGCTCCATCGCGATGTCGGCCATGCGCAGCAGCGTCTCCGCATCCGGGCCGTCCTGCGGGTAGACGGCGATGCCGATGCTCGCGCCCACGCGCAGGTCGTGCCCCTGCACGAGGAACGGGATCTCTAGTGCGCCCTGCAGCTTTTGCGCGACCGTCGTGGCCTCGAAGTGCTGGCGGATGTCGAACAGGCCCACCGCGAATTCGTCGCCCGACAAATGCGCCACCACGTCCTCGTCGCGCAGCGAATTGCGCAGGCGTTCGGCCACCTGGCGCAGCAGGTCGTCGCCGACCTTGCGTCCCAGGGTGCCGTTGATCAGCTTGAAGCGGTTCAGGTCCACGTACAGCACGCACGCGGTGGCGTCGTTGCGCTGGGCGACCATCAGCGCCTGGTCGACGAGGCGGCCGAACAACGTGCGGTTCGGCAGGCCGGTCAGCTCCTGGTAGTACGCCAGATGGTGCAGGCGCTCCTCGGCCAGCTTGCGTTCCGTGATGTCGGTCAGGTACACGATCAGGCCGATCGGCCGGTCCTCCAGGTCGCACAGCGGCGACAGCGACAGGCTGGCCCAGAACACCTCGCCCGATTTCTTCCGGCGCCGCACTTCCATCATGCGGCCGCCCTGCTCGGCGAACGCGTCCTGCACGTCCGCCTCCTCGTCCGCGTACAGGAACAGGATGTGGCGGCCGACGGCTTCCAGCGCCGTGTAGCCGAACAGGCGCTCCGCGCCCTTGTTCCAGCTCGTGATATAGCCCAGGCGGTCGAGCGTGAGGACGGATTCGTGGATCTGGTCCAGGATCTGCGATTGATGCGCCAGTTGCGCCTCGACCTGGGCATAGGCGTGCGTCGTGCGCTGCGCCAGCGAATGCACCTGCATCAGGGAACCGGTCAGGCCCGCGAGGCCTTCCAGCTGGCGCCAGTCGTCCAGGCTGTAGGCGCGGCCGGCCACTTCGTAGCGGCCGAAGCACTGGCCATCGGCGCGCACTTCCTGCAGCAGCGCGCCCTCGAGCGTGGCCGCGGGCGCGGCGTCGGCGGGGACGAATGCGCCGTGCGGGCTCGCGAGCACCGCGCCGGCGATGCGGCCCAGTGCCGCGTACAATTCGTCGCCGCGCAGTGCCATGACGGCGTCGCACAGGGCAGCGCTGCCGCCCACGAAATCCATCGTCGCGGCGGCAGGCATCCTAGACATTGCGGGCTACCTGGATGGCCCAGTGATAGGCGTGCAACTGGCTCTGCCACCAATCCGGCCCCTCGACACAAGCTGCCTCCAACCTGGCGGGGTCGGGCCGGCCCGATTCGACGAGCTGCAACCGCTGCCCGAGCTGCCCGTCGCGCCGCAGCAGCGCGGCTTCGACGTCCTCCGGCAGGGAGAGGTCCTGCACGACGTCCGCCATCGGCATGTGGAACAGGCGGTCCAGCAGCGAGAACACGCCGGTCATGAAGGCGAGATCCTGCTCGTCGCGGTCGCCGCCGTCGTTCTTGCACAGCGCCTCCAGCGCCGCGCCGCGCAACGCGGCCAGCGGCAGCATCAGGTTCGGCGGACCGTCCGGATGCTGGCGCGCATACAGCAGCAGTTGCAGCCAGCGCTGCAGCTGGCGGCGGCCGAGGCGGCTGATCGCCTGGCTGAAGCTCGTGACCTGGGCGCCGACGGAGAACGCGGCCGAATTCACCAGCTTCAGCAAGTGATACGACAGGATCGCGTCCTGCTTCAGCTGCGCTTCCAGCTCGCGCGAATCGGCATCGCGCGCCAGCAAGGCCAGCATCGTCAGCATGCGGCGGCGCGACGTGCCGTCGTCGCCGTCCGGCACACTGCCCTCCAGCGCGTAGTCGCCGCTGAACCAGGAAAAGCCCGCGTTCTCGCACGCGCGGTAGCGCACCATGTCGTCGACGTGGTACGCAAGATGCGGCCCGAACAGCGCGGGCAGCGCGGCGGCGCGCGGCAGCTCGAGGCGCGCGTCGCGCGCGACGGTGCGCAGTCCGACCGGTGCCGTCACGCCTTCCGGCAGCGGACCGTCGATCAGCACGCGATAGCCGGTCAGCTGCAACTCCGCCAGGCGGCGCGCCGTGCCGTCCGTCGCGAGGGCATCGGCGCGCACGGCCAGCAGCACGCGGTTGGCCGGCAGCACGTTCAGGACGGGTGGTGTGAGAACAGTGGCGTCGTCGACATGGACGATGCAGTCGAGCGGCGCGATGGCGGCCAGCAGGTCCGGCGTGCCGAATACGTCCTGCAGCGCAGGGTCGTCGAGCCCGGCGCCCGGCGTACCAAGCAGAAGCGCGACCCACTCGTTCTGTGCGTTGGCGACGGAGCGTATTTCAACCACCGGGAACGGGGCGCAGGCCATTAGCGATTATGCATTGATAGTAACCAGCTAATAGTAGAGCACCCATTTTCGGAAAGCAACTGTTTCTGTTTCCTCTAGGACACGCTTGCGCAAATATATTTACACCCCACTGCTGCCGAAGCGGCCGTGCTGCACGGCGAACTTGATCAGCTCGGCCTGGCCTTCGATGCCGAGCTTGCGCTTGATGTTCAGGCGGTGCGTCTCGACGGTGCGCACGGACAGGTCCAGCGCGCGCGCGATCTGCTTGTTCGATTCGCCGTTGGCGATGTGGCGCAGCACTTCCTGCTCGCGCGACGTGAGCTGGTTGTCCTGCGTCGAGGGCCGCGCGAGCTGGCGTGCGACGGCGGCGCTGTAGTAAATGCCGCCAGCGACGACGGTATCGATGGCGAGCACGATGTCCTTGCCCGGCGCATCCTTCAGCACGTACCCGCGCGCGCCCGCCTGCATGGCCTGCGTGACGTATTCGAGCTTGTCGTGCATGGAGAGGATCAGCACGGCGATGTCGGGGAAGTTCGTGGTCAGGCGCGCCGTGGCCTCGATGCCGCTGCCGTCGCGCATGGTGATGTCCATCAGCACGAGGTCGATGCGGGTGCTGCCCGCGAGCGTCAATGCTTCGGCGCCGGAATCCGCTTCCGCCACGACGCGGAAATGCGGCACGGCCTCCAGCCGCGCGCGCAGGCCGTCGCGCACGAGGGGGTGGTCGTCGACCAGCATGATATGGACCGTCTCCGTCATTCAAACCTCCAGTTCGACGCGCGCGCACACGGTCGTGCCGGCCGCCGACGACGCGATGTCGAGGCGGCCGCCGATGGCGTCCAGGCGTTCCATCATGTTGCGCAGGCCGATGCCGCGCTGCGGGTGCGTCGCGACGCCCTCGGCGTCGAAGCCGGCGCCGTCGTCCGCGATCGTGAGCAGCACGCGGCCGGCGCCCGTCTGCAGCGACAGGTCGATGTGGTGCGCGCCCGCGTGCCGCTCGATGTTCGTCAGCGCCTCCTGCGCGATGCGGAACAGCACGGTGCCGACGGCCTGCGGCAAATGCTCGACGTCGCCCGCCGCCGCGAACTTCACGGGCGTGCCGCTGTGCTGCGAGAATTCCTCGGCCAGGTGGTCGAGCGCGGCCGCGAGGCCGAGGTCATCCAGCAACGTGGGACGCAGGTCGTGCGAGATGCGGCGCACTTCGCCCAGCACCTTATTCAGTTCTTCGGCCGTGCGTTCGAAGCTGGCGTGGGCTTGCAGCTGCTGGTCCGGCGTGCCCTTCATGCGGATGATGCCGGCCTCGATCTGCAGCTTGATCGACACGAGCCACTGGCTGATGCCGTCGTGCAGGTCGCGCGACAGGCGCGCCCGCTCCTGCTCCTGCGAATCGACGACGCGCTGCGCGAGCGCTTTCAATTTCGTGTCCGCCACGCGCGACTCGCTGATGTTCAGCGCGAGGCCCGCGCCGCCGATCACGAGCGTGGCGAGGATGGCGACGCCGGCGATCCACCACATGGTCGTCTCGATATTGCGCGACTGCTGGGCGTCGACCTGGTCGAGGGCGGACTGCACGTCGTCCAGGTACAGGCCGCTCCCCATCACCCAGCCCCATTGCGGGATCGGGACGACGTAGCCGAGCTTGGGCCCCGGCTTGTTCGTCGACGGCTTGACCCAGTTGTAGCGCACGAGTCCCCCGCCCTGCTTCGCGACGGCGACGATGTTCTGGATGGTGGGTGCGCCGAACTGGTCGTGCAGGTTCCACAGGTCGCGGCCGACGAGTTCCGGCTGGCGCGGGTGCATCAGGTTGCGGCCTTGCATGTCGTAGACGAAGAAATAGCCGTCGTCGCCGAAGCTGAGCGATTGCAGGATGCGCTTGGCCTCGGCCAGGGTAGCGGGGTCGCTCCGGCCGGACGCGGTCAGGTGCGCAATCGAGTGCGATGCGAGGTCGACGTAGTGCCTGAGCTCGGCCTGTTTGCTCGCCAGATAGGCTTGCTGGATCGTCGCGTGCTGCTCGTGCGCGAGCGCGATGGCCTGCTGGCGCACGAACAGCGCGATCGCGCACAGCGCCACGATCAGCGGGGCGACCGCGAGAAAAATGACCTTTTGCCGTAATTGCATGCCGTGCGCGTCGAAATCGTCGTAACATGAAATTGTACGACCGATCAGGTGCAATCGCTCGACTGCTTGCGATTTTGCGGCGTAACACCATGCAATGCCCGCGCATAACGCCAGCACATGCGTACGTAGTCCTACGTAGAGCGCTGCGTAATCATGCGCTTGTCCCGTGCCGACCCGTGCAAGATACTGACAGGCACGCTGCAATCCAAGCAAGCCGGCATCGACCGGTCCGGCAGCGCATCCAATCGGAGGAGTCAACATGAAACGTCTCACAAGCCAGCTCGGCTGGGCTGCCCTATCGCTCGCGGGCGCCGCCTCGCTCGCCTACGTCGCCCTGAAGCGCGGCGAATCCATCAATGCCGTCTGGGTCGTCGTCGCGGCCGTCTGCGTCTATCTCATCGCGTACCGCTTCTACAGCCGCTTCATCGCCGACAAGGTGATGGGTCTCGACGCCCGCCGCCAGACCCCGGCCTACAAATACAACGACGGCCTCGACTTCGTGCCGACGAACCGCTACGTGCTGTTCGGCCACCACTTCGCCGCCATCGCCGGCGCCGGGCCCCTGGTCGGCCCCGTGCTCGCCGCGCAGATGGGCTATCTGCCGGGCATGCTGTGGATCCTGGCCGGCGTCGTGTTCGCCGGCGCCGTGCAGGACTTCATGGTGCTGTTCATCTCGATGCGCCGCGACGGCCGCTCGCTGGGCGACCTGATCAAGTCCGAGATGGGCGAGATCCCCGGCGTGATCGCCCTGTTCGGTACCTTCATGATCATGGTGATCATCCTCGCCGTGCTGGCGCTGATCGTCGTGAAGGCGCTGACGGCCTCGCCGTGGGGTGCGTTCACCGTGATGGCGACGATCCCCATCGCGCTGTTCATGGGCATCTACTCGCGCTACATCCGCGTGGGCCGCATCGGCGAAGTGTCGCTGATCGGCTTCGTGCTGCTGATCGGCGCCATCGCCGGCGGCCAGTACGTGCACGACTCGGCCACCTGGGGCGCGATGTTCAACTTCACCGGCACCCAGCTGACGTGGATGCTGATCGGCTACGGCTTCGTCGCCTCCGTGATCCCCGTGTGGCTGCTGCTGGCGCCGCGCGACTACCTGTCCACGTTCCTCAAGATCGGCACCATCGTCGGCCTCGCGCTGGGTATCGTGTTCGTCGCTCCGATGATGCAGATGCCGTCGATCACGCGCTTCATCGACGGTACGGGCCCGGCCTGGTCCGGCTCGCTGTTCCCGTTCCTGTTCATCACCATCGCATGCGGCGCCGTGTCGGGCTTCCACGCATTGATCTCGTCGGGCACGACGCCGAAGATGATCGAGAACGAGCAGCACGCCCGCTTCATCGGCTACGGCGGCATGCTGATGGAATCGTTCGTCGCCATCATGGCCCTCGTCGCCGCGTCGACGATCGACCCGGGCGTCTACTTCGCGATGAACAGCCCGGCCGCCGTCATCGGCACCACCGCGCAGACCGCGGCCGCCGCCGTGTCGAACTGGGGCTTCGTGATCACGCCCGACCAGCTGACGCAGATCGCGAAAGACGTCGGCGAGCACACCATCATCTCGCGCGCCGGCGGCGCTCCGACCTTGGCCGTCGGCATGGCCCACATCCTGTCGAACGTCATCGGCGGCAAGGTCATGATGGCCTTCTGGTACCACTTCGCGATCCTGTTCGAAGCGCTGTTCATCCTGACCGCCGTCGATGCCGGTACGCGTGCCGGCCGCTTCATGCTGCAAGACCTGCTGGGCGCGTTCGTGCCCTCGTTCAAGCGCACGGAATCGCTGCCCGCGAACCTCATCGCCACCGGCCTGTGCGTCGCCGCCTGGGGTTACTTCCTGTACCAGGGCGTCGTCGATCCGCTGGGCGGCATCAACACGTTGTGGCCGCTGTTCGGCATCGCCAACCAGATGCTGGCCGGTATCGCGCTGACCTTGGGCACCGTCGTGCTGTTCAAGATGAAGCGCGGCCAGTACGCGTGGGTGTCGATCGTGCCGACCGTCTGGCTGCTGATCTGCACGCTGTCGGCGGGCTGGCTCAAGATCTTCGATCCGAACGTCAAGGTCGGCTTCATGGCGCACGCCCACAAATTCCAGGCCGCGCTCGACCAGGGCCAGGTGCTGGCACCGGCGAAGTCGCTCGACCAGATGGGCCGCATCGTCTTCAACGACTACGTCGACGCCACGCTGTGCGGCTTCTTCATGGTCGTCGTGCTCGCGGTGCTGCTCTACGGCATCCGCACGGTGCTGGCGGCGCGCAAGAACGCCCGCCCGAGCGCCCAGGAAACGCCGTACGTGGCGGCACCCGCCGCATCGATGGCCGAGGTGCAGTGATGCTCGGGGCGCTCGCACAGGCAGGCCGCTATCTCGGGCAAAGCATGCGCCTGATGGTCGGCCTGCCGGAATACGACACCTATGTGGCGCACATGGAAAAGACCCATCCGGATCAACCGGTCATGAGCTACGAGGAGTTCTTCCGCGAGCGCCAGCAGGCCCGCTACGGCAACGGCAAGCGCGGCGGTTGCTGTTGAGGGGACCTCGCTAAACCTGCTGCGCGTTGCAGGTCGGTCCGGGCCGCGCAGGCTGCGATGCTCGCTGTACGCCAGTACAGCTGCGCTTCTCGACCACACCTGCGGCCGCTCGCGACGGTTTATCGAGGCCCCGATCCGCTAACTATTGTCGCCAAAATGGACGCTGAGAGCGTCCATTTTCATTTTTTCCCCTACCTCGTCCTCCCCCACCACTTTGCGCCAGCACAAACGGCGCGCCATGGCCCTCCCCTATAGTCATTTCTTGCAAGTATTTGCTTTCTTGCATGGTGAGCCTGTGTCCACAGGTTCGTTCGCAGCGCCGACCGCAGTCTCCGTCTACCCATGCTGAATCTCGAGCGCTCAAGCCTCAACCGCAAACTGACGTCCATGTGCCTGCAGGCCGCGGCCAGCGCGCTGCTCGTGGTCTATGTCGCGTTCGCCGTGGCGACGGTGACCGGCCAGCGCCGCGCGGAGCGGCAGGAACTGGACGCGCTCGCCGCCGTGGTGGCGCAGGGCGCGCTCGACGCCGTGCAGTTCAACGACCGCCGCCTGGGCGCGCAATTGCTGGCGGCGCTGGCGGCGCGTCCCGGCGTCGCTGCCGCAGTCTTGTACGACGCGCAGGGCCGGCCGTTCGCCGCGTGGCATGCGCCCGGCAGTGCCGCCGCCGCGGACGAGGCGCTGGACGGCCTCGCACCGGCCACCCTCGACGCCGCCGCGCGCGCGAGCAGCCTGCCGTGGCTGCCGCTGCTGCGCGTCTACCGCGTGCTCGGTGCCCCGGCGGACGCGGACGGCCACGTGTTGCCGCCCGTGGGCGCCGTGATGATCGAGAGCGACCTCGTGCCCGTGTGGCTGGACATCGCGCGCGCGCTGGGCGTGATGGCGGCCGCGCTGGGCGCCGCGCTGGCGACGGCGTTCGTGCTGGCGCGGCGGCTGCGGCGCAGCATCGGCGACCCGATCGGCAAGCTGATCAACGCGGCGCAGAAGGTATCGGCCAGCCAGAACTACACGTTGCGCATCGCCCACAACCGCAGCGACGAACTGGGCGTGCTGATCGACAGCTTCAACAACATGCTGGCGCAGGTCGAAGGCCGCGGCGCCGCGCTCACGCACCACCGCGACGAACTGGAACGCCAGGTCAGCGTGCGCACGGAGCAACTGGAAAAGGCAAAGAACGCGGCCGAGGCGGCAAGTCGCGCGAAGAGCGCGTTCCTCGCCACGATGAGCCACGAGATCCGCACCCCGATGAACGGCGTGCTCGGCATGACGGAAATGCTGCTGGGGACGGAGCTCACCGAGACCCAGCGCAATTACACACGCCTGGTCAAACAGTCGGGCGAGCATCTGCTGGTGATCATCAACGACATCCTCGACTTTTCCAAGATCGAGGCCGGCAAGCTCACCGTCGAGTACATCAATTTCAACCTGTGGGACCTGCTCGACGACATCCACACGGTCTACACGCCGCAGGCGGAGGCGAAGAACATCCTGCTCCACTTCGACATCGCCAACGACATCCCCGTCGCCATCTGCGGCGACCCGAACCGCCTGCGCCAGATCATGGCGAACCTGCTCGGCAACGCGCTCAAGTTCACGGACCACGGCCGCATCCTCGCCAAGGTGCGTATCGCGAGCGAGGACAACCAGGCCGTGATGCTGCGCTTCGAAGTGCACGACACGGGCATCGGCATCTCGAGGGAAGCGCGCAGCCGCATCTTCGAGGCGTTCTCGCAGGCCGACGATTCGACGACGAGAAAATATGGCGGCACGGGGCTGGGGCTCGCGATCTCCAAGCAGCTCGTGGAACTGATGGGCGGCGCCATCGGCGTGGAGAACGCTCTGACACAGGGCTCCGTGTTCTGGTTCACGGTCGCCTTCGACAAACGCCGCGTCGACCCCGACGCGCCGGGCGACCACCAGCACACGATCGACGGCCTGCGCGTGCTCCTCGTCGACGAGAGCGAGACGAGCCGCGTGGGGCTCGAACGCCACCTGGCCACGTGGCGCATCGCGTGCGACGCGGCGGACGGCGCGGACGAAGCGCTGGCCCGCCTGGACGAGGCGGCGCGCGCCGGCGAACCGTACGACGCCGCGATCCTCGACATGGAACTGGCGCACACGAGCGGCCTGCTGCTGGCCGCGCAGATCAAGTCCGACCCCGCCACCCGCGCGACGCGGCTCGTCCTGCTGAGCCCCGAACGCCTGGCCGCCGACCCCGTGCAGCGGCGCGAGGCAGGCGTCGCGTACCAGCTGATCAAGCCGGCGCGCGCGGCCGACCTGTTCGCCTGCCTCGCGACGCCGCCGCGCGGCCAGGTGGCGCCGGCGCCCCGCTTTCTGCCGCCGCGCCCCCTGCAGCTGGACGCCCACCGTCCGCGCACGCGGCGCGTACTGCTGGCCGAGGACAATCCCGTCAACATCGAAGTGGCGCGCGCCATGCTGGAAAGCCTCGACCTGCATGTCGATTGCGCCCGCAACGGACAGGATGCGCTGCAGGCGGTCCGGAACAACACGTACGACGCGGTGCTGATGGATTGCCAGATGCCCGTGATGGACGGCTTCGCCGCGACGGCCGCCATCCGGCGCGAGGAGCGCGAGGCGGGCCGCGGCCGCGTGCTCCCGATCATCGCCATCACGGCGAACGCGCTGCAGGGCGACCGCGAAGCGTGCCTCGCGGCCGGCATGGACGACTATCTGTCGAAGCCGTTCAGCCTGCAGGAGCTGGCGGCCGTGATCGGACGCTGGATGGCGCTGCCGCTGGCGGCCACCGTACACCACGACGACGCGCCGCCACGGCTGCCGCGCGAATCCGTCGACGTGATCCAGCGCGACGTGATCAACCGCGCCGCGCTGGAGAAGATCCGCGCGCTGTCGCGCGAACGGGGCGACGCCCTCGTGCAAAAGGTGATCGCCGCCTACGTCGACGACGCGCCGCAGCAGCTGCGCCAGCTCCAGGACGCCATCGACGGCCTCGACACGGGCAACGTGCGGCGCATCGCGCACACGCTGAAATCGGCCAGCGCCAACGTGGGCGCCGAAGCCCTCGCCGCGATGTGCAAGGCGATGGAGCACCTGGGCCGTGCCGACACCACCGAAGGCGCCGATGCGATCCTGACCGACATGGAGCACGAATTCCAGGCCGTCCGGCATTCGCTCTCCGCCATCCTCGAAAAGGAAACCTGACATGCCAGCCCACTCCACCCGCCAGCGCGGCACTGTGTTGGTCGCGGACGACGACCCGGTGATGCGCCTGTTGATGCTCGAGATGCTGGACAGCGTCGGCCTGACCGGCATCGAGGCCGCGGACGGCGCACAGGCCGTGGCCCTCGCGCACGCGCGCACGCCCGACCTGATCCTGCTGGACGTCGAGATGCCGAAGATGGACGGCTTTGCCGCCTGCCGCGCGATCCGCGACCTGCCGAACGGCGCGACGGTCCCCATCGTGATGGTCACGGGCGGCGACGACCTGGAAGCCGTCACGAACGCCTACGAGGCCGGCGCCACCGACTTCGTGTCGAAGCCGATCAACTGGCCCATCCTCGGCCACCGCGTGCTGTACGTGCTGCGCGCGTCCGACGCCATCGTGCGCCTGCGCATCGCCGACGCCCAGAACCGCGCCGTGCTCGCGGCCATTCCCGACACGTTCTTCCGCATGTCGCGCGACGGCGTCTACCTCGATTACGAGCCGGGTCGCGAAGGTCGCGGGCACGGCGCGCACGACGCGGCGGGCGACGAGACGCTCGTCGGCCGCCACGTGACGGACGTGCTGCCGCGCGACATCGCCGAACGCCTGCTCGAACAGGTGGCGATGGCGCTGAACGTGCGCCAGGTACGCTCGATCGAATACGAATTGATGCGCTTCGGCGAACCGCAGCACGTCGAGGCGCGCCTCGTCGCCACGGGGCCGGACGAGGTGCTGGGCCTCGTGCGCGACATCAGCGAGAGAAAACGCGCGGAAGAACAGATCCGGCGCCTCGCGTACTGCGACAGCCTGACCGGCATCCCGAACCGCCAGGCATTCCTCGAGACGCTGGAGCGCGAGCTGCAGCGCTCGAAAATCGGCAACAAGAAGTTCGCCGTGCTGTTCATGGACCTCGACGCGTTCAAGCGCATCAACGACACGCTGGGCCACGACGTGGGCGACCAGTTGCTGAAGCAGGTGTCGGACCGCCTGCGCGAGACGATCCGTCCCAACGATTTATTGTCGCGCGGCGAGCTGCTGCCGCGCGCCGACATGGGCACAAGCGCGGACACGAACCTCGCGCGCCTGGGCGGCGACGAATTCACGATCCTGATCCCCGACCTCGAACGGGTCGAACATGCGCTCAACGTGGCGCACCGCGTGAAGGACGCCATGCGCCGTCCGTTCCTCATCGAGGGCAACGAGATCTTCGTCACCGCCAGCATCGGCATCTCATTGTTCCCCGAAGACGGCGACGACTGCACGTCGCTGCTGAAATTCGCCGACACGGCGATGTACCACGCAAAGAACTGCGGCAAGAACAACGCGAAGCTGTACTCGTCGTCGCTGACGATGCAGATCATGAGCCACGTGAAGCTGGAAGTCGGCCTGCGCCGTGCGCTGCAGAACAACGAGCTGTACCTGCTGTACCAGCCGCAGCTCGATGTGCGCTCGTCCGAGATCGTGGGCGTGGAAGCCCTGGTGCGCTGGCGCCACGCGGAGCGCGGGATCGTCTCGCCGAACGAATTCATCCCGCTGGCCGAGGAGACGGGCCTGATCGTGCCGATCGGCGAATGGGTGCTGCGCACGGCGTGCACGCAGGCGCGCCACTGGCAGAAGCTGACGCGCCGTCCGGTGCGCATGGCCGTCAATCTGTCGGCCAAGCAGTTCAAGGACGAGAACCTGTCGCAGATCGTGGTGTCCGCGCTGCACGACACGGGCCTCGATCCGCGCCTGCTGGAACTGGAGCTGACGGAGGGCACGCTGATGGACGACGCGAAAGCCACGCTGGCGACCTTGGAACAGCTGCGCGGCATCGGCGTGTATTTGTCGATCGACGATTTCGGCACCGGCTATTCGTCGATGAACTACCTGAAGCGCTTCGACGTGCGCGCGCTGAAGATCGACCGCAGCTTCATCAGCGGCCTGCCTCAGGATTCCGAGAACGCCGCGATCACGCGCGCCATCATCGCGATGGCGCACGGCCTCAAGATGATCGTCGTCGCGGAAGGCGTCGAGACGGGCGAGCAGCTCGATCTGCTGGAGGAATACGGCTGCGACCTCGTGCAGGGCTTTTATCTCGGCCGCCCCGCGCCGGCCGAGGCGGTGACCGCGATGCTGCAGCAGTTATGGGTGCCTGCGACCGCGCGCTGAGCCGCGCGGTCAGCGGGTGAACGTCAGCATGTGCACAGGCGCCCCCGGCAGCAGCGGCGTGGGCTTGCCGCGCACCCAATCCTCATGCCCCTTCAGGAAGTACGGCGACAGCGGATGCCCGCTCTGCCCGCCCGGCATGTCGAACAAGCCCTCTTCCTCGCGGCCCGGCGTCACCGTCAGGCGTTCCGACTGGCCGAACTTCGGGCCCGTGACGCACGGCATGTTGCCGTCGCCCGGCAATTGGTCCGGCGGGGCGCTGAGCCAGCGGCGCAGCGCCGGCACGGCGATCGTGAACGGGTGCGCGATGGCGGCCGTGTTGCGCTGGCCCCAGGTCGCCTGCGCGAGCGGCGCGCCGTCCGCCGTCAGGTCGGCGATGGCGCGGTCGACGGCGGCCAGCTGCAGGTCCTGCCAGCTGGCGTAGCCGGCCGGCAGCCACGCGGTCGGACGCGCGTCCAGCAGGCGCGCGATGACCTCCGGCCAGCGCGCCGTCGCCACGACGATGCCGGCCTTCGGATCGAGCTTCGCGAGTTCCGCGTCGACGCCGCCGAACAGCACGTCGTGCAGCGACCACATGAACTGGCGCGCCAGGCGGTAGCCGACGGACGTCGTGCTCGCGCGCCCGTCCCAGCTTGTCTCCAGCAGGCGGCGGAACTCGGCGCGCTGCGGATGGTTGGCGAGCGCGCCGGCATCCAGTGCCGCCAGCGCGCGCTCGCGCCACTGCGCGATGAACAGCGCGCGGTCGTCGAGCGAGGCCTGGAACGCGGCCGGCACGTCGGCCTTGTCGCCGAGCTGGCGCACGTTGCCGCTCAGCTGGTTGACGCGCGCGCCCAGGTCGAAGCCGCCGTCGCCGATCACCTGCGCCCCGTCGCCCGCGAGCTGGCGGCTGTTCGCCGTCACCAGTTGGCCGCCGGGCGGGTTCACGACGCGCGGATGCTGCTCCGGCGCCAGCAGACTGTCCCACGTGGCCACGGCGCCGTCGGCGGCGAGCGGGAACGAGACGGCCACGCCACCCTGCGTCCGGTGCGGCAGCGCGCCGCCGATGGTCCAGGCGATGCCGCCGCGGTCGTCGCCGAGGACGACGTTCTGCGCGGGGATGCCGTCGCTCGCCGCGGCGGCCACCGCCTCGTCGAGGTTCGTCGACGCTTCCAGCTTCAGGTGGTTCAAGTTCAGCGACTCGGGCGAGTGCGCCACCCAGTGCACGGCGTACATCGTGCCGTCGACCGTGCGGATGGGCCCCAGGCTCGTCTCCAGCACGGTCAGCGACTGCGCCGGCTCGCCCTTCACGCGCACCGTCTCCGTGTGCGCCACCGGCGTTTCCCAGCCGGACGGCAGGCGCACCTGGCCCGGGTGATCGCGCGCGGTGCCCAGGCGGACGAGGTCGAGCGTGTCCGCATAGCTGTTCGTGAAGGCCCACGCCACGCGGCCATTGCTGCCGACGATGACGGCGGGCGGCGTCCCCGGCAAGGTCACGCCGACGACGCGGCGCGGCTGGCCATGCGCATCCACGAATTGCAGCTCGACGCGGTACCACGTGTTCGGCAGTTGCAGTCCAAGATGCATGTCGTCCGAGACGATGGCCCCGCCGTGCGCCGTGCGCGTGCCGGCGATGGCGTAGTTGTTGCTGCCGACGGCATCCGTGAACGCGACACCCGCCACCTGCCGTGCCGGGACGCCGTCCTTGCGGCCCCACCACGCGGGCGCCGTGGGCGGAATGGGTGCCGGCGTCAGCGCGACGGCGGGCGCGTCCAGCGGCGTATCCCAGCGGGACGCTTCCGGCAGCAGGAATGCCAGCTGGGCCGGGTCGGTGTGGCCAGCCAGCCAGCCCCGCGCCAGTTCACGCGGTTCCTGGTTGCCCTGCAGGTCGAAATACATGGCCCACATCGCAAGCAGCGAATCGGCCGGTGTCCACGGACGCGGCGTGCTGCGGCTCAGCAGGTATTCGAACGGCCGCGCATGCAGGGCGTTCACGCCGTCGTTGATGCCGGCGGCGTAGCGGTCCAGCAGCGCGCGCTCGGCCGGCGTCATGCGCTGCAGCACCTGCTCCGCGCGGGCGCGGAAGCGGTGCAGCCGGTGTGCGCGGTCGAGCGGCAGTGCCTTCGCACCGAACAGCTCGGCCAGCTCGCCGGCGGCGCTGCGGCGCAGCAGGTCCATCTGGAAGAAGCGGTCCTGGCCGTGCACGAAACCCGTGGCGTAGGCGACGTCCAGCCGGCTGATGCCGCTGATCGTCGGCACGCCGTTCGCGTCGCGCGCCACCGTCACGGATGTCGACAGCAGCGGCGACCGGCGCTGGCCGTCGAGTTCGGGCAGGCTGGCGCGCAGCACGGCCCAGGCACCGCCCGCGACGAGCAGCAGGAGCACGACGATCCCGGCCGCCACCCGCGGCCCCCACTTGCGCCATCCACGTCGTCCCATGCCGCTCATCCTTGGAAAAAAACGCATCTTGCCAGAAATCCCGGCGCGGGGCGAGTACGTGACCGTCCTTGCCCGCGTTGGTTCCCTGCCCACGATTGAGCGGGCTCGATCGTGCGCGCGGGCCATCCTCTACGCTGTCCACAGGCGCGCAGGACGCGCGCTTTGGAAACGGAAGGAGACTAGGACGCGTGGCGCATGTGCGTGATCGGTCTCAGCACGAGGTACGATTTGCGGCACGCTGAGCCGCCGCCGGGCTGCTCCGGCTGGGGTCTTGGCTATGGGAGGGGCGGCTGATGGGGTCCGTATTGGTGAAGCCGCGCACGAGGCGGCGCGCAAACTCGGCCTTCGTCACGGCCTCGCGCCGCTCGAGCAGGCGTTCCAGCACGCGCTGGATGTGCCGCACGAGTTCCGGGTAGCGGGAATCGGGCGGGTGCAGGCTGAAGCGCACAAGCGGCGACTGCGCCAGCATGGCCGCCGTGGCGTCGGCCACGCGGGGCGACAGGATACGCCCGCTGCGGTTGCGCGCCGCGTACACGAGCGACGGCGACAGGATCGCGTGCGTGCCGCGGCGGTTGTTTTGCGTGAATGGGCGGCGCGGGTCGTCGGAAGACTGCAGTCCCTGCAAGTCGAGCGGCTCCCGCAGCGCTGGCGGCTGCGGCTGCGGCGCTCGCTGTTGCGGCTGCTGCGGCTCCGGCGGTTCCAGCGATGCCAGCGGGTCGTGCTGACCAAGCGCGGTGCGGCTGCCTGCGTCATGTCGGCCGTGCACGTCGGCCCGGTCTCCGGGCGCACGCGCGCCCGTCCAGTTGGCTGCATCAAACTGCCTGCTCGGACTGCCCTGCCCGGAGTAATTTCCCCCGCCATATTGCACGCTCCCGCCTCCGGACTGAACGCTCACGCCGTGGCCGCCGCGACGGTCTTGCGCGTTGCCGGCACCGTGGCGCACCTGCCCGCGCGCCGATCGCTCAGCCGACCGCGGCGCAGACGTCGCGTGCGCGTGCGCGTGCGCGTCCTCGTCGTACGCGCGCGGCAGGCAGTGAAAATGGCTGAACGTCGTCGTGTAGTCGAACGGCGCATCGCGCAGCGCGCGCCAGGCGCCCTCGCCCAGCAGCCAGGCCGGCGGCACGAATCCGGTCGGCGTCCAGCCGCGCGCCGCGAACCACTCGAGGCCGAGTTCCAGCCGGCGCCGTGCTTCCGCTTCCGTCAGCGCGGCGAATTCCCCTTCGCGCCGCGTGTACACATTGCGCAGGAAACGGGAACGCAAGCCACCGCCGGCCGCTTCCGTGTCAAGGTGGCTGTAGCCGTGCAGTGCCAGCTCGTCGCCCCGTTCCAGCGCCACGTTCAAGCAGGCTTCCATGCCTGGCGACTGTTCCGGGCGGAAGTGATAGTGCGGCACGACGAGCCACGTCAGCGGCACGTCGGCCACAGCGCGCACGGCCTCCACGAGGCGCAGGCAATCGGTCCACGTGGCGGGGGCCACGTCGTGGATCGACACGCACAGCATCTGGGCGTCGCTTGGGTGGTCAGTCTGCGACACGGAAGCGCTCTCTTTCATGCATCACCTCATCGATGACATCCTGCTCCACATATGGATGACCGCCCACCAATGCCTCGTAGCGGCCCACCACCTGCGGCAGGATTTCGTTCCAGTCGTAGCGCTCGACCGCTCTGCGCCGGGCCGCCTGGCCCATGCGTACGAGGTCGCGCTGGTAGATGGCCTCGATCGCGCCGGCCAGGCTGGCGACGTCGTTCGGCTCGGCCAGGATACCCGTCTCCGCATCGACCAGCTCGGCCACGCCGCCCTTGTTCGTGGCGACGACGGGCAGGCCGCACGCCATCGCCTCGAGCACGATCAGGCCGAACGTTTCGCGGTCGCCAGGGTGCACGAGCACGTCGCAGCTGGCGAGCAGGCGAGCAAGCTGGCGCTGGTCATGCTGGAACCCGATGTGCGTCACGCGGTCGCAGAACGGCAGCGCGTCGCCGCCGCCCACGAGGACCAGGTGGTAAGGGGCGCCCAGCAGCCGCACGGCGTCGATGAGCACGTGCAGCTTTTTTTCCGGCGTGAAGCGGCCCGCATACACGAGCAGGCGGGTGTCCGGGTCGAGACCCAGGTGTTCGCGCAAGGTCGCAACGCGGCGCTGCGGGCGGAATACGCTGCTGTCGATGCCGAGCGGTTGATGCACGGCGCCGGGCACGCCGATCGCATCCAGATAGTCGACCATGATGCGGCTGGGCGCCAGCACGAGGTCGAACTGACGGTACAGGTTGGCGAGATAGCGGCACGTGCCGCGCGCGATCCAGCGGCCGAAGCGCGGCCGCACGAGGCCCGGCAGGTCGGAGTGATAGAAGGCGACGGCGGGGATGTCGTAGCGCTTGCGCATGCGCAGCGCCGCCCACGCGCAATGCCCGGCGTCGCCCGCCTCGACGACGTCGGGCCGGACGGCTTTCAACAGCCGCGCCGGCCCTTCGACGGACAGCGGCATGCGAAAGCCGTGAAAGCCCGGCACGACGGTCGACGGGATCTTGACGAGCGCGGGGACGGTGTTGCCGGAAGTCTCCACGTTGGAGCTCATGATCGTGTGGCGCACGCGGCTGCGCCGCGCGAGCCAGTGCGCTTTGGCGTTCAGATAGGTGCTGACGCCGCCTCCTTCGGCCGCGTAAAACATCGTGATGTCGACGAGGTGCATGCTTGGGATCCGGTCAAAGTATCCCCAGGATAGCAGCGTGGCAGGTGCGCCGGGTTTGCGCACTGCCAAGCGGACAACGCCTGCTGCCGGGAGCCGGTGTCGCGACGCATGCGCGGCTAAACGTCCGGCCGGCCCATCGCGGCCGCGCAAGCGCGGACCGGTGGCTCAGCGCCGGTGCGGTTCAGTCGTTGCCGGGCGACGAGGGCCGTGCTCCCTTTTGGGGAGGCCCATTATGCACTTCGCCTGTCGAGCATGGCGCGCGCGATGGTGCCCGCGTCCACATACTCGAGCTCGCCCCCGACGGGAACGCCGCGCGCAAGGCGGCTGACCTTCAGGCCGCGCGCCTTCAACATCTCGCTGATGTAGTGGGCGGTCGCCTCGCCCTCGTTGGTGAAATTGGTGGCGAGCACCACTTCCTTGACGTTGCCGTCGGCCGCGCGGCCGACCAGCTTTTCCAGGTGCAGGTCCTTCGGGCCGATGCCGTCCAGCGGCGACAGCCGGCCCATCAGCACGAAGTACAAGCCCTTGTACGTCAAGGTCTGCTCGATCATCATCTGGTCGGCCGGCGTTTCGACGACGCACAGCAAGGTGCGGTCGCGTTCCTCGTCCGAACACAGGTCGCACACTTCCGTTTCCGAGAAGGTGTTGCACATCGCGCAGTGATGCACGGCGTCGACGGCCTGGTACAGTGCGCGCGACAGCATGGCCGCGCCTTCACGGTCGTGCTGCAGCAGGTGGAAGGCCATGCGCTGCGCCGACTTCGGTCCGACACCCGGCAGGCGGCGCAAGGCCTCGGTGAGAAAGTCGAGCGATTTGGACATGGGATCTCCGCCGGGCCGGCTTACTGTGCGCGCCAGGCCGACAGCGCCTCGGCGGTCATGGTGGGCACGAATTCCGTGACCGCATAGGTCGCGAGGCCGGCCTGCGCGAACGGGTCGTCGCGCAGCACGGCGTCGAGCTCGGCGCGGCTGGCCGCATGGGCGATGAGGATGCCGCCGTCGCGCGGCTCCTTGCGTCCGGACATCAGCAACAGCCCGCGCGCATACAGCGTTTCCAGCCAGGCGCGGTGCGCCGGCAGGTAGCCATCGATGCGCTCGAGCGGCGCCGTATAAGTCAGCGTAACGATAAACATGAACTGAGCATCAGAACGGCATCTTGAAGCCCGGCGGCAGCGGCAGGCCGGCCGTCAGACCATTCATCTTTTCGGCGGCGGTCGCCTCGGCCTTGCGCACGGCGTCGTTGAACGCGGCGGCCACGAGGTCTTCCAGCATGTCACGGTCGTCACCGAGCAGCGACGGGTCGATCGACACGCGCTTGACGTCGTTCTTGCACGTCATGACGACCTTCACGAGGCCCGCACCGGACTGACCTTCGACCTCGATCTGGGCCAGCTGGTCCTGCGCTTTCTTCATATTGTCCTGCATGGCCTGCGCCTGCTTCATGAGGCCTGCGAGCTGGTTTTTCATCATGATGTGTTCTCCAATGCGTTGGATGAGTAAATCGTTTATACGGTTTGACGGTGCGATTCGGGATCAGGTCGCGATCGGCCGGACGGACCCGGGCACGACGAACGCGTCGAACGTGCGCGCCATGTCCTGCACGAACGGATCGGCGTCGACGACCGCCTCGGCCTCGCGCTGCAGCCGCTCGCGCCTTGCCTTCGCCTCTGCGTTGGCCGTGTACCAGGTCGGCGCGATTTCCGTCTCGACGTTCACACGCACGGCCGGGAAGCGTTCCTGCAGCGCGGCACACAGCTTTTCGCTGTTGCCGCTGGCGCGCAGGGTGTCCACGGGGACGCGCAGGCGGAACGTCGCGGCCGCGCCGTCGGCCACGCACTCGACCAGTTCGGTCTGGAAAGCCAGTTGCTGGGCCACGCCGCGCAGCGGCAGCGACGCCGCCAATGCGGGCCAGTTGCCGTCCCAGGCGATCGCCGGGACGGGCGTGATGACGTAGGCATACGGCGGCGCGGACGGGGCGGCGACGCGCGCGGGCGCGGACGGTGCCGCGACGGCCGGCGCATCCATCGCGACGGCCGTGTCGTCGGAAAATTCGGTGACCCAGGCCGGCGGGCCATCGTCGGACGAGGCCTCGTCACGGGCCGGCTGGCCCTGCACCGACTGCGGCGCGGGAGCCTGGCGCATCATCGCCGGCTGCGGCTGGGCCGTGGCCTGCGGCTGCGTATTCCACGGTGCCGTGGACGCGGCGGTCGCACCGGACCCGGCGGCCGGCGAAGCCGCCGGCGGCGCGGCGGGTGCGCCAGGCGCGGACGGTGCCGCAGAGGCCGGCGAACCGGCGGCCGGCGAACCGGCGGCCGGCGAACCGGCGGCCGGCGCATCGCCCGACGGAGCCGGACGGCGCGGCACGCCGCCCATCCGGGAACCGGCGCGCGCCGCTTCCAGCGCGGCGTCGAGGGCCGCGCGGGCCGAGGTCATCGCACGGCCGGCACCGCCCTGTGCGGCCGGCGGCGCGGACGGCGCAGGCGCAGGCGCGCTCGCGGGTGCCGCGGCCGCAGCGCCAGGTGCTGCCGGACGAGCGGCCTGGGCGGCCGGCGCAGCTGCCGCCGCGGCGGGACGCATCGGTGCCGCCTGCGGCATCGCGCGCGCCAGCGCGGCCGGCGCGGGCGCGGCGGCCTGGTCGGCCCCGCCCTGTCCCGGACGGAACGCCAGCATGCGCAGCAACGTCATCGTGAAGCCCGCGTACTCGTCGGGCGCGAGGCCGATCTCGTTCCGGCCGTGCACGGTGATCTGGTAGAACAGCTGCACTTCCTGCGGATCGAATTGCGTGGCCAGGCGCTGGATGTCGGCCAGTTCCGGCAAGTCGTCCGGCAGCGCGGCGGGTACCGTCTGCGCGAGCGCGATCCGGTGCAGCAAGGTGCCGAGGTCCTGCAGCGCGCCGTTGTACGACAGGCTGCGGCTGGCCATCTCGTCGGCGACGGCCATCAGGTCGGCGCCGTCCTCGTTCGCGAGCGCATCCAGCAGGCGCACGAGGTACGACTGGTCGAGCGCACCGAGCATGCCCTGCACGGCGTCGAGCGTGACGGCGCCGGCGGCATACGCGATGGCCTGGTCGGTCAGCGACAGCGCGTCGCGCATCGAACCATGCGCGCCCTGCGCGAGCAGGCGCAATGCCGGCTGTTCGAAGGTCACGCCTTCCTGGCCGAGGATGTTTTCCAGGTGGCCCACGATGTGACCGGGCGGCATCTGCTTCAGGTTGAACTGCAGGCAGCGCGACAGCACGGTCACGGGAATCTTTTGCGGGTCCGTCGTCGCGAGGATGAATTTCACGTGCTCGGGCGGCTCTTCCAGCGTCTTCAGCATGGCGTTGAAGGCGTGGTTCGTCAGCATGTGCACCTCGTCGATCATATAGACCTTGAAGCGCGCATTGCTCGGCGCGTAGACCGCCTGCTCCAGCAGCTGGGCCATCTCGTCGACGCCGCGGTTCGACGCCGCGTCCATCTCGACGTAATCGACGAAGCGGCCGGCGTCGATGGCGCGGCACGGCTCGCACTGGCCGCACGGTTCGGCCGTGATCGACCCGTTGCCGTCCGGCCCGACGCAGTTGAGCGACTTGGCCAGGATGCGCGACAGCGTGGTCTTGCCCACCCCGCGCGTGCCGGTGAACAGGTAGGCGTGATGCAGCCGCCCGGTGCGCAACGCATGCGTCAGGGCACGGACCACGTGCTCCTGGCCGACCAGCGTTTCGAAGTTCCGGGGACGGTATTTGCGGGCGAGGACTTGATAGGACATACCGAGATTTTACCGTAGACCGGGATGGAAGCGGCAACATTAGACGCTCATCGGGAATTCACCTACACTGATGCTTTTCTTTCAATTCGGAAAAAATGAAAACTGCCCTGCAACTCCCGCTGGCCTGCCTGTCCCTGCTGCTCGCCCTGCCCCTCCACGCGGCCGAACGCGAATGGCTGCCGTACCGCAAACTGGTCGACATCATCAAGCTGGACAAGTTCGATGCCCTGCCCCCTGCCGAGCGCGACAAGGTGATCCTGTACGTGAAGCTGGTCCCGGTGAACAAGGCGATCTCGCCGCTGGATGCGGGTCTCGTCGTCGTGGACGGCGCCAGCCGCACCCCGCTGCCACTGGATGCGAACGGACGCGCGCCCATGACCCTGAACCCGCAGTGGATGGCGCACGATGCGCAGATCTTGACGAGCCTGCCGAAGGGAGAAAAGATGCGCACGGGCTTCGACCTGGGCGCCGTGCTGCCGGAGACGCCGCAGTGGCGCTACGCTTCCGTGATGGGCGCCATCCCGCAGACGAACGCCGCGATCGGCAAGGTCGCGGGCGCGCTGAGCCTGTTCGTGCCCAAGATGAAGTCGGTGATCTTCAAGTTCGACAAGCCGGCCCAGTTGACCATCAAGGCCGCAAGCGGCGAGAAGCGCTACGCGAGCGACGCGAAGAACCACGTCAAGCTCAACGTCGACGACGCTCTGCTGAAGGAGAATCCGCTGGTGGAGGTGTCGGCGCGTCCGCTTGAGGCCGAGATCGACGACTGACGTTGCAGGCTGCCGCAAACGACAACAGCTGCCGCGGCAGCTGTTGAAGTAATCAGTAGGCGAGCCTGATCTGCGGCACTTGCGGTGAACGGCTTTGGCTGCTTCGTTCCCGACCTGACCAGGTAAACCATGCCACAATGCGCAGGGGCCCGCCAGCTCGCATTATAACCGGTAACGGGGATGGCGGCAAACCGCGCTGCCCGGCGGCGGCGCAGTCCACGCTGCGTGCATATCTATATAGAGTATGTGCTGATGCAGGTCACAACCCGAGCTGCTGCCAGATGCCGTCGACGCGCGCCTTCACGTCCGGCGCCATCACGATCGGCGTCCCCCACTCGCGGTTCGTCTCGCCGGGCCATTTGTTCGTGGCATCGATACCCATCTTGCTGCCGAGCCCGCTGATCGGCGACGCGAAGTCGAGGTAGTCGATCGGCGTGTTGTCGACGAGGACCGTGTCGCGCGTCGGGTCCACCCGCGTCGTGATGGCCCAGATCACTTCCTTCCAGTCGCGCACGTCGACGTCCTCGTCCACGACGACGATGAACTTCGTGTACATGAACTGGCGCAGGAAGCTCCACACGCCGAACATCACGCGCTTGGCGTGGCCGGCGTACTGCTTCTTCATCTGCACGACGGCCATGCGGTAGCTGCAGCCTTCCGGCGGCAGATAGAAATCCGTGATCTCGGTGAACTGCTTCTGCAGCAGCGGGACGAACACTTCATTCAGCGCGACGCCCAGCACGGCCGGTTCGTCGGGCGGCTTGCCCGTGTAGGTCGAGTGGTAGATCGGGTCGCGCCGCATCGTGATGCGGTCGATCGTGAACACGGGGAACCAGTCCTGCTCATTGTAATAGCCCGTGTGGTCGCCGTACGGGCCTTCCAGCGCATGCTCGAAGCCGGACGGGTGGCTCTCGTCCGGATAGATATGGCCTTCCAGCACGATCTCGGCGGACGCGGGTACGCGCAGCTCGCTGCCGATGGCCTTCGTCAGCACCGTGCGCTGGCCCCGCAGCAGGCCCGCGAACTGGTATTCGGACAGCGTGTCCGGTACGGGCGTGACGGCGCCGAGGATCGTGGCCGGGTCGGCGCCGAGCGCCACCGCGACGGGATACGGCTTGCCGGGATTCGCGATGCAATGCTCGCGGAAGTCCAGCGCGCCGCCGCGGTGCGCGAGCCAGCGCATGATGACCTTATTCGGCCCCAGCACCTGCTGGCGGTAGATGCCGAGGTTCTGGCGCTTCTTGTTCGGTCCCTTCGTGATGACGAGGCCCCACGTGATGAGGGGCGCAATGTCGCCCGGCCAGCAGTGCTGAATGGGCAGGCGCGCGAGGTCGACGTCCTGGCCTTCCCACACGATCTCCTGGCACGGGGCGCCCTTCACTTCCTTCGGCGCCATGTCCCAGACGGCTTTTACCAGCGAGCCGAGGTCCATGATGTCGCGGAATCCCTTCGGCGGTTCCGGCTCCTTCAGGCGCGCGAGCACGTGGCCGATCTTGCGCAATTCGCTGACGTCGTCAGCGCCCATGCCCAGCGCGACGCGGCGCGGCGTGCCGAACAGGTTGGCCAGCACGGGGATCGGATACGCCTTGCCGCCGGGGCCGACGGGGTTCTCGAACAGCAGCGCGGGGCCGCCGGCGCGCAGCACGCGGTCGCACACCTCCGTCATCTCGAGATTCGGTGAAATAGGCGCTGATACGCGCTTGAAGTCATCGATTTCTTGCAACTTAGCAATAAAATCCCGTAAATCAGAGTAGTTCATTGATTTTTTAATTCTTTTTTACATCTTTTGAGGAATGCTAACAATCGCCGGCAAGTGGTTGATTTGCCAAAGAATTGATGAGCGCGAGTGCGAATATTAGATCAAAAAGTAATAACGCACGATAGTGCTAGTATTGACTTGATATAAACGAGCTTCTACAATCCGCCTACAAATTGAGACGGGCCCGTCCAGCACGTGATTTTAGCCGGTCTCATTCTTTCACGGGGTCGGGGCCCCAGCGACATTTTAGGAGTGTTTTCACTGGGCGTCTGCCCAACCAACCCCGAGACAGTTGTTTAGCCACTGGGCGCCTCCATCGCAGCGCGGCCCAGCTGAAGCAAGCAATGACGGCGTTCCTCGACCGCAGGCAGCGGCGACGGACGGTTTTCTGATGCACGGCATGAGTACGCTCAAACGCTGCGCTTACGCGCTGCGCAGGGATGACTTTTTCCGCGACAAAGGAGAGACGATGATCCATCGATTCATCGGTACGAGCGCAAGGCTCGTCCAACAGATGGCCAGCCAGCCAGTCACGTGGTCTTCCGTGATCAAAGCGGCACGCGGTGTTTTGACCACCGCACAACATACCTTGACCGTTTTCGGTCTTTCCGCAGTAGCAATGATTGCCCTGCTGTACAGCCGCCCCGATTTTGCCAAACGGGTGTCGGATTTCCTGAGCCCGCACCAGAGCGCGCAGGCGCCGGTCGTCGCCAATGCTTCGGTCCAACTCGTTGCCGCGCATGCCGCGGACGCCGTCGAGACCGCCAACGCGGACAACAAGGCGTCCGAGCGCCCGTCGCGCCAGCAGAAGTACGTGACGGACTGGCTGTCGCGCCGCTACCGCGTGGCCGGCGACGCCGCCAACATGCTCGTCTCGACGGCGTACAGCACGGCGCACGAGATCAAGCTCGACCCGCTCTTGATCCTGGCCGTGATGGCCATCGAATCGGGCCTGAATCCGTTCGCGGAAAGCCCGGTGGGCGCGCAGGGCCTGATGCAGGTGATGTCGAAGGTCCACAGCGACAAGTTCCAGGAAGTCGGCGGCTCGCAGGCCGCGCTGAACCCTGTGGCCAACATCCGCGTCGGCGCGCTGATCCTGAAGGACTACGTGAACCGCACGGGCTCCGTCGAAGGCGCGCTGAAGAGCTACGTCGGCGCCGGCGCGGCCGAGGACGACTCCGGCTACGGCTCGAAAGTCCTGACGGAATACAAGCGACTGAAACAGGTCGCCAGCGGCAAGAACGTCCCGATTTATTTCCCGCCGGCCCAGCCTACGGTCCCGAGCACGACGCTGAAAACTGCCGGCACGCAGCCGAAGACGGACACGACGTCCGTCGACACGGCGCAGGGCAGCAGCGCCCAGAGCGGCGAAACGGTCGCCGGTCTCTGACGTACCCTTCCTGGTCGAAAGCCACCGTTGGCGCAAGCCGCGGTGGCTTTCATTTTTTGTGCGCGGCCTTGTCCTCACGTAGGGTGGACGGCGAGCCGTCCACCCTACGCGCGGGCCGGTCAGTACAATAAAAA
>NZ_JANUGW010000022.1 GCF_024753285.1 Massilia pinisoli | reverse complement strand
ACGCCGTCCACGCGTCCAACCGACGCTGGCTGAACGCGTGGAGTCATTGAGTCCGGGGGACTCAATGACGAGCCGTCCACCCTACGGCCGGGCGCTGTTTTCCCTCGCGGACACTCCACCTAATTCAGACCCGCCAGCCGCGGCCTCGCATCCTGCAGCATCAACATGCGCCGCGCTTCCTTCAACGTGGCAACGTCGCGCGCCAGCTTCACGGGCGCCGCAAGATTCGGCTTCTTCCATGCCACACGGGGCAGCTCCGCCGCGGGCAACACGTGGCGCTCGCGGTCCGGCGCACCGGTGTCGCGCGCCAACGGCACGCTGGCGGAACCGGACGCGCAAGGCTGGTCCGTCAAAGTGACGTGACCGTCGCTGTCCACACATTTGACGATCTCGCCGGCCAATACCGGCCCCGCCAGTAGTGCGGCGGCGATCATGCTCAGCAGTCTAACTGGGCGCTTCATGATGTTCTCCTGTGCTAGGCTCGAATGGTGCCCGTCGCGGCCGGTTCCATCTGTTCGGTGCCTCACCCTGTCCGCATCAAACGTCGGCGGACTTGGCCGAACCTTTGGCAGGTATCCCATTCCAAGCTTCGAACCCATCCGAAAGGATCGACGATGGAGAAACTCACCCGGCGTACCTTCTTCAAGGCCGCAGGCGCCACGGCTGCGGTCGCGGCGGCCAAGGCCCATGCGCTCGCGCCCGACGAAGCCACCCATGCGCATGGCGCCGCCGCCACACCGGCACCGGGTACACCGACCCAGCCGGCGTACCTGTTCTTGCGTCCCGACGAGGCGCGCTTCGTCGAAGCGGCCGTCGCGCGCCTGATCCCGCTCGACGGCAACGGCCCCGGCGCACTCGAGGCCGGCGTGCCGAACTACATCGACCGCCAGCTGGGCGGCGCATGGGGCGCGGGCGAGCGCCTGTACCGCAGCGGACCGTGGCAGGCGGGCCTGCCGGGGCAGGGCTATCAACTGCCGTTCACGCCGGCCGAGTTGTTTCGCAACGCCATGCGCGCGGTCGTCGACGACGTGCACAAGCGCCTCGATACGACGTTCGACAAGCTGTCCGGCGCCGACCAGGACGCGTACCTGGAAGCGCTGCAGACGGGCAACCGCGACTTGAACGGCGTGCCCGCCCACACGTTCTTCGAATCGCTGCTGGCGCTGACGATCGAAGGCTATTTTGCCGACCCGATCTACGGCGGCAACAAGGACATGGTGTCGTGGAAAATGATCGGCTTCCCCGGCGCGTACGCGAGCTTCTACCACCTCGTCGATCAGCACGGCATCCTGTTCACGCGTCCGCCGATGAGCATGGGCGAGGACAACCGGCGCATGGTCCACATCCAGCCCGTGTCCGCGCAGCCGAAGGCCGTCGGCCCGAATCCCGTCGCGGGCACGCCCGAGGTGCCGCGTGGCGCGGTGACGAAGAAGAAAGGGGGCCGCTGATGGCCACGCGTCTCAAGGAAGTGGATGCCGTGCTCGTGGGCGTGGGCCTCGTCGGCACGATGCTCGGACGCGAGCTGACGAAGGCGGGCCTGAAGGTCGTCGGCCTGGAACGGGGCAACGCGCAGTTTACCGTTCCCGACTTTCAAGGCCCGCACATGCACGACGAGCTGCGCTACGCCGTGCGCAAGGCCTTCATGCAGGACAACACGAAGGAAGCGATGACCTTCCGTAACAACGTGGACCAGGTCGCGTTGCCCATCCGGCGCTGGGAAAGCTTCCTGCCCGGCACGGGCCTGGGTGGCGCGGCCGTGCACTGGAATGGCCAGACGTACCGCTTCCAGGACGACGAATTCAAGATGCGCAGCCACAGCGAGCAGCGCTACGGCAAGGGCTTCATCGATGCGGAGCTCAACGTGCAGGACTGGGGCGTGACGGCGTCCGACATGGAGCCGTACTACGACCGCTTCGAATACCTGCTGGGCACGAGCGGCCTGGCCGGCAACGTCAAGGGGCAGAAGATCGCGGGCGGCAATCCGTTCGAGGACCCGCGCTCGCGCCCGTACCCGACGCCGCCGATGAAGGAACCGTACGGCTCCGCCATCTTCCGCAAGGCGGCGGCAAGCCTCGGCTACCACCCGTTCCCGCAGCCGTCGTCGAACCTCAGCCAGCAATACACGAACCCCGAAGGACTCACCCTGCAGGCGTGCATGTTCTGCGGCTACTGCGAGCGCTTCGGCTGCGAGCACTACGCGAAGTCGTCGCCGCAGACGATCCTGCTGCCGGTTCTCCTGAAGGACAAGAACTTCACATTGCGTACGCAGTCGCAGGTGCTGCGCATCAACCTCGCGAAGGACAAGAAGACGGCCACGGGCGTCACCTACGCCGACGCGGCCGGGCGCGAATTCGAGCAGCCCGCCAAGCTCGTCATCCTGTGCTCGTTCGCACTGAACAATGTGCGGATGCTGCTGCTGTCCGGCATCGGCCAGCCTTACGATCCGAAGACGGGGCAGGGCGTCGTCGGACGCAACTATGCATACCAGACGATGAGCGCGGTGCAGGTGTTCTTCGACGAATCCGTCAACATCAACCCGTTCATGCGCTCCGGTGCGAACGGCACCTTGATCGCCGATTTCGTCGGCGACAATTTCGACCATGGTCCGCACAAATTCATCGGCGGTGCCTATTTCGGCGACGTGATGACGAACGGCCGCCCCATCGAATTCCACCCGACGCCGCCCGGCACGCCGGCGTGGGGCGCGAAGTGGAAGGAGGCCGTCGTCCGCCATTACAACCACACCGTCGTGCTGAACGTGCACGGCAGCTCCATGTCGAGCCGCAACAACTATCTCGACCTCGACCCCACGTACAAGGATGCGTGGGGCCAGCCGCTGCTGCGCATCACGTTCGATTTTCCGGCAAACGATCTGCGCATGTCGGCCTACGTCACGGACAAGGCGCTCGGCGTCGGCAAGGCGATGGGCGGGCGCCAGGTCGCCGGCTCGGCGCGCAAGGGACCGTACGGCGTCACGCAATACCAGACGACGCACAACACGGGCGGCACGGTGATGGGGCTCGATCCGAAAACGAGCGTCGTGAACCGCTACCTGCAAAGCTGGGACGTCGCGAACTTGTTCATCATCGGCGCGTCGAACTTCCCGCAGAATGCCACCTACAACCCGACGGACACCGTGGGCGCGTTGGCGTACATGTCCGCGGAGGCCATCGTCAATCGCTATCTGAAGGCGCCGGGTCAGGCGTTGGTGCAGGCATGAAGACGACGTCGCTCCGCTATGGCGCCATCGCGCTCGCACTCTCGCTGCTCGCGGCCTGCCACCGCGGCGGCCACGTTCCCGACACGCCGAAGGTGCAGGCGAACCATCCGGTCGCGGCCGCCCCCGCGAACCCGCCGCCAGCCGAGCCGGGCGCGCAAGGCGGCGCGGGTAACCTCGCCCAGCAGAACGCGGGCGGCGGAGAAGCGAACGCGCTCGGCCTGCCCGGCGCGGCCGCGGCGCCCGCGCAAGGCCAGCCCGATGTGCAGGCCGGACAGCAGCTCGCGACGAATGGCACGCAGAACGGCGTGACGGCCTGCGTGGGCTGCCACGGCGCGCAGGGCGAGGGCAACGCGGCCGGCGGCTTCCCGCGCATCGCGGGCCAGTCGGCCGCCTACCTCGGCAAGCAGTTGGGCGCGTACGCCAATGGCGCGCGCGTGAACCCCATCATGCGGCCGATCGCGCAGGCGATGAACGCGGTGCAGATCCGCGACGTCAGCGCCTATTATGCGTCGCTCGGTGATGCGCCCGCCGCCGCGCCGGCCGCTGCGGCGGACGCGGGCGGCGCCAAGCCTGCCGCCGGGGGCCTCGACCGCGGGCGCATGTTGTCAGCCGTCGGCGACAGCGCGCTGGGTGTGCAGGCCTGCGCCAACTGCCACGGTCCGGGCGGCGTGGGCGACCAGCCCGTGTATCCATACCTGGCGGGCCAGCACGCGAACTACCTGACGGCGGCGATGGCGGCATGGAAGAACGGCGCGCGCAAGACGGACAGCAGCGGCCAGATGACGCACATCGCGCAGTCCCTGGCCGATGCCGACGTGGCGGCGCTGTCCGCCTACTTCAGCGCGCAGCCGGCACCGCCGTCGGCGGCGAAGTGGGTCAACATCCCGGCGGGCTCCAGTCAGCATCCGGCCGTGGCGGCAGCCACGAACGCACCGGGACCGCGCGGCACAGGCGGCTCGACGGTGCGCACGACGGGCACGGAGCAGGGCGCCGCGACGACGGGCGGCGCGCAGGGACCGGGCGGAGGCGGCGGCACGCAGGGCACGCAGCCGCAGCAGGAGACGCCACCGCCGCGGCACTGAGCGGGACCGGAGGCGGCGCGGCGCGCGACGTGAGCCAACGAAAGGTTTGATATGTTGGTGACGTCTTTGCGCGTGTCGGACTGTCTGTTATTGGCCTGTCGCGCCCGGTTCCTGCCGTCCGCTTCTTGCTACAGCCTCCTGCGCGGATCACAAATGCCGGCGCCCAGGAAATGTCTGGGGCGCATTGTCGAGCCGGGGAATCCTTTAGACGCTCACCAAAGCCACGACAGCTGGTGTAACTTGTTGTCTGACCGGATGGCCTTATCATTCGTTAAGTGGGAACGTTCGTAGAATATGCTCGTGCTCAGCTTTTAATCTAAGTCCCCACGCTGGCCTCAGCGATGCCATCAAATTCTCTTGGTAAGGGAACCAGACAGCCCGTCCGTCACCAGTCGATCTCCGATTGCGCAGCTCGTATGATGTAGCTATGGAGAAGGTGACGCCTTTAAGGAGCAGATACAGGACTTGATCTCTACCGAGACCAGATATCCTTTCGATTTCTGAACCTCGCTCTGTGACCACGTACTCGAACTTTCCGGATTTCATCTCAACGTGGGGCGCCCCATCGTGCTGGGGTGTCGTATGAAACGCTTTGTAGTACGGTTCTGCATCAAGGTGTGCAACCAATGAGCGAAATTCCGCTTTAAGCGCCGATAAGGTCGGTTCTTCCATCGTAATTCATTCCAATGACACGGTCATCCGATCTGGACAACCGGAGGTTTGCTGGCGGCCGATTTCAAAGAGGACACGGCATGCAAAAGATGCTCAGGCGACTAAGTAACCAATGGCCGTGACTGAGTACTGTTGCCCCTCAGACTGGATCTTCACCACCACAGTTACTTGGTCGGCGCATCGGTAAGCGAACCTACCACCGAGAGGATAACTTTCAAGCACATTGCTATAAACGAAATTGCGACGGGAAAGACAGGCTAGGTAGTCGAGCAACTCGGTTCTATTTTCTGCCGTGACTCCGCAAATTTTATGTTCAGCCGAAATAACAAGCGGCTGCTTGCCTTTAACGCATTCACGAAAGGTTTTGAGTGCTAGTTGAGTCTGCTCAACAGAAGGTGGGGCGACGCGCGGAAGCTCAGCCTGACTGCCGATAGCAACAGTGAGCAGGAGCACGCTTAGAACGGACCGCTTAACGGTGGAACTGTTGATCAGCATGTCAGTGCGGCAAGCCTGCTAGCCATTGATTGATTTCTCCAAGCACTTTGTCTTCGATTCCAAGAAAGCCGTGTGGTGAGTGCCCGCTGCATTCGGCCTGCCTGTCACCGCCGCCGTCGGTCGATTCGACGGCGATGAAATTGAAACGATTTTTGTCGGCCAACTGCTTCGCACCGTAGAACATGGCTGCCGGGCAAGCGTCATTGCGGTTTGATAAAACAAGTACGCGAAGCTTCGTTCCATCTGCCGTCAGGCCGGAGACACCCGCTCGGTCCTTGCGGGCAATCGACACAGGCGATGTCAGCACAAATGCGTCCGCAAGACCCGGATTGCGTTCAAGCACGTTTCCAACGGAACTCGTTCCACGGCTGGTCCCGACCAGCGCGATTCTTGACGAAGGGAAGCGCTTCCGAAGCGCCTCGACCGCTGCTTCAACGTCGCGCAGCGAATCCTTGGTATGACGAAATCTGTCCTCGATGCCGTTCGCGTAATCGGAAGGCGTGTCGATCATCACGGCGGCGTTACCCTGCTGGACCCAATATGAAGCGGTTCTGATCAGGAAATTCCCGCCAAGGGTGGTCGGCCCGTCGGCTTTCAGATGCAAGGCGCCGTCATCACCGGCGAATAGAACGATGACCCATGGCGGCGTCGCGCCCGGCGCTTGAACGTAGAGACTTTCGGTGACCCCATCACGGGTCGGCACGGTCAACAATTCACCAGCTGGCACCGCCGCATTACCCGTCGGCGCTTGCGGTTCGCCTGCCCATGCTGTGGCCGCGAATAAGATCACCAAGCCAGCGACAATACGCTTCATTTGCTTTGTTCGAATATTCTGCATAGATAATCTCGCCGCTTTAGAGCGCCATAAGGCTCGTTGACCAGCATAACAGGTTGCAAATGGGGAAAACTCACGGACGATCACGATTGGTCATCTTCGCCGCAGGATGACAGTCATATCGGCGGTGACAATCCGCGTATTTTCGACCTGGTCCGATCGTTATGATGTCAGGCGTGGGAGCATTATTCCTAATGCACTCATTCGCTAATACCTGAGTTGGAGAACACATGCACTGGAACGATTGGCCTATTGTCTGCTGGATACTCGCGACGCTCTTGTGCCTTCTGAAACGAAGATGGATCGATGCCTTTTCGTCTGCGTGCTTCGCTGCCTTCACGCTGTTCGACAGAATGTCGCCGACTGCGGTCCCCGCCCAACTGAAGTGGATTTTCTTTCTTGTTGGCGCGATCGTCATCGCCTCCCAGGTCGGGAGAGAGTATCGGAAATACAAGGAATCTTTGGTCGCCAAGTAGAGCTCCGCTTAATCCACGCGCGGCTATTGTCGTCCAGTGCTTGATACTCGTAACGTCACCTCAACCGCAGCAGTGATCGCTTCAGCGCGCCCGTGTTTCAAGAATTTTCTCGCCATTGCGTTTCCTCGTCGGTGGGTTGCGCGAACCTGCGCGCGGGCGCACCTCCCCCCGATGCGCCCGCGCGCACATGATAACGCCGGCGATCAGCAGGGCGAGCGCGGGCCCCTCCAGCGGCGTCGGCCAGCGACCCTCCCACAGGTAGCCGTACAGCGACGCGAAGATCGTCTCGAACACGATCATCTGCCCCGTCAGCGCAAGCGGCAGCGCGCGGCTCGCGATGTTCCACAAGCCATTGCCCAGCACGGAACAGAACAGCGCCATCGCCCCCGCGAGGCCGGCGAAGCGCAGCCAGTCGCCGCCCGCATGGACGAGCGTGTCGCCGTAAAACGCGGGCACGGCCAGCACGATCGCTTCAATCCCCGTGACGACGCCCGTCAGCAGGCTCCAGTCCTGCGCCGACACGTGCGCGAGCCGGTCCAGCCAGCGGCTGTTGCTGACGGCATAGGTCGTCCACGAGACGAGGGCGCCGCCCGCGCAGAGCAAGCCCGTCAGCGAGCCCCAACCGGACGACGCCAGCGTCTGCCAGCTGATGCAGACGAGCCCGGCTGCGCTGCAGGCCAGCGACGGCAGCAGTGCGCGCAGCGACGGCGCGTGCTGCGCGCGGCTGCCGACGAGGGTGACGGCAAGCGGCAGCAGGCCGATCACGAAGGCCGTCATCGCGACGCCGCCCGTCTGCACGGCCTGCGCCAGCAGAATGTAATAGAGGATATTGCCGATGAAGCTGAGCCAGGCGAGGGCGCGCCACTCGGTCCAGCCCAGCGCGCCCTGCAACCGGCGCCAGGACGGCGCCACGAGCACGGCGGCGACGAGGCCATATGCGAGGTAGCGCCCGGCCGCCAATTGCAGCGGCGGGAAATTGGCAGCCAGCTTCGGCGCCAGGAAGACGAGGCCCCAGAACGCGCCGGCGACGATGCCGGCCGCGACGCCTAGGAAGGTGTTGTGGGTGCTCACGGGTGGTGCTCCAATGCGGAAAGCCGCCATTGTCCGCGCGGCGGGGCGGCTCGTCTTGGCATGGGCTGCTGGATTCTTGACCCGGTCTCGCTCACCGTTGTTGTCAAATTGGTCTAGGTAATTTCCTCACGGAAATGTTAAGATTATGCATCGCGCATCGGCGCCATCGTGCGGCGCATACCGCGCGCACAGCATCCCAGAACGATCATGTCAGTCAAAAAAGCCGAGCCCAAACCACCATTCGATTACCTCGTGTGCCTGGACGTCATCGTCGTCGCCTGCATCCTCGTGATCGCGGGGCGGCCCGACGGGCTGGCGATCACGGTCAGTGCGATCGTCGTGGCGGCGTGCGCGCTCGTCTACCGCTGCACGGCCGGTGCGGCGTCGTACGTGGCCGGTAAATCGCGTGTGCCGGCAGCGCCGCCAGAGGTCGATCGGGCGTTCGCGCCAACGACGTACGAGGCGCCGCAGGAGACCATGACGGTCGACGCAAAAAAATCGTCCTGGCTGCGCGAAGACGATTAACGATCGGACGCATCGCCCGGACACATCCCGACGGCGTTCGCGCGGCGGTACACCCCCGGCGTCATCCCCGTCGCGTCGCGCAATGCCCGCGTCAGCGCGGTCTGGTCGGAAAATCCGGCCGCCAGCGCGATCTCCGCGATGGGCCGTGACGTGTCGGCCAGCCACGCGCGGGCGCGCGCGAGGCGCACGTCGCGCAGCCATGCGTGCGGGCTCGTGTCGAGCTCCGCGCGGAACAGCGCGTGCAGCCGGCTGACGGAGAGGCCGGCGCTCCTGGCCATCGCGTCCGTCGTCCATGCGAGGCCGGGCTCCGCCTCGACGCGGGCCAGCAGGGCAGCGAGCCGCGAGGCGGGGCGGGGCGCGTCCAGCGCGAGCGTGTCGAGCAGCAGCGGCACCCAGCCCTGCAGCAGCGCGGGCCGTGGCGCGGCCTGCGCACGCATCACGCCCATGAATTCGACGAGCTTGCGCGCCCCGGGGCCCAGCGTCATGAACGGGCGTTCCAGCAGGCGGTCCCAGGCCGGGTGGGACAGGGCGGCCGCGTCGATGTCGAGAATCAGCGATTCGTTCGGGCCGTGTGCGCACTGCGCGTGCCAGGCGCCCGGCGCGACGCAGGCGCCGCGCAGCGGGTCGAGGCGGTCCTGCCGGCCTTCGACGTCGAGCAGCACGGCGCCGCCGAGAGGCAGCACGAGCTGGGCGTAGGCGTGGCGGTCGGAACCGGTGTCGGCGCCGTAGCTGCGCACGTGCAGGGAAGTTTCCATAACCCGCGAGTCTAGCATCGATGGGTCGGTGCTGATTGTCCGACCAAGCCTACACGTCGACGAGAAAAAATAAAGGCCGCTGCCCCTTGCAGGCCAGGCCATCGTCCCAATTTGCCATCCTGTTACGGCGGTCCGGCGCTCCGGCGCTCTTCCGCCGGTCTCCTCTGTCTCCTCCAAGTGCAAACTTGGATTTACCGCCCGGCGCAGCGATGCGCGGGCGGTTTCTTTTATGTGGACGTGAAAAGGGCGGCATCCTCGCGGACACCGCCCCCGTCGTGGACCCGGTCAGCGTGACCTGGGCTCGTCCGCTCAGCCGCGGTTCGGATTGTTCGGGTGCGCATCCTCGCGGTTCGGGATGCCGTCGCCGTCGCGGTCGCCGCGACGCCAGCCGCCGCGCTCCATCACCCAGTGGCCGTCGCGTTCAGTCCACGTCGGCACATGGTAGACATAGCCGCGGCGCTCGCGCAGCCATTTGCCGGGAACCCAGACGTGGTGGCGGTGGCGCCATTCCCAGTGACCCGGTGCCCAGACGTAACCATGACGCGGCGCAGGTACCGCTTCCTCGCGCGGCGGCGGCGGTGCGGTGCGGATGACGATGTCGGCGCTCGCGGGCAGCGCGACGCCGCCGAACGAGCCGGCGATCAGTGCGGCAATCAACAGTTTTTTCATCTTGGCCTCCTCGAAAGTGGTTGTACGCCGACTGTACTGCCGCGTTGCGGGCCGGACCGTGCGGCGGCGCGCATAACCGTGCAAGTCGAGGTGCCGGGAAGTAAGATCAGGTGGCGAGCGGTAGCGCGAACTGCAGCACGAGGCCGCCGCCGTCGCGGTTGCGTACCGTGAGCTCGGCATTGTGGCGCGTAATGACGCGCTCGACGATCGCCAGGCCCAGGCCCGCGCCGTTGGCCTGGCCGCGGGCGCTGTCCAGGCGGGTGAACGGGCGCAGCAATTGCTCGATCTGGTCGTCCGGCACGCCCGTGCCGTGGTCGTTGATCTCGACGACGGCGCGGCGGCCGTGGCCCGTCATTTTCACGTGCAGGGCGATGTCGATTTCCGTCACATCCGCGCCCGGCGTCTTGCCGTAGCGGCGCGCGTTCTCGATGACGTTGTTGATCACGCGGCGCAGGTCCGTCGCGTTGCCCATCACGTGGACGTCCGGCTCGACGTCCGTCGTCGTGCGCACGTCGGCGATGCGGCCCGCCGCGTGCGCGCAGTCTTCCAGCAACTCCGACAGGTTGACGGCCACGAACGTCGCGCTTTCCGTGGGGCGCGCGAAGTCGAGGAACTGGCCGATGATGGCGTCCATCTGGGCGATGTCCGATTGCATGCCGGTGCGGGCCTCGTCCGACAGCGGCGCCATTTCCACTTCCAGTTGCATGCGCGCGAGCGGCGTGCGCAGGTCGTGCGAGATGCCGGCCAGGATGATCGCACGGTCCTTCTCGAGCTGCTGCAGGTCGTCGACCATCTGGTTGAAGCTGCGGTTCGCCTCGGTGATCTCCTGCGGTCCTTTTTCCGGCAGCGGGGCGGGGCGCTTGCCCTGCGCGATCGCGCGCGCGGCCGCGGTCAGGCGCGCGAGCGGCAGGTTCACGAGGCTCGAGATCAGCGCGGCGCCCAGCAGCGACAGCACGCCGACGACGGTGGCCCAGCCGAGCCATTGCACGCGCGTGAGGCCCGGGAGCTTGTCGCGCTCCAGCATGAGCCAGTACTTGTCGCCGTCGATGTCGAAGCTGACCCAGAAGCCGGGAATGTCGTTGACCATGCGCGAGAAGCGCGTGTCCGGCCCCAGCTTGTCGCGCACGATCGCGGCCACCTCTGGCATGAGCGAATTCGGCGGCGGCGGTTCGACGCTGTCGGTCGGCTTCACGTCGTAGATGCGGATGCCTTCGTTCGACACGAGTTCGAACAGCAGCTCGCGCCGCAGGTCGGGCGCGGAGTGCGTCAGCGCGGCCTTCGTGATGGTGACGACGGAGACGAGCAGCTCGGCCGTCTGCTCCACCTGCGGTCCGCGCTGGAACACGTTGAGCATGCCGATCCACGAGGCCATCGACAGCCCCGTGAGCATGGACAGCAGGAAGAAGGTGCGCCAGAACAGGCCGCTTTTCATCCTGCCGATCAGGCGCGGCACGGGCTGTTCCTTCGGGGTTGATGCGAACACTAGCGCGGCTGGCCTTCAGGGATGAACACGTAGCCCAGGCCCCATACGGTCTGGATGTACAGCGGGCTCGATGGATCGGGCTCGATCAGCTTGCGCAGGCGCGAGATCTGCACGTCCAGCGAGCGGTCGAACACTTCGTATTCGCGGCCGCGCGCCAGTTCCATCAGCTTCTCGCGCGACAGCGGCTGGCGCGCGTGGCGGGCGAAGACCTTCAGCACGGAGAATTCGCCCGTCGTCAAAGGCACGGTTTCGCCGTTCTTCTTCAGCGTGCGCGTGCCGAGGTCGAGCACGAAGTCGCCGAACTCGAACGTCTGCGGCGTCTCGCTCGGTGCGCCGGGGATCTCGTCCGGGCCCTTGCGGCGCAGGACCGCGTTGATGCGCGCCACCAGCTCGCGTGGGTTGAAGGGCTTCGGCAGATAGTCGTCCGCGCCCATTTCCAGGCCGACGATGCGGTCGACGTCCTCGCCTTTTGCCGTCAGCATGATGATCGGCGTCTGGTCGCCGGCACCGCGCAGGCGGCGGCAGATCGACAGGCCGTCCTCGCCGGGCAGCATCAGGTCCAGCACGAGCAGGTCGTAGCGCTCGCGCAGCCACAGCTTGTTCATCGCCGGCGCGCTTTCCGCCGTCACGACCTGAAAGCCCTGTTCGGTCAGGTAGCGGCGCAGCAGGTCGCGCAGGCGCACGTCGTCGTCGACGACCATGATTCGGGCCGAATGGCCGCCGTTTGCGCCGGCCGTGCCCGCGTTCGAGTTCGTTGCATTCATCATTCTGTAATTTGTCAGATTAATGTCGCTATGGTAACGTCTTATGGCTCGACGCCAAGAGGGTATCGCTGAGCCATTACATTGTGTTACAAACTTTACCCAATTCGCCTTATGCCTGGAGCGGAATCCTCATACACTGGCCTCATCGGATCGCAGTATGAGAGTACAGCTTATCTCCTAACAGAGCATCGCGGAAGAGGAACACCACCATGAACAGCGCGTTCACCCACCACCACGCAGAGACGAAAGCAGGCCGGCTGGCCCGCGGCGTGCGTCTCGCCGCGCTGGCGTGCGCCCTGGCATTGGGGGCTGGCAGTGCATGGGCCCAGCAGCACGGCGACCGCCGCGACGACCAGGGCATGCAGCAATCCTCCCGCTTCCGCCTGCCGCCGCAGGACCGCGACCAGCGCGACGACCAGCGCCCGTTCGACGAACCGCGCTTCGAACAGCGTCGCGCGCCGCGGGAACAGCGCGAGCCGCAGCACGATGCGCGCCGCAGCAGTGGTCGCATGACGCCGGACGAGCGGCGCGACCTGCGCCGCCAGATCAACGAAGCGGGCATGGACCTGTACCCGCAGCGCCGCTGATCGGTTCGATCGAGTTACCTCTCATCAACTTTGTTGCTTGTAGTTTATTTTCAAGTGACAACATGATACGCTAGCCGGATTCGCCCCGGCCCAGCCTTCGCCGGGGCACCAACCGCACGGAGCGTATCGTGACCACTGATCTTTCCGCCGCCTCGCAATCTCCAGCGCCGGCGCCGGCGACCCGGATCGCCACGACCGGCCCGGAACATTGCATCGCCAAGCGCGACGATGGGGTGTACGCCGATCCCTCCGTGCTCGGCACGACGCTCGTCGCCGCCGTCGACAACGTCTACCGCGCCGGTAATTACTTCGTCGGCGTCGACTATCCCGTATTGATGAAGGCCTTGTTCGGCCACGGTCCCGAACTGCCGCGCGGGCCGGACGGCGGGACGATGGTGCGCATCGCCGCCGACATCCAGACGTTCGACCCGACCCGGCGCGCGCTGTACCGCGCCGCCAAGATCGGCGGCGGCCGCGCCGAATACTATTTCGAACCCGTGTGGCTGCCGAACCCGGACGACCTCGATGGCGAGGGCTTTCCCACCCGTCTCGACGTCGACGAATTCATCGCCGACATGTGGAGCAAGGGCATCCGCTTCGGTCTCGACCTGCCGGCCATCCGCGCCGCGATCGCCTCGAACAAGGCCGACCGCATCACGGTCGCGCGCCAGTGCGATCCGGTGCAGGGCGAGGATGCGCGCATCGTCGAAGTGTCCGACGACATCCACCGCAACGACGCACCGCTCGAACTGGCCAACGGCCGCCTCGACCTGAACAGCTTCCAGAACCGCTTCCCGCAGATCCAGCCGGGTGTCCGCCTGCTGAAGAAACAACCCGCGACGGCCGGTACGCCGGGCTTCGAGATGTCGGGCATGCCGCTGCCGGCCGCGCCGGGCCGCGATGCCGACCTCCTGCCGTACGCGGGGCCCGGCACGAAGGTCGAGCGCATGGCCGACGGCGAATTCCTCGTGTCGAGTCAGGCCGGCTTCCTGATGGTCGACTCGAAGACGAGCCGGATCTCGATCGGAGACAAGGTCGTCAGCCGCGACGGCGTCAGCGCCAAGACGACGGGCAATCTGTGCCTGACGGGCGACTACGAGGAATTCGGAGAAGTCCAGGAAAAGCGTGTGATCGAGGCCGACAGCATCACCGTGCATGCCGACGTGTTCGGCCTGCTCGTGTCGCGCGGCGGCACCATCGTCATGAATGCGAACCTCGTCGGCGGCAGCGCCCGTAACGCGCGCGGCGACATCCGCGTGCGCGGCGTCGCGTCGGCCGCCGTGCTGAGCGCGGACGAGGGCACGATCTTCATCGAGCGCGCCGAGAGCTGCGTCATCGCCGGCACGCGGGTCGAGGTGGCGCATGCCGTCAATTGCGAGATCGTCGGCGACGAGGTCGTCGTCGGCATCGCCGAGGGCTGCGCACTGGCGGGCCGGCGCGTGGCGGTCGAATGCACGGTGCCGCGCAAGCAGAGCGAGATGCTGGTGGCCGTGCTGCGCCCGGAAGGACGGCAGATCGACGAGGTGATCGCCGCTGTCACGCAGCGCGTCGCACAGTTCGCCGGGCTGGCCGTGCAACTGAAGACCGCGATGGACACGTTGACGTCCAGCCCCGACGTGCGCCGTTACCTGATGCTGGCCACGCGCGTGCGCAAGGGCGAGGTCGTGCTGACGCCCGACCAGACGCGCCAGTTCCAGAAGATGGCGCAGGACGTGGGGCCTGCGCTGAAGACGATCGGCGACGTGTCGGCGAAGCTCAAGGCCGCGGAGGCCGAGCAGCAGGCCGGCACGCAGATGCTCGCGAACCTGGAGGCGCAGCGCAGCGACGCCGCCAGCATCGCCGCCGTGACGATCCAGTCGGTGCAGGGCGACACGCAGGTGCGCATCCTCGCCTACAGCCCGGCGGACGGGCAACCGCACCGCTGGACACCGCGCGACATCCGCACGCGCCTGCGCGGCCCGCAGGCGGGCGAGCAGCTGTTCATGGGCGGCGCCGGCGCGTTCGCGTGGAGCAGCGACGCGGTGCCGGCCCCCGTCGAACCGACCGCCGCATAAACCGCCTCTTCGCGCTCGCGAGCGCATATACTTGTGGGCGGCCGCGAGGCCGCATTCGAACGAATCCACACAAGAGAAGAGGGGAAACCTTGAACAACATGCGTCCCATCCACCAGCGCAGCCCGATCGGCGCGCTGGTCGCCGCGCTGTGCGCCGGCGCGCTGCTCGCCAACCCGGCAAGCGCTGCAACCAAAACCGCGAGCGCCAAAGGCAAGCCGACCGTCGTCGAGGCCGAGCGCTTCGTCGCCGACGCCGAGAAAAAGCTCGACCTGCTGGGCCTCGACGCCGGCCGCGCCGAGTGGGTGGCCGAGAACTTCATCACGCTCGACACCGAAACGATCACCGCGCAAGCCAACGAACAATACCTGACCGCGAGCGGCGACTACGCCCTCAAGGCGCGCCGCTACAACGGCCTGAAGGTCCCGGAAGCGACCGCCCGCAAGCTGATGCTGTTGCAGCAGTCGCTGATGCTGGACAACGCCGACGACCGCGCCGCGTACGCGCGCCTGGCCGCCAGCATGACGGCCGCATACGGCAAGGCCAAGTACTGTCCGGCCGCTGCCGCGGGCGCCGCGAAGCCCGATTGCATGCCGCTGGGCGAACTGGAAAAAGTACTGGCGACGAGCCATGACCCGGCGCGCCTGAAGGACGTCTGGCTCGGCTGGCACGCCCAGTCGCCCGCGTACAAGCAGGACTACGCGAAATACGTCGAGCTGTCGAACAAGGGCGCCCGCGCGATGGGCTATGCCGATACCGGCGCGTTGTGGCGCTCGCGTTACGACATGGCGCCGGATGCGTTCTCCGCGGAGATGGAACGCCTGTGGCAGCAAGTGAAACCGCTGTACGAGTCGCTGCACACCTACACGCGCTACAAGTTGCGCCAGGCGTACGGCCCCGACGCCGTGCCGGCCGACGGTCCGATCCCCGCCCACCTGCTGGGCAATATGTGGGCGCAGAGCTGGGACAACCTGTACCCGATGCTGAAACCGGCCGGCCTGGAGAAGGGCGAGGACCTGACGGCGCTGCTGGAAGAACGCAAGACGAGCGCCGTCGAGATGACGCGCTACGCCGAAGGGTTCTACACGTCGCTGGGCATGCAGAAGCTGCCGGAGACGTTCTGGGAACGCTCGCTGCTGACGAAACCGCGCGACCGCGACGTCGTGTGCCACGCGTCCGCCTGGGACCTGGACGGCAAGGACGACGTGCGCGTGAAGATGTGCATCACGCCGACGTTCGAGGACTTCCGCACGATCCACCACGAGTTGGGCCACCTGTATTACGACCTCGCGTACAGCAACCAGTCGCCGATGTTCAAGAATGGCGCCAACGACGGCTTCCACGAAGCCATCGGCGACACGATCGCGCTGTCGATCACCCCCGCATACCTCAAGCAGATCGGCCTGATGAAGACGGACCCCGACCCGAAGCAGGAGATCGGCCCGCTGCTGTACACGGCGCTGCAGAAGATCGCGTTCATGCCGTTCGCGTACAAGGTCGACAAGTGGCGCTGGCAGGTGTATGCCGGCCAGGTCAAGCCGGCCGACTACGACAAGGCCTGGTGGGCGCTGACGGAGCAGTACCAGGGCGTGGCGCGTCCGGCACCGATGGTCGATGGCGGCTTCGACGCCGGCGCCAAGTACCACGTGGCGAGCGACACGCCGTACGCCCGCTACTTCCTCGCGCACGTGCTGCAGTTCCAGTTCCACCGCGCGCTGTGCAAGGAAGCGGGCGACACGGGGCCGCTGTACCGCTGCTCGATCTACGGCAACCGCAAGGCGGGCGCGAAATTCCAGCAGATGCTGGCGATGGGTACGAGCAAGCCGTGGCCGGAAGCGCTGAAGGTCGTCACCGGGTCGGACAAGATGGATGCGTCGGCGATGCTGGAATACTTCGCGCCGCTCAAGACCTGGCTGGATGAGCAGAACAAGATCCTGGCTGTCGAGGATGCGAAACTGACGAAGCGGTAGGGCGGACGGCGCGCTGGACATGCCGTGCCTGCGCCGGGCCGGTTGAACGCGTGGACGGCGGTTACGTCACGTCGACGGATGCGTTGCCGGTGTAGCCGTCCACCCTACGCTGACGGCGCGGAATCTCCATTCATCGTAGGGTGGACGGCTCTGCCGTCCACGCGTTCAGCCATCAGGCGAGACGCCGCCTCATTTCATGAGTGTGCCGAACGCGCGCGTTCACGCGGCCGGCGCGGCGTCTCCGTTTGTGACGAGCGCCGCGTAACACGGCGCCGCTTCCGGCGGCAGCCCCGCGAACACGGACGCATCCGCCTCGTCGACCAGCCCCTGCTCGACGAGCATCCGCACCTTCCCCAGATAATCCGTCAGCTTGAGCAGGCGCCCCAGCGGCGACACGGCCGTGCCCCGCCGCAGCGTGCCCTGTTCGAGCAGCGCCTGCGCCACCGTGTCGGGGAAATTCCATTCGCGCGCGATGCTCGCGCACAGCCGGCGCGTGTCGCGTGCGAGCTGCGCGAGGAACACGTCGGAGCCGAGGCGTTCGCCTTCCTGCACCGCCTGGTCCATGACGCGCAGGCTGACGATCAGCCCCACGTTCTGCAGCAGCGCCGCGAGGAACGCGTCGAACGGTGCGATGCCGCTGTCCGGGCCGAGCGTGGCCACCACCTGGCGCGCGGCCATCGCGCAGCGTTCCGAATGGGCCCACAGGTGCGGCGCCAGCCGGCGCGTGTAGAAGCCCGAGTTGATGTCGATGATGGGCCGGAACGCGACCGTCGTGATCAGCTGGCGCAAGCCTTCCTGGCCGATCAGGATCACCGCGTGTTCGACGCTCGTGATCGAATTCCCCGTGCCCTGGTAGCAGTTGTTGGCGAGGCGGACGACGGCAGCGACGAGCACCGGGTCGGACGCGATCGTGCGCGACAAGGCGCTACCGGAAAAAGTCTCGCTGCGCAGGCTTTGCAGCAGTTGCGGAATGAGCCCCGGCATGCGTCGCACGAGCGCCGCGCCGGACTGCTGCGACGCGATGATCGCGGCCAGCGCATCCAGCACGCGGGTCTCCGCATCGGACAGTTCCAGGCCGCCGTCCGCGCGGTCGAACAGCCACGCGTTCCACGCGCCGTTGATGCGCTCCAGCTGCTCGAACGACACGACGGGCGCCGATGCCGACGGTGGCGCCGCGGCAGGTGACGCCGCGGGCGCCGGCCCGGGCGCGGCCGGCGGCAGGTCGGGCGTATCGGGCACCTCGGGCACGGGCGCCGCGTCGGCGGCAAAAGCGGTGCCCGGCTGCGTTTGCACGGCGGCCGGGCCGGAAATCAGGCGTTGCAGCCACCGGAACATCGTCATCCCCTTTAGGTCACTCCGAGCATTGTACGGGCGCAGGCGCCGAACGCAAGGTAGGAAATGTCTCATAGATTGTTGACTGTACTCAACAATTTTCAAGCGTCACCGACTTAGCATGTCGATCTTGAGAAAGGAACCGCCATGCACACGACCACGACCGCCGCCACGCCAACGACGCAATTCCTGAGCTTCACCCTCGGCGGGCTCGAATACGGGCTCGACGTCGCCAAGGTGCAGGAATTGCGCGTGCTGAAGGCCCTCGAACGCTTCGCGTCGGACGGCGAGATCATCGGCGGCGTGGCCGTGTCGCGCGGCGTCGTCATGCCGCTCGTCGACATGCGCGCCGCCTGCGGCACCGCGGCGCGCGCGCCCGATCCGATGACGGACGTGATCATCCTGCGTCTGTCGACGTGCGTGATGGGGATGGTGGTCGATGGCGTGACGGGCGTCGTGTCGCTGGCGCCCGAGCAGGTGTCGCCCGTGCCCGGCGCGGACGACGCGCAGGTCGATTACCTGATCGGGCTGGGGCAGACGGGGACGCGACGGCTGATCCTCGTGGACATCGACCGCCTGATGTCCGTGCGCCGCCCCAAGCAGGACGGCGCGCGCCAGGTGGCATGATCGTCAGGCGACGAGGCTTTCCAGCTGCTCCTGCAACTCCAGCCACTCGTTTTCGAGATTGCCCAGGTCGCGCGTGAGGAACGCCTGGTCGGCCACGAGGTTCTTCAGCTCTTCCTTCTTGTCCGCCTCGTAGATGCCCGGCTCCAGCAGCCGGGCGTCGACGTCGGCCTTCTTCGCGTTCAGCTTCGCCATCTGCTCCTCGAGCCGCTTGATGCGGTTCTCGATGGGCTTCTTCAGCGCGGCCAGACGCTGGCGCTCTTCCGCTTCCTGGCGCTTCTGTTCCTTGCGGTCGACGGTGGACACGGGTGCGGGCGCGGCTGCGGACGAGGGCAGCGGGGCGCTCGCGGCGCCGTCGGCCTTCAGCTTGGTCTGGAACAGCCAGTCCTTGTAGTCGTCCAGGTCGCCGTCGAACGGCTGCAGGCGGCCGTCCGCGACGATGATGAACTGGTCGGTCGTCGCGCGCAGCAGGTGGCGGTCGTGCGAGACGACGACGAGCGTGCCTTCGAACTGCGCCAGCGCCAAGGTGAGCGCCTCGCGCGTTTCCAGGTCCAGGTGGTTCGTCGGTTCGTCCAGCAGCAGCAGGTTGGGGCGCTGCCACACGATCAGCGCGAGCGCGAGGCGCGCCTTTTCGCCGCCGGAGAACGGCTTGATCGAACTCGTCACCATATCGCCGGGGAAGTTGAAGCCGCCCAGGAAGTTGCGCAGCTCCTGCTCGCGCGTGGTCGGCGCGATCTTCTGCAGATGCCACAGCGGCGATTCGTCGTGCCGCAGCATCTCGACCTGGTGCTGGGCGAAGTAGCCGATGACGAGGCCCTTGCCCAACGTGGCCGTGCCCGCGAGCGGCGCGAGCTCGCCCGCGACGGTCTTGATCAACGTCGATTTACCGGCGCCGTTCACGCCCAGCAGGCCGATGCGCTGGCCCGTCTGCAGCGAGAAATTCACCTTGTGGACGATGGTCTTGCCGCCGACCTTGTCGCCGTGCGCATCGAGCAGCGGGTAGCCGGCATCGACGTCTTCCATCACGAGCAGCGGATTCGGCGCCGACAGCGGGTCGCGGAACTCGAACGAGAATTCGGCGGCCGCGCGCAGCGGCGCCAGTTCTTCCATCTTCGCCAGCGCCTTCATGCGGCTTTGCGCCTGGCGCGCTTTCGTCGCCTTGGCCTTGAAGCGGTCGACGAACGATTGCAGGTGGGCGCGCGTGCGCTGCTGCTTTTCGTACGCGGCGGCGGCCAGCACGAGGTGCGCCGCGCGCTGGCGCTCGAACGCGGAGTAGTTGCCCGAGTAGCGCTTCAACTTGCGCTCGTCGATGTGCACGATGACGTTCACGATTTCGTCGAGGAAGTCGCGGTCGTGCGAGATGATGATCAGGGTGCCGGCATAGCGCTTGAGCCAGTCCTCGAGCCAGATGATGGCGTCCAGGTCCAGGTGGTTCGTCGGTTCGTCCAGCAGCAGCAGGTCGGAAGGGCACATCAGCGCCTGCGCGAGGTTCAGGCGCATGCGCCAGCCGCCCGAGAAGCTGGCGACGGGCTGGCGCATCTGTTCCAGCGAAAAGCCCAGGCCCAGCAGCAGCTGTTCCGCGCGCGACTGCACCGTGTACGCGTCGGCGTCGGCCAGGCCCGAGTGGACGTGGCCGATGGCGATGCCGTTTTCCGTCGTGTGGGGCAGGGCCTCCAGCCGATCCAGCTCGGCCTGCAGTTCGCGCAGGTGGGCATCGCCGTCGATCGCGTACTCGATGGCGGGACGGTCCAGCGCCGGCGTCTCCTGCGCCACGTACGCCATGCGCCAGCGCGCGGGGAAGTCGATCTCGCCCTGGTCCGGATGGAGTTCGTTGCGCAGCATCGCGAACAGGCTGGATTTGCCGGCGCCGTTCGCGCCGATCAAGCCGATCTTGTCGCCGGGGTTGAGGGTGAGGTCGGCGTCTTCCAGCAGCGGCTTGGTGCCGCGCATGAGACTCACGTTGGAAAATCGGATCATATTTCTAGCTCGGGAGGGGAGGACCGTAGGGTGGGCACCCCGTGCCCACGCGGACGCTGGCTTGACGCAGGCTTCCGCGTGGGCGGAGGCCGCCCACCCTACAGGGATAACTGTTCGGCCGTCAGCAGGAACACGGCGTCGTCGCCCTGGCTGGTCGTCAGCCAGGTGAGACCCAGGTGGCCGAACGCCGCTTCCGCGTACTCGCGCTCGTTGCCGATCTCGACGATCAGCACGCCTTCGGGGCTCAGGCGCTCGGCGGCGCCGTCGATGATCTTGCGCACGAGGTCCATGCCATCTTCGCCGCCCGCGAGGGCGATCTGCGGCTCGCGCAGGTATTCCGGCGGCAGCTTGCCCATCGAATCGCTGTTCACGTACGGCGGGTTCGTCACGATCAGGTCGTACTTCTTGAACGGCACGTGCTGGTACAGGTCGGACTCGATCGGGTTCACGCGGCCTTCCAGCTTGTAGTCGCGGATGTTGCGCTCGGCGACGGCCAGCGCATCCTTCGAGATGTCGACGGCGTCGACGACGGCGTTCTGGAACGCATCCGCCAGCATGATGGCGAGGCAACCGGAGCCCGTGCACAGTTCGAGCACGTTTTCGACACTGTCCGGATCCGCGACCCACGGGCTGAAGAAATTCGGAATCAGCTCGGCGATGAACGAGCGCGGCACGAGCACTCTTTCGTCGACGTAGAAGTTGTAGCTGCCCAGCCACGCCTCATTCGTGATATAGGCCGCCGGCACGCGCTCGTTGACGCGGCGCTCGATGACGGCCATCACCTGCAGGATCTCTTCCGGCAGCAGGCGCGCGTCGAGGAACGGCTCCAGTTTGTCCAGCGGCAGCTTCAGCGTGTGCAGGATCAGGTAGGCCGCTTCGTCGAACGCTTCGGCGCTGCCGTGGCCGAAGAACAGCTTCGCGCCGTTGAAGCGGGTGACGGCGTAGCGCAGCAGGTCGCGCGGCGTGCAGAATTGGGTCGTGGTCATGGCCAGGTTTCGTCGTTATGCCGCGGACGGCGGGATGGTCAGCAAGCGCTCCAGCGTGCGCCGGTAGATGTTCTTGAGCGGATCGATGTACCGCACTTCGATGTGCTCGTCGATCTTGTGGATGCTGTCGTTGGGTGGCCCGAATTCTATCACCTGGGGGCAGATGCGGGCGATGAAGCGGCCGTCCGACGTTCCTCCGGTCGTCGACAATTCCGTCGTCACGCCCAGTTCCTGCTTGATCGCGCCGCAGATCGCGTCCGACAACGTGCCCTTCGGCGTGAGGAACGGGTGGCCGGACAACGTCCATTTCAGGTCGTAGTCGAGGCCGTGGCGGTCGAGGATCGCGTGCACGCGCGCCTGCAGGCTCTCGGCCGTGCTCGCGGTGGAGAAGCGGAAATTGAAGTCGATCTTGATCTCGCCCGGGATCACGTTCGTCGCCCCCGTGCCGGCCGCGACGTTGGACACTTGCCAGCTCGTCGGCGGGAAGTATTCGTTGCCGTCATCCCATTTCTCGGCTGCGAGTTCGGCCAGCGCCGGTGCCGCCAGGTGGATCGGGTTGCGCGCCAGGTGCGGGTAGGCGATATGGCCTTGCACGCCCTTCACGATGAGGCAGCCGGACAGCGAACCGCGGCGGCCGTTCTTGATCATGTCGCCCAGCACGTGGCTGGATGTGGGCTCGCCGACGAGGCAGTAGTCGATCGCCTCGCCCCGTTCTTCCAGCAGCTCGCAGACGATGACGGTGCCGTCCGTGGCCGGGCCCTCCTCGTCGGACGTCAGCAGGAAGGCGATCGAACCCATGTGGTCCGGATGCGCGGCCACGAATTCCTCGACGGCGACGACCATGGCGGCGATCGACGTCTTCATGTCCGACGCGCCGCGGCCGTACAGCTTGCCGTCGCGCCGCGTAGGCTCGAACGGCGCCGATGCCCACTGGTTCGCGGGGCCCGTCGGCACGACGTCCGTGTGGCCGGCGAACACGAATACGGGTGCCGCGTCGCCACGCCGCGCCCACAGGTTCGTCACGCCGTTCGACTCGATCGTCTCGCAGCGGAAGCCGAGCGGCGCGAGCAGCGCCTGCAGCTTCTGCTGGCAGCCTTTATCGTGCGGTGTGACGGAATCGAGCGCGATCAGCTCTTCCGTGAGCAGTTGCGTGCGCGACGGCTTCATGCGGGCCAGTCTCCGAACAGGTGTTCGTACTGCTCGGCCGAGAAGCCGACGGACAATTTATCGGCGCCTTCCAGCACGGGCCGCTTGATGACGGACGGGTTTTCCAGCATCAGGTCGAGGGCGCTGGCCTTGTCGACGACCTGCGCGCGGCGCTCGTCGGACAGCTTGCGCCACGTGGTGCCCTTGCGGTTCACGAGCGTTTCCCAGTCGACCTGATCGAGCCAGTGCGCGGCGGTGGCGCGGTCCAGGCCTTGCTTCTTGAAATCGTGGAACTCGAATTCCTGGCCGTTGTCGGCCAGCCAGGTGCGGGCTTTCTTGACGGTGTCGCAGTTCGGAATACCGTAGAGGGTCTTTTTCATGGCGGGTGGGTATTGCAATTCCGGAAGGCGCGAAGGATAGCACAGGGTGGCTGTCCACCGACTAGTTTAGCAATGTCGAGGCCGGGGAGGAGCCGGCATCGCGGCGCGGCCGTGCCGGCAGCGACGCTTACGCCGGGATCGCGCCTGTTAAGGGAGAGTGGGTAAGTGTAATTTTAACAACAGATTGATGGAGCCCTCACGAATCCTGCATAAATGTTTGATAGACTGTGTCTAGCTGGAAATCGCATCGAGTCGGTGTGTGACAGTGGCGTGATTTCCGTTTTGATAGCAGCGGGAGAGCACCTGACGACAGGAGGGCTGCATTATGCTACGGTGGCTGGCAAACTTAATTTCTCATCACGCTCCTACACCTGAGAAACATGCAAAACGGTCGCTCAACGACCTGCGCATGGAGCTGTATCAATCCGAGCAACATTTGCTGGAAATGCAGTTACGTACGGATTACTACCGGGCTCGTATCGCTTTTCTGGAAGAGGTGACAACGAAGGGCATCGAGCAGGTATCCGATCAGCGCAAACGTCAACAGGAAGCTTCTCAGGCACTGCGGTCCGGACTCAAACTCACGGCAGCGCAATAGCGCCGAGTCCGCAGCAAGAAGACGCCGCGCGGCGGATCGACATCGACGAGTACCTGCTGCCGGTGCCCGGATCTTCTTGTTGCGGCTGATTGGCATCTGAGCGCAACACCTGCCGACAACACTGTTCACGCGCTGGCGTCCCGCGTCAAGGCGCCACGGCCCCTATCTTGTACTGTGGATTCTTGAGTGCAGTCAACTCAACTATCCAGCGTAAATTCCGTAAACGACGGCCCATCCGGCTCCGCCGGCTTCGCCTGTTCCTGCTCGGCCTTGCTGTCCGGCCCGTTGTTGATCAGCCAGAGCAGATTGGTGGCCGAATCGGCGTTGGCAAGCGCCTCTTCCTGCGTGATGAGGTCGGCCTGCACGAGTTCCAGCAATGCCTTTTCGAACGATTGCGAACCGGGTGACAGGCTCTTGTCCATCGCTTCTTTGATCTCGCCGATGTCGCCTTTTTCGATCAGGTCTGCGACGTAGCGCGTGTTGACCATGATCTCGACGGCCGCGTGGCGCTGCCCGCCGGTCTTCGCGCGCACGAGGCGCTGCGACACGATCGCCTTCACTGCGGACGACAAGTCCTGCAGCAGGGCGGGGCGGTTCTCGATCGGGTAGAAGCTGATGATGCGGTTCAGTGCGTTGTAGCTGTTGTTGGCGTGCAAGGTCGCCAGCACGAGGTGGCCGGATTGCGCGTAGGCGAGGGCGGCGGCCATCGTGTCCTTGTCGCGGATCTCGCCGATCAGGATGCAGTCCGGCGCCTGGCGCATCGAGTTGCGCAGGGCGACGTCGAAATCCTTCGCGTCGCTGCCGATCTCGCGCTGGTTGACGATCGACCTCTTGTTCTTGAACAGGTACTCGATCGGGTCTTCCAGCGTGAGGATATGGCCGTGGCGCTGCTCGTTGCGGTGGTCGAGCATCGAGGCGATCGTCGTCGACTTGCCGGAGCCCGTCGCGCCCACGATCAGCATCAGGCCGCGCTTTTCCATGATCAGTTCCGACAGCACGGGCGGCAGGCCCAGGTCGGACAGCGGCGGGATCGTGGCGGGGACGAAACGGAACACGGCGGAGATGCTGCCGCGCTGGCGGAACGCGGACAGGCGGAAGCGGCCCAGGTTCGGTACCGAGATGCCCATATTGAGCTCGTTCTCGCGCTCCAGCTCTTCCATCTGCTCCGGGCTCGCGATTTCCGCCAGAAGCACGCGGATGTTTTCCGGTTCGAGCTTGTTCTGGTTGATCGGGATGAGGTTCCCGTTGATCTTGATGTGGACTGGGGAATTGACCGCGAAGAACATGTCGGACGCGTTCTTTTCCTTCATCAACTGGAACAGACGTTCCATCATCATGGTGTTCTCCCTTGCTTCGCGGTAATTTTCTGCGTTTAAGGGATTCTAACCTGACGGCGCGGACGTGCAAACGAAACGTGGGCACGGGGTGCCCACCCTACGACTGATCGCGTGGTCGTGCAAACGTAGGGTGGACGGCTGTACCGCGCGGTGTGCTCAGACGCGGCGGCGCCGTCCACGCGTTCAGCCGGCGTAAGAAACGTCGCGATACATCACGCGGTGGTTGAACGCGTGGACGGCGAGCCGTCCACCTACGACTTGCGGTTACGTTTGAAACGCCGGATTAAGGATTACACGCCGCGCAGCAACTCGTTGATGCCCGTCTTCGCACGGGTCTTCGCATCGACCTGCTTGACGATCACGGCGCAATACAGGCTGTACTTGCCATCGGCGGACGGCAGGCTGCCCGACACGACGACGGAACCGGCCGGGATGCGGCCATACGTCACTTCGCCCGTCTCGCGGTTGTAGATCTTGGTCGACTGGCCGATGTACACGCCCATCGAGATCACCGAGTTCTCTTCGACGATCACGCCTTCGACGATTTCCGAACGGGCGCCGATGAAGCAGTTGTCTTCGATGATGGTCGGATTGGCCTGCATGGGTTCCAGCACGCCGCCGATGCCAACGCCGCCCGACAGGTGGACGTTCTTGCCGATCTGGGCGCACGAGCCGACGGTGGCCCACGTGTCGACCATCGCGCCTTCGTCGACGTAGGCGCCGATGTTCACGTACGACGGCATCAGCACGACGTTCTTGCCGATGAACGAGCCGCGGCGGGCGACGGCCGGCGGCACGACGCGGAAGCCGCCTTTCGCGAAGTCTTCCGCGGTGTAGTTCGCGAACTTCGTCGGGACCTTGTCGTAGAACTGCATGTCGCCGCCTTCCACGGGCACGTTGTTTTCGAGGCGGAACGACAGCAGCACGGCCTTCTTGATCCACTGGTTCACGACCCAGCTGCCGGTGTCCTTCTGGGCGACGCGCAGGCTGCCGTCGTCAAGGCCGGCCAGGACGTGGGCGACGGCGTCGCGCACTTCGGCGCTGGCGGAGGCCGGGCTGATCTCTGCGCGCTGTTCCCACGCGGTGTCGATGATGGTCTGGAGTTGTTGGGTCATGATTTGTCTATTCAGGTGGTGTGTCAGGAAGACTTGAGGTCGTTGCAGAACTGGACGATGCGGTGCGCCGCTTCCAATCCTTCGTCCACTTCGGCGACGAGCGCCATGCGGATGCGGTTGCGTCCCGGATTGCTGTCGTGCGCGTCGCGCGCGAGATAGCTGCCGGGTAAAACCGTCACATTATATTCGGCGTACAGGCCGCGTGCGAACTCCGTGTCCGACAGGCCCGTGCGGCGCACGTCGGCCCACAGGTAGAAGCCGGCGTCCGGCAGCTCGACGTCCATCACCTGCTTCAGGAGCGGCGTGATGAGCGTGAATTTTTCCTTGTACAGGTTGCGGTTCTCCTGCACGTGCGCTTCGTCGTTCCACGCGGCGATCGACGCCGCCTGCACGGGCGGCGACATCGCGCCGCCGCAGTAGGTGCGGTACAGCAGGAATTTCTTCATCAGTTCCGGATCGCCGGCGACGAAGCCCGAGCGCATGCCCGGCACGTTCGAGCGCTTCGAGAGGCTCGAGAACACGATCAGGTTCGCGTACGGCCGCGCGCCGCCGCTCCGGCCCAGCTGATGCGCGGCTTCCAGCGCGCCCAGCGGCGGCGTGGCGCCGAAATAGATCTCGGAATAGCACTCGTCCGCGGCGATCACGAAGCCGTGGCGGTCGGACAGCGCGAACAGCTCGCGCCAGTCGTCCAGCGACAGCACGGCGCCCGTCGGATTGCCGGGGGAGCACAGGTACAGCAGTTGCACGCGCGCCCACACGTCGTCCGGCACGCTCGTGTAATCGCAGCCGAAGTTGCGGCCGGGCTGCGAGTTCACGAAATAGGGCTCGGCGCCCGCGAGATAGGCCGCGCCTTCGTAGATCTGGTAGAACGGGTTCGGGCTGACGACGAGCGCGCCCGGCTTGCGCGGATCGATGACCGTCTGCGCGATCGCGAACAGCGCCTCGCGCGATCCGTTCACGGGCAACACCATCGTGGCCGCATCGATAGTCGGGATGCCGTAGCGGCGTTCCAGCCAGCCGGCGATCGCGGCGCGCAGCGGCTCGCCGCCGTGCGTCGTCGGATACGAGGCCAGGCCGGCCATGGCGTGCGTCAGCGCTTTCTGGATGAACGCTGGTGTCGCGTGCTTCGGCTCACCGATGCCCAGGCTGATGTGGGCAAGGTCGGGATTCGGCGTGACGCCGGCGAACAGCTGGCGCAGCTTTTCGAACGGATAAGGGTGCAGGCGGTCGAGATGTGGGTTCACGGCGATGAGTTTTTCTTGGCGATGTTCGTGTGAGAAGGACAATTATAGCGAGAACCGGCGTCACGCCGGGCTTTCCGGGGCGGTCGGGCTGGGTTAGTATTGACGCATGCAGCGCTCCGTCGACTACGTCCGCACCCTCACCGCCCAGGCGCGCAGCGCGCGTGCCAACCGTCACCTCGGCTTTGCGCTGGCTGGCGTGGCCGGCGCGATGAACGCCGGCGGCTTCCTCGCCGTGCACCAGTACACGTCGCACATGACGGGCATCGTCTCGTCGGCCGCCGACAACCTCGCGCTGGGCGCCGCCGACCTCGTGCTCGACGCGCTGGGCGCCATCGTGTCGTTCCTGCTGGGCGCGGCCAGCACGGCGCTGCTCGTCAACTACGGGCGCCGCCGCGCCCTCGCGAGCGAATACGCGCTGCCGCTGCTGTTCGAAGCCATGCTGCTGCTGGCGTTCGGCGTGCTCGGCGCGCGCCTGTCCAGCATCGCGGGCCTGTTCGTGCCCGTCACCGTGATGCTGCTGTGTTACACGATGGGCCTGCAGAACGCGCTGGTCACGAAGCTGTCGCACGCCGAGATCCGCACGACGCACATGACGGGCATCGTCACCGACATCGGCATCGAGCTGGGCAAGATGTTGTACTGGAATGCCGACACGGCGGCCCGTCCTTACGTCGCAGCCAACCATGGACGGCTGGCCGTGCTGTGCGGCCTGCTGGGCAGCTTCTTCTTCGGTGGCGTGGCCGGCGCGGTCGGGTTCAAGATGCTCGGCTACGTGGCGACGGTGCCGCTGGCGCTGCTGCTGTCCGGCCTTGCCATCGTGCCGGCACTGGACGACTTGCGCGCACGCGCCCAGAGGCGCGCGCGCTGAAGGCCCGTCAGCCGCCGCACTGCGGCAACGTGACGGACGTGGCCTTGCCGTCGTAGACGACCGTCCGCACGTCGCCCGTCTTCGTACCGCAGCGCACAGAGAAGGACTGGCGTGCCGGCATGCCGTCGTAGCGGCCCTGGCGCGGTGCGAGGTCGAGGCGTTTCGCGCCGTCGGTCCACGTCATGCGCACGAGGGCGTACGCCCCTTTCTGGTAGGCGTAGCCGTCGCCGCCGTCGTCGTACAGCTCATACGAACCGTCCTTGCCCGGATAGACGACGAGGTCCACCGGCGCATCCGACTTCTGGTCCGCGAACTGCTTCACAGGACCCAGCGGCACGATGCTGCCGGCCCGCGCATAGACGGGGATCGTCGCGATGTCGGCCTGCGCCGTCACCACCTGGCCCGGGGCCAGCTTCGCGCCGGTCCAGAAGTCGTACCACGCGTCCTTGCCCGGCAGGTAGACCTCGCGCGCCTGCGACTTCGGCTGCACGACCGGTGCCACGAGCAGGGCCTTGCCGAACATGTACTCGTCGGCGACATGCAGCGCGTGCTCGTCGTCGCGGAAGTCGAAGGCGAGGGCGCGCATCATCGTGCCGTCGTTGTGCGTGACGTCCCACGAGGCCGAATAGATGTATGGCAGGAGGCGGTAGCGCACGTCGATGTAGTCGCGCATGATCTTCTGCGTCGCGTCGTCGAACTGCCAGATCTCCTTGCCGTCGCCCGTGCCGTGCACGCGGAACATCGGGTTGAAGACGCCGAACTGGAACCAGCGCGTGAACAGTTCCGCGTAGGCCGGGTCGGTCGGCTTGCCGCCGAAGAAGCCGCCGATGTCGGCCGACCAGTACGGGATGCCGGACAGCGTGAAGTTCAGCGCGGCAGGGATCTGGCGGCGGAACACGTCCCAGTTGCCCATCGTGTCGCCCGACCACGTGATGGCCGCGTTGCGCTGCTGGCCTGCGTAGGCGGAACGGGTCAGGATGAACGCGCGCTTGCCGGCCTGGTCGCGCACCATGCCGTCATGCACGGCCGTCGTGTGCAGCAGCGGATACGCGTTGTAGACGGCGCTGCCCGGACCGGCGGCCGTCTGGAGTTCACGCATCTGACCCCACCAGCCGCCCAGTTCCGCTTCCGACGCGTCCAGCCACCAGCCGTCGAAGCCGAGCGTGCCGAGGCCGCGCATCACCTGGCGCCAGTACAGGTCGCGGGCGCGCGGGTTGTACGCGTCGTACCAGCGGCCCTTGCCGGCCGGGTAGACGTTCGGGTACGTGGCCGGATACAGGCCGCCGATGGCGTCCAGCGCCTTCGTGTTCGCGGTGTCCGTGTCGAGGCGGGCCCACACGGAGATGATCGCGTGGACGTTCTCGTCATGCAGCTTCTTGACCATGCCGGCCGGGTCGGGGTAGCGCGCCTTATCGAATTCATGGCTGCCCCACTGGCCCGGCAGCCAGTACTGCCAGTCCTGGATGACGGCGTCGAGCGGCACTTTCATCTGGCGGTATTTCGAAGCGATGCCGAGCAGTTCGTCCTGCGTCGCATAGTGTTCCTTCGACTGCCACAGGCCCCACGTCCAGCGCGCCATCAGCGGCGCGGTGCCCGTCAGGCGGCGGTAGCCCTTGATCACGTCGTCGAGTTCGGGGCCGTACATGAAGTGGTAATCGACGCCGCCCGCTTCGGAGCGGATCATGATCGGCGGCCCGGACGGCAGGTCGACGTCGACGTTCGTGACGGCCGCGTTATTCCACAGGATGCCGTAGCCCTGCGGCGAGACGAGCATCGGCACCGCGACGTCACGGTTCGCCTGCTGCAGGCGTACAGTGGTGCCGCCGTAGTCGAGCAGGCCGTTCTGATGCTGGCCGAGGCCATACACGATGTTCCCGTGCTCGCCCGTATAGAAGCGCTGCGAGACGCCGTGCGCGAGGTCACGGCCGCCTTCCTTGATGATCTCCTTGCCGTCCGGCGTCTGGAAGACGACGTTGCCGTCCTCGCGTCCCACGCGGACCTTCAGGTCGGCCGTGGACAAGGTCCATGCGTCGGCTGCTTCGGCGATCTGGAACGCGATCTTTTCCGGTTTGGCGATGACGGCCGGGTTGTAGTTGCCGGCAAAGCCGGCCGGGCCGAAGCGGACGTGGATGACGCGCGGCGCCACCGGTTCGATCGTCAGCACGCCCGCGTCGGTGCGCACCTGCATGCCCGTGTCGACGCGCTGCATCGACGGCGCGGCCGCATGCGCCGTCAGCGTCCAGGCGGACACTCCCCCAATGAATAATGATTTCCACATATTGTATTGACTCGCTGTGTTGTCCGGCGCCGGCGGCCGGGTCGACCTGACGTTATAGCAAAAGGGGAACCGGGCGGTTTAATGAAAACACCCAGTCCGATGTCCAATTTTTACCGGCCGACCGCCAGCGCCCGTTCGCGCCATGCGCCGGGGTTTACGCCCGACCATTCGCGGAACGCGTGCGTAAAGGCGCTCTGTTCCTGGAAACCGAGCAGGAAGGCGATGTCGACGAGCGACAGGCCGTCCTGGCGCAGATAGTCCATCGCCAGCGCGTAGCGCGCGGCGTCCAGCACCTGCTGGAACGTGGCACCGGCATCGGCCAGCTTGCGCTGCAAGGTGCGCGGCGACAGCGCGAGTTCGGCGGCGATGCCGGCCAGCCGCACGGGTTCGCGCGCGAGCGTGCGCACGATCGCCGCGTGCACCTGCGCGACGATGCCGCTCGCCGCCTGCGCCCGTTCGCGCAGCAGGCGTTCGGCATGCTGCTGCAACAGGGGATACATCGCCGTGTCGGCGGCGGGCAGCGGCAGCGCGAGGAGGGCCGCGTCGAAATCGACCGTGTGCGCGGACGCGCCGAACGCGGGCACGCCGCCCAGCACGCGCGCATACTCGGCCGGGTCGGCATCGTCAGGACGCAGGTGTGCGAAGGCGAGGGCGCGCGGCGCCAGCGGCCGGCCCGCGAGCCACGAGCCGAACGTGCGGATGCCGGCGAACACGCTTTCCGCCAGGTGCCGGCTCGCGTGCGGATAATGGCTGACCCACGTGTAGCGCGCGTGTGCGCCATGGGCGTCGAGACGCGAGCGACCCAGGTCGTGCGCCAGCTGTTCGTAGCGCTGCGTCTGTTCCAGCGCCTGGCCGATGTCGCGGCAGGCCAGCAGCACGAGGCCGTACACGCTATACGTCCCGGGCCGCACGCGCTCGCCCACGTGCAGGCCGAAGTGCGGGTCGCGGGCGAGGCGGCTGCCCGCGTCGAGCAGCGCGATATAGTCGGATGCCGCCAGCGCGTCCGGCAGCGGGTCGAGCAGATCGGGTGCGAGGCCGGCCGCCTGCGCCAGCGCGGACGGCGCGATGCCCAGCGCAGCCGCGGTCTCCAGCAGCGGCTGCAGATAGGCTGCGGTGACGCGTGACGGCGTGGCTGGCATGTTCGAACAAGCGCTTGGCATGAATCCGCAATACTCGGGTCGTCGTTTTTCTTAAAGTGGCCGCCAACGAGTATAGCCGCATAACACGACGGGGAGAACGGCAGATGCGACGCTGGAACGGTTGGGGAGACGATACGATCGACGTACCGCTGGGCGAAGGCGCGCTGGCGTTCCTGCGCGGGGCCATCGGCGCGGGCACGGCGCCCCATGACGCCGCATTCGACGCGCTGTGCGCGAGCCTGCCGCCGGGCCGCCTGCCGCCGCATGCGCTCGTCGATGCGGGCGCGCCGGCGCGGCTCGCACACGCGACGGGCCAGAGCCTGCAGGACTGGCTGCGCCTGCGCTACGGCCGCATCGATGCGGCGCCGGACGGCGTCGCGTATCCGGAAAGCGCCGACGACGTGCGCACCTTGCTGCGCTGGGCGGCGGCGCACGACGTGGCCATCGTGCCGTACGGCGGCGGCACGAGCGTCGCGGGCCACCTGGATGCCGTCGGCGCGCGGCCCACGCTTTCCGTCGACATGGCGCGCATGCGGGCGCTCGTGTCGCTCGACGAGGAGGCACAGCTCGCGGTGTTCGAGGCCGGCGTGGCGGGGCCCGACCTGGAAGCGCAGCTGCGCGCGCACGGCTATACGCTGGGCCACTTCCCGCAATCGTTCGATTACTCCACGTTGGGCGGCTGGGTCGTCACGCGCTCGTCCGGCCAGCAGTCGCTGCGCTACGGCCGCATCGAGCAGCTGTTCGCGGGGGGGCGCGTGGAGACGCCATCCGGCACGCTCGCCATGCCCACGTTCCCGGCATCCGCCGCGGGCCCCGACCTGCGCGAACTGGTGCTCGGGTCGGAAGGGCGGCTCGGCATCCTGACGGAAGCGGCCGTGCGCATCAGCCGCCTGCCGCCGTACGAAGCCTTTCACGCCGTGTTCTTCCCCGATTGGCATGCCGCCGAACGGGCCGTGCGCATCATCGTGCAAGCGCGCCTGGGCCTGTCGATGCTGCGCGTATCGAACGCGACGGAGACCGCCACGATGCTCACGCTGGCCGGCCATGGCCGCCAGGTGGCGCTGCTGGAAGCGTGGCTGAAGCTGCGCGGCGCGGGCGCGGATAAATGCATGCTGCTCGTCGGCGCCAGCGGCGAGAAGGCGCAAGCACGCGCGGCACTGAAGGCCGCGCTGGCGCTGGCGCGGCGCGACGGCGGCGTGCACGCGGGCCGCGGGCTGGGCGAGCGGTGGAAGCGCAACCGCTTCCGCAACGTCTACCTGCGCAACAGCGCGTGGGCGCACGGGTATGCGATCGATACGGTGGAGACGGCGCTCGACTGGCCCCGCGTCACGCCCGCCATGCGCGCCATCGAGCGGGCCGCGCACGACGCGCTCGCGCAGGCCGGCGAGCGGGTGCACGCGTACACCCACTTGTCGCACTTGTATCCGCAAGGGGCCAGCGTCTACTCGACGTTCATCTGGCGCCTGGCCGGCGACTACGACGCGGACCTCGCGCGCTGGCGCCGGCTGAAGACGGCCGTGTCGGAGGCGATCGTCGCGAGCGGCGGTACGATCAGCCACCAGCACGGGGTGGGCCGTGACCACGCGCCGTGGCTCGCACACGAAAAGGGAGAACTCGGCATGGCGGCGCTGCGCACACTGTTCCGCGAATTCGATCCGGATGGCCGCATGAATCCGGGCAAGCTGGTGACGCCATGACGGCAGATTACGCCGCGCTGTGGCGGAGGGACGGGCGCGCGGGCCTGGGCGACGTGCTGGCCCACGAGTGGGACGTGCTCGTGATCGGCGGCGGCATCAGCGGCGCCGGCGTGCTGCTGGAAGCGGCGCGGCGCGGCTTGCGTGCGCTGCTCGTCGAGCGCTGCGACTTCGCGTGGGGCACGTCGAGCCGCTCGTCGAAACTCGTGCACGGCGGCCTGCGCTACCTGAAGGGCGGCCATCTGCGGCTGACGGCGGAATCCGTGCGCGAGCGCGAGATGCTGCTGCGCGCCGCGCCCGGCCTCGTCGAGCCGCAGGGTTTCGCGTTCGCGCAGTACATTGGTGCGCGTGGCCGGCGCAGCTTCCTCACGGGCCTTGCGCTGTACGACGCGATGGCGCACCGGCGCGAACCGCACTGGCTCGCCGCCGACGACTTCCTGATGGCGGCGCCGAACGTGAAGCGCGACGGCCTGGCCGGCGGCATCGTCTACACGGACGCCCGCACGGACGATGCCCGCCTGGTGCTGCGCGTGCTGCGCGAAGCGCTGGACCATGGCGCGGCGGCCGTCAACCACGTCGGCGCGCGCGAGCTGCTGCGGATCGATGGCCGCGTGTGCGGCGCGACGCTCGCCTGCACCGACGATGGCGCGACGTACACGGTGCGTGCGCGCGTCGTCGTCGATGCGACGGGGGCGTGGTCCGGCCCGTTGCACGGCCAGGGCCCGCGCCTGCGTCCGCTGCGCGGCAGCCATCTGATCCTGCCCGCGTGGCGGCTGCCGCTGGCGCGCGCCGTCAGCCTGATGCATCCGCACGACGGCCGGCCCGTGTTCGCGTATCCGTGGGAAGGCGCGACGCTGGTCGGCACGACGGACCTCGACCACGAGGAAACCATGGAGCGCGAGCCCCGCATCACGCCCGCGGAAGTCGATTACCTGATGGCGGCGTTGCGGGCGCAGTTCCCGCAGCTGCAACTCACCGACTCGGACATCGTGTCGACGTATGCGGGTGTCCGGCCCGTCATCGCGGGCAAGGAGGGTGGGGCGCCGTCGCAGGAAGGACGCGAGCACGTGACGTGGAGCAGTCCAGGTCTCGTGGCGATTGCGGGCGGCAAGCTGACGACGTTCCGCGCCATCGCGCTCGACGCGCTGCGGCTGGTGAAGCAGCAAAGCCCTGGCTGGGACGATCCGCTGGACGCGCGCCCCGTGTTCGCGCCCGTGCCGCACCCGGACGCGCCGCACGTGGACGCGCCGCACGTGGACGCGCCGCACGTGGACGCGAGCCTCTGGCGCCGGCTGCACGGCCGCTACGGCGCGTGTGCGGCAGCGCTGCTGGACGCGGCGCTGCCGGGCGAACTGGAACGCATCCCCGGCACGGAAACGGCGTGGGCCGAGCTGCGCTGGGCCGCGCGCTGCGAGGCCGTGCGGCACCTGGACGACCTGCTGCTGCGCCGCACGCGGCTGGGCCTCCTGCTGCGTGATGGCGGCGCGGCGCATCTGGCGCGCATCCGCGCCATTTGCCAGCCGGAGCTCGGCTGGGACGACGTACACTGGGAGCAGGAAGAGGCGGCGTACCGCACACACTGGACCACTCACCACGGCGTGCCCGATGAACACCAACACTGAACCGACGATCCTTGCCATCGACAACGGCACGCAGAGCGTGCGCGCGATCCTGTTCGACCTCGCCGGGAACATCGTCGCCAAGTCGCAGGTGATGCTCGACCCGTATTTTTCGCGGCAGCCCGGCTGGGCCGAGCACGACCCGCAGGATTACTGGCAATCGCTGTGTCGTGCATGCCAGGGGCTGTGGACGCAGCCCGGCGTGCGGCGCGACGCAATCGCCGGCGTCGCGGTGACGACGCAGCGCGGCACCGTCGTCAACCTGGACCGCGACGGCCGCCCGCTGCGTCCGGCCATCACGTGGCTCGACCAGCGCCACACGGACACGGTGCCGCCCATGGCCTGGTGGTGGCGCACGGCGTTCAAGCTGGCGCGCGTGGACGGCACCATCGATTATTTTCGCGGCGAGGCCGAGATCAACTGGATCCGCGCGCACGAACCGGAGATCTGGGCCGCGACCGACAAATTCCTGCTGCTGTCCGGCTACCTGAACTGGCGGCTGTGCGGGCGGTTCGCCGATTCGTCCGGGTCGCAGGTGGCGTACGTCCCGTTCGACTACAAGCGCCGGCGCTGGGCCGGGCCGCGCGACTGGAAGTGGCAGGCGCTGGCCGTCGAACCGCGCATGCTCCCGGAACTCGTGGAGCCGGGCGACCGGCTGGGCGAGATCGGCCGGGACGCGGCCGACGCCACCGGCATCCCGGCCGGCACGCCGCTGCTGGCGGCCGCCGCGGACAAGGCGTGCGAAGTGATCGGCGCCGGCTGCCGCGAGCCGCACGTCGGGTGCCTGAGCTACGGCACGACGGCCACCATCAACACGACGGGCACCCGCTACGTCGAGGTGACGCCGTTCCTCCCGCCATATCCCGCCGCCATTCCGGGCGCGTACAGCAGCGAGGTGCAGGTGTTCCGCGGCTACTGGATGGTCAACTGGTTCAAGGAGCAGTTCGGCCACCGCGAGCAGCAGCGCGCGCTGGCGGAAGACGTGGCGCCCGAGCACCTGTTCGACCAGCTGGCGAGCGCCGTCCCGCCGGGCTCCATGGGGCTGATGCTGCAGCCGTACTGGACACCCGGCATCCGCGTGCCGGGGCGCGAGGCGAAAGGCGCCATCATCGGCTTCGGCGACGTGCACACGCGCGCGCACGTGTACCGCGCGATCCTGGAAGGCCTCGCGTACGCGCTGCGCGAAGGGAAGGAGCGCATCGAGCAGCGCAGCGGCGTGCCGATCACGGCGCTGCGCGTATCCGGCGGCGGCTCGCAGAGCGATTGCGCGATGCAGCTGACGGCCGACATCTTCGGCCTGCCGACGGCGCGGCCGCACGTGTACGAGACGTCGGGCCTGGGCGCCGCCATCGACGCCGCCGTCGGGCTGGGGCTGCATCGCGATTTCGCGGCGGCGATGGATGCGATGACGCGGGTGGGCAGGGTGTTCGAACCGGTGCCGGCGCACCGCGACGTGTATGACCGGCTGTACCGGCAGGTCTATCTGAAGATGTACCGGCAGCTGCAGCCGCTGTACCGCGACATCGCGGCGATCACGGGGTATCCGGCAAGCTGACCCGATCAGTCCGGGATGCGCGCGACGACCTTGATCTCGAAGTCGAATCCATACAGCCAGGTCACGCCGACGGCCGTCACGGTCGGGTAGGGCGCTTCGCCCCAGTATTCCTGGGCCACGCGCCAGATGCGCTCGAACTTGGCCTGCGGATCGACGATGAACACGGTCACGTCGACGACGTCCGCGAACGTGCAGTGGGCCGCGTCCAGGATGGCATTCAGGTTGGCAAACGCGCGCCGCACCTGATCGTCGAGTTCGGGTTCGGGCGTGCCGTCCTCGCGGCTCCCCACCTGGCCGGAGACGAACAGGAAGCCGTTGGCGCGCACGGCGGGCGAATAACGGTTTGCTTCATAGAGCGCTTGGCGCCCTGGCGGGAAAACGACGTCACGGACTCGCATGGAAACCTCCTTGTGATGGTTGCCGGAATCGGCACGGTTCTACTGTAGCGCGCTAGACTTTTCGGATAAATGGGCAAGTGCTATCTTCACCATTTGGATATTCCAAACAATCAGGGGAGGGCCGATGGACCGATTCGATGGCATGCGTGCGTTCGTGCGGGTGGTCGAGGCGGGCAGTTTCACGAAGGCTGCGCAGCCACTGGACATGAGCCGGGCGACCGTGACCCAGCTGATCCAGCAGCTGGAGGCGCGGCTGCGTGTCCGGCTGCTGCACCGGACCACGCGCAAGGTCAACGTGACCGAGGACGGCGCGATCTACTACGAGCGCGTGGTGCGCATGCTGGCCGACCTGGAGGAGCTCGAGACGGGGTTGCCGAACACGTCGACGGTGCCGTCGGGGCAGCTGCGCGTCGACGTGCCCGGCCCGTTCGCGACGATGCTGCTCGTACCCGCGCTGCCCGCGTTCTATGCGCGCTATCCGGACATCCAGCTCGACCTGGGCGTCAGCGACCGCATGGTGGATCTGATCGGCGATAACGTCGATTGCGTCGTGCGGGGCGGCGCCATCACGGACCAGTCCCTGGTCGCGCGACACGTCGCCGACCTGCAACTGCGCGTCTATGCCGCGCCGGCGTACCTGGCGCGGGCCGGGGTACCGACGCATCCGGCACAGTTGCGCGAGCCGCCGCACCACGTCGTGCGTTTTCGCGGCGCGCGCGCCGGGCCCGGATTCGCCTACGAGCTGCGACGGGGAGACGACAGCGTCCCGCTCGACACGAGACACATGCTGGCGATCGACGACGGCAACGCGTTCCTCGTGGCCGCACTGGCCGGCCTGGGCATCGTGTGGCTGCCGGACTACATGGCCAGGGCGGCCGTCGCCAACGGTGGCCTCGTGCGTTTGTTCGAAGGCTGGGAGATCGCGCCGATGCCCCTGTACGTGGCCTATCCGTCGAATCGCCGCGTGAGTCGCAAGCTGCGCGCGTTCATCGACTGGGTGGTCGAGTTGATCGCCGCGGATGCGGCTGAACCGGCTCGCCTGTCAGGTTCGCTCAATACAGCGCGGCGTCCTGCACGACATCCCACGCCGTCCCGACGATAGTCGCCTCGACGCGGTTGCGGCCCCCGGCCTTGGCGGCATACATGGCGCGGTCGGCGCAGACGAACAGGTTGTCGATCGCATCCAGCTGCGTCGGCACGATCGTGGCCACGCCGACGGACACGGTGAGCCACGTCGACGTCGGCGAGCGCGGGTTGGGGATTTCCTGCGCCTCCACCGCAGTGCGGATCATCTCGGCGAGGCGCGCCGCGTTTTCCGCAGGGGTCTCGGCGAACAGCAGCACGAATTCCTCGCCACCATAGCGCGCGGCGAGGTCGGTCGGGCGCGCCGCGTGGTCCTGCAGCGTCCGCGCGACCCGCTGCAGGCACACGTCGCCGGCCGCGTGGCCCAGTGTGTCGTTGTACAGCTTGAAGTGGTCGACGTCGAGCACGACGAGCGACAGCGGCTGCGCGTTACGGATCGCGCGCTGCCATTCCTTCTCCAGGAACGCGTCGAAGTGGCGCCGGTTGGCGATCTTCGTGAGCGGATCGAGCAGCGCGGCGCGCTGCAGCGCGTCCTCGGATTGCTTGTGGTGCGTGATGTCGTGCAGCAGCGCGACGAACAGGCCGTCCGTTGCGTGCATCGGCGTCATCGTCAGGTCCATCGCGCGCAGGCCGCCGTCGCGGTGGCGGATCTTGACTTCGCGCGTGCCGTTGCCGATCGCATCGAGGCCCTCGCAGCAGCCGGCTTCCGGGCAGTCCAGCAAGTCCTTCAGCGACAGGCCGACGAGCTCCTCGGGCGCATAGCCGAGGTAGCGGTCGCAGGCCGGGTTCGCGTACTGCACGCGGCCGCAGGCTTCGACGATCAACAGGCCCTGGTCCATGCTGTTGACGATCGTGCGCAGGCGGTCGGCCTGTTCCGACTGCGTGTCCGTGCTGCTGCGCAGGCGCAGCTGGGCGCGCACGCGCGCGCACACTTCTTCCAGTCGCAGCGGCTTCGGGATGTAGTCGGCGGCGCCCGTGTCGAAGCCGGCGACGATGTCCGCCGTGTCGCCGCGCGCGCTCATGAAGATCACGGGAATGCGCGCCGTGGCGGGATGCGCTTTCAGGCGGCGGCACGTCTCCAGCCCGTCGAGGCCGGGCATGACGACGTCGAGCAGGATCACGTCGGGCTTGACGCGCTGGGCGATGTCGAGCGCGCGGTCGCCGGACGTGGCGACGAACGTCTGATAGCCTTGGCGCAGCATCATCGACCGCAGCACGCCGAGGTTGTCGGGCGCGTCGTCGACGATGAGAATGGCGGGCTTGCGCGGGTCGGCAAGCGGCGCGGTCGCAGGGTTGGTCATACGGTGCTTTACGGGGGGATTGCACGGTTAGATTGCGTGCAAAATCATACACCCCGCAGCGCCGCGGCGGCCAATAAGTTCTTTTACTATTGGAAAAATATGTAACTTTTGCGCAACTGACAATTGTTTGGTCAGTTCAACAATTGTCGTAAGCAGGCGGCACCGTGGCGCCGCCTGTCGATGAGGACCTTACATCTGGTCCTTGATGAGTTTGCCGAGGGTGGCGATGCCTTCGCGGATGCGCTCCGGCGGCACCGTCACGAACGAGAGCCGCAGCGTGTTCGTTTCCGGCTTGTTGGCGTAGAACGGGGCGCCCGGGACGAACGCGACGCGCGCGGCGATGGCCTGGTCGAGCAGCTTCATCGCGTCGATGTGCTTCGGCAGCGTGACCCAGATGAACATGCCGCCTTCCGGACGGGTCCACGTCACGCCTTCGGGGAATTGCTCGGCCATCGCGTCCAGCATCACCTGGCACTGGTTGGCGTACAGGTTGCGGATCGTCGGGATGTGCTCGTCCAGGAAGCCGTCCTTCACGACTTCGTGCACGACCATCTGCGTGAGCGTTGCCGTGTGCAGGTCGGCAGCCTGTTTCGCGAGCTCGAGGCGGCGCACGAGCGGCAGCGGGGCGACGACATAGCCCAGGCGGATGCCCGGCGTCAGCACTTTCGAGAAGGAGCCCATGTAGATCACGCCGTCCGGGTTCATCGACAGCATGCGCGGCATCGGCTCGCCCTTGTACGACAGCGCGCCGTAAGGATCGTCCTCGATCAGCGGCAGGCCCAGGCGGGCGCAGGTCTCGACCAGCTCCAGGCGGCGCTCGATCGACAGCGAACGTCCGGTCGGGTTCTGGAAGTTCGGCAGCGAGTACAGCAGGCGCGCGCCCTTGGCCAGCGGCTCGATCGACGACGGCACGAGGCCGTGGTCATCCGTCTCGACCGACTGGAATTCCGGGCGGTAGACGGAGAAGGCCTGCAGCGCGCCGAGGTAGCTGGGGGTTTCCACCAGCACGCGCGAACCTTCGTCGATCAGGACCTTGCCCAGCAGGTCGAGGGCCTGCTGCGAGCCGGACACCATCAGGATCTGTTCCGGCACGATCGTCGTGCCTTCCGTGGACAGGTAGTTCGCCACCCATTCGCGCAGGGGCGCGTAGCCGTCCGTCGGGCCGTACTGCAGCGCTTGCTTGCCGTTTTCCGACAACACCTTGTCGTAGGCGGCTTTCATGCGTTCGACGGGGAACGTGGCGGGCGAGGGCAGGCCGCCGGCGAAGGAAATGATTTCCGGACGCTGCGTGATCTTCAGGATCTCGCGGATCGCCGAGCTTTGCAGCTGCTGTGCGCGTTCCGAGAACTGCCACTGGATGGGATTGGGATTTTCGATTTTCATACTTGTCTCACAGGAAGGGCCACGTTGGTGCGTCGGCCATTATAAAGCACGCCGGATAGGCTGCTCTCTCAAGAGGAGCACGCCTGATAAGCATGCTCCGGTTAAATTACGGCGAAAAATATCGTTGCCGGACAATAGCTTACGCTACTTCCGCAATCAATTCGATCTCGACGCAGGCGCCCAGCGGCAGCGACGCCACGCCAAAGGCCGAGCGCGCGTGCTTGCCGGCGTCGCCGAACACCTCGCCCAGCAGTTCCGAGCAGCCGTTCGTGACGAGGTGCTGTTCCGTGTAGTCCGGCGTCGACGCGACCAGGCTCATCACCTTGACGATGCGCTTCACGCGGTTCAGGTCGCCGCCGACGGCCGCCTGCAAGGTGCCGATCAGGTCGACGGCCACGGCGCGCGCCGCCGCCTTGCCCTGTTCCGTGGTCTTCTCGCGGCCCAGCAGGCCGGCATTCACGGTGCCGTCCGCATTCTTTGAAATATGGCCGGACAGGAAGACCAGGTTGCCGGTCTGCGCATACATGACGTAGGCGGCGGCCGGCGTGGCCGGCGCGGCGAGGGTGATGTTCAGTGCTTTGAGTTTGTCGTAGACGGACATGAATTCCCCAGGGTTGCGTGAAAAGAAAGTGTTTATTGTACGACGCGGCGGCGGGCGCGCCCACTGTACGGTGCGGGCTCATCAGCGCCTCACCTGCATCCGTCGGCCCAGCGCCACGGTCGCGATCACCGCGAGCGCGAAGCCGACGTTGGCCGGCGTCAGCGTCTCGCCGAGAAGAACGGCGGCGCCGGCCAGCGACAGGAACGGCTGCAGCAGCTGCACCTGGCCCACGCGCGCGACGCCACCCAGCGCGAGGCCGCGATACCAGAAAAAGAAGCCGATGAACATCGAGCCGACCGTGATGTAGCCGAACCCGATCCAGCTGGCTGCGCCGACCGATCCCAGCCGGGCGAACTGGCCGCCTTCCAGCGCCACGAGCAGCACGGCGGCCGGGACGGCGGCCAGCACGAGCGCCCAGCAGATCGTTTCCTGGCCGCCCAGCGTGCGCGCGAGGCGGCCGCCTTCCGCATACCCGGCCGCCGCCGCGACGATGGCACCGAACATCAGCAAGTCGGCCGGCTGCAGCGCGCCGCCGCCCTGGCTCAGCGCGAACACGACGACCAGGCCGGACCCCAGCAGCGCCACGAGCCAGAACCCGTTCGACGGCCGCTCGTAGCCGCGCAGCGCCGCGTACAGCGCCGTCGCCAGCGGCAGCACACCGCCGACGATCGCGCCGTGCGACGCGGGTGCGGTGCGCATCGCGATCGAACTCAGCAGGGGAAACCCGAGCACGCACCCGAGCGCCACGATGGCCAGCGGCCATAGCGCTGCGCGTCCCGGAAAGGCGACGCGGCGCACGCGCAGCCAGCCCGCCGCCAGCACGGCGGCGCCCAGCGCGCGGGCCAAAGTGAGGAACAGCGGATCGAGTTCGCGCACGGCGAGCCGCGTGAACGGCAACGTGAGGCTGAAGATGGCGACGCCGGCCAGGCCGAGCAGCATGCCGCGCGTGTCGTCGGATGCCGCTGCGGCGGCGCGGGGCGGGGCGAGGGTGGTGGGGCGCATGGGTTCTCCTGTTGTCGTTGCAGCAAACCTTGGTCAGGGTTATCCTAGACCGGACGAGCAGTACAGTCCCGATACACTTACCCATATCCCTTTGCATACTGTGTTGCAAAAATGACCGATACACTCATGCCTGCGCTGCTGTCGCGCGATTCGGGCGAACCGCTGGCCGACCAGATCTTCCGCGCCGTGTCCGCGCGCATCGACGACAAGCAGCTGCGCGTCGGCAGCCGCATGCCGTCCATTCGCCGGTTCGCGGCCGACCACGGCGTGTCGCCGTTCACCGTCGTGGCCAGCTACGACCGCCTCGTCGCCCAGGGCTATCTGGAGTCGCGCCGCGGCGCCGGCTTCTTCGTGCGCGAGCGCGCCCCGCTGAACACGGCGCTGCGGCGCGCGGGCCAGGGCGCGGCCGCCGTCGAAGAACGCGCGCTGGACGTCGTCTGGCTGATCCGCCACATGTTCCGGCAAATGCCCGGCCAGCCGTCGAGCGCGGCAGGGGTCTTGCCGACCGCATGGCTGGACGGCACCGGCGTCGCCAACGCGCTGCGCGCCGTCAGCCGCCAGAACAGCAGCGTCCTGCTGAACTACGCGGCGCCGCAAGGCTATGCGCCGCTGCGCGAGCAATTGCAGCGCAAGCTGGCGGAGCTGGAAATCGCGGCCGCGCCCGACCAGTTCGTGACGACACTCGGTGTCACGCAAGGCCTCGACCTCGTCGCGCGCGAATTCTGCCGCCCCGGCGACACGGTGTTCGTCGACGACCCGGCGTGGTTCCTGATGTTCGGCTCGTTCGCCGCGATGGGGCTGAAAGTGGTGGGCATCCGGCGCCTGGCCGACGGCCCCGACCTGGCCCAGCTCGAGGCGCTGGCGGCCGTGCACCAGCCGCGCCTGTACATCATCAATTCTGTCCTGCACAACCCCAGTTCCACGTCGCTGTCGGCCGCGAAGGCGTTCCAGATCCTGCGCATCGCGGAACGCCACGACATCACGCTCGTCGAGGACGACATCTATTGCGACCTGCACCCGGGCGGCGCGCAGCCGGCGACGCGCCTCGCCGCTCTGGACCAGCTGCAGCGCGTGATCTATCTGGGCGGCTTCTCGAAATCGCTCGCGGCGAACCTGCGCGTGGGCTTCATCGCCGCGTCGAGCGAGACCGTGCAGCGCCTCGCGGACCGGAAGATGCTGGCCACGTTGAGCACGAGCGACCTGGGCGAGCGCGTCGTCTACAAGATCCTGTCCGAAGGCGTGTATCGCAAGCACCTGGACCGCATCCGCGCCCGCCTGGACGCCGTGCGCCCGCAGGTGCTGCGCCGCGCCGAATCCCTCGGCATGACCCTGGAACCCGCGCCGACGGCCGGCATGTTCGCGTGGGCCGACTGCGGCCGCGACACCAACGTGCTGGCCGCGCGCGCGATGGACGAGGGCCTGCTGCTGGCGCCCGGCAGCCTGTTCTCGCCGGACCAGCTGCCGTCCACGAAGCTGCGGCTGAACGTGGCGGCGCTGGAGGACGACGAGGCGTGGCGCGGGCTGGAGCGGGTGCTGGGGTAGGATGGCTTTCGGCCGCGATCGCGAAAATCGACGACGGGCGCACTATTTCTTGCAAGTGCCATCGTACGCGTGTGGGGCATGCCAGCATCGCGGCGCTCCCATGTTCAGGACAAGGACCATCGATGCGTATCGCCATGTTTGCGCTGGTGCTGTCGGCCTGTACTGCGCCGCTGGCGAGTCGTGCTGAGGCGCCGAAGCCCGCGCCTGTCGTTGCCGGCCTCCCGCGACGCTCGCCTGGCAAAACGCGACGGCCGATTGGTCCGTGGACAAGAATGGCGCTTTCACGCTGGCAGCGGGCAAGAAAACGGATTGGTTCGTGTGGCCGGGCGAAGGCGATTACCGGCCCGATTCGTCGCCGCGCGCGTTGTTCAAAACGGATGAGAACTTCAGCTTCAGCACACGCGTGGACGTAAGCGCGCATGCGATTTACGACGCCGGCTGCATCGCCCTCGTCGGCACCGCTTCCCGCTGGGCGAAATTCTGCCTCGAAGCGCAGGCCGACGGCGGCCTGGCGATCGTGTCCGTCGTGACGCGCGACCTGTCGGACGATACGACGTCGTATCCCGTGACGGGCACGTCCACGTGGCTGAAAGTCGCCAAGGACCAGGGCGGCATCTTTTTCTATGCATCGTCCGATGGCCGCGCGTGGACCATCGTCCGCAAGTTCAGCCTCGACGCGCCCGCGGGTCTCAGCGCCGGCTTCTCCGTGCAGTCGCCGGAAGGCGCTGGCGCACGCGCCGTGTTCAGCGACGTGCACTACACGGCGGGGAAGATCGATCTCTGGAAGTTGCGCTAGCCGGGCGCTTACTCCTGCCCCAGCGCCTTCAGTCCAGCGATGCCGCCGAAGACCAGGACCATGCACAACGCCTTCGCCGGCGACAGCGGTTCGGCGAACACGGCGACGCCGACGAGGCTGACCCCGAGCGCACCGATGCCTGTCCACACGGCGTAGGCGACGCCCAGCGGCAGCGTGCGCACGGCGGCGGCCAGCAGCCAGATGCTGCCCAGCGCGGCGACCACCGCGAGCACGCTGGGCAGAGGCCGGGTGGCGCCCGCCGACGCCTTCAGCGCGAACGCCATGGCCACTTCGAGCGCGCCGGCGGCGGTCAGTTGCAGCCAGGCGGACGGCGTCGCCATCAGACTTTCCTCATCTTCAACTGGGCGCGCCCGACGGCCGGGCGCTCGCGGATACTGTCCAGCCACGCGGCCACGCGCGGATAGGCGTGGAGGTCGACGCCCAGCTCGTCATGGCTGGCGAGCCACGGATAGAACGCGACGTCGGCCACGGTGTACTCGTCGCCGGCGATGTAACCCGACTCCGTGAGGCGGCGTTCGATCACGCCATAGATCCGCTTCGTTTCCCGCGTATAGCGCGCCAGCGCCATCTCGTTCCGTTCCGGCGCGCCATGGCGGAACCACCACAGCTGTCCCAGCATGGGGCCGGCGCTCGCGGCCTGCAGGAACAGCCATTGCAGCACGACGTCGCGCCCGACCGCGTCGCCGGGCATCAGCTTGCCGGTGGTGACGCCCAGGTGGAACAGGATCGCGCACGATTCGAACAAGCTCGTCCCGGTGCGCTCGTCGACGAGCGCGGGGATCTTGTTGTTGGGGCTGATGCGCTGGAACTCCGGCGTGAACTGCTCGCCGGCGCCGAGATCGACGTGGCGGACCTGGTAGTCGACGCCGAGTTCTTCCAGCGCGATGATGAGTTTCTTGCCGTTCGGGGTGTCGGCGACGTAGGCGGTGCGCATGGTGGCTCCTGTTCATGTGATGAATGGTGATGCAAGCGTAACTTGTGCAAGAATGTCTGAACATTCGATTGTTTCGCACAACACTTGTCTGTTTTTGCGCATCCATGGACTGGGACGACTATCAATACTTTCTTGCGGTGGCGGGCAGCGGTTCCGTGTCCGCCGCGGCGCGTCGGCTCGGTCAAAGCCATTCGACGGTGCTGCGGCGACTCGACAAGCTGGAGGCGGCGCTGGACGTGCGCCTGTTCGAGCGTTTCCAGACGGGCTATGTGCTGACGACCAGTGGCGAGGAGCTGCTGGCGCTGCTGGCGCCCGTCGACGAGGGCATGCAGGAGATCGAACGGAAGCTCTCCGGGCAGGACGCCGCCCTGCAGGGCACGATCCGCGTCACGACCACCGACACCTTGACGGACCTGCTGCTGCCCGCGCTGGCCGAGTTCCGCGCGACGTACCCCGGCATCCGCCTGCAGGTGACCGTCAACAATAGCTTCCTGAACCTGTCGCGGCGCGATGCCGACGTCGCGGTCCGGCCGTCGAACACGCCGCCGGACAACCTGGTAGGCCGCAAGCTCGGTGTGCTGCGCACGGCGCCGTATGCGGCGCATGCGTACCTGCGAGGCATCGCGGCTCATCGGCCGACCGGTGGCGACCGGGCTCGCGATGACTGGGCGCACTACAGCTGGGTGGCTCCGGACGAGAGCCTCGCGCACCTGCGCCAGGCCCGCTGGCTGCGCGAGCACGTGCCGGCGCAGCAGCATGTGGTCAGCGTCGATTCCTTGCTGGGGATGGTCGCGGCCGTCGAGGCGGGCCTGGGCGCCGGCATGCTGCTGTGCCTGCTCGCAGACGCGAAGCCGTCACTCGTGCGGCTCGCCGATCCCGATCCGGCACTGGACACGGACGTGTGGATACTCACGCACCCGGACCTGCGGCGTGTCAATCGGATCCGCTTGTTCACGGCATTCCTGTTCGACCGGCTGTCCCGGCACGCGGCGTTCACGCCATCGGCTGGCGGATGATCGTCTTCCAGCGGCCGGGGTCGGCGCGCCGGATGTCGCTCAAATAGATTTCGTGGTGCTTGCCGGCGAGGGCGCCGTGCTGCTCGATGAAGTCGTGGACGCGCCGGATCGTCGGACCTTCTTCCGTGAACGGCCCCACGTGCAGCGTCTGCGCACACGGCCCTTCCGTGAACGTCTCCAGGCGCAGCAGGTCGACGGCGGCCAGGCCCTTCCTGCGCTTCACGTCCGCCATCGCGAGGTGCAGCACGGCGTCGTCCGCGCAGGACGGCTGGTGGATCATCATCGTCCATTGCCACCTGGTCCGGTCGTTGGCGACGAACGACGCCATGTCGTCCGACCACCACAGGCCTTCGAGCGGCATCACGGCGTAGTCGACGCCCGACGGGCCTTTCTTGACCATGAACTTCGCCGCATACGACACGGAGAACAGCGCTTCCACGGCGTGTGCGTAATGCGGCGACGTGTTCGGATCGCCGGCGCCGTCGATCATCAGGAAGCGGAAGGCGGGCACGTCGACCCGGACCACGTCCCGCGCGGACGGCTGGTACAAATGCTTCAACTCTTTCTTGAGATCGATGTTCGGCATGCGTTCCTTCATGTATGTCCAGCGTCCAGCGTTTCGGCAATGAGCGCCTCGGCCAGGCCCAGCGCATGCAGCCGGTTGGCCAGCAGCGTATGCTGGGCGGTGCCTGGCTTCGACGTGGCCGCGGCCCGTTCCGTCCGCGCGATCATCGATGCGAACGCACGCAGCGCGTGCCGCATCGCGTCCGGCGCGATGCCGTCGCGTGCGCCCGCGTCGCCGGACATCAGCTTGGTCGCCATGTACAGCGCGTCGAGGTTGTCGCTCAACATCGCGTGTTGCCACGTGCCCGGCGCGAGCTTGTGCCTGGCCTTTTCCGACTTCGCGATCAGCGACGCGATCGGCGCGGCCGCGTCGCGCAGTGCGCCGTCGTGTGCGCTCACCGCTCCACGGCGGGCGTGCTGGTGCGCGCCCGTTCCAGCAGCAGCGTGCGCTCACGCTCGTTCTGCGTGAGGCTCGCGGCCCGTTCGAATTCGGCTTTCGCTTCCGCATGCCGCCCCAGTTTCGACAGCAGGTCGCCGCGCACGCTGGGCAGCAAGTGGTAGTTGCGCAGCGCGGGCACGCCCTGCAGCGTGTCGGCGAGGGCCAGCCCGGCCGCGGGGCCGTACGCCATGCCCAGCGCCACGGCGCGGTTCAGTTCGACGACGGGTGACGGCAGCAACTGCGCCAACGCGTCGTACAGCGCGGCGATGCGGGCCCAGTCCGTCGCCTCGGGCGTGAGCGCACGCGCGTGGCACGCGGCGATGGCGGCTTGCAGCGCATACGGGCCGAGTGCGCCCAGGCGGCCGGCGCGCTCCAGCGCCGCCAGGCCGCGTCCGATCAGCAGGCGGTCCCAGCGGGAACGGTCCTGGTCCATCAGCAGGATCGGCTCACCGTCCGGCCCCGTGCGGGCGCGCTCGCGCGAGGACTGGATTTCCATCAGCGCGACGAGGCCGTGCGCTTCGCCTTCATCGGGCATCAGGCCGGCCAGCACGCGGCCCAGGCGCAGCGCTTCGCGGCACAGCGTGGGCCGCAGCCATTCGTTGCCGGCGCTGGCCGAATAGCCTTCGTTGTAGATCAGGTAGATCACTTGCAGCACGGAGGCGAGGCGTGGTTTCAGCTCCTCGCCGCGCGGCACTTCGAACGGCACGCGCGCTTCGGCCAGCGTGCGCTTCGCACGCACGATGCGCTGCGCGACCGTCGCTTCCGGCACGAGGAAGGCGCGCGCGATCTCGCCCGTCGCGAGGCCGCCCAGCAGCTTCAGCGCGAGGGCCGCGCGGGCCTCGGCCGACAGCACGGGGTGGCACGTCACGAAGATCAGGCGCAACACGTCGTCGTCGATCTCGCCGGCCGCCTCGCTTGCGAGCGCGGCCGTTTCGGCCGGGTCGCGGAAGCTGTCGCTCGTCCCCAGCAGGTTGTCCATTTCCCAGCTCAGCTCACCTTCCTTGCTGGCGTGCATGGCGTGATGGCGCAAGTGGTCGAGGGCGCGCCGCTTGGCCACCTGCATCAGCCAGGCGCCCGGCCGATCGGGCACGCCGTCCGCCGGCCAGCGCTCCAGCGCTTCCAGCAGCGCGTCCTGCGCGAGTTCCTCGGCCCGGCCGAGGTCGCGCAGCATGCGGGTGAGGGCGCCGACGATGCGCGCCGATTCCATGCGCCACACGGCTTCGACGATGCGGCCCGTGTCGCCCGCGGCTTGCGCGCGGGGGCGCGCGTTGGTCGCGCCGTACCCCGGCGTGCCGTGCGCGTCGCCGCCGTCGACCTCGTCGCTGTCGTCCAGCGTGAGTTCGTCCGGCTCGTCCATCGAACCGGCGTACCCGCTGTCGGACGACGTGTCGGCAGCGGGGCGGCTCCGCCCGGCGTCCTTCATGCGCACGCTCCGGCGGGTGCCATCACGGCCGATCCCATGCCGCTTGTGGTGCCAGCTCGGCGCGCAGCGCAGCATCGAGCTGTTCGGCGCGCACGCTCGCATCCTCGCGCAAGCGGGCCGCCGCGCCGGCCGGCGTCGCGGCCGCGCCCAGCGGCGCGATCAGCGCCACGCGCCGGATCTCGACCTCGACGTCGGGTCCGGTCGGATACGGCAGCGTACGTGCCCACTCGAGCGCCGCTTCGATAGCCGGTGCCCTGATCATCCAGAACCCGGCGATCAATTCCTTGGCTTCCGCGAACGGGCCGTCGAACACGGTGGCCCCCGCGTTCGCCACGCGCACGCGCGCGCCGCGCGCCGTGGACTTCAAGCCGTCGCCGGCCAGCAGCGTGCCGGCCGCCGCGTGGATGGCGTTGAAGGCGTTCAGCCGGTCGAGCTTTTCCTGCAGCGGGATGGCGTCGCGCTCGGTGCCGGCGTCGGAGCGCAGCAGGATCGCGTAGCACGCGTCGTCGCCGGCGGCACCGGGCGGAATGCCGGCGCAACCGCCCGGGCAGCCCGTCTCGCGCAATTCCAGCGTGACGGTGCCGCCCGAGGGCGCGAGGCCCTGGCCTTGCAGCCATGCGAGCGCAGCGGCGCGCGACGGGGCCTCGAACACGGCGAAGCCGGCCGGCAGGCGTTCCGCGGCCGGAAACGGCCCGGACGTCACGGCCTCGCCGCCGGGCCACAGCTTCAGGCGCCCTGCCTCGGCATCGGGAGCGAAGGCCAGGGCCAGCGCGGGGGCGCGCGGGACGCCCTCGACGGCAGAGTCTGCCGGCGCGGCGCCAGGATGTGCGCCCGGCAGCCGGCGCAGCAGGTCGTCCAGGACGGTCTGCGGATCGGCGGCCGCCGTGCGGGTGTCGTTGTCGGTGCGGATGAGCATGAACTGCATGGCTGTCTCCTTCAGCGGTTTGCGAGTTGTTCGCGCATGCGGTCTTCCTGCGCGCGCACCTGGCACGGCAGGTCGGTGCCGAAGTCGTCGGGGCCGAACAGCTGGCGGATCTCGATCTCGCTCACGACGCCCTCGTGCGGATTCGGGCAGCGCTTGAACCACTCGATCGCTTCCTCTTTCGACCCGACTTCGATCATCCAGAATCCGGCGACGAGTTCCTTCGTCTCCGCGAACGGCCCGTCGATGACGGTGCGCTGCGCACCGTCGAACCGGATGCGGGCCCCCTTGCTGCTGGGCTGCAGGCCTTCGGCCGCCAGCAGGATGCCGGCCTTGACGAGTTCCTCGTTGAAGTTGCCCATGTCGACGAACAGCTTTTCGCTCGGCATGACGCCCGCTTCGCTGGCCGGGGTGGCCTTGACGATGACCATGAATTTCATGGCTGTGCTCCTGCGCAGGTCTGGTCCATCGACTTTGCCATTTCTTCGCGCATCTGCTCGGGCGTCATGTCGCGCTTGTGCGTGGCGATCGACCAGCGGTGGCCGAACGGGTCTTCGAGCTGGCCGTAGCGGTCGCCCCAGAACATGTCGGCGACGGGCATGATCGGCTTCGCGCCCGCCTCGACGGCACGCGCGAACGCGGTGTCGACGTCCTCGACGTACAGGTGGATGTAGACGGGCGTGTTCTTCAGCGCGAGCGGGCCCACGCAGCCGTAGTCGGGAAAGTCGTCGGCGAGCATGAACAGCGAATCGCCGATGCGCATCTGCGCATGCATGATCTTGCCGCCGGGACCGGGCATGCGGCTCGTCTCGACGGCGCCGAAGGCCTTCGTGTAGAACGTCAGCGCATCGGCCGCGCCGCTGCAGACGAGGTGCGGGGTGATCGTGTGGAAGCCTTCGGGGATGGGACGCACTTGCTGGGTCATGATGATCTCCTGTTCGGTGAATGGTTCGGTGTTGCTATCCGTACGACGATCGGGCTTCCACGGTTTCGACACGCCCGTATAAAAAAATTTCGGCGGATCGACACGTTATGCCGACTTGATCAAAAAGTCGAGAATCTTAGTATATGCATAAGAAAATGTAGCGAGGAAAAAATTAGCCCTTGAAATCCGTGTTGGCATCCCTATATCGGATCGGTCTCTCCAACCCTGTTAGTAACGAGGATATAAGATGGCTGTCGCCGAAAAAGAAACCCTTGGGTTCCAAGCAGAAGTCAAACAGCTGCTGCAACTGATGATCCACTCCTTGTATTCGAACAAGGAGATTTTCCTTCGAGAACTGATTTCCAATGCGTCCGACGCGGCCGACAAGCTGCGCTTCGAGGCCATCAATAACGACAGCCTGTACGGCAACGACCATGAGCTGAAGATCAAGGTCCTGTTCGACAAGGCCGCGCGCACCGTCACCATTTCCGACAACGGCATCGGCATGAGCCGCGACGAAGTGATCTCGCACCTCGGCACCATCGCCAAGTCGGGCACGAAGGAATTCTTCGGCAAGCTGTCGGGCGACCAGCAGGCCGACGCCGCGCTGATCGGCCAGTTCGGCGTGGGCTTCTACTCGGCGTTCATCGTGGCCGACCGCGTCACGGTCGAGACCCGCCGCGCGGGCGCCGACGCGGCCGACGGTGTTCGCTGGGAGTCGGCGGGCGAGGGCGACTACACGGTCGAGCAGATCGAGAAGACCAACCGCGGCACCGACATCATCCTGCACCTGCGCGAAGGCGAGGACGAGTTGCTGTCGTCGTGGAAGCTGAAATCCATCATCCGCAAGTACTCCGACCACATCTCGCTGCCGATCGTGATGAAGAAGGAAGAGTGGGACGAGGAGCAGAAGGAAACCGTCATCAAGGATGAATTCGAGACCGTGAACCAGGCGTCCGCGCTGTGGGCACGCAGCAAATCCGACATCACGCAGGAACAGTACGAAGAGTTCTACAAGCACGTCTCGCACGACTTCCAGCCGCCGCTCGCGTACACGCACAACCGCGTCGAGGGCCGCAGCGAATACACGCAGCTGCTGTACGTGCCGAGCCACGCCCCGTTCGACCTGTGGGACCGCAACAAGCGCGGCGGCATCAAGCTGTACGTGAAGCGCGTGTTCATCATGGACGACGCCGAGCAGTTGATGCCCGTCTACCTGCGGTTCGTGAAGGGCGTGATCGACTCGAACGACCTGCCGCTGAACGTCTCGCGCGAGATCCTGCAGGAGTCGCGCGACGTGCGTGTGATCCGCGAAGGCTCGACCAAGCGCGTGCTGGGCATGCTCGAGGAAATGGCCAACAGCGACGAGCAGGAAGGCAAGGACAAGTACGCCACGTTCTGGAAGGAATTCGGCCAGGTGCTGAAGGAGGGCATCGGCGAGGACGCCACCAACAAGGACCGCATCGCCAAGCTGCTGCGGTTCGCCTCGACGCACACGGATTCTTCGGACCAGACGGTTTCCTTCGCCGACTACATCGGCCGCATGAAGGAAGGCCAGGACAAGATTTATTACGTCACCGCGGATAACTACAACGCCGCGAAGAACAGCCCGCACCTGGAAATCTTCCGCAAGAAGGGCGTCGAAGTGCTGCTGCTGACGGACCGCGTCGACGAATGGATGCTGTCGTTCCTGAACGATTTCGACGGCAAGGAACTGGTGTCCGTCGCGAAGGGCGGCCTGGACCTGGGCAAGCTCGAGGACGAGGCCGAGAAGAAGGAACACGAAGAGACGGAAACGCAGTACAAGGATCTCGTCGAAAAGATGAAGGGCGCGCTGGCCGACAAGGCCAAGGACGTGCGCGTGACGTTCCGCTTGACCGATTCGCCGGCCTGCCTCGTGGCGGACGAGCATGAACTGTCTGCGAACCTCGTGCGCATGCTGAAGGCGGCCGGCCAGAACGCGCCGGAGAGCAAGCCCATCCTCGAGATCAACCCGAACCACCCGCTCGTCACGCGCCTGAAGTACGAAGACGCGGCGAGCCCGCGCTTCGCCGACTGGTCGCACATCCTGTTCGACCAGGCCATGCTGGCCGAAGGTGGCAGCCTGAGCGATCCGGCCGCGTTCGTGAAGCGGTTGAACGAGATGTTGCTGGCGACTGCCGGCAAGTGATCCAGTCGTCGACAGCGCCGTCGAAAAAGAGAAAGGGCAGGGTCATCCGGCCCTTTTTCATGTTGACGGGCGGGGCACTCGTTTGACGTCGCGTTGCTCGACTTATAGCGACGTCATCAGACGTGCACCGCATTCCGTCATATCGCCGTCGTAGGCATATGGCTTGCCTTCGTGGCGCGCACCGGCGCCGTCCGGCTTGATCGCAAAATTGCCCTTGCACTTGGGACATTGCGTCATGTCGCCCTGAACTGCCGCGGCCACGCCCATCACGGCCGTGCCCGACGAGGCGCTGATGACTTGACCGCCGTGGTCAGTCTTGTCGTTGAGGCGGATGGCGCCGCGTCCTTGGTGTTTCATCGTTTGCCCTCGTCAATGGCTCGCGGCGGCTGCGCCGTTTTGGTTGGCAGGAAATAGTACGATCCTTCCGGCGCGCCGGGTACCTTGACGCGGAATTTCAGGCCGGAGAGCAGCTTGTCCCATAAGGCGACGGCTTCGTCGTCGGTGAGAGAAGCGGCTTTTGCGGCGCCGACCATGTTGTGTTCGACCTTGGTGTACATGTTGACAATAAACTCTGACGGGTTGGCTACGTCTTTTGGCGTGCCGACGAAACCCCATTCGAAATCGTGTACCCCATTCGGGCGTTTGATGAGCGACTCCTCACCGTGCCAATGTTGCACGCTCCGTTTGCCTTCGCGCAAAACGGTTCGGTGCGGATACATAACGCCTTGTTCCTGTTGTGCCTGACGGACGCGCGCCAGCACGGACAATTCTTCTACTTTCTTTTTCTCGAATTCTTCCTTGGGATAATCAGCATATGCGTCCTTGTTGGAACTGATCGAAAAGGTGACGTCGGGCAGGCTTGGGAGGTAGATGCCAACGTTGACCATCTCCTGGTCGCCGTAAAAAGAGCTGGCCATGAAGCCATGCTCGATGCAGTAGCCTTCTTCGGCTGGGATGTCGGCCTCGGTGCGCACGCGTAGACTCTTGGCCCGTCGGACCTCCCGAGCTAAAGCCTGCTCCTCGGACTGACCGGTGATGGGATCAAGACCTCCCGTCAGTAGAAAAATAAAATCCTGTTTATTGATATAGGTTTTGAAGAGATAAAGGTTGAGTTGTTTTGCAGCTTTGTCTTCGTAGTATCTGATTTGCCAGCTGCCTTCAATGGGGCCTCCGTCGTTATATGTGATTTCGACATCGTTATCGTGGCGTCTCATTGTCTCGATATCTTGGGTGATCTTTTTTTTCATGAACACTGTGTTTCCTTTGAGAAAATCTATTTCGGAAGGAAATGAAGTCTTTCCCCATATGATCTGGGCTTCCTTGGGAACAAGGAGCGCATATCGCCCAAAACATACAATTTTGTTCTCCTTGAATAACATGTTTAGTCGTGAGCTGAGCGCAATAGTCACTGGCACGGCAGTCCCCTTGTTAACGTATTGACTTTGATGTGATCGTAAAAAAACGATGAATAATAGCGAAAAGCAGAATCCGCCCAAGACGAGGTTGGTTTTCGTTCGCATATTAATTCCATTTTGCGGTTGTTGCTATTTTTATAATTGAATATAGCATTGAGCCAAGTACGAACGGACTTGTGTAGCTGTCTTGGTGCTCATAACCTGTGCCTTTCACTTTTCCATGCGGGAATAACATGCCGGTGATTTTGTGCGCTGAACGTTCGGCTGGGACGGTTTCGTCACCGGGTGCATCGGGCGGTTGCAATGTAAGCTTGAGCACTCTTGTCCCCGCTTGTACAGTCAATGTCCCCTTTTTGTCGTCACTCAGTAGTTTCCAAGTGTCTGCCGGTGGCAAAGAAACTAGGCTGCTATCCGACACATCCGCATTAGCTATCTTGAACGTCAAGCTGCCGTAGCTTTTGTGCTCGTTCGATACGCAAAAGCTGGCATAGCACTGCGTTGGATGGAAAGTCTTTTCGATGGCATCGAGGAAGGTGTAAGCCATCATTAAACGTTGCTGCACTCTTGTTATGCCGCCTCCATTTTCGAACGAGACCTTCCCGGGATTGACCCAGTCCGGGTTGATGAGGCGCCACCAATTGTTCTGCGGCTTAAGGTAAATGTCTGTAAGGGCATTTTCGGTTGCACTCGGCCAGCTGCGGATCGTTCGACCAGTCCCATCCACGACTTTTAGCCAGTCTTTGCCATATCCGGTCGCCGGTAACAACTCCAAAGGCGCTGGTGCGTTCGCAAGTATCGCGGTCGCATTTTCACCGTCGATACCTACGATGTCGGCGAAAATTTCTGCCTTTATTCCTTGCTTTTCCAAGAATCCGAAACGCATGCGACGATAGGCAGCGGCGGCCCCAAGTGTCGGCATGACATTATGGTAAATTCCTAGCACCCTTACGGTGTGGTCGTTCAAAAGATTTCCGTACTTGGGATGAATCAGCGCTCGAGCCACGAGTCCGCCCATGCTGTGCGTGACAATAATGACTTCGCTACATTTAAATCCACGCTTCTGATAGCCCTGGACCAATCCCCGGATCCGATCTGCGATGACCTTGGCGGAGTCGGCGTTGCTTTTCAAATAGTTGTACCCCATGGCGTGCACTGGATACCAGCAGTTGGCAACCCTTTTTAAGTCGTCGATCTTCAGATCAAGGCCGGAAAGTGGTCCAAACAATGAGTTGGGGGAACTGGTGTTCCATTCGCCATAGGGGTCCAGTTGCCCATTTCTCGATATATTGTTAAGGTAACGCTCGGTGGTTTTTAGCATTTCACCATAAGCGCCAGCGAAGAGCACTTCACTCCATCCGCGCCATCGCGCTATTTGAGCAGCGCTTTCAAACCGTCGCTCTGATCCTCGGGACTCGTTTATTAGAAACTGATCTCTGATTAAAGGAGGAATAGGAGCTAGTTCGTCAGGTACATTTTTGTGACGTTTGTCAGACGCAAGTGTTTCCTTGCCTCCTGGGTCGAATCTGCCGTTGCTTTCTGTATAGTGGTAGTATTCGACTTCGGTTTCGTTGGGGTCGAATGTCAGTTGGCGTTGAGCAGGCGATGCTTTGCGGAATTCGCCACCGTACCCTTTTTTGAATAGAGTTGATAATCCGTCGGATAGCGTGAGCATGTCATCGGGGCGCCAAGCTCGGTTGTCGTCCTTGCGTTGTAACTCATCTTGACGTTTCTTACTCATGCGAAGATTACTGCCCATAACGCCGGGCAAAAAGATGACGGGTATGACCTTGCCCGGGGGAACTTTTATGTCGTGGCGGACGGTGTCGCTGGTGTCGGTCATGTACACGGCATACTCGGCCCATCCGCCAACACCTTGACTGAACTCGGCCTGATGATTGCCGCGTTCGTTCAATCCTTTTTCGTTGCTCATGGAAGTTCACCTTTCCATCGGACTTTATAATTGTCTATCTCCGCACTTTTTTGTAAGCCAGTTGTGCCGCTTGATGATGTTTTCCCCGTTGTAGTTGTTCCGTCACTCCTGATCAGTTCGTAAGAAACGCCGTCGGCTGGCTTGTCGTCGTCCTGGAGAAAATTTACTTCCTGATCGAAGCGGTAACCCGTCGACTTCTCGTTGAATGCTTGCGAGACACTCTTCGGCGCTAACGTCTCCAGATTTCCGTGAAAAAGCACGGGCGACGAAGTGAAGAACTGCGTCTGCTCACTAATCTCGAGCATGTGATTCGCACCCTGGATTCGCACACCTTTTTTGCCTCGGATGGTGACCCAGTCGGATTCACTCAAGAGCGCCAGCACCTTGTTGGCAATGACCTCGACGTCATCCTCCTGCGCCTGCACGGACACCTTCCCGCCAGCGGCAATCAGCTTCATACCCGCCTTGTGCACGAATAGCCGGAACGTTTTTCCGATACTGGCAAACAGACCGTCCACACTGGCGATCGACAGGGTTTTTCCGCTCGTGATGGCCGTATGGCGCGTGCTGGCGATATGCGTGGATTGCGCGGAGCTGAGTTCGATGCCGGCAGGGCTCGCAACGACGAGGTGCGGCGCGGTCAATTCCGGGAACTCCCCTTTGCCCGCACCTCGAATGTCGACGTTCTGCGATTTGAGATCGTCTACCGCATCGCCTTGCTGACTCTGCTTCTCCTGGACGCCGTAGTGCTGTGCCATTCCGACCAATTGTTCCTGCAGATCCGTGGCCGAAGATAATCGTTGAACCGTTTCGCCCATGTCCTTGATGGGAGAGCCAGCGCTCGAGCGGGCTTCCGTGGTGATGAGCATGCCTTCGGCCGCGCGAACAACCCCATGCCCGTCGGTGCGCAGCTCCCATCCTTCGCCCCGAACATCCTTGCGTCCCTTCGTGTCCTCGATGCGCGTGATATGGCCCAGCGACAGCTGACTGCACAGATGGTCGCTCTTGAGCTGCGCCTGAATCTTGCCCGCCGTATCGTCCAGGATCAGATGATTGCCTCGCGTACCGCCTCCGAGTTCCCGACTGCGCAACCCGCTCAGCGCCTGCTGCCCCGGCAACTGCCACGGTGGCATTTGCACGCAGTTGTACAGCGCGCCAAGAATCACCGGGTGATCGATATTCGCGTCGAGAAAAAGCACTGCCACTTCCTCACCCACGCGCGGCAACCGGATTTCGCCAAACCGGTTTCCTGCACCCGGCGACATGACGCGCAGCCACGGCGAGCTGTTCTCGTCGTAGTTGCCCAGCCGGTCCCAATGAAATTGGACCTTCACCCGGCCATAGCCATCGGTGTAAATTTCGGAACCGGCCGGCCCGACGACGATGGCCGTCTGGATGCCGGGATAGGTGCAGGGTTGGCTGTTGTAATTGCGGCCCGGCCGCCATGGGATGATTTTGCGGATGCACCGGAACGTGTTTTCGTAATTCGATGGCGCGCCGGGCCCAGCCTGGTAATTGTTGCTGACCTCGTGGTCGACGGACAGGATTAGGTAATCGCGATTGACGATGCTCGGATGCGGCTCTTCGCCCCACTTGGTCGAGTGCATCTCCGCGCTGAAGTGGTCGCCGAGCTTGAAATACCGGCCCGGCAGGACGGTGCGATCGTTGCCGCGCGCTTCGAAATACTGCGTGTTCGCATCGCGCTCGCCCATGCGTTGGTAGGCGAGCCGTTCGCCGTCGTCATGCGTGCGAAAGCCGTCTGAACCCGTGTATTCGTGGATGTCGTATGGATAAACGTCGCCCTGTTTGTTCAGCGATTCTGCCGTCGAGCGCTGCACGATGGGATTCTTGTAATCGAAGCTCGCCAACGTCGTCTGGCCGGACCCGATGCGGCGCACGGGACTCCATTCGTGGATGCCGTCGTCCTCGAGCGAGCCTGCCTTGTCGCGAAACGGGATGACGCCTGAATCGTCGATCCCGTTCGCGTCGATCTGTTGTGCGAGTGTGCTTTTATCGTAGAGCCAGAGCGTGTGACCATCTGCCCGGTGCTCGTACGAATACATCAGACCCAGTGCTTCCCAGCGGCGGTGCAGATGGTTGTAGTCGGTTTCGTCGTACTGGTTGGCGCAGGTCATGCGCGGGTCGTCGCCGATCAGGTGCACGCGCCAGTCGGCTTGCCGATAGTGCGCGAAGGTGAGCTCCGTCAATTCGATGACGCTCTTGCCGTGGAACGACACGTTGTCCTTGCGCAGCCTGGTGAATGCGAGCCAGGGCTCGAGCACCATGCGATAGAACGCGAAGCCGCCATCTGCGCGCAGCAAGCAAAATTCGGTGACGTAGCCGTTGAAGTGGCGCAGCGAGCCGTCTTCGCGCACGAGCGAGATCGTGACCATGCGCGCCATCATCGTCTTCAATGGAATCCGGGCATCGTCCGACAACAGCTCGACCTCGAAACGAAAGCAGCGCGAGATTGCCTCGTGCGCGGACATCCTGTTCGGCAGCAGGACGGCATGCGGCCCGTCGCCGCGCGGAAACGCCAGGCGCATCAGGCGGTCGTGCTGCGCATCGAAACCGAATGCCGAGAGCAGTGCGCGTGCCGCAATCGCCAAGCTTCCATCCATGTGGCATCTCCGATAGTTGATCAGGTAGCTGATAACCATCGGCTAAGGTACGCAACGGCGCACGATGAGTCTTGATTAAATGCAAGCCGGTATGGCGGGGCGATTCGCGGATGAGCGTGACTCAGAAATTGCAACTAACCGACATAAGCGCCGAGCAAGGCTGAAGCCCCGGCAATCAGGCCTTCTGCCCCAGGCCGCGCGCCCCCAGCGCAAAAGCCGCATCGAACACTCGCCGTAGCACTCGTTGCACCACCTCCGTGAACGGATTTAACGCCAGCGCGACAACGGCAATGGCAACGGCAATGGCGCCGATCTGATGCGCCGCGCCGCGTTCGACCGGCAACACCGCCTCCCACAAGCCAATGACGATGCCATGCGACAGATACAGCGTGAACGTATGCCCGGCAAGGAACCGGATGGGCCGCGCAACACGCAGCAGGCCGTCGAACCCCGCCTGGCGCGCGCACGCGAAATTCAGCAGCACGAGCAGCATGACGGCGTAATCGGCCAGCACGCGGTCCGCGCTGCCCATGCGGATGCCTGCGAACGGCCACAGGCCTTGCGCGACGCCGCGCAGGTAAGGCTCCGGATCGAGCCAGCCCCACAGGCCGATGAGGACGACACTCAGCAGCCAGCCCGCACGCGCGATGGCAGGCCCGAACGTCAGCCGGTTATGCAGGCGATACAGCGCGACCCCGGACAGCCACACGGGGAGCAGGAGCCACAGGCGCGGCCCGACGAAGGCCAGCACGGCGCCCGCGGCGATCCAGCGGCGTGGGCCGCGGAGGTAGTGGAATACGCCGAACAGCACGTAGTACCACGCTTCGTAATCGAGCGACCAGTACGGGATCAGCCAGGGCGGACGCTCGACGAAATGCCAGACGTCCCCCAGGAACGCGAGGTGGAAGGGTATATAAAGCCACGGACGGCGCAGTTCGTAGCCGTCTTCGACCCGCAGCTGCAGCACGTCGCGCACGAACGTCGCCAGCAGGAACGACAGCGCCAGCACGGGCAGCACGACGGAGTACAGGCGCGCCGCGCGCGCCACGACGTAGCTGCGCGCCGTGACGTTCTTGTGTTCCGCGCTGTACGCGATCACGAAGCCGGAGAGCACGAAGAACGCGATCACGGCCTCGCGGCCGAAGTCGGGGATCGCGGCGATCTGCGCGTCGTCGAAGATGTGGAAGAAGCCGAAGTGCGCCACGACGACGGCCAGCGCCGCGCAGCCGCGCGCGCAGTCGAGGTAGAGGGAGAAGCGCGCGTCGAGCGCACCGGCCCGCGCTGGCGTCATGGTGCCGTCCGCAGGGTCAGGGGTTCAGGTCGCGGCAGAAGTCGTCGAGCATCGCGAAGCCCTCCGGCCACGCGCCATAGCCGCTGGCGCCGTTGATGTGGCCCGCAGGGCCGATCTCCACGAGCTTGCTGCCCCATGCCTGCGCGAACGCGCGCGCGCGGTCCGGCGCCACGTATTCGTCGTTGCTGCTCGCGACGACGATCGACGGGAACGGCAGCCGTTCGAGCGGGATCGGCTTGAAGCCGTTCGCGTCGATCGGGTAGGACGGGGCCTCGACGTCGCTCGGCGCGACGAGGAAGGCGCCTGCCACTTTCAAGGTCGAGCAGGATTGCGCCCACTGCGCCACGAGCATGCACGCGAGGCTGTGCGCGACGAGGATGGGCCGGCCTTCGCAATCGGCGATGGCGGCATCCAGTTCGGCGACCCATTCGTCGCGATCCGGATTGTTCCAGTCGCGGTGCGCCACCCGCGTCCAGCACGGGTGCCGTTGCTCCCAGTGGGTCTGCCAGTGTTGCGGGCCCGAGTTCCACAGGCCGGCCAGGGTCAGGATGTCGCACTTCATGTTCGCTCCAGGGTGGTCTCGCGGGCATTGTACGCTGAAGAGACGGCGCTACAGTGCCGTGCGCAGCGCGAACAGCTCTGGAAACAGCACGACGTCCAGCATCTTGCGCAGGTAGCTGACGCCCGCCGTGCCGCCGGTGCCCGTCTTGAAGCCGATGATGCGCTCCACCGTCGACACGTGGCGGAAGCGCCAGAAACGGAATGCCGTCTCCAGGTCGACGAGCTTCTCGGCCAGCTCGTACAAGGCCCAGTGGTGCTCGGGATCGCGATACACCTCGAGCCATGCGGCCATCACGGAATCGTCCTGGACGGTCGGCAGCGTCGGGTCGGCGTCCAGCCGGGCCGGCGCGATGGCGAGGCCGTTGCGCGCGAGCAGGCGCACAGCCTCGTCGTAGATCGACGGCGCGTGCAGCTCGCGTTCGAGCAGCGCGTGGTGCTCCGGCGACGTCTGGTGCACGGCCAGCATGGCGGCGTTCTTGTTCCCGAGGATGAATTCGAGCTCCCGGTACTGGAACGACTGGAAGCCGGACGACGACGCCAGGTACGGGCGAATCGCGCTGTATTCCGGCGGCGTCATCGTGGCCAGCACGTCCCACGCGTGCACCAGCTGGTCCATGATGCGCGCCACCCGCGCCAGCATCTTGAAGGCGGGTGGCAGGTCGTCGGCGCGGATGTGGGTGCGCACGGCCTGCAGTTCGTGCAGCATCAGCTTGATCCACAGCTCGCTCGTCTGGTGCTGGATGATGAACAGCATCTCGTTATGGTTCGGCGACAGCGGCGCCTGTGCGGACAGGATCTTGTCCAGGCCCAGGTAGTCGCCGTAGCTCATGCTGCGGCTGAAGTCCATCTGCGCGCCGTGCCAGTCGGCGTCCTTCTTGGTCTCGTCCATGGTCGCTCCTCAAGTCACGGCGCTGCGGGCGGCGCGGGTGTCGTACGCTTCCCGGTCGAGGATGTCGCGCAGCGTCTCCACCGCGTCCCACACATCCGCGAAGCTCGTGTACAGCGGCGTGAAGCCGAAGCGCATGATCTCCGGCTCGCGGTAGTCGCCGATGACGCCGCGCGCGATCAGCGCCTGCATCACCGCATAACCGTGCGGATGCGTGAAACTCACCTGGCTGCCGCGCTCCGCATGCGCGCGCGGCGTGACGAGGCCCAGCGGATGCTTGGCGCAACGTCGCTCCACCAGCGCGATGAACAGGTCCGTGAGGGCGAGCGACTTCGCGCGCAGGGCGGCCATGCTCGTGGCCTCGAAGATCTCCAGCCCGCATTCGACGAGTGCCAGCGACACCACCGGCTGCGTGCCGCACAGCGCGCGGCCGATGCCGTCGGCCGCTTCGAAGCCGTGGGACATCGCGAACGGCGCCGCATGACTCCACCAGCCCGTGAGCGGATGGCGGAACGCGGCCTGGTGATGGCGCGGCACCCAGATGAACGCCGGGGCGCCCGGGCCGCCGTTCAGGTATTTATACGTGCAGCCCACGGCGAAGTCGGCGCCGGCAGCGTGCAGGTCCAGCGGTACGGCGCCGGCGGAATGGGCCAGGTCCCACACGGCCAGCGCGCCGCGCGCGTGCGCGTGGGCGGACAGCGCCGCCATGTCGTGCATGCGCCCCGTCCGATAGTTCACATGGGTAAGCATCAGCACGGCGCAGTCGGCACCGACGGCCGCTGCCAGTTCCTCGGGCGAATCGACGAGACGGATCCGGTAGCCGCGGTCCAGCCAGCGCGCAAGGCCGTCCGCCATATAGATATCGGTGGGGAAGTTGCTGCGCTCGGTGACGATGACCTTGCGCGCCGGGTCGCGCTCGGCCTGCAGCGCAAGGGCCGCGGCCAGCGCCTTGAACAGGTTCAGCGACGTCGTGTCCGTGACGACCACTTCGCCGGCCGCGGCGCCGATGAGGGGCGCCAAGCGGTCGCCGAGCCGGCCTGGCAGGGCGAACCACCCGGCCGTGTTCCAACTTCGGATCAGTCCTTGCCCCCATTCGTGGGCGACGACGTCGCGCGCGCGCTCGAGCGCCGCGCGCGGGCGGGCGCCCAGGGAATTGCCGTCCAGGTAGATGACGCCTGCCGGCAGGTCGAAGCGGGCGCGCAGCGGGGCGAGCGGGTCGGCGGCGTCCAGCGCGACGCAGGCGGCGCGCGTCGTGGCAGTGGCGATGTCATGGGTGAGGGTGCTCATGCGGCCATCCCGTTGGTGAGGGTGGCGGCGCCGGGCCGGACCGGTGCGGCAGCCGAGATCGTCGGGCTGCCGTGCCGGAGGATTGGAACGTGCATGGGAGTTCCTCCAGGGTAGGGTGCGGGAAGTGTAGCAAGAAAACCATCAGCGCCGGCAATGCCGACGTTATCGCTTTTGCATCAATAAGGCGCCATCGAAAAATTTTCAAATTTTTTTTCGATGCGACCCTAAAGTTCCCCGCAAGCCGTCCGATAACCCATTCAGATGACCGGGATCGGGTCTTGAAAAAATTTTTTGCAGAAACCCTAAAGTTTCGCAAAACGCGTCCGATAACCCTCTCAGATGTCCGGAACTGGATCGAAAAAAGTTTGTCGAAACCCTAAAGTTCGGCAAAAACCGTCCGATAACGGCTCTGTAGGGATGCTTAAGGGACAAAGAATTTTTTTGAGGAACCCTAAAGTTCCCGAAACCGTTGACGTAAACCAACACAGCAGTATGTTGTTGGCAGCGTCAAAGGGCAGGAAACGGCCCCGGTTTCACATCACACTTCTGCCCCCTTTTCATAGGGGTGCCCCCACGATTCGGCAGGGTTTGTCAGACAAACTCCTACGGGTCGCGTTCGTCTTTGCCGGACGAAAAATACAGACACTCTCCAATTCTCCAAAAGTTTCCTCACAGTCAGAATCTATCTCAACGGCAACACACAACGCCTCACAGATACGATCAACGGAGAGATGAAATGACTGCGAACGACATGATGGCTGAAATTCGTGATGCGAACCTGAGCTACCTGATGCTGGCACAGCAGATGATCCGCGCAGACAAGGTCACCGCAATCTTCCGCCTCGGCATCTCGGCCGACATCGCCGACCTGATCGAAGGCATGAGCAACTCCCAGATCCTGAAACTCGCCGGCGGCAACATGATGCTGGCCCGCTTCCGCTTCGACGATGTCGCCATCCTCGGCATGCTGACGAGCCACAGCAAGGACCGCGCCCTGGCCCAGTCCCACGCCGCGATCCTGATGGCAGGCCAGCCGGCCGAAGAAATCGCCTAAGCAAGCCTTTAGCAAGTCGAAGTCGAAGTCGAAGTCGAACTCAAGCGAAGTCAGGAGAACAGCATGACCAAGAAAAGCGTCGTTTCGGAAGCCCAGGAAATCCAGCTCGCCATCGAACTGATCCAGCTCGGTGCCCGTCTCCAGCTGCTGGAAAGCGAAGTCTCCCTGTCGCGCGAGCGCTTGATCAAGCTGTACAAGGAACTGAAGGGCGTGTCGCCGCCGAAGGGCATGCTGCCGTTCTCGACCGACTGGTTCCTGACGTGGCAGCCGAACATCCACGCTTCGCTGTACATCAATATCTATAAGTTCCTCGTCGAGTACGCCGGTGCCACGGGCATCGAGGCCGTCATGAAGGCTTATAAACTGTATCTGGAACAGATGCCGCCGGCACCGGGCGAAGAGCCGCTGCTGTCGCTGACCCGTGCCTGGACCCTCGTGCGCTTCTTCCAGGGCAATATGCTCGTGCTGGCACCGTGCGGCAAATGCCAGGGCAAGTACGTCGTCAACACCCTCGACCTGAACAACGATTACCAGTGTGGCCTGTGCCACATGCCTTCGCGCGCAGGCAAGACCCGCAAAGCCAAGGACGCCGCCGCGCTGGCCGCCGCCTGAGCCGTTTTTCCCTCGACGTGATCCGTATCTTCTCCCCGCGGGGCAGGCCAGGCGGGGCTGCTCCGCGTCGTGCTTTCGGCGCCCCGTCCGTGCGCGCGCTGCTCGCGCAGGCCGGCGCCTTTCCCCTGACCCTGATCGCCGTGTGGCTGCTGGCCCGTGCGGGCGTCCCCATGTCGTGGGAAGGCGTCGCGCTCGTCCAGGGCGCCCTGGCCGCGCTCGTGGCGTGGTGGCTCGGGCTCGCCGTCTGGTGGCGCGCGATCGAGCTCGTGTTCCCGTCGGGTGTACTGCTGGCGCGCGGGTTCGACCTGCCGCCCAGCGTGTTCCTCGTCCTGTTCGTGCTGTTCCTGCTCGTGTACTGGTCGACATTCCGCACCCAGGTGCCGTACTACCCGTCCGGGCGCGGCGCGTGGGATGCCGTCGCGGACGCGTTGCCGGCGGACCGTCCGCTCGCCATCGCCGACGTGGGCAGCGGCCTGGGCGGGCTCGTGCTCGACCTGGCGCGGCGCCGGCCCGATTCCCGGGTGGACGGTATCGAACTGGCACCGCTGCCGTGGTTCGTCAGCCGGCTGCGCGCGAAGCTGTCCGGCAGCCGGGCGCGCTTCCTGCTCGGCGATTACGAAGCGTTGAATTTTGGTCACTATGACGTGGTGTTCGCCTATCTGTCACCGGCCGCGATGGCAGGGCTGTGGCGCAAGGCGGAGAGCGAAATGCGCCCCGGTAGCATCCTGTTAAGTTACGAATTCGATATTCCAGGCAGAATGCCCGACCGTCGCATTGTGACGACTAACAGTAAGAAAATTCTCTATCTTTGGCAATTTTGACGGTGCCCGGGCCACTTTTACTTGCCCGTGGTCCATTCTCAAGCTAATCTAATTCCCTACGTAAATATTTCTCTTTGGATTCATCAACTTGAATCCAAACCGGGCCAGTCCCGGAATCACGCATCGGGAGTCCCGTGTTTGTCATTGTTGGTTACGTTGTAGTGCTCGCCGCCGTGTTCGGCGGCTTCGCGATGAACGGCGGTCACCTGGCGGCGCTGTGGCAGCCGCTGGAACTCGTCATGATCGGCGGCGCCGCGCTCGGCGCCTTCTTCGTCGGCAACAATCCGAAGGCCGTGAAGGCGACCCTCGCCGCGCTGCCCACCTTGTTCAAAGGTTCCAAGTACACGCGCGAGATGTATATGGAGCTGATGTCGCTGCTGTTCGACGTGCTGTCGAAAGTGCGCAAGGAAGGCCTGATGTCGATCGAAGGCGACATCGAGAGCCCAGAGCAGAGCCCCGTGTTCTCGAAATACCCGGCCGTGCTGGCGGACCACCACATTGTCGAATTCATCACCGATTACCTGCGCTTGATGGTTTCGGGCAACATGGACGCGTTCCAGATCGAGAACCTGATGGACAACGAGATCGAGACCCACCATCATGAAGGTGCGGTCCCGGCACAATGTATTGCGAAGCTGGGCGATGGCCTGCCGGCATTCGGTATCGTGGCGGCCGTCATGGGCGTCGTGCACACGATGGAATCCGTGGGCCTGCCGCCGGCCGAGCTGGGCATCCTGATCGCGCACGCGCTGGTCGGTACGTTCCTCGGCATCCTGCTGGCGTACGGCTTCGTCGGTCCGCTGTCCAGCTTGCTCGAACAGAAGCTGGAGGAGTCGACGAAGATGTTCCAGACCGTGAAAGTGACGCTGTTGGCCAGCCTGAACGGTTACGCCCCGGCGCTGGCCGTCGAATTCGGCCGCAAGGTGCTGTACTCGACGGAGCGCCCGACCTTCGCGGAACTCGAGGACCATATCAAGAAGGCCAAGAGCAAATAACGGTGCGACACATGGTGCGACACATCCACATCGGCGCGGGAGTGCGGCATGGCTGACGAAGGCCAGCGGCCCATCATCGTCAAGCGCGTCAAGAAGGGCGGCCACGGCCATCATGGCGGCGCCTGGAAGATCGCGTACGCCGACTTCGTGACGGCGATGATGGCGTTCTTCCTGCTGATGTGGCTGCTCGGCTCGACGACGAAGGGCGACATGGAAGGCATCGCACAATACTTCAAGACGCCGCTGAAGGTCGCCATGCAGGGCGGCTCGGGCGCAGGCAACAGCAATTCGATCCTGCAGGGCGGCGGCAAGGACCTGACGCGCCGCAACGGCCAGGTCAAGAACGGCGACATCGAAGCGAACCGGAAATCGATGGACCTGAAGGCCGCGCGCGAAGCCCTCGAGAAAGAGGAAGCGACGCGCCTGGAACAGCTGAAGCAGCGCATCCAGCAGACGATCGACGCCAATCCGCTGCTGCGCAAGTACAAGAACCAGTTGCTGCTGGACGTGACGAGCGAAGGCCTGCGCATCCAGATCGTCGACGAAAAGAATCGTCCCATGTTCGCATCCGCGAGCGCCGAGCTGCAGCCGTACACCCGCGACATCCTCGATGTGCTGGGCCTCGTGCTGAACGACGTGCCGAACCGCATCGGCCTGTCGGGCCATACGGATTCGACGCCGTATTCGACGCCGGCGGGCTACACGAACTGGGAACTGTCGGCCGACCGCGCCAATGCCTCGCGTCGCGAGCTGGTGCATGGCGGCCTGTCGGATGCGAAAATCCTGCGCGTGGTGGGCCTCGGCTCGGCCGTCCACCTCGACCGCGCCGATCCGTTCAACCCGATCAACCGCCGCATCAGTATCCTCGTGATGAACAAGCGGACGGAGGACGCCGTGCTGCACGACGGCACGCCGCTGGACGTGCCGGGCGAAAGCGCGGACGCTGCGGTGAAGGCCGTGGCCGAGGCGACGGGTGGTGGATTGGCGCAGCCGGCGGCGACGCCGGCAGGGAAACAATAACGGGCGGGAAGTTTGGGGGATTTTATGACGACAAGAAAAAAGATTCTCGGCTCACACGTCAAGCGCCTCTTGTCGGGCGTGTCCGACCATGGCCGGCGCCACCTGTCCGAAGTCGAGACCGACCTCGTTCAGACGACGCTGTTGCTGGAGGAAGCCGTCGAGAAGCTGACGAGCAGCTTCATGGCGATCCACCACGTGGTCGATGCGCGCCAGGAAGCGATCAACCGCCTGCTGGCGGGCCAGGCGCCGACCGCGGAGGACAGCGCCTGCCTGACGGGGATGTCGGGCGAGATCGCGGGCCACGTGAACGCGGCGGTGACGAGCATGCAGTTCCAGGACATGACGAGCCAGCTGCTCGACCGCACGCTGCGCCGCGTGACGGGCTTGCGCGATTTCCTGACGACGCTGTCCGAGCATGGCGACGACATCATGCCGGAGAGCGATGGCGACGAGATCGTCGAGCGCCTGGGCAAGGTGAGCATGGCGCTGGCGATCCAGTCGCTGGAGCTGCGCAGCATGCTGCGCAAGTCGGTCGAACAGCGCCACCTCGAGAGCGGCGACGTCGAATTATTCTAATCTACGAGGTCGGAGCCCGAATTTCCGGGTGGGCTCTGACCTCGTCTGACTACAACGGCATACAGAAAAAACAGCAGGAGCAAAAAGATGGCAAAAACTATTCTCGCAGTCGACGATTCCAGTTCCCTGCGCCAGATGGTGGCTTTCAGCCTGAAGGCCGCCGGCTACCAGGTGGTGGAAGCCGTCGACGGACAGGATGGCCTGGAAAAGGCGAAGCTGCAGACCGTCGACCTGGTCCTGACCGACCAGAACATGCCGAAGATGGACGGTCTCACCCTGATCAAGTCGCTGCGCGGCCTGCCCGGCTACCAGAAGACGCCGATCCTCATGCTCACGACCGAATCGTCCGAGGACATGAAGACGAAAGGCCGCGCGGCCGGCGCCAACGGCTGGCTCGTGAAGCCGTTCGATCCGCAGCGCCTGATCGAGGTGGTCAAGAAGGTCATCGGCTAAGAATCGGAAGTGACGCCCACCGCCCGCCGGGCGCCACGCCGATCGCACCAGACGGAAATTTGACATGACCATCGACATCAGCCAGTTTTACAAGGTCTTTTTCGACGAAGCGGAAGAGCTGCTCGCCGAGAAGGAGCGTCTGCTGCTGGCCGTCGACATCGCAACGCCGGATCCGGAAGACCTGAACGCGATCTTCCGTACCGCCCATTCGATCAAGGGCGGGGCGTCGACGTTCGGCCTGAGCGACATGAGCGAAGTGACGCACGTGCTCGAGTCCCTGCTCGACCGCATCCGCAAGGGCGAGATGGCGCTCACCGCGCAGCACGTGGACGCCTTCCTGGCGGCCAAGGACATCCTCAAGATGCAGCTCGACGGCCACCGCAACGGTGCGGAGGTCGACCAGGAAGCGGTCGCGAACGTGCGCATGATGCTGCACGACCTGTCCGAAGGCGTGATCGCGCCGGCGCACCAGCCGACCGTGCCGTCGTTCCTGCACGCCGAACAGAAGCAGCAAGTCGCCGAAGGCGCACACCGCTACAAGATCGAGCTGCCCGACCTCGCCAAGCGCGACGTCGACGCCCTCGTGGACGAGCTCGGCCTGCTGGGCCGCGTGTCCGTCGTGCCGCTCGCCGCGGGCCGCACGGCGCTGATCATCATGACGCACGAGGGCCTGGACGACATCATCGCCATCTGCTCGTTCGTGCTCGACCCGAGCGACCTCAAGATTTTCGAAGCGCCGCCGCTGACGCCCGAGCAGCGTGCCCGCGAAGCGGCGGACCGCGCGCGCATCGAGGAAGAGCAGGGCTACGGCTTCTTCGACCCCGCCGATCCGCTCGACGCCGACACGGGCCCGTCGGAGGACGAACTGGGCTACGGTTTCTTCCAGCCGATCGAACAGATCCGCCTCGAAGCCGGCATCGTGGCCGAGGCGCCGCCACCGGCCCCGGCGCGGCCGGAACCGATCGAGATCACCGAAGTGGCGGCCGAGAAGAAGGCCGCCAAGAAGACTGCCGAAGGCGGCCACGGGCAGGGCGGCGAATCGTCGTCGATCCGCGTGTCGATCGAGAAGGTCGACCAGCTGATCAACCTCGTGGGCGAACTCGTGATCACGCAGGCCATGATCGAGCAGCGCAGCGATGGCCTCGATCCGATGGTGCACCAGCGCCTGCTGGCGTCCGTCTCGCAGCTGACGCGCAACACGCGCGACCTGCAGGAGGCCGTCATGTCGATCCGCATGATGCCGATGGACTTCGTGTTCTCGCGCTTCCCGCGCATGGTGCGCGACCTGGCCGGCAAGCTGGGCAAAAAGGTCGACTTCATCACGAACGGCGCCGCGACGGAACTGGACAAGGGCCTGATCGAGCGCATCGTCGACCCGCTCACGCACCTCGTGCGCAACTCGATCGACCACGGCATCGAGCTGCCCGCCGCGCGCGTGGCCGCCGGCAAGTCGGAATCGGGACGCCTGTTCCTGTCCGCCGCGCACCAGGGCGGCAACATCGTGATCGAAGTCGCGGACGACGGCGGTGGCCTGAACCGCGAACGCATCCTCGCCAAGGCCAAGGAGAACGGCCTGGCCGTGTCCGACAACATGAGCGACGCCGACGTCTGGCAGCTGATCTTCGCACCAGGCTTCTCGACGGCGGACGTCGTTACGGACGTCTCCGGCCGCGGTGTCGGCATGGACGTCGTCAAGCGCAATATCCAGGCGCTGGGCGGCACCATCGACATCCGTTCCGCGCGCGGCTTCGGGACGACGATCCTGATCTCGCTGCCCCTGACCTTGGCCATCCTGGACGGCATGTCGATCCGCAGCGGCGAAGAGATCTACATCCTGCCGCTGGGCTTCGTCGTGGAGTCGCTGCAGCCGGCGCGCGCCGACGTCAAGGAGATCGCGGGCCAGGGCCGCGTGGTGAAGGTGCGTGGCGAATACCTGCCGTTGATCCCGCTGTACCAGATGTTCAACATCGAGCCGCGCATCACCGACCCGTGCGAGGGCATTCTCGTGATCCTCGAGGCGGAAGGCCGCAAGGCCGCGCTGTTCGTCGACGAACTGGTCGGCCAGCAGCAGGTCGTCGTGAAGAACCTGGAGGCGAACTACCGCAAGGTGGCCGGCATCTCCGGCGCCACCATCCTCGGCGATGGCGGCGTGGCGCTGATCCTGGACGTGGGCGCGCTGCTGCGCTCGTCACGCCAGCTGTCCGACGAATCCGTCGTTTTTTAAATGCATCAACCGTACCATTTGCTCCGATAAGGAACCGACATGTCCACTCAACCGACGAACAAGCCGACCGATGCCCACGACGGCAGCGGCAGCGAATACCTCGCCTTCACCCTCGGCTCCGAGGAATACGGCATCGACATCCTGAAGGTGCAGGAGATCCGCGGCTACGAGACCGTGACCCGCATCGCCAATGCACCCGAATTCATCAAGGGCGTCATCAACCTGCGCGGCATCATCATCCCCGTGGTGGACATGCGCATCAAGTTCAACCTGGGCACGCCGACGTATGACCAGTTCACCGTCGTGATCATCCTGAACATCGGCGGCCGCATCATGGGCATGGTCGTGGACAGCGTGTCGGACGTGACCACCTTGACGCCGGACCAGATCAAGCCGGCGCCGGAGATGGGCTCCGCGTTCAACTCCGATTACCTGACCGGCCTCGGCACCGTCGACGAACGCATGCTCATCCTGATCGACATCGACAAGCTGATGTCATCCAGCGAGATGGGCCTGATGGACCGCTTGGCAGCATAAGACACGCAGCGCGGCGCAAGGGAAACACCCGGACCGTACGCGGTCCGCAGACTTCACGCAACCCATGGTAATGAACGTGCCGCCCAATACGACGAAGCAGGTCACCAAGCACGAGACGGGCAAGGAGTTCGACTTCACCCGTGCCGATTTCGAGCGCGTGCGCGGCCTGATCTACGAGCGTGCCGGCATCTCGCTGGCCGACAGCAAGCAGGAAATGGTCTACAGCCGCCTCGCGCGCCGCCTGCGCGCGAACGGCATCGCCTCGTTCGCGTCCTACCTCGACGCGCTGGAAGCGGGCCGCATGCCGGCCGAGTGGGAATCGTTCACGAACGCGCTGACGACGAATCTGACGTCGTTCTTCCGCGAGGCGCACCATTTCCCGCTGCTGGCCGAACATGCGCTGAAGGCGCGCGCCGCGCACGCTGGCGCACCGCTGACGATCTGGTGCTCGGCCAGCTCCACCGGCGAGGAACCGTATTCGATCGCGATGACCGTGTGCGAGGCGTTCGATACGCTCACGCCCCCTGTCCAGATCATCGCCACCGACATCGACACGAACGTGCTGGCCACCGCGAGTGCCGGCGTGTATCCGATCGAGCGGGTCGACAAGATGGAGCAGGCACGCCTGCGCCGTTTTTTCCTGAAGGGGAAGGGCGCCCAGGAAGGCCTCGTGCGCGTGCGCCCGGAGCTGCGCCAGCTGATCACGTTCCGCCAGCTGAACCTGCTGGCCGACGGCTGGGACGTCAAGGGCCCGTTCGACGCGATCTTCTGCCGCAACGTGATGATCTACTTCGACAAGGCCACGCAGCGCAAGATCCTGTCGCGCTTCGTGCCGCTGATGAAGCCCGACGCGCTGCTGTTCGCCGGCCATTCCGAGAACTTCCTGTACGTGTCCGACGTGCTGCGCCTGCGCGGCAAGACGGTCTATGAATTAAGCCACGGCTGACGCCCATCACACCCCATGGATACGAACAGCCAATTCGCCACCAATGTCTATTACGACCGCACGTTCGACTGCGACGCGGCCAAGATCCTGCCCGGCGAGTACTACTACACCGCGAAGGACATGCTGATCGTGACGGTGCTCGGCTCGTGCGTGTCCGCGTGCGTGCGCGACCGCGTCAAGGGCCTCGGGGGCATGAACCACTTCATGCTGCCGGACGGCGGCGACCCCGGCAACCCGGTGTCGGCCTCGATGCGCTATGGCACGTATGCGATGGAAGTGCTGATCAACGACCTGCTGAAGGCGGGCGCGCGGCGCGAGAACCTGGAAGCGAAAGTGTTCGGCGGCGGCGCCGTGCTGCGCGGCTTTTCGGCGATGAACGTGGGCGAACGCAATGCCGCCTTCGTCATCAACTTCCTCAAGACGGAACGCATCCCCGTGCTCGCCGAGGACTTGAACGACATCTATCCGCGCAAGGTGTATTTTTTCCCGCGCACGGGCAAGGTGCTCGTCAAGAAACTGATGCAAACCCATAACGATACTCTGGCGAAGCGGGAACTCGCCTACGCCAGCCGCCTCAAGGTCACCCCCGTCGCGGGCGACGTCGACCTGTTCTGAAGAGAAAGGCCTAAGCAATGACCAAGATCAAAGTAGTGATCGTCGACGATTCCGCACTGATCCGCAGCGTGATGACGGAGATCGTCAACTCGCAACCGGACATGGAAGTCGTCGGCGTCGCGCCCGATCCCCTCGTCGCGCGCGAGCTGATCAAGCGCACGAACCCGGACGTGCTGACCCTCGACGTCGAGATGCCGAAAATGGACGGTCTCGACTTCCTCGAAAAACTGATGCGCCTGCGCCCGATGCCCGTGCTGATGGTGTCGTCGCTGACGGAGCGCGGCTCCGAGATCACGATGCGCGCGCTGGAACTGGGCGCCGTCGATTTCGTGACGAAACCCAAGATCTCGATCCAGAGCGGCATGCGCGAATACACGGAACTCATCGCCGACAAGATCCGCGCCACGGCGCGCGCCCGCGTCAAGGCGCGCACCGTGCAGGCGCCGGGCGCCGCAAGCCCCTCGCCGCTGCCGCAACTGCGCAGCCCGCTGACGTCGTCGGAAAAGCTGATCATCATCGGCGCCTCGACGGGCGGCACGGAAGCCATCCGTGAATTCCTCATGCAGATGCCGTCCGACTGCCCCGGCATCCTGATCGCCCAGCACATGCCGGAAGGTTTTACCACGTCGTTTGCGCGCCGCCTCGATTCGCTGTGCAAGATCAGCGTCGTGGAATCGGCCGGCAACGAACGCGTGTTGCCCGGCCATGCCTACATCGCACCGGGCCACTCGCACCTGCTGCTCACGCGTTCCGGCGCGAACTACATGACCAAGATCGAGCAGAGCGAACCCGTCAACCGCCACCGCCCATCCGTCGACGTGCTGTTCCGCTCGGCGGCCCAGGCGGCCGGCAAGAACGCCGTCGGCGTGATCCTAACGGGCATGGGAAAAGACGGTGCACAGGGTATGCTGGAGATGAAGAACGCGGGCGCTTACAATTTCGCGCAAGATGAAGCCTCGTGCGTCGTGTTCGGCATGCCGCGCGAAGCGATCGCCATCGGCGCCTCCCACGAGGTGGCCTCGCTGGCGGCGCTGCCGGGCCTCGTGCTTGGCCATCTGGCAACGCACGGGGGCCGGGCGTTGCGCGTTTGATCCGCGTACGATGCATTCACTGCGGTTTTATCGCCGTAGAGCAACAAAAATGCTATCCTTTAGCTTGTATCGCAGTGCCGAACCTACCAACATGTACAAGAGGCTTGCAACCGGCATCCGGTTGAGCGAACCCTCATCAACGAGTTACAGAAACAACGGAGTATTTCATGGCTGATCCTAAGATGCGTTTCCTGGTTGTTGACGATTTTTCGACGATGCGACGCATCGTCAAGAATCTGCTGAAAGAACTGGGTTACAGCAATGTCGACGAAGCGGAAGACGGTGTCCAGGCACTGGCCAAGCTGCGCAGCGAACAGTTCGATTTCGTCGTGTCCGACTGGAACATGCCGAACATGGACGGCCTGACGATGCTGCAGAACATCCGTGCCGATCCCGCGCTGGCCAAGCTGCCGGTGCTGATGGTGACCGCCGAAGCCAAGAAGGAAAACATCATCGCGGCGGCGCAAGCGGGCGCCAACGGCTACGTCGTGAAGCCGTTCACCGCAGCCACCCTGGACGAAAAGCTGAACAAGATTTTCGAAAAGATGGAAAAGGCCGCGTAAATGACCGAGTACACCGCCGACTCGACTTCGCCAGACGAGGTCCTGAGCCGGATCGGGCACATGACCCGCGCACTGCACGAAAACCTGCGCGGGCTGGGCCTGGACAAATTGATCGAAAAGGCGGCCAGCGACATCCCCGATGCGCGCGACCGCCTCGATTACGTGGTCCGGCTGTCCGAGCAATCGGCCAAGCGTGTGCTCGATGCGACCGATGCCGCCAATCCGCTGCAAGACGGCATCGATGACCGCGCCGCCGAACTGACCCGTTCCTGGCAGGCGCTGCTGGCCGATCCGGCCAATGGCAACGCCCCATGGCGTTCGTTGGCCGAGCGCACGGTCGCGAGCCTCGCGGAATCGCGCGACGCCGCTACCGCCACGAAGTCCCATTTGATGGACATCATGATGGCCCAGGACTTCCAGGACCTGACCGGCCAGGTGATCTCGCGCATCACGGGCATCGCCCAGAACCTGGAAAAGCAGCTGGTGCAAGTGCTCGTCGATTTCGCCCCCAGCGAGATCAAGCGCGAGCTCGACAATGGCCTGCTGAACGGTCCGCAGATCAAGCCGGAAGGCAATAGCGACGTCGTTGCCGACCAGGGCCAGGTCGACGACCTGCTGGACAGCCTCGGTTTCTGATCCCGTCGCGGCGGCCGGTGCCGCCGCTGTTTCATTTCACTCGGCGATCGTTTCAAGACATGCACCAGACCAATTTCATCGTCCGTGAACCCTTGCTTGATCCGAAGCAGCGCGTGATCGGCTACGAGCTCTGCTGGCAGCAACGCGACGGCCAGACGATCAGCGACGCCGATCTCGAAAGCCTGGTCGCCTTCGTCGCGGAACACGTGGTCGACGACGAGCAGGGCTGGCTGCTGCGCGACAAGATCCTGTTCCTCGACGCGGTGCCCGCGATGCTGTCGCTGGACGCGCTGCACGCGCTCCCGCCGGAGCGCACCGTGCTGTCGCTGCGCGTGCGCGACCTGGCGAACACGGATACGCGCGCCGCCGTGCAGGCGCTGCGCGCCGGTGGCGTCGGCATCGCGATCCGCGGCGCCGATCTCACGCTGCTGGGCAAGAACCTGGCGCCGTTCGCGTCTTTCGCGGAAGTGCGCTTCACGGGCGCCGACGTGGCCGCGCAGGCGCGCACCTATGCCGCGGCGAAGCAGTCGGCGCTGCGCATGGTCGGACGTCCCGTGTCGACGTGGCAGGATTTCGACGCCTGCGCCGCGCTGGGCCTCGATGCCTTCGTCGGCAAGCTGCACCTGACGCCGCGGCCGGGCAATGCCGTCAAGGGCATGAACCCCGCGCAGACCATCATCCTGCAATTGATGCAGATGGTGCAGAACAACGAGGACGTGCCGAAGATCGAGGCCGTCCTGAAGCGCGACCCGGCACTGATCTATAAGCTGCTGCGCTTCATCAACTCGGCCGGCTTCGGCGCGGGCCGCGACATCCAATCGCTGCGCCAGGCCATCGCCATGCTGGGCTATGCGCCGCTGTACCGCTGGCTCGTGCTGCTGCTGGCCACGGCGAGCAGCAGCGGCTACTCGCCGGTGCTGATGGAAACGGCCGTCGTGCGCGCGCGCCTGTGCGAATTGCTGGGTCTGACGAGCCTGCCGCGCGGCGAAGGTGAGCATCTGTTCGTCGCGGGCATGTTCTCGCTGCTGGACCGGCTGCTGGGCTTGCCGATGGCGGAAGTGCTGGACACGATCCAGCTGCCGACCGAGGTCGTCAGTGCCTTGCTGGGCCGCGAAGGCAAGTACGGGCCATATCTGGCGCTGGCGGAGGCGTGCGAACTCGACTCCGACCTCGTCGCATCGCTGGCGGCGTCGCTAGCGATCAGCCCGTACGACGTCAACAAGGCGCATCTGTCGGCGCTTGCGTGGGCGCAGAACGTGGCGGCGTGAGCTCGCGACGGCATCCATGAAAAACGGCCCGCGACGGGCCGTTTTTCATTTGCCGGGATCGGCTTACCTGCGCTTCTGCATCTTCTCCACGGCACGCCCCAACGTCTGGTGCATTTGCATGGAGATGTTCGAGATGCGGCAACCGACCTGCACCTGCTGGCCCAGCAGGAAGGTGCGGAACGGCCGCAGCAGGCGTACTTCCAGGTCGGCCGTGACGACGAGCGAGCCGCCCATTTCCAGCTGGACGCCGTCCACTTTCTTTCCCACGTACAGTTCCATTGCCTGTTCCGGCGTCGCGCGCAAGCCGACGCCGCCGCGCGAAAAATCGTACAGGGGCATTTCGAAGACCTTGCCCATCAACGCGAAACGGGCGCCGTAATTCATGCCGAGCGGAGATTCGAGCCGGGGCTCCGCGCGCCGGTTCAGCACCTGGCAGGCTTCCGGCAGCGGGAATTGCAGCAGGTCGGGACGCGCGGCGATGACGCTGGCTTCCGCGTCGAGTTCGAACTGGATCTTCGCGTTGCCGCTGAGGGCCGCGACGAACACGACCTTGCCGTGCAGCGCGGCGCCCGGCTCGGCCAGATCGAGCGTGAAGACCTTTCCCTCCGGATCGACGCTGTCGATACGTGCCATGACGAAGTCCTGGCCGCGCCGATAGACGGTGACGGCCTCGCCGCTGAGGGCGAGCGACGTCAACGCGTCGCCGATGTCGAACGGGTCGCGCATTTCATGGAAACCGGAATCGGGTTTGATCCGGTCGATGGCGTCCGCCAGGTTGGGTGGACCCTTACGCATGAGCGGCATTGAAAGGTCAGTCAAAGCGCTACTCCTTCTTTTTACGTGGATTGGGTAAAAAGCCAAATCACGAGTCTAACAAGAAGTGTTGTCAATTCCTACAGCGTATTTGCAACAAAGGAACGTTTAGAGTCAGATTTCAAGATTATCGATCAAACGCGTCGCACCGAGTTTGGCTGCGGCCAAGACGACGAGCGGTGCGCCCGCTTCGTATTCCTCGCGGCTGGGCGCCTGCAGGTTCATGCGCTTGCGGATCGACACATAGTCGGGCTGCCAGCCGTGTCCGGCGAGGCGTTCCATCGCATCGCGTTCCAGCGCGACGAGGTCGGCGTGGCCGGCGCGGCTGCGTTCCGCCACGTATTGCAGCGTCTGGTACAGGAACGGCGCTTCCGCACGTTCCGCCGTGCTCAGGTAACCGTTGCGCGACGACAGCGCAAGGCCGTCGTCGGCGCGGAACGTCTCGGCACCGATGATTTCCGTCGGCAGCGCGAACTGGCGCGCCATGTTGCGGACAATCATGAGCTGCTGGTAATCCTTTTTACCAAACACCGCCACGCGCGGCTGCACGCAGGAAAACAGCTTCGTCACGACGGTGCACACGCCGTTGAAGAAGCCCGGGCGGAAATGGCCTTCCAGAATGCCGCCCAGGTCGTCCGGCGGCTGTACACGGTATTCCTGCGGTTCAGGATACAGGTCTTTCTCGGTGGGCGCGAACAGCACGTACACACCTTCCTTCTCCAGCTTGGCGACGTCCGCTTCGAACGTGCGCGGGTATTTCTCGAAATCCTCGTTCGGGCCGAACTGCAGGCGGTTGACGAAGATCGAGGCGACGACGGGGTCGCCATGACGGCGCGCAAGACGCATCAGCGACAAGTGGCCCTCGTGCAGATTGCCCATCGTCGGCACGAAGGCGGTGCGCAGTTGGCCGCGCAGCTGGTCGCGCAGTTCGTCAATGGTGGAGATGATTTTCATGGTGTCAATTGCTTGTTAGAAACGTCAGGCCGGCGAATAGGCGAGCCGCACGTAGATGGGGGCGAAAGGTTCGGCCTGGGTGATTTCGATTAAAGTTTCTTTCGCCAGTTCGAGCATGGCGACGAAGTGCACGACGACGACGGGCACGGTCGCCTGGCCGCCGAACAATTCCGAGAATTCCACGAAGCGGGCCGACTGCAAGGTGCGCAGGATCGCGGACATATGCTCGCGCACGGACAATTCCTCGCGCCCGATGCGGTGGTGCTGCGTCAGCTTCGCGCGCCGCAGCACGTCCATCCAGGCGCGCTGCAGGTCGTGCGGATCGACGTGCGGCAGGATCGGGCCCGGCGCTTGCTCGATCGGCAATTGCGGACGCAGGAAGTCGCGGTCCAGCTGGGGCAGGGCGCCGACCTGCTGCGCGGCCAGCTTGATCTGTTCATAGTCCAGCAGGCGCCGCACCAGCTCCGCGCGCGGGTCTTCCGCTTCCTCGACGAGGGTGTCGACGCGCTTCGGGAGCAGCATGCGCGACTTGATCTCGATCAGCATCGCCGCCATCAGCAGGTATTCCGCCGCCAGTTCCAGGTTGGTCTTGCGGATCTGCTCGACGTATTCCAGGTACTGCAACGTGACCTGGGCCATCGGGATGTCCAGGATGTTGAAGTTCTGCTTGCGGATCAGGTACAGGAGCAGGTCGAGCGGACCTTCGAACGCGTCGAGAAAGATCTCAAGCGCATCGGGCGGGATGTACAGGTCGGTGGGCAGGTGCAGCAGCGGTTCGCCGTACAGGCGCGCGATGGTGGCGTCCGCATGCGCATCGCCAGGCGTGGTGCCGTCGCCCGCCTCGGGATCGGCGTGCCCTTCGGGCGTCGCCTGCGCGGGCACCATCGTCGTCGGCCTCGGAAAGGTTCCGTTGGATCAGTACTTCGTCTGGTACACGTAGGCCTGCTGGCGGATACGCGACTCGTCGATGCGGCGCTGCTCGTCCAGCGACAGCGGCGCCTTGTCCCACAGGAGGGAGCGGCCGGCCTGCTGGCGCTCTTCCATGCCCGGGGTCTGTTCCTTCAGTTGCTTGATGAACTTGGTGTGCTCGGATTCGTACTGGGTGTGTTTCATGGCTTATCTAGGCAGGTCGTACAAACGGCGGCCCCGTTTATCGGGAACCGCCGCGTCATAAAAACAAGGAATGATACTCTGAGTTAGCCTTGCGTGTGCAGTGCATTGAGCTGGCGCGCGATGATGTCGTGGTTGAGCCACAGCACGGGCGCGATCTTTTCCGCGGCGCCGTGGAACATCAGCGGGCCCGTGCCTTCCAGCACGAGCGCGGACAGGTGGTCCGTGATCAGTGCCTTCTTGTCCGTGTGCAGCGACGTGATTTCGTCGGACGTGCCGATCATCAGGTCGGCCAGTTCCGGCGTGTTGTCCATCGGCCAGGCGTCGAAGTTGCGGAACGTGGCGCTGGTGGCCGTCTGCAGATAGGCTTCCAGCTTGTCCAGGATCGATTGCAGCGACACGCCTTCGCCCAGCAGGCCCTGGCAGATGTCCCATTGTTGCTGCGCCCACGCGCCACCACCTTCTTTTTTCAACGCGAGCAACAGAGGGAACAGCGACAGTTCGACGCCCACGAAGATGTCGGACGAGTTCGTGCGGATTTCCGGGCAGTTGAACACGGTGGCGGCGATGCCCTGGGCCCACGCGGCGGTGGCGATCGACTCCAGGCGCATCTTGGCGTAGCCCTGCGTGTAGTTCGTGTAGGTCTGCCACATGTATTCGTCGCCGATCAGGATCTCGGTGCCGTGGTAGCCGTACGCCGTGTAGCGCACCTGGCCGCCCTTGGCTTCCACGCGCGCGCGGATGCCGGCCGAGGCGTCGATCAGGTATTTCAGCGTGTTCGCCGACACTTCGTCGAAGTTCATCAGGATCAGCTTGCCCAGGTCGCTGTCGAGCAGGGCGCGCGACGACATGAAGCGGTCGCCACGGCCTTTATAGATGCGGTTGGCGATGGCGAGGAATGCCTTGATCTTCGGGATGCCGCCGGCCATCGTGTGTGCGAAGAACACGTTGGCGCCGTCCGGGATCAGCTTGTCGATCTCGGCCATGACGGCCTGGGCGGACTCCGTGAAGCGCTTCACGCCGGCGGTGCGGCAGGCGTCGATCTTCGTCCAGTCCAGCTTGTCTTCTTGCCAGCTCTTGAGGGTAATACCGGACAGCATCTCGGTCGGATTCTGCTCGCCCGGGGGCGCGTCCATGTCGAAACCGGCCATCAGGGGCACGTTGATGATGCGGCCGCCCAGCTTCGCTTCCGCTTCCGCGTGTTCTTCCGGCGTCAGGGCGCGCAGGGTGCCGTCGTCGTTGCGGCGGCCGACGGTGATGCCGAGGATCGTCATGCCGGCGGCGCGCGCCTCGTCGATCAGGCCGTTCACATAGCCGCGGCCGAACAGTTCGCCGAACAGGACGAAGACGTCGCCTTGGCGGAACAGCTTCGCTTGGGGGATGTGCCTCAGGGCTTTGTATTCGGTCATATTAGTCGCTACTACTCTAAAGTGTGGAGGATGGACGTCGGGACATTACCTGCGCCCTATTTTTCTAAAAACAGCGCATTATACTGCTACCCGTCCACGAAAAATGGTGTCAGCCTGGCAACGGTAATGCGCGATACGCCCGTAGGACCTATGTCGGTAAGCGCAAATTAGTAGGGTGGGCACACTGTGCCCACCATGCATTGCCGCAGCGCATACGTTCGGTGGGCTCCCTACTGGCACAGCTTGTCAGCGGATCCTCATGCCGGGCTGTGCGCCACTCACCGGCTCGAGCAGGTACAGGCCCGGATTCGCCTTCTCGTCCTGGGCCGACGCGCACAGCACCATGCCTTCCGACACGCCGAACTTCATCTTGCGCGGCGCCAGGTTGGCGACGACCACCGTCAGCTTGCCGATCAATTGCTCCGGCTGGTAGGCCGACTTGATACCCGAGAACACATTACGATAGCGGCCTTCGCCCACATCCAGCGTGAGGCGCAGCAGCTTGCCGGCACCTTCCACGTGCTCGCAATTGACGATTTTCGCCACGCGCAGGTCGATCTTGGTGAAGTCGTCGATCGAGATTTCCGGCGCCAGGGGCTCGATGTCGGACGCTTCGGCGGTCGCCACCGCGGCAGCAGGCGCTGCCGGTTCAGCGGTCGTCACCGCAGTTTCGGCTGCGGGAGTAGCGGCCGGCGCCGGCTTGTCGAACAAGTCCTCGACCATCTTGGCGTCCACGCGCTGCATCAGGTGGCTGTACGCGTTGATCGTGCGGCCCAGCAGCGGGGCGGTCACACGTTCGCCCTGGGTGTCGTCCCACGAGTACGCGTCGTCGCCGAGGAAGGCGCGCACCTGCGCGGCCACGTGCGGCAGTACGGGCGACAGCAGGATCGTCAACTGGCGGAACAGGATCAGCGCCGCCGTGCACACGTCGTGCAGCTCGGCCGTCTTCGTCTCGTCTTTCGCCAGGATCCACGGCTTGTTCTCGTCGACGTAGCGGTTCGCGACGTCGGCCACTTCCATGATCTCGCGCAGCGCCTTGCCGAATTCGCGCGCTTCGAAGTTCGCCGCGATCGACGCCTGGCGCTCACCGTGTTCGCCGTTCAGCGCGCGCGCGATCCATTGTTTCGCATCGTCGGACAAGGTCGAGGCCAGCTTGCCGTCGAAGCGCTTGGCGATGAAGCCGGCGCAGCGGCTGGCGATGTTCACGTATTTGCCGATCAGGTCGCTGTTCACGCGCGCGACGAAGTCCTCGCCCGTGAAGTCCAGGTCTTCGACCTTGGCGTTCAGCTTGAACGCGAGGTAGTAGCGCAGCCATTCCGGATTCATCTTCAGATCGAGGTAGCGCAGCGGCGAGATCCCGGTGCCGCGCGACTTCGACATCTTTTCGTTGTTCACGGTCAGGTGGCCGTGGACGTTGACCTTCAGCTTGTCGATGATCGGGTGCCCCGAGAAATTCAGCATCGCCGGCCAGAACAGCAGGTGGAACGACACGATGTCCTTGCCGATGAAGTGCACCTGCTCGGCCGCCGGATCGTTCAGGAAGGCCTCGTAGTCGATGCCTTTCTTCTCGAAGTAATTCTTCAGGCTCGCGAGATAGCCGACTGGCGCGTCCAGCCACACGTAGAAGAACTTGCCGGGCGCGTCCGGGATCGGGATGCCGAAATACGGGGCGTCGCGCGAGATGTCCCAGTCGGCCAGCTTTTCGCCGTTCTCGCCCAGCCATTCCGACACCTTATTGACCATCTCCGGCTGCAGGCGGCCCGGCGTGTTCAGCCACTCCTTGAGGAATTGGAAGCAGCGCGGGTCGGACAGCTTGAAGAAGTATTGTTCGGACGGCTTCAGGATCGGCGTCGAGCCCGTGAAGACGGAGTACGGGTTGATCAGCTCGGTGGGCTGGTATGCGGCGCCGCACACTTCGCAGTTGTCGCCGTACTGGTCCTTCGCGTGGCAGACCGGGCACTCGCCCTTGATATTGCGGTCGGCGAGGAACATGCCCTTGGCCGTGTCGTAGAAGCGGTCGACGGTCTTCGTGTAGATCAGGCCGTTGTCGCGCAGGCGGCGGTAGATGCTCTGCGACAGGTCGACGTTTTCCGGCGAGTCGGTGGAATGCCAGTTGTCGAACGCGATGTGGAAGCCGTCCAGGTATTGCGCGCGGCCGGCCGCGATCTTCGCGACGAATTCCTGCGGCGTCACGCCTTCCTTCTCGGCGGCGATCATGATCGGCGTGCCATGCGTGTCGTCGGCGCCGACGAAGTGCACCACGCGCTGCGTACCGGCGTCGCGCTGCATTCGCTGGAAGCGGACCCAGATGTCGGCCTGGATGTACTCCATCATGTGGCCGATGTGGAAGGCAGCGTTGGCGTAGGGCAGGGCGGTGGTGACGAACAGCTTGCGTGTCATGGTCGAAGGTTGAGGTGTCTAGGAAAAAAGGCATTTTACCAGCGGATGACCCCAAACGCGCAGGGGGTACTTTGCCCATTTGCCAGCCTGGCAACAGTCGTTACCCGGTTTTGCGCTAAACTTGCGTATCACATCCGGAGAACCTAATGAGCATCACGCTTGAAGACGTCAAGGCCGCGCTGGCCGCTGTCGTCGATCCCAATACCAATAAAGATTTCGTCACTTCCAAGTCCGTCAAGAACGTCCAGGTCGATGGCGGCAACGTCGCCCTCGACATCGAGCTCGGCTATCCGGCGAAGAGCCAGGTCGCGGGCATCCGCGCGTCCGTCGTCGATGCGTTGCGCAAGCTTCCCGGTGTCGACAACGTCAGCGTGAACGTCACGAGCAAGATCCTGTCGCATGCCGTCCAGCGCGGCCTGAAGGTGATGCCGAACGTGAAGAACATCATCGCCGTCGCGTCCGGCAAGGGCGGCGTCGGCAAGTCGACGACCGCCGTCAACCTGGCGCTGGCCCTCGCGGCCGAAGGCGCGTCGGTGGGCCTGCTCGACGCCGACATCTACGGCCCGTCGCAGCCGATGATGCTGGGCGTGACCGGCCGTCCGCAAAGCCTGGACGGCAAGACGATGGAGCCGCTGGAAAACCACGGCGTGCAGGTGTCGTCGATCGGCTTCATGATCGATCCGGACGAGCCGATGGTGTGGCGCGGCCCGATGGTCACGCAGGCGCTGCAGCAATTGCTGGAGCAGACGAACTGGCGCAACCTCGACTACCTGATCGTCGACATGCCCCCGGGCACGGGTGACATCCAGCTGACGCTGTCGCAGAAGGTCCCGGTCACGGGCGCCGTGATCGTCACGACGCCGCAGGACATCGCCCTGCTGGACGCGCGCAAGGGCCTCAAGATGTTCGAGAAGGTCGGCATCCCGATCGTCGGCGTCGTGGAAAACATGAGCACCCACATCTGCTCGAACTGCGGCCACGTCGAGGCGATCTTCGGCCAGGGCGGCGGCGAGAAGATGTGCGCCGACTTCCACGTCGACTTCCTCGGCAAGCTGCCGCTGCAGCTGTCGATCCGCGAACAGACCGATTCCGGCACGCCGACCGTCGTCGCGGAACCGGACGGTGCCGTGGCCGCGATCTACAAGGACATCGCGCGCAAGGTCGCCGTCAAGGTGGCGGAGCAGGCCAAGGACATGTCGGCGAAGTTTCCGACGATCGTCGTCAAGAACGATTGATTTGTAGGGTGGGCACGGGGTGCGCCACCCTACTGAACCCATGAGAATTGAAACGATCCGCGCGCGCCTGCGCGACCTCGGCGCCCAGCCGCTGCACGTAGACCGCGTGCTGCGCGACTGGGTCCGCGTGATGGACCACGACCGCGGCCGCCGCCGTCCCGACGATTTCCTGCCGAAGCCCGTGCGCGAAGCACTGTCGCAGCTGGACGTCGAGCTGGACGCGCTCGCGCGGGTGCTCAGCACGCACCCGGCCGACGACGGGTCGGCGCGCCTGCTCGTCGGCCTCGCCGACGGGCAGACGGTGGAAACCGTGCTCCTGCCGCGCGATGGCGTGTGCGTGTCGAGCCAGGTCGGTTGCGCCGTCGGCTGCCAGTTCTGCATGACGGGACAAAGCGGCTTGATACGGCAAGTGACGAGCGGCGAGATCGTCGCGCAGGTCGTGCTGGCGCGCCGGCTGCGGCCCGTCAAGAAGGTCGTGTTCATGGGCATGGGCGAGCCCGCGCACAACCTCGACAATGTGCTGGAAGCCATCGACCTGCTGGGCATCGAAGGCAATATCGCGCACAAGAACCTCGTGTTCTCGACGGTGGGCGATCCGCGCGTGTTCGAGCGCCTGCCTGCCGGCCGCGTGAAGCCGGCGCTGGCGCTGTCGCTGCACACGACGAAACCCGACCTGCGCGCACGCCTGCTGCCGCGCGCACCGCGCTTCACGGCACGCGAGCTGGTCGACGAGGGCGAACGCTACGCCCGGCTGACCGGCTATCCGATCCAGTACCAGTGGACGTTGCTGGACGGTGTGAACGATGGCGCGGACGAACTCGAGGCGCTGGTCGATCTCTTGCGCGGCAAGTATGCCGTGCTGAACATGATTCCCTACAACACGAATCCCGGCTTGCCGTTTCAAAGGCCTGGCTGGGAGAAGTCGCGCGCGATTGCGGCCTGGCTGTTCGAGCGCGGCGTGCTGACGAAGCTGCGCGATTCGGCCGGGCAGGACGTCGATGGCGGCTGCGGCCAGTTGCGGGCGCGGGCGGCGGGGACGCACACCGTCACGCTGCATCGTGCGAACGGGGCGTGCGACGCTTAGCGTAGCCACATAGCGAACGTCCGCGTGGGCGCGTGTTTGATGCCCCCGGCATCAAACACCCCACCCTACGGCAGAGCAAATTTTTCGATGGGTTCCAGTGCCGCGCTCGACATATACCAGTCGTTGACGACGAGTTCCAGCGTATCCACACGCATCGTGCCGAGCGGCAGGTCGCGCAACGCGGCCAACGTCGCGGCGAGACGGGGCGGATCGGCGGGCGGTGTCACGAAGCGCAGCACCGTCACGTGCGCCGTCACGAGCCGGTAGCGCTGGTCGAGTCCGGCACCCAGCCCGCACACGTTGAGCGCGTCGCGCAGGCGCGTGCGCAGCCGTTCCAGTGTGTCGTCGCGGGGCACGCCGCGGACCAGCACGGCGCCACGCGACGTGGTGATGCCGGCCAGGTCGACGTCGAACGCGGGCATGCCGGCCACGGCGGCGCGCACGACTTTCGCGTAGTCGGCGCGGCGCGCCAGGTGCGGCCCGCAATGTTCGGTGACGGTGAACAGCGACAGCACCGTCATGTGCAGGTCGGACAGAGGTTGGCGGTACTGGTGCGGGTCGGCGTCGGCCAGCCGGTCCTGCAGGTCCGCGAGGCGCGCCGCCAGCGCCGGGTCGGGGCGCGCGATCAGGCTGATGCCGCGGCGCGGATCGAGCCCGCCGGTCAGGTGCGGATCGCATTCGACGTCGCCGCGCGCGACGGCGGGCCAGGCACGGTCCCACATCGCGTCGTAATGGGATTGCAGGTGGGGTAGGGAAGCGCTCATCGTGGCGATTATCGCCGTTCCGGCCGTGCTACGCCGCGCGTCCGATGCTGGGCGCCAGCTGGCGTGCGCAGACGCGATTGCGGCCGGTGCGCTTGGCGTCGTACATCAGCTCGTCCGCGACGGCGATCAGCGCTTGCGGCGTGACGGCCGCGCCGGCGCCGAAATCCACGCCGACGACGCCGAAGCTGGCTGTCGTCGCGAGCACGGCGTCGCCGCAGTCGACGCGCCGGGCCGCGAACGCCGTGCGGATGCGCTCGGCCAGTTCGACGGCACCATCCAGCTGCGTCTCCGGCAGGATGATGAGGAATTCCTCGCCGCCGTAGCGCACCACCGTGTCGACGGCGTCGCGCGTCAGGGCCTGCAACAGTTGGCCGAAGCAGCGCAGCAGCTCATCGCCCGCATGGTGGCCGTACGTGTCGTTGATCGCCTTGAAGCCGTCGAGGTCGCACATGATCAGCGACAGGTCCAGGCCGTAGCGGCGCGCGCGGGCGATCTCGCCGTCGAGCAGGGCGGCGTTCAAGTGGCGCCGGTTGTAGCAGCCCGTCAGCGGGTCGCGGATCGACAGGTTCGTCAGCACCTGCTGCGTGCGGTACTGCTCGCGCCACAGGCGGGCGTGGCGAATTGCCGCAGCGGCGCCGAACGCGTTGGCGAACAGGATCAGCATCGTCATCGAGACGAGCCGGCGCGTCGTTTCGAGATGTTCGTACCAGGCCAGGGCGATGAATGTGACGCTCGCACTCAGGGCGATGGCGATGGCAGTGCGCAGGCGGTTCGGGATGAAGATCAGCACGACGACGGCCATCAGGCCGATCGAGGTGCCGTGCAGCAGCGCGTCGGCCGGACGGCGCCAGGCGACGATCATATAAGTGAACATGCCCAGCGACGTGAACGCGCTCGCCACGCGGTACGCGGCCGTCACGGGCGCGTCCGCGCGGCGCGCATAGCGCAGGCCCACGTACGCCAGCACGGGCACGGCGCAGCGCGCGAGCAGCGACGGGATGGCGCCCGGCAGGCCGAGGGCCATGATGTCGCTGATGCTGAACATCATGTAGAACAGCGAGCACAGGCCCAATGCGCGGCGCAGGTCGCGCAGGATCGTGCGCGCCTGCGCGCGCAGGAAGCCCGTCTCCATCGTGGCGCACGTGAACTCGCCGCGCAGATGCGCAATGGCAGCGGTGCTCGGATCGTTCGACATGGCGGCGATGATTGGACGGGGCGAAAGAGGAGGCGAGACTCTAGCTAAAAATTTACTTTCTGTAAAGTAATTTTCGGCCGCCTGGGCTCACCGTGCAGCGGGCCCGGGCATCGCCCATTGGCGGGGCAGGCTGTAAAATAGCTGCTTGTCCAGAACTAGGCGTCCCGCTCGTGCCTGCATTGCAGCCGGCGGGACGATGCCCGCACCGGCGCTCTTGCGCAGCGGGCGCTTCGCCAACCAGGTCCCGCTCGCGGGGCCGCAGCCATCGTATCCGACCATGACCGTCCGTACCCGTTTCGCTCCCAGCCCGACCGGCTATCTCCACCTCGGCGGCGCCCGCACCGCGCTGTATTCGTGGGCCTATGCCCGCCACTTCGGCGGCACTTTCGTCCTGCGCATCGAAGATACCGACCTGGAGCGTTCGACGCCGGAAGCCGTGCAGGCGATCCTGCAGGGCATGGAATGGCTCGGCCTGGCGCACGACGAAGGCCCGTTCTACCAGATGCAGCGCATGGACCGCTACCGCGAGGTGGTGAAGGGCATGCTGGAAGCCGGCACCGCGTACCTGTGCTACTGCTCGCCGGAAGAAGTGGAAGCGATGCGCGAGCGCATGCGCGCCGCCGGCGAGAAGCCCCGCTACGACGGCACGTGGCGCCCGGAGCCGGGCAAGACCTTGCCGCCCGTGCCGGAAGGCGTCAAGCCCGTCGTGCGCTTCAAGAATCCGCTCGATGGCGAAGTCACGTGGCACGATGTCGTGAAGGGCCCGATCACCATCGCCAACAAGGAACTGGACGACCTCGTGATCGCCCGTCCGGACGGCACGCCGACGTACAACTTCTGCGTCGCCGTCGACGACTGGGACATGAAGATCACGCACGTGCTGCGCGGCGACGACCACGTCAACAACACGCCCCGCCAGATCAACATCCTGCGCGCGCTGGGTGCGGAGCTGCCGCAGTACGGCCACCTGCCGATGATCCTCGGCCCGGACGGGCAGAAGCTGTCCAAGCGCCACGGCGCCGTCAGCGTGATGGAGTATCCGGAGCAGGGCTATCTGCCGGAAGCGATGCTGAACTACCTGGCGCGCCTGGGCTGGAGCCACGGCGACGACGAGATCTTCTCGATGCAGCAGTTCACCGAGTGGTTCAACCTCGACCACCTGACCGCGTCGGCCGCGCAGTTCAATCCGGAAAAGCTGGGCTGGCTGAACAACCACTACATCAAGCAGGCCGACAACGAGCGCCTGGCCGGCCTCGCCCGCCCGAAGATGGAGCGCGAGGGCGCCGTGTTCGACGGCGCGCCGCCGCTCGCCGCCGTGCTGGGCCTCATGAAGGAGCGCACCAACACCATCAACGAACTGGCCGACGCCGCCATGTTGTTCTACCGCGCACCGAAGCCCGACGCGGCGCTGCTGGCCCAGCACCTGACGGACGCCGTGCGCCCCGCGCTGGGCCAGTTCGCCGAGCGCCTGCGCGACGTGGAATGGACCAAGCCCGCGCTGTCCGCGATGATGAAGGAAGTGCTCGCGGCGCACGGCCTCAAGATGCCGCAACTCGCGATGCCGCTGCGCCTGTTGGTGACGGGCCAGCTGCAGACGCCGGCCATCGACGCCGTGCTGGAATTGTTTGGCCGCGAGACCGTTGTGGCCCGTGTGAGCAAGGGGTTGTGATCGGCGCAGCGCACCGAAGGGAAGATGCTTCTTGGCATTTGCGAAATGCAAGTGCGTCCGCTATAATGCTCGCACTTCAGCGCTGCGGGGGTATAGCTCAGCTGGGAGAGCGCTTGCATGGCATGCAAGAGGTCAGCGGTTCGATCCCGCTTACCTCCACCACGTTCTGAAGTGAAGTACGACGCAGTCCAGGGTCCCCATCGTCTAGAGGCCTAGGACATCACCCTTTCACGGTGAGTACCGGGGTTCGAATCCCCGTGGGGACGCCAGATTTCGTCGGCAGTATGTTATAGTGCTGTTTTCCCGTAGGGGGTATAGCTCAGCTGGGAGAGCGCTTGCATGGCATGCAAGAGGTCAGCGGTTCGATCCCGCTTACCTCCACCATACAGGGGAAAAACAGCGCAGATAACGAAGTAAATACGGTCCAGGGTCCCCATCGTCTAGAGGCCTAGGACATCACCCTTTCACGGTGAGTACCGGGGTTCGAATCCCCGTGGGGACGCCAAGATTTAGCAGGTGCAAGGAAGCCGCCTTGAGCGGCTTTTGTTTTGGGGGTATAGCTCAGCTGGGAGAGCGCTTGCATGGCATGCAAGAGGTCAGCGGTTCGATCCCGCTTACCTCCACCAAGTTTCAAGCAGTACGGTAGTTCGGGTCCCCATCGTCTAGAGGCCTAGGACATCACCCTTTCACGGTGAGTACCGGGGTTCGAATCCCCGTGGGGACGCCAGGGTTTTGGTGTAATATGCCTGCGATCAGGCATAGCGGTAAAAGTTCCAGGGTCCCCATCGTCTAGAGGCCTAGGACATCACCCTTTCACGGTGAGTACCGGGGTTCGAATCCCCGTGGGGACGCCAAGCATTCGGCAGCAAGCAGTAACAACAGTTTTAGGTCCCCATCGTCTAGAGGCCTAGGACATCACCCTTTCACGGTGAGTACCGGGGTTCGAATCCCCGTGGGGACGCCAGTCAAAGACCGGAGCAGACCACCCGCGCATGCGGATAGGTGCTCCGGTTTTTCTTTGGGTCCGCGAAAACATGCTCAACGATCAACGCACCACGACACTCGCCATCTTCTGCAAGGTCGTCGACAACTTCGGCGACATCGGCATCTGCTGGCGCCTCGCGCGCCAATTGCACCGCGAGCACGCGATCGCCGTCACCTTGTGGGTCGACGACCTCGCCAGCTTCCGCCGCATCTGGCCGTCCGTCGCGACCGATGCAGCCATGCAGGTCGTGGATGGCGTGCGGGTCATGCACTGGCCCGACCAGGACGGCACGTTCGAGCCGGACGACCTGGCCGACATCGTGATCGAATTCTTCGGCGTCGACATCCCGCCGGCCTATATCGCCGCGATGGCCCAGTGCGAGCCGCGCCCCGTGTGGATCAATTACGAAGGCCTCACTGCCGAGGAATGGGTCGAGGGTTGCCACACGCTGCCGTCGATGCATCCGCGCCTCAAGCTGACCAAGCATTTCTTCTTCCCCGGTTTTACGCCGAAGACGGGCGGCCTGCTGCGCGAGCGCGGCTTGCTCGACGCGCGCGACCGGTTCCAGGCCGACCCCGCTGCACGCGCCGCGTTCCTCGCGGGCGTGGGCGTGACCGCGGACGAGATGGCGGCGCGGGTGGTCAGCCTGTTCTGCTATCCGCATGCGCCCATCGCCGAGCTGTTTGCCTCCTGGCGCGGCGGTGCGACGCCCGTGACGTGCCTCGTGCCGCAAGGCGTCGCGCGCGCGCAGGTGAGTGCCTTCCTCGGCGCCGATCCAGTGCCGGGCGCAGCCGCGAAACACGGCAGCCTGACCGTGCGCGTGATCCCGTTCCTGTCGCAGGACGATTACGACCGCCTGCTGTGGTCATGCGACGTGAACTTCGTCCGCGGCGAGGATTCCTGGGTGCGTGCCCAATGGGCTGGACGTCCTTTCATCTGGCATATTTATCCGCAAGATGAAAACTTGCATCATGTTAAACTCCGCGCGTTTCTGCAAAAGTATGCGGAAAACCTGGATAGCCTGATCGAATTTTCCCTGCGCTGGAATGGCGTGGAAGCGAACGCGCCGGCCGATTGGCCGGCATTGTGGATGTCTCTGCAAGCCCAATCGCCAACAATTGCCGCGCGCAATATCGAATGGCAAACGCGGATGTTGGCGAATGGCGACTTGGTGAGCAATCTGCTGGATTTCGCCCGGTCGCTGCGGTAGGCGACGGACGAGGAACATGGTATCATGCTTGATTACTGCAACTCATTTTTAGGTTAAAACCCTCCTATGAAACCCGCAAAAGAAATCCGTGTCGGCAACATCATCATGGTTGATGCCAAGCCTTTCATCGTGCTGCGCTCCGACGTCAATGGCTCGAGCCGCACGGGCTTCACGTACAAGTGGAAGATGAAGAATCTTCTCACCAACGCACCGCTGGAAAACGTGTTCCGCGGCGACGACAAGTTCGACGTCGTCGTGCTGGACAAGAAGCCGGTGACCTACTCGTACTTCGCCGACCCGCTGTACGTCTTCATGGATGAAGAGTACAACCAGTACGAAATCGAAGAAGAAAACATGGGCGACGCCATCAACTACCTGAAAGACGGTATGGAATGCGAAGCCGTGTTCTACGACGGCAAGGCCATCTCGGTCGAACTGCCGATCACCATCGCGCGCCAGGTCATCTACACGGAACCGGCCGTCAAGGGCAATACCTCGGGCAACGTCCTGAAGGAAGCCAAGATCGAAAACGCCATCGAATCGAAGCAGTTCACGATCCAGGTGCCGCTGTTCGTCAACCAGGACGACACCATCGAGATCGATACCCGTACCGCCGAGTACAAGAAAGTCGTCCGCAACTAAGCCGACCGCTTTCCGCGAAAAAACGCTGTCCATCGGGCAGCGTTTTTTTTCGTCCATGCGTCCGACACGGCCGCGTGTCACATCGGCAAGATTGCTGTTATGCTGAGGCATTCTTTCGGGGAGGACGCATGGATCGCAGGAATTTCGTTCGACTGGGCGTGGCGGCAGCATCGGCCTCGACGACCGCCGGCACGGCAACCGCGACGCGGGCCGGGACGATGGCGCCCGACACGGTGCTCGACGCCGGCGTACGCGAGCAGCAGGCGCTGATGGAGGCCGGCAAGCTGACGTCGACGACGCTCGTGCAGCGCTACCTGGCGCGCATCGCCGCCGTCGACAGGGCGGGGCCCCGGCTGAATGCCATCATCGAACTGAATCCCGACGCCCTCGCGCTCGCCGCCGGCCTCGACCGCGAGCGCAAGGCCGGCACCGTGCGCGGCCCGCTGCACGGCATTCCCGTGCTGTTGAAGGACAATATCGCGACGGCGGACAAGATGAGCACGAGCGCCGGCTCGCTCGCGCTGGACGGCGTGCGCGCCGCGCATGATGCGTTCGTCGCGGCGCGCCTGCGCGCGGCCGGCGCCGTCATCCTCGGCAAGACGAATCTGTCGGAGTGGGCGAACATGCGCTCGACGCATTCCGTCAGCGGCTGGAGCGGCCGCGGCGGGCTCACGCGCAATCCGTATGCGCTCGACCGCAACACGAGCGGTTCCAGTTCCGGATCCGGCGCCGCGATGGCGGCTGCGCTCGCCACGCTCGCCGTCGGCACGGAGACGGACGGCTCGATCGTGTCGCCCGCGTCGATTTGCGGCATCGTCGGCATCAAGCCCACGCTGGGCCTCGTCAGCCGCAGCGGCATCATCCCCATCGCGCATTCGCAGGACACGGCCGGCCCGATGACACGCACCGTCGCCGACGCCGCCCTGCTGCTGGCCGCCATGGCGGGCGCCGATACCGACGACGCCGCGACGGCGCCCGCGGCCGGCAAGGCGGCCGACTACGCTGCCGCGTTGCGCACGGACGGCCTGCGCGGGAAGCGGGTTGGCGTGGCGCGCAATTTCTTCGGCAACAGCCCGGCCGTCGATGCCGTCATCGAGGCCGAATTGGCCGTGCTGAAGGCGCAGGGCGCGACGCTCGTCGACGTCAAGGTGCCCAACGTCGACAAGTACGGCGACACGGAACTCGAAGTGCTGCTGTCCGAATTCCGCCCCGACATGGAAGCCTACCTCTCTCGCTACGCGCCGCATGCGCCGGTCAAGACGATGGCCGACGTGATCGCCTTCAACGACAAGCACGTCGCGCAGGAGCTGCGCCACTTCGGCCAGGAGCATCTGATTGCCGCGCAGGCGCGGCCCGGTCTCGACGCCAAGGCCTATCGCGACGCGCTCGCCGCCAACCACCGCTACAGCCGCGAGGAGGGAATCGACGCGATCCTGCGCGAGGAAAAACTGGATGCCCTCGTCGCGCCGACGGGCGGCACCGGATGGCTGACCGACTACATCAACGGCGACCACGACGGCCCCGGCTTTTCGACGCCGGCCGCCGTCGCGGGATACCCCCATGTGACGGTGCCCGCGGGCCAGGTGCACGGGCTTCCCGTCGGCCTGTCGTTCGTCGGCACGGCGTGGAGCGAAGCGACGCTGATCGGCATGGCCTATGCGTACGAGCAGGCGAGCCGGCGCCGCCGTCCGCCGACGTTCCCCGCATCCGTCAACGTGAAGGCGTGATCAGCGGTCGGCCGTTTCGGCGGCATCGCGCTTGACCCAGACGAACGCGCAGACGCTGGACGCCAGCGCCGTCGCCGCGCACACGGCCATCGCAAGGCGGAAGGGCGCGAGCAGGGCGCGGCCTTGCGCCGTCAGCACGGCGCCCAGCAGCGCCGTCGCGATCAGCCCGCCGCCGCGCGCCACGGCGCTGTTGAAGCCGGACGCGATGCCCGTGTGGCTGCCATCCACCGATGACAGCACGGCCGTCGTCAGCGGCGCCGCCACGCCGGCCATGCCGATGGCGATGACGAGGATCGCGGGCAGCACCGTCGTCGCATAGCCGCCCGCGCCGATGCGTGTACCGAGCAGGAATCCGCCCGCCACGAGAAGCGCCCCGATCGCCAGCGGCAGCCGCGCCCCGTGCTTGCCCGCCACCTTGCCCATGATCGGCGAGCCGATCGCGAGCACGACGGGAAACGGCAGCAGCGCGGCGCCCGCCTGTTTCGCCGAATACTGCAGGGCCTGGATCAGCACGTACGGCACGAGCAGCATCAGCGCGCCCAGCGCGCCATACAGCAGGAAGGTCATCAGGTTCAGGCCGGAAAAGCTGCCGGATGCGAAGAGCTTCAAAGGCAACATCGCCTTGTCGCCCGCACGCCGCTCGATCCAGAGGAATACGAGCAGCACGAGCACGCCGGCGCCCGTCGCGATGGCGGAGGCCGTCGACACGCCCTTGTCGGCCGACGCGGCGGCGAGTCCCCACGTCAGGCAGCCGAGGCCCGCGCTGGCGAGCAGCGCGCCGGCCGGGTCGAGCGCGACGGGCTTGTCCGCGCGCGGTACGCGCACGGTGCGCCAGCCCAGCAGCATCGCCAGTGCCGCGATCGGGAGGTTGATGTAGAAGACGGCGCGCCAGCCGACCGTGTCGATCAGCCAGCCGCCCAGCAGCGGCCCGATCGCGCCCGCGGCGGCGCCTGCCGCGGCCCAGATCCCGATCGCGCGGCCGCGCGCCTTGCCGTCGAACGTGGCGCCGAGGATCGCCAGGCTGTTGGGCAGCAGCAGCGCCGCGCCGACGCCTTGCACCACGCGTCCGCCGATGAGCAGCCACAGCTGCGGTGCGAGTGCGCACAGCAGCGACGCCAGCGCGAACGTCGCGATTCCGGCGAGCAGGATGCGGCGGCGGCCGTAGCGGTCGCCGGCGGCGCCGCCCAGCAGCAGCAACGAGCTCAGTGGCAACAGATAACCGTTCACGACCCACGATAGGTCGGCGCCGCCGCCGTCCAGGTCGCGGCCGATGGCGGTGAGCCCCACGTTGACGACGGAGCCATCGATGAACGCGAGGCTGCTCGCGAGGATCGAGGTGGCGAGGACGAGGTGCGGATGGGCGGCATGACCGCGGGCCGGCGTGCTGTCGGCCAGCGGGCGGTCGCAATGGACGGGCAGGGTGCTCATGGGCGGTTCCCGGACAGTCGACCGGGCATGGCGGCGATGCGCAAGTGTAGCCGGACCCGGCGGTCCGGCGCGCACGCGCCTGTCGTCAGCGCGCCACGGCCGCCTGCTTCGCTTTCGTGAACACGGGACCCCACAGCGGATGGCCGTGTTCGCCCGGGGCGAGGTCGAACGAGGGATCGAGGCGCAGTGCCCGGTCGAACGCCTGTCGGCACGGCCCGGGCCGCGACGTCACGCAATAGCTGAACGCCAAGTATTTCAGCGCCTGCAGGCGCGTGGCGAGCGGCCCATTGTTGACGTCGCGCGCGGACAAGCGCCGGATCGCGCCGTTGTAGTCGCCGTCGTTGTACAGGCGGATGCCTTCCTGCAGGCCGTTGGCGGGTGCCGGCGCCTCCTCGCGTTCGCGTTCCCGTTCGCGCGGTTTTTCTTTTGGCCGCGCAGGCGCTTCGCGCACGGCGGGCGCTTCCCGTTCCGGGGTCGTGACGGCCTTCGGATGCGTGGGCGTGCGTGCTTGGGTCTTGTCGAAGCCCGGGAAGCCGGCACAACCGCTGAGCAGGGCGGCCGCTGCAGTGAGCAGCACGGCGTGGGCGATAGGGCGGGCGGGACGCTGGATATTCATCGGTCTCCGGTCGAATGGTCCGGGCACGGCGGCCGGGACGGGTTCATCGGGGCGCCTCGTTGAAGTCGACGTGGATCCGGCCGTCGCCGCTCGCCGTGTCGACCTCCAGCACGCGGTCGTGGAAGTTCGGATTCGTGACCCGGATCTCGTGGCGGCCTGGTGTCAGCTCGAGACGCTTGACGGGCGGGCTGACGCCGCGGTCGACGCCGTCCACGTAGACGACGCCCCACGGCTGGATGTGCAGCTTGTACAGGTTGCCGTTCGGCGTCACGACGACGCCTGGCAGCGGTGTTGCCGCCGCGTTGGCCGCCGGTGCAGGATGTTGCGCTGCCGCCGAGGGTGTGTCATCCGTGATGAAGGTGCCCGGCGCCACGCCCGGTGCGGCCTGGCCGGCGCTGCTTACCGTCGTGCCAACCGTCCCGTTGCCGGCCGCGCCGCTCGCAGGAGTGGCGCCGGCCGCGGGCGGGGCGCTGGCCGCATCCTGGCCGGCATGCGTGCCGTCGCCCTGCTGCGGCAAGGTCAGCACGATGTGGTCGAACGAGCCGGAATCGCGCATATCCGCGAACAGGACGGCACCGAGTGCGACGACGATGGCGGCGCCGGCTGCGATGGCCCAGCGCTGGCGGTTCGTGAGCGTGCCGCGCCGGCGGGGCTGGTCCGCGGTCGGATCGACGCCAGGGACGGACGGTGGGCTGGCGGAAATCGGCACGACGGAGGGTGCCGGCTCGGGCGGCGGCATGGCAGCCGTGGCTGGCGTGCCGTCGGATGCGGCGTCGAGTGAGGGCTCGTGCGCGTGCTCGACCGCGTCGTGGCGCGAGAGGTCGGCAGCGAGGCCGGTTGCGGTGTCGAGTGCGCGGTCGCGCGTGTGTTCGGCCGCGATGTCGTGTGAGAGGCCGGCAGCGGGACCGATTGCGGCGTCGAGTGCGCGGTCGTGTGCGTGTTCGGTCGCGAGGTCGCGCGAGAGATCGGCGGCGGAATCCGTTGCGGCCTCCAGTGCACGGTCGTGCGCGTGTGCGGCCGCGAGGTCGCGTGAGAGACCGGCAGCGAGACCGGTTGCGGTATCGAGTGCGCGGTCGTGCGCGTGTCCGGCCGCGAGGTCGCGTGAGAGGTCGGCGGCGGAATTCGTTGCGGCGTCGAGTGTGCGGTCGTGCGTGTGTTCGGCCGCGATGTCGTGCGGGAGGTCGCCGGCCAGGTCGGGCGCGGCACCGTGTGCGCGGTCGTGGAGGAGTTCGGCCGCGACGGCGCGTGCGCGGTCGCTGGCGGGATCCGGTGCGGTGTCGCGCGCACGATCGTGCGCGACCTCGGCTGCGACGTCGCGCGCGTGCGTGGACGCGACGTCCGGCACGCGATCGGCTGCGAGCCCGGACGCGGCATCTTGCGCACCCACGTCGGCCGGCCACGGCGCCAGGGGGTCGTCCGGGAACGCCGGGTGCGTCGCGGCGCCGGCGGAACGACCGAGCGGCACGATGCCGAGCACCTCACGCAATTCGTCGATCGTGCGCGGACGGTGCGCGGGGTCGGGGTCCATGCAGCGGTCGACGGCGTTGACGAGCGAATCGCTATAACCTTCGACGCGGCCCGCGAGCGGGCCCGCGGGCGCGAGCTCGCGCGTGATGGCGTAGTGGACGACGCGCGCCAGCGCGTTCAAGTCGTCGGCTTCGCGGCCGTCCGCCGGGCCGTCGTCCGACGGGATCAACAGCGGTTCGCCGTTGTCGTGGAACACGATCGTGTCGGGCGTGATGACCCGGTGCGGCATGTGCATCGCGTACTGCAGTTCGAGCGACTGCAGCGTCTTGCGGAAGATCTTGCGGCACCAGGCTTCGTTGACCTGCTCGGGACTGTATTCGACGATGTCCCTGACGCTGCGGCCTTCGAGGTGCTGCGGTTCCGGTCCGATGGTAGGTGGGCTGGTCATTGTGCTAAGGCGTGGGCTTGGCAAAATCATGCCAGATTTGCAGCTTGCATGCCTTCGCTCAACTCAACCGTGCGCGCCTGTTACAAATGTTACAAAACGCGCCGCCCTCCGGCTCAGTCCTCGCTCAGTTCTCGATCACGCGCATCTTGAAGTTACGGCCCTTGATGGTGCCGAATTCGGGGCCTAGCGGATTGCCGCCGCTCAGCCGCTCGAGCGCCTGGCCGACACAAGCGCGGTCGAGCGCGACGTAGCTCGTGAATTCGAAGATGTGGATCTTGCCGACCTGTTCCTTCGTCAGGCCGGCGTCGCCGGTGAGGGCGCCCAGCAGGTCGCCGGGACGCAGCTTCTCTTTCTTGCCGCCGGCGATGCACAGCGTGACCATTGGCGCGGGTTCGACGGGATCGGCATCGTCCGCCGCCGCGTCGAGCGTGTGCCACTCGGCCGTGAAGCCCTGTACCTCTTCGATCAGTCGCACCCAGCGCTTTTCGTTCGGCGCACACAGCGTCAGCGCAAGGCCGGCCGCGCCCGCGCGCCCCGTGCGGCCCACGCGGTGCACGTGCACTTCCGGATCCTTCGAGACGTCGACGTTGATGACGGCTTCCAGGCCGGCGATGTCGATGCCGCGCGCGGCCACGTCGGTCGCGACGAGCACGCTGCAGCTGCGGTTGGCGAAGCGCACGAGCGTCTCGTCGCGGTCACGCTGTTCCATCTCGCCGTACAGCGCCAGCGCGGAAAAACCCAGTTCGCGCAACGCGTCGGCCACTTCGCGGCAGCGTGCCTTCGTATTGCAGAACGCGATCGCGGAACCGGGCCGGTACTGCCGCAGCAGCTGGGCGACGGCGTCCACGCGGCCGTCGAAGCCGATCTCGTAGAAGCGCTGCTCGATGCGGGCCGCTGCGTGCACCGTGTCGACCGCGAGCTCGAGCGGATCGCGCAGGAAGCGTGCCGTGGCGGCACGGATGTCGTCCGGATAGGTCGCGGAGAACAACAGCGTCTGGCGGTGCGCCGGGCAGTCGCGGACGATGGCGGCGATCTCGTCGTAGAAACCCATGTCCGTCATGCGGTCCGCCTCGTCCAGCACGAGGGTGCGCAGGCGCGCGAGGTCGAGCGTGCGGCGCTGCAGGTGGTCGCGGATGCGGCCCGGCGTGCCGACGACGATGTGCGCCCCGAATTCCAGCGAGGCGATCTGCGGCCGCATGGGGACGCCGCCCGTCAGCACGACGACCTTGACGTTGCCGATACCGCGCGCCAGCCGGCGCAGCTCGTTCGCGACCTGGTCGGCCAATTCGCGCGTGGGGCACATCACCATGCCCTGCACGGCGAACAGCGTCGGATTCAGCTTCAGCAGCATGCCGATGCCGAACGCGGCCGTCTTGCCGCTGCCCGTTTTCGCCTGCACGATCAGGTCGCGGCCGGCGAGGGCTTCCGGCAACGCGGCGGCCTGCACGGGCGTCATTTGTTGATAGCCGAGCTGGGCGAGGTTCGCCAAGAAGGGGGCTGCCAGCGGCAGCGAAGAAAAAGCGGTGTCGGACATGTCGTCGGCCGCGCGGCACGCGGCGGTTGGTGCCGCGTCGGCGGCGTTGTCGTTGGCGCGGCGAGCGCCGCGTTGCGGCTGCGCGCCGCTCAGGCCGCCGGCTTCCAGATGGGCAAGCCGGTCAGGTCCAGGTCGGGATCGTCTTTCCACACCGGCAGCCCGGTCGCATCCGTGTGGGCCAAGTCCAGCAGCATCAGCTGTTCCTGCTTCGGCGCCGTGCGGCGCACGCGCGGACGCTTCGGCGCGGCAGTGTCGTCGGCGGAGAGAATCGATGGGACAACGGTGTCATCGTCGTGCGGCGCCGGCTCGAAGCCGGGCAGGTCGAAGGTCGCGTTGTCTTTCTTGTCTCTCATGCGCTGCACTGGCCCAGAAAACAAAAGCCCGGCTGCAAGAGTCGGGCTTGTTGTTACGGTATTTGGTTGCGGGGACAGGATTTGAACCTGTGACCTTCGGGTTATGAGCCCGACGAGCTGCCAGACTGCTCCACCCCGCGTCTGAGAACGCTATTTTAACCTGATCGGCGCCGGAGCGCAAATCGGGTTTGCTTCAGGTTCGCCTGTTCGATCAACCTGCGTACGTTGCGGCCGCGTTCACGCGGCCTGCAAACGCCACAGCGACGTCACTTCCGCCATGCGCGCGACCGCCAGCGGATCGTCGGGATCGCTGGCCTTCGCATGTGTCGGGCGGATGTCGTGACGCCCGGCGACGGCCAGGCCCGCATCCGCAATCCAGCCAAGCAATTGATCGCGCGACCGCAAGCCCAGGTGCTCCGCCAGGTCGGACAGGATGAGCCAGCCTTCGCCACCGGGCCGCAAATGCTCCGTCAAGCCCGCGAGGAAACCCTTCAGCATGCGGCTGTCCGGATCGTACACGGCGTATTCGATGGCGGAGCTCGGCTTGCCCGGCAACCAGGGCGGATTGCAGACGACGAGGTCGGCGCGTCCTTCCGGATACAGGTCGGCCTGCACGACTTCGACCTGGCCAGCGAGTCCCAGCCGTTCGACGTTGGCGCGGGCGCAGCCGAGGGCGCGCGCATCCATGTCGGTGGCGAGCACGCCCTGCAAGCCGCGATGTGCCAGCACGGCCGACAGCACGCCCGTGCCCGTGCCGATGTCGAACGCGAGCTTGGCGCCCGCCGGCAGCGGCGCTTGCGCGACGAGCTCCACGTATTCCCCGCGCACGGGCGAGAACACGCCGTACCACGGGTGCACGCGTTCGTCGAGGGCGGGAATGAACACGCCCTTGCGGCGCCATTCGTGCGCGCCGATGACGCCCAGCAGTTCACGCAGCGACGCGACGTATGGCTCGGTGACGGGGCCGTACGCCTCGGTGCACGCTTCGCGCACATCGGGTGCGCGGCGCAGCGGGATGCCGTGGTCCGCGTCGAACGGAATCAGCAGCATCGCCAGCGTGCGTGCGCGCTGCAACTGCGCGAGGCGGTGGCGGTGGAATTGTTCGGTCAGCGATGCCGCGGGCTTGCCGCCCTTGGAGCGGCGCGCGCGCGGGCCCTTGTGGTCGACGCGGCGCACGAGCGCCTGCAGCAGCTGGCGCGCATTTTGAAAGTCACCGCGCCACAGCAGCGCCGTGCCGTCCAGCGCGAGGCGCCAGGCTGCGTCGGCGTTCATCGTGTCGTCGGCCAGCACGACCTTCTTCGGCGCCGGCCAGCCGCTTTCCGAGCGCCAGCGCGCCGAGCGTTCCTCTCCGTGTTCGATCCAGTGGATGCGCGCCGCGCCGTCGGAAGTCGTCATCGCCGTCCCGATCAATGGTGGTGGTGCCAGTGGAGTTCGTTCGATTCGACGTACGACTTCACGGCATCCGGGTTGCCGGTCGCGTGGCGCTTGATCTCGCCGCATTCGCAGATGCCCTGGTAGGGCTGGATGTGCGAGCAGGCGGACACTTTCTGCAGGGTGACCTTGACCGGCTTGGCGCACTTGGCGCACTTGAAGGTCAGGAAGCGGGCGGGTTTCGACATGATAATTAAATGAAGATGAAATCAGCTGCGCCGTCCCGGGGCATGGCAGCATGCGGCGGGCACGGCAGGACAAGGGAAGGGGCGCATTTTAGCATTGCACGGTCTAGCATTGCACCGTCACGGCGCTGCTGCCGCCACCGGCGGGCCGCACGAGTACCTTGGTCGCGATGCGTTCCGTCATCTCCTGCACGTGCGAGATGACGCCGACCTTGCGGCCCAGCGATTGCAGCGCATCGAGCGCATCCATCGCGACGCCCAGCGTGTCGCTGTCGAGGCTGCCGAAGCCTTCGTCGATGAACAGCGATTCGACCTTCACGCGGTTCGACGACAGAGACGCCAAGCCCAGCGCGAGCGCCAGCGAGACGAGGAACGATTCGCCGCCGGACAGCGAATTCACGGAGCGCACTTCGCCGCCCATGTCCTGGTCGCGCACCATCAGCGCCAGCGACGGACCGGCCGCGCTGACGACGCGCTCCAACCGGTAGCGCCGCGCCAGCTGGCCCAGGTGGTTGTTCGCATAGCCGAGCAGCACGTCGAGCGTGAACTGCTGGGCATAGTTGCGGAATTTCTTGCCGTCGGCCGAGCCGATCAGCTCCGCCAGCTTCGCCCACCGGTCCTCGATGGCGCGCTGGCGCTCGATCTCGGCCATCATCGAGCGTGCCCGTTCGCGCCGCTGTTCGTCTTCGCGGATGCGCATCGCGAGGCCGGCAGCCGCTTCCCGTGCGGCGTCGCGTTCCGTCTGGGCACGGAGCAGCGCGGCGGCGACGGTGTCGGCGTCTTGCGGCAGCGCGTGCGGGCGTTCCGGGCGCGATGTCTGTGCGGGGGCCTGCCCGGCGTCGGACGCGTCGCCATGCGCTTCCGCATCGGACGCTGCGGAACCGGCGCCCGCGTCCGCATCAGGCGGCAGGTCTTCGCGCAGCCGCTCGTGCTGCTCCCGCTGCGCGCGCCGCTCCGCCGAAATCGCCGTGGCCTGGCGCACGGCGGCATCGAGTTCCTGCAAAGCCGTGCGCTCCTGGGCGATCCACGCGGCACCGACCTGGAGCAGGGCGGCCAGCTGCTGTTCGTTGGCGACGCTTTCCAGGGTTGGGTCGCTGCCGTCGAAATCGTGGATCCACTGCGCGAGGCGTTCGCCCGCGTCGGCCAGTTCGCCCTGCAGGTCGGCGATCCGCGCCGCGGCACGGGCCTGCGCCTCGCGCACCCGTGCTTCCGCTTGCGCCGACTGCAGGCTCGCGGCCTGGCAGCCGTTCACGGCGGCGCGTGCCGACGTCACGGCCGCCGCGAGCGCCTGCTCGACGTCGCGCACCGCGCGGCCTTCGAACAGGCCGGCGCGTTCGCCACGGTGGGCGGCCAGTTCCCCCTCCATGCGGGCGAACTCGGCATCGGCATCGGCGCGGCGCCGGCCCGCCTGCTCCACGCGTGCCTCCAGCGCCGCTTGTTCCGCCTCGACGGTGCCGATGGCGCCTTGCAGCCGCTGCTGGCGTGCCGCCTGTTCGTTCCATTCGCGGGCTTCGTGCTCGCGTGCGGCGCGCCAGCCGGCGGGATCGCGTTGCCAGCGGTCTTGCCAGCCGTCGCCGCAGGCCGTCGCCAGCACCGGGTCGAGTTCGGCCAGCAGCGCGGCCAGCGCGGAAGCGGCCGCCTCGCGCCGTGCCGCGAGTGCCGCGATGTCGGCGTCGAGCCGGGCCAGTGTGCCCTGGGCCGTCTGCGCGGCATCGAGCAGGCGTGTGTGTTCCGCGTTGGCCTGGTCCCACGCTTGCTGCGCGGCGTCGCGCGCGAGCACGGCGCGACGCAGGCCGGCGTCGCGCGTTTCCAGGTCGTCGTACGCAGCGCGCAGCGCGGCCAGTTCGGCGGCCAGCCACCGGCCGCGTGCGTCGTGGTCATCGTCACCGTCGGGTGCCGCGGCCGCGAGGGGATTGTCGGTCCATTCCGCGTCCAGTTGCGCGAGGGCGGCGGCGAGGCCGTCGCGCTCGCGCGCCAGCGTCGCCAGCCGATCGCCGGCCGCCTCGAACGCGGCGCGCTGGTCGGCCTGCAGGTCGACGTTGGCGCGTTGTTCGGTGCGGCGCGCGGCCAGCTCGCCGGACAGGTTGTCCAGCACCGCGTGCAACCGGTCGTCCTGGTGCCGATAAGGATGTTCGGTGCCGCCGCACACAGGGCAAGAATCGCCGTCGACGAGCGTCGCGCGCAGCTTCTCGACGCCGTCGGCGCACGCGAGCTGCGCGGACTTCAGCATGCGCTCGGCCTGGACCACGGCGGCATCGAGCGCGATGCCCGCAGTGCGTGCTGCGTCGAGGCCTTCCTGTGCCGCCGCGCGCGTCTGCGTGGCCTGGATGGCCTGCCCATCCACGTCGGCCAGGCGGATGCGGTGCGTGCGCGCCGCCTGCCACGTGTGGTCGAGCGACGCGAGGTGCTCGCGCCGCTGGTCGAGCGTGCGGCGTTCCGTGCGCAGCGCGTCGGCGTCGATGCCGTCCAGCGCGGCTGCGGCCTGCCGGCGCGCGGCGTCGCGTGCCTCCAGCAATTCGACCGATGCGGCCAGCGCATGCGCCGTCCGCTGCGCCGCGCCGGCCGCCTGCTCGGCGCCGGCTTTTGCCGCGTCGAGCGCTTGCGCGCTGGTCGCGTCCTGTTGCGCGGCCTGCCCGGCCTGCGCGAGACGCTGGTCCCACCGGGTCCATTGTGTGGCGAGCGGTTCGCGCGCACCGTGCGCGGCGAGCCACGTGCCCGTGTCGTGCAAGGCGCGCCGGCTGGCGTCCAGCTCTGCCGTCTTTGCTTGCAGGGCCGCCTGCGCCTGTGCCGATTCCGTTCGCGCGTCGTCCGCCGCCGCGCGCGCCTTCGCGTGGGCGGGCGCCAGCGCGTCCAGCGTGGCGTCGAGCGCTTTCGCGCGGTCCAGTTGCGGGGCCGCGGTGCGCTGCGCGTCTTCCGCCGCGTCCAGCTTGCGCTCGGCCTCCATCAGGCCTTGCGCGGCCTGCCGCTGGGCGTCGAGGGCGCGGGCAAGGTCGTGTTCGCCGGCAGCCAGCTGCGCCTGCACCTGCCTTTGTTCGCCGGCCAGGCGGCTCAGGTCGGCGACGAGGGCGCGCGCCGGCTGCACGGCGTCCAAGGTGGCCAAGCGGCGGCGCCGGTCGGTGGCCGCATCGGCCGCGGCGCGCGCCTGCGTGAGCAACCCGTCGGCCTGCGTTTCCGCCGCCCGCAGGCGTTCCAGTTCCTGGTGCCAGCGCAGCTGCCGTTCGAGCCCGGCCTGGCGCGTTTCGGCCGCCGCGAGCGAGGCTTGCGCGGTGGCGTGGTCGGCATCGAGCGCGGCCCGCGCGTCGGGGCCGAGCGGCGCCTGGTCCTGCAGGCGTTCTGTCAGGCGGCGCATGGCTTCCTGCTCCACACGCCAGCGTTCGTAGGCGCGGCGCGAGATGTCGCTGTACACGGCGCTGCCCGTCAGCGTTTCGAGCAACTCGCCGCGCTCGTTCTCGTCCGTGCGGAGGAAGGCTGAGAATTCGTTTTGCGCCAGCAGCACGGAGCGCGTGAACTGTTCGAACGACAGGCCGATGCGGCGCTCGATCTCGGCCAGCACTTCCGTCTTCGTGCCGCCCAGCGCTTGCAGCCCGGGCAGTTGCTGCAGGCTCATCGTGGACGGCTGCAATGCGCCCGCGGCGCGGTTGCGCGAGCGGCGCACGCTCCAGCGCGCGCGGTAGCGCTGTTCGTCGTTGCCGACAAAGTCGACCTCGGCGAACGCGTCCGCCGTGCCACGCCGCATCAACGTGCGGCGGTCGGCGACCGACAATGTTTCGTCGCCCACGTCCGGGAGGTAGTTGCCGACGCGTGGACCCTTGATGAGGCGCGGCGTCGCGTCGTACAGCGCGAGGCACAACGCGTCGAGCAAGGTGCTCTTGCCCGCGCCGGTGGGCCCGCTGATCGCGAACAGGCCGGCCGCCGCCAGCGGTTCGCTTTCGAAGTCGACCTCGAAGTCGCCGGCCAGCGACGCCAGATTCTTGCCGCCGATGCGCAGGATCTTCATGCGGCCTCCCGCTTGCTGCCGGCGGCGTCCGTCGGGAGCAGCAGTTCGGCGAACGCGGCCAACTGGTCGTCGGGCGCGTCTTCGCCGAAGCGTTGCTGCCACAGACGGCGGAAGATGTCGTCCGGCTGCAGTTGCGCGAGCTGGTCGAGGCTCAATGCCGGCTCCGCGCCGGCCGTCGTCGCGACGCGGCGCGTCGGTTCGATCTTCGCGAGACGCACGGGCTTGCCTTCCAGTGCCGCCTCGACCTGGGCGCGCAGGCCGGGCTCAGGCGCGTCGAGCAGCACGCGCACTTCCAGGTACGGCCACGCGTCGCGCGGCAGGTCGGGCAGGTCGAGCCCGACCAGTTCCGCGATCGCCTGCTTGACGGCCGCCGGGCGGGCCGGCACGCGCAGCAGCTCGACGGCGCGCGGCACGTGAATGGGCTCGATGGCCGCGGCGCTCGGGCCGTCCAGGTCGATGCGCAGCACCTGGTGCCGGTAGCCGACCTCGGCGAAGGACAGGGGCAGCGGGCTGCCGCAATAGCGCAGGTGGTCCTGCTGGCCCACCCGCTGCGCGAGGTGCAGGTGGCCCAGCGCCGCGTAGGCGACGTCCGGACCGAACATCGACGCGGGCAGCGCCTCGGTGCCGCCGATGACGATGCGCCGTTCGGAGTCGGGCGACGCATCGCCGCCGACCATGTGGCAATGGCCCATCGCGACGATCGCCTGGCCGTCCGTCGCCCGCGCGCGCGCCAGCTCGTACGCCTGCTGGTACAGGCTGCGGATGCCCCCGAGGTAGGCGTCGAATGCATCGTTCGGGGCACTGTCGGTGGACAGCGGCGTCACGCGCGGCACGTCGCCGGGGCGCAGGAACGGGATCGCGACGCACCAGGCCCGCACCGCGCCGTCCTTGCCGGTCAGCGGCACGAGGAAGCGCTCGACGTCGATGGCGCCGGCCGCATCGCGCACGACGTGGCCGATGACGCGGGTGCCGTGCGCTTCCAGCAGCGGCCCCGGCGCCTCGAGCCGACCCGGCGAATCGTGGTTGCCGGCGATGACGACGATGTCGAGCTGCGGCGCGCGTGCCCGCGCCTGCTGCAGGAAGCGGTACAGCTGGCGCTGTGCGGTGGCGGACGGGTTCGCATTGTCGAACACGTCGCCGGCGATCAGCAGGGCGTCCGCTTCCTCGGCGACGATCGTGTCGAGCAGCCAGTCGAGGAAGCACTGGTGCTCGTAGGTCCGGTCGAAATTGTGCAGGGTCTGGCCGAGATGCCAGTCTGATGTGTGCAGCAGCCGCATGGTCGTTAGGAAGTCAGCAACGGTGGTTGAGCCAGGGCGCCAACTATAGCGCAGACGGCGCAATACTGTGAAAAAAACCAGTACTTTTTCGCGCCAACCTATATAAATGTTGATCGGATGTCACTAGAATGTCTGGATGAGCGAACCAATCCTGACTCCCGCTGTCGCGCGTTCCCTGCACCTCGCCGCGCAGGGCATGCTGCAGGCCAGGCGCGCCCGCGCCACGAAGGACGACGTGCTGGCCGCCATCCGCCGCATGGGCGTGCTGCAGATCGACACCATCAGCGTCGTGGCGCGCAGCCCGTACCTCGTGCTGTGGAGCCGCCTGGGCGACTACGACCCGGACTGGCTCGACCAGCTGCTGGCCGAGGGCCGGCTGTTCGAGTACTGGGCCCACGAGGCGTGCTTCATCCCCATCGAGGACTACGGCCTGTACCGGCACCGCATGGTCGATCCCGGCTCGCTGGGCTGGAAGTACGCGGGGACGTGGCTCGCGTCGCACCGCGAGGAGGTCGCGCGCGTGCTGGCCCATATCCGCGCCAACGGTCCGGCCCGGTCGGCCGACTTCGAACGCACGGACGGCAAGGCGGGCGGCTGGTGGGAATGGAAGCCGGAAAAGCGCGCGCTCGAAGTCTTGTTCACGACGGGGCAGCTGATGATCGCGCGGCGCCAGCAGTTCCACCGCGTGTATGACCTGGCCGAGCGCGTGTTGCCGGGCTGGGACGATGCACGCATGCCGTCCGTCGCGGAGACCCGGCGCCGGTTCGTGCTGGACGCCGTGCGCGCGCTGGGCGTGGCGAAGGCGACCTGGATTCCCGACTACCACCGCACGAAGCCGCCGCACCTCGACCCGCAGGCGCTGGCGGACGAGGGCTTGCTGCTGCGCGCCCGCGTCGACGGATGGAAGGAACCCGTGTACGTCCATCCCGACCATGCGGACCTGCTCGCCCAGGCCGCACGCGGCGCCTTGCAGGCCACGTTGACGAGCGTGCTGTCGCCGTTCGACCCCGTCGTGTGGGATCGCCGCCGGGCGCTCGACCTGTTCGGCTTCGATTACCGCCTGGAGTGCTACACGCCGGCCGAGAAGCGCCGCTACGGCTATTTCACGTTGCCCCTGCTGCGCCGCGGGACGCTGGTCGGGCGCGTCGATGCGAAGGCGCACCGCAAGACGGGCGTGTTCGAGCTGAAGTCGCTCGTGCTTGAGCCGGGCGTGCGCGTCAGCGAGCGCCTCGTGCGCGACCTGGCCGGCGCATTCGGCCGCTGTGCGCGCTGGCACGGCTGCGGGCAGGTCGTGCTGGCCCATGCCGAGCCGGCCGCGCTCGCCGTGCCGCTGGCCGCGGCGCTGGGCGACGCTTGGAAGGCCGCTGCCTGAGCCGGCGCCGTTTGTGATAAATCAAACGCGCATCCGGTTCGCCTCCTTACACTAGACCTTCCTTCAGGCCGACGACAACCAAAAGGGCGCACGACGCCCGCGACAACCAGGCCTGTCAACGACGCTCCCACCGGATTCCTGCATCGCGCCGCGCATGGCCTGCGGCGGGGTGCTGTCCGGCGGTGCGGATAATAGTGGAGACCGAATGCTGACATCGACTTATACCCTCGTCGCGCTGTCTGTCGAACAGACCACGGTGCGCGCCGCCTTGCAGTCGCTGCTCGACGAGCTGCGCGCGCTGCCGGCCGACTTCAGCACGCTCGCCGCCGGCCGGGCGGCCCAGTTGTGCGGGGCGCTGCGCCAGGCCTACGACAACTGCCATTGGCGCAAGCTCGACAAATTCCTCGTGCCCGCGCTGCGCCGCAGTACCGCGGCCGCCGACGGCCTGCTGGCCGACCTCGAGCGGCTCAGCGGCCAAGCCGCCCTGGCGATGGGGGCGGCCGAAGCTTGCGTCGGCCCGGCCGACCACCCGGTGCCGCGCGACGCGTTCTGCGATGCCGTCGAATCCTGCGTCGGCGCGCTGCGCCGCCGCCTGGAGCGCGAGGAACACGAGCTGTTCCCGCTGGCCCGCGCGGCCGTCGGCGGCGATGCATGGTTCGCGATCGCCAACCTGATGCTCGCCCACGACGCGCACGCGCAGGAACACCGCGGCGATGCGCGCCTTGCCCGGCGCGGGATGCCGGCGGCGGGCCGCGACTCCCGCGGGCGCGACCCGCTGCAGCCGGAGTTCGGGCGGCGGCACGCGGCGCTCACCGCCGCCCACTGATTTTCGCTCGCCGTTCATCGGACCGCGACGGACATGTTGCTCGCACGCGCAGGGCTGGCGTTACGGGGCCATCAGGGTTCTTTTGCTATGATGGCGATTTTGGAAGTGCGATTTCATCATGTTCGAGTTCCTATTCAAGCGGCCGGGCGACAAGCCCGGCGACAAGCCGGCCGGGCAGGGCGCACAGGCGGGTGCGCAGGCGGAACCATCTGCGCCCGCCGCACAGTCGCCCAATCAGCAACGTGCGGTCCAGGCTGAAAAACTGAGCCGGATCGGCGCTGACGAAGCGGCCGCCGTGGAATTCATTCTCCAATGCGAATTTTCCGAACTGCGGCTGACCGCCGCCGAGCTTGTCCATAGCCCCGAGCAGCTCGAGCGTGTCCATGCCGCGATGCGCAATACCGACCGCCGCGTCGCCAAGCTGATGCAATCCCGCCTCGACGCGCACCGCCACCGCGAGGCCGAGCACCGGCGCGCGCAGGCCGCCGTCGAGCAGGCCGAATCCCTCCTCAAGGAGACATTGCTGACTCCGAACCATGTGGCCGAACTCGACCGCAAATGGTCCGTGATCGTCGCGCCCGAGCTCGACGCGACATTCCACGCGGCGCGCGCCGCGCTGGCCCAGCGCCTGGAAGCGCAGGTGGCCCTGCAGCGCGCGATGATCGACCGCGTGGCCGCGCTGCGCCAGCTGGGCGGGGCCGGGCTGCCGGCGGCCGAGCTGGCCCAGCGCGTCGACGCACTGGCGCAGGAACAGGACGAAGCGCTGCGCGCACCGGAGCATCCGTCGTTGCCGCGCGCCCTCGTGGCGGAATTCGCGGCCGAGATGCAGAAGCTGCGCGCACGGCTGCAGACGCAGGAAGCGGGCCGGGCTGCACAGGCGGCGCGCGCAGCGTTCCTCGATGCGCAGGTAGCCAAGGCGCCCGCCGAGTTGCATGCGGACGCGCTGCGGCGCGAGTGGAAAGCGCTGCCGCCGCTCCCGGCGGACGAGCAGGGCGCCGAACTGCAGCGCCGCTTCGACGCCTTGCTGGCCACGTTGCCGCAGCCCGAGCAGCGCAAGCCGAAGGAGACCAGGGAGCCGAAGCAGGAAGGCGCACCTGGAGCCAAGCCGGCCGCCAAGGACGCGAAGGACGGTAAGCCGCGCGGCGCCGATCAGCATTTCATCGACACGATGGACGCGATGGAAGCCGCGTTGCAACAAGGTTCGCTCGGCGCCGCCGCCGAACTCGACAAGACGCTGAAGGAAGCGCGCGAGAAGGGCACGCGCCTCACGCCGGCCCAGTCCGACCGACTGGCCCATCTACGCGCCGAGCTCAAGCGCCTGTCCGACTGGGCGCGCTGGGGTGGCAACGTGTCGCGCGAGGAACTCATCAAGACGGTGGAAACTTTGCCCACGCAAAACCTGGCGATGAGCGAACTGGCCAAGAAGGTGGGCAGCATGCGCGACCGCTGGAAGGCGCTCGACAGCCTGTCCGGCGCCGCGCCGAAAAGCTTGTGGGAGCGTTTCGACGCCGCGTGCACGGCCGCGTATGCGCCGGCCGCCGCCCACTTCCGCCACCTGGCGGACGAGCGCCATGCGAACGCGGCGCGTGGCCAGGCGCTCGTCGACGAAGCCCAGGCCGAGATCGCGCGCCTGCGCGACGGCAGCGCGGAATGGAAGCACGTGGCGGGTACGGTGCAGCGCCTGCGCCTCGCGTGGAGCCACCTGGGCGCCATCGACCGCAAGGACAAGAAGCGCCTGGACGCCCTGTTCACGGATGCACTGAACACCTTGCAGGGCCCGCTCGAGCATCAGCGCAAGGGCGAGATGGCCGAGCGCGAAGCCATCATCGAGGCAGCGGCCGCCATCGATCCGCACGACCGCCATGCGATCGACGCGATGCGCGCGCTGCAACAGCGCTGGCAGGAGCATGCGCGCGCGCTGCCGCTGGAACGCAAGAGCGAGCAGGCGCTGTGGCAGCGTTTCCGGGCCGTATGCGACGACGTGTTCCAGCGCCGCAAGGAAACGATGCACGAGGCCGACATCGAGCGCCGCGCCCACGAGGCCGCCAAGGACGCCATCAGCGCCCGTCTGGAAGCGGCCGCCGCCGACGTGACGCCGGCCACCGCCGGCAAGATCTTGCGCGAGGCGCAGGCCGAGTGGCAGGCGATCGGCCCCGTGCCGCGCACACACGAAGCCCGCGTCGAGAAACGCTACCACGCGGCCGTCGCGCTCGTGCAGCAGCATGCCGACCAGGCGCGCCGCGCAGCGGGCGTCGCCCAGGCCGGCATGCTGCGCGACAAGCTGCGCCTCGTGCAGCAGTTGGAAGAGGCCGTCGCGTCGCACGAAGCCGCCGATGCCGACTGGGACGCTCGCTGGACCGCGCTGCCGCCGCTGGACGCCGACATGGAGCGCACGCTCCGCACCCGTTTCGACAGTGCGTTGGCCGCGCTGCGCACGAGTCCGGACGCGCGCGCCGCGTACGCGCGCCAGCTCGAAGACAACCGCGCCAAGCTGCTGCACGAATTGCTGCGCCAGGAAATCGGCGCCGGCATCGACAGCGGTCCGGAATTCGCGCGCGACCGGTTGAAGCTGCAGGTCGAAGTGCTGCAGTCGTCGCTGAAGTCCGGCCACGGCGGCCGCGGCACGCACGACGGCGCGACGGCCCGGCTGCGCGACCTGTGCTCGCTGCCGGCGCTGGTCGACGCGCGCACGGCGTCGCGGATCGAGCAGCTCGCGCTGCGTGTGGCCAAGGAGGGCAAGTGAACAAGGAAACGACCGACGTCCGCGTCCAGAGCGCCGACTTCGATCTCAGCACCGAGGTCGCGCGGCTGCGCGCGGGCGATGCGCGCGTGGGGGCCGTCGTCAGCTTCGTCGGCACGGTGCGCGACATGAACGACGGCGCCAACGTCGCCGAACTGGAGCTCGAGCATTATCCGGGCATGACGGAGCGCGCGCTGCACGACATCGTCGAACAGGCGCGCGGGCGCTGGCCGCTGTACGGCGTCCTCGTCATCCACCGTATCGGACCGATGCAGCCGCTGGACCAGATCGTCCTCGTCGCCTGCACGGCGGCGCACCGGGGCGAGGCGTTCGCCGCGTGCGAATTCATCATGGATTACCTCAAGACCGACGCGCCGTTCTGGAAGAAGGAACAGACGCCGGACGGGGCGCGCTGGGTCGACGCGCGCGTGACGGACGACGCGGCCCGGGCCAAGTGGGCCAGCCGCTGAGCTGGATCGCCGTCGCCATCGGCGCCACCCTGGGCGCCTGGCTGCGCTGGGGCCTCACCATCTTCCTCTCCCAGCTGCATGCGCACATCCAGCTGGGCACGCTCGTCGCCAACCTCCTCGGCGGCTATCTGATCGGGCTGGCGCTCGGGTTCTTCGACACGGCACCGGCGTTGTCGCCCGCGTGGCGCCTGTTCGTCATCACGGGCTTTCTCGGCGGTCTGACGACGTTTTCCAGCTTTTCGGGCGAGTCGATGGTCCTCATGCAGCGCGGCCATTACGGCTGGGCGCTGGCGCATGCCGCAGTGCACCTGCTGGGCTCGGTCGGCTGCTGCGTCGCGGGTTACGCGACCTGGCGTGCCATCGCCTGATACCTCGCCGTCGTTCGCTTGCGCGCAAGGTGTTGGCGATGCAGTCTGGCAAAGTTCTATCTTTCTTTAACCGGAGAACGCCATGACCCAGCAACAGTCCGCACGCCCGAGCCCCGCCTTCGTTGGCGCTTCGTGGTGCGCCATGATCGTCGGCATCCTTGCCTACCTCGCCGGCTTGTGGAATGCGTCGATGCAGCTCAACGAGAAGGGGTATTACCTGACCATCCTGTTGTATGGCTGCTTTGCTGCCGTGTCGCTGCAAAAGACGTTGCGCGACCGCGCCGAGAACCTGCCGGTGACGGGATTGTACGTCGGCCTGTGCTGGACGTCGCTGAGCGCCGCACTAGGCCTGCTCACGGTCGGGTTGTGGAATGCCGCGCTGATGCCCAGCGAAAAAGGTTTTTATGCGATGTCGTACGTGCTGACCTTGTTCGCCATCGTGGCCGTGCAGAAGAATGTGCGCGACCTGGCGGCGGCGGGCACCGCACCCGTGGCATCGCAGGCTTGACGCGCGCCCGTTACGGCTGGCGCGGCGGCTCGCGGCGCGCGGGCAGGTCGGCCAGCCGTGTGTCGGCCGGGAGCGATGCCATCCACCGGTGCTTGGGCTGGCCGACGCGCTGCGCGCGGTAGATGCCCGTATGGCCGGAAAACAGATAGGCCAGCACGCACCCGACGGCCGCAAACACGCCCGCTTCCGCGCCGAAAAGCTCGATAGCCATCAACGTGGACGCGATCGGCGTGTTCGCGGCGCCGGCGAACACGGCCACGAAGCCGACACCGGCCAGCAAGGCGAACGGCACGTGCAGCAGCGGCGCCAGCGCGTTGCCCAACGTGGCGCCGATGTAGAATAGCGGCGTCACCTCGCCGCCCTTGAAGCCGCTGCCCAGCGACGCGATCGTGAACACCATCTTGCCCGCGAAATCCCACGGGGCCAGCGGCTGCGCGAACGCGGTCTGGATCGTGGGGATGCCGAGGCCGATGTAGCGGTCCGCGCCCAGCGCCAGCACGGCGGCGGCGACGACGATGCCGCCCAGCAGGGGGCGCAGCGGGCCGTACGGCACGCGCCGCTTCATCCAGCCCGACAGCGCGTGCGTGCAATCCGCGAACAGCTTGCCGGCCAGACCGAACAGGGCGCCCGCGAGCGCGACGGCGATCAGCGGCCACGCGGCCAGCGCGGGCACGGCGCCGATCGCGTAGTGCGTGTGGTGGATGCCCAGCGCATGGCTCCACAGCAGGCAGACCTGGTCGCCCGCGATCGCGGCCGCCAGGCAGGCGAGCAGGGCGTCGTAGCGCAGCCGGCCGATCGCCAGGACTTCGAGACCGAAGATGGCGCCCGCCAGCGGCGTGCCGAACACGGATGCGAAACCGGCGCTGATGCCCGCCATCAGCACGATGCGGCGGTCCTCATGTTTCAGCCTGAACACATGCGTGAGCTGGTCGGCGAGGGCGCCGCCCATCTGCACGGCCGTGCCTTCTCGTCCGACCGACGCGCCGAACAAGTGCGAGATCACCGTCCCGCCGAGCACGAGCGGCGCCATCCGCAGCGGAATCACCTTTTTCGGGTCATGGATTTCGTCGATGAGCAGGTTGTTGCCGGCCTCGACCGAGCTGCCGAAGCGCAGGTACAGCCAGCCGACGGCGAACCCGGCCAGCGGCAACAGGGCGATGAGCCAGCGGTGGCCGATGCGCGTTTGCGTCGCCACGTCGAGGGCGAACAGGAAGACCGCCGAGGCAGTGCCGGACAGCAGCCCGACGGCGAGTGCGAGCAGCAGCCATTTCGCCATTGTGGGAAGCAAGCGCAGCTGTTCGTCGAAGTGTCTGGAGAGGAATGAAGGGCCCATGCCGGGCATTGTAGCGCAGCAACTTTAAACGTTTGCCTGTCGCGTGTTCACATCTTGAAAAGCCACTAAGGCATCCCTAACTGTGTGTCAATCCGAAATCCAACCCAAACACAGGGATCAACAACATGCGCCAAGATAAATTGACGACCAAGCTCCAGGAAGCGCTCGCCGATGCGCAAAGCCTGGCCGTCGGCAACGACAACCAGTACATCGAACCCGTCCACCTGCTGTCCGCCCTGCTGAGCCAGAGCGACGGCGGCGCTCGCTCGCTGCTGCAGCGGGCCGGCGTCAACGTGGGCAGCCTGCAGACGGCGCTGCGCTCCGCGTTCGACCGCTTGCCGAAAGTGTCCGGCACGGGCGGCGACGTGCAGGTCGGCCGTGAGCTCGTCTCGCTGCTGAACCTGGCCGACCGCGAATCGCAGCGGCGCGGCGACCAGTTCCTGTCGAGCGAGATGGTGCTGCTGGCCTTCACGGAAGACAAGTCCGAAGCGGGCCGCCTTGCGCGCGAGAACGGTCTCGCCCGCAAGGCGCTGGAATCCGCCATCTCCGCCGTGCGCGGCGGCGAATCCGTGAATTCGCAGGACGCAGAGGGCCAGCGCGAAGCTCTCAAGAAATATACGCTCGACCTGACGGAGCGGGCCCGCAACGGCAAGCTCGACCCCGTGATCGGCCGCGACGACGAGATCCGCCGCGCCATCCAGGTGCTGCAGCGGCGCACGAAGAACAACCCCGTGCTGATCGGCGAACCGGGCGTCGGCAAGACGGCGATCGTGGAGGGTCTGGCACAGCGCATCGTCAACGGCGAAGTCCCCGATTCGCTGAAGGGCAAGCGCGTGCTGTCGCTCGACATGGCGGCGCTGCTGGCGGGCGCCAAGTTCCGCGGTGAGTTCGAGGAACGCCTGAAAGCCGTGCTGAAGGAGCTGGCGCACGACGAAGGCATGACGATCGTCTTCATCGACGAGATCCACACGATGGTCGGCGCCGGCAAGGCCGAAGGTGCGATGGACGCGGGCAATATGCTGAAGCCCGCACTGGCGCGCGGCGAGCTGCACTGCATCGGCGCGACCACGCTCGACGAGTACCGCAAATACGTCGAGAAGGACGCCGCGCTGGAACGCCGCTTCCAAAAGATCTTGGTCGACGAGCCCAGCGTGGAGGCGACCATCGCCATCCTGCGCGGTCTGCAGGAAAAGTACGAGCTGCACCACAAGGTCGAGATCACGGACCCGGCGATCATCGCCGCGGCCGAGCTGTCGCACCGTTATATTACCGACCGCTTCCTGCCCGACAAGGCCATCGACCTGATCGACGAGGCCGCGTCGAAGATCAAGATCGAGATCGACTCGAAGCCGGAAGTGATGGACAAGCTCGACCGCCGCCTGATCCAGCTGAAGATCGAGCGCGAAGCCGTCAAGAAGGAAACGGACGAGGCCTCGCAGCGGCGCCTGGAGCTGATCAATGAAGAGATCGTCCGCCTGGAGCGCGAGTACGCCGACTATGAGGAAATCCTCAAGTCCGAGAAGGCGGCCGTGCAGGGCACGACGCACATCAAGGAAGAGATCGAGCGCATCCGCCTGCAGATGGATGAGGCGAAGCGCCAGAGCAACTGGCAGAAGGTGTCGGAGCTGCAGTACGGCCGCCTGCCGGAGCTCGAGAAGCAGTTGAAGGATGCGGAGGCTGCGGGCGAACAGCCGGAGGACGCGAATGGCAAGCCCCGGCTGCTGCGCACGCAGGTCGGTGCCGAGGAAATCGCGGAAGTCGTGTCGCGGGCGACCGGCATCCCCGTCGCCCGCATGATGCAGGGCGAACGCGACAAGCTGCTGCACATCGAAGAGAAGCTGCATGAGCGCGTCGTGGGGCAGGACGAGGCGATCGAGGCCGTGTCCGACGCGATCCGCCGCTCGCGCGCCGGCCTGGCCGATCCGAACCGTCCGTACGGCTCGTTCATGTTCCTGGGCCCGACCGGCGTCGGCAAGACGGAGCTGTGCAAGGCGCTGGCGAACTTCCTGTTCGACACGCAAGACGCGCTCATCCGCATCGACATGAGCGAGTTCATGGAGAAGCATTCCGTGGCCCGCCTGATCGGCGCGCCGCCGGGCTATGTCGGCTACGAGGAGGGCGGCTACCTGACGGAAGCCGTGCGCCGCAAGCCGTACAGCGTCATTCTGCTGGACGAGATCGAGAAGGCGCATCCGGACGTGTTCAACGTCCTGCTGCAGGCGCTCGACGACGGCCGCATGACGGATGGCCAGGGCCGCACGGTGGACTTTAAGAACACGGTGATCGTGATGACGTCGAACCTGGGGTCGCACAAGATCCAGTCGATGGAAACGGACGAGCCCGCCGTCGTCAAGATGGCCGTGATGGCCGAGGTGCGCGGCCATTTCCGCCCCGAGTTCATCAACCGGATCGACGAGATCGTCGTGTTCCACGCGCTCGACGAGAAGAACATCGGTGCGATCGCGAAGATCCAGCTGAAGCACCTGGAGCAGCGCCTCGAGAAAATGGAGATGGCGCTCGACATCAGCGACGAGGCGCTGCAGAAGATCGCGGAAGCGGGCTTCGATCCCGTGTATGGCGCGCGGCCGCTCAAGCGCGCGATCCAGCAGCAGATCGAGAATCCGCTGTCGAAGGACATTCTGGCCGGCCGATTCGGCCCGAAGGATACGATCCACGTCGGCGTGCGCGGCGGGCAACTGGTGTTCGGCGAGGAGCCGGCCGTCGAGCTGGCCAAATAATCTGCGGTGGACATGGAAACGCCCTGTCGGCATGCGCCGGCAGGGCGTTCTCGTTTGTAACGGCCGAGTGCCGGACGACTTGTTTGACGCACT
>NZ_JANUGW010000021.1 GCF_024753285.1 Massilia pinisoli | reverse complement strand
ACTTTTCGCCAGTTAAAGCTACCTAAGCATCATCTTTTTTTGACCAGCGCAATGATGTCATCCGCACTCCACCGATGCTCTCTACCTACCTTACACGCGGGTTGGATATCCCCGGTTTCCTTTGATGCCCATGTGCGGAGTGTGTTTGGCCTACGTCCGAGCGCCAACGCCGCCTGTTCTGTTGTGAGAAGTTGTCCCGGAACTAAGTCCGCTACAGAAAAGCTGCGGGGACATGCTTGCGGCTGTGTTGGTTGCGTTTGTGGCGCTCCTTGTGGCTCGACCTTGTGCACGGAACGCGGAATTTCCTGACGATCTGGTAGCCACGGAATCGTCGTGGAAGTGAGTGATGCAAGGTCATGCGCGGCCCCGATAATCGTGTCCTCAATGCCGTCATATCCATGGCCTAGCGCCACCAACATCAATTGTTCAAGTAGCCGCGCAGCAAGGTCCTCTCTCGCCGGAACGGTGGCGCTTGCTCGCGTCAGCGTTGCCGCTACAGTCAAAACTCGACAGTATCCATCTGGGTCCATTCCATAGCGCTGGGCTTTTTCCCGCTGGCGCTGGGCCGCAGGTAGATGCTCGATGGCAAAATCGCGCAAGGCGTCAAGCTCGTACTTTTTCATCCAGTTGAATTCCTGCCTGCTCCAATATCCAAGCCTCAAGTTTCTCATGATTTTCGCGGACGGTCTCCATGGGGCGGCGCTTGTAGTGTTTCTCCTGTATCGCGCTCGGTCTGTGTCCTTGAATCTGTGCGGTGATTGCGTCGGGCACAGTCGCCAACTCTGCCAAAGTCGTGAAGGATCGGCGTAGACCATGCAGGGATACGTGAGGAACGCCAGCGGCTTTTATTGCTTTATTGTGTGGCTTTGTGACGCCGACAACTCGTCCTGTTTTGCCCTTTGCGCTGCTAAATACCCACTCATTGATCCTGCTCTTAGAGAGCTTTGACAGTAGGTCGGCCACGTATGGGGTGAGCGGAATCTCTCGTTTACCTGTCTCGTCCACCTTGTCCTTTATGCACAAGGTCCTCCATGCAAAGTTCACGTCGTCCCATCGCAGAGAGAGCATTTCCTCACGCCTTGCACCCGTCAGCAGGAGGCATTGTAAATAAGTACAAAACATTTGGTTGTCGATCTTACGAATCTCGGCGAACCAGGGCTTTAACTGTTCGCGTTGCAAGCAGTCGTTGGGCTTAGTTTTGCTTCCTGGCACTACGTTTTTAACCGTAGCTGTCGAGCAGCAGTTCGTATTTACAATGTCCCGGTATGCTTGAGCTTCGGCGCACCAATTTATGAAGGTGCGGAGCTTGCGATAGCTGTTCGCTGCTGCGGTTGGTCTATCCTTGCTTTCCTTCGTCAGCCATTCAGCAACGACGCTCGACGTAATCTCTGACAGTGGGCGACGAAGCAGGCTGGCTAGCGGTCCCGCCTTCGTCTCTCGCTTTCCAATTTTTGCCTGAGTCCCGCCTTCCTGAGCTGCCAGAATGTGATCTCGTCTATGTGTCTCGCCCCAGCGGGGATGAGGAGCAGCAAGATAAGCGTTCCAAGCCTCTCGTGCAGGCATCTGACGTGATGCTTTGGCCGCCCGAGCAATTTGTTGGGCATGAGCCTCATGTTGCTTAACTTCCTTCGGGTCTTTGCCCGTATCGAGAAGCCTTTGGAGGCGGCGGGCTTCATCCCTAGCCTGCGGGATGGACCAAGCGCTGATCGAACCGATTGTCAGCCTACGTTTGTCGTCTTTGGTGTTCTTGACTGGGTACTGAAAAACGTATGACTTCGCCCCATTCTTTGTCACGCGCAGCGCTAGCTTCGGAACCTCAGTGTCCCACAGGAAAGCCTGTGGCTTGCCAGATGGACAGCAAAACTCGTCTATGCGCTTTTTGGTGAAGTTAACCCTAGCCATGTAACCTCCTATGTAACCATAATAGAAGTATATCAATCATCATGAACAGATGAAAGAACGATGGAGGTATTTCGTAAACTATTGAAAATTATGGGTAAATTACGATAGCATCGATATCAATAGATATAAATCGATATCAGGACTTAAGGCCTCCGAAGCCAAGGGTCGTGGGTTCGATCCCCGCCAGCCGCGCCATGCCTTCTTGCCGATCCGGCATCCCCTTTTCGTTTCGCTCAAAGCATCCGGCCTGCGGCATCATTAGCCCGATGCACCTGAACGACGCCGGCGACGGCCCCGACTACGGCTTCTCTAATTACATTGCCCGCACAAATGGAGCGGGCTCTATTCCGACCTGTTCCTCGGCCGGGTTGCAGCTATCCTTGCCAACCGGGAGCGCAGCAAGGCCGGCCCGGGCGCTTTCCTCGACCTCGACGGTGGCGCCGTGCAGCCGGCGCCGCTGCGGTCTGCGGGCTTTGCCGCCCAGCGCCAGCCCGTGTGAATATCCACATGGGTAAACCGTTCGTTCTACCCGGAAAGCATAACATTACGGCAAGTTACGAGTGTTCAATAACCAGGATTACAACACTCGGACGTATCCGAATAAGGTAGTGCTTGCCACTTTCGACTACCCCCACTTATTCTGCTGTCTCGGAGCGCTTGTTTCATGCGCACGGTATGTCTTGTTGCTAACTTGTAATCGATAAAATGTTATTATCTCATCAGCACGGCGGTGAGGATTCGTGAAGATTGGCGTCCTGCCCTCGACATGAACAATGATCTGCACCTGTTGATGACATAAGGTTCCGTTGTCGGCAAGACGGGACGAGCCTGTCGAGCATGCAGAAGTTTCCGTGCTAAACAAAAGTTATCGTAATAGCAAATATGCGGAACGGAATCAATATGAAGCCAGACGAGGTCATCGCAGTAGTTGGATTGGGTTATGTAGGTTTGCCGCTGGCTGTCGAGTTCGGCAAGCTCGGCCCGACGATCGGTTTCGATCTGTCGACGGCCAAGGTTGAAAGCTACAAGAAATTTGTCGATCCTGCAGGTGAGGTTTCGACTGAGCAATTGCGCGCAGCGCGTCACCTGAGTGTCACGACCGACCCGGCCGCGCTGGCCCAGGCCGATTACATCCTGATCGGCGTCCCGACCCCCGTCGACATCGCGCACGTGCCCGATTTCGCGCCGCTGATCAGCGCCAGCGAGACCGTCGGCAAGCACATGAAGCGCGGCGCGGTCGTGATCTATGAATCGACCGTCTACCCGGGCGCGACGGAGGAAGTCTGCATCCCCGTCCTGGAAAAATTCTCCGGCATGAAGTGGATGGACGACTTCCACGTCGGCTTCTCGCCCGAACGCATCAACCCGGGCGACAAGGAACACACGCTGACGAACGTGATGAAAGTGGTGTCCGGCGACGACGCGGAAACGCTGGAGCGCGTGGCGTCGATGTACGAGACCGTGGTCAAGGCCGGCGTGCACCGCGCGTCCAGCCTGAAGGTCGCCGAAGCCGCCAAGGTCATCGAGAACACGCAGCGCGACCTGAACATCGCGCTGATGAACGAGCTGGCGATTATTTTCGACAAGATCGGTATCGACACGCTGGAAGTGCTCAAGGCCGCCGGCACGAAATGGAATTTCCTGCCGTTCCGTCCGGGCCTCGTGGGCGGCCACTGCATCGGCGTCGATCCGTACTACCTGACGCACAAGGCCGAGATGATCGGCTACCACCCGCAAGTGATCCTGGCGGGTCGCCGCATCAACGACGGCATGGCCAAGTTCGTTGCCGAAAAGACCGTCAAGTCGATGATTTCGGCCGGTTTCCCCGTCAAGGGCTCGAAGGTCAACGTGATCGGCCTGACGTTCAAGGAAAATTGCCCCGACCTGCGCAACTCCAAGGTCGCCGACATCGTGTACGAGCTACAGTCGTACGGCGTGGAAGTGCACGTGCACGATCCGGTCGCCGAGGCGGACGAAGCCGAACACGAGTATGGTATCAAGCTGGAAGGCTGGGACACCCTGCCGAAGGCGGATGCCCTCATCGTCGCGGTGCCGCACAAGGAAGTGCTGGCCCGTTCGCTGACGGATTTCCAGGCCAAGCTGAACGACGGCGGCTGCTTCGTCGACGTGAAGGCCCAGTTCGATCCGAACGGGATCCGCGAGGCCGGTTACTGCGTCTGGCGTCTGTAAGTATCGTGGGCATCCGCGGCTCCGGCCGCGGTTGCCATGACAATTCACTAGGTCGTGCCGAGGGCAGGCCGCTTGGACCCCAAGCCTTGCCGTTTAGCATGCAATGATGACAATGACTGTTCCTGGCTATTCTTGGCCTTATCACCTTTCCTCGAGTAAAAAACTTTCGGGAACGCCCGTGCGTCTCCCGTTGGCGCTATTGGTTGTGAAAGTCAGCAATAACAGCTACACCGGAGGCAATTGTGCTTAGGATTTCTAATCACTATGTGTCGAAGATCGTATTCGTCCTGTTGTTCGTCGAAGTGCTGGTACTGCTCGGCGCGGTCTACATTGGCGCGGCGGTACGGTTCATGGAAGTGGGCCAGAACGCCGGCCTGCCCAACATCGGCCATCTCGATCATTTCTTCACGTCCGCCATCGCCTTTACCGCCGCGATCATCTTCAGCATGAGCGCGATGGGGATGTACCAGCTCGACTTCAACGAAGGCCTGCGCCATCCGTTCTTCATGAAGCTGATGCCGTCGTTCCTGATGGGCTTCCTGATCCTGACGCTCGTGTTCTACGTCGCGCCGGACCTGTATTTCGGCCGCGGCATCATGGCGCTCGTGTTCGGCATTGCGGCTGGCGGCATTTTCCTGGCGCGCATGGTGTTCTTCAAGTCGTCCGAGCTGCGCTTCCTGGAAACGCGCATCCTGTTCCTGGGCAGCGGTCCGCTGGCCAAGGAATGCTGCGACCTCGCGCTGCAGAGCGCCAGCTATCACCGCTACAACATCGCCGGCTTCGTGCCGACGCCGACGGAAGAGCTGTGCGTGCCGTCGACGAGCCTCCTGAAGTCGCGCGAGGGCGAATCGCTCGTCGCGCTGGCGCGTCAGTACAACGTCGAGGAAATCGTCGTCTCGGTGCAGAACCGCCGTGGCGGCTTCCCCATCAAGGACCTGCTCGAGTGCAAGCTGCAAGGCTTCAAGGTCACGGACGCCGCCACGTTCTTCGAGCGCGAGACGTGCCAGATCCGCGTCGATTCGCTGCAGCCGTCGTGGCTCGTGTTCGGCGGCGGCTTCGACCAGAGCTTCGTGCGCACGTTCATGAAGCGCAGCTTCGACATCATCTGCAGCCTGATCATCATGATCCTGACGCTGCCGCTGATGCTGCTGGCGGCGCTGGCCGTCAAGCTGGAAGACGGCGGTCCCGTGTTCTATTCGCAGGAACGCGTCGGCAAGGATGGCGCGGCATTCTTCGTCCACAAATTCCGCAGCATGCGGACGGACGCGGAAAAGGGCGGCAAGCCCCAGTGGGCGCAGCAGAACGATCCGCGCATCACGCGCGTCGGTAACTTCATGCGCAAGACGCGCATCGACGAGCTGCCCCAGGTGCTCAACGTGCTGAAGGGCGACATGTCGTTCGTCGGCCCGCGGCCCGAGCGCCAGTACTTCGTCGACCAGCTGATCGAAGTGGTCCCGTATTACAACGTGCGGCACAGCGTCAAGCCGGGCATCACCGGCTGGGCACAAGTGCGTTACGGCTACGGTTCGTCCGCCGAGGATGCGCTGCAAAAGCTGCAGTACGATCTGTACTACGTGAAGAACAACAGTCTGTTCCTGGACGTGCTGATCCTGATCGATACGCTGAAGGTCGTGCTGTTCCGCAGCGGACGCTGATGTTCCCCGAGGCCGCCGGCAGGACCGGCGCGCGGCCGCGGGTGCCTACCGAATCCTGCCAAGTATCGTGATCACTATCGCCGCTTCCAGCTACGCACTGGCCGCCATCGGCTTCCTCGCACTGGGCCTGTCGGTCCTGTCGGGCTGGCACGGCCGTGCCCAGCGCGGCACGCTGAGCGCGGCTTGCCTGGCGACGGCGGCCTGGGCCGCGGCGCTCGGCGGCGACGCGGCGCACGACGTGATGTGGAGCACGTCCACGGCAGCCCTCGAAGTGTTGCGCGACGGTACCTGGTCGCTGTTCCTCGTCGCGTTGCTGGGCCACTGGCAGGACGAGAAAGACGGCACGCCGGCCCGCATGATCCTCGGCCGTTTCCGCGCGCCGCGCCCGGCACTGCTGGCAGCCGGCTGCGTCTACCTGCTGCTGCTGGCCGGCATCGGCGCCACGCGCTGGAACAGCGACCTGCTGCGCACGCTCGGCCTGCCCCTGTTGATCGGCTACGTCGGCCTCTCCGTGTGCGGCATGCTGCTCGTCGAACAGGTCTACCGTAACAAGACCATCGAAGAACGCTGGGCGATCAAGTTCGCCTGCCTGGGCATCGGCGGCCTGTTCGCCTACGACTTCTACATGTACAGCAACGCGCTGCTGTTCCGCAAACTCAGTGCGGACCTGTGGACGGCGCGCGGCTTCGTCAACGCATTGACCGTGCCGCTGGTCGCGCTGTCGATCACGCGCCGCAAGTCGTGGACGACGTCGTTCGCCGTGTCGCGCCGCGTCGTGTTCCATACGGCCGCGCTGTTCGGTTCCGCGATCTACCTGCTGGCCATGGGGTCGGTCGGCTACTACCTGCGCTTCGTCGGCGGCAGCTGGGGCACCGTGATGCAGACGGGCTTCCTGTTCGGCGCCATCTCGCTGCTGGCCGTGATCCTGTTTTCCGGCACGGCCCGTTCGTGGCTGAAGGTCTCGATCAGCAAGCACTTCTTCCGCTACAACTACGATTACCGCGAAGAGTGGATGCGCTTCACGCGCACGCTGTCCGAGCGCGGCCCGAACCTGGGCGAGCGCGCGATCGAGGCGCTGCCCACCCTCGTCGAAAGCCCCGGCGGCACGCTGTGGCAGCGCGATGCGGGCGGGCGCTTCACGGTGCAGGCGGGCTGGCAGGTGCCCGACATGCACGTGGCCGAACCGGCCAACACGCCGTTCTGCCGGTTCCTGGAAAGCACGCAGTGGGTGATCGACGTCGACGAGTACGTCGAGCGGCCCGACAAATACGAAGGTCTCGCACTGCCCGACTGGTTGCTGGACGCGCCGCGCCGCTGGCTCGTCGTGCCGCTGATGCTGCAGGAAAAACTGTTCGGCTTCGTCGTGCTGCAGCGCGCGCGCAGCCCGCTGAAGCTGAACTGGGAAATCATCGACCTGCTCGAAATCGCCGGCAGCCAGGCCGCCAGCTATCTCGCGCAGCAGGACGCGGCCAATGCGCTGATGGTGGCGCGGCAGTTCGAGTCGTTCAACCGCATGTCGACGTTCGTCGTGCACGACTTGAAGAACCTCGTCGCCCAGCTGTCGCTGATGAACGCGAACGCGGAAAAACACAAGGACAATCCGGAATTCCAGCGCGACATGCTGGAGACGCTGAACCACTCCGTGCAGAAGATGAAGCTGCTGCTGCAGAAGCTGTCGCGCAGCGAGAATGCCGACAAGCCGCAGCCGCTGGCCGTGGACGACGTCGTGCGCCAGGCGCTGGCGCTGAAAAGCGCGTTCGAACCGCATCCGCAGCTGCTCGTCGAACAGGCCGGCCTGCTCGTGCTGGCCGACCGTGAACGTCTCGAACGCGTGCTGGGCCATCTGATCCAGAACGCGATCGAGGCGACGCCGCGCGACGGCCACGTGATGGTGCGCGTGGGCCCGGCGGGCGGCCGCGGGGACGCCGTCGAGGTCGACATCACGGATACGGGTGAAGGCATGACGGAGGAGTTCATCCGTGAGCGCCTGTTCAAGCCGTTCGACTCCACCAAGTCGGCCGGCATGGGCATCGGCGTGTTCGAGAGTCGAGAGTACATCACAGAGCTGGGCGGGGCGCTGGAAGTGACCAGCCAGCCCGCGCACGGTACAACATTCAAGGTCGTCCTGCCGCTGCACCGCGTCGCCGCGGCAGCGACGATCGCCTGAAAGAAGACACCATGACCCCATCAAAACCCAAGCTGTTGATCATCGAAGACGATCCTGGCCTGCAGAAGCAGCTGCGCTGGAGCCTGGACGCGTACGACGTCGCGGTGGCCGGCGACCGCGAGGCGGCGCTGGCGCAGATCCGCCGCCACGAGCCGGCCGTCTGCACGATGGACCTGGGCCTGCCGCCCGATCCGGACGGCTCCACCGAGGGCCTGGCCACGTTGCAGCAGATCCTGGCGCTCGCGCCGGACACGCGCGTGATCGTCCTGACGGGCAACCAGGACCATGCGAACGCCGTCAAGGCGATCGGCATGGGCGCCTACGACTTCCACCAGAAGCCCGTCGATCCGGAAGTGCTGAACCTCGTGATCCAGCGCGCCTTCTTCCTGCACAACCTGCAGCAGGAAAACCGCCGCATGCAGCAGTCGCAGGCCGACTCGCCGCTGGCCGGCGTGATCTCGCGCGACCCGGGCATGCTGAAGGTCTGCCGCACCATCGAGAAGGTGGCGCCCACGTCCGCGTCCGTCATGCTGCTGGGCGAATCCGGCACCGGCAAGGAGGTGCTGGCGCGCGCCATCCACGCGCTGTCGCCGCGCGCGAAGGAACGCTTCATGGCCATCAACTGCGCGGCCATTCCCGAAAACCTGCTCGAAAGCGAATTGTTCGGCTACGAGAAGGGCGCCTTCACGGGCGCCGCCAAGCAGACCAAGGGCAAGGTCGAACTGGCCCACGGCGGCACGTTCTTCCTCGACGAGGTGGGCGACCTGCCGATGGCACTGCAGGCCAAGCTGCTGCGCTTTTTGCAGGAGCGCGTGATCGAGCGCGTCGGCGGCCACGAAGAGATCCCCGTCGACGTGCGCATCGTCTGCGCGACGCACCAGAAGCTGAAGGACTTGTGCGCGCAGGGCCGCTTCCGCGAGGACTTGTACTACCGCCTGTCGGAGATCGTCGTGACGATCCCGCCTCTGCGCCTGCGCGAAGGCGACGCGGCGCTGCTCGCGCACCATTTCAAGAACAAGTTCTGCGCGCAGGAAGCGCGCGCCTCGCTGCATTTCTCGCCCGACGCGCTGGCCGCGATCGAAGCGTACCAATGGCCCGGCAACGTGCGCGAGATGGAAAACTGCATCAAGCGCGCCGTCATCATGGCCGACGCCAACACCATCGTCGCCGACGACCTGGGCCTGCCCGACACGGTCGTGGAGGAAGAGCCGCTGAACCTGCGCCAGGTGCGCGACGAGGCCGAGTACAAGGCCATCGCGCGCGCGCTCGCGCGCACGGACGGCAACATCGTCAAGGCGTCGGAGATGCTGGGCGTCAGCCGGCCCACGTTGTACGACCTGATGGGACGCCACGGCATCAAGGCGAGCGCGTGACGGTGCGCAGGCTGGCGCGCCGCGGCCTGCTGGCGGCGGGCATCCTCGCCGTGGCGGGTGCCGCCGCGCTGCCGGCGCTCGTCGACCGCGTGGGCGTCGCGCCGCGTACGCTCGCGCCGTACATCGAAAAGCGCACCAGCGGCCATAACCCCGTCATCGTCGGCACCGGCCGGCGCGTCGCCGCCACCTTGCTGGCGCTGGACCGCGGCACCGCCGACGCGCCGCCGCGGCAGCTCCCGCGCGACGCCGGCGCGCAGGCGCGGCCGGCGGGACAGGCTGCCGGCGGCATCGAGGTCGCCACGCCCGACGCCTTGCGCGCCGCGCTGCTGCAGGCGGCGCCGGGCGACGTCATCACGCTGGCGCCGGGCACCTACCGCTTCCAGGGCAAGGGCATCGCCGTCGGGCGCCCGGGCCGCGCGGACGCGCGCATCGTCGTGCGCGCAGCAACGCCGGGTACCGTCCACATCGAACTGGCCACGGTCGAAGGTTTTGTCGTCGCCGCGCCGTACTGGCGTTTCGAGAACCTGGACATCCTCGGCGTGTGCGCGGCCGACGACTACTGCGAGCATGCGTTCCACGTCGTGGGCGACGGCCATCACTTCGAGAGCGTCAACAACACGATCCGCGACTTCAACGCGCACTTCAAGGTCAACGGGGACCGCGGCCGTTACCCGGACGACGGCCTGATCGAGCACACGACATTGGGCGCCACCCACGTGCGCGCGACCACGAAGCCCGTCACGCCCGTCGACATCGTCGCCGCGAATGGCTGGACCTTGCGCGCGAATCTCATCACGGACTTCGTCAAGCGCGACGGCAACGGCGTCAGCTACGGCGCATTCGTGAAGGGCGGCGGCAGGAACAACGTCTTCGAACGCAACGTCGTGTGGTGCGAACAGAATCTGCGGGGCGAGCCGGGACAGCGCATCGGCTTGTCGCTGGGCGGCGGCGGTACCGGGGGCGAATTCTGCCGCGACGGGCGCTGCATCACGGAGCAGGAAGGCGGCGTGCTGCGCGCGAACCTGATCGTCGGTTGCTCGGACGTGGGCATCTACCTGAACAGCGCGGCTGCTAGCCGGATCCTCGACAACACGCTCGTCGACACGGCCGGCATCGACGTGCGCTATCCGACGAGCAGCGCGGTCGTGGACGGGAATCTCGTCGACGGACCGGTCCGCAGCCGCGAGGGCGGCATCGTGCACCTGGGCGACAACCGCGCACTGCCGCTGTGGCGCACGTACCTGGGGAATCACCCCGTGCGCAGCCTGTTCCGCGCGCCGGAAACGGGCGATTTCTCGTGGCGCGACGGGGCACCGATGCGCGAGGAATCCGATGCCATCGAGCGGCCCGCGGACGCGCTCGACCTGTGCGGCGCACGCCGCGCGACACAAGCCGTGTACGGCGCGTTCGCCAGCTTCAAGGATTGCGCGGCAGCGCCTTGAGCGTCACCACGACACGACCCAGTCGTGGGTCCATGCGGCGACCTGGTCGCGCCAGGCGCGCCGCGAGAACGTGTGGTCGGCATCGTCGAGGCGGCGCCACGTGACGTGCGGCGCGGCCGCCAGGCGCTTCCACGCCGGCGTGGACCCGGCCACGTCGCAGAACTCGCGTCCCGTCAGGTCGGCGCCGCCGATCACGAGCAGGGTGCGGCCCGTGAATGCGTGCAGGCCCTGGCGCATGCGCTCGGGCAACGGGGCCGAGGCGCCGGCGGCCGCCGGGCGGCGCGCGAACGCCGCGCGCACGAGGCCCAGCATCGACTTCAACGAGCCTGCGGCGTCGAACCGGCCGCGCGCCAGCTTGCGCCAGAATTCCGGGTCGCGCAGACGGTCGCGGTAGTGGTGTTTCAACGTCGTGCGGGCCACGCCGTCGTCCGTGCGCACCCAGGGGTTCAGCAGCACGAGCCCGCGCACGCGCGCGTCGCCCGGCGCATACATCGCGGCCGCCGACGCACCGTCGCACAAGCCCCACAGCACGACCTCGCGCACGTCCGGCACGGCCGCCATGAACGCGTCGATGGCGGCGCGGATATCGTCCTGGATCGCTTCGAAATCCCGCTCGTCGCCTTCGCTGTCGCCCATGCCCCGGACGTCGAAGCGCAGCGCCGCGATGCCGTGCGCGGCCAGGTGGCGTGCGAGTAGCGCGAACTGGCGGTGGCTGCCGACGCGGTATTGCGGCCCGCCGACGATGATCAGGATGCCGCGCCGTGCGGGTGCGGCGGGGACGCTGGCGATACCCACGAGCGTGGCGCCGCCACAATCGATGGCGAGCGCGCGTTCTTCAAACGGCATGGGCACGCTCCTCCAGCACGGCGGCCGTCGCGTCGAGCAGTTCGGGGCACGTGGTGATGCCCGTCGTGGCCCAGAACGGCAATCCCTGCACCGTGTGCACGTGCAGCGCCGCGCCCTGCGCTTCCCACGCCGCCTTGACGCGCGCGGCGGCCGGTCCCGGTGCCTGGTTCGGTGCGCCCAGCACCTCGAACCAGTGCGCGGGCACGGAGGGCGCCATCGCATCGGGCGCGGGCAGCGCGTCGATCGCGTGCGCCAGGTCGGGCGTGAGGTCGTAGCCGGCGATTTCCAGCGTCTCGCCGGCCTGCAGCGCGGCGCGCAAGGCCTTGGTGCCCGTCTGCGCGGAGGCGTCGTCGCCCAGCATCGCGTTGGCCGTGCGCAGACGCAGGAACTGCGTCAGGTAGGTCGAACCGCTGGCCACCGGTTGCCACAGCAGCAGCGGCGCGAGCGGGGCTTGCGCCGTGCGCGCGTAGTCGAGGGCGAGCAGGGCGCCCAGGCGCAGGCCCCACAGCGTGAGCGGCGCGTCGATGCGCGCGCGCAGCCAGGCGGCGCCCGTGTCCAGGTCGTCCTTCCACAGGTCCCAGCGTGCGTCGGCGAAGTCGCCGGCACTGTCGCCCGTGCCGGCCAGGTCGATCTGCAGCACGCCGTAGCCGTGCGCGGCCAGGCGGCGCGCGCCGAGGGCGGCCATGCGGCGGCTGCGGTTGAGCTCTTCGGCGAACGGCGGGACGTACAGGACGGCGCCGCGGCAGGGGCCGGCCGGCCGGTGGAACAGGCAGAAGCGCTGGTGGGCGCCACTGCCGAGGAAGAACGGTTCCGTGTCCACCTCAGCCGGTCCGGAGGTCATTCGGCGCGTTTCGCGGCCACGAAAGCGGCCAGGCTGCCGAGGGTTTCGAAGGTGCTGGCGCTGATGTCGTCATCGTCGATGGCGATGCCGAAGCGTTCTTCGAGGGCGCCGATCAGGCTGACGACGGCCATCGAATCGAGTTCGGGCAGGCTGCCCAGCAGGGCAGAGTCGGCGGTCAGGCGCTGGCCGGCGTCGCCCAGGCTCAGCACGTCGATCAGCGTGGCTTTGACTTCGTCGAGATACGTCATGATGGTCGTTCGGTTCGTGAGCGGGCGCTTGCGGCGCGCGGTCGATTATACATTCGGAAGCAGCAGGGCCAGACGGGCCTTCAGCGGCGCGGCGAGGCGGTGCACTTCGCCCACCAGTTCGTGGCGGGTGACGCGCAGCAGCAGGTACCAGGTGACGGCCAGCGGCAGCGCGAGCACGAGCAGGCGCGCCATCGGCGGAACGGCCGCGGGCAGCAGCAGCGCCAGCAGCCAGGCGACGGCGCCGGTGCCGATCGCCACGAGGGCGCTGGGCAGCAGGGCGCGGATCATCAGCGCGGTCGTGAAGCCGAAATAGCGGCTTTGCTGGATCGCGGTGACGGGGGCGCTGGCGAGCGTCGCGAAGAACAGTGCCCACGCAAATCCGTTCAGGCTGCCGTCGAACAGCAGCACGCCGAACAGGATACGCGTGCCCAACGTGACGACGACGGGGAAGGCGCTCAGGTAAGGGCGGCCGATCGCCGTCACGGCCATCGGGATGTAGTTGAAGGCCAAGGTCACGACGGCCGCCAGCACGAGCGGCACGATCGCCGGGACGCATTCGAGCCATTTGGCGCCGTACAGCGCGACGACGATGTCCGGGCCGAGCACCGCGGTCAGCGCCAGTGCCGTCCAGCCGACACCCGTCAGCAGCAACGTGGAGCGGGCCAGGATGGGCGCCAGCGATTCGCCGCGGTGCCAGGTCTGCGACAGGTAGGGGATGGCGCCGTAGTTCATCGTCGAACCGGCCACGTAGCTGAAGATCGACACCGTCGAATTGGCGCGGCTGAACAGGCCGACGTGGCGCGCCGTCCCGAGCTTGCCCAGCAGGATGTCGGGAATCGAATTGTTCAGTGCCACGGCGCAGTTCGAGAGCAGCGAGCCGACGCCGAAATGCGCGACGCTGCGCCAGTGGCGCAGGCCCGGCATCCACGGCATGCCTTTCGGGCGCAGGGGCACGTACGCGATGCCGCAGGCGAGGATGTTGATCAGGTTCCCGTAGGCCATGGCCATGGCGCCGAAGCCCAGGTTGCCCAGGATCAGGGTGCTGGCGCAGAACGAGATCGTGCCGGCCGCGTGCACGATCGCCTGCTTTTCCGCGTCAAAGTTCCGGTTCAGCAGGGCACCCGTGACGGTGCCGAACGGGATGAACACGAAGCCGATGGCCAGCACTCGCATGACGGGCACGATGCCCGGTTCCTTGAACCAGATGCCGAGCCAGCCGCTCGCCGTGTACAGGACGGCCGCGATGACCCACGACGTCGTGAACACGACGCCCGTCGCCGAGCGGATCTTGTCGTTGTCGAGGTCCTGTTCCCGCTGCAGGTAGTTGGTGACGCCGAAATCGCGGAAGACCTGGGCAAAGTTGACGAACACGATCGTCATCGAATAGATGCCGATCTCGCTCGGGCTCAGGATCCGGGCCAGCAGGATGCTGACGATGAATTGCAGGACCTTGGCGCCGGACGTCGAAAAGAAATTGATGATCAGCGAGCGACGCAGATTTGCCATGACAGCGCAGTAGGGAAAGGAAAACCGAGCGGAACGATCAGGCCGGCGCGCTCGAGATCAGGTGGATGGCCTGGCGCGACGTCGTCTTGTACTTGTTGTTAATGAAGCGCATCGGCCCGATGAAGTGGAAGAACGCCGTCTCCGCCGTGGCGCAGTCCGGAGTGCCGTATTTCGGGAACGGCAGCGACCTGGTGGCAAACGCGTTCGCCACCAGATAGTTCGAGGTCACCTGCTCGGTGCCCCAGCGTTTCCAGTCGTCGCCCAGCTTGCCCGTCATGCGGCGCGAGAAATCGAGCAGGTTCTCGCGCATCGCCGCCGACGGCGGGAAGCCCGTGAAGCCGGAGCAGCCGCGCACGTAGCGGGCATCGCCCGGCAGGCCGACGTTGGCCATTTCCGCTTCCGACAGCGTCTGGATGTGCGCACCCGGCTTCACCTTCGGCAGCGCGTGTTCGCGCACGGCGTCCAGCGGGCGGATCGGCGTATCGGGGATTTCGCCCAGCACGAAGCCCGCGCCCGTCTGGATGGCGTGCAGCACTTCCGGGATCGGCTGCATGGTCAGCGTGTCGGCATCGAGCTGGATGACGTAGCTGTCCAGCGCATAGCCGGAGATCGCGTACAGGCGCTCCCACGTGCCGCCACGGGGGATGTCGGGATGCGTGAATTCGGCCGCCTCGCGCAGGTCGACGTGCGGCAGGTGGTGTTTCAGTATCGCGCGGTCGTCCTCGTCGATCGACGGATCGCATACGACGACGATGCGGGACGGGTTCAGGAAATGGGTGAACGACTTCACCGCGACCAGATAGGAATGGACGTCGCGCTGGTGCACCATCGACAGCAAGGTGAACGGCAGGTCGCCGCGCTCGACGGGGCTGGTATCCAGGACCTGGCGCGCGACTTTCTGGTACTGCCATCGGAAATAGTCTCGCGTGACGCGCTGGACCACCCTCTCGACTAAAGACATTCCTCAGGACTCCCTTTTCTGCTGATCGAATTCAAAGCATGGATGCGATGTGTTTGTCGGGTAATCACAAGAATCGCTCGATGTGTGCGGCGAACTCCTTGCTTTGACGCACAACATTATATGCGGTATCGACGTGAGCACGCGCGTTCTTTCCATGCATTTTTGTTATTTCCGGATTGTCCACATAATGCAGCACGGCCTGCCTGAAGCCGACGAAGTCGTCCACGCCGGCGACGGCGCCCGTTTTGCCGTCGAGGATGATTTCCTTCGGCCCCAGCGCGGCGCTCGCGACGACGGGCAGGCCGCTCGCCATCGCCTCGACGATCGCGTTGCCGAAGCTTTCGCGCTCGGCCGCGTGCACGAACAGGTCGGCGGCGTGGTAATACGGCACCAGATGGTCCTGGCGGCCGGCGAACATGCAGACGTCGTCCAGGCCGAGCTGTGTCGCTACCTGCTTCCATGCCGCGGCCGGCTCGCCATCACCCACGTAGATGAAGCCGATGCGGCGGTCCGGGCGGGCATCGATGACTTCGCGCACGACGTGCAGGATACGCTCGAGCCGTTTTTCCGGCCGCGCCTGCGACACGGCGAGCAGCCAGAAGCGGTCGGGATCGAGCCCGAGTTGCGCGCGCGCGACGGCCCGGTCGCCCGGCTGGTATTTGACGCTGTCGACCGAGTTGCGCATCAGTACGACTTTGTCGCGCGGCAGCATCTGATAACGCAGCAGGAAATCCTCCTGGGCAGCGGAATTCGCCAGGTGCAAGTCGTGCTGTTGTAGACGCAACACACGCCGCGCGACGTATTTCGCCGCCTTTTTGAGCGCGCCGTCGCGTCGGCGTGGATCGAAACCGTTGTTTTCCGTGTTGAGCGTGCGCACACCCAGCCGGCGCAGCAGGTCGAGGCACACGGTGTGGGAAAACGCACTCATGAACACGACCACTTTGACGTTGTGACTGCGTACGAATTGTTCGATCGCGGTGCGGCCTCGAGGGGTGTTGTCGTAAAAATCGAGCTCCACCGGTTGCAGATGCTTAGTCTGGTAGCTGGGATTTCCGGACAGTTTCGGAAAGGCCATATAGACGTCCGCCCGTTCGCGCAGATGGGCGCTGGCCCGGTCGCGCACTGCGGCCGTGAAATTCCATACGTAACCGGTATCGTCGGGATAACGCATGGTGAACACGACGCATGGCCTTTCCAACATTGTCACACAGTCCCCTGTATTTGTTGCAATATTGCAATAATTGACACAAATTATAGCCCATTCATGAATTTTGCATGTTGCGGCGCAACGTAATCGTGCGCACCCGCTTGGCATTTCTAAACACTGCGCGACATGCGTTCAGGCGAGAAACGGCCGTGCCGTCACACGATTGATTTCCGAGCGACAAGCGCGTTGTGCTAGTATTGCAATACTTTTAACGGCAACACCTTAGCGCGGCATCTTCACGTGGAACGTTATCGACCATGCGCGCTCGGTGCCATCGATACGGGCCGCAAGAATTCAAAGCGATGTTGAAAAAAGCTCAGCACGTGCCTGCGCAACTGGCACCCGGACAGCGTCCGGTCCTGCTCGTAATCGTCGACACCGAAGGTGAATTCGCCTGGGACCAACCGTTCAACCGCAGCGCCATCGGCACGACGTCGATCGCCAGCCAGCCGCTGATGCACGCGCGCGTGTTCGACAAGTTCGGCATCGTTCCCACGTACATGGTCGACTGGCCCGTCGCGACGACGCCGTCCGCCGTCGCCACCTTGCGCGCCTTGCTGGACGCGGGCCGCTGTGAGATCGGCGCCCACTTGCATCCGTGGGTATCGCCGCCGTACGAAGAGACGCTGTCCGACTTCAATTCCTACGGCGGCAACCTGCCGCGCCAGCTCGAGTACGACAAGCTGCGCCTCCTCACCGAGACCATCGCCGACGCCTTCGGCAGGCAGCCCCTCGCGTTCAAGGCCGGTCGCTACGGCCTTGGGCCGCACACGGCCGAGTCGATCGCCTCGCTCGGCTACGACGTCGATGCGAGCGTCGTCCCGTACAGCGCGTTCACGGAAGACGGCGGGCCGGATTTCCGCGCTTTCGATGAGCATCCGTACTGGTTCCGCGCCGGGCAGCGCGAATTGCTCGAACTGCCGGTGACGACGGGGTATTGCGGCTGGTTGCGCGGTGTCGGGCCGCGCCTGTACGACGCCGCGCAGGGCCGCTGGGGACGCCGCGCGCGGCTGGGCGGCGTGCTGGCGCGTACGCGCGCGCTCGAGCGCGTGCGCCTGAGTCCGGAAGTGGCGAGCGGCGCCGAGATGCGCCGCCTGACCGGCGCTCTGCTGGGCGGCGGCTGCCAAGTGTTTTCACTCACGTACCACAGCCCGTCGATGATGCCGGGCCATACGCCCTATGTGCGCAGCGCGGCGGATCTGGAACGTCTGATCGCCGCAGTGCACGATTATTGCGCCTGGTTCCGCGACGAGGTCGGCGGCGAGTTCATGAGCCTGTCGCAGCTGCGGCAGGCGCTGGCGGCGCAGCGCTGACGTCCGCCTCGCCGCCCCGGTCGCGCGCGGCGAGGGCGTGCAGGCGGCCCAGCAGCGGCCAGCGGTAGCCGTTCAAGTGGTACATCGTGCGGATCTCGTCGGTCCAGCGGGTGTGCCATTCCATCACCCGTCCATAGAATTCGATGCGCTCGAAACGCGCTTCGTCGAACAGGCCGCGCGTCGCTTCCTCGCGCATCAGCAGCGCGGGCGACAGCTGCGGTCCCAGCGCCTCGTCGTACGCCGTCTTGAGGATCACGATGCAGTCGCCGCCTTCCACGCACAGGTCCATCGCGGCGAGATGCGGGCCGCTTGGCCCGTCGAACCAGTAGCGGTACACGCTGGCCGCGCCGCGCCGGGCAAAGGCTTCCAGCAGCGCGCGGTAGAAGCGGCCCTGGTCGTTGTCGGCGGCGACGGCCGTGCCTTCGGCGGCCTTCCAGCCCGTCGTCTCGAGTTTGCCGTAGTCGGCGACGGCGCCGGCCATCAGCTCCCGTTCGCGCACGACTTCAAGGCGCGTGGCGATGCCGTCCTGGCGCAGCCGGTTGCGCTGCTTTTTCAGGTTGTTGCGCAGGTTCTTGCCGCGTGCATTCCAGTAGTCGTCGAAGCCGCCCTGCAAGGTGATGCGGGCGGTGCGGATGTAGTCGAAGCTGCGCGCGCCGCTGGGCGTGTCAAAGGCCGGGCGCGGCATCAGCATCGGGTCGCATTGCGTGAGGCCCAGCATCAAGGCGGGGCCGGGCAGGGCACGCAGCAGGCCGGCCAGCAGGCCGTCGGCGGGACGGGTATCGCGTTGCAGCCACAGCCCGACGGGCGCCTGCGCGGGCTGGAACGTGTTCCAGGCGCCGAGCCGGCCGGGCGTGACGATCGTCATCGCGTCCGTGTCATCGGCATCGCCGTGCCAGGCCAGCATGTCCCGGCCCGTGCCGAACACGTCGAGCAGGGCTTGGACAAAATCGACGTCGAGCAGGGGCGAGGCGGGACCTGCCGCATGCAGGCGCTGCCAGCGCGAGGCGTGGCGCGCGAAGTCGGTGGCGGGAACGACGGTCCAGCTCATGCCGGCACCGCCGCGCAGGCTTCCAGCGCCTGCCGTACCTGCGCGTGCAGCCACGCGCGCTCCGTGTCGGTCAGCGCCTGGTGGCAGGGGAAGGCGATCAGGCGCCGGCCGAGGTCCGCGCTGTTGGTGCACACGCTCGCGTCGACGCCGGGCCACAACGTGGCGCCGAAGCGGGTGATCGGTACGCCGGCGCGTACCAGCATCTCGGCCACGGCCTGCGGCTGGTCGACGAGCAGCGGGAACATCCACGGACATGCACCGTCGGGCAGGCGCGCAAACAGGGGGCGGCAGCCGGGCGCGCCGTCCAGCGCGCGCTGCAGCTCGAGATAGTTGCGGCGGCGGCGTGCGACGATGCGCGCGGGTGACGCCAGGCGCAGCACGGCGCGCGAGAACCAGGACGAGCGTTTGTCGGCCCAGCGCGCGTCGAACTCGAAGCTGCTGTCCGACGACGATGGCGCGAGCGGGGCAGCCCGTGCACCGGTCTCGGCACCGGCCGCCGTGCCGCGTGCCTTGACGGCGCGCCACAGCGCGCTTTTCAGCCGCAGCGGCAGCGCGAGCAGCATGCGCAGCATGGGCAGGCGGCCGTGGGCGAAGGCGGCTTCCAGCGTGTTCAGCGCCGCTTTCATTTCGAAGCCGGCGCCTGCGCCGTGCAAGGCGACGTCGAGCCGATGGCGCCGCGACACGAGGCAGCCACCCTCATAGACGGGGAAGAATTTCATCGTGCTGCCGATCGCGTAATCGCCCGTGCTGCCGATCGTCACCCCGTCGCGCGCGCCGAAGAACGCGTGGGCGCAGTCCTCGACGAGGCCGATGCCGTGGTGGTCGCACAGCGCACGCAGCGGCGCCAGGTCGTGTGGGATGCCGAAGAAATGGGTGGCGATGATTGCCTTGACGCGGCCCGTGCCGATCTTCGCCTCGATGTCGGCCAGGTCGGGCGCCGTGTCGGGCAGCACGCGATAGAACGCGACCTCGGCGCCGCACCAGTGCGAGGGTGGGATCATCGATGGGCTGTGGTAGGCCGGCACCAGCACGACGTCACCGGCGCCCACGCCGAGCGCGCGCAGCGCGAGGCCGATGGCGATGCGGCCGCTGGTGACGAGAAGCACGTCCGCACCGTCCAGCAGCGACGGCAGCGCAGCGCGGCGCCCGCCACCGAATGCGTCGAGTGACAGGATCGGAACGTGGGGAATCAGGGGACGGCGTGCGGCCGGCCGATCGGTCGTGGCGTGCATGCTTTGACTATACCATGTGCCCGGTGGACGGCCGCGCCGCAGGCGCCGTCAGGATTTCTGGGCGCCGACGCCGAACCTGCCGAGATGCCATTTGGCGATGGAGACGACGCGCTTGTAGTTCTGGCGTACCCACACCTTGGGCGGCTTGATCGGGTGCCACAGCACGTCCTTGCGCCGGCCGGCGAACAGGCGGATATTCATCGTGCCGAAGCTGCCGTTCTTCTGGAAGCCGTCGTTCGGCAAGCCGTAGTAGCGCTTGTTGCGGTCTTCGTCCGCGACGTATTTGCCGTTGCCGCCGAAGTCCACGACGTCCATCCCCGCGTGCTTGAGGATCGTGGCCCACATGTTTTCGCTGTGCCCCGACCAGCCGTCGCGGTAGTAGCGGTCGATCGTGTCGAGCGCCTCGCCGCTGATCCGGAAGAACGTCAGGAAGACCAGCCACGTGTCGGCCGGCTTGACGTCGCCGCCGGGCGAACGCAGCATCGACGCATACGTCCAGCCGTCATAGCCGTGCGCCAGGTGGGTCGCAAGGAGGTCGCCGCGGCGGCCGTCCAGGCTGGCGAGCAGCTCGTACGGATCGCCCGAATACTCGACGTCGTCCTCGATCACCCAGTACTGCGCGTACTGCGGCGCCGCCTTGCGGGCCAGCAGGGCCATCAGGTCGCAGTTGCCGGGAATGAGGCGGAACGGACGCGCCGCGCCCTTGATCGGGTACGCCAGCGTGTCGACGGCGTCCTCGCTGAACACGTAATGGTCCATGCGCACGCCGTCCAGGTCGACCTTGCGCACTTCCGTCTTGGCGTTGGGAAGATAGGACACGAGGGCGAATTCGTAATTCGGTCCCAGGCGGAGGAACGCTTCGCGAAACCGCAGCAGGCGTTTCTTGACGTGGACGGGATCGGTCGTTTGGAACAGCAGGATTTGTTGGGGCGCCATGGTTTTTATCGTTGGCAGGGGGATGCACTCTCGGGAATGTCTAGCGTGTAGACAAAAAGATACTAACAGGCCGGTATTTGTGAGTCCACCCCTGCAAAAATTCGGTGAACCATCTGTCGTGTAAAGTTAACGATCGCCCGGCCCACTCGCTCGGTGAATACGGCGGCAACACTGTGACGAGGCGGCCGGTCGCGCCGCTGGGCGAGTCGCCGGAAGGCCACGCCGGACCGTCAGCTGTTCCATTCGCGCGGCCCGAACTGGTAAGATGGGCATTTGCCCGACCACGCCCTGCCAGCCATCCGCGCTGTGGGCAGAACCTTGGCAGCGATGAACCATCTGATCCACGATTCCCTGTTCGACAGCGCCGCGCGCACGCCCGCTGCCGAGGCGCTCGCGTATGGCGACAAGCGCTGCACCTATGCGCAGCTGGCGGCGCAAGTGCGCGCCGTCGCCGCGCTGCTGCTCGACGCGCGACTGGAACCCGGCGCGCGCGTGGCCGTGTACATGGAAAAGCGCATCGAGAACGTGGCCGCCATGTTCGGCGCCGCGGCCGCCGGCTGCGTCTTCGTCCCCGTCAATCCGCTGCTCAAGCCCGAGCAGGTCGCGTACATCCTCGCCGACTGCAACGTGCGGCTGCTCGCCACGACGGCCGAACGGCTCGCGCAACTGGCGCCCGTGCTGGACCGCTGTCCCGACCTGCGCACCGTGCTGCTGGCCGATGGCGACGCGCTGCCCGCCCAGGCCGCGCCGCCCGTGCTGGCGTGGCCCGCGCGTGAGGCCGCAACCTGCACGCCGCACCGCCGCATCGACACGGACGTCGCCGCGATCCTGTACACGTCCGGCAGCACGGGCCAGCCGAAAGGCGTCGTGCTGTCGCACCGGAACATGGTGGCGGGCGCGCAGAGCGTCGCCAGCTACCTCGGCCTGCGCGCCGACGACCGCCTGCTGGCCGTGCTCCCCTTGAGCTTTGACTACGGCCTGTCGCAGCTGACGACCGCGTTCCTGTGCGGCGCCAGCGTCGTGCTGATGAACTACCTGTTCCCGAAGGACATCGTGGCGATGGTCGCGCGCGAGCGCATCACGGGCCTCGCTGCCGTGCCGCCGCTGTGGATTGCGCTGGCGCGCCTCGCGTGGCCCGCCGATTGCACGCTGCGCTTCGTCACGAATTCCGGCGGCGCCATGCCCGTGCCCACCGTGCACGCGCTGCGCGAAGCCTTGCCCGCCACGCAGATCTTCCTGATGTACGGACTCACGGAAGCGTTCCGCTCCACGTATTTGCCGCCGGACGAGGTGGCGCGCCGTCCCGATTCGATCGGCCGCGCGATCCCGAACGCGGAGATCCTCGTCGTGCGTCCGGACGGCACACCGTGCGATGCGGACGAACCGGGAGAACTCGTGCACCGCGGCGCGCTCGTGGCGCTGGGCTATTGGAACGACCCGGCGCGCACGGCGCAGCGCTTCCGCGCCGCGCCCGGCCACGATCCGGGCCTGCCCGTGCCGGAGCTGGCCGTGTGGTCGGGCGACACCGTGCGCCGCGACGCCGACGGCTACCTGTACTTCATCGGCCGCAGCGACGACATGATCAAGGTGTCCGGCTACCGCATCAGCCCCACCGAGATCGAATCCGTGCTGCACGCGACGGGTCTCGTCGCCGAGGTGGCCGCGTTCGGCATCGACCATCCGCAGCTGGGCCACGCCATCGCCGTGATCGCGGTGCCCGTGGAAGATGCCGGGCTCGATGCCGCCGCCCTGCTGGCCGAATGCAAGCGCCGCCTGCCGGCATACATGGTGCCGGCGCGCGTCGACCTGCGCGCAGGTCCGCTGCCGCGCAACCCGAACGGCAAGATCGACCGCAACCTGCTGCGGCAAACCCTGCAAGCGAACCAGACCTCATGAACAAACCGCGCCACGCGCCGCAGATCCACTTTCCCGTCGTCGACGACGTCCTGCAGGTCGGCGGCATCCCGCTGACCCGGCTCGCGCAGCGCGTGGGCCGCACGCCGTTCTTCGCGGTCGATCGCGCGCTGTGCACCGAGCGCGTGCGGGAGCTGCGCGCCCAGCTGCCGCAAGGCGTGCTGCTGCACTACTCGATCAAGGCGAACCCGATGCCGGCGCTCGTGCAGCACATGGCGGGCCTCGTCGACGGCCTCGACGTCGCCTCCGGTGGCGAATTGAAGACGGCGCTGGACGCCGGCATGGCGCCCGCGCGCATCAGCTTCGCGGGACCGGCCAAGCAGGAGGCCGAGCTGACGCAGGCCGTCGCGGCCGGCGTGTGCGTGAACGTGGAGTCGGAACGCGAACTGGTTTCCCTCGCGCGCATCGGCGACGCGCTCGGCGTCGCGCCCCGCATCGCGCTGCGCGTGAATCCCGACTTCGAACTGAAATCATCCGGCATGAAGATGGGCGGCGGCGCCAAGCCGTTCGGCATCGACGCGGAAGAGGTGCCGCGCCTGCTGCGCATGGCGGGCACGCTCGCCGTCGACTTCCAGGGCTTTCACATCTTCGCCGGTTCGCAAAGCCTGCGCGCAGATGCCATCATCGACGCGCAGGCGAAGAGCATCGATCTCGCGCTGCGCCTGGCCGACGCGGCACCGGTGCCCGTGCGCCAGGTGAACATCGGCGGCGGCTTCGGCATCCCGTATTTCCCGGGCGAGGAGAGGCTGGACGTGGCACCGATCGCCGCGCGCCTCGCACCGGAATTCGACAAACTGACGGCCGCGCTGCCGCAGGCGAAACTGGCGCTGGAACTGGGCCGCTACCTCGTGGGCGAATGCGGCATCTACGTGATGCGTATCGTCGACCGCAAGGTATCGCGCGGCGAAGTGTTCCTCGTGACGGACGGCGGCATGCACCATCACCTGGCCGCCTCCGGCAACCTGGGGCAGGTCATCCGCAAGAATTATCCGGTCGCGGTGGGCAACCGCGTGGCGCCCGTGGACAGCGGCCCGGCCAGCGTGACGGGCCCGCTGTGCACCCCGCTCGACATCCTCGCCGACCGCATGGAGCTGGCGCATGCGCAGGTCGGCGACCTGATCGTCGTGTTCCAGTCGGGCGCCTACGGCCCGTCCGCCAGCCCGGGCGCCTTCCTCGGGCACCCGGCGGCGCTGGAAGTGCTCGTCTAGCGCTTGCGGGGCGCGGCCGCTGCTTCCGGCCGCTTCCACGCATCGCGTTGCTGCTTGCTGCGCGACAGGAACGGCAGGCGCAGCGGCGGCGTGTTGTCCGGCTGCGGTGCGATGAACAAGACTTTCTCGAGGCAGACGAGGATCGCCAGCACGTAATAGGGCAGGTCGTAATAGGCCATCGCGAGGAACGCACCCGCCGTCATGTAACCGATGATGCTGACCTGGCACATGCGGGCGGTCGTCGCGGCCCAGGCATATTCCGGATTCGTGCCGCACTTGCGTACGATGCGCGATCCGGTCCGCCACGCGAAGAGAAGCAACAGCAAGTACAGGAACAGGCCGATGTAGCCGTGCTCGCCCAGCACCTGGAAATAGATACTGTGGGCGACGTAGAACACGGTCGGATCGGGCGCGTAAATCTGAAAGATCTTCGGTGTGAACGTGGCGAAGCCGCCGCCGAGCGGCAGGTGGTTGGCGACGTTGATCGCGAACCCCCACGAGTTGAGGCGGCCCATCGCCGACGCGTCCTGCTGGTAATTGTCGATCGAATGCATGCGCTCCATCCACGCGGGCGGCATCGCCACCAGCAGCAGCGGAATGACCAGCGCGAATATCAGGCCGGTCTTGAGCTTCGAGTGCGACTTCAGCCACAGGAACAACATCATCGCGGCACCGCCCAGCAACGCGCCACGCGAATAGGACCCGATGACGGACACGCCGGTGAGAACCGCGACGCCGATGGCCGCGCGCTTCGTCCACTTGGTCGGCGCGAACGAGGCCGCCGCCACCATCAGCGGAATACTCGTGATCATCGCCAGCGCCAGCGTGTTGTTGTCGCTGATGTAGGTTCCCGGTGGGCCCAGCAGGCCGTTGTGGCCGCCGGTCGCGATGGTCCACAGCCCGCCCTTGAAACCCCAGAAGCCGAGCGACAGCACGACGGTCAGCACGAGCGCCTTGACGTCGTTGACGGTGCGCACGACGGCGATCGTCAGGACCACGATCAGCATCGTCTTCATCACGGTCGTCCATTCGTCCCAGGCGCCGGTCGAGTTCAGCGCGAATACGGACGTCAGCGTGACCCAGAAGACCAGCAGGAGCAGTTGGATGACGACGGGGAGGAACGGGACTTTCTTCTCTTCCTTCGAGGCCACCGTCGCGAGGAGCGTCACCACCGCGATGATCATCACGAACGGGAACGTGCCGGCGAAGCCGTAGGTCATCCGGTGCGGATTCATCAGGCTGAAGATGGCGTACATCAGCGCGCCCACGACGGGGCGCTTGAGCGTGTAGGGGATGCTGGCCAGCATCACGATCAGCAGGAATATGTCACGCATGCTGCGTCCTCAAGTGCCCGCGCTCACGCGCAGGAAGGCGTCGAACATCATCAGCGACCACAGTGCCACGCTGTGGTCCGCGGTGCCCGCGTGGTGTTCGGCCACCAGTTTTTCCAGATAGCGGCGGTTGAAGATCCCGGTATCGACGAGGCGCGCGCCCAGCACCGCCTCGCGCACGGCGGCGCGCAGCGGGCCGCGCAGCCAGGCCGCCAGCGGAATCGAGAACCCCTTCTTCGACCGGTACATGATGTCGTGCGGCAGATGCGGCTCGAGCGACTTCTTGAGGATGTACTTGCCTTCGCCGCCGCGCAGCTTCAGGCTCGGGGGCAGCGTCGCCGCGTATTCGCAGAACTCGTGGTCCAGCAGCGGCACGCGCACTTCCAGCGAATGGGCCATGCTCGCGCGGTCGACCTTCGTGAGGATGTCGCCCGGCAGCCAGGTCTTGAAATCGAGGTACTGGATCAGCGACAGCGGGTCGTCCGTCGGCGCCTGCGCGGCGTGTTCGCGCATCACGTCGATCGCGCGGTAGCCTTGCAGGTCGCTCTTGAAGCCGTCCGAGAACAGCTGGTTGCGCTGGCGGTCGGTCAGGCGCGACACGCCGTGGAAATAGCCCTCGACGAGGTCGCGCGCGATCGCCTCGAACGTCGTCTTGGCGCGGAACACGCGCGGCGCCCAGTCGGCCTTCGGATACAGGCTGCCCAGGGTGCCGAACAATGGCTTCCTGATCGCTTCCGGCACCTTCGAGCGCACGCTGTGCTCGGCCATCGCGAAGCGGTAGCGGCGATAGCCCGCAAAATTCTCGTCGCCGCCGTCGCCCGACAGCGCGACCGTCACGTGGCGGCGCGCCAGCTGGCACACGCGGTACGTCGGGATCGCGGAGCTGTCGGCGAACGGTTCGTCGTACAGGTGCGCCAGCGTGTCGATCAGGCCGTAGTCGTCCTTGTCGACGATCTGCGCGTGGTGGTGCGTGCGGTAGCGCTGCGCGACCTGCATCGCGTACTGCGTCTCGTCGAATTCCGGATCGTCGAAGCCGATCGAGCACGTGGTGACGCCTTCGCTGACCGAGCCGTCCCGTGCGCCCGCCATCATCGCGACGACGGCGCTGGAATCGACGCCGCCCGACAGGAAAGCACCCAGCGGCACTTCCGATTCCATCTGGCTTTTCACCGCTTCGCGTACGCGGTCGATCAGCTCGGCCTCGACGTCCGCTTCCGGCCGCGCCGGCGCGACGTTGAACGCGAGGTCCCACCAGCGCTTCGGCTGGACGGCGCGGTCGCCGACCTTCAGCAGGATCGAGTGGCCGGGGCTGAGTTTATAGGCGTTGTGGAAGATGGTGTTCGGCTCCGGCACGTAGCCGTAGGCGAAGTAATCCTCGACGGCGCGCGGGTTCAGCTTGCGCGACAGTTCGGGGAAGGTCATGATCGACTTCAGTTCCGAGCCGAACACGAACAGGCCGCTCGGCAGCAGCGAATAGAACATCGGCTTCACGCCCACGTGGTCGCGCGCGAGGAACAGCGTCTGCTTCCTGCGGTCCCACACGCCGAACGCGAACATGCCGCGCAGGCGGCGCACGCAATCGTCGCCCCACGCGAGCCACGCGTTCATGACGACTTCCGTGTCCGACTTCGTGCGGAACACGTGGCCCAGCGCGATCAGTTCGTCGCGCAGGATCCGGTAGTTGTAGATCTCGCCATTGAAGACGAGGGCCACGTCGCGCGCGGCGTTCAGGAACGGCTGCTGGCCCGTGGCCACGTCGATCACGGACAGGCGGCGGTGGCCCATGCCCAGCGCCTTTTCCAGATACAGCTCGCCTTCGTCGGGACCGCGGTGGTGCTGGCTCTCGTTCATGCGCCGCAGCGCTTCGCGGTCGATCTCCCGGTTGCCCTGGGTGTCAAAGATTCCGACTATTCCGCACATGATTTGCTTTCTTGCTTGTTCGTTGGGTGAAACGGTAACGCGTCAGTGTGCCTTGTTTCGGCAAAGTCCGTCGTAAAGTAGACCGTATGCGGTCACCATGGCACGCAGGCTGAAACGGTCTTCCACGCGCGCGCGCGCGGCGGCGCCGTGCGTGGCGCGCAAGCCCGCGTCCTGCGCGTAGCGGGCGAGCGCATCGGTCAGCGTGGCGATGTCGCCGACGGGGACCAGCAGGCCTTGCACGCCCTCGTCCACCACTTCCGGGATGCCGCCGACACGCGACGCGACGACGGGCAGGCCGCACGCCATCGCTTCCAGCATCGACACGGGCGTGCCTTCGGCCAGCGATGGGAGGGCGAAGATCGAGAACGAGTGCAGCACGGCGGCGATGTCGGCGCGCGCGCCCGGCAGCCACACGGCGTCTGTCAGGCCGAGACTCGCCACCTGCTCGCGCACGGCCTTCAGCAATGGGCCGTCGCCGACGATCGCCAGCTTCAGTCGCGGCGCGAGCTGCGGCAGTTGCGCCCGCAGCCGCGCGAAAGCGTCGACGAGGGCGCGGTGGTTCTTGACGTCCTGCACGCGGGCGACGGTGCCGATGACGATGTCGTCCGCTGCAAACGGCGCATCCGCGGCGGGCGCGCCGCCGGGTGCGTACTTGTCCGTGTCGACGCCGTTCTTGATGAACAGCGTCTTCGCGGTCGGAATGCGCACGACGTCGCCGAGCCAGCGATTCAAATCCTCCGAGACGGGGATGAAGCGGTCGACGAACGGCACGAGGCGCCGGCGCAGGAAGTTGTGCTTCGGGTTCAGGCCGTGCGGATCGCTCGCGTCGCGGCCGTGTTCCGCGTGGACGCGCACGGGGACGCCGGCCATGGTCGCCGTGAACGCGTACTCCAGCGCGGCCAGGTTGTACGTGTGCAGCACGGCCGGTCGCAGGCGCCGCATCAGGCGCCAGAACGTCAGGTGCGTGCCGAGCCCGAGGCCGGGCGGCTTGCCGAGCGCGAAGAGCTCGACGTCGCGGCGCGCGATGCGGTCGGCGAACGACGTGTACGTGGTCAGGCAGACGACGGCGTGGCGCCACGCGGGCATGCGGTTGATGCAGTCGACGAGCAGCGTCTCCAGGCCGCCCACGCCGAGCGAATACACGAGGTGCACGACGAGCGGCCGCGTGTCGACGCCGGATGGCGCGAGCGTCGGGGCAGGTGCGTTCATCGTCGTGCCTTTGCCTTCCGTTCCATTATGCCGCCAGCGCCTTTTGCGTCAGGCGGCCGTAGATCGCAGGGTAGCGGCCCACGCTGACGCGCCAGTTGCGCTCCGTCTCGACGTAGTGGCGGCCGGCCTGGCGCAGCTTCGGCCAGGAGTCGTGCGCGGCGAGCAGGGCGCCGACCTTGTCCGCCAGCGAATCGGGATCGTCGGCGCCGAACAGCACGCCGGTCTTGCCGTCCTCGATCAGCTCGAGGTGGCCGCCGACGTCGGACGCGGCCAGGATGCGGCCCTGCGCCATCGCTTCCAGCGGCTTCAGGGGCGTGACGAGGTCCGTCAGGCGCATCGACAGGCGCGGGTACACGAGCACGTCGAGCAGGTCGTAGTATTTGTTGACCTGGTCGTGCGGCACGCGGCCCGTGAACACGACCTTGTCCGCGATGTTCAGGTCCTTCGCCAGCTGGCGCAGTTGCTCGTCCTGCGGACCGCCGCCGACGAGCAGCACGCGCAGGTCGGGCATGCGCGCGACGAGCTTCGGCACGGCGCGCAGCAGCACGTCCAGGCCTTCGTACGCGTAGAACGAGCCGATGAAGCCGATCAGACGCGCATCGCCCAGGCCCAGTTTTTCCTTCAGGGCGAGGTCGGGCGTGCCGCCCATCGAGAATTTCTCGATGTCGACCGCGTTCGGGATCACGGTGACCTTATTCGCGGGCACGCCGCGCGCGACGATATCCTTGCGCAGGCCTTCGCAGATCGTGGTGACGGCGTCGGCCTGCTTCAGCGCATAGGTTTCGAGCGCGCGTGTGAGGCGGTAGCGCAGGCCGTTTTCCGAGCTGGTGCCGTGGTCGACGGCGGCGTCTTCCCAGAACGCGCGCACTTCGTACACGACGGGGATGCCGAAGCGCTTGCCGGCGCGCAGCGCGGCGATCGCGTTCAGCGACGGCGAGTGCGCATGCAGGACGTCCGGTTTCACGAGCGGGATGATCTCGGCCAGGCGCTTGGCCAGGCCGTCGATCACGTTCACCTGGTTCAGCACCGGCAGCTTTGCCAGCGCGCCCTTCGATTCCGGCGTGCGGTAGAAGTGCAGGCCGTCGACGGTTTCTTCGAGCATGTCGCCGGCGTTCTGCTTGGCGCCGGTGACGTGGAAGGTTTCCCAGCCGAGCGCGCGCTGTTCGCGCAGGATCGAGCGGGTACGGAAGGTGTACCCGCTGTGCAGCGGGATGGAGTGGTCGAGGACGTGCAGGACTCGCATGATCTTAATTCCGTTCTTGGTTCTTGGTATGGCGTTGTTCGATTGTCGTGTCAGCGGCCGCGCGTGGCCTTCAGCGCGCCGTCGATGGCCTGGCCTTGCTCGGCCAGGAAGCGGTGCAGCGCGGCGCGCGCACGCTCCTTGTCGTTGTCGTACGGGACCGCGAGCATGACGGCCGCGCCGTCGTCGCCGCGCAGCATGGCCTTGTTCGCGGCCTGCCACAGCTTGCCGACGTAATCGCTGCCGGTGTAATGCCCGCCGACCCATTTGAAGGCCCACACCATGATGGCACCCTGCGGAACGCGCAGGATGCCTTCGTGCACGGTCACGGGCGTACCGGCGACGGTCTCGCTGCGGCCCGTGCTTTCCACTTCGTGCCAGGCGTCCTGGTAGCCGCTCAGGCGGTTCATGGAACTGATCAGGCTCTTTTCGGGATTCTGGTTGCGGTAGTACAGGACGGTCAGGCTGACGGGCAGGCTGCCTTCCTGGTAGGCGCGGTGGAAGCGCGCGTCCGGCTCCATGTAGAACGGCTTCCAGTCGGCGAAGTCCCGGGCTTCCGGCGAGGTCACGGCGACGTCGGCCAGGCGCACGGGCGCCGGGTTGTCGTTGGCGCGCTCGCCCACCAGCGCCAGCGCGGGCCAGAAGCCGCACACGAGCAGCACGCCGGCCACCATCGCGGGCAGGCGGCGCGGCATCGCACCGGGCAAGACGGGCGCAGGCTTGGTGCCGGCGGCCGTCGCCGCTGTCGCGGGCACGGGGGCGTTGTCCTCGCGCCAGAAGCTGCCGATCCAGAACATGATGAACATGACGAGGCCGAAGAACAGCCAGCCGTAGATGATGTGGTCGACGCCCGTCGCGAGCGCCATGCCGGACAGGTGGCCGATCATCACGATCATGTAGGCGCGCAGGCCGTTGGCGATGACGGGGACGACCATCGCCAGGCCGATGAACAGCGCGCGTCGCGCGGTGGACCGGTAGGTCAGGTAGGCGTACAGGCAGCCGAGGGTAATCGAGGAAATCAGGTAGCGCACGCCGCTGCAGGCTTCGACCACGGACCAGCTGCCGGTCGGCAGTTCGAAGCGCGTGCCGCTGCGCAGCACGGGAATGCCGGTGGCGCGCACGGCCCATACCGTGAAGTCGGCCGTGAACTGGATCAGCGGGGCGACGAAGATCTCGCCGAACGGCACCGCGAACAGCAGGAACAGCAGCGGGAACGTGAGCGAGCCGGCCAGGCGCGGGCCGAACAGCGCGAGCGCGGCGACGGGGAACATCGCGACGAACATGTATTGCGACACGACCTGCACCTCGCCCAGCTGCGCGGCGAGCCAGCCGACGCCCAACACCGCGAGCAGCAGCAGCGCGGGCGGCCACGGCTTGGGCGGATACAGGCTGAAATTCTCGCGCCGGCGCCAGACGAGCCACAGGCTGATCGGCAGGATCACATAGCCGTGCGCGAAGGTCTCGGAACTGTTCCACACCGAGACGATCGAGCGCACGGTGCCGAAATACAGCAGGAACGGGGCGAGCAGGGCGAGCGCGATCAGCACTGCGCCCTGGCGCGACATGGGCGCAGCGGTGGCGTTGATGACGCCCGGTGGCGGATTCAGGAACATTCGAGACTCTCCCCAATACAGGCAAGGTTGCTGGACCAGCTGTAGTTGCGTTGGACCTTGGCGCGCGCCGCCGCGCCGATCGCGGCCGCGGCGCTCTCCTGGCCGGCCAGCAGCGTGCCCACGGCGTCGACGAAACCGGCGGCATCCTCGGCGAGCACGAGTTCGCTGCCCGGCACGGCGTCGATGCCTTCCAGTGCCTGCGGCGACACGACGACCGGCGTGGCCATCGCCATCGCTTCCAGCACCTTGTTCTGGATGCCGCGCGCGATGCGCAGCGGCGCCACCGACACGGCGGCATGTGCGATGTACGGCCGCACGTCCGGCACGGTGCCCGTGACGACGACACCCGGCAGCTTCGCCAGTTCCTGCACGGCCGGCGCCGGGCGCGAGCCGACGATGTAGAACTTCACGTCGGCGAACCGCTCGCGCAGGAGCGGGAAGATGTCGGCGGCGAACCACTGCACGGCATCCACGTTCGGCCAGTAGTCCATCGCGCCCGTGAACACGATGGCGCGTTCGTCCGCCGCGTACGGATTCGCGTGCGGCTGGTCGGGCGAGAAGTAGTCGGTGTCGACCCCGTTGCTGAAGTGGCCGATCTTGCCCGTGCTTTCCGGTGCCAGCTGGCGGAACAGGTCCGCCTCGGGCGCCGAGACGAACAGCGATGCGTCGTAGTCGCGCGCCACGCGGCGCTCGTACGCGAGCAGGCGGCGCGCCTCGTAGCGGTACAGCCAGTTCATCGGCCACGATTTCTGGTCGGCGTACTGGCGCCATTTGTCGGAGTCGACGTCGCAGAAGTCGACGACGCGGCGCGCCGAGCGGTACGGGTCGGCGTACTGCGCCATCGCGCCGGAGAACACGAGCACGCGCTCGATCTTGTGTTTCGCCACGGTGTCGTCGACCCAGCGCGCGAGCGAAGCGTCGCGGTAGTACTCGAGCGACAGCGAACGGTTCTTGAGCAGCGCCTGCAGGCTGCGCACGCGCGCCAGCAGCGGGTTCATGCGGGCGAAACGGCTGCTGGCGCACAAGCCCTCGACGTGCGGCACGTATTGCCAGTCGGCGGGATCGTCCACGAACGTGGCCAGATGCACGCGGTAGTGCCGGGCCAGGTGCTTCAGCAGGTGGTACGAGCGGATCTTGTCGCCCTTGTTGGGCGGGTACGGGATCCGGTGGATCAGCAACAGCAGGTCTTCCACGATGTTTTCCTTATCACCCCAGATTGCGGACGATGTAAGGTCCCATGAAGTTTGCCAGCGGCAGCGGCAGCTTCTTCCACATCTTGATGAACAGCTGGTATTTCGGGTTCAGCGGATTGTTGTCCGGCAGCGCGCTCGCGGCGTACAGCTTGTATTCGTACGGCAGGTGCTGCGCCGTGAAGCCCCAGTTCTTCTTGAAGTCGTAGGCGCCGGTGCCCAGCTTGCTGCGGCCGAAGTCGAACAGCCGGCAGCCGCGCGCGGCCGCCGCCTGCATCAGGTTCCAGTACATGAAGTCGTTGCCGGCCACTTCGCGCGCGAGGTCCATGCCGCCGCCGTAGTAGGGCACGACTTCGTCGCGCCAGTAGAACGACAGCACGGCGGCCACGAGGCGGTTGTCTTCCGTGACGATGGTGCGCACTTCGCACTCGTCGCCGAACACTTCCTGCAGCATGGCGAAGTATTTTTTCGGGAACACCGGGGTGCCCAGCCGGTGCACGCTGTGCGCATACGCGTCGAACATGCGGTCGACGTTCGTGTCGACTTCGCCGCGCAGGCCCAGCTTGATGCCCTTGCGAACCATCGCCCGCTGCTTGCGCGGGATGGCGTTCAGGTTGGCCTCGTCGTCGCCCGTAATCTCCTTGCGGAAGGTGACGTACAGCTCCTTCGTGTGCCAGCTGGCGTCGTCGGGGTGGAAGCGCTGCATGCCGCGGTATTCCAGGTGGCCTACGCCCAGCTTCTGCGCCAGTTCGTCTGCGGCCGTATCCAGCATGGCGCGTGCCGCGTCGCTCGTCGCTGCCGGGCCGCCGTACACGCAGAACGGCATCGCGCCCAGCGAGTGGCCGAACAGGCGACTCTTGATTTCCGCGAGGGGCAGCACGCCGAGGATCTGGCCGTCCTGCTGCACGTAATAAAACCAGGTCTTGATGCCGAACGAGCCTTCGATCACCTTCTGCCAGCCGGACAGGTGGAAGAAGGTGGCGTCGGGACAGGCGCGGACGAAGGCGTCCCAGCGGCCGTATTCGTGCGGCTGGAGCAGGTGCAGCGTCATGGGCGACGTGGACAGCACGGGAGCTGCCCGTTTGGCCTGTGCGGCCTCGATGATCGAATTCATGGGCGGTTGAGGAAGATGTTGTCCATGCGGTCCCACGCGAAGTCGCGCGCGAGGGATTCGATGCGACGTTCCATCCGGTCGATGTTGATGTAGTGGCGGAAGCGCGCCTTGGCGCCGAGGCCTTGGGGACGCGGCTGGCCGGGGTCGACTTCCCACGGGTGGAAGTAGAACAGGGCGGGCTGGCCGTCCTCGCGGTTCACCTTGGCCATCATCCAGCGCGACAGCGCGTACGGCAGCAGGCGGAAATAGCCGCCGCCGCCGGCGGGCAGATTACGGCCCATCATGTGCACGGTCGTGATCGGGATTTCCAGCAGGCCGTCGGTGCCGTTCGGGTAGAACGCGAACCGGGGCGCTTCCGGCATGCCGTAGTGGTCGTGCACGACCGGGTAGATGCTGGAGCTGTAGCGGTAGCCCGCCTCGAGCAGCTCGTCGAGCGCCCACAGGTTGTCGCGGCCGATCGAGAAGCTCGGTGCGCGGTAGCCCAGCACGGCCTGGCCGCCGATGTCTTCCAGCAGCGCTTTCGCGGAGCGGATGTCGTTGGCGAATTCGGCGCGGGTCTGGTCCGACGCGCGCAGGTGGCCGTAGCCGTGGCTGGCCAGTTCGTGGCCGGCGGCCACGATGCGCTTGACGACCTGCGGATAGCGCTCGGCGATCCAGCCCAGCGTGAAGAACGTGGCACGCACCCCGTGGCGCTCGAACAGCGCGAGGATGCGGTCCATATTGGCTTCGACGCGGCATTCGCGCGTGGGCCAGCTGGCGCGGTCGATGTAGGGCGCGAAGGCGGAGACCTGGAAATAGTCCTCGACGTCGCAGGTCATCGCATTGCGGATGCGTTGTCCCGGGGCCGGTGCGGGCCGCGGGGCGAGTTCGAGCATGTTCATTCTTGATTGTCCATCGGATGGGTTACCGCCCCCTGGGGCGTGGCGACGATCTTCTTCAGGATCGACAGCACGGACACGATCGACTTCTCCAGGCGCATCATGCGTTCGTCCAGCACTTCGACGCTGCTCACGCGGCGGTCGCCGACGCGCTGGTCGATGGTGCGCAGGTCGGAGCGGAAGGCCGCGTCCAGGTCCACGTCGGCCGATGTGCCCTTCAGCGTGTCCGGCGCCGGCGTGCCGAGGGGATCGTCCACCTCGAATTCCTCGCTGATGTCCTTCACGACCATGTTGATGTCCTGCTCGCCGAACGCGTGCATCTCTTCCAGGAAGCCCATCAGCAGCACGCGGTCCATCAGCGTGTTGACCTTGCGCGGGATGCCGCCGCTGTATGCGTAGATCGCGGCATGGGCGCCGTCGTCGAACGACGGATCGCCCTTCCAGCCGACGGTCGCGAGGCGGTGCTCGACGTAGGCGTGGGTTTCCTGCGCATCCATCGGGCCCAGGTGGTAGCTGGCGATCACGCGCTGGCGCAGCTGCTGCATGCCGGGGCTGTGCAGGGTGGCGCGGAATTCGGGCTGGCCGAGCAGGAAGGTCTGCAGCAGCGATTTGTCGTCGGTCTGGAAGTTCGACAGCATGCGCAGTTCCTCGACCGTGCGTGCCGACAGGTTCTGCGCCTCGTCGATGACGAGCAGCGCGCGCTTGCCCTGGTGGTCGACGTCGCACAGGAATTTTTCCAGGCGCGTGAGCAGGTCCGTCTTGCTGGCGCCTTCGTACGGCAGCCCGAACGCCGACACGACCATGCGCAGCGTGTCGTCCGGATCGAGGTGCGTGTTGACGATGTGGGCGGCGACGATCTGGTCGGACGGCAGCCGGTTGAACAGGTTGCGCACCAGCGTCGTCTTGCCCGCGCCGACTTCGCCCGTGATGACGATGAAGCCTTCACCTTGTGACAGCCCGTATTCGAGGTAGGCCATGGCCCGCTTGTGGCCTTTGCTGCCGAAGAAGAAATGCGGGTCCGGACGCAGCTGGAAAGGTTTGGCGGAAAATCCGTAGAAAGACTCGTACATCGTATGCCTCCGCGGGCTCAATACTGGACGGAAAGCGTCGCCACGAGCGCATTCTCGTGGTAGTCGCGATTGTCGAACACGCCGCTGCGGCCCTTGGAATGGCGCAGGTCGAGCGTGCCGATGGTCTTGATGTTGAAGCGGCTGCTCAGGCCCACGCTCACCTGGCGGATGTCGTTCGTGAGGCCGGTCTTCAGCGATTGCACGTTCACGCCGTACAGGTTGGCGTGCGCCGAGCTGCGCGAGGACAGGCGGTAGTCGAAATTCGCGCTGGCGCCGTGCTGCTTCGTGTCCTCGTTCAGGGCGCTCAACTGCGTCGGCAGCAGCACGCTGTCTTCCTGCTGGAGCGACAGCGCCTGCGTGCGCTCGCTGAAGACCGACAGCACGAGGTCGCTGCGCGAACCCTTGAACGTGGCGGAACCCTGCAAGCGCTTGTTGCGCATGTAGCGGTTGCTCAGGTAATTGATGCTCTGGAGCAGCGTGGGCGGCAGGCCCGTCTGCGCCATATAGGCTTGCACGGCCTGCTGGCGCGCGATCGGGTCGGGAAACGCGGTCAGGAACAGGTGGTCGAGCATCGCGGCCGTGTCGAGCGCGGCCGGCAGCAGGAATTGCGAACGCGTCGTCGTGACGACGTCGGCATACGTCAGCGCCCAGATGCTGCGCTGCGTGCGGTAGCTCGCGTCGAACGAGCCCGTCTTGCCGAAGTAGCGCCGGCCGTACGATGCACTCACCCGCGTGCGCGACGACGGCGCCCAGATGAAGCCGCCGGACCAGCTGCGGCCGCGCGTCCGCTGGGCCAGCGCGCGGTATTCGTATTTGTCGTAGCCGACGCTGGTCGTCGCGCTCAGGTGCTGCGTGACGCGGTACTGCAGGCCCGCCAGGCTGTTTTCGGTCGTGGTATTGCCCGTGTTCTGGGCACTCATGTCCTGGTGCGAATGGTGGAGGTTCCAGCCGAGCTCGGTGAAGCGCGGACCACTCACCAGGTCGAGCGAGCGCGTGCTGGCCAGGCTGTTGCCGAAGCCGCTCTTGGCGCCGCCCTCGACCGCGTCGCGGGTGTAGCGGGCCGTCATCATGGCCGTCGCGCCGAACCGGTGCCGGAGGTAAGGGCTGATGCTCCACGTGTGGATGTCGGTGCCGTTGTTCGCGCTGAACGAATTGGCCGGCAACGGGCCGAACGCCGAGACGGCCTGGCGCGTGCCGCTGGCGCTCGCGTCCACGTACAGCAATTCCCGGACCGCGATAGCCTCGGCCGCCGCCGAGTAGCGGCGGTCGCTGTCGCGCGTGTTCGGGGTGTCGTCGTTGCTGTAGGCGTATTTGCGCCATTCCGCGCTGGCATTGAACTTCAGGCGCGGGCTGATGCCGATGATGGACACGCTGGGGGCCACTTCGCTGACGAAGCTGCCGCGTGCGCGGTCTTCGGACAGGTTCCCCACGTTGTCGGAATAGGTTTCACGCAGCTGGACACCGGGCGCGACTCTCCAGTCCGCCAGGCAGTCGTTCGACAGCAACAGTGCTGCCAGCGCAAGCGGCGTGAGCCGAAGCGTGGCACTGCTGGGCCATTTGACGAACCGGTGAGCGGACAAGGACAAATTAGCCGTAGTGATAGTCATACGTTTCTTCGATGCCGGGGAACTCCCTGGTCTTGTTATAGATGAGATTGACGTTCGGATAGCTTTCCAACTGGCGCAGGGCTTCCTTGACGGCGTGCTGGGTCGTCGTCTGGGCTTCGATCACCATCACGATCTGTCCCATGTGCGACGCGAGCACGCGCGATTCGCTGGTCAGCAGCAGCGGCGGCGAATCGAAGATCACGATACGGTCGCGATAACGGTTGGCGATTTCGCTCACGAGCGTGCTCATGGACGAGCTGGCCAGCAACTCCGTTGCGCGCGGCGTGCTCGTGCCGGCCGGCAGGATCGACAGCGTGTCGACGTTCGTGCGCAGCATGACGTCGGCCATGTCGATCTTATCGTCCACGAGGATGTCCATCAGGCCGCGGTGCGCCGGCAGGCCGAGCGAGCGCAGCACCGACGGGCGCGCGACGTCGGCGTCGACGAGCAGCACCGTGTGGTCGAGTTCCATCGCGATGCTCATCGCCAGGTTGATGGCGCAATAGGTCTTGCCTTCGCCCGGCAGCGAGCTGGTGACCATGATCAGGTTGCCCGGCTTTTCGCCTTCCGCGCGCTCGGCGAACGCGCGCTGCAGCAGCGGGCGCTTGATGACGCGGAAGTCTTCCAGCAGGCGCGTGCGGCCGCCGGCGGCCGTCACCATGCCCAGGTCGCGCATGCGGTTCAAGTCGAGCTCGACACGGCGCGTCGAGGATTTCTGCGCCGGGCGTGCTTCGGCCTCGGCCGCCTTGGGCGCCGCGTGCGGCGCTGCCTGGGGCGCCGCTTCGGGCGCGGTCGGGGCGTGCGCCGGTGCCAGGTTGATGGGGGCGTTTGGTGCGGCCGCGTGGGCGGCCTCGATGGCGTCGATGGCCGCTTCCGGCGCGTTGGCGGCGGCCGGTGCGTTGCGCTTCAGGTCGATCCGGCTTGCCGCTTTTTCGATGATGCTCACGGTGTACTCCTTAATCTTAAAGCGTGGGGCGGACCAGGATCGCGGCCATCCCGATGCCATAGGCGCCGAACAGCAGCAGCACTGAGCTCGCGAGCGCGACCAGGCGGCGCTTGCGTTTGACGGTCTGTTCCGGCGTCCAGTTCATCCCGATCGAACCGAGCACCGGCAGGCCGGTTACTTCGCGCAGCGCGCTCTGGCTCAGGAAGGTCGGGCGCAGCTGGCTCATCAGGAACGCGACGGCCAGGCCGGCGACGAGGGCGCCGACGAACACGAGCGAGAACAGGCGCAGGCGGTTCGGGCCGCTCGGATGGTTCGGCACCGTCGGCGGATCGATCACGCGGAACTGCAGCATGTCGGTGGCCGACGTCAGGTCGCCCGACAGGCGTGCCGATTCGCGGCGCTCGACCAGCTTCTGGTAGTTCTCGCGGTTGACCGTGTAGTCGCGGTTCAGCTGCGCGAACTGGGCTTCGATTTCCGGCGCCGTCGTGCTCTGGGTGCGCAGGCGCGCCACGCGGGCTTCGTATTCGGAGACGCGGGCACGCATCGACGCAACGTGCGCCTCGGCCTGCGACAGCGACACGTTCAGCTGCTGCAGCATCGGGCTGTAGCTGGCGCCCGGGTCGAGGCTGCGCTTCTTGCCCTTGGCCAGTTCGGCCCTCTGCGCCATCAGCTGGTCGAGCAGGCGGCGCGTGGAGATCACGTCAGGATGCTGTTCCGTGTACTGCATGCGCAGCGTGTCCAGGTTCTTCTGGGCGGCGACGATGCGTGCTTCCAGTTCCGGATCCATGAGGGCCGGATCGACCTTCACGGTGCCCGGCTTGGCCGGGTCGCCGGAGATCTGGCGGCGGATCGCGTTGCGCGCCTGCTCGGCCTCGGCCAGCTCCAGTCGCGCCTGGCTCAACTGGTCGACGGCCTGCTGCAGCTGGCCGCCGAAGTCGCCCGTGCCGCTGCCGCCGCCCGGGAGCATGCCCAGGTTCTTCAGCTTGAATTCCTTCAGCGAGTTTTCCGCCGCCGCCAGTTTTTCCTCATATGTCTTGATCTGGTCGTCGATGAACTGGACGGCTTTTTCCGAATCCTGCTTCTTGCCGCTGAAGCTGCCTTCCACGAAAATCGTCAGCAGCGACTGGACGACGTCCTTGCCCAGCTTCGCATTGTCGGCCGTGTAGGTGATCGTGTAGATGTCGTCGCGCTCGGTGCCCGTGATCTTGATCTGCTGCATCAGCTCGTCGACGATCTTGTCGTGCTCCTTGGTGTCCTTGGCCTTCACGTCGAGGTCGACCATGCGCATCAGGCGCTCGACGTTCGGACGGCTGATCAAGGTGCGGCGCATGAACATCACCTGTTGTTCCAGGTTCGGCACGCTGGTCATGTTGGCCAGCAGCGGTTTCAGGATGCTTTGCGTGTCGACATACACGCGTGCCGAAGCTTCGTATTGATTGGGAAGGCGTAATACCACCACCCAGCCGATCAATGCGACGACCCAGGTAATGACGATGGCATGCCAACGGTATTTGCCAATCGCCTTGAGGAAGTTAAGAAGTACGGCTGTGATCTCTGCCATCTCGTCAGTCTCGCCTTGAACGACCTGTCACCCCTGCGGGACGAAAGGCCAAAAAAATAACCAAATACCACGCATGATCGCTTGTACCCCGAGCAATTGCAATTACGCGCGAGAAAAATGTGGCGAGCGCATTGGGAAGTGCCTCATCCGCAACACAAGTGCCACCAAGCAATCTAAAATGGCGCGGTACTTTGCTCCACAACCGCCAATTATTAGCACGGATTTAATAAAAGTTCGTGAAACCGTTGTATGTCATCGACGCCAACGTGGATGCATTGAGCGATCTCATCGCGTAGACTACCTGCGCAGCAATTGATCAGTTCAAGCGCTTTATTGTAATGTCTAAAATGCAAAAAGGGGTGCACGGTTGATGCTGCCTCGAAATACAGATCGCCCCCGGGGCCACCCGTCCGCCCGTTCGCGGCAGCGCCGCAGTTGGCTGGCGCTGCTGGCCTGGTCGCTGGGCGCGATGGCGCTTCCGGCCGCGGCGGCCGACCTGCGGACGATTGTGCCCACCATCAAACGCTCCGTCGTCGGCGTGGGCACGTTCGAGCGCACGCGCAGTCCGTCCATCGTCTTCGTCGGCACCGGTTTCGTCGTCGGCGACGGCCTGGACGTCATCACCAATGCCCACGTCGTGCCCGCCACGCTGGCCGAGGGCAAGATGGAACAGCTCGGCATCGTGCTGCCGGACGGCGAAGGCGTGCGCTTCCGGCCGGCCGAGCTGGTACAGCGCGACAACGAACACGACCTCGCCCACCTGCGCCTCAGCGGCACGCCGCTGCCCGCGCTCGAGCTGGGCGACTCCGACACCGCGCAAGAAGGGCAGGAACTGGCGCTGACGGGCTTCCCGCTGGCGATGGCGCTGGGGCTGCACGCCGCCACGCACCGGGCGACATTGGCCGCCATCACGCCCATCGTCCGGCCGTCGCTCGGCGCACGCACCCTCGATCCGCGCCAGATCGCCGCCCTGCAGCGCGCGCCGTTCAGTATCTTCCAGCTCGACGGTACGGCCTACCCGGGCAACAGCGGCAGCCCCGTTTATGATCCCGCCACCGGCAAGGTATTGGGCGTGATCAATGCCGTGTTCGTGAAGGGGTTGAAGGAAACGGCGATCACGGCACCAAGCGGAATCACCTATGCGATTCCCGCGAACTATGTGCGTGATTTGCTGCGGAAAAAATGAGCAAAAAACGGGCGCGCGTGTCATGATCAAAAACAATTTGTATCGTGCGCAGTCTTTTCATTCGGCACTATGATATACAATACCACGCTGTTGATGGCTTTTTAACAACGAATATTCGGCCACGGAAGTGGCCAGCGACGAAAGGGACTGACGTGGGCAAGTACAAGGCGAACCTGATGAAACATTCGACGATCGTGCTCGCCGCCGCGTGCGCGCTGGCGCTGGGCGGTTGCGCAACGCATCGCGGCGGACAGCCGATCGAGACGCAGGTGACCGACAGCCAATACCTGATCGGGCCGGGCGATTCCGTGAACATCATCGTCTGGCGCAACCCGGAAGTGTCGATGTCGGTGCCGGTCCGTCCGGACGGCAAGATCACGACCCCGCTCGTCGAAGACCTGCCGGCCGCCGGCAAGACGTCGACCGCGCTGGCGCGCGACATCGAAAAAGCCCTGTCCAAATACATCCAGCAACCGGTCGTCACCGTCATCGTGACGAACTTCGTCGGCAATTACAACGAGCAGATCCGCGTGATCGGCCAGGCTGCCAAGCCGCAGGCGCTGCCGTACCGCCGCGACATGAGCCTGATGGACGTGATGATCGCCGTCGGCGGCACCACCGAATTCGCGGCGGGCAACCGTGCCAAGCTGATCCGCAACGTGGATGGCAAACAGCAGCAGTTCAACGTTCGCCTGGACGATTTGATCAAGGATGGCGACATTTCGGCCAACGTGCCGATGCGCGCGGGCGACATCCTGGTCATCCCGGAAAGCTTCTTCTAACAACATCCCCGTCGATATTTTTTACACCACCCGGCGTTCCAACATACAATAGTCGTTGCTGGGTGGTATGGCGCCAAAATAAGCACCTGATTTGATGTAAGTTTTTCTTCCGGGCAGCATGCTGGCGCAAAACTTGCTAATACAGGTACTGGTCGCCCTCACTGGGCGACATCATTTTGGGGAACGCACGTGGCTACCGAAAATCAAGATAACGACAAGATCAAAGCGGCGCCGTCCTTGACTCAACGGGGCGCGGCCCGCCGTCGCCTGGCCAAAGTCGGCGTGGGTGCCGGCGTCCTCGCGACGCTGCAAAGCAAGTCGGCGATGGCATCGATGGTCTGCAGGTCGCCGTCGGGTTCGCTCTCGAACGGCTTGTCCACCAGCCATTTCGGAAGAACGGCGCCCACCTGCGAAGGGGTGTCGCCCGGTTACTGGAAGCAGGATCAGCACGCCTGGCCTGGGGCCGTGTCGCGCACGGCGATGTTCTCGAGCGTGTTCTACGCCGCCAGTGCCCCTGGGGCGTGTCCGACGCGCGCAGCTTCCTACCCTAACGGCAAATGCTACAACCCGGGCTCATATGCCTGCGCGTCCCTGGAAGACATGCTGAACCACCAGGACTTCGACAACAACAACGTCGGCATGCACCTGGTGACGGCCTACCTCAACGTCATGTCGAAGAAAGTCGGCTTCCTCGAGGTGACCGACTTGCAGACGATGTGGAGCGAGTTGCAGAGCACGGGTCGCTACAGCCCGACCGCCGGCGTGTACTGGGACAATTCCCAGGTCGCGAACTACCTCAGCTCCATCCACGATTGAGGTCGCGGTGTGGCGCTTGACGCCTGGCCAGGCGCTGGCCTGCCGGGAATGGGACGGTGAAGCGGTGCTGTACAACGATCTCTCGGGCAGCACCCATTTGCTGGATGGCGCCGCGCTCGACCTGTTGTACGCGCTGCGCGACCAACCCGCCGACGCCGCCGCCCTGGCGGCTCGCCTGGCCGATCAATTCGACGCCGGCGACGACGATCTCGTTTCCCTCATCGACGACATGCTCGCCACGCTGGCCGGGTTGGACTTGATCGAATCATGCTGACGGTCGGTTCGCTGTCGCGCGCCGAACTCGCGGCGCGCCTGTCGGGTGACGGCATCGTGCTGCGCACGGGCCCGTTCGCCAACCGCATCCGCAGCGACGTGCCGCCGCTGATCGACAGCTTTGCGCTGATGTATGCCGACTATCCGGTCGACCCGGACGGTGGCTTCGTCGATTTTTACCTCGATTTGCGCCGTTCCGGCGGCCTGCGCCGCTGGTATCGCCCGCAGGTCCACTTCGCCTACGACGGCGCGACGCCGTTCCAGCCGCTGCCGCTCGGGCAGGCGTATCCGATGCTGGAATGGACGATGAACTGGTGCGTTTCGCACCGCGCCCACGGTTACCTGATCATCCACGCGGCCGTGCTGGAAAAACACGGCCGCGCCGTGATCCTGCCGGCGCCGCCGGGTTCCGGCAAGAGCACGCTGACGGCCGCCCTGCTGGGGCATGGCTGGCGCCTGCTGTCGGACGAGATGACCCTCGTGCACCTGGACGACGGCACGCTCGTGCCGCTGCCGCGTCCGGTGAGCCTCAAGAACACGTCGATCGACATCATCCGCGCATTCCGGCCCGACGCCGTGCTCAGCCGCCCCGTCGAGGAAACGACCAAGGGCACGATCGCCCACCTCAAGGCGCCGGCCGAGAGCATCGCCCGCGCCGCGGAGCCGGCCCGGCCGGCGTGCATCGTGTTCCCGCGCTGGGAGGCCGGCGCCGCCATGCTGCTCGACCCGCTGCCGAAGGCGCGTGCGTTCATGCAGGTGGCCGACAACTGCTTCAATTACCAGGTGCTGGGCGCACGCGGCTTTGCCGCCCTCGCCGGACTGATCGACGCCAGCGACGCGTACACGTTCCGGTACAGCAGCCTGCCGGATGCGATGGCGCTGTTCGAGCGCCTCGCGCTGGGGACCGCATGAACGGCCTGCCCCTGCCTTTGCCCCTGCTTGTGCGCGTGTTGCGCGACCCGTCCACCGCGCAAGGTCTGGATGGCGCCGGCTGGGACTTGCTGCTGCGCCAGGCCGACGCCGCCAATCTCGACGCCTACCTGCTCGTGCAGCTGGAAGATGCGGGCCTGCTGGACACCGTCCCCGCCGCGCCGCGCGCGCACCTGGAGTGGACGCGCGCGGGCGCGGCCGGCCACGCGCAGGCCGCGCGCTACGAAGTGCGCCAGATCGCCCGCGCGCTCGATGGTCTGGGATTGCCGCTGATCCTGCTCAAGGGGGCCGCGTACGCGCTGGCGGGACTGGACGCGGGCCGCGGCCGCCTGTTCTCCGACATCGACATTCTCGTGCCGAAGGCGCGCCTGCCCGAGGTCGAGGGGGCCCTGATGATGCACGGCTGGATCACCACGCATCACGACGAGTACGACCAGCGCTACTACCGGCAGTGGATGCACGAGCTGCCGCCGATGCAGCACGCGCGCCGCGGCAACTCGATCGACGTGCACCACGCGATCCTGCCAGAGACGGCGCCCGTGCGTCCGGACCCGGACAAGCTGCGCGCCGCGGCCCGTCCGATCGCGGGCGAGCCGGGCCTCGCGACGCTGGCCCCGGCCGACATGGTGCTGCACAGCGCCGTGCACCTGTTTTTCGACGGCGAGTTCGACAAGGGCTTGCGCGACCTCGTCGACATGCACAGGCTGTTCACCGAGTTCGGCGCGCAGCCGGGGTTCTGGGAGGCGCTGCCGGCGCGCGCGCGCGAGCTCGAGCTTGGGCGGCCGCTGTTCTATGCGCTGCGCTATTGCCCGCGCCTGCTCGGCACGGTCGTCCCGCCGGCGGTGCAGGCCGCCATGGCCTGGGCGGCGCCCAACCCGGCGCTGCTGTGGCTGATGGACCGGTTGTTCGGGCGCGCGCTGCTGCCGATGCATGCGAGCTGCGCCGACGCGTGGAGCGACGTTGCGCACTTCGCGCTGTATGTGCGCGGCAACTGGCTGCGCATGCCGCCGCAGCTGCTGGCACGGCATCTGTTTCATAAAGCGTTTATCACGAAGCACAACACGTCGCAGGCGGCCTGAGCCCCGCGCGGCGCCCGTCGACCCCAACAGGAGCGGCCTGGCCGCGGGAACGTATGTCCGAATCGTTAGATATCGACCAGAACTGGGACGCCATCGTCGTGGGCACGGGCATGGGAGGCGCGACCTTGGGCCTGGCGCTGGCGCGTGCGGGCCGCCGCGTGCTGTTCCTGGAAAAAGGGTCCGCGCACCCGGACCTCGTCGGCCGCTATGCGGAGGAGGACTTCCCGGCGCCGGAAGCGCCCCAGACGGCGCACCGGAGCATCCTCGCACGCGCGGGCCGTTACGCGGACGAGATCGTCGACCGCTCGGGGCCGCGCACGCAACGTTTCGTCCCGTTCATCGGGGCCGGCGCGGGCGGTTCGACCGCGCTGTACGGCATGGCGCTGGAGCGCTTCTTCCCATCCGACTTTGCCGCGCAAGACCATTACCAGGCGCCGCGCGGTGCCGACCTGCCGCCGCGCTGGCCCGTGGGCTACGACGAGCTGGCGCCGTATTACGACAAGGCCGAGCAATTGTTCCGGGTGCGCGGCACGGCGGACCCGCTGCGTGCGGACGGGCAGCGCGAACACCTGCTGCCGTCGCCGCCGCTGACGCCGGCGTCAAAGGAGCTGTACGGCTTCTTCGAGCAACGGGGCCTCCACCCGTATCGCTTGCCGCTCGCCTGCGAATTCGTCGAGGGTTGCAGCGGTTGCCAGGGCTATCTGTGCAGCCGCGCGTGCAAGAACGACGCCGGCAAGATCTGCCTGGAACCGGCCGTGCGCGACCACGGCGCGCGCCTGCTCGACGACTGCGCCGTCGTCGCGCTGGAAGCCGATGCGCACCGCGTGACGGGCGTCGTGTGCGAGCGGGGCGGCCACCGGTTCACGGTACGCGCACCCATCGTCGTGCTGGCGGCGGGCGCGCTCGAGACGCCGCGCATCCTGCTCGATTCCGTCTCGGACGCATGGCCGCACGGCCTGGCCAACGCATCGGGCCTCGTCGGCAAATACCTGATGCGCCACCACATCGACCTGTACCTCATCGAGCCCAAGCTCGAGGGGGAGTTCAACAACCGCCAAAAAGAGCTCGCCTTTAACGATTTTTATGTCGTGGATGGGCAAAAACTCGGCTCCGTGCAATCGTTCGGCCGGTTGCCGCCGCCCGCCACCTTGGCCGCGTCGGTCGCCGACGACTTGCGCCAGGGGCCGCTGCCGTGGGTCGCGCCGCTGTTCAAGCTGGCGCAGCCGTTCGTCACGCCCGTGCTGGACGGCCTCGTGCACCGCCGCATGATCCTCGCCGCGACGCTCGAGGATTTTCCGTATGCCGACAACCGCGTCGAGCCCGCGCACGACGATGCACGAGGCGCCCGCCTGGCCATCGAATACCGCGTGCGCGATGCCGACCGCGCGCGCATCGAGGCTTTTCGCGCGCGCATGCGTGAGGTGCTGGCCGGCTACCGTTTCAAACTCATCAAGCAGGCCGAGAACAACCAGCGCATCGCCCACGTGTGCGGCACGTGCCGGTTCGGCGACGATCCCGCACGGAGTGTGCTCGACCGCAATAACCGCGCGCACGGGCTTGCCAACCTGTACGTCGTCGACAGCTCGTTCTTCCCGTCGTCCGGCGGCACGAATCCCAGCCTGACGATCGCGGCGAACGCCTTGCGCGTGGCCGACCACCTGCTGGCGCGGGCGTGAGGCGGCGCAGTGTCTTCATCATTCATCATTCATCGACTAGGAGATCGCGGATGCAGCTTTCCGACTTAACAGGCCATTGGGCGCTCGTGACCGGCGCCTCGTCCGGCATCGGCGAGGAATTCGCCGGGCAACTGGCGCAGGCCGGCATGCGGCTCGTGCTGGTGGCGCGGCGGGAAGAGCGCCTGCAGGCCGTCGTCGACACGCTGCGCACGCGGTACGGCGTCGAAGTGCGGGCCATCGTGGCCGACCTCGCCGATACCGCGGCCGCGGCGCGCATCCGTGCAGAGCTCGATGAGGCCGGCATCCGTGTGCGCCTGCTGTGCAATAACGCCGGTGCGGGCCGCTGGGGACGCTTCGAAGCCACCGAAGCGCGCGTGTACGACGAGCTGGGCACGCTCAACACGACGGCGCTCGTGGCGATGTGCCGCCGATTCTTCGACCACCTGGCGGCATTCCCCAGCAGCGCCGTGATCAACGTGTCGTCCGCGGCCGCCTACCAGCCGGTGCCGTACATGGCCGTGTATGCAGCCAGCAAGGCGTTCGTGCAAAGCTTCAGCCAGGCGCTGCACGGCGAATGGAAGGAGCACGGCATCCTCGTGCAGACGCTCGTGCCGGGGCCGACGGACACCGAATTCGACGCCAAGGCCGGCGCCTACGAAAGCGCGCTGACGGAACGCGATCCGCCGGCCGACGTGGTGCGTGCGTCGCTGGCGGGGCTGGAGCGCGGGGTGCCCGTCGTGACCGCGGCCAAGGGCACGTACAAGCAGCGCATGTTCGCGGGACTGGCGCCGCCCGCGATGGTCATCCGCGAGGTCGGCAAGATGTTCAAGCCGCCCGCCGGAAAGTGAAAACACAATAAAAAAACCGCGGTCGAGACCGCGGTTTTTTCATGAGGCTGATCCGGAAACCGGATTAGGCCTTCGGAGCGCGACGACGTGCGCCGACCAGACCCAGCATGCCCATGCCCAGCAGCATCATGGTGCCCGGTTCCGGAACGGGGCTGCCGTTCAGGGTGGTTGCGCCATCGACCTTGAACACGATGTCGTTTGCGGTCACGTTGTAGCCCGGGAAGAGCGTCTCGTCGCCGCCTTTCTGGAAGTTGTTCGTTGCCGAGCTGCCTGCCGGGTAGTTCAGGTTCGAGTCGAACTGAACGCCGAACAGCATCTCGCCGACGCCTTGCAGGTAAGCCGGATTGATGAAGTCGCCCGGTTCCTTGATCAGGGCTTGCAGCTGGGTCGAGCCTTGGCCTTTCGTCGCGGACTTCGCCGTGAATTGCGACAGCGAGCCGTCCGGGACGACGGTCAGCAGGGCGACCAGCGTACCATCGTCGAAGCCGGTGCCGGCCTTGGTGTTGGCGTTTGCCTTGGTGTCGTAGTAGATCGCGACCTTGTTGGCGCCCGGGGTGTTGTTCAGGCCGAAGTTCGCGGTTGCGAAACCACCGATCACGCCCGACGACGTCACGGTTTCGCTCAGCTTGGCGACGATCGTGAATTCGAAGGCGGTCGGGCTGTTGCGCTTGATGCCGTCTGCGCTCGAATCGATGCCGTTCAGCCATGCATCGGTCTGCGTGCCGGTCACGCCGTTCATGTTAGCTTGGTACAGGAACTGGAAATTGGTGCCAACTGCGAGGGCTTTGCCGCTGTCGAACGGGCCGACGCCGATGGCGACGCCGCTGCCGGTCTCATTCCAGTCCAGTGCGGTTGCATCGGTGGCGTATGCAGTGCCGGTACCGTTCAGCAGGGTGAATGCTTGTGCCGACGACGCGGCGAATGCGAAACCAAGGGCGGCTGCGACCGGGATCAGTTTGCGGAACGAATTCTTCATTTAAGCTCCAAATAATCTGCTGGTTGATTTTTTTTCGGGGGTAGCCCAGCTTTGTTCGCGGGCTCTTGCCAGACTTAATGCAAGGTGCGTGCCAGCTAAGCTACGCTCTGTTTAAAATCAAAGGTTTATGAACAGTTGCAGAAAAACAAATGGTCTACAGGAAATGAGGTGTAAGAATTTCCGACACTTCTTCAGTGCAAGTTTGTCAGTACCGCGCTCCCATCGTCGTCCGCCACGCCGGCGACCTGTTGCCCGTCCGTCCCATGGGACGGCGCGAACCGGTGGAATGCGCGCACGCCTTCCAGGAAGGCGGCCATGCGCTGCGGCGCGGGATAGTTGGCAAACGCGTCTGCCACGCGCCGCGCGGACGTCGCGAGCGTGCGATCGTCGAGCATCGCACTGACCTGGCGTGCCAGCTTCTTGGCGCGGAAGCGGTCGGCGCGCAGCAGGGCGCCGGCGCCGGCCTTCATGACGCCGCTCATGTTCAGGAATTGGTCGAGGTTGGCGGCGATGCCCAGCACCGGCACGCCTGCCACCAGCGCCTGCTGGCTCGTCGGGCTGCCGCCGTTGCAGATGACGAGGCTGGCCCGCCGGGCCGCCAGGTCGCCCGGCAGGTAAGGCGCGACGAATGCGTTCGCCGGCGCGCCGGCCACGTCGATGGTCCCGGCCGTCGCGGCGATGACGGTCACGGGCAGCGCCGCCAGGGCATCCAGCACGAGCGGCAACAGGCGGCCCTGGCCGGAACTGCCGAGCGTCACGTAGATGATCGGCTTGTCTTGCGGCAACGTATCCCACCAGTCGGGCTTGGCCAGCGGCGGTGCCCAGATGATGGGGCCGATGTAGGCGTGCTGCTGCGGCAGCAGGTTCTTTGGCGGGAACAACTCGGGCACGTCGGCGTACATGCTGTAGTCGGCGTCCGTGTAGACCTTGCGCAGGTCGGTGCCCAGCGACGGCAGGCCATACTGGCGCCGCACGCGGTTCAGCGGCACGGAGTGCGAGGCGAAGGCGACGGGACGGGCCATCCGGAAGATCGCATTCGCGATGCGGATCGGCAGCAGGCGCGTCAGCGGGATGTGCGGCACGGCATAGTGCTGCACGACGTACGGGCTCCAGTACGCATTCATCAGCGACACATACGGAATGCCGCGCAGGCGTGCACTGACCGACAGCGACAGCCGGAAGTCGCCGACGACGATGTCCGGACGCACGGCGTCGAGCACGCGCAGGTCGTCCTCGACATAGCCGGCGAGGGTCGCCGTGTTGTACACCGGCTTGCCGCCCGCGAGCGCGTCGAGGAATTGCTGGCTGGGGATGCTGCGGATGGTCCAGCGGGTGAACTGCGTCCCGGTGAAGCAAAAGTCGTAGCCGTCCGCGCAGGCGAAATGCACGTCGAAACGCGCAGGGTCGAGGGATTGTGCGAGCGCAATGGGACGGCCGACGTGGGCCAAGGTCACGGCTTCCGCAAAGAACAGGATTTTTATGCGTTCCATAGGGATATTGATCGTGTAAGGGTTGCGGCAAGTGGACGCCGCTGGCGCGCGGGGAGGCCCACGCTGCAGGTTACTTCATCAACTCTTCGACCGGCTTGCGCAGCGAACGGGCCTGGGGTGCCGGGCCGGCGCCGAGGCGGCCCATGAAGACCGGCTGGCCGTTGCCGGTGCCGATCAGTTTGTGCAGGCGCTGGTGCAATTGTCGTGCCGAACCATGCAATTTGTCGACCGTCGAGAACGGTTGATCGTGCTGCACGTAGGCGGAAAAGATCAGGGGCGTCATTTCCGGCTGCATCGCCAGTCCCAGATGGGTCAGCGTGAGCCAGAAGCGCTGCACGGCGCGGCCGGCGGCGACGTGGTCCTCGACCGTCTCGGGCGCGCGCCTGGCCATGATGACGAAATGGGCAGCGCAGCGCAGGCCGGGCACGAGGTCCATCTGCAGGCGCGGCGCCCAGGTGCCCATCAGGCGGTTCATCGTCGACATCCGGCCCCAGCTGACCATCGCCCATTTCATCAGGCGCAAGGTGGCGGCGTCGACGCCGAGCGCCTGGTCGGGCACGCGGTCGGGGCTGTGGCGCGCGTTCCAGTGGATGATGCGGCGGTGCACCTCGTAGGCTTCCGGCATCGTCAGGCGCAGCTTGGCGTTCGAAAACATCAGGCGCGCCGCGGCCAGCTTGCCCTGGAAACCCTCGATCCAGCGCACTTCGTAGCCGGCACCGACGCTGTCCTCGAGGGCACGTTTTTCCTCGGGCATCAGCGCACGCGTGCTCATCGGGCGGCGCTGCACGCTGCGGGTCGGGATGGCGGGCAGCAGGGGGCTGGGGTTGATCGCGGGATCGGGCACGAAGCGCACGTCGAACACGGGCAAGTGGTCGGTGTCGCCCTCGCGCCGGCGGATTTCCGCGCGCAGGCCGTGGGCGGTGGCGGCGATCGCCATCGTTTCCAGCAGGGCGCCATGCGACAGCTGGCTGGGGCGGCCGCGAAAGTCGTACACGCAATCGTCGCGCGTGTCGTGGAAATGCACGGCGACGTGGTCGGGGCCGAGCACTTCGAAGCGCCAGACCTGGGTATTGTCTCCACTTGGTGCCCAGCGCGCGAGGTCGAGGATGTCGTGGATCGTCTGCGGGAGATTCATGCCTTCGTCGCTTTCGCTGCCAGTTCACGCGTCATCTGGCGCTTGGCGACGGCGATCATCAGGCGGTGCAGCGGATTCCCGTTGCCGCCCGGGCGCCAGGTATGGGCCAATTTGTTGCGGTAGGCGTCGAACTGCATGCCGTGCGGTGCGGCCAGCACCTTGCCGCGGCCGAGCAGGATCTTCAGCGCTTCGGTGGCGACGATGCCGGCGCACAGCTGGCAGGCCATGAACGTCGACGGACCGCGGCGCTCCGCGAAATTGACGGCGTCCGGCACGACGAGGTAAGGGCGATGCAGGCCGGCCGGCGCAAGGCCGACGACGAAGCGGATCGCCTTGTCCAGTTCGGGCAGGTCGCCCCACTGGAAGTACTGTTCGAACGTCATCTGGCCGGGCAGGAAGTTCAGCAGGGCGGCACCCATGCCGAGCGGCGCGGCCGTCGTGGCCGGGATGCCGAGGCGGGCGCAGGCGGCGAACGTCTGCTGGCGTGCGTCGAACGCGAAAAAGTCGAGGGCGTCGACGTACAGGTCGACGCCGTCCAGGAATTGATCGAGATTGCCCGCGTTGACGCCATCGGGAAAAATCTTGACATCGATTTCAGGATTGATGTCCTTGGCCATGCGGGCCAGCACCTCGGCCTTGGGCTGGCCGACCGTCGACATCATGGCGCCGACTTGGCGATTGAAGTTGACGAGGTCGAAGGTGTCGAAGTCGGCGATATGGAACTGCGCCACGCCCAAGCGTGCCAACGTCAGCATGTGCACCCCGCCAACGCCGCCGCCGCCGGCGATGGCGACACGTTTGCCGCGCAGGGTTTGTTGTTCTGAAGGCGTTACCCAGCCGATATTGCGTGAAAACGCTTGTTCATAGCGGAACGGATTTGTCATTGATGAAGAAAAACGGTTTTATCAATAAAGCGGCAAAAACGCGCCGATATCTACTATGAACAGGATTTTTAAGCGTGCTGTTCGTCCATGCGCAGGAGGCGGTTGATGATGCCTCGTTCTTCGCGTGGCGAGAAGAAATAGGGATAAAACGAACGCTCCGAAACGTTGTTATCGGCACTGAACGTGCCGCCGTATTTCTGGATCTGTTCCGTAACAAATTCCAGATTTACCCGTAATAGGTAAGCCGGCGCTTCGACGCGCGGGTTGATCTTCAGTTCGCCTTCCTGCTTGAAGCCGAGCATCCGTTCGTAAAAACGGCGATGACGCGGATTCACCTCGATGACGATATCCGTGCACTGGTGAATGTCGCGCGCATAGATCACGGCCAAGTGGAACAGGTTGGCCAGCGAGGTCTTGGAGCGTACCGACGGGTCGAAGGCGAGCTTCGTGAACTCGCACAGGCGCGCGCCAAGGTTGCGATGGGCATCCAGCTCTTCCTTGAAGATCTGGTCTGCCATCAGGCCGATCGGCGAATCGATACCAATCGTGAGCGTGCCGACCACGTCACCCTTGTCGGTGGCGGTCAGCGTAATGCGATTCGGGTCGTCGCTGAATTGATGGGTGCCCGCATAACCGCGCCAGGCATACATCTTGTTGATCAGCATACTGGCCGAATTTCGCCCGTCCGCAGTATCGGTAAGCCGGATTCCATACGAATCGTGGTTCACGATAACATCCTCATATTGCGAGGGCGTCATATTATCGCGATCACTGAAATCATGAGCGTCCGATAGGGATGCGGCCGAAACACCCTCTGGATCCTTGAAATCGTCAAATGTCGTCATCGCAGGATTCCCCAATTGTTTAAAAACGTCCGCGGCTGCGGCGGACGGAGTTCTGGTCGCCCGCGCCCTGGCGGTGCCGGGCGCAGATTATTATTTAATTATTAATTGATCTTGGCGTCTTACAAAGTCTTCAGCAACGCGCGCGCTTCGTCAGCCTGAGCGAACGACTTGTCTTCCGCGAGAAGCTTGTCGAGCTCCTTGCGTGCACCGGCCTTGTCGCCCGACTTGCTCAGGCCGACCGCCAGGTGGTAGCGCACCTCCGACGATTTCGGCGCCAGGCTGCTGGCTTTCTGCAACAGCGGCACACCGCGGCTCGTGTTGCCCTGTTCCACGAGCAGCCAGCCCAGCGTATCGATCACGCCGGGGTTGTTGTCGGCCAGCTTGTACGCCTGTTCGGCGGTGGGCACGGCACGCGGGTCCTTTATCTGTTGATAAGCATACGCCAAGTTGTTCAGCACGGCTGGATTGTTTGGCACGCGTTTGACGATGTCTTCCAGGCGCGCGATCGCCGCCTTGTAATCCTTGGCGACCAGGTTGTTCTCGGCCACGTACATGCTGATCAGCGAGTCGTCCGGATGGTCCTTCAGCCACTGCGTCGCGCGCGCCAGCGCTTCCTTGCTTTTGCCGGACTGGGCCATGGCCTGCAGGGATTTCATGAGGATTTCCGGCGCCTTGGCGATCGCGAACGCCTTGTCGTAGGCCGGCAACGCTTGCGCCGGTTTTTTCTGCGCCATCAGGACGTCGCCTTCGGTCGCGTAGCCGACGGGCGACTTGTCGTTGATCTTTTGGATCTGGCGTGCCGCGGCCAGGGCGTCGTCCGGGCGTCCCGTGCGCATGGCGAGCTCGGCCTGGGCCAGGCGGGCGGGAATCAGGTCCGGTTGCAGGTCGACGGCACGCTTGAGGTCATCTGCCGCGGCGGCGTTGTTCTGCAACATCATGTGTACGCCGGCCAGGTGCAGGTGCGGCGCGGCCGATTTCGGTATGAGATTCACGAGCTTGCTGAAGGTATCCAGCGCGCCGGGCGCGTCCTTGGTGGCGACCTGGGCCTGGCCCAGCATTTCCACCAGTTCCGGATTGGTCGGGTTGGCGGTCTGGAGCTTGCGTGCCAAGGTCAGCGCCTTCTGTGCCTGATTCGTGCGCAGGTAATGCCTGCCGAGATTGATCGCCGGGCCGACGGCGTTCGGATTCGCATTGCTGGCCTTCTCGTACCACGTGGTCGCTTCTTCGGGATGGTTCTGCAACAGGGCCAGTTCGGCCAGGGCGCGCATCGCGTCGGCGTTGTTCGGTTCCTTCTGCAGGACTTTTTCGTAGCGCTGCTTCGCGGCGTCGGGTTTCTTTTCCACGAGGTCCAGGCGCGCCAGGTTCTGCACGGCCGGAATGTACGTGGGGTTCAGCGCGACGGCCTTGTCCAGCGCGGCCCGGGCGGCCGGGACGTCGCCCTTGACCATGTTGACGGCACCCTTCAGCGTCAACACTTGCGGATTGTCGGGCTGCTGCTTTTCGAGTGCATCGACGGCGGCCAGCGCCTTGTCGTAATGCTTCAGCGTCATTTCCGTCTGGACCAGCGCCATCGTCGCTTGCGGCGACTTCGGATCGAGCGTCGTCGCCATCTCCAGTTCGGACAGGGCGCGCGCCTGGTCGCCCTGGGCCAGCTTGGACAGGCCCAGCGATGTGCGCAGGCTGGCCGCTTTCGGCGCCAGCGCCGCGGCTTTCTCCAGGTAGGCACTGGCCTTGTTGAAGTCATGCACCTGCATATAGGTTTCGCCGGCCAGCGCGAGCACTTGCGGGTCGTCCGGCGCGTTCTTCAGTGCCGGCGCCAGCGTGGCGACGGCGTCGGCCGGCTGGGCGCTCTTGAGCTGGACCTGCGCCAGCAGCTTGCGCGCATAGACGTCGTTGGGATTGCTCTCCAGGTATTTGCGCAGATGCAGGTCGGCCTGTTGCAGCGAGCCGAGATTCAGCTCGGATGCGCCCGCCAGGAGCACGCTGGGCATGTGGTCGGGCGCGACTTTCAGCACGCGCTGCAGGTTGTCCTGCGCGGCCTGGTACTTACCTTGCGAGAATTCGTACAGCGCGCGGGTGTACGTCACGAGCAGATTGCCGGGCGCATTCTTCTCGGCCGCGTCGATTTCCGCTTTCGCTTCGGGGAATTTGCCGCGGGTGATGTCGATGTACGCTTTTTCGATATGGGCCGTGCGATTGCGCGGATCGAGCGCGAGGGCCTGGTCGAAGGCGGCCATCGCCTCGTCGGCCTTGCCCTGCGTGCGCAACATGGTACCGCGCGCCAGGAGTGCGTCCGCGTTCTTCGGATCCTTGGCGACCGCCTCGTCGATATACCGTTGCGCGCCCTCCTTGTCGTGATTGACGACGGCGTAGCGGGCGATGCCGAGCAGCGCGTCACCGGAATTCGCGTTCAGCGCCAGGGCCTGTTCGAACGCCTTCTTCCCATCGTCGGCCTTCCCGGTCGACAGCAGGGCATCGCCGCGCAACACCAGCAGCGGCGCCGATTTGGCGGACGCCTCGGGCGTCACTTCGTCAAGAACTTCCTTGAATTTGCCCTGCTGCGACATCGCCTTGGCCAACAGCGGCAGCACGCGCTCGGACGGGATGCCGGCGGAGCGGGCTTTACGGAATTCCTTTTCGGCCGACGGGTAGTCGCCCATGTCGAGTTCCAGACTGCCCAGGGCCAGGCGCGCTTCGCCGTTTTCCGGGCTCTTTTCGACGGCATTTTTCAGCTGAATCATTGCCGACTTCAGGTCGCCCTTTTGCTGATACTGTTTGGCATCGGTCAGCAATTGCTCGGTCGATTGCGTGGAGCGCCCGCAGGCGGACAATCCCGCGACCATGAAAGCGCCGGACAGGATCGCAGCGGTGAGTTTCAGCTTGTTCGGGTGACGCGGCATCTGGATTCCTCAAGATAAGTTTGGAGCAGCATTGTCGTGCAGATTCCTCTTCAACAATAATACCTGAAGGAATAGTAAGAACGTCGCAGAAGTTGGGCGCCATGTTGCAAATCCCCCCACCAAAGTAGGGCAATTCCACCGCTTCTGGTGCGATGTGCCGGGAATATGACGACCATATTACTTTCCCGGCCCGTCGCCGCCGTTGCGCAGGCGGCTCAGCAAGGCTTCCACGTTGTCCCCGACGGGCAAGCCATGGCGACGTAACAATTGCACGTGCAGCACCAGATTTTCGAGCACGAGCTTGGCCGAAACGGCCAGCAAGGTCATCAGCCGGTCTTCGGTGCTGAAGTTGTCCATCGAGGCGGCCATCTCGCACAGATGATTGGCGACCAGTTCGCGCAGGTCGTCCTCGGGGAAGGGGAGGTCCGCGAAGTCGATCTGGTCTTCCTGTTCGACTTCGCGCATGAGTTCGGCGAGTTGCTGGGGCTGGATCGGCATGGATGGCTCCGTGGAAGCTGCTCTGACCCCGATTCTACTGCGTCGCCCGCTTTACATATTGCGGCGATACTGCCCGCCGACCTCGAACAGCGCCGTCGTGATCTGACCCAACGAACATACGCGCACGGCATCCATCAGCCGAGCAAACACGTTCTCGTTGTCGATGGCGGCCTGCTGCAGTGCCGCCAGCGCGGCCGGTGCCTCGTTCGCGTGGCGCCGGTGGAAGTCGTCCAGGCGCGTCAGTTGCGACTGTTTTTCGTCGTCGGTGGAGCGTGCGAGCTCGATCGTCGCCGGCGCCGCGGCACCCTTCGGATTGCGGAACGTGTTGACGCCGACGATCGGGAGGCTGCCGTCGTGCTTGCGGTGCTCGTACAGCATCGACTCTTCCTGGATCTTGCCGCGCTGGTAGCCCGTCTCCATCGCACCGAGCACGCCGCCGCGCTCGGCGATGCGCTCGAATTCCTGCAGCACGGCTTCCTCGACGAGGTCGGTCAATTCCTCGAGGATGAACGAGCCCTGGTTCGGGTTCTCGTTCTTGGCCAAGCCCCATTCGCGGTTGATGATCAGCTGGATCGCGAGCGCGCGCCGCACGGATTCGTCGGTCGGCGTCGTGATCGCCTCGTCGTAGGCATTCGTGTGCAGCGAGTTGCAGTTGTCGTAGATCGCGATCAGTGCCTGCAAGGTCGTGCGGATGTCGTTGAAGTCGATCTCCTGCGCGTGCAGCGAGCGGCCCGACGTCTGGATGTGGTACTTCAGCTTTTGCGAGCGGTCGTTCGCACCGTACTTGTCGCGCATGGCGACGGCCCAGATGCGGCGCGCCACGCGGCCCAGCACCGTGTATTCCGGGTCCATGCCGTTACTGAAGAAGAACGACAGGTTCGGCGCGAAATCGTCGATGTGCATGCCGCGGGCCAGATACGCCTCGACGAAGGTAAAACCGTTCGACAAGGTGAACGCCAGCTGCGAGATCGGGTTCGCGCCCGCTTCCGCGATGTGGTAGCCGGAGATCGACACGGAGTAGAAATTGCGCACCTGGTTCTGGACGAAGTATTCCTGGATGTCGCCCATCACCTTCAGCGAAAACTCCGTCGAGAAGATGCACGTGTTCTGGCCCTGGTCTTCCTTCAGGATGTCGGCCTGCACGGTCCCGCGCACGTTCGCGAGCACCCAGGCGCGGATCTTTTCCATTTCGTCGGCCGCGGGTTTGCGTCCATTCTCGCGTTCGAACCGGTCCATCTGCTGGTCGATCGCCGTATTCATGAACATCGCGAGGATCGTGGGCGCCGGGCCGTTGATCGTCATCGACACGGACGTGTTCGGGCTGCACAGGTCGAAGCCGTCGTACAGCACTTTCATGTCGTCCAACGTGGCGATCGACACGCCGGAGTTGCCTACCTTGCCGTAGATGTCGGGCCGCAGCGCCGGGTCGGCGCCGTACAGGGTGACGGAGTCGAACGCCGTCGACAGGCGCTTCGCGTCCATGCCTTGCGACACCAGCTTGAAGCGACGGTTCGTGCGGAACGCGTCGCCTTCGCCGGCGAACATGCGGGTCGGGTCTTCGCCTTCGCGCTTGAACGGGAATACGCCGGCCGTGTACGGGAAGGCGCCCGGCACGTTTTCCAGCATCAGGAAGCGCAGGATCTCGCCGTGATCCTCGAAACGGGGCAGGGCAACCTTGCGCACCTTGTTACCCGAGAGCGTCGTGTACGTGAGATTCGTGCGGATTTCCTTGTCGCGGATTTTGACCACGTGCTCGTCGCCCGCATAAGTCTCCTGCAGCTGCGGCCACGCTGCGAGCAGCGTTTTCGCCTCGCCTGCCATCGCGTTGTCGCGTTCCGTGATCAAATCGTCGAGGACGACTTCACGGTTGGCGGCCGCCAGCATGCGCTTCGTTTCCGTCAACTGCTGGCGCTCGCGCGCAAGTTTGACTTGCTTGCCGACGTTGCGGTGGTAGCCGCGCACGGTGTCCGCGATCTCGGCGAGGTAGCGATTACGGGCAGGCGGCACGATCACGTTCTTGCCGCTCGAGTATTTGGCGGCGGGCTTTGGCAGCTTGGGCGTCTCGGTCTGCAGGCCGAATTCGGCCAGCGCCGGCAGCAGGCCGAGGTACAGCGCCGTCACGCCGTCGTCGTTGAAGCGCGACGCCTGCGTGCCGTAGACGGGCATCTCGTCCGGCGACTTGCTCCACAATTCCTTGTTGCGCTGGACTTGCTTCGCCACGTCGCGCAGCGCGTCCTGCGCGCCCTTGCGGTCGAATTTGTTGATGGCGATGAAGTCGGCGAAGTCCAGCATGTCGATCTTCTCGAGCTGCGACGCGGCGCCGAATTCCGGCGTCATCACGTACATCGACACGTCCACGTGCGGCACGATCGCGGCGTCGCCCTGGCCGATGCCCGACGTCTCGACGATGACGAGGTCGAAGCCCGCAACCTTGCACGCTGCGATCACGTCGGGCAGCGCCTGCGAGATCTCCGAACCCGCTTCGCGCGTGGCCAGCGAGCGCATGAACACGCGCGCCTGCCCGTTCCAGGGGTTGATCGCGTTCATGCGGATGCGGTCGCCGAGCAAAGCACCGCCGGATTTGCGGCGCGACGGATCGATGGAAATCACGGCGATGTTCAGGCGGTCGCCCTGGTCGAGGCGGATGCGGCGGATCAGTTCATCCGTCAGCGACGACTTGCCGGCACCGCCCGTGCCCGTGATGCCCAGCACCGGGACCTTCAGCCCTTCCGCCGTGTCCATGATGCGCTTGCGCAGGCTGGCCTCGGCTTTGCCGTTCTCCAGCGCCGTGATCAGCTGCGCGAGCGGGCGGTGGCGCTGCTCGATCGATCCCGTCTGCAGCGGCTCGAGCGTCGTGGGCGCGTACGGCGACAGGTCGACGTCGCACGCTTCCAGCATCGAGCGGATCATGCCGACGAGGCCCATGCGCTGGCCGTCTTCCGGCGAGAAGATGCGCGTGACGCCATATGCATGCAGTTCTTCGATCTCGTGCGGGACGATGACGCCGCCGCCGCCGCCGAACACTTTGATGTGGGCGCCGCCGCGCTGGCGCAGCAGGTCGATCATGTACTTGAAGTATTCGACGTGGCCGCCCTGGTAGCTGGAGATGGCGATGCCCTGCACGTCCTCGGCGAGCGCCGCGGTGACGACCTCGTCGACCGAGCGGTTATGGCCCAGGTGCACGACTTCGGCGCCGTTCGTCTGCAGGATGCGGCGCATGATGTTGATCGAGGCGTCGTGGCCGTCGAACAGCGAGGCGGCTGTGACGAAGCGGACTTTGTTGGACAGTTTGGCGTGCTCCGGCAGGTCGAGCTTGGCGGCGGGCGTGATGTCGTTCATGGGGTTCCTTGGAAAACGGAAGCGAACCGGGGTTCTTTGTACGGTATATGACGTTAACGTAAACGTCAAGAATGTGATCGGGATTGTGTCGATGCCGTAGGGTAGGCACCCTGTGCCCACCAAATGCCGGCGTAGCGAAACGCATGGTGGGCTCGGGGAGCCCACCCTACGGCGGTCCACGCGTTCAACCGGCGTCGATCAGGCGGCGCGTTTTTTTACGCTGCCGGACAGCAGCTCCTGCTTGCGCACTCGGTACTCGGCCACGGCCTTTTCCTTGACGTGCCCGAAGCCGCGGATCTGCTCCGGCAGCGCCGCCAGCTCGACGGCCACGGCGTGATTCGCCGCATCCAGCGACGCCAGCTGCGCCTCGATCATGTCACGGTATTCGGCGATGAGGGCGCGCTCCATCTTGCGCTCTGCCGTGTAGCCGAACACGTCGAACGCGGTGCCGCGCAGGCCTTTCAGCTTGGCCAGCAGCTTGAACGCGCTCCACATCCACGATCCGAATTCCGCTTTCACGAGGTGGCCCTTGGCGTCCTTCTTCGCGAACAGCGGCGGCGCCAGGTTGAATTTCACGCTGAACGTGCCTTCGAACTGGCTTTGCAGCTGCTCCACGAACCGGCCGTCCGTGTACAGGCGCGCCACCTCGTATTCGTCCTTGTAGGCCAGCAGCTTGGCGTACGACTTCGCGACGGCCATGGCGAGCTTGTTGCCGAGGCCGAGCGCCGCCTCGCGCTCGCGCACGCGGGCGACCAGCGCTTCATACTGCGCCGCGTAGGCCGCGTCCTGGTAACCGGTCAGGAAGTCGACGCGCTTCCTGATCACGCTGTCGAGGCTCTGCGGCATTTGCAGCACCACCGGCTGCGCCGGCGTCGCCACTTGTTCGACGCGCTTGAAGTCGACGGCGGCTCGGCGGCCCCACAGGAAGCTGCGCTGGTTGGATGCGACGGCCACGCCATTCAATTCGATGGCGCGCAGCAGCGACGCTTCCGACAGCGGCACGAGGCCCTTCTGCCATGCATAGCCCAGCATGAACAGGTTGGCGGCGATCGAGTCGCCCATCAGAGCCGTCGCCAGCTTCGTCGCGTCGAGGAAGTCGGCGCCCGACTCTCCACCGACGGCTTCCACGATCAGCGAGCGTACCTGGGCGGCGGGGAATTCCCAGTCGCGCTGCTGGGCAAAGGTGCCGGTCGGCTGCTCGTGCAGGTTGACGACGACCATCGTGCGGCCCGGACGCATCTTCGAGATGGCGTCGGCCGCGCCCGCCGTCAGCATGTCGCAGCCCAGCACGAGGTCGGCCTCGCCGGTGGCGATGCGCTGGGCGCGCAGGCGCTCCGGCGTCTCGGCGATCTTCACGTGCGACGTGACGGAGCCGTTTTTCTGGCTCATGCCCGTCATGTCCAGCACGGACGCGCCCTTGCCTTCGAGGTGCGCGGCCATGCCCATCAGTGCGCCGACGGTGATGACACCGGTGCCGCCGATGCCGTTGATCAGGATGTTGTACGGTGCCGCGATCGACGGCAGCGCGGGTGTCGGCAGCGGACCCCAGCCGTCGTCGCCGTCCTTCTTGCTGGCGCCGGCCTTGTTCTTCTTGAGGGCACCGCCTTCGACGGTGGCGAAGCTGGGGCAGAAGCCCTTCGTGCACGAGTAATCCTTGTTGCACGCGGATTGGTCGATGGCGCGCTTGCGGCCGAATTCCGTTTCCTTCGGCAGGATAGCCACGCAATTCGACTGCACGCCGCAATCGCCGCAGCCTTCGCACACGGCTTCGTTGATCACCATGCGCTTCGCGACATCCGGGAATTCGCCCTTTTTACGGCGGCGGCGCTTTTCGGCCGCGCAGGTCTGGTCGTAGATCAGCACCGTCACGCCGGCGATCTCGCGCAGTTCGCGCTGCACGTCGTCCATCTTGCTGCGGTCGTACAGCGTCACTTCGGCCGGCAGCGCGGAGCGGTCTTCATAGCGCGACAGGTCTTCCGTCACGAGCGCGATGCGCTTGACGCCTTCCGCCGCCATCTGGCGCGCGATCAGCGGCACGGACGTCGTGCCGTCCACGGGCTGGCCGCCCGTCATCGCGACGGCGTCGTTGTACAGGATTTTATAGGTGATGTTCACGTTGGCCGCGATGGCGGCGCGCACGGCGAGATAACCGGAGTGGAAATAGGTGCCGTCGCCCAGGTTCTGGAAGACGTGCGGCACGTTGGAGAATGCGGCCTGGCCGATCCACGGCGCGCCTTCGCCGCCCATATGCGTCGTCAGCTTGTTCATCTCCGGGTAGATCGACGTGGCCATCACGTGGCAGCCGATGCCGGCCAGCGCGAACGAACCGTCCGGCACTTTCGTCGACGTGTTGTGCGGGCAGCCGGAGCAATAGAACGCGGGACGGAACGGCGTCGTCACGGCCTTCATCAGCACGGCGTCCTTCGCTTCCAGGAACGCCAGGCGGGCGCGGATCAGATCGCGCGTGCGTTCGTCGAGGTTCAGGCGGGTGATGCGGCCGGCGATCACGCGCGCCACCTGTGCGACGGAGAAATCGGCCTTCGGCGGCAGCAGCCATTCGCCGCGCGGCGCGACCCATTCTCCCTTTTCGTCGAACTTGCCGATCACGCGCGGGCGCACGTCGTCGCGCCAGTTGTACAGCTGTTCCTTGAGCTGGTATTCGACGACCTGGCGCTTCTCTTCCACGACGAGGATCTCGTCCAGGCCCTGCGCGAATTCGCGCACGCCTTCCGGCTCCAGCGGCCAGATCATCGCGACCTTGAACAGGCGCAGGCCGACTTTTGCCGCCATCGCTTCGTCGATGCCCAGTTCTTCCAGCGCTTCGAGCACGTCCACGTACGATTTGCCGGACGCGATGATGCCTAGCTTCGCATCGGGGCTGTCGATCGTCGTGCGATTCAGCTTGTTTTCACGCGCGTACGCGAGGGCCGCGTAGATTTTATAGTCCTGCATCAGCGCTTCCTGATTGCGCGCCTGCTGGCCCAGCGGGATCGACGACAGGGTCGTATTCAGGCCGCCTTCCGGCATGGCGAAATCGTGCGGGATTTTGACGTCGACGCGGAACGGATCGGCATCGACGGAAGCACTCGATTCCACCGTGTCGGCCAGTGCCTTGAACGCGACGGCGAGGCCGGAAAAGCGCGACATCGCCCAGCCGTGCACGCCGAGGTCCAGGTATTCCTGCACGTTCGACGGGTACAGCACGGGGATCATGCAGGCGGCGAAGATGTGGTCGGACTGGTGCGGCAAGGTGGACGAATAGGCGCCGTGGTCGTCGCCCGCGACGAGCAGCACGCCGCCGTTTTTTGCCGTGCCGGCATGGTTCATGTGCTTGAAGACGTCGCCGCAGCGGTCCACGCCCGGGCCTTTCGCGTACCACATCGCGAACACGCCATCGTATTTCGCGGGGCCGATCAGGTCCACGGTCTGCGTACCCCAGACGGCCGTCGCGGCCAGGTCCTCGTTCACGCCCGGCACGAACCGGATCGCTTTCGCTTCGAGGTGACCCTTGGCCTTCCACAGGTTCTCGTCCAGGCCGCCCAGCGGCGAGCCCCGATAACCCGAGACGAAGCCCGCGGTGTTCAGGCCGGCCTGCTCGTCGCGCAGCTTCTGGATCATCGGCAGGCGCACGAGGGCCTGGATGCCGGACAGGAAGATCTTGCCGGAGGTGGCGGTGTACTTGTCGTCGAGGCTGACGTCTTTGAGGGGAGCGGGAACGGCGGGCGTGGCAGGGGGGGACGCGGATGCGCCCTGGCCCAGGACGGTGTCAGGCATGGAGTCTCCAAACTTTGTGTTTTCAGATGGACCCGTGCCGGTGGCGCGCCGGGTAGGCGCTGGCCGGATCGGGTCCCGGTGCCGCTTTGGCGGCTGTTACACCCAGTGTAGAGACAAGTTGACGTATACGGAAATACGGATTGGGGATGGAGCCATAAGAAAAAATGATGGCCCTGACTTACCCGGCGAGCGCGCGGGCGCCGACCCAGCGGCCGTCCGTGCACAGGTCGTGCGCCACCTGCGTGACGAGACGCCCGACGGCCGCCGCCGCATTCGTCAGCGGGATATTGCGCGACGCGCACAGCACGACGGTGCGGGCGATGGCCGGATCGCGGATGGCAAGTGCCCGCATGGCACCGCGCTCGACCTCGGCCTGCACGGGCGCGACGGGCAGGATGGTGGCACCCATGCCGGCCAGGATGGCCGATTTCAGGATCGCGATCGAATTGATCTCGATGACATCGCGCGTGGCCAGGCCCGCGGCGCGCGCCGTGCTTTCGATGCGTGGGCGCACGCCGTGCTGCAAGCCGGGCAGGATCAGCGTGGTGTCCAGGGTGTCGCGCAAGGTCAGGCTGTCGCGTCCGGCGGCGGCAGGCGCGTCGGCGCGGCAGACGTAGCGCAGCTCTTCCTCGACGAGCGGGGTGGCGCTGAAGCTGCCCAGCTGGCCGTCGTCGAACAGCACGGCCAGGTTGATGCGGCCGGCGCGCAGCTGCTCGGCCAGGCTGCCCGTGATTTCCTCCGTCAACTGCAGCGTGATTTCCGGATAGCGCGCGCGGATCGCGGTCAGTAGCGGCAATGCAAGGGCATCGGAAATGCTGTGCGGCAGACCGAGCGTGACGCTGCCCGATGGGCGTTCGGCCGACTGCACGACGGCGGCCTGCGCATCCGCGACTTGCTTGAGGATCGCTTGCGCATGCTCGTAGAACACCTTGCCGGCGTCGGTGTTCAAAACGCCCTGGGCAGAGCGGTGCAGCAGTTGCACGCCCAGTTCCTCTTCGAGCTGACGCAATTGCTGCGTCAGCGCCGGCTGCGCCACGTGCAGGACCAGTGCAGCGCGCGACAACGAGCCGTGGTCGACAATGGCGACGAAATAGCGCAGCTGGCGAAGTTCCATTTAGTAAATATTTGTATCTTTATGGCTACAGACATCCGCCATATGTTTATTATTGGAAACTTTATTGTCATCAAGTAGCTATACTTGAACGACCTAAAGGCGCCGAGATTAACATACCCCTGGACACTTCCATGCTCAAGAAAGTCGGTTCTTCCCAGTTGCGAGTCGGGATGTTCATCCATGACCTCGACTGCGGCTGGATGGAACATCCGTTCGTCCGCAACCGTTTCGTCATCACCGACGAGGACGAGATCCGCAAGATCGTCACCGCCGGCATCCGCAGCGTCACGATCGACTGCGCGCGCGGGCTGGACGTGGCCGATGCGCCCACGATCGCGGAAGCGGCAGCCGCGACGGAGGCCGAAGTGGCCGCGCTGGCCGTCACGCCAGTGACGCCGCTGCGTGTCTCGCTGGCCGAGGAATTCGACCGTGCCGTGTCGATCCGGCGCCAAGCGGCGGGACTCGTCAAGACGGTGATGCAGGATGCGCGCCTGGGCAAGGCGGTGGAGCTGGACAAGGTGTCGCACGTCGTCGAGAACATCACGGCATCGATCCTGCGCAATGCGTCCGCGTTGCTGGGCCTGTCCGTCATCAAGAACAAGGACGACTACACGTTCCTGCATTCGGTCAGCGTCTGCACGCTGCTGGTGGCATTTTGCCGTTCGCGCCAGCTGGATGCCGAGACCACGTACCAGGCCGGCATCGGCGGCCTGCTGCACGACACGGGCAAGGCGCTCGTGCCCGACGCCATCCTGAACAAGCCTGGCCGTCTGACGGAAGAGGAATTCGACATCGTCCGGCGCCACCCGAAGGACGGCTACGACATCCTGCGCCGTTCCGAGGGGATCGGCGCGATTCCCCTCGACATCACCTTGCACCACCACGAGCGGCGCGACGGCACCGGGTATCCGGACCGCCAGGCCGAGCACGACATCAGCGAGCTGGCGCAGATGGCCGCGATCGTCGACGTGTACGACGCCATCACGGCCGACCGCTGCTACCACAAGGGCATGCCGGCGGCCGAGGCGCTGCGCAAGATGTACGAGTGGAGCAAATTCCATTTCAACCCGGCGCTCACGCAGGAATTCATGCGCTGCGTCGGCATCTATCCGGTCGGGACGCTCGTCCTGCTGGAGTCGGGGCGTCTCGCCGTCGTCGTGGAACCGCACGAAACGAGCTTGCTCACGCCCAAGGTCAACGTGTTCTACAGCACGAAGAGCCAGACCTATATCAAGCCGGAGACGGTGGACCTGGCGCGCGGCGTGGGCTTCGGTGGCGGTGACAAGATCGTGCGCTACGAATCGCCGGAGAAATGGCAAGTCGACCCGCAGCGCTTCATGCAGGTGGCTTGAGCCGCGCGGGCGGTTGTCAGAAGAACTCGGCGGTGTCGTTGGAGGCGACGGTCTGCAACAGGCCGTGCGCGATGAGGTCGTCGTAATGGCAGGCGCGGTTGCGCCCATTGCTTTTCGCGTAGTACAGCGCCTGGTCGGCGTGGCCCAGCGTGACCACCGGCGAGTCGTAGGCGCTGATGCTGACGAAGCCGACGCTGACCGTGACCCGTCCCACCTGCGGGAACGCGTGGCTTTCGACATTGGCGCGGAAGCGGTCGATGATCTTCCAGGCATTGTCCAGCGTGGTCGAGCGCAGCAGCACGACGAATTCCTCGCCGCCGAAGCGGAACACGCGGTCCTGCGCGCGGAACGAGGATTGCAGCAGGTTCGCGATCAGGATCAGCACTTCATCGCCGTACAGGTGGCCGAACTTGTCGTTGACGGCCTTGAAGTGGTCGACGTCGACGACGGCCAGCCATTGCTTTTCCTCGGCATGGTGCTGGCGCCGCTCGGGCTCGCCCGGCAGGCGCGGGTCGTGTTCGTGCGCGTTCTGCAGCATGCGCGCCAGCTGGTCGTCGAAGGTCTTGCGGTTGAGCAGGCCGGTGAGGGAGTCGCGCTCGCTGTAGTCGAGCAGGTTCTGGAAATTCCGGTAGACCCCGACGATCCCGCCGACCACGTACACGGTGTCGTGCGAAAACGGCTTGTCGTCGCGGATTTCGAGGCAGGTCGTGGCCTTGTCGCCAAACCAGATCGGCAGCCAAAGCACGCGCACGCCGTTGGGCAGGATCGTTTCCGCGCTGTTCTGGTGCTCCGCGAGGCAACGCTTCAGCTCGGGAAGGGCCGCCACGGCTTCGCCCAGTGCGCCGTCGTACGTGTCTTCCAGGCGGGCCGAGCCGCCTTTCACCACGCTTGCGCGCGCACGCAGGTACTGCTGTCCAGACACGGTGGTGATGGTCAGGATGCGCGTCTGCGCCGCGTCCGCCAGCTCTTGCACGGCCGAGATTACGGACATGTCGAGCATCGCGTGATCGCGGTGGCCGGTCATGTCAACCATGTGTTTCAGAAGCGAATCCATGTCGTTCTCAGCAATGTAATCAACCGACCTGCGGGCTGGGCACAGCCGCCGTCGCGTTCGCAGGTGTCAGGCGTTTCACAAAGAGCAAGCGAAACAGGATATCGGGTTTTTGCATTCCAAGCAATTATGCAAATGCAATTTCTTTAGCCTGAGTGAATTTTCTCAACCTTACACCACATCATACTCTCCCTATCGTCAGCGATTTATATCCTAAAAATCAACTAATAGTTCTCTATGGAAAAGTTGCGAGGGGTCAAATTGCCGTGCGGCATCGACTCTTATAGTGAATTCACTGGCACGGAACGCATCAAGCCCGCGACAGTGACTTGACCAGCGCCCTCCGGCTAGTGGCAGTTCTTATCAACCTACCATATGGGAGTTTGTCATGAGCAACTTCATCTCTGCAGTCAAAACCTTTGCCGCTGACGAAAACGGCGTGACGGCCATCGAATATGGCCTGATCGCCGCCGTGATCGGCGTGGTGATGGCAGCCTCGGCGAAAGACGTGGGCGCGAAGGTGAAAGCGGCGTTCGACTACATCTCCGGCCAGATGGGCACCATTGGCGGTTAATGTAGTGGCAGCCCTCCGGGTTTTCCAGCCCGGGGGGCTTTTTTTTGGGGGCGTCATGCAAGTCGAACAATATCGCGATGCGCTGCTGCTGCTCATGGTAAGCATCGCCGCCGTCAATGACCTGGCGACGCGGCGTATTCCGAACCGCCTGCTGCTCGTCGGCCTCGCCGGTGCACTGGTACTGCACGCGCTGTCCGGCGCACCGGGCGCCGCGCTGTTGTCCGCGCTCGGCGGCATGTTGCTGGGCCTTAGCCTGTTCCTGCCGTTTTACCTGGTGCGGGGCATGGCCGCCGGCGACGTCAAGATGATGGCGGTGGTCGGCTTCTTCACCGGCCCCACCGCGGCATTCCAGATCGCCGTCATCACGTGGTGCGCCGGCGGCGTCATGGCACTGCTCGTCGTATTGCTGTGCAGCCGGCTGCGGTTGGCGCTCGTGAACATCGGCCACCTGCTGTGCGGACTCCTCGTGCCGGGCACCAAACTGGCCGACACGACGCTGCCGCAAAGCGCCGGTTCGATGCCGTACGGACTGGCCATCGCGCTCGGCACCATTGCCGTCCTCGTCACCCGTTATGGATGAGTCCGCTCTTGGCGAACCTCAAGGGTGGCCAAAAGACCGGTCGCTAGAATCATTCTGACCTGTTTCGGAAAACACGCAAGGCAAGGGGGTTCCGATGTTTGAAACGCTATCGACAGGCAATACCGCGTCGGCGCCGCGCGCCGCGCAACCGGCGGCGCCGGCGGGCGGTCCGGACATCGCGCCGGTCCTGCCGCGCCAGGCGAAGACCGTGCGCGATACGGGCCTCGAACCGCGCTTCGTGACGGACCTCGTGCTCAAGGCGATCCAGGCCGGCGGCAAGGCGCCGTTGACGCTGTTGGCCGGCAAGTTGCGGTTGTCGATCAGCGTGCTGCGCGAAGTCCTCAATCCCCTGATCGCGGAACAGCAGGTGGAAGTCGCGTGGTGCGGCGAATCCGACATCGACATGCAGTACCAGCTGACCGCGCACGGACAGCGCGGCGCCGCCGACGCCCTGGCGCGCTGCCGCTACGTCGGCCCGGCGCCCGTGACGCTCGCGTCGTACCGCGCCGTCGTCGAACGGCAGGCGCTGCGCCATGCCGATGCCGAACGCATCACGTCCGCGCAACTGGCCGGCGTCCTCGGCGAGGACGGCCTGGCGCCGGCCGCGCGCGACGTGCTGGGCGCCGCCTTGTATGCGCGCCGCTCGCTGTTGCTGTACGGGCCGTCCGGCGGCGGCAAGACGACGCTGGCGCGCAAGCTCGGGCGCCTGCTGCCCGGTTCCATCGCCGTGCCGTACGCGCTGATGGCCGGACGTCACGTCATCCGTCTGTACGATCCCGCGCTGCACGTCGCGCCGCCGCCGAGTGCGCGCCAGCAGGAGGAACGGCGCAGCTGCGATGCGCGCTGGACCGTGTGCCAGCGTCCGCTCGTCCACGTCGGCGCGGAACTCGGACGTGACATGCTCGACCTGCGCCACGACACGGAACAGGGCGTCTGCCACGCGCCGCCGCACCTGCAGGCGAACAACGGCATGCTGGTGCTCGATGACGTCGGCCGCCAGCGCATCGGCGCCGCCGAGCTGCTGAACCGCTTCATCGGCCCGCTGGATGCCGGCTGCGACCAGCTGACCTTGCAGGGCGGCCAGGCCGAACCCGTGCCGTTCGACGCGGCCGTCGTGTTCGCGACCAACCTGCCGCCGTCCGCCATATTCGATGACGCCGCACTGCGCCGCATCGGCTACAAGGCCGACATCGGCGCGTGGACGCCGGCCGGTTACCGCGCCCTGTTGCGGCGTCAGTGCCGCATGCGCCGCATCGACGTCGACGATGCCGCCATCGATCACCTGGTCGAGCGGCTGCACCCGCAATCCGGGCGCGCGCTGCTGGCCTGCTATCCGGGCGAACTGCTCGACCGGGTCGCCGACTTCGCCGGCTTCGCCGGCACGGAGCCGCGCCTCACGATCGCCGCCGCCGAGCAGGCCTGGCGCAGCATGTTCATCGCCGCCGCGACGGAGGGCGAGCCATGAAGAACAAGCGCGCCCTCGTCGTCATGACCGTCGCGGTCCTGTTCGGATTCGCGGCCGTCGTGTTCGCGTCGCGCTGGCTGCTGAAGCAGCCGGGCGGCAGCAGCGGCCGCATCGTCGTGGCGGCCGCCGACATCAGCCTCGGCCAGCGCCTGGCACCGGAGATGTTCAAGCTCGCGGACTGGCCGGCCGACAGCGTGCCGAAAGGCGCATTCACGGATCCGCAGAAACTGAGCGGCCGCGTGCTGAGGACCAATCTGCTGATGGGCGAGCCGGTCAGCGAAACGAAGCTGGCACCGGCCGGCACGCTCGGCGGGCTGTCCGCCCTGATCACGGAAGGCAAGCGCGCGATCACCGTGCGCGTGAACGACGTGATCGGCGTGGCGGGCTTCGCGCTGCCCGGCAACTACGTCGACATCATCGTCAGCACCCAGAAGGATCTGCCGCCCGGCGCGGAAGCCCGCCAGCAGAACATCTCGAAGATCGTGCTGGAGCGGATCCTCGTGCTCGCGGTCGCCCAGGAAGTCAACCGCGACGAGACGAAGCCGAAAGTCGTCAACGCGGTCACGCTCGAAGTCACGCCGGAGCAGGCCGAAAAGCTCGACCTGGCGCGCAGCGTCGGCACGTTGTCGCTGGCCCTGCGCAACCAGGTCGACCCGCAGTCAGCGAGCACGGAAGGCGCGACCAAGGTGACCCTGCTGCCCGAGCCGCCGCCGGCGCCGCGCAAGCCCGCGACCAGGCCGGCGCCGGCGGTGCGCCCGGCGCCCGTGGTCATCAAGGTGGCGGCGCCGGTGCGGCGCGAATGCGTCACCGTGCTCAATGGCCTGCGCGTGTCGCAGGAGTGCTTCTGAACCTCGCAGGGTAAAGCCATGAACGGATGCTTGACGCCATCGCCATTGTTTCGCTGCCTGTTCGCCGCCGGCCTGGCGCTGGCGGCCGCCGGACCCGCCGGCGCGGCCGCCAGAACGAAAGCCCAGGCCGCGGACAATCCGGCCGAGGGCGCGCCGCCGCGTGCGGAGGCCGGCCCCAATTGCAAGGGCGAAGCCGCGCGGCCGGCCCAGCTGGCCCTGCAGGTCGGCAAATCGAGCCTGATGCGCCTGCCCGAGCCGGTCCAGCAACGCAGCGTCGGCAACCCGCTCGTCGTGCAGGCCCTGATGGTGGCGCCCGATACGCTGTACATCGCCGGCGTCGACGTCGGCACGACCAATATGATCATCCAGGGCAAAAGCGGCTTGTGCAGCGTCCTTGACATCACGGTGGCGATGGACCCGTCGGCCCTGCAGGCGACCTTGGCCGTCGCCTTGCCGGACGAGCACGACATCAAGGTGCTGGCCGCGTCCGACGCCCTAGTGCTGACCGGCACCGTGAGCGACGCCACCGCCGCCGCACGCGTCGTCGAACTGGCGACGGCCTATGTGCGGCGGCCGCTGCGCGCGCTGACCGTGCCCGACAAGCAGGACGCCGCCAGCCAGAACCAGCGCGAAGGGCAGAACCAGGGCGGCGCGGCGTCTGCCGCGGCGCGGGTGGTCAACATGCTGTCCGTCCGCGCGCCGCAGCAGGTGCAGCTGGAAGTCAAGATCGCCGAAGTGTCGAAGTCGCTGCTCGATCGCCTCGAAGCGGGCGTCACGTGGCGCTTCGGTTCCGGCAGTTGGGGTGCGACCCTGCTGTCGAACTTCATCACCGGTACGGCGCACGCATCGATCCAGGCGCAGAAAGGCACCCGCGGCACCTTGGCCGGCGCGGCCGAGAAGCAGGACGGACTCGTGCGCGTGCTGGCCGAGCCGAACGTGATGGCGATCAGCGGCCAGGAAGGCACGTTTCTCGTGGGCGGCAAGTTCTATATCCCGGTCGCGCAGGAGAACAACCGGGTGACGCTCGAGGAAAAGGAGTTCGGCGTCGGCCTGCGCTTCACGCCGACGGTGCTGGGCGGCGGACGCATCAACCTGCGCGTGGCGCCCGAGGTATCGGAATTGTCGCGCGAGGGCATCGGCATCTCGGCCACCGGTTTTGCCGGCACCGCCATCATGCCGGTCGTGACGACGCGCCGCGCCACAACGACGGTCCAGTTGTACGACGGCCAGAGCTTCGCGATCGGTGGCCTGATCAAGAGCAACCTCGTCGCCAACATGAAAGGGCTGCCGATACTGGGCGAACTGCCTGTGCTGGGCGCGCTGTTCCGCAGCACGGATTATCAGCAGGACCGCACGGAATTGGTGTTCGTGATCACCGCGCACCTCGTCAAGCCGCAGGCCGGCAACAGCTACACGCTGCCGACCGACAACGTGGGCGAGCCGTCGCGTGCCGCGCTGATGCTGGGCGGCCGCCTCGACGGGCCGCCGCCGCCGGCGTCGACGGCCGCCCTGTCGGCGCCGGCGCCCGCGACACCGCCGGCGCACAGCGCGGGCGGCTTCGAATTGAAATAGGAGAGAGCGATGGCCATCACAACCCAATACAAGGCAATGGCGCGCGCGGCGCTGGCGGGCACGCTGCTGTGCGGATGCAGCACGACGCCGCGCTTCAACGAACACTTCGGCCAGTCCGTGCGCGCCAACGTGTCGGCGCAGGTACTCGATCCGGCCGCCGCGGCGAACACGAATCCGGCTGCCGGCATGGAAGGCGCCGCCGCCGCCATCGCCCACGAGCGCTACCAGAATTCGTTCAAGGAACCGGAAAAACCCGTCAGGCCGCTCGTCATCAGCGGGGCGGGCAGTAACTGACATGAATTTAACCGAATGCCGTCCCGAGGACCACGATGAAAGCCCTCCTGATCAGCCGCGACACCCAGCTTTACGCGGAGATCGCCTCCCAAGGCGCGGCGCGCGTGCCGCCGTTGAACGTCGCCGCCAGCCGCGCCAGCCTGCGCGATGCGCTCGAACGCCCGCTGTCTGACAGCCCGAGCCTGATCATCGTCGACATCAGCGATGCCGACGCCGATGCCGCCGACGGCGACCTGCTGGAGCGCCTGACCCGCCATTATTCGGCAGCGCATTTCATGCTGTTGACCGACAATCACCATCCCGACCTCCTGATCCGCGCCATGCGCGCCGGCGTGCGCGAGGTGCTGCAACTGCCGCTCGTGCATCGCGCTCTGCACGAGGCGATCGACCGCATCGCGGCGAGCGCCGGCGTGGTTGCGCTGCGCGACGGGAAGATACTCGCCTTCATCGCCTGCAAGGGCGGTAGCGGCGCCACGTTCATCTCCACCAATTTCGGCTACGCGCTGGCCACGCTGGCGGACAAGAAGGTCTTGCTGATCGACCTGCACCGCCAGTTCGGCGACGCCACGCTGTACGTGTCGGACCAGAAGCCGGCCATGACCCTGTCGGACGTGTGCCAGCAGATCGCCCGCATCGACGGGCCGTTCCTGGAATCGTGCCTCGTGCACGTGGCGCCCGGATTCGGCGTGTTGGCGGCGGCCGACGATCCGGGCCAGACAACCGAGGCCAAGCCCGAACACATCGACACGATCCTGCGCGTGGCGCGCCAGCACTACGACTACATCCTGCTCGACGTCGGGCGCCAGATCGATGCGGTATCGCTGCGCGCGCTCGACGGCACCGATGCGATCTACCCGGTGCTGCAGCTCGCGTTGCCGGACATCCGCGACGCGCGCCGCCTGCTCGACATCTTCCGCTCGCTCGGCTACGTGACCGACCATATCCGCCTGATCGTCAACCGCTACGAAAAGGGCGGCAAGCTGCGCCTGCAGGACTTGCACGCCGCGCTGGGCGCGGAAGTGCTGCACACCGTCCCCAACGACTACATCGCCGTCACCGACTCCGTCAACCAGGGCATTCCCGTGCTCCAGCTGGCACGCACGAGCGCCGCGGCGCGCAGCCTGGCCGATCTCGTCGAAGTGGTGGCGTCGCGCCGCATCCCCGAGGCCAAGGGTCTGTTCGACCGCCTGTTCGGGCGCGGCGAAGACGATTGATTGTTCAAGGAGCCGCCCATGTCCCTGCGCGAACGCCTGTCCGTGACGGACGAGGAGCGCCAATACCAGCCGGTACCGGCTGCGGCGCAACAAGCCTACGCCGAGCTGAAGAAGACGATGCACCAGATGATCCTCGACCGGATCGACCTGGAGCGCCTGAAGCGCCTGACGAGCGAACAGTTCAAGCACGAGCTGGCGCTGCTGGTCCAGCGCATCATCGAGGAAGAACGGATCGTGCTGAATCAGCAGGAGCGCCATCACCTGGTGCTCGACATCCAGCACGAGATGCTCGGCTTCGGCCCGCTGGAGCCGCTGCTGAACGACCCGACCGTCTCCGACATCCTCGTCAACACGTACGACAAGGTCTACGTCGAACGGCGGGGCCGCCTGGAGCTCACGGACGTGACCTTCCACGACAACGCGCACCTCATGAAGATCATCGAGAAGATCGTCTCGCGCGTGGGCCGCCGCGTGGACGAGTCGAGCCCGATGGTCGACGCGCGCCTGCCGGACGGCTCGCGCGTCAACGCGATCATCCCGCCGCTCGCGGTGGACGGCCCGCTCGTGTCGATCCGGCGCTTCGGCGCCTCGCCGCTCACGGTACAGAACCTGCTCGACTACAAAAGCGTCACGCCGCCGATGATCAAGGTGCTCGAGAGCCTCGGCCTCGCGAAGGTGAACATCCTGATTTCGGGTGGCACCGGCAGCGGCAAGACGACGATGCTGAACCTGATCTCCGGCTTCATTCCGGGGAACGAGCGCATCGTGACGATCGAGGACGCCGCTGAACTGCAGCTGCGCCAGCCGCACGTCGTGCGCCTCGAGACGCGCCCGCCGAACATCGAAGGCAAGGGCGAGGTGACGCAGCGCGCGCTCGTGCGCAACTCGCTGCGCATGCGCCCGGACCGCATCATCCTGGGCGAGGTGCGCGGACCGGAAGCGCTGGACATGCTGCAGGCCATGAACACGGGCCACGAGGGTTCGCTCGCCACCATCCACGCGAACACGCCGCGCGACGCGCTCGCGCGCCTGGAAAACATGGTCGGCATGGCCGGGGTAAGCCTGACGCCGCGCGCCATCCGCCAGCAGATCGCGTCCGCCATCACCGTGATCCTGCAGGCCTCGCGCCTGGCCGACGGCACGCGCAAGGTCGTCAGCATGCAGGAAATCACGGGCATGGAAGGCGAGATCATTTCGATGCAGGAGATATTCCGCTTCGAGCAGACGGGAATCGACGCCGACGGCAAGGTGCAAGGCCATTTCTGCGCGACGGGCGTGCGGCCGCGTTTCGCCGACCGCCTGCGGATGTTCGGCGCAGCGGTGCCCGAGGACACCTTCGACCCCGACCGCGTGTTCACCTGAACCGTTGAACCGCATACCGCGAAAGTCTCGCATGGACATCCTCTTCTACGGATTCATCGTCTTCCTGTTCGCCGCCATCATCCTCGGCATCGAGGGCGTGTATCTCTGGTGGGTGAACACCCACGGCGCCAGTGCCCAGCGCATCGCGCGCCGGCTGCAGCTGATGTCCGGACACCAGGGCAAGAACGCCGAGCGCATCTCGATCCTGAAGCTGCGCCGCTTCGGGCGGCACGAGCTGACGGAGCGCCTGCTGCAGCGCGCGCGCTTCGCGCACCGCATCGACCGGCTGCTCGTGCAGGCCGGCATGGGGTGGTCGGTCGAGCACTTCCTGGTGTGCTCCGGCGCCGTCGCGGCGGTGGCCGGCTATCTCGTGCTGCAGTGGCCGATGCCGGTGTTGGTGCGTGTGGCGCTGGTCCTGCTGTGCGCCTTCGTGCCGCTGCTGCTGGTGCGGCGCGCACGCCTGCGCCGCCTCGCGCGCATCGAGGAGCAACTGCCGGACGCCGCCGATTTCATCGCACGCGCGCTGCGGGCCGGTCACTCGTTCTCGAACGTGTTGCAAATCGTCGGCAACGAATTGCCGGAACCGCTCAGCGGCGAGTTCCGCATCGCGCGCGAGGAGATCAATTACGGCGTGCCGCTGGGCGAAGCGCTGCACAACATGGCGTCGCGCATTCCGCTCACCGACCTGCGCTATCTCGTCATCGCGATCCTGATCCAGCGCGAGACGGGCGGCAACCTGGCCGAAATCCTCGGCAACATCGGCCACATCATCCGCGGCCGCCTGCGGCTCGCGGCCCAGGTCCGCGTGCTGTCGGCGGAAGGGCGCATGTCCGCCTGGATCCTGGGACTGCTGCCGTTCGCCGTGGGCGCCATGCTGGTGCTCGTGAATCCCACGTACATCATGGTCCTGTGGACCGATCCGGTCGGCGTCAAGCTGCTGTGGACCGCGCTCGTGATGATCATCGTCGGGGTGATCTGGCTGAAGAGGATGATCCGCATCCGCATCTGAGGAGACATCGATGATTCGCGCACAGCTGCTGTTCCTGTTGATCGTCTTCGCGGTGGTCTGCTGCCTCGCGTGGCTGGCGACGGTGCTGTTCGCGCCCGCCGCGCTGCGCGCCCGGCTGGCGAGTTTCATGGGCCACACGGACGACGGCCACGCGCCGCGCAGCAGCTGGGTCGATCGCGTGGCGCGCGCGGCCAAGCCCCTGACGAAGCTGTCGGTGCCGGACGAGGGCTGGGAAAAGTCGGCGCTGCGCACCCGCTTCATGAACGCCGGCTGGCGCAATCCGGCCGCGCCGACGCTGTACTTCGCATCGAAGACGGCGCTGGCGCTGGGACTGCCCGCGCTCGTCGGCCTCGTGCTCGCGTTCGTGCCCGCCACCGTCGCCGGCTTCGAGACGATGGCCCTGCTGCTGTTCGCGGCGACGTGCGGCTACTACCTGCCGAACGTGATCCTCGACCGCGTCGTCAAGCACCGCAAGCGCGAGATCTTCGAGAACATCCCCGATGCGCTCGATCTGCTGACCGTATGCGTGGAGGCGGGCCTGAGCCTCGAGCGCGCGCTGGTCAAGGTCGCCGCCGAGATCCACGTCAAGAGCGTGACGCTGGGCCAGGAATTGCAGCTCGTGCTAATGGAGACGCGCGCCGGCTTCAGCAAGGAAAAGGCGCTGCGCAATTTCGCGCTGCGTATCGGGCTGGACGACATCGATTCGCTCGTCGCAATGCTGATCCAGTCCGAGCGCTTCGGCACGAGCATCGGCGACGCCCTGCGCGTGTATTCGGAGGCGCTGCGCACCAAGCGCCGCATGCTGGCGGAAGAGGCTGCCGCCAGGATCGGCCTGAAACTGTTGTTCCCCCTCGTCTTTTGCATCTTCCCGACCTTGTTGATGGTGCTGCTCGGCCCCGCCGGCATCCAGATCACCAAGATCTTCGGCACTGCCCTGGGCGGTACCAACTGATTCGACGGAGATTGCCATGCGCTCGCGTATCCTGCTGTCCGCCTTGCCCCTGTTGTGCAGCAGCGTGCTGCTGCTGGCCTGCAGCAGTCCGCCGCCGCAGCCCGACGCCGGCGGACCGGCGTTCTCCGCGGCGAACGACAACTACCTGCGCGGCCGCAACCTGTACCTCGCGCGCCGCTACGACGATGCGATCGCCGCGTACGAGGCCGCGCTACGCCTCGACGCCACGCACGTCAACGCGCGCAACGGCCTGGCGATCGCGTACGCCGAGCAGCGCGATTTCGCCCGCGCGATCCCGATCTGGCGCGACCTCACGCGCGACGCCACCATGGCGTCCGGCCCCGCGGCCGCCTTCCTGTTTGCCAATCTGGGTTATGCCTACCTGCTCAGCGGCGACGTCGACGCGGCCCAGGTCGCGCTCGAAAAGGCCTGCCTGCTCGATCCGCTGGACCAGCGCGCCTGGCAATACCTGGGCGAGACCCTGTTAAAACTCGGCCAGGAAGAACGCGGCCGGCAGATGCTGCGCCAGGCCGAGGCCTTGCGTGCCCACGACTTCCGCGCCGACTATGCGACGGCGAACGGCGGCACGCGGCTGCACGCCATCGAGCAGGCCGTCAAGGCCACCCAACGGCCCGACGAGGAATGGGCCGCCGTGGAAGTGGTCCGCAAGGACGACGGCATGCTCGAATTGCGCCGCGTGCCGTCGAACAGGGCCGCGCCGATCGCCCGGCCGTCCGCGCCGGAGACGGTCGCCCGACTGGAGATCAGCAACGGCGACGGCCGCCAGGGCCTCGCGCGCCGCGTGGCGCGCGAGTTGCGCGATGGGGGGCTCAAGGTGGTGCGCCTGACCAACGAAAAAGGGTTTGGCGTGCACCGGACGCGCGTCGAATACCAGCCGGCCTTCCGGACGGTGGCGGAACGCCTGGCGCGGCAGGTCGGCACCGGGGAACCGGTCGAGGCCGGCATGGATGGGCGCGCGGACGTGCGCCTCGTCATCGGCCACGACGTGCCGCCGCACCGCATCGGGGACAAGCCGCCGTCGGGGCTGCTCGTCGCACAGGCAGGCGGCGCCGACGGCCCGGCGCGAACCGTACCGATTCCACAACAGTAGCGGGCGACAGGCTGTCCCGAAATTCGGAATAATAAAATTCTTGATAACTCGGGAGAAGCGCCATGAAGCTCATTCGTTTCCAGACCGCTATTGCTCAGTCTGTTCTCGCGACCTCGCTGCTGGTCTCGCTCGTCGCCTGCGCCCCGACGCCGACCCGCGAAGGCACGGGCGAATACGTCGACGACTCCTTGATTACCAGCAAGGTGAAAGCTGCCTTCGCTGCCGACCCGAGCGTCAAGGCGACCCAGGTCAACGTGGAAACGTTCAAGGGAACGGTGCAGCTGAGCGGCTTCGTCGACTCCCGTGAATCCGCCGAGAAGGCCGTGGAAATCGCGCGCAACGTCAAGGGCGTGAAGTCGGTCAAGAACGATACGGTGATCCGCTGACGCGGCACGGCGGCGCCGTGCCGGTGCACTGCTTTATTGCCAGCTGACCTTGCCGAAGCCGTTCGTCGTCGCATTGCGCGTCGCCGGCTTGCCGTAGACGGTGGCCGAACCCATGCCGCTCAGATTCACGTTGGCCGCCGTTTTCGCGTACACGCTGGCACCGCCGAGACCGGTCATGTCGAGGTCGACCGTTTCCGCGCGCAATTGTTGAGCGTCAAGGCCACCGACGCCGCCCAGTTGCGCGCGCAATAATTTCGTCTGGCCCGCCACCGTGATATGGCCGGCGCCACCCAGGTGCAGCTCGATGCGCTCGGCCTGGCCGGGGTTCAGCGTGAGGCCGCCGACGCCGCCCAGGCGCGCATCGACGTCGCGATACTGTCCCGTGAAGCGCACGGCGCCGGCGCCGTCCAGCGCCAGCTTCAGCTTGTCGCCGCTGAAACCGGATACGTCGCTCGAACCGACGCCCTGCGACACGAATTCCTGCAGGTTCGGCACGGTGAGATCGGCGCGCAGTTCGCTCTTGCTGTTGCCGTCCATACGGGTATTGTTTTCCATATCGATGACGAGCGTATCGCCGCGCTGCGTGGTCGTCACCTTTGCGACATAACGCTTGTCGCCGGACACGACGAGCGAAGGCGTCGATCCCTGGTGCAGGTTCAGGCGGATCACGCCGCCCAGGCGCACCTTCGATACGCTGGCATCGACGGGGCGGTTTTCGCGGACGAGGTCGTCGGCCAGGGCAGCATGCGTGCCGATTGCCAGGGTGGTGGCGAGGACGGCGCTCTTGATCAGGTTGTTCATATCGGGTCTCCGTTGGTTTGCTGTTGGAATCACTATAGGCAAGTGCCATGAACGGAACCCGGCGATTGCGACGGATTGCAGCATTGGCGGTACAGGCCGCGAAAACCCCGCGCCGTCCCGCTGTCACCCGCGCACGTCGTCCCAGGACAGCCCGAACCGCGCCAGGTATTTCTTGAGGCGGTCCGCATCGTTCGGCTGGCGCTTGGCGGTGCGCGAGACGGCGAACAGCTTGCGGCCCGCATCCGACAGCGACATGGACTGGCGGCACACGCCGACGACAGCCTGCAACTGCAGCGCATCGAACTGGTCGAGCTGCGCGGCCGCGGCGGCCCCTAGCACCTGATCCAGATCTGCCTGCTGCGCGCCGGTATCGTCGAATGGCCGCCACAGTTGTCGCAAGCGCGCAATCTCGCCGGCGACGATGGTATCGTTGATGCGGCCGGATTCGGCCAGAGTGGCCATCCGGGTCATCGACGCGGACAGGTCGCGGAAATTGCCCGTCCAGCGTGCGTCCTGCGACATCGCAAATCGCATGTAGTGATCGCGCGCTTCCTTGTTGAAGCGCACCATGTGCCCGTGTTCGGCGCCGAATTCGCGCAGCAGGTACTCGATGTTGGGCTCGATGTCCTCGCTGCGTTCGACCAGCCCCGGCAATTCATATGTCCATAAATTGATCCTGGCGAAAAGGTCTTCGCGGAAGCGGCCGTGCGCGACTTCGCGTGCCAGGTCGCGGTTCGTACCGGCGACCAGCTGGAAGTCGCTGTGGACTTCGTGGTCGCCGCCGACCGGCAGGAAGCGTTTTTCTTCGATCGCCTTGAGCAGCATCGCCTGTTCGTCCAGGCCCAGTTCGCCGATCTCGTCCAGGAACAGCACGCCTTTGTCGGCCGTGCGCAGCAGGCCGCTGCGTTCCGACATCGCCCCGGTGAACGCGCCCTTGACGTGGCCGAACAACGTGGAACCCGCACCGTCGCCATGCAAGGTGGCGCAGTTGATTTCGACAAAACGTCCGGCCACTTGCCGACGCGCTTTCTTGAGTTCGTACAAGCGGCGCGCGAGGAAGGACTTGCCGGCGCCTGTCGGCCCCATCAGCAGGATCGGCGCACGCGATTTGATGGCCACGCGTTCGATCTCGTCGATCATCGTGTTGAAACGGACATTGCGCGTCGCGATGCCGGATTTCAGGAAGGCGACGGCATCCTGCTGTTCGCGCGAGAAGCGCCGGGCGATCTGGTCGTATTTCGACAGGTCGAGGTCGATCAGCGCCAGCGTACCGGGCGCGCCCGGCGCGTGGCGGCGCGGCGGCGATGTCTGCAGCAGGCAGCCCGGGAAATAGCGCGCCTCCGTCATCAGGAACAGGCAGATCTGGACGACGTGCGTGCCCGTCGTGATGTGGATCCAGTAATCCTCCCGGTCGGGCTCGAAGGGATAGGCGCGCGCGAAGTCGAACAGTGCGCCGTAGACCTGCTCGAAATCCCATGGGTCGTCGATGTCGATCTGGCGGGGGACGATCTCCGTTTCCGGCGATACCTTCCCGATGTCTTGCGTCACCTGGTCGACCAGTCTCGTGGGATCGCGGTTGAACAGCAGCTCCAGGCGGTCGATGACGACGTCTTCGTGCTGCGTCAACGCCACCGTCGGCCGCCATTTTTCCCAGCGCGCGCTCCCTGTGCCGCTGTCGAGCTGGGTGCCGATGAAGCCGATCACGACGGTTTTCTTTTTATTGATTTTATAAAAACTTATAAATTTGGATAACTCTAGCACGTTTTGCTTTTGCCAACGAACACACCGGCTTTTCGGCTGCGATGCAAAAACACAAGAAAATCAATGGATTGCGAATCCCGGAGCGACACCGGCCCAGGCTGGCACGCCGATTGCAAAAGAAGCGATTGCGAGATAAAGACAAGGAGACGATGATGGGTTGGACGATCAGCGTCGGCACGGCCGGCGCAACAGACAGCAGAACGAGACATGGACGGCCGCAGACGCTGTCGGTCAGCTTCGACGCACACGGCGTGACCGCGCGGGTGACGGCGAACCCGGGTGCTGCCGGAGGCGCGTCCGATGTTGCCGGTTCGGTGCCGGCCTGGCAGGCGCGGCGCGTCTGGCAAAACGTGCTGACCACGCTCGTGGGCACGTAAGACGAATACGAAAGAGAGAGTACGCAAATGACGAAACATGAACACTACGATGTGCTGAACGTGGAAGGCGGCCGTCCCGTCAAGATGTGGACGCGCGGCGTCCCGGTGGAAGACGAGGCGAAACGCCAGCTGGCCAACACGGCGCGCATGCCGTTCATCTACAAGCACATGGCCGCGATGCCCGACGTCCACCTGGGCAAGGGCTCGACGATCGGCAGCGTGATCCCCACGCTGGGCGCCGTGATCCCGGCCGCCGTCGGCGTCGATATCGGCTGTGGCATGATGGCCGCGAAGACGACGCTGAGCGCGAACGACCTGCCGGACAACCTGGGGCCGCTGCGCAGCGCCATCGAACGTTCTGTGCCGCACGGGATGTCGCCGAAGACGCGCGGCTTCAAGGGGCGCGACAAGGGATCGTGGGACACGCCGCCGCTGCCCGTCGACCAGGCCTGGATGACGCTGAAGGACGAGTTCGACGACATCTGCCACAAGACGCCGCGGCTGAAGAACACGAACAATTACAAGCACCTGGGCACGCTGGGCAGCGGTAACCACTTCATCGAGATCTGCCTGGACGAGCAGGGCTTCGTGTGGTTCATGCTGCACTCCGGTTCGCGTGGCGTCGGCAATGCGATCGGCTCGCACTTCATCGAGCTGGCCAAGCAGGACATGCGGACGCACTTCATCAACCTGCCGGATCAGGACCTGGCGTACCTGCCGGAAGGGACGCAGCATTACGACGACTACGTCGAAGCCGTGGGCTGGGCCCAGAAGTTCGCGCGCATGAACCGCGAAGTCATGATGCAGAACCTGATCGCGGCCGTGCGCACGGTCATCACGAAGCCGTTCGAGACGCACGTCGAGGCGGTGAACTGCCACCACAACTACGTGCAGAAGGAACACCACTTCGGCAAGGACGTGCTGGTGACCCGCAAGGGCGCCGTGTCCGCGCGCGCGGGCGAGCTGGGTATCATTCCGGGTTCGATGGGCGCGAAGAGCTTCATCGTGCGTGGCAAAGGGAATCCGGAGAGCTTCCACAGCTGCAGCCACGGCGCAGGCCGCACGATGAGCCGCACGGAAGCCAAGCGCCGCTTCTCGGTCGAGGACCAGGTGCGCGCCACGGAAGGCGTCGAGTGCCGCAAGGATGCCGACGTGATCGACGAGATCCCGATGGCCTACAAGGACATCGACGCGGTGATGGAGGCACAGAGCGACCTGGTCGAAGTCGTGCACACGTTGAAGCAGATCGTCTGCGTCAAGGGATGAAAGGACAACACATGATCGAACTGGATGGCGCCGTCGGCGAAGGCGGCGGCCAGATCCTGCGCAGCGCGCTCACGCTGGCCATGATCACGGGGCAGCCGTTCCGCATCAGGAACATCCGCGCGAATCGCGCCAAGCCCGGCTTGATGCGCCAGCACCTCGTGGCCGTGCAGGCGGCGCTGCAGGTGTGCGGTGGCGACGCGTCCGGCGCGGCACTCGGCAGCCAGGATCTGACGTTCCTGCCGGGTCCCGTGAAGGGTGGCGACTACGCGTTCGCGATCGGTACGGCCGGCAGCTGCACGCTGGTGCTGCAGACCGTGTTGCCGGCCTTGCTGATGGCGGACAAGCCGTCGACATTGAAGCTGACGGGCGGGACGCACAACCCGATGGCGCCGCCGGTGCAATTCCTGCAGCGCGCGTGGTGTCCGCGCCTGGCCGAGATGGGGGCGCACATCGACATCCGCCTCGAGCGCTTCGGTTTTTATCCGGCCGGCGGCGGCGGCGTCGAGGCGCGCGTGGAACCGTGTGCACAACTGCTGCCGCGCACATGGATGACGCGCGGCGAGCGCCGTGCCGCCTATGCCGAGGCGTTCGTGGCCGGCGTGCCGGGGCGGGTGGCGCAGCGCGAACTGGAATGCGTCGGCAAGTCGATGAACTGGGACGAGGACCAGTTGCTGATACGCGGCCTGCCGGCCGACCAGGGACCGGGCAACGCCCTGATGTTGACCCTCGAATACGAGCACGCGACGGAAGTTTTCACGGCGTTCGGCGAAAAATCCGTGTCGTCCGAACAGGTGGCGCGCCAAGTGGTGCAGCGTGCGCGCCAATACCTCGTGTCGCAGGGGGCGTTCGCCGAATACCTGGGCGACCAGATGATGGTGCCGCTCGCGCTGGCGGGCGCCGGCGGATTCACGCTGGACGAGGTGTCCATGCATGCGCGGACCAATGCTCAAGTGATCGAGATGTTCCTGCCGGTGAGTTTCGACTTCGGACGCCAGGATGGCATGGACAGCTGCACGGTGACGGCCCGGACGACGGCGAACGCATCGGGTCAATAAATATTCCCTAATAAAACTTTATATTGATGCAAGTAATTTACAGATATGCATAAGAATGTCGAGTAACTTTACATTCATTCTGCATATTTCTATTTTGCTATATAAATCAATAGCATTTTGTTACTGGCATAGCTCTTGCTAATCTCGGTCCCGGGGTACTTTTGATAAACCTTTTTCATTAACTAGGACCGAGAATGAGATTCAAACCCGCTGTCGCCATGCTGGCATTGGCCGTATTCGCAACTGGCGCCCAGGCGACCGACCTGTCTTTCACGGGTAACTTCAACCATGACAATGATGTGCAAGCCTTTACCTTCACGGTGAGCAGCACGTCGAGTGTGACCCTGCGCAGCTGGTCGTATGCCGGCGGCGTGAACGCGAACGGCGACACGATCGCCCGCGGTGGATTCGATCCGATCCTGGGGCTGTTCGACTCGACGGGCATCAAGCTCTACGAACAGGACGACGCCGGATGCGGCGCGGTGGCAGGGGATGCCGTGACGGGCCGTTGCTTCGACGTCAAATATACGACTGACCTGGCGGCTGGGACGTACACGGTGACGGTCCAGCAATATGCCAACTTCTCCGCAGGCGCTCATCTGTCGGATGGCTTCGATTACGACGGCGTCGCCAACCAGAACTTCCGCAACGGCTTCGTCGACGTGGCGGGTGACAAGCGCGATGCGCGCTGGGCATTCGACATCCTGAACGTCGACTCGGCCGTCGTCGTTCCGCCGGCGGACGTACCGGAACCGGCATCGCTGGCACTGCTGGGCATCGGTGCATTGGGACTGCTGCGCCGCAAGCGTTCGTAAGCCGTACTGAGCAGCCAAACACAAAAGGGTTACGAGCTCGCGCTCGTAACCCTTTTTTTGATCGCTTTTGATCCCGTTTTATCCGGAAAGGCGCTCTTTATCGGCAGCAACGCTGGCCGACGGCTGGGGCGGCAAGAGGAGATCGTCGAGCCGGATCGCCACGTCGTTCTTGGCAGGCTTCGACCATCCCGGCCTGGCTACATTGCCGACTCGGTCGATCAACTTGCCGATCCAGCCCTTGTGCCGCTCGCACAGAATCGCGAGCCATGCGGCGACCAGGAATGGCACGAGGTAGATGGCCGCAACGAACATGGGCCCGCTCGTCAATTTGGCGCCGTACAGAACCGCCTTGATGAAATACATGAGCGGGTAATGGAACAAATACAGCCCGAAGCTGATATCGGCACCGACCCGGATCGGCCACGAAAAGCGCTCCAGTACCGCCTGGAAGCGGTCGGCAATGAGCGAGAATCCGTAGATATTGATGGCGACCAGTGCGCCGATGACGTAGCTCGCCGGCCAGAAACCTACCTTCCATTTCGCACCGGCCGCAATGCCCGGGAAGGTCTCCGCAAGTACCGGACCGGCATCGAACACTGAAAATGCGAGGGCGGCAACGATCGATCCGAGCCACAATGTCCAGCCAACCCAAGCCGACGTACCGCGGCGCGCCACCGCAAAGTGCAGGGCAGAGCCCAGCAGCCAGATCGGGAGTCCCACGAGGATATCCGGGCCCGCAATCGCGGCCACACAGGCGATGGCAATGTATTTTTTCTTGCCGGAGAAATAGACGCCGGCAGCGAAAATCATGTAGTACCAAAATTCATAGGAAAGCGACCAGAACGGCCCATTGGTACCCGGATAAATGTTCGCATGCCAGACCTGGTTGAGGAACAGCGCATTCAGACCAAGGGACGCGACCCATTTGAAGATGTTGTAGGGCTGCATGGGCGAATAGGCGTCCAGGGAGATGGATTGGCCTATCGTGTCCCACACCATCGTCAGCACCAGTGCCGGCAGGCACACGGACCATAACCTGACCAGGCGCGCGCGCAGGAACGCATATCCGTCGGGCTGTTTCATGCCCGAGAACGTGATCAGCATCCCGGAAAGGACGAAAAACACGAACACCGCCTCACTGCCCATATTCCCGACGTACGGGATGCGCATTTTCGTGAAGTAACCGGCATGGGAGACATACACCGCCAGCGCAGCCAGGAACCGCAAGAGGTTGAGGTAGGAGGACAGTGATCGGTTCATCAGCTTGGAAATAAAATATGGACGATGAGTGGACTAGGAAGCAAGCCGCTCTCTTGGTTGCTTAGCCACGTCGACGCCGGTCGCGTGTCCGGCTGGACGGTGTTCGTCCGCGCCGGCCGCCTCGATCGGTAGCGGATCGTGAACGGCGGCCGTTTTCTTGTTCGGCCAGATCTTGCTCAACTTCGAGCGATACCAGGCGGTACGCCGTTCGGTCAGCGTGCCGAGTATCCAGACGCCAGCCATCAGCAGCCCGAAAAAGACGGGCGCCGAACGCACGTGCAGGCCATTCCAGAGAATGACCGCGAGCGGCAGGTGGAATACGTAAAGCGAGAACGTGAAGCTGGATAAATAGCGGATGACGGTCTTGAATTTCAGGGCCAGCTTCATGCCGAGCGAACCGGCGGCCAGGAAATTCAACGCCACGATCAGGCCAAGTATGAAATCGCCGACGAATTGATTCGACCCTTGGGTCACCTGGATCAACCACGGCGACAGCACGCGCATGGCTTCGCGTATCTGGATGCCGGCATCGAACCAGAAGAACGCCAGGCCCGCCGCGAGCGACACGACGAACAGCGACAGCGCGTATCGCGGTTTCAGCGGCACCATCTTGCGGTGTAACACGACGCCGAGCAGCCAGACGGGCATCAGCAACAGGATTTTCGGCCCGGCCACCAGGGCAGCACACGCGAGCAACGGAAAACTCCGGTAATAGCACCACAGGCCAAACAGGATGTAATACCAGATTTCGTAGTCCAGGGACCACAGCGTGCCGACGTAAGGCATCGCCACGTCTGTCCATGACTGCCCGAGAAACGCGAGATTGATGCCGATATCTTGCCAGTCAGAACCGCGTGGGCTGCCATAGTGGATGATGTTGGGGATCCCAGCACCCGCGATGCCGATGGAGAGCAGCGCCGCGGCCAGCACGACGGGGTAGATGCGCGCGATCCGGTGCAGCGCGTAGCCGTGCAGGCCGAGGTCGGGCCTCGCCGCATGGGAAATCACAAAACCCGACAGTACGAAAAAGATGACGACGGCCGAATGCCCGGGCCAGGGCAGGGGGTGTTGCGGGAAAAGGAAGGGCCAGGCGTGCGTAAACAGGACGATGAAAGCCGCTGCGAGCCGCACCAGGTCGAGGTAGATCGAAAGCCCATCCGGGATGTTACGTTTCATGCGATTCGGGTAAGACGGAAACCGTTGAGGTCGAATGACCTATGATGTCAAAGTCTTGCAAAAAAGTCACTCACTAACACACCGATCACGCTTGGACCATGAATCGTTGCGGTAAATGAGTATGACAAACAACGGTGAGTTCTGGCTGCAGGAAATTAGTATGCCGTTCGGCAATCTGACGGCACAGCGTGGCACGGTCACGGCGGATAAGGATGAGGACATCATAAACCAAATTCATGTTGCGGCTCGATATCGAACGCTCAGTACGTCGTCGCGCTGGGCACGGGCGCCTCACCCGGCAGATCGGCTCGGAACCGTTGCTCTGTGTTGATGTTAGAAATCGCTCGTTTGTTAACAGGTCAGCTCAAGAAATTAAGCGCCGGTTCTCAATCCTCATCAGTACTGTCGGAAAAACTTACAGTTTCATCCAGTCATCATGTGTTTCAAATAGTCAAGTTGTTGATTTTTATATTTATTTTTCCATGTGGCATGTTTATTGCTAAATTACATGTATAACTAAATAATTTCTCCCAAACAACTTGTAATGATTCCTTAAGGAAACAAATGAAGATTACCAAAATTGTCGCTGCTTTGTTCCTCGTTGGTACGGCGTTTAGTGCCTCCGCAACGCCTTTGGTCTCGGGCATTCAAACTAACGTGGCGGAAGCCAGCTTCCTGTCGGCAGGTTGGACGGAAGTATCGGCATCGAGTACCGACCAATACGCAAACATTGCTACCTCCGTCGCTGGGATTGGTCAGAACGACTTGGTCGCCGTGGGTGTACGTGACAACACTACTGGCAACTTTTTGACGGTAGCTGAGACCACGCTGGGTAGCTTCCAGACGTACACTCCGTACAACCAGACTCACGATGACAATGGTGTTTCGTGGTATTACAACGCCTACTCAGTAGGTTTCGCGCAGCTTGGTGCTTCAATCCAACAGAATGAAGCAGACGTTAATCTCTTCCAGCATGAGGGACTGAGCTGGCACGCCATCTCCAACAGCTATGGCGGCATGTGGGGATTTAATTCGAGCTTGTCCCCAGATACCTTCTTCCCAGGTTGGGCGACAAATAACGGCCAATTTATCTCCACGTGGTCGGATCAGTACAGCCGCGTCATCCTTACTGCTGCTCCAGATACGCAGAACAATGTTCCAGAACCGGCATCCGTTGTACTGCTGGTGTCGGGCCTGCTGGGCCTTGGTGTAATGCGTAAGAAAAAGAATTGATACGCAGAACGTGCGTTTGCTTCAAGAAAAACCATCCTTTGAGGATGGTTTTTTGTTTGTTGAGACTTGGAAAACCTACGTCCTCCCTACATGGAGTAGTCAGCAAAAAGCCCAGCTGGTTTAGGGCTGGGCTAAGTGCTTGATCCTTGGTGCCGGCTGCAGGACTCGAACCCGCCACCTGATGATTACAAATCAACTGCTCTACCTGATGAGCTAAGCCGGCGATGTGGCCAGAATTATACCCTTATTTGATCCGGGTCAACGTCGGACGGCCACCTTTTTTGGGGGGGTCGTCGTCATCGTCAGGTACATGCGACATGTCGGAGGCCGTCTTGGCCGGGACGGCGGCCAGGCCGGGGGCCGGGCTGGCTGCAGGTTCCGGTGCCGGCGGAGGCAGGTCGGCGGCCGTCGTCGTCACGTCGAAGGCCATGCCCTGGCCGTTTTCGTTGGCGTAGATGGCCAATACGTTGTGAACCGGGATGTACAGCTCGCGCGAGACACCATTGAAACGGGCGCGGAACGTGATCGCGTCGTTGTCCATCTTCAGCCCGGACGTGGCGCCGTAGCTGATGTTGAGGATGATCTCGCCCTTCTTCACGTATTCCATCGGAACCGTGGTGGCGGCGTCGACCTTGACGGCCAGGTAGGGCGTGTAGCCGCTGTCCGTGCACCATTCGTAGATGGCGCGCAGCAGGTACGGCTTGGTGGAGATGTCTGGCATAGTTATCGGGGCGTGATGCGGGATGTTACACGCCAGTGTACTTCGATTCGCCTGCGGCGTCGTAAACTGGCGTGCAACGGCGATGGCGCTTAGCGGCGCATCACCTTTTCGGACGGGGTCAGGGCTTCGATGTAAGCCGGGCGCGAGAAGATGCGCTCGGCGTATTTCATCAGCGGGGCCGCCGTCTTCGACAGTTCGATGCCGTAATGGTCCAGGCGCCACAGCAGCGGGGCAATTGCCACGTCCAGCATCGAGAATTCGTCGCCCAACATGTACTTGTTCTTCAGGAACAGCGGAGCCAAGGTCGTCAGGCGGTCGCGGATTTCGGCGCGCGCCTTGTCGTGGCTCTTGTCGCCCACCTTGTTGCGCTCGTTCTCGAGCGTGTTCACGTGGACGAACAGTTCCTTTTCGAAGTTGAACAGCATCAGGCGGGCGCGGGCGCGCATGAGCGGGTCGGCGGGCATCAGCTGCGGATGCGGGAAGCGCTCGTCGATGTATTCGTTGATGATGTTCGATTCGTACAGAATCAGTTCGCGCTCGACCAGGATCGGCACCTGGCCGTACGGATTCATCGTCGAGATGTCCTCGGGCTTGTTGAACAGATCCACGTCGCGCACTTCGAAGTCCATGCCCTTTTCGAACAGGACCAGGCGGCAGCGCTGGGAGAACGGGCACGTGGTGCCGGAGTAGAGAACCATCATGGTTTATAGTTCCTTCAAGAAACAAAGGGGTGAAGCGCAAGCGGCTCACCCCGAATAGAAATTGCCCGCATTATAACCGGGCAATCAACTCACTTTACGTCTTTCCAATAAGAAGCATTCAAAGACCAGGCAAGGAAAGCGAAGAAAGCGAGGAAAATCACGACGATCGCACCGAGGCGCTTGCGAAAGTCGCGCGCCGGTTCGGCCATCCAGTCCATGTAAGCGACGAGGTCGGCCACTTGCGTATCGAATTCCTGCGGGGTCAGCGTGCCCGGCGTCACCTGCTCGAAGCCGGCGAAGCGGTGCACTTTTTTTCCTTCCTCGTGTGGATCCGGTTCCTCGACCATCTTGACCGTACGCACACCCTGCAACTGCCACAGCACGTGCGGCATGGCGACGTTCGGCACGACCATGTTGTTCCAGCCGGTCGGGCGAGTATCGTCCTTGTAGAAAGTACGCAGGTAAGTGTAGATGTAGTCGGGGCCGGAACCGGCGCCCGACGCGCGCGCACGCGTGATGACCGACAGGTCCGGTGGGACCGCACCGAACCAGGCTTTCGCATCCGCAGGACGCATCGCGATCGTCATCATGTCGCCCACCTTCTCGCCCGAGAACAGCAGGTTGTTCTTGATCTGGTCTTCGCTCAGGCCCAGATCACGCAGGCGATTGTAGCGCATCGCCGATGCGGAGTGACAGTTCAGGCAGTAGTTGACGAACAGCTTGGCGCCGTTTTGCAGGGAAGCGATGTCCGTGCGTTCGGGCGCCCGGTCGAGCGCGAACCCACCTTCGTTCGCGAACGCGAATCCCGGCAGCAGGGCCAGGACCGCGAGCAGTTTTTTCGAAAAAAGCATCATGGTTGTCCTTTGGCTAGATTCCAGAAATCAATGCGGGGTGAACGTAACGCGCTTGGGCACGGGCTTGAACTGGCCCATCGCGCTCCACCACGGCATCAGGAGGAAGAAGCTAAAGTACAGCAGGGTGCAGGCCTGGGCGACCAACGTGTAGGCCGGGGTCGGCAGCTGGGTGCCGAGGTAGCCGAGCGTCAGGAACGCCACGAAGAACACGGCGTACACGTATTTGTGCCAGCTCGGGCGGTAGCGGATCGATTTCACTGGCGACTGGTCCAGCCACGGCAGCAGCGCCAGGATCACGACGGCCGAGCCGAACAGCACGACGCCCCAGAATTTCGCGTCCAGCACCTGCGGCAGCATGCCGATCTCGGCCAGGATGGCGACGATGGTGATCGCGACCTTCGTCTTGTACGACAGGCGCGAACGCATCCAGATGAGCACGACATACGCGGCCAGGCCGAGCATCACGACCCACATGAAGTCCGACGTCGTCGCGCGCAGCACGGAGTAGAACGGCGTGAAGTACCAGGTCGGCGCGATGTGCGGCGGGGTCTTCAGCGAGTCGGCCGGCAGGAAGTTGTTGTATTCCAGGAAGTAGCCGCCCATTTCCGGTGCGAAGAACACGACGGTGCTGAAGATCAGCAGGAACATCGACACGCCGAACAAGTCCTTGGTCGTGTAGTACGGGTGCGACGGGATGGCATCGACCCCATGGCCGTCCGGCCCGAGGTTTTCCTTGACCTCGATACCGTCCGGGTTGCTCGAGCCTACTTCATGCAGCGCGATCAGGTGCGCCGCGACAAGGCCCAGCAGCACGAGCGGGATCGCGATCACGTGGAAGGCGAAGAAGCGGTTCAGCGTCGCGTCCGACACCACGTAGTCGCCGCGGATCCACAGCGAGAGATCCGGGCCGATGAACGGGATGGCGCTGAACAGGTTGACGATCACCTGCGCGCCCCAGTACGACATCTGGCCCCACGGCAGCAGGTAGCCGAAGAAGGCTTCGGCCATCAGGCACAGGAAGATCGCGAAGCCGAACAGCCAGATCAGCTCGCGCGGCTTGCGATACGAGCCGTACAGCAGGCCACGGGTCATGTGCAGGTACACGACGATGAAGAACGCGGAGGCGCCGGTGGAATGCATGTAGCGCACGAGCCAGCCCCAGTGCACCTCGCGCATGATGTTCTGCTCGACCGAGTAGAACGCGAGGTTGGCATCCGGCTTGTAGTACATCGTCAGGAAGATGCCGGTGACGATCTGCAGTACCAGGATCAGCATCGCCAGCGAGCCGAACAGGTACCAGATGTTGAAGTTCTTCGGCGCGTAGTAGCGTCCCCACTGGTCGTTCCACAGTTTCGTCAGGGGGAAGCGGTCGTCAACCCAGGCCAGGGCCTTGTGGCTTTTCGGCGCGTCGGCCGGGAGTTTGGTTTCCTTGAACGCTGCGCCCATCTTATGCCTCGCCTTTCTCGTCTTTGCCGATCAGGATCTTGTTGTCGGACAGGTACATGTACGGAGGGACGTCAAGGTTGGCCGGAGCGGGCTTGTTCTTGAAGACGCGGCCCGACAGGTCGAACGTCGATCCGTGGCAGGGGCAGAGGAAGCCGCCGTGCCAGTCGTCCGGCAGGTTCGGCTGCGGACCTTCGGCAAAGCGGGCGGAGGGCGAGCAGCCCAGGTGGGAGCAGATGCCGACGACGACAAGGAGTTCCTTGTGTTTTTCGTAGGCGCGGAATTCGTTCTTCGCGTATGCCGGCACCGGCATTTGATAGGGTTTATCGGAATTCGGATCGGCGACCAGGCTGTCGTTCTTCGGCAGGCTGGCCAGCATTTCGGGCGTGCGGCGCAGGATCCACACGGGTTTGCCACGCCACTCCACGACCTTCAGCTCGCCCGGTTTGACATCGGATATATCCGCTTCGACCGGGGCGCCGGCCGCTTTTGCTCGCTCCGAGGGCTGCAACGTACTGACCAGCACCCCGGCCGTTGAAACACCGACAACGCCACCCGCCGCGCATGTAGCCACGAGCAAGCCTCGCCGGCCTGGATCGACCTGCTTCTCATTACTCATACCAACTCCATTCGTCAAATGCGAAATGTTGCAATGCAATACGTTGCAAACCAGTCAAAGGCTTTTTTGCAACAGTCGATTATAGGTGAACAGATATGCAAATTAAAGAAAAAACGTTTCGGTTGTAGCGAGGCTCTCCAAACGCGCATTTTTGACTTGGACCCCTTGACCACATGGATATCTCGCACGATCAGCAGCGGACGCGTTTCCTGTATCATCGCTGCGTACTTGGCAAGATTTTTAAAAACACAAGGAGGTCCGGGATGTCGATGATGGAAGAGTTCAAAAAATTTGCGCTGAAGGGCAATGTCGTCGATCTCGCGGTCGGTGTCATCATCGGCGGTGCGTTCGGACGCATCGTGGATTCCCTCGTGCAGGACGTCATCATGCCGCCGATCGGCAAGCTGTTCGGCGGCCTCGATTTCGCCAGTTACTACGTGCCGCTCAACGGCCAGCCATACGGTCTGCCGCTGGCGGAGGCGAAGAAGGCCGGCGCCGTGCTGGCGTACGGGAATTTCTTCACGATCCTGCTGAATTTCCTGATCCTTGCGTTCGTCATTTTCCAGATGGTCAGGCTGATGAATCGCATGCGCGCGCCGTTCACCAAGGCCGAGGAAGCGCAGCAGGCGGCCGCTGCGGTGGCGACGTCGGAAGAAATCGTTCTGCTGCGCGAGATCCGCGACGCGCTGAAGCGATAACGCCGGGGGCAGTCCGATGCGCCGCTACTGGCTGCTGTTCGCGCAAACCGTCACGATTGCCCTCGGCGTCTATGTCGTGATCGCGGCGCTGCGGCCGGAGTGGACGACGCGCGCGCCCACGCAGGTGGGCGTCGGCGGGCCGGGGCGGGCGGTGCCCGTGCTGCAGGCGCCCGGCGGCGGGCCGGCGCCGGCCAGCTACCGCGATGGCGCCTCCCGGGCCATGCCGGCCGTCGTCAACATCCTCACCAGCAAGGCGTTGCGCGAGACCCATCCGCTGCTGAAGGACCCGTTCTTCAAGCGGTTTTTCGGCGACAAGATGCCGCCGCAGGAACAGATGGCGAGCCTCGGCTCCGGCGTGATCGTCAGCGGCGACGGCTACATCCTGACCAATTATCACGTCGTCGAAGGCGCCGACGAGATCGAAGTCGGCCTGGCCGACGGCCGCAAGGCCGCCGCCAGCGTCGTCGGCACCGATCCGGAAACGGACTTGGCCGTGATCCGCATCAACGCCGATAAGCTGCCCGTGATCGTGCTGGGCGACCCCGATCAAGCCCGCGTGGGCGACGTCGTGCTGGCGATCGGCAACCCGTTCGGTGTCGGCCAGACCGTCACGCTCGGCATCATTTCCGCGTTGGGCCGCAACAACCTGCACATCAATCACTTCGAGAATTTCATTCAGACCGACGCCGCCATCAACTTCGGCAACTCGGGCGGCGCGCTCGTCGACACGCGCGGCAATCTGCTGGGCATCAACTCGGCCATTTATTCGCAGACGGGTGGCTCGGTCGGGATCGGGTTCGCGATTCCCGTGTCGACGGCGAAGACCGTGCTCGATGCGATCATCAAGCATGGCCAGGTCGTGCGCGGCTGGATCGGCGTCGAATCGCAGGACATCACACCCGAGCTGGCCGACAGCTTCGGCCTCGCGCGCGATCGGGGCGCCATCATCGCCGGCGTCGTGCGTGGTGGGCCGGCCGACCGCGCCGGCATCCATCCGGGCGATATCCTGCTGGCCGTGCAAGGCAAAAAAGTGAGCAGCACCAACGACATGATGAACCTCATCGCCGACCTGCCGCCCGGCGGCAAGGCGACGATGACGGTCATGCGCAAGAACCGCGAGACGGCGATCGACGTGACCGTCGGCCGGCGTCCGCGGCAAACCCCCTGAACTTCCGGATTTTCTATGCACCTGCGCGACCTGACGCAATTCCTGTCCGAACTCAAAGAGAACAATACCCGCCCGTGGTTCGTCATGAACAAGCCCCGCTACGACATCCTGCGGGCCGAATTCCTCGAGGTGCTGACGGAACTGATCCGCGACATCGGCAAGTTCGACAAGCAGGTCGTCGCGTGCGACCCGAAGAAGGCGATGTTCCGGTTCCAGCGCGATACGCGCTTTTCGCACGACAAGACGCCCTACAAGACGCATTTCTCGGCAGGCATCGCGCCCGGCAACAAGCGCCGTCCCAGCGAAGGCGGCGGGCCGACGTATTACTTCCACATCGAAGCCGACGGTACCTTGCTGTACGGTGCCGGCGAATACCTGCCGCCGGCGGCGCGCCTGAAGGCGATCCGCGTGCACGTCGTCAACGATGCGACAGGATTCGCCAAAATGTTGAAGAATAAACATCTGCGCGAGACCTATGGCGACCTGCAGCCGGAAGACAAGCTGCAACGCCCGCCGAAAGGATTCGATCCGAACCATCCGCTCGTCGAATACCTGAAGCTGAAGAGTTATTTCGTCTGGAACGAAGAGAAGCTGGACATCAACGCCCCGGACAAGCTCGTCCCGCGGCTCGCGCAGGGATTCAAGGACGCCACCGCGCTCGTCACTTGGCTGCGCGGGGTGCCGCAGACATTTGAAGAAGAGTAAAGGGAGTCACACATGGCGTTGCACCATGCAGTCTCGGGTGAGCGGATCGCACTCCAGCGGGGCGAAGACGACATCGCGAACTTCACATCGATCGCGTTGATCAAGACCGATCACATGGAATTGATCCGGCTCGTGGTACCGAAGGAAAAACCGCTGCCGGAACATTGGGTCGAAGGCGAGATGACGCTGTTGTGCCTGGAGGGCGAGATCGCGTTCCAGGCCCACGGCCGCACGACCATCCTGCGTCCGAACGAGATGGTCTACCTGGCGGGCGGCGAACCGCATGCGATCCACGCGAACGAGGATGCGGTCGCGCTGCTGACGATTCTGCTGCATCCAGGCGACAATTCAGGCGGGCCGACGCGCAACACCCCGGCAACGTGACGTAACCGTTACGCGTGGGCACGCTACCGTCTCAGGCCAACTCGTCGCGCGGATCGCGCGCCAGCAACCTGCTGACCATGTCGCTGGCCGAATCGCCATCGAACAAGACGCCGGCCACCGCATTGGTGATCGGCATGTCGACCCCCATCTTCGCGGCCAGTTCGCGCACGGCCTTCGCGCAGGGCACGCCTTCGGCGACGTGGCCCAGTTCGCGGACGATCGTGTCGAGCGGCTTGCCTTGCGCCAGCGCCAGGCCGACGCGGCGGTTGCGCGACAGGTCGCCCGTGCACGTCAGGATCAGGTCGCCCATTCCCGTCAGGCCCATGAACGTGCCGGCATGGCCGCCCAGCGCCATGCCGAGGCGGGTGATTTCCGCGAGGCCGCGCGTGATCAGCGCGGCGCGCGCGTTCAGGCCCAGCCCCAGGCCATCGGCCGTGCCGGTGGCGATGGCCAGGATGTTCTTGACGGCGCCGCCGACTTCCACACCGACGAGGTCGTCGCAGGAATACACGCGCATATTGCCGCCATGGACGAGCGCGACGACCCGTTCGCGCAGCGCGCGGTCGGTCGACGCCACCGTCAACGCACACGGCAGGCCGCGCGCCACTTCCTGGGCGAACGACGGGCCGGACAGCGCGGCGCCCGGCACGGCATCGCCCAGCACCGCGCGCACGACTTGGTGCGGCAGCAGGCCGGTGTCGTATTCGAAGCCCTTGCACAGCCAGACGATGTTCGGGATCGCGCGGCCCTTCAACTGCTCGAGCAGCGGGCGCAGGCCGGCCACCGGGCACGCCGCGATCAGCAGCGATTCCGCATCGGGCTCGGCCGCAGCGTTGACCACGTGCGCCACAGCCGCGTCGAAGTCGGCCGTCACGTTCAGGCCGTCCGGCAGCGGGAAGCCGGGCAGGTAATGGGTGTTCTCGCGCGCGGCGGCGGCCTCCGCCATCTGCGCGGGATTGCGTCCCCACAGCAGGACGTCATGGCGCGCGGCGAGCGCGATCGCCACCGCCGTGCCCCAGGCGCCGGCACCGAGGACGGTGATCTTTTGGGGTGATTTCGGTTCGTGCATGGAAGGACGGGCTAGATGCCCCAGATGTCGGAAGCCTTGACGTAGCCGACGATCCCGTCGCGATGGCGCACGCGCACCCAGTTGCCGGCTTCCGGATCGATGAGCTCGAGCATGACGTTCTTTTCCGCGAGCATCACGACGGGCGCGTTCTCGTCGGGCGCCGAGCGTACCTTGGCGGAGGCCACGCGCACGATGACGTTGCGCTTGGCAGACAGGTTCTTCGCTTCCGTCCAGGCCATGTCGCCGGTGACGTCACGCACTTTGACCCAGTCGGCGTAGCTGAGTACGACCTCGACCGGCATGCCGCTGGGGGCGATGTACAGCTTGCCACCGCGGGTGGACGGCGCGTCGTACAGGATCACGGAATGCGCGCCGATCGTCTTGAAATCGAACGCGGCGGCCGCGCACGATACCAGCAGCATCAGGCTGCCTGCGATGAGTCGATGGCGGAAACGGATGGGGCGCATGTGGGCCTTTGTAGACGGCGCAAGCGTGCCGCCAAAAAAGCGTCAATGAAACAAGGCGTCCGGCCCCGCCGTGAAGGCAGTGCGGGACGCCCGGGAGATTACTGGTTGCCGGCCGGCGTGCCTGCGGCGGCAGCCTGCTCTGCCAGCGCCTGGCGGCGCTGCTGGTAGAACACTTCGAAGTTGATCTCGGCCAGGTGGACCGGCGGGAAACCGGCACGGGTGATCACGTCCGCGATGTTGCTGCGCAGGTAAGGATAGACGATGTTCGGGCAGCCGATGCCCAGCAGCGGGTCCATCTGCTCGGCCGGGATGTTGCGGGCTTCGAAGATCCCTCCCTGCTTGCCTTCGACCAGGAAAGCGACTTTGTCCTTGACCTTGGCGGTCACGGTGATGGTGACGGTCGATTCGTAGATGCCATCGGCAATGCCTTCGGCGCCGACGTCCAGCGAGACCTCGATGGTCGGGGCTTCCTGCTCCAGGAAGATCGCCGGGGAATTCGGTTGTTCCAGCGACAGATCCTTCAGGTAGATACGCTGGATTTGGAATACGGGTTGCAGGTTTTCGTCAGCCATGGAACGCTTTCGTGTAATTTTTAAGAAGAATGGCAAAGCCTGCCATTCGAGGTGCTTCACCAAGCGATTTCGCTTGTCAAGGCGCCGGCAATTGTATCAAAACCAATTCGGTTTCAATAGTTGCCGGGGCCCGGGGTCAGGCTGCCTCGCCTTTCAGCAGCGGATCCAGGCGGCCGGCCTGGTCGAGCGCGTACAAGTCGTCGAAGCCGCCCACGTGCGTGTCGCCGACGTAGATCTGCGGGACGGTACGACGGCCCGTGCGCTGCATCATGATGGCGCGCTGTTCCGGGTCAAGGTCGACGCGGATGCGTTCGATGTCGGTCACGCCCTTGGCTTCCAGCAGGCGTTCGGCACGCACGCAGTAGGGGCAGCTGGCGGTGTGATAGAGAACAACATGGGCTGTCATGACAGAATCCTTTCCAATTATTTGATCAAGGGCAGGCCGGCAGCCGTCCAGGCCGCGATACCGCCTTCCAGGCCATAGATATCTTCGAACCCTGCCGCTTTCAACTGGCGCGCCGCTTTGTCGGCGTCTTTGCCGTCCTGATCGATGACGATGATGGTCTTGATTTTCGATTTGTCGAGCTCGCCGGAGCGATTGCCCAAGTCTGCCAGCGGAATGTGTTTGGCGTCGCGCAGATGCCCGACGGCAAATGCATCGGCGGTGCGCACATCGATCACGGCGGTGGACTTGCCGCGGTTGATCATCTGGGTGGCCTGCAGCGGCGAGGCTTGGCGGCCACGGGGCGCCAGCGACAACCACAGCAGCGCGCCCCCCGACAGAACCGCGATCGCAACAGTAATGAGATGGTCAATGATGAATTTCACGAAGTTTCCGTTGGTTGAACTGAATCATCGCATTATAAAATAGAAGTCGGTTCGGTATTTCCTGCTCACTTTTTTCTATAAAGCACCTATGTACAAAATCGTATTCATGCGCCACGGCGAGTCCACCTGGAACCTCGAGAACCGTTTCACCGGCTGGACCGATGTCGACCTGACCGACAAAGGCGTCAACGAAGCCAAGCTGGCCGGCCGCCTGTTGAAGGAAGCCGGCTTCACGTTCGACCTCGCCTACACGTCGGTCCTGAAGCGCGCGATCCGCACGCTGTGGCTGGCGATGGACGAGATGGACATGATGTGGCTGCCGGTCAAGAACAACTGGCGCTTGAACGAGCGTCACTACGGCGCCCTGCAGGGCCTGGACAAGGGCGAGACGGCCGCCAAGTTCGGCGACGAGCAGGTGCTGGTCTGGCGCCGCAGCTACGACACGCCGCCGCCTGCGCTGGAAGCCAACGACCCGCGCACGTCGTTCGACGATCCGCGCTACGCCGGCCTCGACAAGGCACAGATCCCCCTGACCGAATGCCTGAAGGACACGGTCGCCCGCGTGATGCCGGCCTGGGACCAAGAAATCGCACCGGCCATCCGCGCCGGCAAGCAGATCCTGATCTCGGCCCACGGCAACAGCCTGCGCGCCGTGATCAAGATGCTGGACAACATCAGCGACGCCGACATCGTGGGTCTGAACATCCCGAACGGCACGCCGCTGGTGTACGAGCTCGACGCCGATCTGAAGCCGATCCGCCACTACTACCTGGGCGACCAGGCAGCGATCGCGGCCGCCATGGCCGCCGTGGCCAACCAAGGGAAGGCGAAGTAAGTCTTGTTGTCCTTCGTGAAGTCCAAGTCCGCGGGCCCGTCCGTTCGCGGCAAGTTGTTGTGCGGTCTGCTCGCATGCGTGTTTGCCTTCGGCGGCGCGCAGGCGGCGCCGCGCCAGACCACGCGCAGCAAGGAGAAGGCCGCGGCCGAGGCCGCGCGTGCCGGGATCCAGCAAAAACTCAATGCGCTCAAGAAGGACATCAGCCGCACGGAGAGCGAAAAAGAGGACGCCGCCGACGAACTGGCGGATTCCGAAGAGGCGATCTCCGACGCCAACCGTTCCCTGCGCGAACTGGCCGACGAGCAGTCCACCACCAATGCCAAGCTGAAGGACCTCGCGGCCGAAGAGGCGCGCCTGGGCAACGTCATCGCGGCCCAGAAAGGCCAGCTGGCCAGGCTGTTGCGCGAACATTATGTCGCCGGCAACGAGGACCGCATCAAGCTGCTGCTGTCGGGCGACAATCCGAACCGCATCAACCGTGACCTGCAGATGATGGCGTACGTGTCGCAGGCGCAAGCCAAGCTGTTGAATGCATTGCGAGCCAACCTGGCAGCCGTCGAGGCGAACCACGCCGAGACGCAGAACGCCCAGGACGAGCTGGAAGAAATTGCACAAGAGCAGAAGGGCCAGAAGGCGCTGCTCGAGAAGGAAAAGGCCAAGCGGGCCACGTTGCTGGCGAATCTGTCGAGCAAGCTGACGGACCAGCGCAAGCAGGCGAGCCGCCTGGAGCAGGACGAGCAGCGCATGAGCGGTCTCGTCGACCGCCTGACCCGTTTGATCCGCGAACAGGAAATCGCCGCGGCGGCCGAGCGCAAGCGCCAGCAGGAACTGGCCGCCGCCCGCGCGAAAGCGGCCGCCGAGGCGCACGAACGGGCGCTGGCGCGCGCGAAGGCGCTGCGCGAAGAGCGCGAACGCCTGGCGCGCGAAGCCGCCAAGGAAGCGGCCAAGACCGGCAAGCCGGTCAAGCCGTTGCCGCCGCCGAAACCGGAGCCCGAAGAGACGCAGGTGGCCGAGGAACCGCCGCAAAAAGCCCCGCAACGCAGCGCCGACACCGCGCTCGCGGCCGACCTGCCCAGTGGCGCGTTCGAAAGCCTGCGCGGCCGCCTGCCGGCGCCGATCGCCGGCAAGGTCGTGGCCCGCTTCGGCGCCAAGCGCGGCGACGGGCCGACGTGGCGCGGCATGTTCATCAAGGCGCCGGAAGGCACGGACGTGCATGCCATCGCGGCGGGTCGTGTCGTGTTCGCCAACTGGATGCGCGGCTATGGCAATTTGATCATCATCAACCATGGCGGCGAGTACCTGTCGATCTACGGCAACAACCAGACGCTGATGAAGCAGGCCGGCGACGCCGTCAAGCCGGGCGACGTCATCGCCAGTGCCGGGAATACCGGCGGTAACGAGGAATCGGGGCTATACTTCGAGCTCAGGCATCTCGGAAAAGCATTCGATCCCTCCGGCTGGATCAGGTTCTGAGTCCGGAAGCACAATCCAGGAACTAGCATGGGCAAGAAACTCAAGAACCTCGGTCTGATCGGCCTTGGCATGGTGGCCGGCGTGGCCGCCTCCGTCCAGTACTCGGCGCTGGCGCAGAAAGGCGGCGACACGCCGCTGCCGCTCGACGAGCTGCGCCAGCTGGCCGACGTGTATGCCCTCATCAAGAGCGATTATGTCGAGAAGGTCGACGACAAGAAGCTGTTGTCGGACGCCATCGCCGGCATGGTGAATTCGCTCGACCCGCATTCCGTCTACCTGGACCAGAAGGACCTGACCGAATTACGCGAAGAGGTGCAGGGCCGCTTCGTCGGCCTCGGCATCGAGATCGCGATGGAAGACGGCTACGTCAAGATCGTCTCGCCCATCGACGAGTCGCCCGCCTATCGCGCCGGCATCAAGGCCGGCGACCTCATCACCCGCATCGACAACGTGCCCGTCAAAGGCCTGTCGCTGGACGACGCCATCAAGCGCATGCGCGGCGAACCGCACAGCAAGGTCATGCTGACCATCGCCCGCCGCGGCGCCGACACGCCGTGGGTCGTGCCCGTCGAGCGCGAGGAAATCCACGTGGCCAGCGTCAAGGCGAAGGTGATCGAGCCCGGCTACGCGTGGCTGCGCATCAACCAGTTCCAGGAAGAGACCGTCGACGAGGTCGCGGGCAAGCTGAAGGACTTGTACGCGCACAATCCGAACATCAAGGGTCTCGTGCTGGACCTGAGGAACGATCCGGGCGGCCTGCTGCCGAGCGCGATCGGCGTCTCTGCCGCCTTCCTGCCGGCGAACGACGTGATCGTGTCGACGAAGGGGCAGATGGCCACGTCGAACGTCACGTATTACGGCCGGCGCGAGTTCTATGCCGTCAAGCCGGGCGCCGATCCGCTCGCCAAATTGCCGGCCGCGCTGAAGACCGTGCCGATGATCGTGCTCGTCAACACGGGCTCGGCGTCGGCGTCGGAAATCGTCGCGGGTGCCCTGCAGGACTACAAGCGCGCCATCGTGATGGGCAGCCAGACGTTCGGCAAGGGTTCCGTGCAGGATCTCCGCCAGCTCACGCCCGACACGGCCGTCAAGCTGACGATCGCACGCTACTTCACGCCGAAAGGCCGCTCGATCCAGGCGCTGGGCATCGTGCCGGACCTGAAGGTCGACGAGACGCCGGATGGCGACGGCCTGAACGCCGTGCGCGTGCGCGAGGCCGACCTCGACCGTCACCTGGCGAACGACGCGGTGGACGGCAAGAGCGCCAACGCGAAGCGTCGCGACGAACTCGAGGAAGAGCAGTTCACCGTCGCCGCGCTGAAGAACGCCAAGCCGGTGGAATTCGGCGGCAAGGACGACTTCCAGCTGGCGCAGGCGCTGAATCACTTCAAGGGCTTGAAGGTGCAGCTGGCCAAGGCCGACCCGGACGAGGACAAGCCTGCACCGGCCAGCCTGCCGGGCCAGGAGCCGAAACCGGCCGAGATCAAGGATGGCGCCAAGCCGCCGGCCCTCGAGTCCAAGACGCCCGCGCCGAAGAAATGATGTGCTGGCGATGAACGACCAGCAGCTGCTGCGCTATTCGCGCCATATCCTGCTCGACGAGATCGGCATCGAAGGCCAGGAACGCCTGCTGCGCGCGCGCGTGCTCGTGATCGGCGCCGGCGGCCTCGGCTCGCCGGCCGCGCTGTATCTCGCCGCCGGTGGCGTCGGGCGCCTGACCCTCGTCGACGACGACACCGTCGACCTCACGAATCTGCAGCGCCAGGTGATGCACACGACGGCGCGCGTGGGCCAGCCCAAGGTCGAGTCCGGACGCGAAGCCCTCCACCAGATCAATCCCGACGTCGACGTCGTCGCCTTGCGCGAACGCGCCGATGCCGCGCGTCTGGCGGAACTCGTCCGGGATTCCGATGTCGTACTCGACTGCAGCGACAACTTCGCCACGCGCCATGCCGTCAATCGTGCCTGCGTTGCCGCCGGCGTCCCGCTCGTCGCGGGCGCCGCGATCCGTTTCGACGGGCAGATCTCGGTCTACGACGTGCGAGACCCCGCTTCGCCCTGCTATGCCTGTCTGTTCCCGGAGGATGGCAAGTTCGAAGAGGTCGCGTGCAGCGCCATGGGCGTGTTCGCGCCGCTGGTGGGCATCATCGGCGCCATGCAGGCGGCCGAGGCGCTGAAGCTGCTGGCCGGCAGCGGCCGCTCGCTGGCTGGCCGGCTGCAGATGCTGGACGGACGCAACATGGAATGGACGGAAATCGGCGTGGCGCGCAACCCTTGCTGCCCTGTTTGCGCGGGACGCCCCGGCGTAAAATGAGTCGCCGGACGCGCGCGCCTTGCCTTAAGCGTCGTTAAAGGTGTCATTTGGTGCTGCCTAACTTACAATTGGAAAATTTTCCGGACCATTTGGGAAATTTTCCGAACGAGTTTTGGCATCGCCCGAAGACGTTCGGCCTTATACTGTTTTTCCGACCACACTCATCATACATATGCAGAACTTCAAGCATCGTTTCGCAGGGCAGCGCCGCCAGGGTGGTTTCACCCTCGTCGAAATCATGGTCGTCGTGGTCATCATCGGCATCCTGGGCGCGCTCGTCGTGCCCAAGCTGCTGGGTCGTACGGGCGAGTCGCGCGTGGCCGCGGCCCGCGTGGACATCTCCACGCTGATGTCGGCCCTGAAGCTGTACAAGCTCGACAACCAGCGCTATCCGACCACGGAGCAGGGCCTGCAGGCGCTCGTGCAGAAGCCGACCAGCGGCCCGCCGGCCAACGGCTGGAAGGAAGGCGGCTACATCGACAAGCTGCCGAAGGATCCGTGGGGCACGCCTTACCAGTACCTGTCGCCGGGCCTGCATGGCGAAGTCGACGTGTTCTCGCTCGGTGCGGACGGCCAGCCGGGCGGTACCGGCGAGGATGCCGACGTCGGCTCCTGGGACAACAAATAACACCGACATCCGATGACCACGCGCGCGCGCGGCCTGCCGCGCCGGCCTCGTGCGCCGGCCCACGGCGGCTTCACTCTGGTGGAGATCATGGTCGTGATGGTCATCATCGGCATCACGCTGGGGCTGGCCAGCCTCAACGCCATTCCGAGCCCGCACCAGGACCTGCAGAAGGAGGCGCAGCGCATCGCGCTGCTGCTGCAGCTTGCGCGTGACGAAGCCATCGTGCGCAACCGCCTCGTCGCGTTCGAAGCCACGCCCGAGCGCTACCACTTCATCGTACGCACGGAGACGCGCTGGGCGCCGATCGTGAACGACGACCTGCTGCGCGAGCGCGACTTCAAGAACGCGCCGGTGACCTTGTTGCTCGACCCGACCAGTGCCGGCACGCTCAATCCGCTGCGCATCACGTTCGGCAGCGAACCCGTCGACAAGCCGTTCGTGCTCACGCTCGCCAGCGGCAGTGACCACGTCGCGATCCGGGCCGATGGCGTCGGCCATTTCACGGTGGAATAGCACGCCATGACGACCCCGACGCGCATGCGAATCCCGAACCGGCAACGCGGTTTCACGCTGCTGGAAGTGCTCGTGGCCCTCGTCATCGTGGGCACGGCGCTGGGGGCCGGCCTGCGCGCCGTCGGCAGCCTGACGGCCAACAGCAGCGGCCTGCGCGCGTCGATGATGGCCACCTGGTCGGCCGAGAACCGGCTCGTGCAAATCCGCCTGGGCAAGGAATTTCCCGAGGTCGGCAAGCACAGCTTCGACTGCCCGCAGGGCGACCTGCACCTCGTCTGCCAGGAAGAAGTCATCGCCAGCCCGAATCCGCGTCTGCGCCGCGTCGAAGTGTCCGTGTTCGACATCGCCAATCCCAACCGGCGCATCGTCAAGCTGGTGCAACTCGTGTTGAAGCCGTGGCGATGACGACCCGTATCCGCCACCAAAACCGGCTGCACGGCTTCACGCTGGTGGAGCTGCTCGTCGCGATCAGCATCCTGGCCATCGTCGCCGTGCTCGGCTGGCGCGGGCTGGACGGCATCGTGCGCGCGCGCGTGGCCCTCACGCAGCAGATGGAAACGACGCGCGGCATGCAGCTGGCCTTCGCCCAGATGCAGAGCGACTGCGAACACATCGTCCAGCGCGACATCATCGACCAGCGGCCGTATCTCCTCATCGGCGTCGACCGCTTCACGCTCGTGCGCGAAGTGTTCACGGAAAACCAGCCGGCGCGCCTGCAGGTGGTCGCCTATCGCATCGTCAACGGCACCTTGATCCGGCGCGAATCGCAGGCGACGCGCGACCTCGTCCAGCTCGACGCGTTGTGGCAGGCCGTCACCGGCGACGCCGACACCAACCCGGCCGTGGCCCTGCAGGCCGGCGTGACGGGGATGCAGGTCGCGACGTGGGTCAACAACACGTGGCGCCAAGGCGGCGTCGATCCCGGTGCGAACACGGCCGGTACGGCGCAGAGCCCGCCGCCCGAGACACCCCAGACGCCCGGGCCGCTGACGCCCGAGCAGATCGCACAGGCGGCGGCACGGGCGAACAACGACCCGACCGGCTTGCAGGTCGCGCTGCAGGCGCCGAGCCTGCCGGCGCCCCTCGTCAAATCCTTCCTGCTGGGGGAGCCATGAGCGTGCGCAACGTCAGGCCCTGGCGCGAACGCGGCGTGGCCGTGATCACGGCGCTGCTGCTCACGACGCTGGCCATCTCCATCGTCGCCAGCCTGTTCTGGCAGCAGCAGGTGCAGGTGCGCTCGATGGAAAACCAGCGCCTGCATTTGCAGACCAAGTGGATCCTGCGCGGCGCGCTCGACTGGGCCACGCTGGTCCTGTTCCAGGACGGCATCGACCACAATCAGTACACGTCGCTCGACCAGGTGTGGGCGACGCCGCTGGCGGAGACACGCCTCGACCAGTACATCGAGCGCGAGCGCGTCGAGGGCGAGAATTTCGACGCGAGCCTGTCCGGCGACATTACGGACGCGTGCTCGCGTTACAATTTGCGCAACCTGGGGAAGAGCAAGGGTCATCCGGACGAGGACCAGGTCGTGATCTTCGGACGCCTGTTGCGCAACGTGCAGCTCGATTCCGGACTCGCGCGCCGCGTCGCGGCTTTCGTGGCGGCCGGCATGCCGGTCGGGACCGAACCTCCCGATCCGGCGAACGACACGCAAGCCACGCCCGTGACCGGAGCGCCGGTGAAGATTCTGCAAGTGGAAGACCTGTTGGCGGTGCAGGGCGTGACGCCGGCGATCATCGAGCGGCTGCGGCCGTTCGTGACGGTGTTGCCGGAACATAATACGCCCGTGAACGTGAATACGGCGCCTGCGGAGGTGCTGGCTGCCGTCGTGCCCGACATGTCGGTGTCGGAAGCGAAGACGCTGATCGTGCGGCGCAAGCAGGCGGCGTGGCGCGGGGTGAATTACTTCTCGGACGAGGTCCACGGCTCAACCCGTGGGCTGAAGGACAGAACCTACGACGTGAGAAGCGACTGGTTCCTCGTCGACACGCGCATCCGCCTGGACCGCGCCGCGCTGGACGCGCAGGCACTGATCCACCGTGCGCCCGAGCAGGCCCCGGGTGGTGGCCCGAAAGTGGTTTGGATCCGCCAGCAGTATTGAAGAATTCGAAAAGAAGTCTCGAGGGATAGCGCAGGGCATGTTAAAACGACCAACAAGAGATCGAGAAAGCGAGACAGTTTGAGCACACTTTATATCCGGCATCCAGCGCGCGCCGAAGGGGAACACGCGCTGTGCCGCTTCGCCCTCGTCACCGATGGCGGCATGATCGACCAGCACGGCGAAGGGCCGCTGCGCAACCTGGGCGACCTGGTCGGCACGAGCCGCCGCATCGTGCTGCTGCTGGCCGCCGCCGACGTCAGCCTGCTGTCCGTGCAGGCGCCGCCGCTGTCCGGCGCGCGCCTGAAGGCCGCGCTGCCGGGCCTCGTCGAAGAACACATCCTGGGCGACCCGGCGGACGCCGTGCTCGTGGCCGCGCCCGAGCAGCCCGACGGCACGCGCCCCATCGCCGTCGCCGACCGCGACTGGCTGGAAGCTCTCGTCCGTAGCCTGCTGGTCCAGGGCGCGCGCGCCGTCACCGCCGTGCCCGCGCAGCTGTGCCTGCCTTTGCAGCCGGGCAGTGTCGCGGCCGCGATTTCCGGTGTCGAACTGACGTTGCGCCAGAGCCTGTTCCAGGGCTTCGGCCTCGCGCTCGAGGCGACGCCGGCCGTCGTGCTGCAGACGGCGCGCACCTTCAGCGGCGACGCGCCGCTCGTGCTGTACGTGCCGCCCGCCCAGCTGGGCGAATACCAGGCGCTCGCGCAGGACGCCGGCCCCGGCATCACGCTCGAAGCGGACGACTGGGTGCACTGGATCGCCGGCTCCAAGACCACCGCGCTGGACCTCGTCAGCGGTCTCGGTGCGGCGGGCAGCCCCGCGCGCGACTGGCGCCGCTGGCGCTGGCCGATCGCGCTCGCCGCGCTGGTCATCGCCGTCAACCTGATCGGCCTGAACGTCGACTGGCTGCGCCTGCGCAGCGAAGCGACGACGGTCCGCCAGTCGATGACGCAGACCTACCGCAACGTGTACCCGCGCGAGACGACGATCCTCGATCCGGTGCTGCAGATGCGCCAGCACATCGCCCGCGCGCGCGCCAACACGGGCGAGGTCGCGCCCGACGAATTCACGTACCTGGCGTCGGCGCTGGGCGAAGCGACACGCGCGCTCGGCCGGCCGGTTGGGATTGCATCAATCGAGTACCGCGAACGCGCGTTGACCGTCAAAGTCAAACCGGAATCGGTCGACCCCGGCTTGACGGGGCAGTTGCGCACGGCCCTGGCCACGCGCCGGCTCACCCTGGAGGAAACCAAGCCGGGCAACTGGGTCATCCGCAGCACGGGAGCCAAACCATGAGCATCGCCACCACCTTCGCCCAGTACCGCGAGCGCGCCACGGCGCTGTGGCTCGCGCGCACCGAGCAGGAACGCCGCTTCCTGGCGGCCGGCGGCGCCGTCGTGCTGGCCGCGCTGCTGTACCTGCTGTTCGTCGATCCGGCGCTCGAGGGCCGCGCGCAACTGCGCCGGACGCTGCCGCAACTGCACCAGCAGGAGGCCGAACTGAAAGCCATGGCCGTGCAAGCCGCGACGCTCGCCCAGACGACGGAAACGCAGGTCGCGCCGCTCACGCGCGAGGGCATCAGCAGCAGCCTGTCGGGGCGCGGCCTGAATCCGCAATCGTTGTCGGTGGAAGGCGAGTACATCAAGGTGCAGTTGAATAACGTCGCGTTCGCCAACCTGGCCGCATGGCTGGACGAGCAACGTCGCGCCAACCGCGTGCTCGTGCAGGACGCCGCCGTGACGGCGCTGCCCGCCGCGGGCCAGGTCGACGCCAGCCTGACGCTGCGCCAGAACACCGGCAGCGGCCAATGAAGCGCGCGCTCGCCTGGATCGTGCTGCCGACACTGGCAGTGATCGTCACCGTGTTCGCGTTCCTGCCCGCCGCCTGGCTCGGCCCGATGGTCGAACGCCAGACCGGTGGCCGTTTGACTCTGGGGGATGCGCAGGGTACGCTTTGGCGCGGCTCAGCCTTTGTGGGCGGCGCGCCGGGCGAAGGCGGTGCCGTCACGCCGCTGTTGCCCGGACGTTTTTCGTGGCGCCTGTCGCCGCTGGTGCTGCTCGGCGACGTCAGCATGGACCTGGCCAACGACCAGGCACTGGCGCAGCCCGTGCACGTCAGCGGCAGCTGGTCGCAGTGGCAGGTCAGCGCCGGCCAGCTGCTGCTGCCGGCGGATGGCCTGGCCGGGCTGGGCGCGCCGCTGAACACCCTCGCGCTCACGGGCGCGATCAAGCTGTCCTGGAACCTGCTGGACATCGCGCGCCAGGGCAATACGGTGGCGGTGAGCGGACGCACGGTGCTGTCGCTGACCGACATGGGGTCGCGCATGAGCCCGATCAAACCGCTTGGTACTTACGAGATGGCGATGGACTGGCACGGCCAGCGGGCCGACGTCGTGCTGCGCACGGTGACCGGGGCGCTTTTGTTGTCGGGTAGTGGAGCATTAGAAAATGGTCGCCTGCGTTTCTCGGGACAGGCAGCGGCGGCCGACAAGTACGAAGACACGCTGGGCAACCTGCTCAACCTGCTGGGGCAACGGCGTATGGTGAACGGCAAGAACATAATCGCGTTAGAGTTCAGATGATGAAAACAAACCAACTCCGCAGCAAAAAGCAATTTCCGGCACTGCGCCGTATCGTGGCCGGCGCCGTGCTGTGCTGTACCGTCGGAACAAGCGTCCTGCCGTCGTTTGCCTACGCCCAGGAGGGCGGCGGCGCCGCGCTCAACTTCGTCAACGCCGACATGGAATCCGTGATCAAGGCGGTCGGCCACTACACGGGGATGACCTTCATCATCGACCCGCGCGTGAAAGGCACGCTGACGCTCGTGTCGGAAAGGACGCTGACGAAGGCCCAGGCATTTTCGCTGCTGACCTCTGCGCTGCGCCTGCAGGGCTATGCGGTCGTCACCGGCGACGGCTACGCGAAAGTGGTGCCGGAAGCGGAAGCGAAGCTGCAATCGTCGCCCACGCAGGTGGGCACCGGCGGCTCGAAGGTGAAAGGCGACCAGATCGCCACGCAGGTCTACCGCTTGCAGCATGAGTCGGCCGCGAACCTGACGGCCGTGCTGCGTCCGCTGATCTCGCCCAACAACTCGATCATGGCCGATCCGGGCAACAACAGCCTCGTGATCACGGATTACGCCGACAACCTGCGCCGCCTGTCGAAGATCATCGCCGCCCTCGACGCGCCGTCCACCGGCGACCTCGACGTGGTCCCGATCCGCAACGGCATCGCCAGCGACGTGGCCACGCTCGTCACGCGCCTGATGGAACCTGCCGCCGGCGGCGACGCGGGCCGCGTCACAGTGCTGGCCGATCCGCGGACCAATGCGGTGATCGTGCGCGCGCCATCGCCGGCGCGCGCGAACATGGCGAAGAACCTGATCGCCAAGCTCGACCAGCCGACGACGGAACTCGGCAACATCCACGTGGTCTACCTGAAGAACGCGGACGCCACCAAGGTGGCGCAGACCTTGCGCGCCGTCGTCTCGCAGGACACGTCGGCCGTCGGCACGCAGCAGCAGGGCACGGCCGGCGGTTCGATCCAGTCGACGAACACGGGCGGCACCGGCGCCGGCGGCCTCGGCCAGCAAGGCCAGCAGGGCAGCACGGGCTTGGGCGGCACGAGCAACACGTTCGCGCAGCAGGGTCAGTCCACGGCTGGCGGCGCCGGCGGCCAGGGCTCGGGCTTCATCCAGGCCGACGCGTCGACCAACAGCCTCATCATCACGGCACCCGATGCCGTGTACCGCAACCTGCGCTCCGTCATCGACCAGCTCGACGTGCGCCGCGCCCAGGTCTACATCGAGGCGCTGGTGGTCGAGGTCACGTCGAGCGACGCGTCCGAGTTCGGCGTGCAATGGGTGGGCCTGACCGGCAACAACAACAGCGCCTATCGTGTGGGCGGCCTGCAGTCGTTCAGCGTGGGCGGCACCGCCAACAACCTCGTCAACCTCGCGCTGGCCGCGGCGACGGGCGTCACAGGCAGCTCGTCCAGCGCCAGCGCCGGCGGCGGGCAGCTCCCGAACCCGACCGGCCTGTCGATCGGCCTGTTCAAGCAGGTCAACGGCGAGCTGGGCCTGGGCGCCATCGCGCATGCGCTGGAAAGCACGGGCAACGCGAACATCCTGTCGACGCCGAACATGATCACGCTGGACAACGAACTGGCCACGATCAAGGTCGGCCAGAACATCCCGATCATCACCGGTTCCTTCACGACGGGCGCGAGCGGCGCGAGCAATCCGTTCCAGACGGTCGACCGCAAGGACGTGGGCCTGCTGCTGAAGGTGCGCCCGCAGATTTCAGAAGGCGGTACCATCAAGCTGTCGATCTACCATGAGAATTCGGGCATCGACACGACGACCACGAACTCCGGCGGCATCATCACGACGGTCCGCGCCATCGAAAGCAATGTCCTGGCCGACAATGGCCAGATCATCGTGCTGGGCGGCCTGATTTCGGACGCTGAAGACGATAGCAACGAAAAGGTGCGTGGCCTGGGTGACATACCCATCCTGGGCAACCTGTTCAAGTACCGCAAGCGCAACCGTAACAAGCGCAACCTGATGGTGTTCCTCCGTCCGGTGGTGGTGCGCAGCAAGGAGCAGAACGACAGCATTTCAATGGACCGCTACGAATACATGCACGCCGCCGGCGAGATGGCGCAGCCGGCCGACGACACCGTGCTGCTGAAGAACCTCGGCGCGCCGTTGCTGCCCAAGCTGACCAATGGCCAGCCGTCCGCGGGCGGCCTGATGGCCACGATGCCGCCGCCGGCACCCATGACGGCGCGCCCGGGCGCGGCGACGGGACCGACGCAGCCGCAGACGAGGCCGCAGGCGCCTGCCCAGCAGGCCGTGCCCGAATTCCGCCCGGTGCAACCCGCGCAACCAGCGCAACCCGTGCAACCCTGAGCCGACAGACGATGAATAACTTGTTGCCCTACGCATTCGCACGCGATTACGGCGTGCTGGCGCGTTCCAACGGCGACCCGTCGCAAGCCGTCGAAGTGCTGGTCTCGAACGCGACCAAGCCGGCGGCCATCGCCGAGGTCTCGCGCCGCTTCGGGCGTATCACGCTGCGGCGGATGGAACGCGCGGAACTGGAATCGGCCATCGCCGCCGCGTACCAGTCGGCCGGCGGCGACGCGTCGCAGGTCGCGGACGAGTTCGATGCCGACCTCGACCTCACGAAGCTGCTGCAGGACGTGCCGGCGATCGAAGACCTGCTGGAATCGTCGGACGACGCCCCCGTCATCCGCATGATCAATGCGCTGCTGACGCAATCGCTGCGCGAAGGCGCGTCCGACATCCACATCGAACCGTTCGAGCAGACGTCCGTCGTGCGCTTCCGCATCGACGGCGCGCTGCGCGACATCGTGCGTCCGCGCAAGGCGATCCACGCATCGCTGATCTCGCGTATCAAGATCATGTCGCAGCTCGACATCGCGGAAAAACGCCTGCCGCAGGACGGCCGCATCACACTACGCATCGGCGGCAAGCCCGTCGACGTGCGTGTCTCGACCCTGCCGACCGGCCACGGCGAGCGCGCCGTGCTGCGTCTGCTCGACAAGGAAGCGGGGCGCCTCGACCTCAGCCACCTCGGCATGAGTGAGCAGATGCTGCCGCAGTTCGACAAGCTGATCAACCAGCCGCACGGCATCGTGCTCGTCACGGGCCCCACCGGTTCCGGTAAGACGACCACGCTGTACGCCTCGCTGTCGCGCCTGAATTCGACCACCACCAACATCATGACGGTGGAAGACCCGATCGAATACGACTTGCCAGGCATCGGCCAGACGCAGGTGAACGCCCGCATCGACATGACCTTTGGTAAAGCCCTGCGCGCGATCCTGCGCCAGGACCCGGACGTCATCATGATCGGCGAGATCCGCGACCTCGAAACGGCCCAGATCGCTGTGCAGGCTTCGCTGACGGGCCACCTCGTGCTGGCCACCTTGCACACGAACGACGCCGCGTCGGCCGTCACGCGCCTGCTGGATATGGGCATCGAACCGTTCCTGCTGTCGTCGTCGCTGCTGGGCGTGATGGCGCAGCGCCTCGTGCGCAAGCTGTGCTCCTACTGCAAGCGCCAGGAAGGCGGGCAGTGGGTGGCCGTCGGCTGCGACCGCTGCGGCCACACGGGTTACCACGGCCGCGTGGGCGTGTACGAACTGCTCGAGACGACTGAACAGATCCGTTCGCAGATCCACAACCAGGCGGCCGAGGCCGAGATCCGCCATGCCGCGCTGAAGTCCGGCATGAAGACCATGCACGACGATGGCCAGCGGTGGGTGCGGGAAGGCATCACGACGGAAGCCGAACTGCTGCGCGTCACGAAGGTGGATTGATCGATGCCCGCCTTCCGCTATGAAGCCGTCGACGCCGGCGGCATCACCCGCAAGGGCGTCCTGAACGCCGACAGCCCCCGTGCCGCGCGCGCCGACCTGCGCCTGCAGGGCTTGACGCCGCTGACCGTCGAAGCCATCGCGGCCCAGCTCGACGAGAGCGGCGTGGCACGCGCGCGCGGCTTCGGCGAGCGCCTGTCACAGGTCGAGCTCGCGCTGTTCACGCGCCAGCTCGCGAGCCTGCTGGAAGCGGGCCTGCCGCTCGAGCAAGCGTTCACGGCGCTGCTGGAACAGGCCGAGCGCGCCTACGTGCGCGACCTGATCGCGTCGATCCGCTCGGAAGTGATGGGCGGCGCCTCGTTCTCCAGCGCGCTGTCGCGCCATCCGCGCGACTTCGCGGAGATCTACCGCGCCCTCGTCGCATCGGGCGAGCAGATCGGCCAGCTGTCGCGCGTGCTGTCGCGCCTCGCGGACTACATCGAACGCCGCAACGCGCTCGTCCAGCGGGTGCGCCTCGCGTTCACGTATCCCGCGATCGTGACCGTCGTCGCGTTCGCGATCGTCATCTTCCTGCTGACGTACGTCGTGCCGCAGATCGTGTCCGTGTTCGCCAACACGAAGCAGAAGCTGCCGTTCCTGACGATCCTCATGCTCGGCGTGTCGAACTTTACGCGCGCCTACGGGATCTATGTCGCATTGATCATGATCGCGGCCTGGTTCGCGTGGCGCCGTGCGCTGCAGAACCCCGTGCTCAAGCGCAGCTGGCACACGTGGCTGCTGAACGCGCCCGTGTACGGCAAGTTCGAGCGCAGCCTGAACACGACCCGTTTCGCCAGCACGCTGGCGATCACGACCGGTTCCGGCGTGCCCATCCTGCGCGCGCTCGAGACGAGCCGCGACACGCTGTCGAACGTGGCGATGAAGGAACTCGTGGAGGAGGCGACGGCCAGCGTGCGTGAAGGCGTGAGTCTGGCGCGCGCGCTGTCGGCGCAAAAGCTGTTCCCGCCCATGCTCGTGCACATGATCCGCGCGGGCGAGATCACGGGCGAGCTGCCCGCGATGCTGGAACGGGCGTCGAATTCGCAGCAGGCCGACCTCGAACGGCGCACGCTGACCATCGCCGGCCTGCTGGAGCCGGTGCTGATCCTCGCGATGGGCCTCGTCGTGCTGCTGATCGTGCTGGCCGTGCTGATGCCGATCATTGAAATCAACCAATTGGTCCGCTGATAAGGACACTGATGAACAAGCGTTTGCCTTTACTTCTGAGCCTGCTCGGCGTGATCCTGCTGGCGGCGTCGCTCGCGTACTGGATCATGCAGCTGTACCATCCGCAGCAGCGTCCGCTGGCGGCCGTGCCGCAGACAACGATGCCGGACCCGGCTATCGACGCGGCGGCCACCCTGTTCGGCGGCCAGGTCGCCGCGGCGGCCACCAATTACCAGTTGACGGGTGTCGTCGCGGACGGGCGCGACAGCGTGGCGATCATCGTCGCCGAAGGCTCGCCCGCCAAGGCGCTGAAGGTGGGCAAGGAAGTGGCACCGGGCATCACGCTGGCCGAGGTGCATCCGCGCTACGTGATGCTGTCCGACGGCGGCGTCATGAAGCGCGTCGACCTGGCCACGGATGCCAAAGCCGCGGCGCCGATGGGAGGCCCCGCCGGTGCGCCGGGCGCGCCGCCGCCCATTGCGCAGCCGAATTTCCCGCAGCCTCAGCCGATCACGACCGCCCCGGCGATGCCGCCTACGCAGGTGAATGCGGCCGCTCCCGACCCGACGATGGCACCGGGTGCCGTCCCGGCACAGCCGTCGATGACGAATCCGGGCGATATGGGCGCGCGCGACAACCCGCCGCCCGCGAATCCGAACCCGATCAATCCGCCGCCGCATCAGGTCCCGATGCCGCCCCAGACCCGCACGACCGATAACCCGGCCGGCATGCAGACCACGCAGTAAGCGGGCCGGGCGTCAGCGCCGCAGCGCCGTGAACGCTGAAAATTCCCACGATCGAAAACCCACCAGCAAGGTAAAACCGTCGCGTTCCCGCGGCGGCAGCCGGCGGTCGTTGCGGTGCATGCGCGCCAATTCCGCGGCCAGCTGGTGGATCTTTTCCGACAGCTCGGCCGCACTCGCGTGCGACAGGCGCGCGGGCAGGCACATCAGCGTTTCGCCGGCACCGTCGAAGGGGCCGGCGAAATAATCCTCGACGACGTGCGCGCGGAAAAAGCGCTGCACCGGCCCGTCCGGCAGCCAGCGGAAGGCGTTCGACACCCGCAGCGTGTAGCGGTTCAGCGGCTTCAGTTCGATCACGCCGAGCCGGTCGAGTTCCACCAGCAAGCCGATGCACTCGGGTTCCGTCAAGCGATAGGTTTCGACCATCTGCTCCAGGCTCCAGTGGCCCAGGCAGCAGATGGCGACGAGCAGCAGGCGCGGATTGGCGACCAGCGCGTTTTCCTGGACCAGGGTCAACGTGTCGGCCTGCGGGCGCGCATCGGCCGCGCGCCGCAGCACGTCTTCCATTGCGATGCCGGCCGCCTGGCAGATCTGGGCCATGCGCGACAAGGTCATGTCCTTCTGGCCGAACATGCGCTTGATGCTCGATTCGCTCATCGCGATGCGGTCGGCCAGCATTTTGTAGGTGATCCCGGCCGCGCGCAGTTCGGCGCGCAGGACGTCCAGCAGCATGTCGGGGGAGCTCATGGGTGTCGTCGTTTCCCTGTTTTCGTTCGTCAACTCGGCGCTCACGAATGTACAGAAGAAGCGGGGCCAGTTCAAGAAATGTCGAGTCCACATCACGACAGTCGCGCGCGTCGAACGGGCACCGCCCGATGAGCACGGTTCGTGTGATGATACGTATCAGTTCAGGCGCACGCGGAGGGACATTCGCCGGCGCGCCGGTGTCCAACCGTTATCTCGTGGATCGCTGAAGGAGGGAATATGGCAAGCTCAACCGTGAAAGCGCTGTTCCTGCTCGCCCTGGCGTTGCCGGGCGCGGCCCTGTGGGCGCAGGTGGCCGGGGTGCGGCGTACCGATCTGCTGCGGCATGACACCGCGGTGCCGGGGCGCGAAGTCGTCGAGGTGCGCGTGGAGGTCGACCCCGGCCACGGCGTGCCGCGGCATACGCATCCGGGTGACGAAGTGCTGTATGTCGTCGAGGGCACGCTCGAGTACCTGCCCGACGGTCAAGCGCCCGTCCTGCTCAAGGCGGGTCAATCCGTGTTCATCCCGGCCGGTACGGTGCACGCGGCCAGGAACCCCGGCTCGGGGGCCGGGGCAGGCATCGCCACCTATTTCGTCGAGAAAGGCAAGCCGCTGATCACACCGGTCAAATAGCCGCCGGAATACGTCATTCCTCGTCCGGCTCCAGCTTGACCTTCTTGAGCGCACGCTTGGCGGCCAGCCGTTCGCTGGCCGCGGGTTTCTCATGCGCCCCGGCCACGCGCGCCTTGGCGAAGCCCGCAAACGGGTTGCGCGGTTTAAGCGGCGGCGTCGGTTCGACACGCAGCCGCATCTTCTGCCGGGTTGCCAATGCCTTGTTCGCCACCGCCGCCTCCTGTTACGCGCGCCCGGGTTACAGCACGTAGCGCGACAGGTCTTCGTTGACCGCCAGCGCATCGAGCCGCTCGTTGACGTAGGCCGCGTCGATGACGAGCGCCTCGCCCGACTTGTCGGTGGCCGAGTACGAGATCTCTTCGAGCAGCTTTTCCATCACCGTGTACAAGCGGCGCGCGCCGATGTTCTCGGTACGTTCGTTGACGGAATAGGCGATCTCGGCGAGGCGGTGGATGCCGTCGTCGGCGAATTCCAGCTTGACGCCTTCCGTCGCCAGCAGGGCCTCGTACTGCTTGGTGAGGCTCGCGTCCGTCGACGTCAGGATGCTCTTGAAATCGCCGATCGACAGCGATTCCAGTTCGACGCGGATGGGGAAGCGGCCCTGCAGCTCGGGGATCAGGTCCGACGGCTTCGACAGGTGGAACGCGCCCGAGGCGATGAACAGGATGTGGTCCGTCTTGATCATGCCGTACTTCGTGTTCACCGTCGTGCCTTCGACGAGCGGCAGCAGGTCGCGCTGCACGCCCGCGCGCGAGACGTCGGCGCCGCCGTGCTCCGAACGCGACGCGATCTTGTCGACCTCGTCCAGGAACACGATGCCGTTCTGCTCGACGTTCGCGATCGCCTTCTGCTTCATCTCGTCTTCGTTGATGAGCTTGGCGGCTTCCTCGTCGACGAGCAGCTTCATCGCCTCCTTCACCTTCATCTTGCGGGGCTTCTTGCGGCCACCGCCGACGCCGGCGAACATCGACTTGATCTGCTCCGTCATCTCTTCCATGCCGGGCGGCGCCATGATTTCCATCTGGGGAGACGCTTCCGCCACGTCGATCTCGACTTCCTTGTCGTCGAGCGCGCCTTCGCGCAGGCGCTTGCGGAACGTCTGGCGCGTGGCGTCGCCACCGTCCTTGCTGTCGTTGCTGACGTTGAAGCCGAAGTCGCGCGCGGGCGGCACGAGGATGTCGATGACGCGGTCTTCGGCGGCGTCCTCGGCGCGCTGGCGCACCTTCTTCATTTCGCTGGCGCGGGTCTGCTTGACGCCGATGTCGATCAGGTCGCGGATGATCGTGTCGACGTCGCGGCCGACATAGCCGACTTCCGTGAACTTGGTCGCTTCGATCTTGATGAACGGCGCGTCGGCGAGCTTCGCCAGGCGGCGCGCGATCTCGGTCTTGCCGACGCCCGTCGGGCCGATCATGAGGATGTTCTTCGGGGTGATCTCGTGGCGCAGCGGTTCCTCGACCTGCTGGCGGCGCCAGCGGTTGCGCAGCGCGATCGCCACGGCGCGCTTGGCCTTGCCCTGGCCGACGACGTGCTTGTCGAGTTCCGAGACGATTTCGGACGGAGTCATGTTCATATGCGTGGTCATGAGTGCTTTCGTGCGGGAGACGCGGTTATTCCAGCGTCTCGATGATGTGCGACATATTCGTGTAGATGCACAGCTCGCCTGCGATGGTCAGCGCTTTCTTGACGACGTCGGCCGGTGCCAGATCCGTGTTTTCCTGCAGGGCCTTGGCCGCGGACTGGGCATAGACGCCGCCCGAGCCGATGGCGCCGATGCCGTCCTCGGGTTCGAGCACGTCGCCGTTGCCGGTGATGATCAGGGTCTTTTCGCGGTCGGCCACCAGCAGCATCGCTTCCAGGCGGCGCAGCACGCGATCGGTGCGCCAGTCCTTGGCCAGTTCGACGGAGGCGCGCAGCAGGTTGCCCTGGTGTTTTTCCAGTTTCGCTTCGAAGCGGTCGAGCAGCGTAAACGCATCGGCCGTGCCGCCGGCAAAGCCGCACAGCACCTTGTTCTGGTAGAGCTTGCGCACCTTGCGCGCGGAGCCCTTCATGACGACGTTACCCAGGGTGACTTGGCCGTCGCCACCGAGCGCGACCTGGTTGCCGCGCCGTACGCTCAGGATCGTCGTGCCGTGAAATTGTTCCATATTTGCCTCGTGGTTGATCTGCTCATCGCAAGTGGGGATGTCAAATCAAATTGCAAGACTGGATCATATCCAACGATCAATGTGCACGCGGCACCTGCCGGGCCGACGTCAGTACTTGTGCGCGTACAGCCGCACCCGCTCGCCGGCGCCCAGCAGCCGCAGCAGGGCGGCGACGGGGTGGTTCAGGTCACGCAGGACGATGTCGCGATCGTCCGCCGCCATGGCGCGCAGATGCCCGGCCAGCGCGTTGGCGGCCGTGTAATCGATGCGGGCGAGCCGTGAGCCGTCCAGCACGAGTGTCGGGTGGCGCGTCGCGTGGTCGGCGATGGCGGCCAGCAGGGTGGCACAGTCGCCTCGGACGAAGGCCGGCAGCAGGAAGCGGTCGCTCGCGGTGGCGGCGGCCGCGACCGGACTCGCCGCGGCCAGGCTCACGGCCAGGTGCGGCGGCGCTTCGAACGACGGCGGCGACACTTCGAAGGTGACGCAGTAATCCATCGCGGTTTCCTCGAAATCCTTTTCGCGGTTCGTCAGCAGCAACAGTTCCAGCAGCAGCAGCCAGGGGGCCTCGCCGGGGCCGCGGTCGCCGATGGCCAGCATCGGGCGCAGCACGGCGACGAGATGGTCGGCGCCGGCCAGCACGAGTTCGCGCCCGGCCTTGCGCAGCGCCTGCAACGCATCCAGCAATAGCGCGCAGCCTTGCGGTGTGACGCGTGCGACGGCCTGGAATTCGAATCGCACGAGCGGACTGGCCGAAGCGGCCTGCGCGCGCGCGAGTTGCACACGGGTGTGGGTGTCGTCGTCCAGGTTGCCGGACAGGCTCACGGTCGGGATCGCCCCGGCGAACTGGTTGTCGAGCGCGGGCCCGAGCAGTGTGCGCGACGCCGCCGCGACCGGGTGATAGGTGGGCGGCGACGTCTCGAACTGGCTGGCGTAGTCGATCGCGATGCTCTCGAACTCATGTTCCTGGCCGAGGATCTGGTACAGGTCGAACAGCATCCACCACGGCTGCCGTTCGCCCGCGCCGCCGTTCCGTTCTTTCAGGCTCGTGCGCAGCAGCAGTGCGGCGGCTTCGAGCTGGTCGTTGGCGTACAGGATCGCCGCTTCCTCGACGACGGGTGTGCTGGACGGCGCGACGGCCGCGTCGGGCAGGTCGTCCGGGCCGAGCAGCATGTCGGTGTTCTGGTCGGCCGGCGGTGTGGCGGCGCTGCCTGCCACGGCGGCCGGTGGGCGCCGGCTGCCGCTCCACGCATCGTCGTCGAAGATGTCGGAGGCCATCGCGAGTTCGATCTCGTCGATCTTCGCCGCCGTGGCGCGGGCGATTTCACGCTGCCGCTCGCGTTCCGCTTCCGTATCGAGCGCGAGTCGCGTGACGGGGCCGGCCGCCAGGGCAGGGTTCGGACGTGCGCGCACGCCCGCGCCCGCGCGTGGCGCATCGTCTTTTTTCTTCAGGAAATCGAAGAGCCCCATCCCATCCTTCTGTGCCGCGCAGCGGCGCCTGGTCGTGTGCCGGTCGAGACATTAACATGGCGGCGCGGATCACATGGCGCGCACGCCTGAGTTGCGTCAAGTTGCCGGCGATCCCTCCAGTGTATCCGATAGGCAATAATTCGTGCGCACAAAACCACCGGTCGACGGTGGCCGGAGCGTGGGCCCA
>NZ_JANUGW010000020.1 GCF_024753285.1 Massilia pinisoli | reverse complement strand
GGCTTCCTTGGGCATACGGTAGTACCGCCTACCGGTTTTGCGACTGCTGACTTTGGATGACGTGAACGGCACACTTGCCTGTCGGGCACCCTGTTAACAAAACTGGCTGAACAAGCCGCCGAGGTTTTTAGGGCCAACAGGCGCGACTCTCATCGTGGCGCGGAGCAAGTCTCCAACAGACGCCGGATAGATTCGAGCAAGCCCACTCACATCCTAGCCAAGGAAAAGCAACTTGCAAAAAGGAGGGGGACCATAGATTTTGTTAGGCGTACATGGACATGTTCAAAATTAACCGCCGCGTTCGACGCAATCAAAAAGCACACGACACCGGTATTCCTTCTGATCTCGTTAGACTTGGATTGCAAATACAACGCGACACCGGAACTGTGAGCGCAATCGAGTACTTAAAATCAAACGGGTTTAGCCCAGACGTGATTCAACGCGTACTGTCCAGAACGGCGATTCGTGTGGAAGATTATCCACCAGCAGCATTGTAATACGCGAGCAGAACAACAAATCGGTCGATCTCGCCCTTGGGATCGCTGAGCAACCGGAACCCCACCTCGACAGCACGCTAGCCGCGGCTACGCTAGGTCGATTGTTGCCCCCGACAGGCTGGAACCACCCCGAAGCGGACCAATATGACTGACACCGAAGAGCTTATCGCATCCCATCCCAGTAGAGCCAAGCTGGCAAAACTACCTACATAGGCAAGCCAGACCATACCGGCGAAAGCACGAACCCTACCCGAAGTTTCGCTCCACGCGCGCCCACTCAAGACATACCAAAGGAACCGCACCCTGTAAAGCGTTAGATGTGGGGCATCCATTGGTTGACGACAGCAGAGCTGCTTTAATGGCAGGCCGGTGTCGACCCGAAGCGGCCTGTCGTACTCAACTAAAAGCGAATGCTTAGCGCCAGAGGCTTAACGAGTCCACCATTTACGTTCGATTCGGGTGCGAACGTCCGCATCAACCAAATCCCGGAAAGCGGAATTTCCGAGATGTTATTCCCGGCGTGACAGCGCCAACTAGTTGGTAGCTTCACACTTCTTCATAAAGGAAGACTTGGAAGCTCCAGCTAGCGGCTTACCGTTCTTGTCGACTGCTTTCGCAGCGCACGCGACTGCCTTGTCACCACTTGCGGCTGAAGCTTCGCACTTCTTCATGAATGCGTTTTTAGCCGCTCCTGCGAGAGGCTTGCCGTTCTTACTAACAGCTTTTACTTCGCAACCGGTAGCACCAGGTGCCGCCGTTGTATTTGTTGTTGAGGAAACTGAACTTTGCGCGACGGCCATGTTGGCGAAAAATAAAATACCAGCAAAAGACAAGAGAGATTTACTCATCACACGCTCCTTGAAAGTATTAAAGCAGCAGTCCAGTCAGAAAGTCTGCACTTTATCGTCACAAAACTTTCGCATCAACCAAAGGTACTTACTTCCTGTTCTTCAACTCCGCCATTGCAGCCGTCTCTTTCGCCTTGGCTTCTTTTTTACATGCCGATTTTTCCGCGCCCTTCATAGATTTGCAAGCCGCTAGCGCAGCCTTCTTATCAGCACGGATCTGCTTTTTCTCAGCTTTGATGTCCGCTTTACTGTCAGCCATCGGAGCCGCGATAGTACCGGCTGGCGTAGTTGTTGCCGGAGCAGTTATCGTCGAATGCGTTGCGGACACCGGCGTCGCTGTCGGGGCAGTACTCTGGCCAGCAGCGAGCGCTGCGCTGGAAGCCATCAATAACAAGACGCTTGCAATTTTCAGTTTCGATTTCATGAGTATCTCTCCGGTTGGTCCGCTAGTACGAGCAGCTTGCTCTCCGCCATAACGCCGGCTCAGACCGTCCGGTTGACCTACCGGTCTTGTCAGCGCACGCATAATGTCTGTCGGCGCAGCAATAGTCGCGTCTGCTGCAGCCAATCACCATAGCGCCGGTGATCGATTCCCGATACGTTGACCCTTTTTGCAGGGTATCCTGACGCCCTATCGGGGTACGGCCTTTCCAGACCGCTCTCGATCTGCATCGACTGGATCGCACCTCGGAAAGAGTACGGTGACCGTCAGACCGGTTTGCTTCTCCTGATCAGTGAAGCCAAGGCGGATTTCCGCGCCGATACGATTGGCAATCGTTCGGACGATGGAAAGCCCGAGGCCAGAGCCGGCCTGCTTGCTGCCCAACGTGCGGTAGAAAGGATCAAAAACGCGTTCGCGCTCGCATGCCGGGATACCTGGCCCAGTGTCCTTGACGCACAGTACGGCACACCCTGCGGTCATCCATACGGAAAGGTCGACCCGCCCTCCCTCCGGGGTGTAGCGGATGGCATTATCGACCAGGTTCCTGATCATGGCGAACATGTCCAGCTCGCCCACGCACACCTCGGCATCCTGTGCGCCTTCGACACCGATGTCGATGTTCTTGGCCTCGGCCAGCGGCATGAGGTCTTCCAGCACATGGCGGTAGACGCGTTGGACAGATACTGGCGACTTCGGCAAGTCGGCGGCCGCCTGCGCCCTGGCGAAGGTCAGGAGCTGATCCAGGAGGTTCTCGCCGCGCGCGATTCCTTGCCGCAGCACTGTCAGCCGCTCGCGTGCCAGGCCGGACATTTCCGCGTCTGCCAGACGCTCCGCCTGCAGCGATAGGGCCGTCAATGGCGAACGCAGCTCGTGCGCGGCATCCGCCACGAAGCGGCGCTGGGAGTCCATGGACTGGCCGACTCGGGCGAGCAGCCGATTGATCGCCACGGCGAATGGGCGTACCTCGACGGGAAAGTGGGAGTCTTCGACCGGGTGCAGTTCCTGTTCGGCGCGCTGATCGATTTCCCTGGAGAGCGCGGCGATAGGCCGGAACATCTTGCGCACCAAGTCGGCGACGATCAGCAGCAGCACCGGAACAAGGATCAGGAAGGGCATCACGGTGCGCAGCGCCCCGTCGCGGGCGATTTCGTTGCGGAAGCCGGATTCCTGAGCGACGGCGATGCGCTCGCCGGCTGCCGTGGTCTTGATCAGCACGCGGAAAGTCTCGCCACCCACTTCCAGCGTGTGCAATCCATCCGCCAATGTCACCGGGAGTGAGAGCACGCCTCCTGCGTCCACGCCTAACGTCGAAGGACTGACCTCACCCAAGCGCTGGACAATCACGCGCGATTCTTCATCAGTATTCTTGAGGGAAATACCGGCGATCGGCGCGTTCGGCGACAGCCGCTGACGATCCATGAGCTGTGCCACCTGGCGCAATACGTCGTCTTGCAGCTCGTGGGCCTCATCAAAGGCGGACAGGAACGAGAAGACGCCGGCCACGATGGCCACCACGAGGATGGCCAGCGATAGGGTAAAGGACAGCTTGAGCTGAACCGATTCGTTCAAACGTCTTTTGAGACCATCCATCCGATCCCCCTGACGTTCTTGATGACCTCGCTGCCGAGCTTGCGCCGCAGCGCATGGATCAGAAATTCGACAGCATTGCTTTCGACCTCTTCCCCCCAACCATAGATGCGATCCTCCAGCTCGCCGCGCGAGAGAATCGCACCCGGCCGAACCAGCAAGGCTTGCAGAAGCGAGAACTCACGGTTGGACAGTTGCACCGGGGGCGCACCGCCGACGCCGGCCTCTTTCGTGGCCGGATCGAGGGACACCACGCCATTGCTGAGAACGGGCGCTGCCGTGCCACCCTTGCGCCGTAAAACGGCTCGCATCCGAGCCAGCAGTTCCGCCATCTGAAAGGGTTTGGACACATAATCGTCGGCCCCGCCGTCCAGTCCGCGCAGGCGATCATCCAGACCGTCACGAGCCGTGATGATGAGCAGGGGAATCGGATTGTCCTTGGCGCGGATGCTGGCCAACACCTCCAACCCATCCTTGCCAGGCAGCCCCAGGTCGAGCAGCACAAGGTCGTAGTGCTGACAGCTAAGCGTCGTGAGAGCGGTTGGCCCGTCCTTCACCCAGTCGGCGGCGTAGGACGCATCCTTCAATGCTCCCTGGATCGCCTCGCCGATCATCGTATCGTCTTCGACCAGCAATACCCGCATTCCCCCTCCGTCCAATCGTTGTTCAATGCACCGTCCTGGCCGCCCGCTGCCTGAACAGCAGGATCGCAGTCAGCATGAAGGCCATCAGTGAGGCCGATGCCGAATAGCGGCTCAGCGCCAGACCGCCCGCGCTCGGTGGCTTGTCCAGAAAATCACCGACCACGGCACCCAGTGGGCGGGTCAGGATGAACGCCGCCCAGAACAGCAGCGTGCGGGACACGCTCGTCCAGTAGTAAGCCACCACGACCAGAGCGAGCGACCCGCCGAACACGACGGCCGCGCCGGCGTAGCCGAGGCCCGCCGTATCCGCAGTCCAGTCACCCAGCGCCGTGCCAAGCGTCTGGGAGAACATGATCGTCAGCCAGTAGAAGGCTTCCGCCTTGGGCGAGCTGACGGTGCTCACTGATACCGAGCCGAGGGTGCGATGCCAGATGAAAAGCGAACCGAGCAGCAAGGCCAGCAACAGACCCGAACCGCCAGCGTACCCGATGCCGAGCGAACGATCCGCAAAATCGGCCAGGGTCGTACCGACGGTGGTCGTGGCGACGATGGTGGTCCAGTACAGGAAGGGGTGGAAGGCCTTGGCCTTGACCTGTGCGACGACGGTCGCGAGGAAGATCACCGCGAAGATGCCTGTGCCGACCAGGTAGCCCAGGTGCATGGACATCGAGACGGCATCGCCGCCGGTTTCGCCGAGTGTCGTGGCAGCAATCTTGATGAGCCAAAAGCCCAGCGTGACTTCAGGCACCTTGGCCAGCGCGTGTTCAGTGGATGTGTTCATGATCACACTCACGGGTCAGGCCTTGCCTTCGAGCGTATCGAAGGTTTTCAACAGGGCTCCCATTGCAGCCTTGCAGTCGGCCTGGCTTGGCGTATCGGCGCGCAGCGCAGTCAACGCTTTGTCGATCGCTTTATCGAGCACATGCCAGTCGTCGGCTGCCCGTGTTTTCAATCCCGCCTCGGCCGCATCCCAGGCCACCTCCAAGTCTTTGATCCGGTTCTTGGCTGCGGGCAGATCACCCTTGTCAACGATGGCGGCGACGTCCGTGGCGATGCTGCGGAACGCGGACAGGTCGCCCAGTTTGGAGGCCGCTTTACCCTGCGGTGCCGAGGTGGTCGGGGCCGTAGTCGCAGGTGCCGTACTCGCGTTGCTCGGCCCGGACGACTTGGAACAACCGGCAGCCAGCGCCAGGAGTACGGCAGCCGACACAGCTGCCACAGGACGAAGGATTGACTGCTGCAATGACATGATTTCTCCTTGAGATTGGGAAGAGGTTTACTCGGCGCCTTGGGCAGAGCGGCTCCCGTTCATGCCGATCTGCGCGACGGCGACGAGCATGACGATGACCGAGAGGAACAGCGCACTGGTCCACATGGCCCCCATGCCGAGGCCGCCGTAGGTCTTGGCCTGTGTCAGCAGGTCGCCGAGGGCAGCCCCGTAGGGACGGGTCAGGACGTAGCCGATCCAGAACGTCAGCACGGCATTATTCCCCATACGCCACGCGGCATAGGTGATGCCGATCAGCGCACCGAACACGACCGCGCCCCAGGTAAAGCCCAGGCCCAATGCCTCGGTCGCCAGATCCCCAGCGGCGGTGCCAAGGGCAAATGTGCAGAGGACCGCGGCCCAATAGAACAGCTCGCGGCTACGTGTCACGATGTCGCGGATGGACAAGGTGCGTTCGACCCGATACCAGGCGAAAAAGATCATGGCGAGCGCCGCGGCGAACACCGAAGTGCTGATGTACAGGCTGATGCCCAGGCCATCGGTCAGCAGATCGGTGATCTGGGTGCCGACCACGCTGACGAGTACCACCGTCAGCCAATAAATCCACGGGGTATAGCGACGGGTGTGCAACTGTGCAAACAAGGCGGCTGCCAGCAAAGCGGCCATCACCGTACGAGTTATGCCTTGCCCGAGACCAGCGTTGACCGCCAGAAAGTCCGCCCCGGTCTCGCCCACCGTCGTGGACATGATCTTGATGATCCAGAACGACAACGTGATTTCCGGGACCTTGTTGAGCCAGCCTTCGGATCCGCTCATGGGCAATTTGTTCATGGTGTTCTCCTGCCGATGCGAAATGGTTTGGCAACAGTCTGACCGGGCTGCCTTAGCCCGGACATAGGCTTACTCGCGCACCCAGCCCAATGCGATCAATCTGCCGAAGATCCGCTGATGGATGCCGGTGGCGAACTGGTAGCCTGGCTCCAGATACCAGCGCGCTTCACGCAAGGTCAGCCAGGCACTGAGCGTAGCGACAGCGATGGCGCCGAGCATATCGAATGGGAAGTGCACTCCCAGGTAGATGCGCGCCCAGGCGATAAGGATACCCAACACGGCCAAAGCCTTGCCGGCGATTCGCAGATTCCGTTGCCATAAGAAACTGAAGGCAATCGCCCACCAGAGCGTCAGGTGGTCGCTGGGGAACGAGGAGTCGGCAACATGCGGAATGAGCGTGTGGCCCAGCCCGATCATGAAAGGCCGGGGATGCGACCAGACCAGGCCGATGAGTTGGTTGATGAGTAAGCCTAGCAATCCCGATGCGGTGGCAATAAGCATCGTCTTGCGGGTGGCCTCGCCGCCGCGCAGCCAGCCAATGCCGATCAGGAGCGGCGCCGCCCAGATGAGGTGCTCAGCAGAGAAGATGGCCAGCGCGAGCGTAAAAGCGCTGGGGTGCTCCGGTGCGTTGAGCCAAATAAATAATGTTTGGTCTAGTGATTCCATGAGGCCTCCGGGCTGGACCGTCCATCTGGGAGACGATCCAGCCATGCTGTCGGAAAATCAATCCTGCTTGTCGTGGTCGTCGTCGTGATCCGCCTTGTCCTCGGCGGACGAAATAACCGTGCCCTTGGCGGCATCGACCCTGACATCGAAGACCTTGGCTCCGCTGACAACCTCCACGTCGTAAACCCAGCCTTGCTTCGAGTTTTCGTATTCGGCGCGCGAGGCCTTGCCGTTCACATGCTGCTCGGCGACGGTCACAGCCTGGGTAAGCGGTATCTTGGCTTTGGTGATCGCCAGGGCGTCGTTTTCCATGCCGCCCTTCGCGGCATAGGCGACAGTGCCGATCGCAACGATGGCGATGGCCAGCAGGGAATGTTTGGTGTAGCGGTACATGATGCTTCTCCAGAAAAGTGCAAGAATTTGCACAGTGGACAAGCTACACAGGCAGACTTAGCTCGTACTGAGCCGGATCCTCGCGTCATTATTTGAATCGTGCGGCCGGACCGTCCCGTTAAACTTGGGCCTGTCTTTCACGTACACGGGAACCACTTTGACGAATGACATGGCCCAGACAGCTTTGAGCTGGATCTTGCACCTTGATACCAAACTGGCGGGGATGACGGCAGCGCATGGCGCATGGGTGTACGCAACTTACCCCCCAAGTTTTCCAAAAATGGACAGTCTGAAAGCGCTCCGCGAAACGGGCGCGCTGTCGAGTTGTATATTACGAAGCGGTTTTGACCGCCTTGTATACAAAGACATTGGTAGAGATGGTTGAGCAATCGTTGTTTCTCTCAACCATCATCTGAACGGCCGACTCAACTATCCCTTTGTTTTGTCCAAAGCAAGCTGAGCTATACTAATAATTTCCTTTGGTGACATACTAGGCTTGTTATTCCTACCGAGCAAATCGTTTATATAAAGTTCATATGAAACACCGTCCTTCCACCAAGTTAGCTTCCACAATACCTTTGCAGATTTTTCAGCCTGCGAAAGTGTCAACGCGGCAGGTACTCCTTGGACCGTTTGGTTAAGAAAATCCTCAAATACGGTTATCGTTGCGCCTGCCTTCTTATAGTTCCAAACAGTGAACGTCACGTCAAAAGTCTTGTATTGAAACTGCCAATCTGTGCGGAAATCGTCTTCTTTAAGTGTACCGATGAGTTTCAAACTGTCGTCAGTCGCAGGCTTTGAACGACTAGTTTGCGATTTTAGAAAGCGAGGGTGATTCGCAAAAGATGATGGGAGATCGATCGTTTCAGTTGAGCCTCCAATCTTCAAATATCCTTCCGGCGTTTTTTCTGTACCTTTCAGAACTGATTTTCTTTGATCGTCAGTGATATCTCTTTTCCGGATAATCCGATCATGTCGGACTTCGCCGTCAATTTGAGCAGGAAAAATCAATGGCCGGGCGCTACTCTCAAGGGGATCCACTTTCGCCCCCTGATATGCGTTTGTGGTCTGCGCAGCACTGATAGCTGTTGTGCCCATGAGGGCTAGTGTTATGAGGGTGTTTTTCATCTTATCGATCAAAAATAGCAAAGCCCCAGGTTGTTAGATTGCAATCTTGAGAGTTGGTTTCTCCCAAATCAACCTGAACGCCGGCGCGAGGGTCATAGTAAAAATGTCTGCCTTTCACTAAAAAGAGTTCCGGACTTACTGGTTCATCGGGGTCACTTACATCCCACCATTTTACCAAAATATGCGGATCTCCAGCTCTCGCGCTATACCACGGTGTAGGCCCGCGGTTTGCTAAGGCAGGTGAAAATTTCGGGTCATTTTGTATTTCTTTACGAATTTGCTCAACCGACCAGTTAGATCGATATACCTTGGCAACATTAAATCTGGTGGGGTCGCCATAATTAGGGTTGCCTTTCACGTACAGCTGACTTTTGGCGATCAGATAATAGCGTACTTGAAAATAGTCGGTGGTTATGGATTCGTGTATCCAGTAAAATGGCTGATCATTAGGCCGTTCGTATAAACTGGCAAGTTCTGTTGGAGCACCTGCTAAAAGAAAAAAAGTGTTCGCTATGACTTTTATTTGCGTCGTTGGAATTTGGTCAAACCTGCAAGACCTACTGAACATGCCTGGGTTATTCGCGAAGGCGCTTTGCGAGGCAAGTATCGCTGCCGTGGAAAGTGCAAAAACTATTGAATTTTTCATAAATTCTTCTTGCATATTAAAGCGACTGTGGCATAACCGGATCGGGAATGCTGCCGGGACGGGTTCCTGGGAAAGTATACGACGTCATAGCGTTATTAACGGGAAGGGGCGAGGGATCGTCTCCCAGTTGCCAAATAAATTTAGGATTCAACAAAGGCGGTTGGCCCGCCCATATAATCATGTTTCCAGAATCCAATAAGGTAAGTGCAGGAGGATGCTGGCAAGGGCAAGCTCCATTCGTTTTCGTGCTCCATACAACTTTTCCAGTGGGTGTAACCTCAACCAAGTTGCCGTCTACAGCCATAAGTAAAATTGTTCCTGTTCCTCCATTAGCAAAGGTGCGCACCGTGGATCCATCTTGCCGTAATAAGACCAGCGTTCCGCCGCTTTGCATCGAAAGCAGGTATGCCCCTGAGGCGGACATTAAAAACGCGCCAGAAGCAAGCGCCTGACCCGCTTCCAAGCGGTCTTCGGCCAAACAAGTTGACGAAAAAATAGCTGCCCCTAGCAAAAAAGCAAGTTTTTTACTCAATTTTTCTCCCCTAGACAATTAGAACTCAATGACGTATCAAATATGCTTCCGCGATAAAATTTCATGGTTGCCTGAAGCTAACTACGACATCTGAACTCGTGCAGCTAGCCTTATGCTAACAGTAATTTTTGTGTGAAATCTATCGAATTATAACGCTACATATTTTTACAATTCTTGAGTTGTCGCATCTGCCGTAAACATTTATTAGCCTAGCAATGTGGCAAATGAGAAATGAAAGTAGAGCGATAGTCGAGGAGACGATCGTCTATAACTGGTGCAACAAATCGAACCGTACTAAAGCCCCTGATATGTTTGCGATAGCGGTTTTCGGCGTTGTCCATTGCCCGGCGTAGAAAATGGACGCCAGCAGCGATTAATGTCCATTGCAAGCTGTACAGTAGCGCATACAAGGCAGCCACCAGGAGATCGCGGAATCGACCGCCGACATGGGAAACGGCGCAACAGGCTTTGACGAAATGCGAGCGATGTGGAGACGAGTCCATTTCTTGAGAACTCGTCCGGTCTCGATAACCAGGTAAAACTTGGATGTAGTGATCATCTTCGCTTTCATCTTCGTCGAGACCGGGGTCGTCGTGCTGCCTTTCCTGCCGGGCGATTCGTTACTTTTCGTGGCGGGCACGCTGGCCGCCGGCGGGGCGCTGCATCTGGCACTTCTACTTGCTGCGGTCGTGGCCGCTGCGATCGGCGGCGACATGGCAAACTTCGCGATGGGGACGATGTTGCGTAAGCACTTGGCTGGGGGCACGGGTGAGCGTCGCTTCATCAACCAGGACCATTTGACGCGCACGCAAAAATTTTTTCAGCGTCGCGGACCGCGGACGATCATCCTGGCTCGCTTCGTACCTGTGGTGCGGACCTTTGCGCCGTTCGTGGCGGCGCTCGGTAACATGCACTTTGGGCGCTTCATTACCTACAACGTGTGCGGCGGCATACTTTGGGCCGTGCTGCTGGTCGGCGGCGGGTATGAATTGGGAAACGTCGCATGGATACACGCGCATCTTTCAGCGGTATTGCTTGGCGTCGTTGTCCTGTCTATCCTGCCAGGCCTGATCAGCTGGGCACGGCAGCGATTTGCAAAGCCAAACCCGACGCGATGAGAGATCGATGCATTTTGCTGTTCAATCAGCAACTTTTCCACCGAATAAATCCGGCCACACCCTTGGACCTGATCAGCGGCGGCGTCCGTTAGACAGCGTTGATCACATTGCCGGCGGCAGGCTGAAGGTTGCGATTGGAGCCCCCCCTGATCCACCAGCAGATGGTGTTTGCAGCAAGCTTCCCACGAATAGCTGGGTTTCGGCCGAATGTGCTCGCCACGAGCCAGTGCGGCGCGTAGGACCGCACTTGCCGGAAGGCCCTTTGGTGCTGCCAACGGGCGGCGCGCGAATGCCTGAAGCGTATTAATTTTTGGAAAGGGTCATTGATCAGCTACGCATCGTTTGACATGATCGAGGTTTGCATCTCGTGGTGGCTCAATGCGACACCCGGGTCGACGTCCGGCCGATGGGAGATAGGAAAAACTGATGAACATCGTCAAGCGTATCCAGCGGGCGAACCTTGGCCGCGAGCCCGAACGTCTCGTCATGAAATATCGCCTACTGCGCGATAATGCTTTTTCGTTCTTTCGCGGCACCTGCCACCTGTTCTATGACCGGCTGGCGGAATCCGGCTTTGACGTCGATGCACCGTCGGCCTGGTGTTGCGGCGACCTGCACCTTGAAAATTTTGGCAGCTACAAGGGCGACAATCGTCTCGTCTACTTCGATATCAATGATTTCGACGAAGCCGCGCTGGCACCTTTTACCTGGGAACTCGTACGCCTGTGTTCCAGCCTGCATGTCGGGCTCGATGCGCTGGGCCTGGACAAGGAAGCCGCAGGCGCGGCGGTCGCTCGGCTGGTCGGCGCATATGGACAGGCGCTGGTCTGTGGCAAGGCACGATGGATCGAGCGCGACGCAGCGCGTGGCGTAGTTCGCCATCTCCTGGATCAGTTGCGTGACCGCACACGCGTGGCGTACCTGGACAGCCGCACCCGGCTGGCACGGCGCCGCCGGCGCCTCCTGACCGACGGCCGGCGCGCACTCGCGATACCTCCTGCGGAACGCGAAATCGTGGCTGCGACCGTGCATCGCTTCGGGGCAGCCCAGGAGAATCCGGAATTCTTCCGCGTCCTCGACGTCGCCCGCCGGATCGCGGGTACGGGCAGCTTGGGCCTGAGCCGCTATGTCGTACTGGTCGAAGGACGAGGCTCTCCAGATGGTAATTATCTGTTCGACCTGAAGCAGATGCAGTCATCATCGCTAGGGCGCCAGTTCCCGAAGCTCCAGCCGCGTTGGGGCGACGAAGCCAAGCGGGTGACCAGCATCCAGCAGCGCATGCAGGCAGTCTCCGCCGCGGCTCTGCATCCGCTCATACATGCCGGCGAGGCGTTTGTGCTTCGCTCCCTGCAGCCCAGCGAGGATCGTTTGCCTTTCGACCATATTTGCACCCAACGCGAGCTGTTCGACGGCGCGCTCGACATGATGGGCCAGTGTCTGGCCTGGGCGCAACTGCGCAGCAGCGGTCGTCAGCAGTCCGCGACGGCGGACGCCCTGATTGCCTTTGCCGGCCGCAAGAAATGGCGCCGCCAAGTCGCGGAGGCGGCGGCCAGGATGGCTACCCAAGTAGCGGCCGACTGGCAGACCTATGCCACCGCCTACGACGCGGGCCAGTTCGTCCCGCTGCAGATCCCGGTGACACACGCGGTGCACGAATGAGCGCTCTGCCGGGCGCCCGCAGCGGCCCGTTGGCCTGCAGGCGGCCGCCTGCCCTTCAATCTCATTGAATCGAGTCGCGCACCGGCGCGTAGCATTACAAATCCGTAATGATAAACCTCCTTGCGACGAATTCCATCCGCTATGCGATCTGCGATACTGTGTTGAGAATGTTGGCATCTCGCCAACACCGCAACAATCTGACGTCGTCGAATGAGATCACCGGAAAATCTTTCGCTTGCCAAACTCTTGTTATTTCACGGCTTGGTCTCCTCGCCGCAAGAGTTCGGGCTGATCGCGCACTCCATTCGTAACAAAGGCTTACCGTACGAAGCGGTAACGGTGCCGGGGTACACCCTTGCGAGCGGACTTGTACCCGACTGGCGACACTGGCTTACCGCTGCGACCAGCGTCCTCGATACCGAGGCGCCAGGCAACGCTCCAGTGGTACTCGGCGGGTTATGCATGGGCGGTGTCCTGGCCGCCGCGCTGGCGCTCCGAGCGCCTGAGCGAGTTGCAGGGCTGGTGCTGATGTCACCGAGCTTCGAGTTTGACGGTTGGGGGGTGTCTCCCCTTCGTCATTTGCGCAACATCGGGTACTGGACTGGACTGGACCGCTTTTTTTCCGTGGCCGAGCGTGAGCCGTATGGCGTAAAGAACGCGCGGATCCGTGAATGGATCGCACGTGAGCTCCACGAACGACACCAGTCGGCAGCAGGCCCGGCACGTATACCGCTGCGCGCATTACGCGAGGCCGAGCGCATGGTAAGAGTTGTCAGGGCTCGTTTGCACGAACTGACCTGCCCCATATTGATGATCCATGCACGCGAGGACGAGATCAGCAGCCTCGGCGGTGTCAGGCGCCTGTTTGACGCGTTACCACAGATCGACAAGGAACTTGTCGTCCTGGAAAACAGCTATCACATGATCACTATCGATAACGAGCGTCAGCAGATCCCCGCCCTGCTCGACCGGTTTTGCCGGCGCGTCTCGGCCGAAGTCGTTGTTGCCTCGAGGGGCGAGCCGGTGCTCGTCCTTTAGAAAAATGCGCGCCGATCCGTATCACCAGAACATCTTTTCGAATTCTAAAATGACTACACTAGACCAACTCACGCAGCTGCTTCAGGACAAGTTCGACATCGACAAGACGTCGCTTTTACCCGACCGTCCTTTGGCCGAATACGGACTGGACTCTCTGGCACTGGCCGAACTGCTCTTCACGATCGAAGAGGAGTTCGACGTCAAGTTTCCCGATCGGCCGGAAAACATCGATACGCTGGCGGAACTTTCGGCGGCAATCAACGACCTGCGGCTGTCCCAGCAAGCATGAAACGCAGGATTGCGATCACTGGCATCGGACTGGTGTCGCCACACGGCAATAACCCGATGGATGTCTTCGATGCCTTGCTCGCCGGTCGCTCGGCTGTCACGCTGTGGGAGGCTGACAACGCACCAGCGACCCCGGTGGCACGAGCGCCTTTCGACGCATCTCGCTGGTTCACACGGCTGCAACTGGCTGGCGTGGACAGGGTCAGCCAGATCGCCGTAGCGGCTGCACAAATGGCACGCGACGATTCTGGAATGAGTGTTCTTGACGCGTCGACTGGCGTGTATGTCGGTACCGGCATGGGGGGCGCCGCGGCAGTCGAAGAATCGTTCCGCAGTCATTACGAATCCGGCCGCGTGCCGCCATTGTCGGTGCCCGCCTTCATGCCAAACGCGCCGGCGGCACACGTGGCAATGCGCGAAAAACTCCATGGTCCGGTATACACCTACTCCGTCGCGTGCGCGTCATCGGCCATTGCACTTGCCGAAGCCGCCAAAGCGATCGCATACGGCGAGATCGATTGCGCAATCGCGGGTGGGGCTGAAGCACTGCTGGTCCCAGGGGCGATCCGAGCCTGGCATGCATTGCAAACTCTCGCCCGGGTCGATGACGAGCCCTCGCGTGCGTGCCGTCCGTTCAGCAGCGATCGTACCGGACTAGTCCTCGGCGAGGGAGCGGGCTTTGTGGTACTCGAGCCTTACGATGACGCCCTTGCCCGCGGCGCACGCATCTATGCGGAATTCGCCGGGAGCGGTGTCTCGTGCGACGCAAACCACCTTACCAAACCTGACGCTGGCGGACAGGTCAAGGCCATGACGAAAGCCTTGCTCAACAGCGGCCTCACCCCCCGCGACATTGGCTACTGCAACGCGCATGGCACCGCGACACGCATCGGCGACGTGGTGGAGTGCACGGCGCTCGAACGCGTCTGGGGCGATACGATTGGCAGCCTCGCAGTGAGCTCGACGAAATCCATGCATGGGCACCTGCTGGGTGCCGCAGGGGCGCTCGAAGCCATCGTCACCGTGTTGGCGATATACCGCGGCGCGATACCGCCCAATATGCATTGCGAGCAGCAAGACCCCGACTGCAAGGTCACACTGGTGCGCCATCCCGGCCACGTGGCGCCGGCACTCCATGCCGCGATCAGCAACTCGTTCGCATTCGGCGGAACAAACACCACTTTGGTTTTCAAGCGCGCGGCTTAGCACCGGGAACCGCCTGGCCCCCGAGTCCAGGCCGGACAACCCTCAGTGTACGCATTCGCGTGCACCATCCGCGTCGATGGCGGCACCTTCATTCTTCGGATGGGGATGCGCAGGCGCCGCCCCGCGCGCCGCGAACCACGGGTAGGCCAGCGGCAGCAGCAACAACGTGAACACGGTGGCCGACACGACGCCTCCCACGATGACGACCGCGAAGGGCCGCTGCGTTTCTGAACCGACGCCGTGCGACATGGCGGCTGGAAGCAGGCCGAGGCCTGCCATCAGCGCTGTCATGAGGATCGGCCGCAGGCGCGCCACGGCGCCGTCGACGGCACTGTCCCACGGGGACTGGCCCGTTTGCGCCGCCTCGACGATCTGTTCGACCATGATCACGCCGTTCTGCACGGAGATGCCAGCCACGGCGATCAGCCCGACGGCCGCCGAGATCGAGAAGTGCAGCCCGGCCAGCGCGAGGCCGGCCACGGCGCCGACGAGCGTGAACGGCACGATCGCCAGCACGAGCAGGGCGCGCGCCATCGAGCGGAACGCGCCGAACAGCAGGGCGAAGATGAGGAAGGCCGTGAGCGGCACGATCACGCGCAGCCGGCGGGCGGCGCGCTGCTGGTTTTCGAACTGCCCGCCCCAGGCGATCTGGTAGCCCGGCGGCAGATGCACCTGCTCGGCAACCTTGGCCTGCGCCTCCGCGACGAAGCTGCCCTGGTCGCGGCCCAGCAGGTTGGCTTTCACCGATGCGTTGCGCTGGCCGTCCTCGCGCGCGATGCGAGCGGCGCCCTGGCGCGTTTCGATGCGTGCGACGTCCGCGAGGCGCACGCTGCCCGCCCCGCCGGGCAGGCCGATCTGCAGGGCCCCGATGCTGTCCAGCGAAGTGCGGTCCTTTTCCGCCAGGCGCAGCGTGAGGTCGAAGCGGCGGTCGCCTTCATAGTATTGGCTGACGGCGATGCCGCCAAGTGCGGCCTGGATCGCCGCGTTGACGTCGCCCACGTTCAGGCCAAGGCGGGCGGCGCGGTCACGGTCGACGGCGATATCGAGCTCGCTCTGGCCGCCGATGCGCACGGCTTCCACATCGGCCGCGCCCGGAATCGTGCGCAGGATGGCCGCGATGCGGTCTCCGGTGCGGCCGAGCACCGCCAGGTCCGGTCCGTAGATCTTGATGGCGATTTCGCCCTTCACGCCGGACAGCGCTTCTTCCACGTTGTCTTCGATGACCTGTGAAAAATTGGTCGGTACGCCAGGCAGCGCGTGGATGCGGCGCGCGATGTCCGCCACCAGTGCGTCCTTGTCGGGGAACGACCAATCCGTGCGCGGATTCAGGTCGGCCAGGATCTCGATGTTGTTCGGGCCTTTAGGGTCGGTGCCGTCGTCGGGTCGGCCCACGTGCGACACGACGTTGCCCACCTCGCGGTAGCGCTGCAGGATCGCGCGCACGCGGTTCTCGACGGCGCGCGTGTTTTCCAAGGCGCTCGACGTCGGCAATTCGATAGTCAGCCACAGGTTGCCTTCGTCCAGCTTGGGCAGGAATTCGCTGCCGAGCAGCGGCGTGAGCAGCACCGTCAGCGCCAGCAGCGCGGCCGAGACGCCGAACACAGCGCGTCGGTGCGCGCGGGCGCGCCGCAGCAGGCGTTCGTACGCGGCCTGCAGGCGCGGCAGCCACGTGTTCGGACGCTCGCGCAGCGGCTGCACACGCTGGGCCCACGCGAGCAGCGCCGGCATCAGGGTCATCGTGAGCAGCAGCGCGCCCAGCATCGCGAAGCTCAGCGTAAACGCGACGGGCGCGAATATCTTGCCCTCCACGCGCTGGAACGTGTAGATGGGGATGAAGGCGACGATGATGATCGCCTTGGCGAACAGGATCGGGCGGCCCAGCGCCAGCAGCGTCTCCTTGATCGTGGCCTCGGCTGGACGCGGACGTGCCGCGTGCGACTGGAGGTGCAGGCGCACGAGCAGGGCCTCGACCAGCACGACGGCGCTGTCGATGATGATGCCGAAGTCGACAGCACCCAGCGAGATCAGGTTCGCGGGAATACCGCGCGCGTCCAGCACGATGAACGCGCACAGAAGCGACAGCGGAATCACGGCGGCCACGATCAGCGCTGCGCGCCAGTTGCCGAGGAAGACGACAAGGATCGCGATCACGAGCGCGGCGCCAAGCGCAAGGTTTTCCGCGACCGTACGCACCGTATGACCAATGAGGTCGCTGCGATCGTAGATCGTACGGATGCGCACACCCGACGGCAACTTGCGCCCCTGGGCGTCGACGGCGGCGCGCACGGCGGCCACGACCTTCGATGCGTTCGCGCCCTTCGTCATCTGCACGATGCCCTCGACGACGCTGCCCTGCTGGTTGAACGCGACGACGCCGGAGCGCGGCCGGTGACCGATAGTGACCTCGCCGACGTCGCCCACGAGCACCGTGCGGCCGTTGCTGGCGGTGACAACGGTGCGGCCGATGTCGTCGATGCGGTCGAAGATGCCGATGCCGCGCACGACGAGCGCCTCGTCGCCGCGCTTGACGAGGCCACCGCCTGTGTTGGCGCTGGCGTTCGTCAGTGCCTGGCGCACCTGGTCCAGCGTGACGCCGTAGCGGTTGAGCAGCAGCGGGTCGACCCGCACCTGGTATTCCTTGACGGTGCCCCCGAAGCTGACGACGTCGGCCACGCCGGGCACGGCGCGCAGCGCAGGACGCAGCACCCAGTCCTGCAGCGCGCGCACCTCGCTCTCGTCCATGCCGGGCGCTTCCACCACGTAGCGGTAGATCTCGCCGACCGCGGTGGACAGCGGCGCCAGCGACGGCTGCACACCGGGCGGCAGCACGACGTTCTGCAGCCGCTCGGTCACCTGCTGGCGCGCGAAATAATCGTCAGTGCCGTCGGCGAACGTCAGCGTCACGACGGACAGCGCGCCGATGCTCACGGAACGCAGCTGCGTCTGGCGCGGAACACCCGCCAGTTCCCGTTCGATGGGCAGCGTGACGACCCGTTCCACTTCCTCGGCCGCCTGGCCGGGCAACTGCGTCACCACCTGCACCTGCACGTCCTGTACGTCGGGGAACGCTTCGATGGGCAGGTCGTCCAGGGCATGCCAGCCGACGGCAGCGAGGCAGCCGGTCAGGAACAACACAAGCACGCGCTGCGCGAGGACGGCGTCGATCAGCCTAGCCAGCATGGTTCTCGCCTTCCGCATTCAGCAGCAGGGCACCTTCCGTCACGATGCGTTCGCGCGGACGCAGGCCGGCATCGACGAAGGAGCGTTGCGCGCCACCCAGCGCCACGTGCACGCGCCGTTTTTCGAACGTGCCGGCGGCGCGCTGGACATAGACATAGGTATCGTCGCCGTCCGTGAACAGCGCGGTGTTAGGCAGCGCCAGCGCATTGGCCGCACCGCCGTCCTGCAGGAAGGCGATGCGCGCGAACATGTCCGGTTTCAGGCGGCCGTCCGCGTTGTCCAGGGCGCAGCGCACCTGCACGCGGCGCGTGACCGGATCGACGGCAACGCCGATGCGGTCGATCGTGCCGCGCATGGCCTGGCCCGGCCAAGCGTCCGTCGCGACGGAGACGGCTTGCCCCCGCTTCAGCCCCGCAGCCACGCGCTCGGGCACGTCGGCGATGGCCCAGACGTGACGCAGGTCGCTGATGACCAGAAGGGGATTCGGCTGGTCCGGCCGCACTTCCTGCCCTACATTAATCTGCTTGTCGGCGACGATGCCCGCGATCGGCGCGCGCAGCCCGAAGCGGCCGTCGACGGCTGCGCGCGCGTGCAGATTCGCGATGCGCTGGCGCGCGCGCCGTGCCTCGGCGTCAGCCTGGCGGTAGTCCGCGTCGGCGCTTTCGTAATCCTTGCGCGCGAGGACGTCGGCGTCGAGCAGCATACGGGCGCGGGCCAGCGCCAGGCGCTTGCGCTCCTCGTCGGCGTCGGCCTTGCGCGCATCGGCCTGCGCAGCGGCCAGCTCGGGCGAATCGAGTTCGGCGAGCAGGTCGCCGGCGCGTACGCTGTCGCCGATCTCCACGCGCTGGCCCGTCACGCGCCCCAGGACGGGCGACGCGATGCGACTCGTACGCGTCTCGTCGTAGGCGATGCGGCCGGCGACCGGCTCCGCCACCGGCAGCATGCCGGCGTCCACAGTCGCGATCTTCAGATAGGACAGCCGGGGATCGTCTGCAGCGAACGCGATCGGGCCTTCGACAGTCCGTGTACGCGGCGCTGGCGCTACGGGCTGCGTGGAGTGGCTGCGCCAGGTCCAACAGGCGCCAGCGATTGCGGTAAGCAGCAGGCCGCTTGCGGCGGCATACGTCAGGGTCTTCATGGTTGCAGGCTCATCAAGTGGGATTTCGGGGCAACACTGCTTCCAACGCCGCCACGGCCTTGGCAAAGTCGGCGCGCGCGGCAAGCGCGTCCAACTGGGCGGCACGCCACGCGCGGCGCACGTCTAACACGTCCATGACGCCGAGCGCACCGTGGGCGAACGCAAATTCGGCATCGTCAGCGGCTTTGCGCGTGGCGGGCAGGATGTCGCGGTCGTAGCGCGCGACCCTCCGCGCCGCAGCCTCGACCTGCGCGCGGGCGCGCGCCACGTCGGCGCGGGCGGCCTGGCGGGCCTTGTCGAGGTTTTCGTGCGCCGCATCGAGCGCCGACTCGGCACTGCGAATCTCACCCTGCATCGTGTAGCGCACAAACAGCGGTACCTGCACAGCGATGCCAACGCTGTTGCCGCTCCCTTGCGGATTGGCTGTACTGGCTGGATAGTGTTCAAACTGCACGCCGACCGTGACGTCGCGCGTGCGGCCCGCCCGAGCCAGATCGCGTGACGCTTCGGCGGCCCGGACGCGTGCGAGCGCAGCCTGTACGTCCGGACGCGCGTCGACAAGCGCCGCGTCGTCGGCGACTCGTGCCGGGAGCGTGTCCGGCCAAGGCCCAGTTGCGCTGAGGCTGACCGCGCTGTCCTGGCCGAGCAGGAGCGCAAGCGCACGTTTCGCTTCGTCGAGGGCGGAGGCCGCATCGTCCGCATCGTTGCGCGCACGTAGCGCATCGATTCGCAACCGTGCACTGTCACTGCCCGCCAGGTCCCCGGCCTTGTGGCGCTGTTCCGCCGCAGCCACCGCCTTCTCCGCCAACATGGCCGCATCGGCGCTGATCGATTGACGCTCCTGGGCCGCAAGTAGGTCGTAGTAAGCCGCAGCGACATCGCGGCGCAACTGGCGACGCGCGTCATCGAGGTCGGCACGCGCCGCGTCCTGGAGCCGAACGGCGGCTGCCGTACGAAGGCCGCGTTTGCCGCCGCGTTCGATCACCTGGTCGATGCGCACGGTACTGTCAACGGTCTTGCTACGCAAGGTGCCCGCGCCGATGCCGGCCGCGGGATTGATATTCATGGTCTGCAGCGTCAAGATCGGGTTGGGAGCCGCCGCTGCACTTGTCACTGCGGCCCCCGCGCTGTCTACGCCGATGGCGGCAAGCTTCAAGTCCCGATTGTGCTGCTCGGCCAGCGAGATCGCCTGCTCCAGTCGAAGCACTTGGGCGTTCGCGGATGCAGCCAGCAGGGAGATGAGCAGCACCGGCGCGAGCCGGAGACGTAAAATCGACGGCATCATCAAACCTTAAGGTGCGACGGGTTCCGCGAGCACGCGTTCGACGCGTGCCATACGCTTTTCCGCGCAATTTGCTGGCCACAGCTCGACCTCGTCACCAACGTGTGCTTCGACATTGCTGGGCAGTGCGGCCACCACCGTATGATGCAGACGTGTGCCACGGTACCTCACCTTCGCGAAGCGCTGAGGTGCGTCCACGCCATCGGCTTGCGCAGTGCAAGCTTGCACGACGGACCGGGCAGCATCGGGGCTCAGTACCTCGAGCACATGACCTCGACGAGCTCCGTGATCCCAGTCAACGGTACCCTTGCCCAATGGCTGGGCGCAGGACGACAGGAGAATGCACACGACCGATACGATAATCGGCGCAGCCATGACTCGACGAATGCACATAATTTGTCCCATTAAAAACGCTGCGCACGACACCGTGCGCGTATCGGTGGCAATCATAGGCAGGGACGCACGTATTAACATTGCGATCAAGTAATCATTGCGAACTCGTAATTCAAACAGATGTGATTCATACAGTTTGCTGAACTGTAATGATGGACGCGAAACTACGCGGCTATACTTGGTGGTTTATTTCAACCGGAGCGATGGACATACCAGCGCAAGAGCCGAGGACTTGATTGACGGGTTTGACTGATAAGCGCCGCCGATTTTGGTAGTCAGTTATATGAAGGGGCGGCACGCAGGCGATTGCGACATGCAGGGCATAAACGAGGATCAGGCACATCGTTGGAACGCCACGCCAAACGCGGCGACTTCGTTATGGCGGTTGCGGTTTTTCACTTGCGGCACGGTCGAACGATGACCGAGCTTTTGCCCGCACCGGCATTATTGGTCGAATCAATTAAGGCATTTTTCCCTTAGGTGAGATCAATTGCCACATGGCGCTGCCGCACTCTAATCACAAGCGCACGCGCCGACTTGTCCATTGCATGCCAATTTCAGTCCATTTTTTCTCCAAGCTGAACAAATTTTCGTTTCCAGCCGAGCGAGATCACGCTCCGGCAACTCACACGCGCGATATACATGGATGACGATTTCGAAATTGAAGGCCCACACGACCACGCCATCGAACATGCGGTAGAACAGCGCGACCCGCTGGCCCAACGGATTGCATTGATGACGGCAGTACTCTCGACCGTCGGCGCAATCGTCAACTATGCAAGCGGCAATGCGCAGACGGAAGCCCTGGTATTGAAGAACCAGAGCATTCTCTTGCAGACGCGTGCCAGCGACCAGTGGGCGTATTACCAGTCGAAATCGACTAAGTCCCACATTGCCAACGGCATGGCGGCGCTAGCGACGGATCCGGCGGTGCGCCAGCGCTTCGCCGATGAACGCGATCTCGAGAACAAACAGCGTCTTGAGGTGCAGAGGGAAGCAAGACGGCTGGAGGTGGAATCACAGCGCCTGGCACACGAGTCCGACGCCAAGCTGCGCCCGCACGAGCGTCTCGCTTTGTCGTTGGGCTTCCTCCAGATTGGCATCGCGCTTGCCGCGATCACTGTGCTGACTCGGCGCCGATGGCTATTGTGGGGCGCCGCCAGCGCCGCGCTGGTTGGCGTAGGCGCAGCAGCCTCGGCATTCTTGCCATGACACCGAACCGGCGTGCGCACTCACAGGTGGCCGGCTGCGCGAAGCCATATGTGTGTCACAGCTAACAGGGATCGCGCCGCGCGCGCCCCTGGTACATGCCCAAAGTTCAAAAGCACCTCCCAAACAATAATCCCAGATGACACCGAACTTCCAGCGGCATGCTGTAATCACAACTAGCATCGCGATATGTTGCCTCCACGCATACGCGGACGTGCCCACCTTGAATTCGCAGTCCGAAGCGTCGACGCCACGTGAACCCAGCATATTCGGTGAACGCACCGAATTGACGGTCGGCATAGGGCTTGGGTACGCGGCACGCTATCCGGGCGCAGCCATCGCGCACGTTCTGCCTGTCCCGGTCCTGGCTATCCAGCGTGGCGTCCTGTTTGCGGATACGTTGCGTGGGATCGGCCTACAGTTCCAATCGAGCTCGGGGCTCTATGTTTCGCAGTCGGTTTACTATGACTTCGGTCGACTCGACAGGGACAACCGCTGGCGTCCCGGATCGGACCGACTTGCAGGTATGGGAGAGGTGCCCGGCTCACCCACGTCTCACACTATCCTCGCGCAACAATTGACGCCATCGCTCCTGGTAAGCGCTGAAACTGAAGCCGCCCTGCATGAGGGCGCACGCCGCAACCGCTACAGGCTTGGCGTCGAACTCACGCCGATCAAGACCGCCCCGGACACCGTCACCATCGACCTCGATGCCTGGTGGGGCGATGGTCGCTACAACCAGGCCTACTTCGGCGTAACGCCGCCTCAGGCGGCACGGACGACCCACCCCGTCTACAGGCTAGGCGCCGGGCTGTATGGGTTGGTGCCGGGCGTAGGCTGGGAACACCACCTCGACAGTCACTGGGCGTGGACGCTCCAGCTAACCGGAACCTATTACGCTGGAAAAGTGGCTGTTAGCCCAGTTGTGGCCAAACGTGTCTCGTCAAGCTCCAGCGCGGCTATCGCCTATATCTTTTGACGGCGAATATCGGCAGACGGGGCCGTGGCCCTACCCTTTTCAGGCTCGTGCAAGGAACACGAACTCGCATACGTGCCTGTAGAGATTCCAGAAGGAATCTTGACCACGTCCGCGGCCTGAGCCGACGATCACCAGAACGCTGGATCCGCCTTCAATGATAGCCCAGCGCGTATCCACAAAGGCTGCGCATCTGTAGGAGAAAATCCTGCCGCACCCAAACTGAGAAAAAGCTCGTCGAAGAAGTCTGACGATTGCACTAAGGACTGGCTGACTTACAGACAAATGGATTTGAGTCCGAGTATGAGGAAAGTCCTGTGTTGCATGCTTCAAGGACCACATAATAACTTTTCGTCACAACTGCCTTCATGAGCCCCGGCCATTCTGTTTTACGCCATCGAAGCGAGCACCGGTTACCGAAACATGCTACTTCGAACATTACAACTGCGTAAACTAACCAAGTGGTAATGTACGTACAGTGAAAGTGGCGATATCATGAATGGAGCCGAAACCTGTCTCCCGGAAATTGCGAGAGTAATTGATAGTTTGATTTCCAAAGACCGTTTCTTGCGCCAAAAGGGATCCTATGCTCTATGAACTAAAACCAAAACGAGCACTGTGATAACGAATTGATGATGTGACGCGGGAATACAGGTGAACCGGCCGATTCCGTTCCGTGATTGATTGCGCCAAGTATTCATCCACAAGTTGTTAAGGCTTCGCATGATAGATATCGTTGAGGCAGCGCTTGAACAGCACAAGCATTCAGCGGAAAATGGTCAGACCATTTGGAATGTAGCATTTGTGAACGACGACAAGGTTAGGGGAGCAATTAAGTCCTTTGGCAATGGCAAGTATGCGTTAACTAATCCTCATGGCGCTGTCTATTTTTCCGCGGACAAAGTAGTTTACTTATATCTCGCTAAATGATGGCCCTCTTCTCGTCGCTACATTGATGACCTGTTCGGCGGCAATTTACTGCCCGCAGTCATGCTGACGTGCCGATAACTGCAAGGGGCACCCTGACGTCGACCTGCAACCCTCTGTCGTCTCCTTGGCACGCGTCCGAATCTCGCCCTGCAGCAAATCGCGAATCCCCTTGACGATCGACGGGTCCAGCCCAAAGCGGCTTCGCTTGCACGAACGGGCAACGTCCGCCGCGACCGCGCATGTCACCGTATAAGAAGAGGCGAGAATGGTATTGCAGTGTCCCGAATGGATAACGGCCCCTGTATGCCCGGACCAACGCTTAGGGTTCAAACGTGCGCCAGCTGGACGTAAGCGGTCACGCAGCGATATACGCGCCTCGCCTGCTTCGAGCCTCTCATTCCTTCTGGTATCGTGTCTGAGCTGCTGACTCTCTGTTCGTCCACCCGCGCTACACTCTCAATCGCCGTCACCAATAGCATTCGCATGGTAGTATTTACGCGAGACAGTGGGACCGAAATGCGGGACAGTGGGACCGAACCGATGACACGAGTCAACTTGACGGTATTTTTGACGGTATATTTTGTTCAATATCTCCGTTAAGCAGACCTTGGTGCCTCTGTAAATCTAGGCGATTCAATCCCGGCTCCGGGCACCATCGATTTATCTCTCGCCCTTCCCTGCTGTCCCCAAACCTGTCGTCTTCCCTATGACAGCGCAAATTTCATTGTTCAGTTTGTCTCAGGTCGGCGCTGTCCAGCGCAGAGCTTTGACGGTATCCGTGGCGGTCGACGCCAGATGAATAAAGTCGTATACCGTCACACGACTGATGGGAGGCGCAATTCGCTGCGGAGCTTCGCGCTCGCGGGATCGAGGCGAATGCCACCTCGAGGGCGGAACGCGGCGTATCGCTCAAGGCTCGCGGGAGCGCTGAATATCACATCAGGGAACGCGGCGATGTGTCGACGGCCGAGGCATGGCGTTTCGCTCAACTGGAGCATCGACGTGATACGCGTTGAGCCCCGATTCATGCACCATCTGAACTGTAACGGTGCAAAGTGCATTTTGTGGAATTGCCTACCCCTTCTATAGGTTTTCAGAACCGAGGCAGTTGAGCAGGGCGATTGCCGCCTTGATCGACGAATTCGAAGCAACGAGTCCCGCCCAGGTACCGTCACTGGACGGGCACTGGCCTGCGGCGATCGCATTTTTATAGCCGTTGCTTACACGGATCGCGATCGACCCGTTTTGACCCGCGAACAGTTCAGCGATCTGTCCCGCGTCCTGGCTGTACCCCACTTGCGCCATCACCGACCAGCTAAGAATAACGCCGACAAACGCGACGATCTTATCTTTCATTTTACGAATAATTGAATTGTCCGGACAGCCGCACGAAACTTATCGCGAATATCCCGCCGGAACTTCCTAGGCGGGAGAAATCACATATACCTTGCAAAAAGTGGACGAACTGCCGGTCCACTTTTGATCAGGCAGCCCGACGACCTTGACCGAATTTTGCGACCAGTAAGCCCCCAAAATGATCGCATAATTCGCGCTGAACCCGGGGTTGGATTTTGTCAGCCAATAACCCGCCAGACAATTAGTGGTCGGGTTCGCGACACTGAAGGCAACGTCGCCCCCTCCAACCTGATTATACGAAAATACCTCGGTGATTTTCGTCGGTGCGCTTCATACATCGTAGACGTATGCTGCGCAGCAAATCGTAGAAATCAGGCAGGCGCCAAATAATTTTGACTTCATCATGGTGTTCGAGAGTTTGGGAAGTCAAATTTTACAGCAGCAAATTTACGCAAAATCTATCCAACCCCAACAGGATCGTAACATCCCGGGGAACGAGGATATTTAAAAATCGAAATCCCGATCAGCGCCGAAATGATCGGATCACGGTGTGACGGGCTGGAAACGCGGTTCAGCGCGGACTGAACGAATTCGTCGGATCAGTCGTAAAGCGCTGCGCCAGAAAGTCGGCCAACGCCCGCACGCGCGCCGGGATAAAGCGCCCGCTCGGCAGCAGCGCGTGCAGCGGATAGACGTCCGTTTCCCACTCGGCAAGCAGCGGCACGAGCGCCCCGCTGTCCAGGTCGCCTTGCAGTTCGATCCCTGTCTTGAGCAGGATGCCGTGGCCCGCGCGTGCCCAGTCGTGCGCCAGCGAAGCATCGTCCACGCTGCGATCGCCGCTCACACGCACGTCCACACGTTCGCCGCCCTTCGAGAAATGCCAGGTCCGGTGGTGCCGGTCGCCGCGCATGAAGACGAGGCAGTTGTGCGCGGCGAGATCGTGCGGCGTCGCCGGCGTGCCGCGCCGAGCCAGGTAGGCCGGCGCCGCACACAGCACCGTGCGCGGCGTCGCGAGCGTGCGCGCCACCAGTTGCGAATCGGCCAGCGCACCGTAGCGCAGTGCGATGTCGACCTCGTCACGCACCACGTCCTTCGGGCGGTCGCCGACGTGCACTTGCAATTGCACGCCAGGATGCAGCGCCAGGAAGTCGTCGAACCAGGGCAGCAGCACGTTGCGCGCCAGGTCCGACGGTGCCGCGATCCGCACCGTGCCCACAAGTGCGGCCTGGTCTGCGCCCACCTGCGCCTCGGCCTCGTCCAGCAGGTCGAATGCGCGCTGCGCATAGTCGAGCATGACGCGGCCCTGTTCCGTCAGACGCATCGCGCGCGTCGAGCGCTCGAACAGCCGCGCGTTCAACTGCGATTCCAGGCGCTTCAGCGCGGCGCTCGCCGCCGACGCGGTCACGCCCAGCGCCACCGCCGCCCGCGTCAGCGACCCCGTGCGCGCAGTGTGGATCAAGACCCTCAGGTCGTCCGTATTTTCAAGTTTCATTTGAAGATCATTGTAGTCGCGACCGGATTATCAAACCAGATGCAGCCCGCTACAGTATCACCACCTGCCGACGACGATCGGCCCAACGACCGAGGAAAACGCCATGTCCATTGCTAACATCACCGCCACCATCAACCAGCCGACCATCTCCACCGAGGCCGCCCGCGCACTCGTCGCCGAGGCCCGCGCCGAGGCCGCCGAACTGGGCATCAACGTCACGATTGCCGTCACCGACGCAGGCGGCCACCTGAAGGTCTTCGACCGTGCCGACGACGCACCCTTCCTCACGGTGGACGTCGCCATCGACAAGGCCTGGACCGCGGCCTCGTTCGGCCTCGCGACCCACGTGTGGAATGCGATCCTCGCCGACAGCACGGTGGCGCAGCTGGCGCACCGTCCGCGCCTGGTGCCGGTCGGCGGCGGCGTGCCGATCGTGAAGGACGGCAAGCTCATCGGCGGCATCGGCATCTCCGGCGGCAACGCGGTGCAGGACCAGCAGGCCGCCGAACGCGCCCTGAGAAAACTGGGCTTCGACGTCGCGGAATGAGTGATCGACCCGTACCGCGGGCGGCGCCTGCCCGCGGTACGTCCAAAGCCGCAGCAATGCGGCGCGCGTCAGAACGAGTATCCCAACCGGACCGAATACCGCCGCCCCGTATAGAACGCCCCCCTCTCCATCAACCCGATCCCCTGCTGCATGTACTGCTTGTACAACGCATTGGTGAGATTCGTCGCCTGCACCGACAGGTTCAGGTTGTCCGTGAACTTGTACTGCAAGCTCGCATCGAGCTGCCCATACGCCCCGCCCCACGTCGGCAACGCATACTGCACCGAGTATGGCTGGCCGAAACGCGGACTGGCGGGATTCGCGTCGATGCCGTCCCCGCCGTTCGTGCCGTAGGCATTGACGGCCTGCAGATATTTCGATCGCCAGCCATACGCCAGGCGCGCGGAAACAGGCCCCTTGTCGTACAGCAGCGCGACGTTGAACGCATTCTTCGACAGCCCCGTCAGCGGCACGCTCCCCACATTCAGCAGCCGACCATCCGTATCACACCCGGACAGATCGCGTGCGATGAACGCGTTCGTGTCCTGCGGCGTGCACCAGACCTGCGCCAGGGGCTTGCCCAGGTCCTGGCGGCTGTCGATGTACGTGTAGTTCGCCGACACGCCGAAGCCCGACCACAGGCCCGGCAGCTTGTCGAAGTACTGCGAGTAACCGATCTCGGCCCCGCTCGCCCGGCCGGTCGCGCCGTTGACGGGCGACGTGACGGCGAAGTCGTGCGGCTGCCCTGTCGAATCGTTAAGCGTGACGACCGACGTCTTGCCGATGATGATGTCCGACAGGCGCTTGTTGAACAATGCGAGCGTCACCTGGCCGCCGTGGCCGAAGTAGTACTCGGCCGTCAGGTCGATGTTGTTCGAGCGCGTCGGCTTGAGCATCGGGTTGCCCACGGCCGTGCCCGTGTAGTCGATGCTGTCGAGGACCGTCGCGTTCGTCGCGTTGTCCGTGTGCGTGTGCACGTTCTGGCTCAATGTCGTGTAGGTCTGCATCTGCCAGAAGTCCGGACGCGTCATCCCTTTCGAGAACGCGGCGCGGAACTGCAGGCCGTCGCTGGCCTTCATGCGCAGGTTCAGGCTGGGCAGCACATTCGTGTACTTGTGCTCGAAACTGGTCCGATTGGACAGCGGGGCGATCGACGGCACGCCGGGCACCTTGGACGAATCCGGCGGCGAGAACAGCAGATAGCCGGCCGCCGACATGTCCGTGCGCACGACGCGCACGCCCACGTTGCCGTCGACCGGGTAGCGCAGGTCGTCGAAGCCGAAGCGCAGCTGGGCGTAGGCGGCCTTGGTCTTCTCGTGCTGCTGGTTCAGGCTCTCGGGGTCGCCGAACTTCGCATACTCCCACAGCGCGTCGCCCGAGCATGGCATATTGCAGAGCACTTTCACCATCTCGTGCAACTGGGCGAAGCCTGGGGGCGGCGCGCCGGCCGACAACGCCATGTTCGCCGCGACGATGGCCGGCGGCGGCGCCGTCTTCCCGCCGAAGAAGTCGTTGAACTGCAGCGGCGCCACCTTGTCGCCGGCGAAGCGCGGGTCGCTCAGGTACGCCAGCTGGCTGAACGGCTGCCAGCCGTCGTGGCCGACGGCCCAGGGCGCCGTGATCTCGTGCCATTGGCTGTTGCCGTGCGTCGCGCGCGTGTCGGCGTCGCGGTTGGTGAAGCGGACGCCGAAACGGACGTCGTTCAGCACCGGGCCGTCGAACGTGTACTTCGCATCCAGGCGGGCCGCGTTCTGGGTCGAGACGGCATCGTCGCGGTGCTCCTGCGCCGAGTTCCAATAATAATTGTTCGGGTCGGCCAGGTAGGCGCGGTCGGCCGCGTCGAACGTCAGCGTGGGCGGCGACGTGCGGAAATCGACGCCCTCTTTCGGCATGTAGCCGCCCAGGCTGACGAGGTTGTCGTAGCCGAACGTCGTCGCCCGCGTGTGCTGCAGGTCGCCCGTCAAGGTCCAGCGGTCGGTAGCGCGCCACTGCAGGTTCCAGGCGACGTCGCGCGTGTCGGACGTGCGGCCGGCGGTGCGGCTCTGGACGCCGAACCCGACACCGGGATCCTGCGGCGCCCGGATCGTGCCCGCCAGCAGCGCGCCCTGATCATTGAACGTCGCCCCCGGATCGAGCATGATCGTGGCCGGGTTAGCGCCCGCCGCGAGCGAGTGTTCCGACGTGTGCATGTCGTACTTCGACCGGAAATACGTGAGGTATGACGAGAGCGTGTCCTTCTTCCACTGCAGCGCGCCGTACAGGCCGTCGCGCTCGCGTTCGAAGTTGTTCGTCGTCCAGCTGCCGCCGTTCGATATCCAGCGTCGGGCGCCGCTCGTGTCGCCCGTCACGGCGTCGGTGCGCGGAATGTACGGCGAAATCTGCAGGCCATCGCTGCGCGTGTCGATGCGCGAGCGCGCGATGTCGATCAATGCGCCGAACTCGCCGAACCCCGTCTTCCAGCGATTCGACAGCAGGCCGGAAAACGACGGCGCATACTTCCCGCGCAGTTGCGAGCGAGACTCTTCGATGGACACCGCGCCGTTGCGGCCCTTGAAGTCGAACGGCAGGTGGGTACGCAGGTTCACCAGGCCACCGATGCCGCCTTCGATCTGCTCGGCCGACGGGTTCTTGTACACGTCGACGCCGGCCATCAGCTCGGGCGGCACGTCCTCGAAGCTGAGCGAGCGGCCGCCGTTGGCGGAGAACGCGTCGCGGCCGTTCAATTCCGAACGCACGTACGACAGGCCACGCACCGAGACGCCCGTCCCTTCGGCCGCGAAGTGGTTGATGCCATCGTGCACACTTTGCAGCGGGTCGGCCACGTTCATCGTGCGGTCGATGGTCACGCCGACCACGCGCTGCAGCACTTCCGTCACGGACTTGTCCGGCAGCTTGCCGATGTCGACTTCGACGACCGAATCGACGATCTCGTCCGCACTCTTCTTGCGCGCCGCCGCCGATTCCAGCGCGGCGCGCTGGCCCACGACGACGACGGTGGCGATGTTTGGCTTGGCTTCCTGCGCGCGCGCGCCCTGCACGCACGCCACGCCACCGGCCGCGACCGCGAGCTGGGTCACGCCGACGGCAATAGCCGTTCTCTGGAACTGTTTCATGGTTGTCTCCTTCGGTTTCCCTGTGCCTCCTTTTTGTCTGGTCGAGCTGCCCGAAGGCATTGGCAGGCGATCCGGCACCGATGCGACGGCGTCACGTCCCACGATACTGCGCCTGTCATTCGGATGCACAAAAAAAGTGCGAAATTCCTCCACGTGGCAACAGGTCGAGGGACGTCTCCCCGGAACCATTACGGAAAGGCATTGCCTGGGTATATACTGAATCCATCTGTCCGATTTCCGATCGGTACGCCCATGAATCAGTGGCTCTCCCACTCGACCAGGATCCGCTACGCTCTGGTCATCGTGCTGGTGCTGGCGACCCCCATCCTGCTGGTCTGGCAGCACTATGGGATGACGCGCACCCTCGAGATCTCCCCGCAGCATCCGTATAACGTCCGCGTGACGGACGACCGCGACAACACGCGTGGCAACCACTCGAACGGCAATTCGGTCGGCACGCTGACCGTCACCAGGGATGCGTTCACGATGCGTTGCCATTTGGGTTCGGCGGCCGCTTATCCGTTCTGCAAACTGCAATTCATGATGGGCGATCCGGTCAAGGGCATGGATCTGAGCGGGTACGACACGGTCACCCTCGACATGTCGTATTCGGGCAAAAGCCGCCGCGTCGTCAAACTGCACCTGACGAATTTCGAACCCGAGTTTTCCACGCTGAGCGACTGGAATTCCCAGCGCTTCAACGAATTGCTGATCGACCTCCCCGACCAGCCCCGGTTCACGATCCCGATGAGTGCCGTGCGCACCGCGGACTGGTGGCAGTTCTCGCGTCAGATCCCGTTAGCCAAGAGCTATGCGCGCCTCGACCACGTCACATCGGTGGAACTGTCGACGGACGACTACAGCGCCACCGGGCAGGTGCTCACGGTCGTGCTGCGCAAGATCGAGTTCCGCGGCAAGTGGATGTCGAAGACGACCTTGCTCAGCTGGCTGGTGGGCGGGTGGATCGCCTGCGGCATTCTCGGCTTGGCGCTCAGCCTGCTGCACTTCCGCTCCGACCTGCAAGCCAACAATACGCGCCTGGAACAGCTGGCCGCCATCGACCGCGAACGCAAGGAAGCGGAGGCCGCGCGCGAAATGGCATTGGCCGAGGCCGTCGCGCTGGCGCAGCAGAGGAGCAGCTTCCTGGCGCAGATGAGCCACGAGTTGCGCACGCCGCTCAATGCCATCATGGGCTATGCGCACTTGCTCGGACGCGACCGCAGCCACCTGAGCGACCGGCAAGCGTCCGGCCTGGCGACAATCCACGAGAGCGGCCAGCACCTGCTCACCTTGATCGACGACATCCTCGACCTGGCGCGGGTCGAAGCGGGCAAGATGGTGCTGCATCAGGCCGCCGTCGATCTCGGTACGTTCCTGCAGGTCGTGGCCGACATCATGCGCGTCAAGGCCGAGGAAAAAGGCCTGGCGTTCGGCTATGAACTCGCACCCGGCCTGCCGAGCGCGGTGACGATCGACGAAACCCGCCTGCGCCAGGTGCTGCTGAACCTGCTGGGCAATGCGGTGAAATTCACCGACAGCGGCAAAGTCGCCCTGCGCGTGCAGCCGGCACCGGGAGCCGGCGATCCTGGCGCTAGCACCGCGCGGTTACGCTTCGAAGTGACCGACAGCGGCATCGGCATGAGCCCCGAACAGCTCGCGCGCATCTTCCAGCCCTTCGAGCAGGTGGCGACGGCGCAGCGGCGCGAGGGCGGCACGGGCCTCGGGCTCGCCATCAGCCAGCAACTGGTGCGCCTCATGGGCGGCAGGATCGACGTCGTCAGCGCGCCCGGCAAAGGCAGCACGTTCTGGTTCGACATCGACGTATCGGTCGCCGCCGCCGGTCCGGCGTCGGCGGCGCCGCAGGAAACGCCGGTGAGCTATGAAGGCGAGCGCAAGCGCCTGCTGGTCGTCGACGACGTGCCTCAGAACCGCGCGATGCTGCAGGACTTGCTGCAGGACGCCGGCTTCGTCGTGGCCGCCGCCACGAACGGCCTGGAGTGCCTGGTTCTGCTCGACACGTTCAAGCCTGACCTGATCCTCATGGACGTCATGATGCCTGTGATGGACGGCAACGAGACGATGCGCCAGATCCGCCGGATGCCGGGCTGGGCCGGCATGCCGATCGTCGCCGTGACGGCCAGTGCCGCCGCGGAAGACGAACGAAAAAGCCGCGACGCCGGTGCCAGCGCCTTCCTCGCCAAGCCGCTCGATCACAACCGCCTGCTGCGCACCATCGGCGCACTGCTGGGGCTGAAGTGGGTCACGGAACAACCCGCCGCGGCGGCAGCCACCCCGGCAGACGTGGACGACACAGCCCTGGTCGCCCCGCCGGCCGAGGAGGTCGAGGAATTGTGGCAGATGGCGCAGATCGGCAATATGCGGCAGATCCGCGCGCGCGCCGCGTACCTGCGTGAGCTCGACCCGGCCTACGCGCCGTTCGCGAACCGCCTGGACGCGCTGGCGCAGGGCTACCATTCGAAGCACCTGGCCGCCTTCGTGGCGCGCTTCCGCGCCGCGGACGCCGTCCCGCCGGCGTGACGCACCGAATTAGTGCAACTCATGTATTGCTTGGGTATATACTGGATCCACTTGTCCGATTTCCGATCGGAACGCACATGAACCAGTGGCTTTCCCGCTCGACGAGGATCAGTCACATCCTGATCATCCTCCTGGTACTGACGACGCCCATCTCGTTGGTCTGGCAGCATTTCGGGATGACGCGCACGCTGGAAATCTCCCCGCGGCACCCGGCACGCGTCGTCGTGAGCGATGACCGCGCGGTGAAGCGCGGCAATCGTGGGTTCGGCAAGTCGGTGGCGTCGCTCACCGTCACCAAGGACGCCTACGTCGTGCGTTGCGTGCTGGCCGACGTGGCGCAATATCCATACTGTAACTTGCTGTTCGAGCTGGGCGATCCGGCCAACGGGCTCGACCTGAGCGGGTACGACACGATCGGCCTCGACGTGCGCTATTCGGGCGGTGGACGGCATGTGTTCAAGCTGCACCTGATGAATTTCGAACCGGAGTATTCCGCGCGGGGCGGCTGGGATGCGCAGCGGTTCAACGAAGCGCTCATCGATGTTCCGTCCGAGCCTCCGTTCGCGATCCCGATGAATGCCTTGCGCACCGCGGACTGGTGGCTGTTCTCGCGCCAGATTCCGTTGGCAAAGAGCTATACCCGCCTCGACCATGTCACGGCCGTGGAACTGCAGCTGGACGACCGCAGCGGCATCGGCCACGATGTCACGTTCGAAGTGCGGAAGATCGAGTTCCGCAAAAAATGGCTGTCGAAGACGACCCTGCTGAGTTGGCTGGTGTCCGCGTGGATCGTCGCGGGCATGATCAGTCTGTCGCTGGGCCTGCTGCACTTCCGCTCCGACCTGCAAGCGAGCAAGACGCGCCTGGAAAAACTCGCGGCCGTCGACAGGGAACGCAAGGAAGCGGCGGCGGCGCGCGAGAAGGCGCTGGCGGAGGCGGTCGCCCTGGCGCGGCAAAGGAGCAATTTCCTGGCACAGATGAGCCACGAATTGCGCACGCCGCTCAACGCCATCATCGGGTACGCCCGCCTGCTGGGACGTGACCGCGAACAGCTCACGGAACGGCAAGCGGCCGGCCTGGCGAGCATCCAGGACAGCGGGCAGCACCTGCTCACCCTCATCAACGACATCCTCGATCTGGCCCGCGTCGAGGCCGGCAAGATGGTCTTGTATCCGGCCACCGTCCACCTCGGCACGTTCGTGCAGGTCGTCGCGAACATCATGCGCGTCAAGGCCGAAGAGAAAGGCCTCGCCTTCAGCTGCGAACTCGCGCCAGGCGTGCCGGCGGCCGTGACGGTCGACGAGACGCGGCTGCGCCAGGTGCTGCTCAATCTGCTTGGAAATGCCGTGAAATTCACCGACAGCGGCAAGGTGTGCCTGCGCGTCCTGCCCGCGTCACCGCCGGAGGCGCCGCCAGGCGAGACCGGAGAAACGATCGCGCGCTTGCGCTTCGAGGTGTGCGACAGCGGCATCGGCATGAGCGCGCCGCAGCTTGGGCGCATCTTCCAGCCGTTCGAACAGGTCGCGTCCATCCAGCGGCGCGAAGGCGGCACGGGGCTGGGTCTCGCCATCAGCCAGCAACTGGTGCGCCTGATGGGTGGCGAGATCGCCGTCGTCAGCGAGCCGAGCAAGGGCAGCACGTTCTCGTTCGAGATCGACGTGCCGGTGGCCACCGGCGGGCCGGTCGCCGCCCAGCCGCAGGAAACGGTGATCGGCTACGAGGGCGAACGCAAGCGCCTGCTGGTTGTCGACGACGTGCCGCAGAACCGCGCGATGTTGCTCGACCTGCTGCAGGACGCCGGCTTCATCGTCGCGTCCGCGACGAACGGCCTGGAGTGCCTCGTCCTCCTCGACAGCTTCAAGCCGGACCTGATCCTGATGGACATCATGATGCCGGTGATGGACGGCAACGAGACGACGCGGCGGATCCGCCGCTTGCCGGGCTGGAGCAACGTCCCCATCGTGGCCGTGACCGCCAGCGCCGGCCCGGAAGACGAACACCGGAGCCGCGATGCCGGCGCCAACGCTTTCCTCGCGAAGCCCATCGACCACGACGCCCTGCTGCGCACCGTCGGCGAGCTGTTGTCACTCAAGTGGATCACGGCGCAGGCAGCGGCGCCGCAGGCCGACGAGGATGCGGGCGTGGCCGTCCCGCCGGCCGAGGAGATCGAGGCGCTGTGGCAGCTGGCACGCGTCGGCAATATGCGCCAGGTGCGCGAGCACGCCGCGTACCTCCGCGAACGCGATCCGGCCTACGCAGCGTTCGCGAACCGCCTCGACGCCCTGGCACAGGGCTACCATTCGAAGCAGCTCGCGGCCTTCGTGACGCGCTACCGGGCGGAGAACGTCGTGCCGCCGCTGTGACCCGGCGCCGCCGGCTGATACATCCGCGCGAAGACGGGGACGAGCAGATGCGCGCCGAACTCGTCCAGGTGGCCGTAGTCGGAATACAGCGGACGCCCGTCGCGCGTGGCCTTGCACACGCCGTCATGGCACAAGGTCGCGGTCGGGTCGAGGATGACGATGCCGCACCGGTCGCGCGCCTCGTTCTGTGCTTGCCAAACCCAGCCGTTACGCTGCATGTACTGCGCCATCGTGACGGACAGGCTCGAGTCCAGTCCCCACGCCATCCGCCGTGCCACGTATTGCGGGACGCTGGCCGGCATCTCGGGAATCGGCCGCATCATGTAGACGGTGCGGGTTTGCGCCAGCTTGCACGCGGTCTCCGTCAAATGCTGTCCGAACTCGCGCAGGAAGGCCGGCGTGGTCGACTCTTGGGGCCGGCCGCCGAAATACACTTCCGGCTTGGCGACGTCCGGATCGAGCTCGAACGGGCCGAACGCGTAGCGGGCATACCGTCCGGCGAGCAGCACGGGCAAGGCCGGCGCCGCATCCAGTTGCTTGGCGGCCCAGTCGGTGAAGCCCTTGCAATCGGCGTGCGCGCCGAAACGATGCGGGCGGATCTGGAGCATGCCCGGGATGAACACGCAGCCGTCGTACGACAATTGCACGACACCGGCCGCGCCACTTGGCCCCGCGTCCACGACGCTGGAAATGATCGCGGCCACGTGGCTGTCGCCGACAACGAACAGCTTGCGCTCCGTGCCCCCGAACAGGCAGGCCGGCGACGTGGCACCGGCGCTCTGGTGGCAGCGGGCGCGCTCGGGGTTGACGTCGGTCGCCGCGGCGGCCGCCAGCTCGACGCCCGGCGCGAACCGTCCGCTCACGCCGTTCGACCGCCACACGCCGGCCGCGCACAGCGCCACGCAGGCGGCCGCGCCGACCAGCGTGGCGATGCGCGCGTCGAGGCGGGGCTTGCGCAGCGCCAGGCGCGACGGGTTTTCCACGAACGTGTACGACAAGGCGCCGAGTACGACCGAGGCAAGCACGCCGGCCGCGAGCGCCAGCGCGTTGAACCGCAAGCCGATGTACGCGAGGAACACATAGACGGGCCAATGCCACAGGTACAGCGAATACGAGCGGAGGCCGATCCATTGGGCAAAACGGTTGCCCGTCCACATGGACTCGCGTGAGGCCAGCAGCACGAGCGCCGCGCCGGCCACCGGAACGACGGCGCGCCACCCGGGCCACGCGGACTCCGCGTCGAACGCGAGGATGGCCGCCGCGATGAGGACGAGGCCGACGCCTTCGATCAGGCGGCGCTGGCCGGGCGAATATGTGGCCGTGCGTGCGGCCAGGAATACGAGGCCGCCGGCCAGCATTTCCCAGGCCCGCGTATGGATCAGGAAGAACGCGGCCGACGGGTTGCTTGCCGTCGTCCAGACGCACGCCGCCAGCGATACGGCGGCCAGCACGGCCAGCGCCCTGCCCCACGCGCGCGCGCTGCGCGTCACGCGCGCGAGGCCCATGAGGACGAGGGGCAGCAGCAGGTAGAACTGCCACTCGACCGCCAGCGACCACGTGTGCAGCAGCCATTTCTCGTGGGAGCTGGTATCGAAGTAGCCGGCCTCGCGCCAAAACGCGATGTCCGACAGGAAGGTCAGGCTGTACGCCGTGTGGGCGCCCAGCATCTTGTAGTCGGGCGGCAGCAGCGCGAACCAGCCTGCGGCCAGCAGCACGGCACACACGACGACGAGCGCCGGCACGATGCGCACGGCGCGCGCCAGATAAAACCCGATCAGCGAGAAATCGCCGTTCCACAACGCGCGGCAAATCATCTGCGTCATCAGGAAGCCGGAGATGACGAAGAAGACGTCGACGCCGGCGAAACCGCCGCTGAAGCCGGGCACGCCGAAATGGAAGAGGACGACGGGCACGATCGCCCAGGCACGCAGCCCGTTGATGTCATGCCGGAACTCACGGCTGGTGGCGCCTTGGACTGTCGGCGCGGCGGGCGGGGCAACTGTGGACACGTCGGTCATTGCAGCAATAAGGGGTTGCGGACAAAGAAGCGATGTTACAGACACACCGCATCCCCGGCAATCGAATCGTTGTCGAAACAACATAAAAAGCGCCGGTGCGGCGCTCCCGGGTGGCCGTGCCCTGGCGGACGACCGCCCTCGCCCATCTGCGCTACCATCGCCCCATGTGTGGACGATTCGACCAAAGCCAGACGGCGCGTCATTACGCCAACCTGATCGGGTGGACGGACGCCGTATTCGACAGCGAGTCCAGGCCGACGACGAACGCGGCGCCCGGCACCTATCGCCCCGTCATGCACGTGCAGGACGGCGAACGGCGCGTGGACGACGTGTTCTGGAGCTACCGCGCCAAGTGGGCCGAAGGCAAGGTGCCCATCGTCATCAACGCGCGCCTGGAAAAGCTGGCCAACCGCTACTGGTCGCGCCTCGTCAAGAACGGACGCGGCATCGTGCCGGCCGAGGGCTGGTACGAATGGACGGGCGAGAAAGGCCACAAGCAGCCGTGGCACATCCATCGCAAGGATCACCGCCCGCTGTTCATGCTGGCCGTCGCCAACTTCGGCCCCTTCGAGGAAAACCGCGCGGAAGCGGGCTTCGTCATCGTGACGGACGACGCGTCCGGCGGCATGCTCGACATCCACGACCGCCGCCCCGTCGTGCTCGACGCCGAGGACGCGCAGCTGTGGCTCGACCCCGACCTGTCGCCCCAGCAGGCGATCGAGCTGGCACGCCACGCCGCCGCGCCCCCCGACGCGTTCGAGTGGTACAAGGTGAGCACGGCCGTGAACCGCGCCGGCGCCGACGGCCCCCAGATCACCAAGCCGCTGGACGACTGACCCGCGACATCGCGGCGACACGAAAAGCGAGATCGACTGTTGCGCACTCCGTTATGAGCTATGTCGTATCGCACGACGCAACCAAGCGCGGCGATCGATGGTCTTACGAGACCGGAAGACATGACGAAAGGGTTGCGCGATGGGTGATTACCTGAGGATCCAAGAAATGCTGAAGGAGGGCGAAGCCTATGCCGGCGTGATACTCGGCAAGAACGGCGAGCCCGACTACCACCTGGTGCTGCTGGCGGACGAAGCATCCGAGGTCAGCTGGCCCGCCGCGCGCGAATGGGCATCCGCGCTCGCCGGCGAATTACCGACGCGGCGCGAACTCGCGCTGCTGTTCGCCAACCAGCGAGAACGTTTCGACCGTGTCTGGTACTGGTCGAGCGAGCCGCACGAGACGCGGCCCCCGCTCGTCTGGGGTCAGAACTTTGCCAGCGGCATCCAGACCGTGTATGGCAGGCCGTTCCGGGGCCATGCGCGCGCGGTCCGGCGCATCGACGTCGGGTGACGCGGGCGGCTTACTTCGTGCCCTTTGCCTCGGTCGCGACGTTGGCGCGGCCGAGCGGCTGCTCCATATTCGCGAGGAACCAGGCCGTCGTCGCCATCACGGCGGCATGGCGGCGCAGGTTTTCCGGATTGACCTTATCGAACGTATCGGCGGGGGTATGGTGATAATTGAAGTAATCGGAAGCGTCGATCCACGGCTCGAAGCTGGGCACGCCGGAATCTTCCAGGAAGTGCAGGTCGCCGGCGCCGATCACGTCTTCGCGCTGGAACGCGCCTGCCCCCATCGGATACAGCGCGGCCTGCAGCGGTGCCAGCAGCTTGGCGCCGGCCATGCCGATGCCCGCGCGCAGGCCAAACGGGCGACCGGAGCCGCCATCATCCTCGTACGCGGCGAAATGCTTCTCGACGCCCTTCTTGTACACGGCGTCGTACGTACGCCCGCCGGCGCCGCCGTTTTCCTCGCTCATCCAGGCCACGACGCGGATCGTGCGGTGCGCGTGATAGTCGAGCTTGCGCAAGGTGTCGATCACCGCCATCGCCGTCACGACGCCGGAACCGTCGTCATTGGCGCCCGTCGCCAGGTCCCAGGAATCGAGGTGGCCCGACACGAGGACGATTTCGTCCGCCTTGTCCGTGCCCGGCCAGTCCGCGATCACGTTATAGCTGTCGGCGTCCGGCAGGATCTGCGGCGTCAAGGTCAGGTGCATCGTGACGGGGCCGCGCTTGGCCAGGCGGCCGATCAGCAGCGCGTCTTCGATCGTGACGGCCGCCGCCGGGATGCGCGCATCGTCCTTCAGCAGGGTGAGGCCCGTATGCGGAATCCGGTACGCGGCGCCGCCAACGGCACGCACGAGGGCCGCCGCGGCGCCCATCTCGGCCGCCATGCGCGGGCCGGCCCCGCGGAAAGCGACGGCCTGGCCATATGCCGTGCCCGCGAGGCCGCGGTCCGCCATGTTCTGGTCGAACGGCACGTCGATCAGCACGATGCGGCCCTTCACCTCGGCCGCGTGCGCCTTCAGCTCTTCGAAGCTGTGCACGACGATCACGGGTGCCGTGATGCCGCCGGCCGGGGTCGCGCCCGAGCCGCCCAGCGCCGTCAGCACGATTTTCTGCGCCACGCCGGCCGGCCGCCCCTGGTAATCGACGAGCGATGCCGTCTCTTCGCCACGGACCCAGTGCGGTACCTTGATCGGCTGCAGCGTGACCTTCGCACCCAGCTTGCGCAGCGCGTCGGCGACCTGCGTCACGGCGGCGGCCGCGCCGGGCGAACCGGTCAGGCGCGGGCCCACGAGGTCCGTCAAGTCCTCCAGTTGCCGGTAGGCGTAATCGCTCTGCAGCGCCGTGTCGCGCACCTTGGCGAGCGCGGCCGGGTCATTACCGGGAGTGGCGGCGTTCGCGGTACTGCCCAGCAGGCAGGCGGCGATCAGGCTCAAGGCGGGGAAACGGAGGCGGTTCATGCTTGCGATCCTTTGGTCGGTGGAAAAACCAAAACGATAACGCATCCGCATGTTTTTGGGGGAATATATTGTCGTACATATATGCCGCAGCGGCCGCGGCCGGCGCCGTCACACCCGGCCGGGCACGAGGCGCACGAGCGTGATCTCGGACGGCGCGCCGAAGCGCTTCGGCGGTCCCCAGTACCCCGTCCCGCGGCTCGTGTACACCCACAGCGAGCGCACACGGTTCAGGCCGGCCACGAACGGCTGCTGCAGCGGCACGAACAGATTCCACGGGAAGAACTGGCCGCCGTGCGTGTGCCCGGACAATTGCAGGTGAAAGCCCGCGTCGGCGGCGGCCGGCGCGCTGCGCGGCTGGTGAGCCAGCAGGATGCGCACCGCGACGTCGTCCGGCGCACCGGCCGCGGCCTGGTGCGGATCGCTCTTGTGCGTGGGCTCGAAGTGCTGCGCCGTGTAATCCGTCACCCCGGCGATCATGAGGGTGGCACGGCCCCGGCGCCGGATCACGTGCTCGTTCATCAGCACGCGCAGGCCCAGGCGGCGCACCTCGGCCACCCATTGCTCGACGCCGGAATAATACTCGTGGTTGCCGGTCACGAAGAATGTGCCGTCCGGTGCGGACAGGCGCGCGAGCGGCGCCGTGTGCGGCGCGAGGCGCTGCACGCTGCCGTCGACGAGGTCGCCCGTGATGGCGATGGCGTCCGGCTTCAGCGCATTGACCTTCGTGACGATGGCGTTCAAGTAGGGGCGGCGGATCGTCGGCCCGACGTGGATGTCGGAAATCTGCGCGATCGAATAGCCGTGCAAGTCCTCGGGCAGGCCGTCGATCGGCACCTCGACCTTGACGACGCGCGCCACGCGGCGGGCATTGATGAAGCCGACGAACGTGACGGCGAGCGCCAGCAAGGGCACGGCGACGGCGCTGCCGTGCGTGAGTGCCGGGCCGCCGGCGCCCGCGACCAGCGCCACGAGCAGCACGACGTCGCGCACGAGCGTCAGCACGAACAGCGACGAAAACAAGCCCATCGCGAGCAAGCCGGCCCACGTCAGCGATTCCGACCAGCGAGTGCGCCGCAAGCTGGGTGCGACGAGACCGATGCGCACGAGCACGGCGGACGCGGCCAGCAGCACCGTCCCCGCCAGCATCTCGACCGGCCCCGCGCCGAGCCCGGGCAACAGCCGCAGGCCGATGTACGCGTGCAACAGGACGAGAATGGCAAGAATGGAAACGAAGGAACGTCGGCGCGCCATGGTGAGTCGGGACAGTCGATGATTCTTCCAAGATGGGGTGGGCTGCGGCGAGTGCAAGCCCCAATGTTACCGTCGCGGAAGCAGATGTAATAATCTGTATTAACCCGTGGCACTGTTCTGCGCCCGATCTATGATGCTTGCATGCCTGGCGTAGTCGTGATCATCCCGATCCCCCGTTGAGGCGCAAGGAACAAGCCATGTTGAAGAACAAATGCATTGGTGCCATGCTCCTGGCCGCAGCTGCCGTGTCCTCCACGGCAATGGCTGACGATCGGGGAGTGAACACGGTCGTGGGCGCGCTCGCGGGCGCCGCCATCGGTGGTGGCGTGGGTGGCCGCAACGGTGCCATCGTCGGCGGCGTCATCGGTGCCGCGGTCGGCAACTCCGCCCGCACGCGCGACGATTATTACTACAACAATAACCGCGGCTACGCCTACTCGGGCGGCGGTTATTCCAACGGGTATTACCAGCAGGCACCGGCCTATGTCGAGTCGCAGCCAGTCTACGTGGAATCGCGTCCGGTGTACGTCGAGTCGCGCCCCGTGTACGTCGAACCGCAGCGTTATTACTACGACAACCGTCCAGACGTCGTCGTCGTCGAACGTCGCGGCTATTACGACCACGACCGCGGCTGGCATCACGGCGGGGGCCACGGCGGCTGGCGCCGCTGACCATCGCCGGCAATCGAACAAACCGCGCCTCGTGCGCGGTTTTTTCATACGTGTCGCGGACTGGACCTCGGTCGATCGCGCACGGTCGACGAGATTGCTTGGTCTATCAAAACCCGGCTTGCCAGGAGAGCACTACGGGCCGTACGCTGCGTCTTACGAACGACCTGGTTCGGCCAGGCGCGGCCGCCTGAAGCACGCTGGAGGACAAGGCTGTGAATCATGAAGATCAGGGCGAACGCTTGTCACCCAAGTCGCCAGTCGTACCCATCCTCCTCGGATCTGTCGCTGCCTTGATCACAGCGGGTGTGGTGTCATGGTCCACACCAGATGGCAACCTCGTCGTTACTTCCGTGCCAGCGCTGGCAGTTGGACTGACTGTCTTCGGACTTGCATTGCGGCGCGTCCGGCGCGGCGGGTCGAAATGACTTGACGAATCCGCCCCTGAGTTCAGAGGACGGCGCGGCAGGACATACCCTCATCCTCGGTGGATCCGTACCGTTGAAGGTTGAGTGGCGCACTGACTCGAAGCTGCATCTGAACGGTCTCGGGGCCGCCAGGGTATTCCTGCAATCGCATTCCGCTGCAGGCGTCTCGCTCAGCTATGGCAACTGAGTGATAGGCCGTCAGCCTCGAGGAACATCTCACGCTTGCGCATGCCGCCTGAGCGACGGACGGGCACCCTCCAGGCTTTCCTCTCGTTGCCCAGCCCGCCCGTCGCTTCGCGGTATGTCGCGCCGCTTCGTGCGGCCTGCTCAATCGTCGAAATCCTCGGCAAGATTCTTCCAGCCCCGGCTCTTGGCAAACACGGCAAACTCCTCGGGCGCCTCGAGCACGATCAGGCGGCTTTCCTGCAAACCGGGGTCGCTGTGGCCGAAGTCCGGCCCCTTGTAGCCGACGCTGCGCAGCCGGTCGATGATCTGGCGCACGAGCACGGCGTCCTTGTATGCGCCGGGATCGAGCCTGGCGGCAAATTCCACGTACACGTCGATGATCCCGTAACCCTCGTCGAAGATGCGGATCGCCTTGACGTCGAGGGTACGGCCGTTGCTGTCCTTGGCCTGGAACGGGCCGGACAGCTCAATGTCGGAATCGGTAGTCATGGCGCAAGCATACCATCGCGGCGTGCCGTCCCGCTTTTTCCTGCCCCCCGCTAAGCCCCGGCACGCGGCGTCGCCGCCATCGGAGGACACATGGTCGAAGCAGGGGACATCATCACGTTGACGGCAGGCAGCTGGCGCCTGCAGGCGCCGCTGGGCGGTTCGAGCTACGGGCAGGTGTGGCGCGCCGCGTCCGTGCTGGACGGCACGCCGGCCGCCGTCAAACTTGTCAACCGCACGCAGATGGATCTCGCGCCGCAACCGCAGCGGGCCGCATGGCGCGCTGCCTTCGAAGCGGAGATAAACTTCCTGCGCGCGCTGCAACCGTGGGACCAGCGCCACATCGTGCGCCTGCTCGACAGTGGCGCCCACGACGGCCAGCCCGCGCTGGCGCTGGAATTGCTGGACGGCGACCTCGCCGGCCACCTCGCTCGGCGCCGTGCGCGCGGCGCCGGCCCCGGTCTCGCGCAGGCGCTGGCGTGGACGGCGCAGGTCAACGCCGCGCTGGCGAAAGTCCATCAATACGGCTGGCGCTACCTGGACCTGAAGCCGGCGAATCTCCTCGTCGATGCCCACGGCACCACGCTGAAACTGGCCGACTTCGGCACCAACCGCACGCTGCAGGACAGCGCCGCCCACGCGTATGCCGGCACGGCCGCGTGGCAAGCGCCGGAACAGTTCTTTCCCGACGATGCGGGCCGGTACCGGACGGATGCGCGCAGCGATTATTTCGCGCTGGGTGCCCTGCTCTATTCGATGGTCGCCGGCGTCCCGCTGCGGTTCTGCGCGGCCTGCGCCGACGCCTATCGCACGCACGGCCCGGCGGGCGCCACCGCGTTACGCGCCCGGCACGGCGGCGCGCTGCCCGCGATCCTCGCTCCCGACGAAGCCGCGCGGTTCGCCGGCCACGCGGGGGCGGGCGGCCACGACGCGGCGCTAGCCCTGCTGCGCACTCTCCTGGCGTCGCGGCCCGAAGGAAGACCACGCCACGCGCTCGAGATCAGCCGCCTGCTCGCGCGTGCCGCGGCCGGCATCGACGGAGTGTCAGCGCCCATGCGGAGCGCGGCATGACCCGCGCGCTCGCCGGCGCGGCACTCGCCGCCCTGTGCGCGCTGCAGGCGCTGGCGCTGCTGCGCGCGCCCGCCGCGTGGATGCCCGCGCAGGTCGACGTCGCGCTGGCCCATGGCGCCGGCGTCACTCTCGACCACGCCGCACTGGGCGCGCCCGGAGGCGACGGCGGCCAGTTGCGCATCAGCCGCGCCGCGGACGGCAGCTGGTGGACGGCCGACGACGGCACGGGACGTCCGCTGCTCGTACTGGACGGCGAGCGCCGGCGCCGCAGCGGCAGCGTCGTGCTGGCGCCGGGACAGCGCTTCCAGCTGGGCGTCCTGCAGGCCGACGTGCGCGCAGCCGATGCCGACGGTGTGTCCTTCACGGCCGGCCGCACCGCGTGGCACTACGACGGCGCCGTGCTGCGCCGCGACGGCGTAGCGCAGCCGACCTGCCCCGACGCCCACCTGGGCACGCGTCTCGCCGGGCTATGGAACCGCATCGCGCCCCGCGCACTCGCATCGGACCGTCCCCTGCTCTTCGGCGGCAATCTCGATTGCGGCAACCGCATCGCCATCGCCGGCCTCCCTCTGCACGCCGCGACCGTCGCGCGCAGCCGCGACGACGGCGGCGTCGTGCTCGCTGCGACGCCCGGCGTGCCGCTGCTGCTGACGGACGGCGGTCGTGAAGATCTGCTGGCCGGCCGCCCGGTGCACCTCGCCGCGGGACAGACGCTCGTCGCCGGCCGCACACGCCTCGCGATCGCGGAGGCGGGCGACGTCCTGCGCCTGCATCCGGGCAGCCACGTCGGTATCTACCCGGACGCGCAGCGGCGCCTGCCGCCCGGCGTGACGTGGACGTGGGTCGCACGCGCGTCGTGGACGTTGCCCCGGCAGGCGTGGACGCCGCTGCTGGCCGTCGCTGGCCTCGCCGGTGCAGGCGCGTTGGCGGCCGCCATGCTCGCGAACGCGCGGGCACGGGTACGCGCAGCCGCAGCGGCCGGCGCCGCACTGCTGCTGGTCGGCGCCGGTGCCGTGCTGTTCTGGCTGCAGCGCGGCGGCGCGCCCGCGGGTGCGGGCATCGGCCTCGCCGTCGCATGGGCCGCACTCGCATTCGCGCTGCTGGCACCACGCCGCCTCGCCCCCGTACTGGCCGCGGCGCTGCCGCTGCTGGCCGTCGGTCTGCTGGCGCAGCTGGACCTGGGCCTCGGCGCGCCGGACACCGCCTGGCTGCGTCACTTCCACAAGACGGCCGCGCTGCTGGCGCTGGGCACGGGCGGCGCCGCCCTGGCACAGATCGCCCGTCCCGCCCGTCCGCCGGCGCAAGCGCACATCGAAGCGGCGCTTCTGGTGCTGACGTGCGCCGCGCTCGTCGCGCTGCTGCTGCAGGTCGCGTACGGCGACGAGACGGGCGTGTTCGACTTGCAGCCCGTCGAATTCGCCAAGCTGGCACTGGCCGCGCTGTCCGCGCACTGCCTCGCGCTCGCGTGCGCGGACGGGCCCGCGCCCGGCGGCGCATGGCGGCGCGCCGTGCGGCTCGCGGCACCCGTCGTGCTGTTCATGCTGCTGCTCGTGGTGGCGCTCGTGCAGGTCGACGACTATTCTCCCCTCGTCCTGCTGGCGCTGTGGGTCGGCACGATGATGCTGGCGCAGTCGCTCGCGACGCGCCGTCGCGGCACGGCGCTTGTCCTGGCCGGCGGCGCCGTCTGTGCCGTGCTGGCCGTGGCGCTGCTGCGCGGCGCGGGCGCCGATGGCATCGCGCGCTGGGACTTCTATGCCGACCGCTTCCTCGTCTGGCTCGACCCCGGCACGCATCCGCACACGGGCCAGCAATTGCTGTTGGGCGCGCGGGCCATCGCGCAAGGGGGCTGGCGCGGCGCGGACGGCGCGTTCGGCCTCGCGGCACTGGGCCAGGGCCCGGGCTTCGCACTGCGCATCCCGGCCGTGCAGGACGACTTCGCCGCGTCGTTCTTCCTGCAGCGCCACGGCCTTGTCGCTGCCGTCGGCCTGTGGCTGCTGCAGGCGCTGTTCCTCGCGGCGCTGCTGCACCTGGCCGTGCGCTGCTGGCTGATGGCGGGCCGCGCGCGCGACTTCCGCATCGCGTGGCTCGCGCGCCTGCGCTGCTTCTTCCTGGCCGGCGGCGCCGCGTTCGCGTTCGGCCACTTCCTGCTGTCGTGGGGGACGAATCTCGCGATCTTCCCCGTGATGGGCCAGCCCATGAGCTTCCTGTCCGCGGGCGGCTCGCACCTGCTGTTTTTCATCTGCCCCCTGCTAGGTGCCGCTGCCGCCAGCAGCCAATCTTTAGAGGAGAACGAATCATGCCGGTCTACGTCCAACATGAAGCCCTAGGCAAGGTGGGCGACGTCTTCGATGCCCACGCCATCTGGCAGTCGCCCGGCCTCGCGCTGTTCGCGCGCCGCCCGCTGCTGCGCGACCTGCTGGAGCGCTCGCCGCGCGAACACCGCGGCCACGCCGCCACCCGCTGCTTTTCTCACATCACGCTCGTGCTGCCGCAGGAAGAAGTCGACGACGACCGCCACCTCACGCGCGGCGCCCGCGTGCGCGACCTCGCCCAGGGCCTGGCCACGCTGCACCAGAAGGACTTCGGCGACCTGCTGCACGGCGAGGACGTGCGTTACCAGGTCGTCGGCGCCGACCGCCTGGAACCCGGCGAAGTCGAGGTCAAGTTCGGCCATGCCGTCTACCTGCCGGCGCCGGGCGAGGCCGTGCAGTACACCGTCAGCGTGTCGCGCGACAGCGCCGTGTGGAAAACCGTCTGCCCCATCTACCCGAACCAGCGCCTCACATTGATCGGCCACGACGAGCACGAGGCGACGTATGCCGCGCCGGGGTGGCCGTTCGGCGAGGAAGGCGCCGTCCTCCTCATCAACGACGGGCCCGACGCGCCGCTCGAAGTGCAGGTGCGCCCGAAGGATGCGTTCGACTGCAGCTGGGATGCGAACGCCGGCTACTGGACGATCAGGTCGCGCCGCGGCGCCGTCGACGCGAACGGCGCCGCCGTGCGCCTGCTGCTGCGCGTGACCCCGATGCGGGCGTGTGCGGCACAAAGCACCCCGGCCCGGCCGACTGCACCGTTGCCGGCCGCGCCTGAGCCGAGCGCCGCACGCCCGGTCGCGGCGCGGACGACGAAGGCCGCATCGGCTGCCGCGATGGCGAGCGCCATGGCAACGACGGCCGCCGTTCCGGCGGCCGCGGCGCCGGCGGCCGCGGTGTCGGCCGGCGCGGGCTCTCCTTCCGGCGCAGCCGGTGCGCGCCCCGCCGTCTGGAAGCCGCGCACCGTGCCCGACCCCGAACTGACTGCCGTCCCGCTCGCACGCGCGCCCGCGGAGCAACCGGCCGGCGCGGAGCTCGACGCAACGTACGCCCCCGTGCCGCGCCAGCGCGTGGCCCTCGTCGCGCTGGCGCTGCCGCGGCTGTCGCGCTACCGAGAGACGGGCGCGCAGGCACTGGAGATCGGCTTGAACCGCGCCTTCATGCCCGCACCGCTTGCGCGCGACGCCGTCATCGCGTTCGCCATCGACGACCAGGACTCGCTGCAGGCGATCACGCCGGCCGGCCGCGAACAGATCGCGGTGCCCGCGACGTTCAGCCCCGTCGACGGCGTGCGCCTGGAACTGGCCGCCTGCGCGCCCGCGCTGGCCGACCGCTATTGCGCGCTGCTGCGGCTGCCGCAACCGCCCGTGCTGCCGGTCGCCGCCGGCGCCCGCTTCACGTTCGGCCGCGCCGCGCCCATGCTGGCCGCGCTGCGCGTGCTCGACTCGCCCCGCTTCCTGAAGCACGCCGCCGGCACGCCGCCTTCGAGCGCCGACCGCCTCGGCCTGTCGCGCGCCGCGTTCAGCTTCGAAGCGGGGCCGGACGGCTGGCGCATCGCACGCCAGTCGCCCACGCAGGCCTTGTACCACCTGGACGAGCAGCTGGCATTCGTCGCCGCCATCGAGGACGCCACGCCGGAGCAGCCGTACCGCCTGCCGGCCGGGCACCACCTCGTCGCGGGCCATTACGTGTTGCGCTTCGATGCCTGAGGTGACCATGCCACCGTGGATGCTCACGACGCTCGTGTGGGGTGCCGCGTTGGCCGCGGCGCTCGTGCTGGCCGCATGGTGCACGCCGCGCGGATGGTGGCGCAGGCCCAATCTGCGGGCGCTGGCCGTGGTGGCCGGAGGCACGGCGGCTTTCGGGCTGCTCTTGTCCGCGCTGCTGCCCGCCGCGCCGACGCACGCCCCCGTCCCGCTGGCCCTAGCGCCACCGGTGGCGGGGCCGGCGCAGGGCGCACGCTACCGCGTCGCCGACGACCTGAATCTGCGCGAAGACCGCGGCGTGCGCGCCGCGCGCATGCGGGTGCTGCCGGCCGGTACGATCGTCAGCACGACGGGCGCGACGGATGGCGACTGGTGGCGCGTGCGCGCCAAGGTCGGCGGGCACGACGTGGAAGGCTGGGCCAGCAGCCTGTGGCTACGCCGTACCGACGAGGGGCAATGACGCAGGAACGACGAGGCGCATCGGGTTGTAGCGCACCTGCGCCACCTGCATCGGCGCCGTGCGCTCGAACCCGAGCGCCTCGTAAAACGCCACGGACACGTTCGATGCGTTCACGGTGAAGATGCCGGCATGGCCGGGCGTCAGCGCGGCCGCGCGCGCGGCCTGCCACAGCGCCCGCGCGATGCCGCGCCGCTGGTACGCTAGGTCGACGAACAAGTGGAACACGTGGGTACCGCCGCGCACGCCGATGAATCCGGCCAGCACGCCGTCCACGATGGCCGCGTGGTAGACGAAGCCGGCGTCCAGGTTGCGGCGCAGGCCGGCCGCGTCGTGTTCGGCGAGGAAGTGCGCCGCGTCGGCGGGCGCCGACTCGTGCAGGATGAAGGCTTCGGCGGCGCGGCGCAGCACGGCCGCGGCGGCGGGGATGTCGGCGGGTTCGAAGAGTCGGATGTGCATGGTGCGGTCAGCGTGGTCGAAACGGCAAGATAGCATGGCCTTGTCGAACCGTCACGTTGGGAAAACGACGCGCCGCGTGCCGTCGCGTTGACCCGGCCCGGTGGCGCCCGTAGACTGTTGTGATGACGAAACCTAGCCTCGCCTCTCCCGCCCCGGCCCACGCGGGCACCGCGGCCCCGGCCCGGCGCAAGGTCCCGCTGACGCAGCCGCTGCGCCACGCCCGCTATCGGCGGCTGTGGTGCGCCAATCTGGTCTCGAACCTCGGCACGTGGATCCAGACGTTCGCATCGGCCTGGCTCATCGCATCCAGCTCGCACTCCGCGTCCATGACGACGCTCGTGCAGACGTCGACGTACATCCCGATCTTCCTGTTCGCGCTGTTCGCCGGCGTCGTCGCCGACGCCGTGCACCGGCCGAAGTTCCTGTTCTTCTGCAATCTGTTCATGGCCGCGTGCGCGTGCACGATGGCAGGCCTCGTCGCGAGCGGCCATGCGCCGCACACTGTCGTGCTGGCGCTCGTGTTCTGCCTCGGCTGCGGGTCGGCGTTCATGTGGCCCGCGTGGCAGGCCGCGCTGTCCGGGCTCGTCGAACCGGACGAGGTCGAGGCGGCGGCCACGCTGAACAACCTGTCGTACAACACGGCCGCCATCATCGGCCCGGCGCTGGGCGGCGTGCTGTTCAAGCTGGTCGGCCCCGGTCCGCTGTTCCTCGTGAACGCCTTGTCGTTCGTCGGCCTGCTCGCGATCTACCGCGCGTGGTGGCGCGAAGGCGGCGACCACGTGCGACCGTGCGCGGGCTATGCGGCACGCCTGCGCGAAGGCTTGGCCATCGCGCTCGGCTGCCCGCGCTACCGCCGCATCCTGCGCAACGTGGCGACCGTGTTCTTCGCCACCATCGCCTTCGCCGGGCTGCTGCCCGTGTTCGTGCGCGACGTGCTGCACATGGACGCCAGCGTGTTCGGCACCTTGATGGGCAGCCTGGGTGGCGGCGCCGTCATCGCCGCCTTCTTCCTGCCCGCCATCCGCGCCCGCGTCGACAAGACGAGCATTCTCGCCGGCGCCCTCGTCGTGTACGGCACGATGCTGGCCGCGATGCCGTTCCTGCACACGCTCGCGCTGCTCGTGCCGCTGATCGTGGCCGGGGGCATGGCCTGGTCCGCCGTCGTCTCGACGTTGAACGCCGCCGCGCAGTTGTCGTTCCCGGTCGCCGTGCGGGCCCGCACCCTGGCCATCTACCTCGTCGTGATGGCGGGCGGCTACACGGCCGGCAGCCTGGTCTGGGGCCGCATCGCGGACGCGATGGGCGTGCGCTTCGCCATGGCGGCGGCGGGCGCCTGCGTGCTCGTGAACGCGGCCGTATTACTCACGGGTGGACGCAAAAACTCCATCTAATCGATGCTTAGCGAAATGGCATGTCCGGTTAAACTAGCGGCATGCCGACATCGTCCCCTTCCGTTTCCGTCCCCGCCTGGATCACCGGCCTGCGCTTTCCCGGCCTCGACGTGGCCGCCTGCTCGCGCCTGGGCGCGGGCCCCCGCCTGCGCGCGGAAAACCAGGACAACCTGCTGCTGATCGACGTCGACGGCCAGGCCGCATGGCTGCACGACCAGGTCCCGCAGCGGCGCCGCCTGCCCGGCTGGCGCGCCGGCCACGCGCGGCTCGCCGTGCTGGACGGGATGGGCGGCCATGGCCACGGGCGCGAGGCGGCGGAAGCCGTCGTCGCGGGCCTGCTCGCGATGCCGCCATGCGCGGACGGTGCCGACCTCGCGCGGCGACTGGACGCCCTGCACGCCGACCTGCAGCGCCATTTCGCCGACGCGCCCGGTCCCCGTCCCGGCACCACGCTGACCTTGCTGGAATGCCGTCCGGACGCGCCGCCGCTGCTGTACCACGTGGGCGATTCGCGCCTGTACGAGATCACGCCGGCACGGGCCACGCCGCTGACGGTCGACCACGTGCCGGCCACCGCCTACGCGATGGCGGGCCTCGTGGGCGAAGCCGACTGGTGGCAGCAAGTGCACGGCGAACACCGGCCGCAGGTCGCGCAAGCCTTCCTGCTCGGGAATGCGTTCGCCGATCCCTCGCGGCTGAACGACCCGCTGTTCGAATTGTCGCCGCTGAACCTGCCGTCCTGGCTGTGCCGCCTCGCGGACCGCCGCCCCATCGAACTGCGCCCCGGCTGCTCGTACCTGCTGGCGACGGACGGGTTATGGTCGTGTTCCGACCCGTGGGGCTGGGTCGGACAATGGCCGCAGCTGCTGGAAGGCAGCACCGACGCGGCGACGATGCTGCGGGCACTGCTGGCGGCCTATGACGCCCATCCGGCCGCGTTCTTTTATCCGGACAACGTGACGGCGATCCTGCTGCGGGTTCCGGGCGCCGCCCACCCGCATGACGAGACGGCATTGCCGGCCACCTGATCGTTGCAAATGATGCATATAGGAAAAAAGTCTTGCCAGAAACTGAATTCCGCGCGCCGCGCTCGGCTACAATCGCGTAAGCTGGCGCCGCCACCACCGTCCACGGCATCCCTTTACTGTTGAGCCAATAAGCCCATGAAGCGTTGCAGCAGTCCCGACCATCCGCATTGCACCGTCTGGGTCGCCCCTGGCGACGCCACGTGCGCGCACGGTCACCGGCAGCACGCGGGCGCGATCGACCTGCTCGGCTCCAGCTACGACCTGCTGCAACGGGTGCGCACCGCCCATCCGTCCGTGGTTACGCCGGAAGTGCCGCGCACGGCGCCGCGCCCGCACCTGCACGTCAGCGGCTTCGACCCGCGCGCGGCCGGCGGCCGCCAGGCCATCAAGCTGGAATTGCGCGGCATGCCGGACGACGTGCCCCCACAACTGACGGTGCTGCTCGACTCGAAACTGTTGCCGGACGACGGCGGCCGCCTGCAATTCCACCGGACACTCCGCGGCGACTGGCGGCCCGTGTTCGTGGAATTCTCGTCGCGCGGCCGCGAGCACGGCCAGTACCGCGTCGACGTCGAGCTGCACGCGCGCCATCCGGAACAGCCGGCGCTCGCGCGGACGTGGGTGGCGACGCTCGTACTGCTGGTGCCGCGCCCGGACGCGTCGCTGGGCGAAATCCACCAGACCTATCTCGCCACGCACAAGAACGTGCGCATCAGCGCCGACGACGCCGCCATCGCCCGCGTGCACGGCCTGGCCGGCGGCGGCGCGATGGACATCGACATCCACGCGCGCAATGGGTCGATCGCCCAGCTGCACCTGGACGCGGCGGCCGGCGGCAAGGTCGCCGTCGCGCTGCCGACGATCGCGTGGGACGAGGACCTGATCGAAATCGACATCCCCGCCGAGCGCGCGACGCATCCTTGCCCCGCTAGCGCCGCCTGCCTCGTGTACGCGGAACCGGATGCCGGTGCGCAGCGGCACGTGCGCCTGTTCGCGCTGGACGAGTGCGTGCTCGGACGCTGGGAACCGTCCGGGGCCGAGGCAGACTTGCTGCTGGAACACTATGGCGAGCACGGTCCCGAGCGGGACGGCCTCACGCGCCGCCTGTCCGCGCGTCACGCCATCATCCGCCCGGCGCGCGGCGGCTTCGACATCGAGGACGTGTCGCGCTATGGCCTGCTGCTGGACGGCGTCTGGCCCGGCAAGCACGTGCCCGTGCCGCTCAGGCTCGGCATGCGCATCGAGTTGACGGCCAGCATACGCGGTGTCGCGACGTTCGTCGTCACGGCGCTGTACCCGCATGCCGTGACCTTGCACCGGGTGGACGCGGGCGGCGCCGCCGAATGCTTCGTGCTGCTGGCGCCCGGCGTGGCGCCGGCGCCGGTCGGCACGGGCGGTACGCTGCCGCGCGCGGCCGGCATGCCCATGCTGTTCCACCGCGACGGCGGCTTCTGGCACATCGACCCGGCCAGCGGCCAGCAGAGCGCACTGAGCCCGGCGACGGCGCTCGAGCGCCTCGCCCGCTTCACGGGCCGCGTGCGATTCACTGCCGAGCCGCGCCCCGAAGACGCAACGGCGCAACGCCGCGCGGGCGAGCGCCGCCGCGCGGCGGCCCGCCTGGCCGCGTCCTGAACGATCGGATCACGCTTGCCCGGATCAACCCGGGCGCAGGATCAGGAAGATCAGGGCCGCGCCGGTCAGCAGCACCGCTTCCAGCGACAGCACGATGAACGGGATCTGGATGTCCTTCGGGATACGCATGACAGCCTCCTGAATGGCGCGGCGCCGCGACGCCGCGGCGCCACATCGGCATTATGCGCCCGTGCCCGGCCTTGTGCGCGTGTATCGTGCGCCGCCGCTACATCAGGTCGCGCACGACCCGGAAGCCCACGATGTCGTTCGACAACGCGGCCGAAAAGCCGTTGCGCAATGCCGAGCGCAGGTAGCGCGGCGTGTACAGCCACGAGCCGCCGCGCAGCACGCGGCGCGCCTGGTCGCCGCCGTCTTCCCACGCGCTGCCGTCCAGCGGCGCACCGTCGTAATTGTCGTGCACGACGTCCTGCACCCATTCCCACACATTGCCGTGCATGTCGAACAGGCCCCACGGATTCGCGGCGAACGCCCCGACCGGCGTCGTGCCGCGGCGGTACTCGCCGCGCGGGCCGCCGTTGTACGTGAAGTTGCCGTCGTAGTTGGCCTGGTCCGGCGCGATCGTGTCGCCGAACGAAAACGCCGTCTTCGTCCCGGCGCGGCACGCGTATTCCCACTCGGCCTCGCTGGGCAGCCGGTACGACTTGCCCGTCACCTCCGACAACCAGCGCACGTAGCGGATCGCGTCGAACCAGTTGACGCCGACGACGGGATGCCGGTCCGTCTGCGCGAAGCCGGGCGCGTCCCAGTCGACTTCCCCGCTCGAGCGCCAGCCCGTCGCGGCGACGAACAGGCGCCACTCGCCCACCGTGACGGGATAGCGGCCCATCGCGATGGGCTTCTCGATGCCGACCCAGTGCTGCGGCAGCTCGCGTGCGAGCCACGCCGGCTGGGAGCCCGCCGCCATCGCGATCTTGCGCTCGTGCTCGGGAGAACCCATCTGGAAGCGTCCCGTCGGCAGCAGCACGAGTTCCGGCCCCTTCTGCCCGGCGTCGCCGAAGCGGTCGCGCAGCACGCCGTCCGTGTCGGCCACGGGACTCGCGGGTGTGGGCATCAGCTGCGTGAGCTCGGCCTGCGCGCGCGCCGCCTGTTCCTGGCGCGCGCGCTTCTGTTCCGCGATGTACGCGGCGGCGGCCTTGGCCTGCGCGACCTTGCGCTGTTCCTCTTCCCGTTCCAGCCGCGCCTTCTCGACTTCGGCCGCGCGCCGTTCCAGCAATTGCCGGCGCAGCGCTTCCTTGCGGGCCGCCCGCGCCGCCTCGGCCTCCGCCTTCGCCGCCCGTTCCTGTTCACGGCGCTGGCGTTCCAGCTCCGCCTTGGCCGCCGCATCGAGCCGTGCGCGCTGCTCCGCCTGCGCTTGCGCGACCTTGCGTGCCTGTGCGTCGCGCGTGGCCTGCTCGGCGCGTGCACGGGCCGCATCCGCTTCCGCCCGTTGCGCCGCCTCGGCCTGCGCACGCATCTCGTCCGCGCTCGGTCCCTGCGCCGCACGGAGCCGGGACAGCAGTTCCGTCACGCTGGCGGGACGGTCGTCGGGCCGCGCCGCGAACCCGGCCCGCAGCACGCCCCACTGGGCCGCGTTCAATGCATCCGGCCGCGCCGGCGCGGCGTCGGGCAGCGCGCCCGTCAGCATCCGGTACAGCATCACGGCGACGGCGTACACGTCGAGCCCCCGCGTCGGTGCGCCGCCGCCGGCCTCCGGTGCGCGATAGCCCGCCGTGCCGGACGTCGCGGGCGCCTCCAGCGCGGCGCCGCCCGCCCGCGCCCGCGCCGCGATGCCGAAGTCCAGCAGCTTGACGTCGCCGCCGCGCGCGACGAAGACGTTGGCAGGCTTGATGTCGCGGTGCACGAGGCCGTGCCGTTCCCACGCGTAGTCGAGCGCGGATGCGACCGGTGTCAGCACGGCGAGCGCCCGGCCGAGTTCCAGCGGCCCTTCGCGTGCAAGCACCGTGTCGAGGTCCTCGCCGTCGAGGCATTCCATGATGATGAAATAGCTGCCCGTCGCAGGGTCCTGCGCCCAGTCGTAGACACGCACGATGTGCTGGTGCGCGAGCTGGCGCGCGCGCGCCGCCTCCTCGATCAAGAGCTTCGCGTGCAGCGCATTTTCCGTGAACCGCGGCGGCAGGATCTTCAGCGCCACCTGCGCGCTGTGGCCCAGTTCGGCGTGCGTGGCGAGGTCCGTCGCCTGCCACACCTCGCCCATGCCACCCTGCGCGATCAGGCGTTCCAGCCGGTAGCGCCGATGCGCCGGTCCCACTTCCTGCGTGGCCATCAGGCCGATTTCCGTGCCGGCGCGCGCGGGGGTGGCGGTGTCCACCGGCGCGTCGGCCGGATAGGCGACGTCGAGGATCGCGTTCTTGCGGCTGTCGAACTCCTGGCGGCTCAGCAGGCCGTCCTCGTGCAGCGCGCGCAGTTCGCGCAGCTTGTCGATCGCCGTGTGCATCATCCCCGCGCCGGCAGCGGCGCGCCGCAGGTGCCGCAGAAGCGGTCGCCCGGCTGGGCGTCCGCATGCCGGCATGATTGTCCCGCCGCCAGCGCGGCCGCGCCCGCGACGAGGCTAGTGCCGAGCTGCGCCTGCGTGGCCAGCGCCGTCTTGTTGACGTCGTTCTGCAACGTGAGCAGGTCGAGCTGGTGGCGGCGTTCCCGTTCCAGCTCGGCGTCGCGGCGCTCGCGTTCGCGCGCCACGTGGTCCTCGGCCAGCCGCAGCGCCTCCTGCGGCGACATCGACGCCTGCGCGGCCAGCTGGTCCGCGCTCATGTCGGCCTGCGTACGGACCTTCAGCACGTCGGCCAGCAGCGCCGCATTCGGTGCCGGCGCCAGCACGAGCTTCGCCGCGTCGTCGACGGCGCCCAGAGCCTCCATGCGGCGCAGCTCGTGCGCGCGCTCGGCGGCCAGGCGCGCGGCGTCCAATTCGGCCCGCGCCTCCTCGCCTTCCAGCGCGACCTGCTGGTGCGAGCGCGCCAGCGCGGCGTCGGCCTCGATCGTGCGCAGCAGTTTCTGGTGCTGGGCCAGCGCGTCGGCCTGGTCCCCTTCGCGGCGCAGGGAGCCTATGCGCGCCGCGCCCTGCGCGTCGTCCCATTCGAGCGACCGTTCCGCGCTGCGGCGGCGGGCCGCATTCGCCAGTTCGAGGAGTCGCAAGCGGCCCGCGTGTTCCTCCGCATCGATCTCGCGCGCGCGCCGGGCCGCGTCTTCCTCGACCAGGTGCAGCCGTGCCAGTTCCGCACGCTGGCGCGCCGCGTCCTCGATGCCGCGGGCCTGCTCGATCTTGTTGCGGATCTGCTGCTGCAGCAGCTGGTGCGCGAAGCGCTGCGCCGCCACGGTGCGCGCCTGCGCGGCGTCCTCGCGCGCGACGGCCACTTCCTCCTGCATGCGCACGGCCGCCAGTTCGCGCAGGTGGGCCCATTCCGCGTCCTTGTCCGCACGGGCGCCACGCTTGGCCGCCAGTTCGTGCTCGAGTTCCGCGACGAGGTCTTGCGCGCCGCGCTCGATCGCCTGCTTGCGCGTGCGCGACTCCACGATGCGGCCATACAGCTCGATCTCTCGCGCGCGCAGCGCGTGCGCACGCTCGGCGTTCTGCAACGTCGTCTCCGCACGCTCCAGCCCAGCTTCCTGGCGCAGCGCGGCGCGCCGGTTGGCAACGCGCGCGTCGCTTTCCTCGCGGGCGATGCGGCGCCACTCGTCCGCCGTGTACAACTCGTCCAGCTGGCGCGCATGCTCGACCTTCACCCGCTGCTCGTCCGCGGCGAGCCACAGGGTACCCAGACGCGTGCGGTTCGCGTCGAAACGGTCGTGCCGGAGCGCGAGCGTGTCCACGCGCACGATCGCGAGGCCATACTCGGCCAGCAACGCGGCGAGGCCGCCCTGCAGATGCTGGTCGAGCTCCGGCCGCAGTTCGCGCCGGCCCGCCATCTCGCGCAGGGAGCGCGCGGCGACGAATTCGGCGGCGAGCTGGCGCACGGGTTCCTGCAGCAGCTCGCGCAGGTGCTCCGCCTTGACGGTGCCGGGCATCGTCATGAAATGGCGCGCGAACGCGGGCACGCTCTCGATGCGCACGGACAGCACGAGCTGCGCCGACACGGCAAGGTGCTCGCTGCTCGCGAGGCCGTCCAGCGCGAATTCCACCGGCAGCGCGCCGCTGCGCGTGACGAGGATTTCCGCGTGCTGGTCGCGCAGCAGGTGATTCAGCCGCGTGAAGAAACCCTCGATCTCGTATTCGCCCTGCGGCACTTCTGTGGCCTGGTCGCCCTGCAGGATGTAGGCGCGCGCCGTGGCGGGTACGCGCAGGGTCTTGACGAACACGCCGGACAGCGCGCGCACGCCGAAGAACACCGCGAGTTCGTCCGGGCCGGGCACCCAGCGGTTCTCGACCAGTACCGGGGCATGACGCGGCGTCCCCAGCATCAACCCGCAGGCGGCGCAATAGCCGTCGGCGGCCGCATACGCGTGCGCGCAGCGCGGGCAGCGTGCCTCTTTCGTGCCGAACATCCGCAACATCGTCGACTCCTTCCCAGTTCCCAAAGCCTACCTCAAATGATCCCGATCCGCTCGACGCAGGCGACACTCGCGCCACGCGCCCGGACCTCGTCCACGAACCCCTCCGGCAACCCGGCCTGCCACGCCTGCGGCAGCACGATGCGGTCGCCCGGCCCGATCTCGCGCAGCAGCAGCGCGCATTTCGGGACGATGCCGTCGACGGCGTCGACACGGCCCGTGTGCCAAGCGTCCGATGACCCGGTCGCGAACAGGCGCGCGCGGGGCAGGAATTCGCGGCCGCGCGCGATGCGGTCCGCCAGTACGAGCGCCAGCTCGTACGAGCGGCCCGCGAACGCGGCCTCGCTGAACTTCACCGTCGTGCGCCAGCGGCCCAAGGCCCGGCCGTCGAAATGGCGTGCGCCGGCCAGCGCCTGACGGACGGCGAGCTGGCGCGCCGCGTCCGCGCCCGGCACGGCGATCGTCTGTTCCTCGTCGACGGGCGCGGCGTCCGGCGCGAGCGGATGGACGCTCACCTCGACCCAGCCGAGACCGTCGTCCGCGCCGCCGCCGTGCAGCGGGAACCATGCGCGCGCGCTGGACACGCGCGCGCCGGGGTCCGGATGGCCATCCAGTTGACCCAGGTGCGCGAGGCCGTCCGGCCCGCCCAGCAAGGCGTCCGGCGACGCGTCCGCCACGTCGTGGCCGTCCACACGTCCAAGCTGCCACGCATCGGACCACCCGTTGGCGACGACGTCGCCGCGCCCGTGCCACACGCCGCGCACGATGCGGTCGGCCAGCACGGCGGCCAGTTCCCAATCGCGTCCGGCGGGTGTCCGGTCGACACTCAGCACCACCTGATCGCGGCTGTCGAGCGTCGCTTCCGTGTGGCGCGCGAGGCGCACGACCTGCTGCATGCGCTCGGCGCAGCCCGGGTCGCCAGGCACCGTGCACTTGACGTCCGCGCGGCCCGCGCGCTCGCGCCGCGTCGCCGTCACCGTGAGCAGCGTGCCGTCCGGCAGGCGGCTGCGGCGGATCGCCTGCTGCGGGGCCGTCATGCCGCCTCCCGCGCAACGGCGGCGGCACGCCGGCCGGCGCACTCCGCTTCGAGGTTCGCGACGATGCGCTCGGCCTCGTCGTACAGCGCCGCCAGTTTGTCGTCGTCCGCGCCGTCGAGGCGGGCCAGCAGGGCCCACGCTTCGTCCAGTGCGGCCGCGGCGCGCCGGCTGTGGCGCATGCGGCGCAGTTGCTCGTCGGCCGCCAGCGGCTGGCCCGGCGCCGCCAGCACGAGCGCGGGCATCGTCGTGATCTCGACGGACACGCGGTCCAGGCGCTGCAACAAGGCCTGCTGACGGCGGAACTGGTCCTGGCCGGACGGCAGCGCGCCGAGGCGCAGGCCACACATCACGCACGGCAGTTCCAGGAACAGACGGCGCAGCGCCTTCGCGTCCGCCAGCGCGGGTTCCACCGCTTCGACGGCGGCCGGCTGCGCTGCGAGCACCGACGTCCCGGACGCGCGGGCAGCCAGTTGGGCCGCGTAGTCGACGTCGTCCAGCTCCGCGGGCACGCAATCGTCCACCGTCAGGCCGAAGCGCAGGTACAGCAACTGGTTCAAGCCCAGGCGGAACGCATTCCACTCGTCGATGCCGCAGCACGGCGGCAAGTCCAGCGAGCCCTGTGCGAGCGCCGCGCGCACGGCGTCCTGCACGGCGGCCGCGAGCAGGCCCACGTCGATGCGGCCTTCCCCTTCGGCGGCCAGGTACAGGTCGAAGCGCTTGCCGGCCGGCGCCGGGTCGAGCGGGTCGATGGCGAACGTCGTGCGCAGGCCGATCTCCGGCGCCTGCGCATACGGGACGATCGTGATCGTGTACGGCCCCGGGTGGAAGGCCCAGGCCAGTTCGCCCGGACGCAGCTCGACCTTGCGCCCGGCCGGCGTCGTGGCGCGGCGCGGACGGCCGTCGCCGTCGACGATGACGACGGGGCAGCCCGGCGGCACGCCGCAGTCCGGCTGCAGGGGCACGGCGACGGCGGTGCTGCCCAGGGCGCAGGCGTCGGTGGCGGGCGCGGGGCGCTTAAAAAATCCCATCATGGCGTACCGGTCTCCCGCGGTTCGACGGTGAAGCGGGCGCCGTGCGCCTGCAGGTGTGCGCCGGGGGCGGCCGCGAAGGGCCAGGCGGCCTCGCATTCGCCATCGGCATCGAGTTGGCCGGCGAGGATCTCGGCGCCGGCGCCGTCCAGCACGCGCAGCGGCGCGCGCGCCGCGAGCAGCGCGGGCGCGAACGGCGCTTGCGGCGCCAGTTGCAACACGGCGCGCCAGTTGCCGTCCGCGGCGACGAAGTGCAAGGTCCACCAGCCGTCTTCCGTGACGACGGCGTCGAGCGTTCCGCTGCTGGCGGCGCGCAGCACGCCGCGGCTACCGCGCCATGGGGCGGTCGCCGCGCGCCGCTCGAGCGCCAGGTGGCGCAGCCGGCGTACGGTCAGCGGCGACGCTTGCAGTGCGGCCCGTTCGCCCGCCGTCAGCGGCCGGCTGCCGTTCAGCGCGGCGGCCAGCGTGGCGTCGTCCAGCATCAGCCGGTCGCCCGGCGTGCGGGCGTCGAGCAATCGGGCTTCCTGCAGCCGTCGGAACGTCGTGTCGTCGCTATGCATCGCTTCCTCGCTTGTCGTTGAAGGCCTCACCCAGCCGGGCGATCGCGGCGTCGCGCCGCCGGCGCAACGTCGGCAGCGAGACCTCGGCCAGCGCCGCCAGCTGGTGCATCGTCGGCAGCGCACCGGTGGCCGGGTCGCGCCAGGCGTCCGGATACGTGTCGTCGTCCTGCCCGAGCAGCCGCGCGTACACGGCCAGCCGCACGGGCAGCCCGTCGTGCGCCAGCAGGCGCGCAACCTTGCCGTCCGCCGGGTCGGCCGCCGCCGCTTCCCTTGCATAGCCGGGGGGCAGTGAAACAGCCAGCGCCAGCGCTTCCAGCCGCGGGTCGTTCCAATCCTCGGCCGGTACGTCATCCGGTTCCTGCGCCTCGGCGTCGAGGGCATCCTCGCGCGCTTCCAGGATGCGGTCCGGGCCCGGCGTCGCAGCCAGTTCCGATTCCTGCAGTACGCGCCAGTAATCCTCGACCCAGGCCGACGCGTCGTCCTGGTCCTGCAGCCAGTCTTCGTCGCGGTTGCCGGACAGTTGTTCGTAATCGCCGATCTCACGCAGCATGGCGCCGATCTTGTCCGGACTGTCCTTCAAGCCCGCGAAGCGTTTCGAGCGCGTGTGCAGCGGGCCCGGGCCGCCGCCGAACGACTCGAGCGACGCGCTCCAGCGCAGGATCCACTCCGGGCGACAGTCCCCGATCGTGCGCAACTGGCGCACTTCGATGGGCGCGGCGCCGTCGTCGATGGCGCGCCCGAGGATCGCGCCGACCTGCTCCCGGTGCGCGCGCCAGTTGCCGAACAGGCGCGCCACGTCGTGGTACGCGGTGTCCAGCATGCGATAGGCGTAAATGCGGTTCGGGCTGCACGGGCGGCCGCAGGCGGCCTGGTAATTGTCGGCGTCGACGCGGTCGCGCAGCACGGCGTACATGTCATTCACCTTCTTGCGCAGCAGCGCGTCCCCTGCGGGACCCGACGCCACCGCCGCGCAGAACGCGTCCCAGTCGGCCGGCCGCACGCGCAATTCCACGACGAGGGCCACGGCCAGCTCGTACACGGTGTCGCCATAGCCGTTGCCGGCCGCGCGGGCGCGCGCGCCGTGCCGCTGGGCCAGCAGCAGCGCGGCCATGCGGTCGACGTAGTCTTCCAGGGCGTCGGGACCGGGGCGCACAGCAGCGGCAGCGCCAGCGGCGCCGCGCAGCGCGGCGAGCGAGCACTGTCCCAGCAGCTTGCGCACTTCCTCCCACCCCGGTTCCTGGTACCGGGTTCCCGGCAAACGCATAAATCCTCTTCGATGGCTGGTCCACAATGACAGGACCGTAACAGATCATGCCATAGAAACACATCGCGGAGGCGCGCAGCTGAGCGGAAAACACCCCTCAATTCGACGCGTTGGCGGCGCCGCGCCGGGCGACCGCTTCCAGCACGGCGGCAGCGACGGGTGCCGCATGCTCGCCGCCCGTCGCCTCCGAGCGGCTGGCGAAGACGGCGACGGCCAGCCGGTGGTCCTGCCCCGGCACGCTGTGCGGCTCCAGCCACCCCGTGAACCAGACGGTGGCCCGAGTCCCGTCGCCGGTCGGCGCCGTCCCCGTCTTGCCGGACAGGCCCCGCCGGATGCCGGCGAGCGCCGGCGCGCGGAACGCGGCGGACGCCGTGCCCACATCGACGACGCCCTTCATGCCGGCGCGGATGCGGTCCAGGCGCACGCCCAGCACCGGGCCGGCCGCAGGCGCGGCTGCCCTGCCGTCCAGTTCCGCCAGCAGATGCGGCACGATCACGCGCCCCTGGCCGACGGCGCCCGCCACGAGGGCCATCTGCAGCGGCGTCGCCTGCATGCGCAGCCCGATCGCCATCTGGCGCAGTTCGTGGCGCGTATGGACGGGGTCGATGCCGGCCGGCGTGGCTTGCAGCGCGTCCCACGTCGACCACGGATAATCCGCCGGCAGCAGGCCGCCGTCGAGGCGCAGCGCCGTGCCGAAGCCGAGCCGGCGCGCCATCGCGACGATCGGACGCACGGCGTCGAGCGCGCCCGGTTCCAGCGGCTGCAGGTCCGGCACGCCGCCCTCGGGACGGCCGAGGAGGCTCTCGTCGGACAGCTCCCCGGTCCACGCGAACCACGTGTTCAGGCTGTACGTCAGTGCCTGCGCGAGGCCCAGGCGGCCATCCTGGGCGCGCCGGTCCAGGCCCTGGTCGCGGAAATTCGTGATGCGGGCGCGCGCGTCGACGGGGTAAGTCGCCGCATCCGTGCGGAATGCAAAGCCGCGCGCCGACGCCTGCGCGTTGATGGCCGCCAGCGGCAAGCCGTCCAGCAACGCATCCAGCTGGCGGTCGGATTGCGCCGCCCGTTCCAGGCCGAGGGCGCTGACGATCTTGAACGTCGACCCCGGCGCCCGTTCCGCGCCGCCGTCGTGCTGCAGCGCCGGCAGGCGCAAGGGGCTCGCGGCCGGGTCGATGCGGTCGGCGTCGCGCGCCTCGCGCCAGTTGGCCGCATCGACGGCCGGCATGCCCGCGCCGGCTGCCGCGAGGATGGCGCCCGTCTCCGTGTCCAGCAGCACGACGCCGGCCTGGCGTCCCGCCGGCGCGGGCGTGCCGCCGCTGCACGCCGTGCCGTCCCAGCGGCCGCGGCGCATGGCGATGCAATCGAGCGCCGCCTGTGCGGTCGCCTGCAGGCCCAGGTCCAGCGTGAGCCGCGCCGCGTGGCTGGCGCCGGGCAGCCTGCCCAGCATCGCGGCCACGCTGCCGGCCTGGTTCGCGCGCACGCCCAGCAACGTGGCGAGACCGGCCGCGCGCGCCGCCTCCGTCGGGGCGCCGTCGCGCCACAGCGGTATGCCGGTACGGTCGGCCAGCACGACGTCGCCCAGCGGCGCCGCCGGCCGCGCCGTGGACGGGCCCAACGCCTGCCACGCGAGCCGGCCGTCGCGCACGACGAGGTGACGGTAGCGCGCGTCGCCCGGCGTCGCCAGCGCGTCGGTGCTCAGCGGCGCCGCGTCCAGCACGATCTCCGGCGCGGCGCGGTCGGGCAGCAGCTCGAGTATCTGCACCTCGTCGGCGGCGCGGCACGCGCGGCCATCGCAGGCGGGCTGCGGTGCGCGGACGAGCTGCGCGCCGCTGACGCGCTGCACGCGTCCCGCGACCATGAGCTTGACGGTGGCCCCGTCCCGCAGCGGCGCCACGAGGCGCAAGTGCAGCCGCGCGGCGCCGCCGCCATCCGGCCACGCACCGATGCGCTGCCACGGCGCCCAGCCCTGCGGCAGGTGGGCGAACAGCCGGGCGCCGGCGGGCGGCATGTCGTCCGCCAGCGGCACCGGCGCGGTGCCGCCGTCCAGCAGCGCCTCGGCGTGCCACGTGCCCGCGGTGCCGGTGCCGACGCGCCACGCGAGCAGCCGGCGCTCGGCATTGAAGATGCGCACCTGCTCGCGCACGAAATCGCCGTCGGCGCGGCGGTACAGGCGCTCGAGCAGGCGCAGCGCATCGCCGTCGAGCACGACGGCATCCCACGGCGTCTTGCCGGCCGCGCGCCACGCGGCGAGATCCGGCGGGGCAAGCTCGGCCAGGCCGTTCGTGCCCAAGCGCACGAGGCCCCGTGCCTGCAACTGATCGAACAGCTGCTCGTCCTCCAGCGCGGGCGCCCCGTTGGCCGGCACGCGGTAGGCGCCCGGCGCCAACAACGCCTCGACGCTCGGGCCTTGCGCCGGCAGCGCGACGGCGAGCGCGCGCGATACGGGCGCGGGCTGGTACAGCTGCACGGCGAGTTCACCCACGGCTGGACACGCAGCAGCCGGCCGGCGCACGAGGCGCAACGCACCGCCGGGCCACGTCAGCCATCCCTCGCCGCGCAGCGTGGCCGCGCCGTCGTTGCGCGCCACTTGCGACGTACCTGCGGCCGTCCAGCGCGCTTCGCCCTCCCAGCGCACGCCAAGGTCCGACGCAACGCGGCCGTCGATGCGCACGCGCGGCATCGCCTGCTCGGCCAGAAGCACATTGCGCGGCCCATCAAGGCGCGCGACGTCGGCGAACGTCCAGCCGATGCGCAGCGGCAGCAGGCGATCCGGCCGCGCCCGGTCGGCGAGCTGGTCGCACAAGTCGACGTGATGCACGACGCCGGCGCGCAGTCCCGACAGCACGAGCACGGCCGCGCCACCCTGCGTGACCACGGTCGCGCCGGGCGAGTCCGGCACCGTGAACGCGAGGCCCGGCACGACGGCCTGCAGGCGTACGGCGCCGTCGCCTGCCGGCACGTCGGCGTCCGCAGCGAGCCAGCGCGCGTGCACGACGATGAGCGCGGCGCCCGCGCCGGCCAGCAGTACGCAGCCGGCCGTCAGCCAGCGCAGCGGCGCCAGCCCCCGCACGTGCGCGGGCGCGGACGGCCGCGTGCGCGTGCCGGCCCGCAGGTTGCGCGCGCGCCGCAGGCGCGTCCGGTTGGCCGCAACGGCCTCGACGAGCACTCCGATCATCCTGTCCTCTTTGCGTGGGTGTCCGCGCACACCTAGCGGGGGGCGGCGGAAAGCGTGCGCCGGTCGCGGTTTTATGCGCTTCGTCCCGCGTTTTGCGCGGTCCGTCGCACACCGGTGGAGACGTGCGCGGGCCGCGACTACAGTACACACATCGACGAACGCTTCACGGTGAAGCGGTCAGGACACCAACCCGAGGAGAACATCATGAACGTCATCAAACACATGGAAGCCGCCTTCCTGGTCGCACTGAGCCTGGCCGCCGTCTCGAGCGTCGCCGTCGACCGCATGCAGCCCGCGCAGGCCACGACGCAAGCCCTCGCCACGACGGCCGGCATCCCCGTCGTGCACGTCACCGCGAAGCGCCTGACGCCGGCCGAGAAACAGCAGATGCTGGCGCTGGAGCGCGTGCGGAGCCGCGCATGATGCGCCGCGGACGGCTGCACGCGTGCTGCCGTCCAAGCGTCGACTTCCGAGTCATTTCTCGACGTAATTTGTTTCACATGTAAGAGTCTGCTTCAACTGCTGAATCCACGAACGGCCCGCGCTATATTGGTCCCATCCGCAGTCCGGATTTTGGAGACCGACATGAAACACCTCGCCCTTGCCGCTTTGATCGCCCTCGGCGCCGCCGCACCCCTGCCTTCCATGGCTTACAGCAATGTCAGCGTGGTCATCAGGACCGCGCCGCCTGCTCCCCTGTACGAACGTGTCCCGTCGCCACGCTACGGCTATGTGTGGGCGCCCGGCCACTGGGAATGGGATGGTTATCGCCACGTGTGGGCACCCGGCTACTGGATGGCCGAGCGCCCGGGGTTCGTCTACCGCGCCCCTGCCTGGTACCAGGGCAACGGCGGCTGGTATCTGCAGCCCGCCGCCTGGACGCCGTACGGTCCGGCGCGCTATGAGCGCCAATACGAGCGCGACGGGTATCGCGAGCGCCAGTACGAGCGCGGCGGGTATGGCGAACGTCCGTACTACCGCGACCGCGACCGCGACGGCATCCCCGACCGCTACGAACACGGCCATCGCCGCTGGGACGAGGATCGCGACGGCATCCCGAACCGCTACGACCGCGACCGCGACGGCGACGGTGTGCCGAACCGGTGGGATCGCCGGCCGGACAATCCGTACCGCCGCTAACCGCACAACGACAGCGCCGCACCCGGCGCTGTTTTTCTTTGCGGCTACAGCGCCAGCCAAAAGCGGGTATCCTGACGGCATGAACGACTTCCCCGACCTGGACCGCATCGCCTACAAGGCCGAGCGCGCCGCCAGCCGCCGCCTCGTGCGCAACGAAGGACTGTCCGCCGAAGACGCGCTGCGCCGCACCCTCGCGCTGGCAGCCGGCACGCAAGGCCTCGATGCTCTCGTCGCGGCCCGCTCCAGCCAACTGGCCGCGCAAGCGGCGCGCGACCTGGCCAGAGCCGCCGAGCAAGCGGCGGCGAACGCGCGCCGTGCCGCCCGCCACGACGGCCGGCCCAGCGCCTGGCGCGGCTGGTTCGACGGCTCGGCGCGGCCGAACCCGGGCCGCTGCGGCATCGGCGCCCTGCTCAGCGGACCGGACGGCGTACGGGTCGAAATCGCACAGCCGGCCGGCCACGGCAACAGCAGCGAGGCGGAGTACCGCGCGCTGATCGCCGTGCTGGAAGCGGCCGTCACCCATGGCGCGCACGACCTCACGCTGTACGGCGACAGTCGCGTCGTCATCGACGACGTCAACGGCCCCGACCTGCACGCCGCACCGGCGCTCGCTCCGTACCGCGCCCGCGTCCTGGCGCTGCTCGCGCTCCTGCCCGACGTGCGCCTGCGCTGGGTGCCGCGTCACAAGAATCTTGACGCCGATGCGCTGTCGCAACGCGCGCTCGGCGCCCTCCCTCTCGACCACACCGATGCAAGCAACGACACGATCCCTGCCTCCTGAACTCGACGCCTGGCGCCCGCGCCTCGCCCAACTCGCCGCCGCCGCGCTCGCCGAACAAGGCCCCGACGGCGCCCACGACCTGAACCACTTCGACCGCGTGTGGCGCAACGCCCAGGCCCTGCTCGTGGATTACCCGCAAGCGGACCCGCTCGTCGTGCTGGCCGCGTGCTATCTGCACGACCTCGTCAACGTGCCGAAGGACGACGCGCGCCGCAGCAGCGCGTCGCGCCTGTCCGCCGAACTGGCGCGCGAACGCCTTGCCGCGCTCGACTTCCCCACGGACAAGCTGGCCGGCGTTGCGCACGCGATCGAGGCGCACAGCTTTTCCGCCGCCGTGCCCGCGACCACGGTGGAAGCGCGCATCGTCCAGGACGCCGACCGTCTCGACGGCCTCGGCGCCGTGGGCCTCGCCCGCATGTTCTACATCGCGGGCCGCATGGGCAGCGCCCTCGCCCACGGCCTCGACCCGCTCGCGCGCGCGCGCCCGCTGGACGACAAGACGTATGCGCTCGACCACATCGACGCCAAGCTGGCGCGCCTGCCCGGCATGATGCAGACGGACGCCGGCCGCGCGCTGGCGGAGCAGCGGCTCGCCACGCTGACGGATTTTCGCGCCGCGTTTGCCGCCGAGTGGACCGGGACGGACTGAAGGCTGGCGTCACTGTTGTCACCACGGCACTAGTGCTACCATAGAAGTTTTCCGCCTCTTCACGGGAAACCCATGACCACGAGTGCCACGCTTGCCAAACCCCGAGCCGGCAATCTGAATTTCGTCCTCATCAGCGTCTTCGTCGACATGCTCGGCATCGGCCTGATCGTGCCCGTGCTGCCGGGCCTCGTGGGGGAATTCGTCACCGACCCCGGACAACAAGCGCACTGGTACAGCCTGCTGAGCGCCACGTTCGGCCTGATGCAATTCCTGTTCATGCCGATGGTCGGCGCGATCTCCGACCGCATCGGGCGCCGTCCCGTGCTGCTGTATTCGATGGGCGGCATGTGCATCAACTTCCTCGCGACGGCGTGGGCCCCGAACCTCGCCTGCCTGTTCATCGGGCGTGTGGTCGGCGGGGCGTCGTCGGCCAGCATGTCGGTGGCGGCGGCGTATGCATCCGACGTGTCGACGCCGGAGAACCGCGCGAAAAGCTTCGGCAAGATCGGCGCCGCGTTCGGCTTCGGCTTCGTGTGCGGCCCCGTCCTCGGCGGCCTGCTGGGCAATGTGGGCCTGCACCTGCCGTTCTACGTGGCGGGCACGCTGTCCGCGGCGAATTTCGTGTACGGCTACGTCGCCGTGCCGGAATCGCTGCCCCGCGAGCGCCGCACGCCGTTCAAGTGGAACCGCGTCAACCCGTTCGGCGCGCTGCTGCGCCTGGCGCGGCGGGGCGACATCCGCGGCCTCATCGTCGTCTACATGCTCGTGTCGTTCGCACAGATGATGCTGCAGACGACGTGGGTGCTGTTCACGACGTTCCGCTTCGACTGGACGCCGCGTGACAACGGCATCGCCCTGTTCTGCGTGGGCGTGTGCTCGATCGTCGTGCAGGCCGGGCTGCTCCCGCGGCTGATCAAGCGCTTCGGCGAAGTGCGGCTGTCGCTGATCGGCATCGCCTCGGGCGCCGTGACCTATTTCCTGTACGCGCTCGCGACGCACGGCTGGATGATGTACGTGTTCATCCTGTGCAACCTGCTGTCGTTCGCGGCCGGGCCGGCGCTGCAGGGCATCCTCTCGAAATCGTCGTCCAGCCGCGAACAGGGCGAGCTGATGGGCTCGCTGCAATCGGCCAGCAGCATCGGCTTCGTCATCATGCCCATGATCGGCGGGGAGCTGTTGCGCGCCACCAGCCATTTGCCCCCGCTGGACTGGCGCGTGGGCGGGCCGTTCTTCGTGTGCGCCGCGATGCAAGCCACCGCCCTCTTCGTCGCCCACCGCTATTTCCGCAGCCACGGCATCCCGGAGACGGCGCCGGCCGCCGAACAGGCGTGACACCCGGCAGCGCCATCACCCCGCCCGTGCTGCTCGCGGTGCTGGGCGCCGCGCTGCTGCACGCGAGCTGGAACGCCCTGCTCAAGCGGCGCGGCGAACCGCTGCTCGCGGCCGTCCTCGTCGTGGCCGGCTCGGCCTGCGTGGCCGCCGTGCTGCTGCCCTTCCTGCCCGCGCCCGCGCGCGCGAGCTGGGGCTATATCGCCGCATCGAGCGTCGTGCAGACGAACTATTACCTGCTGCTCATCGCGACGTACCGTGATGGGGAGATCAGCCACGCCTATCCGCTGATGCGCGGCTGCGCGCCCCTCATCGTCGCGCTGGCGAGCGGTCCGTTGACGGGCGACCGGCTGAGCCCCGGCCAGTGGACCGGCATGCTGCTGATCTGCGGCGGCATGCTCGGGCAGTGGCTCGCGACACCCGGCGCCGGCGCGCGCCGCACGACCGGCTTCGCGCTGCTGACGGCGGGCGTCATCGCGGCCTACACGCTGATCGACGGCCAGGGCGTGCGCCGGTCCGGCGCCCCGGCCGCCTACACGTTGTGGATCTTCCTGCTGACCGGGCTCGCCGTCTGCGCGTGCACCGTGCGCGGCCGCGTGCGGGCGCTGGCCGCATTCGCGCGCGCGCACCCGCTCGTGGCGCCGCTCGGCGGGCTGGCGTCGGCCGGTTCGTACGGCATCGCGTTGTGGGCGATGACGCTAGCTCCGGTCGCGGCCGTCGCCGCGCTGCGCGAGACGTCGATACTGTTCGCGACGGCCATTGCCGCTTTCGTGCTGCGCGAACGGATCGGGCCCACGCGCATCGCAGCCGTCGTGATGATCGCCTGCGGCGCCATCGCGATGCGACTCGCATGATGCGACTCCCTGAACTGCTAGTGTCCTTTGATTTTTATCAAAGCTAGAGTACGAAGTTCCTGCAGCCCGCTCACTGCCGAGGCCGATCATGCCGAACAATCCGTTCTCGTTCTTCCCGCTGCCGTGGTCCGGCCCCGTCACCCAGGACTTGCTGGATCACTGGTTCTCGCCGGCCGTCACCTACAATTTCGCGGGCAATGCCACGATCGAGAAACAGGTCGTCGAAAGCGTGGCCAGCTATGGCCGGCAGATCGGCTGGCTCAACGACGTCGTGCTGGCACTGGCCGAGGAGAGGACGCCTGACGCGGCCACGGTCGGCCGCATGCGCGAGACCGTCCGGCAGGTCGAAGCGCTGAAGGCCATTCATGCGTCGAGCGCCCTCGCCGACGCGACGGACGCGCTCACGCGGTTGAAGAAGGAGTCGCCGCGCAGCTACCACCAGTTGCTGCTCTCACTGATGGAGCAGGCGGGCGGCGGGGCGGACCCGGCACCGGCGTCGCCGGGCGCACGCGATCGGTCAGCCGCCAGGACGTGATCGGCCGCAGGCTGTCGACCCGCTCAGCGTCGAACGCGATAGCGGATGTGCGTGGCATCCGGTGTGTCGATCACCCGAACGATCTCCAGCTCGATCCGCGCAGGCAACACCTCGAACAGCCGACGTCCGCCACCGAACAGCACCGGGATCTGATGGATCTGCAACTCATCCAGCACACCGGCCTCGAGTGCCCGTTGAGCCGTGTACGCCCCCAGCACCAGCACGTTCAGGTTGCCGGCGGCGGCCTTCGCCTGCGCCATCGCGTTCTCGATGCCGTCGCGCACATACGTCACTGACGGATAGTTCGCGACGGATGGGCCAGGCGGCCGGTGGCTCGGTACGAAGATCGGGACACCGTGATTGTCACCGCCCCAGTGGTCGATTTGCTCCACGGTCCGCCGACCGGCCAATATCGAGCCGGGCGTGTTCCACTCGTCCCACAATTCTCCGACGGCCCCGGGCGGCCGGGAGAAGTCCCCATACCAGTCGTGCAGCCGGTCGATGGCATCGCCGCCGGGATTGCCGACTTCGTCGTTCGGACCAGCAATATAGCCGTCGAGCGACATCGACATGAATAGTACGGATGCAGCCATTTGAATCTCCTGCGCTCATGAAGAAATGGTGTTATTGCCATACGACGTGCGGGGAACGGCAGAATCGACACGATCGCTTCAGGCTATTTGATTGCTTCAAAACCATCGGTGTACCAGCCGCGCCACGCTGTCGTTGTCAGGCTTATCATCGATGAGCGCCGATGTTCAAGATTTTGTCCGGTGGTGACGCGGCTACTGTATTCTCGATGACTTCGAGACCCCGACGAATGCTCTGCCCGTGCGAGACCAAATACACCTTCCCGACAGCGTTGTGACGCTGATGGCCTACGTTGACGATGCTGGATGGACCGAGCAGGCCGAGCTTATCGTGCATATTGTCATGTCGAGCGTGCACCCCGACGTCGAATCTTCGGTCGCGACGGCCGCTTTCCTGCCGCGTACCGTCCGCCTTCACGTCGCGAAATTCTTGAGCGATATCCTCGTCGACGGACTCAGCGACGAGCAGCGGCACGCGATCTTTTCCTGGACTCAGTGCTGGGCGTTGGCCAGTCTTGAACAATAGACGCCGATACATAGACGCCGATACAAACGACCAGTGTCAGGTCCGCACGCGCGTATAAATGCCGGCTGCTTTTCCGTATATCTCGGTTTCCGCTTCATAAGTCAGGCCAAGGCGCCTGGCCACGCGCAGCGACGATTCATTGGCTGAAGCGATCAGGGCCCGGACTTTCGGTTCGCGTCGAATCTCGAACGCATGGTGCAGGACTGCCGCGGCCGCTTCGTTTGCGAATCCCTTGCCCCAAAAGGCGCGATAGGTATTCCAGCCTAACTCCATCACAGTGGATTCCTCGCGAAAGAACGCGCCCACGTTCCCGACGAGTTGCCCCGTCTCCTTTTCTTCGACCGCCCACCAACCGGCGCCGTAAATGAGCCATTGTCCCGCTTGTGAACAGAAGATTCGCCATGCGGTCTGGCGGTCGGCGGAGGCCAGATGAGCCGAACTGACGGGGTCGGCCAAATGCGCTGCGAATGCGTCGAAGTCCTCCGGTCGATATGCGCGAAGCGCGAGCCGCTGCGTGTGAAGGTATGGAACAGAGGTGATGAATTCGCTAGTCATGCGCTTCCTTTACGGCTGTCACCGCGAGTACCGCTTGACCAGGTCTTCAGCGGCGGCCTCATACGATTTCATCTTCAACACTGCGACTTGCGCCTGGTCAGAGGATTCCCGGCTATAGCGAGCGCTCGTCGCGGTGTCCTGGAACGGCTCCGGCGAAAACATATCCCACTGTCCCGTCTTGACGTCGACGACAGCGACTTTCAGGCGGACTCGCATTTCCTGCGATTCGTCCCGGATGTTACCGCCGACAAACGGCACCCACGAGACCGCTTTCGATCCCAGCCCCTTCTGCGCCGTTTCCAGCAAGCCCCAACAAACGACGATTTTTTCAAACCCGCCCTTTGCCGCGGCAAGGCGGAGAGGCATCGAGTAGTTGGCGGTGCCTCCCGACGTCGGGACGCCCGAAAAAACCGAAACGTTGTAGTACTTTTCGAGAGCCTTGACCATCGGCTCGTCCGGAATCAACGCGCCGGATTGCACCAGCATGATGGATGAGCCCTTAGATAGCTTGAGTACCTGTTTTTGCTCGAAAGCCTTGGCAATCTCTTCTGTTGTAACCTTTGCCTGCGCGTCGATCCCCAGCACTTCAAACTCGCTCAATTCGCCTTTGTACAAAGGATTAGTGGAAGTTTTGGCGCCGTAGTACGACTCCTTGGCGTAGCCCGAATCGGAAATCGATCGAGTGGCACAACCACCAAGCAATGTTGCAATCAGTGCAAAACAAGTAACTAATTTTAAACGCATTTATAAACTCCAAAACCGATGAGTCGAATGACGGCATAAGGGCCCTTGCCCGCCCAACCCGGCCTGATCAGCAGCATACCAGCTTGCCGCCTTGGAAATATCACGAACCATCACGGACGGCAGAATTCGAAAACAACCGCGAGTCGGTCGACATCGGAACGGCTATCGGGCCGGTCGCCTTCGCTGATGTGCCGGCGGCGGCGCCCGCCAATCGGATTGGCGTCCTCGCTCACCCATGCCAGAATGGCAAAAATGGCACAGGTACCATTGTTCCGGACATCGCGGACGGGCCGTTGCCGCAGAGGAAACACACAAAAAACGTGAAGATTTTGGCAGTTTTGCCGAAGAATAAATGCTTTTAAGCAAAACCATTTCCGCGCATGGCCGTGCCGCTATAATTGCGCGTCTTCCTATCGAGGTTCACCGTGTCCGATCGCCTTAAAGTCCTGCCCCAGTATCTGCTGCCGAAGCGGCGCCTGACAACCTTCGCCGGCCGCGTCGCCGGTGCCAAGGGTGGCACGATCACGACGCGCCTGATCCGCTGGTTCGTCGCGAAATACGGCGTCAACATGGCGGAGGCCGAAAATGCCGACATCGCCAGCTACAAGAGCTTCAACGACTTCTTCACACGCCCGCTGAAAGCCGGCGTCCGCCCGCTGGCCGACGCCGACTTCGTCTGCCCCGTCGACGGTGCCATCAGCCAGTTCGGCGCCATCGACGACCACCACATCCTGCAGGCGAAGGGCCACCGCTTCACGACGACGGAGCTGGTCGGCGGCGACGCCGCGCTAGCCGCGCAATTCCAGCACGGCGGCTTCGCGAACCTGTATCTGTCGCCGAAGGATTACCACCGCCTGCACATGCCGTGCGACGGCAAGCTCACGAGAATGATCTACGTGCCGGGCGCCCTGTTCTCCGTCAACCCGACGACGGCGCGCGGCGTGCCGAACCTGTTCGCGCGCAACGAGCGCGTCGTCTGCGTGTTCGAATCCCCGGAGCACGGGACGTTCGTGATGGTGCTCGTGGGCGCCACGATCGTCGGCAGCATGGCGACCGTCTGGCACGGCGTCGTCAATCCGCCGCGTCTGGAAAAAGTGACGGAATGGACGTACGCCGACCGCGACATCCTCCTCAAGAAAGGCGAGGAGATGGGCCGCTTCCTGCTCGGCTCGACGATCGTCATGCTGTTCCGCCCTGGCACGATCCGCTTCAACCCGGACTGGGCGCCGGAACGTTCGGTACGCCTCGGCGAGATGATGGGCAACCGGCCGGCCTGACCCGTCAAAAAGATATTGTACTGACAAGTATTTCGTGTCAGCATGGCGCATCCTTTCACGGAGGCAACCATGCTCGACACAACATCTTCCGCATCGCCGACCATCGCCGCCGCACAGCAGGACATGCGCACCGCCTACCTGGGCGGCGCGCCCGGCTTGTTCGTGTCCGGCTTCGTCTGGGCCATCGCGGGCGTCGTTTGCCTGATGCGCTCGCCGCAAACGGCCGTCTGGGCGCTGTACGTCGGCGGCGCGCTGATCCATCCGGTCGCCGGCCTGCTGACCCGCCTGCTGGGCAGCTCGGGCCGTCACGCGGCCGGTAATCCGCTCGGCACGCTGGCGCTCGCGACGACGATCTGGATGATCATGATACTGCCCCTCGCCTACGGGATTTCTCTGTGGCGCATCGAGCTGTTCTTCCCCGCCATGCTGTTCGTGATCGGCGGGCGCTACCTGACGTTCGCCACGCTGTTCGGCCGGAAGCTGTTCCGGGTGTGCGGCGCCGTGCTCGGGCTGGCCGGCTATCTGCTGGCAGCGCGCCACGCGGCGCCGTTCGTCGGCGCGTTCACGGGGGCCGTCATCGAAATCACATTCGGCGGCATCCTGGCCGCAGGCCTGCGCAACGCGCGAGCCGCCACCCCCGCCTCCGCCTGACCGCTCACGCGGCCTTGTCCCGGTCCTTGCAAAACATCTCGTCCAGCATGTCGAGGAACGCCCGTGTCTTGGCGGGCATCAGGCGCCGGCCCGGGAAGACAGCCCAGCCGGTCGCGACGGGCATCTCCCACTCCGGCAGTACGCGCACGAGCTGGCCGCGCGCAACGTGCTTCGCGACGATGAAATCCGTGCTCGCCGCGATGCCCGCGCCGCTGCACGCGATGCGCGCCAGCAGCTGGGGCGAATTCGCCGTCAGGCGTGCCGTCAGCGCCTTTTCCCAGCGCACCTTGCCTCGCTGCAGGACCCACGGCACCGCCCCGCCCGCTCGGCTGAGGACGCACAGCAGGTCGTGCCGCAGCAGGTCGTCCGGCTGTTCCGGCAAGCCGCGCTGCGCGAGGTAGGACGGCGCCGCATACAGGCCGAATTGCTGGATGGCCACGCGGCGCGCGGCCAGGGTGGAGTCTTCCGGCAGGTCGCCCATGCGGATCGCGATGTCGAAGTTTTCCGCGACGAGGTCCACGCGGCGCGGCGACAAATCCATTTCCAGCGACACGGCCGGATAGCGCTCCATGAAACGCGGAATCATGTCCGCCATGACGACGTTGGCGAAATCCTGCGGCATCGAGATGCGCAGCTTGCCGCTCGGCTCGGCCTGGCGGTGCTGGGCCAGCGCGCCGGCCGCTTCCACTTCTTCCGCCACCTTGCGCGCATGCTCCAGCAAGATCGCGCCGAACTCCGTCAGCATCAGGCGCCGCGTCGTGCGCTGCAGCAGCCGTTCGCCCACGCTCGCCTCCAGCAGCGCGATACGGCGCGACACGGTCGACTTCGGCAAGTCGAGCCGCTGCGCGGCGCTGCTGAAACTGCCGGCCTCGACGATGCGCGCGAACAGCAGCAGATCATTCGGTTCGACGTCCATAGATTGTTCCATCAGTTGAATAATGTTATCCATTCTACTGCCTTCCGAACGATATTTGGAACCGTTAAAGTGTCTACATCGAAACGCAAACGGACAAGGAAGGAAGACGCCATGAACATCCTGCAAATCAACTCGAGCGTACGCGGCACCCAATCGGAATCGAGCCGCGTGGCCAACGCAGTCGTCGCGAAACTGGCCGCCGCCAATCCGGGCGCGACCGTCACGGTGCGCGACCTGGGCGCGAACCCGCATCCGGTGCTGGACGAAGCGGCGCTGGGCGCCCTGTTCACCCCAGCCGACCAGCGCACGGCCGAGCAGGCAGCCCGCATGGCCCTGGACGACACGCTGATCGCCGAAGCGCAGGCCGCCGACGTGATCGTGCTGGGCGCCCCGATGTACAACTTCGGCATGCCGATCCAGCTGAAGGCCTGGTTCGACGCCATCGCCCGTGCCGGCGTGACGTTCCGCTACACGGCCAACGGTCCGGAAGGCCTGCTGAAGGACAAGCAGGTGATCGTGGCCGCGGCGCGCGGCGGCATCTACCCGGCCGACGCCGATCCGCAAGTGCCGCACATCCGCACCTTGCTGAACTTCCTCGGCCTGACCGACCACACGTTCATCTATTCGGCAGCCCAGTCCATGGGGCCGGAAGCGGCCGCGCAGGGCCAGGCCGAGGCGGATGCCGCCGTGGCCGAACTGGCGTAACACCGGCGTAATCGTCGCAATACACGTCCCGGGAACGGTCCCGGGGCGGCACCGTAAGGAGAAGATCATGACCCAGCAAGTGCAAACACAGGCCGTGGCCACGAGCCGCGGCGTCGAACGCCTCGTCGGCGGCCAGTTCGTGATGGACGGCGCGGGCGTCAAGATCAACCGCGTGCTGACGCAGCCGCTGCAGCGCCGCCTCGACCCGTTCCTCATGCTCGACGCATTCGGCAGCGACAAGGCGGGCGACTACATCGCCGGCTTCCCCGAGCACCCGCACCGCGGTTTCGAGACCGTCACGTATATGTTGACGGGGAAGATGCGCCACCGCGACAGCGCCGGCCACGAAGGCTTCATCACGAACGGCGGCGTGCAGTGGATGACGGCGGGCCGCGGCGTCGTGCACTCGGAGATGCCGGAACAGAACGAGGGCCTGATGGAAGGTTTCCAGCTGTGGCTCAACCTGCCCGCGCAGGACAAGATGACGGCGCCCTGGTACCGCGACATCCCGGCCGACGCCGTGCCGCGCTTTACGACGGACGCCGGCGCGACCGTGCAGGTGATCGCGGGCAGCACGCACGGCATCGACGGCGCCGTACAGCGCGCCGTGACGGCACCGCTGTACCTGGACATCGAGCTGCCCGCCGGCGCCACGTTCGACCAGCCGCTGCCGGCCGGGCACAACGCCTTCCTGTACGTGTTCCGGGGCGACGTCGTCGTCGAAGGCAAGGCCGTGCCGCAAGGACGCATGGCGATCCTCGACAACGCCCCGCAAGCCGACGGCGTGCGCATCAAGGCGGCCGCTCCTGCGCGCCTGCTGCTCATCGCGGGCCGGCCGCTGAACGAGCCGATCGCGCAATACGGCCCGTTCGTGATGAACACGCAGGCCGAGATCTTCCAGGCCGTCGAGGACTTCCGCAACGGGAAGTTCACGGACAGCACGGCCGCGGCGACCGTGTAATCGCATCGTCTTCCGCGCGGGCGGGCGGCCTTTCCAGGCGAGCCCCCCGCGCGTTTCGCCGTCTTGGTCTACACTAGCGGCCATCGCACTCCGTTGTCTGCCACGATGCCGCTGCTCCCCATCCTGTCGTCCCTGCTCTCGCGTGCCAGCCGCGCACTCGGCCTGGAAAGCGTCGACGCCTTCCCGCCCGGCCACCAGTACCCGCGCACCCGCTGGGACCGCGCCTATTTCGACATCGCATCCGACCTGAAGCCGGATCAGATGGAGACGGCGATCTGCGACGCCATCGCCAACACGCCCGCCGTATTCGCCCACATCACGCATCCGACGCCGCGCATGCAGCGCACCTTGCTGGGCGTGATCCACGCGCGCCTGCGCCGCGGGAGCACCGCGCCGACGGACCTCGTCGCCATGCTCATCGACGCCTGCGACGACGCGCGCACGCCGGAAGCGGTACCCGGCCTGCGCGCCGCGCTGGCGTCGACGGAAGGCTACGACCCGTCGATGCGCATCGCGCACCTGCAGGCCTGGCTGGCCGACATGCCGGCCGCGTTCGACGTCATCGAGGCGCCGGTGCGCGTGCGGGGCTGAGCGGCACGCCGGGCGCACCCGTCGTTTCCGCTACAATGCCGGCACTTCTTATTTTTGGATAGCCGCATGATTCCCGCCAACCAGCTGCATTTCAAGTCCGTCAATTACACCGGCCAGGGCCAGGGCCCCAACGTCATCATCATGGGCGCCACGCACGGCAACGAGATCTGCGGCACGCAGGCGATCCAGCGAGTGATGGCGGAGATCGACGCGGGCAAGCTCGCAATCGTGAACGGCGGCGTGACGTTCGTCCCCATCGTCAATCCGCTTGCGTACGCGAAAAACACGCGCTCGGGCGACCGCAACCTGAACCGCGACCTGTTCCCGAAAGCCGAGCCGCACGACTTCGAAGACCGCGTCGCCAACTGGCTGTGCCCCCTGCTGGCCAGGCACGACGTGCTGCTCGACCTGCACTCGTTCAACGCGGCGCACGGCGAGCCGTTCGTGATGGTGGGCCCGGTCGACAACGACGGCCCGCTGGAACCGTTCGCGCACATGCGCAAGGAGCGCGCGCTCGCGCGCCGCCTGGGCGTGCGCCGCTTCGTGACGGGCTGGATGGCCGCGTACGGCGGCGGCGTGCAGCGCCGCTCGCGCGGCAACGCGCAGGAACTGGAAACCGTGCTGCGCTACGGCGTCGGCACGACGGAATACATGCGCAGCACGGGCGGCTACGCGCTGACCCTCGAATGCGGCCAGCACCTCGATCCGCGCGCGCCGGAAGTCGCGTACACGGCCATCATGAATACGCTCGCCTTCCTCAAGATCATCGACGCACCGGAGCCGGAGCCCGTGCCGTTCGACGAGATGGAAGCGCTGCAGATGGTCGTCGTGCACGACAAGCTGGCGGACGGCGACCGCTTCACGCGCCAGTGGGCCAGCTTCGACCCCGTCGCGGAGGGCGAGCAGATCGGCGTGCGCGCGGACGGCACCCCCGTCGTTGCGGAATTCGCGGGCCGCATCCTCTTCCCGGACGCGAACGCGGCGCCGAACCACGAGTGGTACTACCTCACGCGTCCGAACCCCGCGTTCGGCCGCGAGTAAGACCCGGCTGCGCGGCTTGCAAAATCGGGGCCGGTTCGTGCGACAATCGCGCTGTTCGCACGGACGACACGAATAAGAACGACCGACACCAATGAGGAAACACGCAACCGCGTTGCCGTGCGCCCTGCGCGCCGCGCTGCTCGCGTGCGCGCTGACGGGCGCGTACGCGCACGCGCAGGCGCTCGACGTGCGCGTCGCCGCGCAGGAAACGCTGGAGCCGAAATGGATCCACGACGGCGAACGCCTCACCGGCATCTGTCCCGACGTGATGGCCGCCATCGAACGGGTCGAGCCGCGCCTGCACTTCACGGGCTTTCACCGCGCCAGCCGCTCCCTGTCGGCCATCGAGACCGGGCTGGACACGGGCGCGCTGGACGCCGCCTGCGGTCTCGTGTCGTCGCCGCGCCGGCTCGCCATCGGCCAGCCCGTCGGCAAGCCGCTCTATCCCGTCCGCCACTACCTCGCCGTGCGCCGCAACGACCCCGTGACGATCGAATCGGAGGCCGACCTCGCACGGCTGGGCGACCTCGTGACGACGCAGCGCGCGTCCGTGTTCACGGAACGCCTGCGCGAGGCCGGCGTGCGCATCGACGACGCGACGGACGACAACCGCGTCAACGTGCGCAAGATCCTCGCCGGCCATGGCCGCTTCGCCTACGTCAACGACCTCACGTTGCGCTACCTGATCCGCACGGAAGGCTGGCAGGACCGCGTACGCGTGCTGCCCGTCGTGCTGGGCGACGAACCGACGTATTTCTGGGTCGGACACAAGGCCGATCCCGCGCTCGCGCCGCTGCTGGGCGCCGCGCTGGACAAGCTGAAGGCCAGCGGCGAGCTCGATCGTATCTATGCGCGCTGGTCGGACGCGCCGTGAGCGCGCCGCACGCTCGCGCCGAAATCGGGGCGTCCTCTGCAGGAATTCGCACCCTGTTTTAAGATGGCCTCTCTCCGCCGCAAGACCGCGGCGGATCATTGAAAACAGGAGTACCGATGACGACTTTGTTTGACCCGATCAAGGTCGGTGGCCTCGAGCTGCCGAACCGTATCATCATGGCGCCGCTGACCCGCTCGCGCGCCGTGGGCGCAGGCCGCGTGCCGAATGCCCTGATGGCCGAATACTACGCACAACGTGCCTCGGCCGGTCTGATCCTGTCGGAAGCGACCTCGGTGACGCCGATGGGCGTGGGCTATGCCGACACCCCGGGCATCTGGTCCGACGAACAGGTCGCAGGCTGGAAGCAGGTCACCGACGCCGTGCACCTGGCCGGCGGCCGCATCTTCCTGCAGCTGTGGCACGTGGGGCGGATTTCCGACCCGCTGTTCCTCGATGGCGACCTGCCCGTCGCGCCGTCGGCCGTGCAACCGAAGGGCCATGTGAGTCTCGTGCGTCCCGCGAAGCCGTACGTCACGCCGCGCGCGCTGGCCCTCGAGGAAATCCCCGGGATCGTCGCCGCCTTCCGCAAGGGCGCGGAGAATGCGAAGAAAGCCGGCTTCGACGGCGTGGAAATCCACGGCGCCAATGGCTATCTGCTCGACCAGTTCCTGCAGGACGGCACGAACCGGCGCACGGACGCGTACGGCGGCTCGATCGAGAACCGCGCACGCCTGATGCTGGAAGTGACCGACACGTGCATCGACGTCTGGGGCGCCGACCGCGTCGGCATGCACCTGGCGCCGCGCCGCGACGCGCACGACATGGGCGACTCCACGCCGCTGGAGACGTTCGGCTACGTCGCGCGCGAACTGGGCAAGCGCGGCATCGCCTTCATCTGCGCGCGCGAAGCGATCGGCGATGATCGCCTGGGCCCACGACTCAAGCGCATCTTCGGCGGCGTCTACATCGCCAACGAAAAGATGACGAAGGAGAGCGCCGCGCAGCTGCTGACGAGCGGCGACGCGGATGCCGTCGCATTCGGCCAGTGGTTCATCGCGAACCCCGACCTGCCGGAGCGCCTGAAGCGCAACGCGCCGCTCAACGAAGCCCGTCCGGACAAGTTCTACTCGCCCACCGCCGAAGGCTATACGGACTACCCCGCACTGCAGGCCAACGGCTGACACCATCGTCCCGTGCATACGTCCCGCTTCGGGCGTATGCACGCGGCGGGCGGTGCGAAGCATCGCCAGCCTCTCTCATGCATATATCCAGGTAAAAAATCACTTCCTTTCGTCCCGATCGGGCACGAATGCTATTGCTGACATGATATTCTTGCGAGATTCCTACCGGGCGGAGGTCACGAGCTTCCGCCTTCGTTCATCGTCGCAAGGAGTCCCGTGAAGACCTGCATACCCCGCCTGCTGCCGCTCGCCATCGCCACCGCGCTGGCGCTTGCCTCCACCACCGCCAACGCCGTGGCCGCCACACCCGCGGCGCGCGCCGAGAATGCCTTCCTGTCGCAGGCCGATGCGGCCGCCCGCGCCGCGCGCGTGTCCGACGTCGACTACCAGCTCGACTTCACGCTGACCGGCAAGGAAACGTTCAACGGCACGACGACGCTCACGTTCGACCTGAAGGACGCGGACAGCCCGCTGACCGTCGACCTGGACAAGGCCACGATCAAGTCCTTGAGCGTCAACGGCAAGGCGGTCGCACCGCAGTACAACGGCTGGTTCATCACACTGCCCGCGCAGGCCCTCGCGAAAGGCCGCAACACGGTCGTCGTCGCGTACGAACGCTTGCACAGCACGAACGGCGAAGGCCTGCACCGCATGGTCGACCCCGTCGACGGCCGCGTCTACACGTATTCGCATTTCGAACCGGCCGCCGCGCACCAGATGTTCGCCGTGTTCGACCAGCCCGACCTGAAGGCGACGTACCAGGTCACGGTGAGCGTCCCCGCCGACTGGCAAGTGATCTCGACGACGCGCGAGACGAACGTGGCCCCGGCCGGCGACCTGCGCCGCTGGACCTTCGCCCGCACCAGGAAGCTGAGCCCCTATAACTTCTCGATGCACGCCGGTCCCTACACGATGTGGGAAGACAAGAGCGGCAAGTACCCGATGCGCCTGTTCGCGCGCCAGTCGGTCGCGGCGCAGATCAAGCCCGCCGAATGGTTCAAGTACACGAAGGCGGGCCTCGCGTTCTTCGACGATTACTTCGGCATCCCTTACCAGTTCGAGAAATACGACCAGGTGCTCGTGCCCGACTTCCTCTACGGCGCGATGGAAAACGCGGCCGCGATCACGTTCGCGGAGCGCGGCTTCATGTACAAGGCCGACATGACGGCGGAGCAGCGCGCGCGCCTCGCCTACGTCATCATGCACGAGATGGCCCACCAGTGGTTCGGCGACCTCGTCACGATGCAGTGGTGGAACGGCCTGTGGCTGAACGAGAGCTTCGCGTCGTTCATGGGCACGCTCGCGACGGCGGAGTCGACGGAATTCAAGGACGCCTGGCGCGCCTTTTACTCCGAGGGCAAGCAGAACGCGTACAACCAGGACCAGCGCACGACGACGCACCCGATCGAAGTGCCGGTGCCGTCCACGCGCAACGCGTTCGACAACATCGACGCCATCACGTATTCGAAGGGCGCCTCCACCTTGATGCAGCTGCGCCACCTGCTCGGGGCCGACGTATTCCGCAAGGGCGTGCACAACTATCTCGTGAAGTACCAGTACCGCAACGCGAAGCTGGACGACTTCATCAAGAGCCTCGGCCAGGCCGCCGGCCGCGACCTCACGGGATGGACGCGCGAATGGCTGTACGAGCCGGGCGTGAATACGATCGCCGCGAACTACACGTGCAAGGGCGGCAAGATCGCCGGCTTTACGTTGACCCAGACGGCGCAGAGCAAGGCGCTGCCCACGTTGCGCGAACAGCGCGTGCAGGTGGCCGCGTTCCGCCTGGACGGCAACGCGTACAAGCTCGAACGCAACGTCGCCGTCACGTACAAGGGCGCCCAAACGGCCGTGCCGGCGATGAACGGTGCCGCGTGTCCGGACCTCGTCTACCCGAACTACGGCGACTGGGGCTTCGTGAAGGTGCAGCTCGATCCGCGCTCGTTCGACAGCGCGCGCACGCATCTGGCCGCCGTCGACGACCCGCTGCTGCGCGCGATGCTGTGGCAAAGCCTGTGGGACGGCGTGCGCGACGCCAAGCTGCCGCTGAACGACTTCCTGGCCACGGCGCTCAACAACGCGCCGCAGGAGAAGGACTACACGCTGCTCGGCGACGTGCTGGGCAAGGTCGCCGCCTCGAAGCGCTACCTCGACCTGATGGATCCGCAGGCGCCGTACGCGCAGGCCGTCACGCGCCAGCTGGAAGACATGGCGTGGACCGCCACGGAGGCGAACAAGGGCGACGACAACTTCCAGCGCCGCTGGTTCGGGGCCTATGTCGCGGTCGCCAGCTCGCGTCCCGCGCTGGACCGCTTGGCCGCCCTCCTCGACGGCAAGGAGAAAGTCGACGGCCTGACGATCAACCAGGACCTGCGCTGGTCCATCATCGGCCGCCTGAACCGCTACGGCTATCCCGGCGCCGCCGCCCTCGTCGAAGCCGAGCAGGCGCGCGACAAGTCGGACTCGGGCCAGGCCGCCGCGCTGTCCGCCGTCGTCAGCCGTCCCGACCCCGCCGTCAAGACGGAATGGTTGAACACCGTGCACGACCTGCAGACGAAGCTGCCGTTCTCGAAAGTACGCACGGCGATGGAGCATCTGTACCCGGCCGAGCAGCGGCTGCTGAGCGAGCAGACGGCCGCCGCGCGCCTCGCGGGACTGCCGCAGCTCGACAAGGCCGCGGGCCCCGTGTACATGCGCGCCTACGGGCCAACGTTGATCCCCGGCGGCTGCACGGCCGACCGCGTCAAGCGCCTGCAGGCGGCGGCCGATGCCGGCAAGGACCTGTCGGCCGGCACCCGCCGCGCACTGCTCGACACGCTGCAGGAAGACCAGCGCTGCGTGGCGATCCGGCAGGCCATGACGGCGCACTGACCGCAATGGGCAACAGGCCGGCACCACGGATGCACGGGAGCTCCCGCGCATGAACACGGGCGTGCTGCGAACGGGCCGCGATGCGCACCGGCGCGCCGTGCTCGCCGCCACGTGCGCCGTCCACCTGCTGGTGCTGTTGCTGTGGGCGCAGGCTCGGCGCCAGGCGCCGCCTGCATCGCCGGCGCGCGTCGTGACGATCCTGCTGCAAGCGGATGGCGCACGGGCGACGTCCATGGCCGAGTCGTCGCTCCCCCCGGGGATCCCCGTACCGGTGATGCCCCCGCCGCGGCCGCACCCACCGGCTGCAGCCCTGCCCGACACGCCGCCGTCCACTGCCTCGGCCGCCGCGCCGGACGCGCCGACGGACGTGCCGGCCGGCGCCACCGCGAACACGCCCGCGCCTGGCGAAGGGACGCCGCCTGGCGGCTTCACGTACAGTCTCGCGGCGCGCCAGGCGGGCCGCATCGACCGCGAGCTGCGCAACGGCAAGCCGGGTGTGCCCACCGAAGCCGATACGGCCTCGGCGCGCTTCCGGCGGGGTCTCGAATCGGCCCACGTCGACCGCTCGATGACGATCCAGACGGACACCTACACATCGCCGGACGGCGTCGTCATGTACCGCTACCGCACGGCGAACGGGGCGCGCTGCCGCCGCGCGGGCGGCGTCGGCATCCTGTTGCAAGGCATGCCGGACGCACCGGCGGCGATGAACGTCGACTGCCCGAAAGGCGTCGAGTGGAACCGCGACGCGCCCTGATTGAAAGGACACCTCTTGGATTGGGATCACCCGCAGCCGTTCACGCTGCCCCGCGTGCCGCACGCGGACGACATCGACGGCCTGAATCACACGAACAACGCCGTCTACGTGCGCTGGTGCGAACAGGCGGGATGGGCGCATTCGGAGGCGCTGGGCCTCACGTTGGACGACTACCGCCGGCTGGACCGCGCGATGGCGATCCGGCGCGGCGAATACGATTACCTGCTGCCGACGTTCGCCGGCGAAGCGCTCGTGCTGGGTACGTGGCTCGTCGCGGGCGACGGCAAGCTCGCCATGGAACGCCGCTTCCAGCTGGTGCGCGAATCCGATGGCGCGACGGTGCTGCGCGGCCGCTGGGATCTCGTGTGCATCGAACTCTCCAGCGGCCGCCCGCGCCGCATGCCGCAGGCTTTCCTCGACGCGTACATGGCGGCCGTCGTCCCCGTCACGGCTCCGCGTCGATGATCCAGTCGGCCAGCTTGCCGCTGGCCTGGCGCGGCAGGCGCGGGCCGAACGTCCACGCGGCGGGCCGTTCGGCCGGCGCCAGGCGTTGCGCGGCCCACGCCGGCAGCTCGGCGCGCAAGGCGTCGAGGTCCGCATCGGGTCGAGCCGCGACATAGGCTTTCAGCCGCCGTCCCTCGTCCGGCCGCATCAGGCGCACCGCGGCCTCGCGCACGTGCGGATGCTGCGCCAGCACGTCCGCGACATAGGCCGGGAACACGTTCGTGCCGCCCACCTGCACGGCGGCGTCGATGCGGCCGGCCGGCAGGAAGTGGCGCCCGTCCATCCAATCCAGGCGGTCCTGCAGAGGATAGGAGCGCGTCGACCCATCGGGCAGCGTGCGCAGCAGGGCATTGGGCTCGTCCGCGCGCGTCCAGTGCGGCAGCAATGCGAACGGCGTGTCGGCCCGGTCGCGCCACCCCACGCCGGCCGTTTCCGAGCTGCCGTACACCTGCAACAGGCGCAGGCCCGCCGCCGCCAGCGCATCGGCGAGCGCGTCCGGACACGGCGCCGTCGACGTCACGCCGGCGACGTCCGCCGCGAACGCGGGCGCGCACCGCGCGGCCGCTTCCCACCACAGCGGATGCGCGACGACCAGGTCGCCGGCGCGCACGAGGCCTGCCAGTGCGGACGGTGCGGCCTGGCGGACGTCGATCACGTCCACCCCGCCGCCGAGGCGCTGCGGCAACAGCACCGTGAACAGGAAGCCGTAGATGTGGTGGCTGGACACGGCGCTGAGGACGCGGCGCCGGCCCTGCACGAGCGCGACCAGTGCGTCCGCTTCCTGCGCCAAGGTCGCGAGCGCGTGCGTGCAGCGCTTCGGATCGCCGCTGCTGCCGGATGTCCGGAAGGTCAGCGCAAGGTCGGACGCGTCCAGCGCGGCACGCGCGCTTTCGACCCAGTCGGCAAGGCAAGGCCGCGCCAGCAGTCGATCGTCGATGCCTGAATCCAGGTGCAGCGCTTCGACCAGCGCCGTGCCGAGGCCCATCAGCTCCAGCGAATCGGTACCGAGGTCGCGCACGAACTCGACAACCGGCGCCCACGGTGCGGGCGGCGGCGGGCGGCCGGGCCGCATCCGGCCCAGTTCGGCAGCGAGCAAGTCCGTCACGACGCGCTGAAGGAAATTTCCGCGCGTCCACCATGCGCCGCTCCCGGCATGATTTGTTGCAGAATGATCTCGTTCGGACATGGTGTCTCGCGATGTGGCGTCAGCGCAGACTTTGACGGGCGCCGCCTCACCTGTCAAACGCGGCACGAATGTCACATATGCATGCGATTGATTTGACAGAGACATGACGCCATGTCACTATGCATTTCTTGTTTGCAACACCAATGACACAGTCTGCGGAGTCCCGATGACCGCCACCGAATTGACCTTCGCCACGCCGGACCTGCTCACCCGCCTCGCGCCGCTGTCCGCGGACGACCTCGACCGCCTGGACTTCGGCGTCATCGGGTTCGACGACACGACCCGCGTCTGCCGCTACAACCGCTTCGAGGCCGAAGCCGCCGGCCTCGCCCCCGAGCGCGTGCTGGGCCAGCCGCTGTTCACGAACGTCGCGCCGTGCCTGAACAATTTCATGGTGGCGCAGCGCTTCGAGGATGCCGAGGACGACGGCACGGCGCTCGACGACACGATCGCCTACGTGCTCACCTTGCGCATGCGTCCCGTGAAGGTGGCCTTGCGGCTGCTGGCCGCGCCGGACGTCCCCGTCCGTTACGTCCTCGTGCAGCGCAAGCAATGACGGCGGCCGACACGAAGGCGCAGGCGGACGGCTCGCCTCCTACCCACCGTACCCACGCCGCGACCCCATGATGGATACGCACAAATCCGACGCCTACGAGGCCCTCGTCCAGTTCCTGTACCGCGCACCCATCGGCCTCGTGCAGACGGGCCTGGACGGCACGGTCGACATGCTGAACCCGATGTCGTCGAACCTCCTGATGCCGCTCGCGCGCGACGGCAGCCTGGACAACCTGTTCACCGTGCTGCAGGACGTGGCTCCGCAACTTCGCGCGATGACGGAAGCGTTCGACCAGCCGTCCGGCATCGTGTGCGACGGCCTGCGCGTGGCGCTGGGCAGCGCCGCCGTCGAAGGCGGGCCGCAGGTGCTGGCGCTCAGCGTCCTGAAGCTCGACGGCACGCGGTTGATGGCGACCGTCACCGACGCCACCGCCGACATGCGGCGCGAGCAGTCCCGGTTGGCGCGCCGCCTGGAACGCCAGGCCCGCACGGACGCGCTGACGCGCATGCCGAACCGCGAAGCCATGCTGGAACAGCTGCAGCAGATGCTCGACCGGCCCGCCGCGGCCGGCGCGGGCTTCGCCCTGCTGTTCCTCAATTGCGACCGCTTCCGCCAGATCAACGACGCACTCGGCCAGGAGACCGGCGACGCCCTGCTCGTGCAGATCGGCGAACGCATCCGCGCCACCTTGCGCCCGCCGAGCGACCGCATCGACCCGCACGCGGCCGGCGGCCAGATGGCGGCCCGCGTCGGCGCCGACGAATTCGCCGTCGTGCTGGACGGCCTGCGCGCCCGCGCGGACGCCGAACGCGTGGCCACGCGCCTGCTCGACGCGCTCGCGCGGCCGCACGCGCTGGCGGGCCAGCACGTCACGTGCAAGCTGAGCATGGGCCTCGTGTGGAGCGGCGACGCCGGCGCCGGTGCCGGCGAAATGCTGCGCGACGCCAGCATCGCGATGGTCGAAGCGAAGCGCGTGGGCGGCGCCCGCTGGGTTGCGTTCGAGACGGCGATGCGCGAGAAGGCCGCGCGCCGCGCCGACATCGAGTCGGAACTGCGCCTCGCGCTGCTGGAAGACCAGCTGTTCGTCGTCTACCAGCCGGTCGTCGGCCTGCGTGCGGACGGCGCCACCGACATCGCCGCCGGCGTCGAGGCGCTGGTGCGCTGGCAGCACCCGGTCCGGGGCGTCGTGCCGCCGTTCGAATTCATCCCCGTCGCGGAAGAGTCGGGCCTCATCGGCCCGCTGGGCGACTTCGTGCTGCGGCGCGCCTGCAGCGACTTCGCAGCATGGCAGCGCGCCCTGGGCGAGGAGGCGCCGCGGCTGCTGGCCGTGAATCTGTCGCGCGCCCAGCTCGCGGAGCCGGGTTTCGCGCAGATCGTGCGCGACGTGCTCGCGCAGAACGGCATGAGGCCGGAACAGCTGCAGCTGGAAGTGACGGAGAGCCTCGCGGCGCAGGACCAGCACGTGCAGCAGCGGTTGCACGAACTGAAGGCGATCGGCGTCACGTTGGCGCTGGACGATTTCGGCACCGGGTATTCGTCGCTCTCAAGCCTGCACCTCCTCCCCGTCGACACGGTCAAGATCGACCGCTCGTTCGTCGCCCAGGCCGACACGAGCCACCACCACCGCGTGCTGATCGAGGCGACCGTGAAGGTGGCGCAAAGCCTCGGCATGAACACGGTGGCCGAAGGCATCGAGACGGAGGCGCAGGCCGCCGCCGTGCGCGCGCAGGCGTGCGCGAAGGGACAAGGCTATCTGTTCAGCCGCCCGCTCGCATCACCCGACCTGCTCGTGTGGCTGGGCGGCCATCGCGACGACCCCGCCGCGGGTACGCGGGCGCCGGGCCGCGCGCCGCACTGACCGGCGCACGCCGCGTTCAGCGCATCGCCAGCGGACGGCGGCGTCCCGGCGGCGGAAAGGCCGCGTCCAACAATGCGAGATCGTCCGGGCCGAGGCGCGGCGCGAGGTCCAGCGCGGCGCGGTTGGCGCGCACGTGGGCCGGCTGCACGGCTTTCGGAATCGTGACGACGCCGTCCTGGCGCAGCAGCCACGCCAGCGCCACCTGGGCCGGCGTCGCATCGTGGCGGCGCGCCACCTCGGCCAGCTGCGGATGCCCCAGCAGCGCGCGCTGCTCCGCCGGCGTCGATTCCAGCGGCGAGTAGGCCATCACCGGGATGCCCCGGTCGCGGCACCACGGCAGCAGATCCCATTCGATCCCGCGCTTGACGAGGTTGTACAGCACCTGGTTTGCGGCGATCCTTTCTCCTTCCGGCAGCGCCGCCGCTTCCAGCATGTCGTCCGTGTCGAAGTTCGAGACGCCGTAGTCGCGGATCTTGCCCTCATCCCGCAGGCGGCCGAACGCCTCCAGCGTCTCCGCCAGCGGCACGCCGCCGCGCCAGTGCAGCAGGTACAGGTCGAGGTGGTCCGTGCGCAGCCGGCGCAGGCTGCGCTCGCACGCGGCGCGCACGCCTGCGCGCGAGGCGTTGTGCGGATACACTTTACTCACCAGGAACACCTCGTCGCGCCGGCCGGCGATCGCTTCGCCGACCACCTCCTCGGCGCCGCCCTCGCCGTACATCTCGGCCGTGTCGACGAGCGTCATGCCGAGGTCCAGGCCGAGCCGCAGCGCGGCGACTTCGGCCGGGCGCGCGGACGGGTCTTCGCCCATGTTCCACGTGCCCTGGCCGAGGACGGGGATCGCGCGGCCGGATGGCAGTGACAGTGTCTTCATCAACGTCTCCATATATGCAAACGTAGGGTGGACGGCGGAGCCGTCCACCCTACCGCTATTTTGCGGCGCGCGCCGTCGCGATCTGATCGAGGATGTGCTTGGGCACCGCCGCGTAATGCTTGAACTCCATCGTGTACGTGGCGCGGCCCTGCGTCAGCGAGCGCAACGTGGTCGAGTAGCCGAACATCTCCGCCAGCGGCACGACGGCGTCGATCAGCTTCCCGCCGCCGCCCGGGATCTCGTCCATGCCCTGCACGACGCCGCGCCGCGTCGACAAGTCGCCCATCACGTTGCCCGTGAATTCCTCCGGCGTCTCGACCTCGACCTGCATCATCGGCTCGAGCAGCTCCGGCGCCGCCTTGCGCATGCCGTCCTTGAACGCCATCGACGCCGCCACGCGGAACGCGTTCTCGTTCGAGTCGACGTCGTGGTAGGAACCGAAGGTCAGCGTCGCGCGCACGTCCACGACAGGGTAGCCGGCCAACACGCCGGCCTGCAAGGTCTCCTGGATGCCCTTGTCGACCGCGGGGATGTACTCGCGCGGCACGACGCCGCCCTTGATGGCGTCGACGAACTCGTAACCCTTGCCCGGCTCCATCGGTTCGAGCTTCAGCACCACGTGGCCATACTGGCCCTTGCCGCCCGACTGCTTGACGAACTTGCCCTCGATGTTCTCGACGGTTTTCTGGATCGTCTCACGGTACGCCACCTGCGGCTTGCCGACGGTCGCCTCGACGCCGAACTCGCGCTTCATGCGGTCGACGAGGATCTCCAGGTGCAGCTCGCCCATGCCGGACATGATCGTCTGGCCCGATTCCTCGTCCGTGCGCACGCGGAACGACGGGTCTTCCTGCGCGAGGCGCGACAGGGCGATGCCCATCTTTTCCTGGTCGGCCTTCGTCTTCGGCTCGACGGCCTGCGAGATCACGGGTTCCGGGAACGACATCTTTTCCAGCACGATGACCTTGTCCGGATCGGACAGCGTGTCGCCCGTCGTCACGCCCTTCAGGCCGACGGCCGCCGCGATGTCGCCCGCGAACACCTCCTTGATCTCCTTGCGCTCGTTCGCGTGCATCTGCAGGATGCGGCCCAGGCGCTCCTTCTGGCCCTTGGTCGGGTTGTAGACGGTGTCGCCGGAATTCACGACGCCCGAGTACACGCGGAAGAACGTCAGCTGGCCGACGAACGGGTCGGTCATGATCTTGAAGGCGAGCGCGGAGAACGGCTCGTCGTCGGACGGATGCCGCTCCAGCGGGTTGTCGTCCTCGTCGTGGCCCGCGATCGCCGGCACGTCCACCGGGGACGGCAGGTATTCGACGACGGCGTCCAGCATCGCCTGCACGCCCTTGTTCTTGAAGGCGGAGCCGGCCAGCATCGGGACGATCTCGCCCGCGATCGTGCGCGCGCGCAGCGCGGCCTTGATCTCGTCTTCCGAGAGTTCCTCGCCGTTCAGGTACTTCTCCGTCAGCTCGGGTGTCGCGTCGGCCGCCGCCTCGATCATGTGGTCGCGCCACGTCTGCGCCAGCCCAAGCAGGTCGGCCGGGATGTCTTCATAGGTGAAGCGCACGCCCTGGCTCGCGTCGTCCCAGCGGATGGCGCGCATCTTGACGAGGTCGATCACGCCCTCGAAGTGCTCTTCCGCGCCGAGCGGGATCTGGATCGGCACGGCGTTGCCCTTCAGGCGGTCCTTGATCTGCTGCTGGACGCGAAAGAAGTCGGCGCCCACGCGGTCCATCTTGTTGACGAACGCGATGCGCGGCACCTTGTACTTGTTCGCCTGGCGCCACACGGTTTCCGACTGCGGCTGCACGCCGCCCACGGAATCGTAGACCATGACGGCGCCGTCGAGCACGCGCATCGAGCGCTCGACCTCGATCGTGAAGTCGACGTGGCCCGGCGTGTCGATGATGTTGATGCGATGCTCGGCGAAATTGCCGCCCATGCCCTTCCAGAACGCGGTCGTCGCGGCCGACGTGATCGTGATGCCGCGTTCCTGCTCCTGCTCCATCCAGTCCATCGTCGCCGCGCCGTTGTGCACCTCGCCGATCTTGTGGTTGACACCGGTGTAGAACAGGATGCGCTCCGTGGTCGTGGTTTTGCCGGCATCGATGTGGGCACTGATGCCGATGTTGCGGTAACGCTCGATGGGGGTCTTACGGCTCATCGCTATCTCCTGTGGATACGGAACGCCAATGTAAGTGTATATACCCATATTTTCAAGGCCGGCAGAGCCGACCCGGCCTTTCGTGGCCCGATCTTCCGGCATGGGTCTCGCCGCACAATGTAACTGAAGTGCGGCTTTCGTGCAGGCGTTGGCAGGAATATGCGCGGAGGATGGATCGCCGCTCAGCCGACGACGGTCTGGAATGCCCGGGGCGGGATCTCGACAGCGGCCTCGCGCCGGTCGATGAACAGGCGGTAGCGCTGCGGCGCGTCGCTGCGGTTCATGACGACGACGGCGAGCGTGCCGTCGGCGTTGCGGAACGCCGTCGCGGCCAGTGTGCTGCGGCTCGTGGCGGCGCTCACGCGGCGCGCGCGCGGGCGGATGTAGCGGCTGAAGTGGCCGATCGCCGTGTAGATGGGCGTGAACACGAGCTGGCCGTCGGCACTCGCGTGCAGCGGGGCGAAGCAGTAATTGTCCTTGTGGTTCGGGCCGCCGCGGCTGTCGAGCAGCATGTTCCAGTCGACCCAGCCGCAGGCGCCCGCGTTCAGGTCGGCGATCATCTGGCTCGCGTAGCGCTCGCCGTTGGCCCAGTCCTGCAGGCGCGCCGCGTCGAATTTCTCGATGCAGCCTTCCGTCATCAGCAGGTTCACGTCCGGCCACGCCTCGTGCACGGCGGCGACGTTGGCGTGCATCGGCTCCCCGCCTGCCCACGTCTCGTACCAGTGATAGCCCACGCCCCACACATACGGCCGCGCCTTCGGGTCGGACAGGAGGTGCGCGGCGCGCTGCGGCAGCAGGTCGCGGTTGTGGTCCCACACGATGATCTTGCGGCTGCCCAGGCCCGCCGCACGCAGCGCAGGTCCCAGGTGGTCGGCGAGGAAGCGAGTCTCGTCCTCCGCGGTGAAGACCATCGATTCCCACGTCTGCTTCGCCATCGGCTCGTTCTGCACGGAGAGGCCCCACAACGGCACGCCCGCCCCTTCGTAGGCCTGCACGAATTTCACGACGTAGCGCGCCCACGTGTCGCGATACGCGGGCAGCAAGGTGCCGCCGCCGACCATGCTGCCGTTCGACTTCATCCATGCGGGCGCGCTCCACGGGCTCGCGAACACGCGTACGTCCGTGCCGTGCGCCCGCCCGGCCGCCAGTGCCGCGCGCAGCAGCGGCACGCGCAGCTGCAAGTCCGGTGCGATGCTGAACGATGCGAGCGCCGTGTCGTCGTCGCGCACGTACGTGTAGCTGCGGCTGCCGAAATCGGAACTGTGGATCGTCGTGCGCAGCACGCTGTAGCCGAGGCCCGCGCGCGGATCGAAATACGCGGTCAGGAACGCCTGCTGGGCGCTGGGTGCGAGGGTCGCGTGGACTTCGGCCACGGCATCCGTGACGGCGCCGCCGAAGCCGAACACTTCCTGGAAGCGCCTGGTCGTGTCCACGAACACGTCGATGTCCGTCTCGGGCGGCTGGGCGGCCGGCTGGAATGCGTCGAGCGGACGCGCCATGAAGCGCTCGGCGCCCGGCGCGGACGTGACGACTTGCCACGCCGTGTCCTTCCTGGCCGCGCCCTGCTGTCCCGCCGGCGCGGCCGCGGACCGGCCCGCCGCGGCCATCTGCCCGCCCACGAAGGTGGCGGCACCCAGCAGCCGCATTGCGTCCCGTCTCGTCGTCATCGTGTCTCCCGTCGTTGTGTGCGCGGAATTGGAAACGTTCCCAATCGCGATCGGACGACTATATCACTCAGGATTTGGCAGTGTCAAACCGGCTCGGCGGCTTCCTCCCACGAAAGGTGCTCGCACCCACGGCGTGCTTTCCCGGCATCGACTATTGCTGCTCCGAACAAACAATTCTCTCGAATTGTCACGCGATTTTCTTGGCGAGCCGACGATCTTCGCAATTGAACGAAGCGCGATGCTGCTCGCAGAATGACCCGGCGCACGGAGAGGCGCGGCCGATCGCACCGGTCCGGCCGATGACGGTCGCAAGGCGGAAGTCACGACTACATATCAATCACAGCATTCTTTTTGGAGGAACCACGTATGAGAGCATTCAGGACGAGAATCGCCCTGCTTTCCGTCGGCGCCGCAGCACTCGTGGCGGCCTGTGGCGGGGCGTCGGACAGCACTCCGGCGCAGAACGGCACCAGCCGGTTACTGGCAACCGTCGGGTCCGCGGCAACCACGTGGAACAGCGTGAAATTCGGCGGCGTCGGCTATGTCACCGGGCTGATCTATCATCCGACGTCCGCGAACGTCCTGTACGCCCGCACCGACGTCGGCGGCGCCTACCGCTGGAACTCGGCCACGTCGGCGTGGGTGCCCATCACCGATGGAAAAGGTTTCGGTGCGGCCGACGGCAGCTTCCACGCTGTCGAAAGCATCGCGCTCGATCCGCAAAACGACCAGAAGGTCTACATGGTCGCCGGCGCGAGCGGCAACGGCCGGCTGTACTATTCCACCGACCGCGGCAACAGCTGGAACTATTACGCCCTGCCGTTCGTCGTGAGCGGCAACGATTCCGGTCGCGCGATCGGCGAGCGCCTGAAGGTCGACCCGCACAATCCGTCGACGATGTTCTACGCCTCGCGCCGGGACGGCCTGTGGGGCAGCTGGGACGCGGGCAAGACCTGGTACCAGAGGACCGGGCTGTCGTCCACCCATATGACCGCCAGCGCGATTGGCGTCGAGCATCTGATGTTCGAAACGGGGACATCGGGCGGCACGCAGGGCACGTGGGTCATGTTCGCGGCCGTCGCGCCGGACTACGCCAGCGCGGCGGGCCTGACGTCGACCTTCTTCAAGTCCAACGACGGCGGCAACAGCTGGACGGCGATCCCGGTGCCGTCCGCCGTGACCGGGTACCACATCCCGCACATCGTGCGCGCCGCCGACGGCTATTACTACATCGCGTTCAACAAGGACGCCGGCCCGGGCGCCGGCGGTCCCGGCTACCTGTACCGGTTCGGCGGCAATAACGATGGCGGCAGCTGGACCCTGCTCAACACGTCGGCCAACAGCTGGGGCGGCTACAGCGGCCTGTCGGTCTACGGCACCGGCTCGACCACGCGCATCGCGCTGGGCGTGAGCGGCACCTGGGGCGATTTCGCCGGCCAGAACATCATGAAGCTGTCCGACGACGGCGGCACCACCTGGCGCGAAATCGTGTCGCAGAAGCCGCATACGCCGTCCAACGGCGAGTACTGGGGCTGGATCGACGACGTCGAGATCGATCCGAGCAACCGTGACCACATCATGCACGTGTACGGCGGCGGCATCTGGGAGACGTGGACCGCGTCGGCGGCCTCGCCCAGCTGGACCCTGAAGGTGAACAACATCGAGGAGACCGCCCCGCTGGCCATCGTCACCCCGCCCGCCGGCGCATCGTACAAGCTGGTCAACAGCTCGGGCGACGTCGGCACCTGGGTCCACACCGACCTCACGACGTCCCCGACCAAGGGCCCGTCGACGGGCTTCAGCAACGGCAATTCGGCCGACGTGGCCTGGTCTGATTCGACCTACATCGCCATCATCGGGGAATCGAACAACACGGGCTATGGCTACTGGTCGGGCGACAGCGGCAACACGTGGACGAAGTTCGCCAAGACGCCGACCGGCGGCACGAACCCCGCCGACGCGTCCAACATCGCCGTCACCGCGCGCAACAAGGCAGTGTGGGCGCCGGCCGATGGCGTACCGTCGTACACCACCGACAGCGGGACGACCTGGACTGCGACGAACCTGCCCGCGCTGACGGCGATCGGCGGCGTCCCGCGCAGCTACCGGCTCGCGGCGGACCGCAAGAACGCGAACAAAGTCTATGCCTACGATTCGGGTGGCGCATGGTGGAGCGGTTCCGCGGGCAAGGTCTATGTCTCGACGGACGGCGGTCACACGTTCACGCTGAGCCAGGGCTCGGTGTCGGCAGGGCTGGCACCGAATCCGTTCCACGCCACCTCGCTGGCAGTGAACCCGAACGTCGAGGGTGACGTCTGGCTGGCGGACGGCAACGCCGTGTACCACTCGACCAACTCCGGCACCACCTGGACCAAGCTCGGCAACTTCTCGTCGATCTGGGGCACCAACTCGTGGCCCGACGTGCAGGGCGCCAGCGTCGTCGCGCTCGGCAAGGCACCCGCCGGCGCCTCGTACTCGGCCGCCGTCTACGTCGTGGGTGTGATCAATGGCCAGTGGGGCGTGTGGGAATCCGACGATGCCGGCGCCAGCTGGATCCGTTTCAATGACGACAGCCACCAGTTCGGCGGCATCGGCCTCGTGGCGGCGGACCAGAACACCTATGGCAGGATCTATGTTGCCGGTGCGGCCCGCGGCCTGCTGTACTCCAACTAAGGTCGGCTGATCGCGCATCGCCCGCGCAGCACGGCGCGGGCGCGAGGGCGGCTGCGGCCGCCCTCTTCCTTTCTGCGCGGCCTAGAGGATCTCGCGCACCAGGTCGGCGGGCCGGCACAGGCGCACGCCTTTCGGCGTCACGACGAACGGCCGGTTGATCAGGATCGGATGGGCGACCATCGCGTCCAGCAGCGCGTCGTCCGTCGCGGCCGGATCGTCCAGGCCCAGCTCCGCGAACAGCGCTTCCTTGCTGCGCACGGCGTCGCGCACGGACAGGCCCGCGCGCGCGATGAGGTCCTTCAATTCGTCGCGCGACGGCGGCTGCGCGAGGTAGTCGACGACGCGCGGTTCGACGCCGGCCGCGCGGATCGTGTCCAGGGTGGTGCGCGAGGTACCGCAGCGCGTATTGTGAAAAATCGTGATGTCCATCTTGAAAATCCTTGTTCGAGAGGCAAGGATGATACCGACGGGACCGCAACGCTTCCAGTTTTTTCGCTTGTCCCCCTTCCGGCAGCGCTATAAAATGCCCGGTTTGCTTGCCAGGGCACAACGGATATTGCTGAGAAACGAGAACATGGACGACTACCTGATGCGCCCCGCGGCGCTGCCGACCTGGGGCCAGCGCGCGGCGCTGCGCCTCCTGAACGCGCTCGGCTGGAACCTGCGGTTCAAACCGCTGCCCGGCCCGCACGGCGTCGTCGTCGTGTATCCGCACACGTCGAACTGGGATTTCCCCATCGGCCTGGTGGCCAAGTGGGCCGTGGGCGTGCAATTCCGCTGGCTCGCGAAGGATTCGCTGTTCCGCGGTCCGATGGGCGCCCTGATGCGCTACTGGGGCGGCGTGGCCGTCGACCGCAGCGCGCCGCAGGGCGCGATCGTGCGCCTCGCGCAGACGATGCGGGCGGCGCCGTGGTTCTGGCTCGCCATCACACCGGAAGGCACGCGCAGCTACCGCCCGCACTGGAAGAGCGGCTTCTACCGCATCGCGCTGGCCGCCGACGTGCCCGTGCTGCTCGTCGCACTGGACTACGGCAAGAAAGTCGTCGACGTCACGCACACCCTGACGCTGACGGGCGACGAAGCGGCCGACATGGCCGCCGTCGCGCAGGCGTACGAAGGCGTACGCGCGCTGTATCCGCAGAAGGCCGCGCCTATCCGGCTGGCCGACCCGGCGAGTCCGTCAGACGAGTCCCGCCAGCAGGCATAAGCCCGCCGCACCGATCGCGGCGCCGGCCCAGCGCCGCACGCGCGCGCCCGGCAACGCCCCGACCAGCATCAACGCGCCGCTCGCGAGCAGGAAGCCGGCGCCGCTCGCCATCCCCGCCAGCTCGCGGCCATGCGCCAGACCGTGCAGCACGGCACAGCTTCCCACGACGACGACCGCCAGTTGCGGCGGCATGCGCCGCTGCCAGTTGGGCGCGCACGCGGCCAGCCCGCCCAGCAACAGCACCGTGGCGGCAATCGACGTCTCCAGCGCCGGCAGCACGAAGCCGGCGCCCGCGCACGCCGCACCCGTCGCCATCAGCGCGAGGAATACGGCCGGCAGGACGGCCCCATGGCGCTGCGTGCGGCTCCACAAGCCGACGGCCAGCAGCGCCAGCAGGTGATCGAGGCCCGTCAGCGGATGCAGCACGCCGGCCGCGAAGCCGGTCTCCGCATGGCCCGGATGCGCCGCGGCGGGCAGCGCGACGGCCAGGCCCGCGAGCAGGATCGCCGTGGCAGCCGCCCTGCGGCCCGTGTCGTGATTCCAGTTCATGATGTTCCTTTCGATGGATGGCAGTGTCATTGGTCGAGCAATCCCTGCTCGCGGATGAACTTCACGACGTCGTCCACGCCGTCGCCCGTGCGCAGATTCGTGAACACGAACGGCCGCTCGCCGCGCTGGCGGCGCGCGTCGGCCGCCATCACGTCCAGGTTCGCGCCCACGTGCGGCGCCAGGTCCGTCTTGTTGATGATGAGGAGGTCGGAGCGAGTGATGCCGGGCCCGCCCTTGCGCGGGATCTTCTCGCCACCGGCCACGTCGATCACGTACAACGTGAGGTCCGACAGCTCGGGGCTGAACGTGGCGGCCAGGTTGTCGCCGCCGGACTCCACGAGCACCAGTTCCAGCGCCGGAAACTCGGCCTGCAGCCGGGCGATGGCTTCCAGGTTGATCGACGCATCCTCGCGGATCGCCGTGTGCGGACAGCCGCCCGTCTCCACACCCATCAGCCGCTCCGGCGGCAGCGCCTCGGCGCGCAGCAGAATTTCCATGTCTTCGCGCGTATAGATGTCGTTGGTGATGACGGCCATGTCGTAGTGCGCGCGCATGCGCCGGCACAGCAGTTCGCACAGCGCAGTCTTGCCGGAGCCGACGGGGCCGCCGATGCCCACGCGCAGGGGATTCGATGTCATGATGTTGCCTCCTTAGGATCGATACAACCGCCCATGCTGCACCTCGTGCCGCATCGACAGCACGGACAGGCCGGGGGCCCAGTTCGACAGCGCCTCGTCGGGCAAGCCGCGCGCCGTGGCGGCCGCGCGCTCCAGCTCCGGGCGCAGCGCCAGCAGCAGGCGCTGTCCCGCCACCTGCCCCAGCGGCACGGACTTCACGCACACGAGCACCTGGTTCTCGGCCCATGCGAACAGCAGCGCCAGCAGCGCCTCCTCGTGCGGGATGCCGAGCGCGCACACCGCGCACGCGTAGGCGGCCGGCAGCGGCACCTCGCCGCCCGGCAGACCGACGTCCGCGACACCCAGGTCCGCGAGCAGCCGCGTGAGCGAATAGCCCATTTGCACGGTCTCCGCGCGCAGCTCGGCAGTGTCGCGCGACGCGAGATAGCAGGCGCTCCAGTCGGCGACGGCGGGCATGTCGCGCGCGGCGAATGCCTGCATCAGGCGCCACAGCAGCGGACCGTCCCAGCGGGCCTGCACCTCGTCGAGGCAGCGCACGAGCCACGCGTGCGCGCTGGCGGCATCGTGCACGCTGCCGGCCTCGATCGCGGCCTCGAGGCCTTGCGAATAGCTGTAGCCGCCGATCGGCAACGCGGGGCTCGCGAACTGCAGCAGGTGCAGGAGGCTCGCCGCGTTCATGCGTCCGTTGCCAGGTCGGCCGGGCGGTGGATCTTCTGGCGTACCGGGACGGGCGCCAGCAGGACGCCGCCGTGGCCGTGGTGACCATCGTGGCCATGTCCGTGGCCCGCATAGGCACCCGGCTCCGGCTCGAACTTCGCCAATTCCTCGTCGACGCGCGCGCCGAGGCCCAGCACCATCTCCTTCAGCACAGGATCGACGCGGATGCGCAGCCAGTCCGGCCCCACCTGCACCTGCGTGTGGCGGTTCCCCAGGTGGAACGCGCAGCGCGCGAGCAGCGTGGGCGTCTCGCAGCGCACGACGTACGTGGGTTCGAGCGCCGCGACGACGCGCACGACGCGCCCGCCCTCGCCCGTCAGCAGCTCGCCGTCGCGCAGCACGGTGCCGCGCACGAGGAACAGCGCGACTTCCTCGCCGGACGCGAGGCGCGCCCGCTGGCGGCAGCGCTCGCGCTGGTCGTACGGCAGCACGAGCTCGTCGTGGACGACGTCGGCGTGTGCGATCTTCGTATGCAGTGACAGCATGTCTTCTCCAATCATCCGTAGGGTGGACGGCTTGCCGTCCACGCGGTGATAGCCAACGGCTCCGGTATCGTGCGCGGTCCGGTTACCGCCAACGATCACCGCGTGGACAGGAAACCTGTCCACCCTACGTGAAATCAAAACAAAAAGTAGCGCTGCGCCAGCGGCAGCACGGCGGCCGGTTCGCACACGAGCAGCCGCCCGTCCGCGCGCACCTCGTACGTTTCCGGATCGACTTCCATATGCGGCGCCGCCCCGTTGTGGATCATGTCGCGCTTGCGCAGCCCGCGCGTCGCGCGCACGGGGATCACGGTCTTGGCAAGCGCCAACCGCTGCGCGACGCCGAGGTCGAACGCGGCCTGCGACACGAACGTGAACGACGTCCGCAGCCCGCCGCCGAACGCGCCGAACATGGGCCGGTAATGCACGGGCTGCGGCGTGGGAATCGACGCATTCGGGTCGCCCATCAGGCTCGCGGCGATCATCCCGCCTTTCAGGATCATCGATGGCTTGACGCCGAAGAACGCGGGTCGCCACAGCACGATGTCGGCGATCTTGCCCGGTTCCAGCGAGCCGACGGCGTGCGCGATGCCGTGCGTGATGGCGGGATTGATCGTGTACTTCGCCACATAGCGTTTTACGCGCGCGTTGTCGCTGCGCGAGGAATCGCCGTCGAGCGGGCCGCGCTGCACCTTCATCTTGTGCGCCGTCTGCCACGTGCGCGTGATCGTCTCGCCCACGCGGCCCATCGCCTGCGAGTCGGACGACATCATCGAGATGGCGCCGATATCGTGCAGGATGTCCTCGGCGGCGATGGTCTCGCGGCGGATGCGCGATTCCGCGAACGCCACGTCTTCCGCGATCGCCGGGTCGAGGTGGTGGCACACCATCAGCATGTCCAGGTGCTCGTCCAGCGTGTTCACCGTGTACGGGCGCGTGGGGTTCGTCGACGACGGCAGGACGTTGTCGCGGCCGACGGCGGCGATGATGTCCGGCGCGTGCCCGCCGCCCGCGCCTTCCGTGTGGAACGTGTGGATCGTGCGGTCCTTGAACGCGGCCAGCGTGGACTCGAGGAAGCCGGCCTCGTTCAGCGTGTCCGAATGCAGGGCGACCTGGATGTCCATGCGCTCGGCCACGGACAGGCAGCTGTCGATGGCGGCCGGCGTGCTGCCCCAGTCCTCGTGCAGCTTCAGGCCCACGGCGCCCGCTTCGATCTGTTCTTCCAGCGGACGCGCGGCGCTCACGTTGCCCTTGCCGAAGAAGCCCAGGTTCATCGGGAACGCGTCGGCCGCACGCAGCATGGACTCGATGTGCCACGCGCCGGGCGTGCACGTCGTCGCCGCGGTGCCGACGGCCGGGCCCGTGCCGCCGCCCAGCATCGTCGTGATGCCGGACATCAGCGCGTCCTCGATCTGCTGCGGGCAGATGAAATGGATGTGCGTGTCGACGCCGCCGGCCGTGACGATCATGCCCTCGCCCGCGATGATCTCCGTCGCGCCGCCGATGGCGATCGTCACGCCCGGCTGGATGTCCGGGTTGCCCGCCTTGCCGATGGCGGCGATCACGCCATCCTTGATGCCGATGTCGGCCTTGACGATGCCCCAGTGGTCGACGATGACGGCGTTCGTGATCACCGTGTCCATCACGTCCGCGCGCACGCGCTGCGACTGGCCCATGCCGTCGCGGATCACCTTCCCGCCCCCGAACTTCACCTCCTCGCCGTAGATGGCGTAGTCCTTCTCGATCTCGATGACGAGGTCCGTGTCCGCGAGGCGGATGCGGTCGCCCGTCGTGGGGCCGTACATGTCGGCATAGGCCTGGCGGCTGATCGTCACCATTTACGCGCCTCCGTCGAGCGGGCCGCCGATACGGCCCTGGAAACCATGCACGATGCGGTCGCCCGCGAGATCGACCAGTTCGACGGTGCGGCGCTGGCCCGGCTCGAAGCGCACGGCGGTGCCGGCCGCAATGTTCAGGCGCATGCCGCGGGCCAGGGCGCGGTCGAATTGCAGCGCGTCGTTCGCCTCGTGGAAGTGATAGTGCGAGCCGACCTGCACGGGCCGGTCGCCCGCGTTCGCGACGACGAGCGTGACTGTGCGCCGGCCCGCGTTGAGCACGACGTCGCCGTCGCCCAAGAAGTATTCGCCCGGGATCATGCGGCCTCCGGCATCGACAGGGTTTTCGTGTACTCGGCCATCGCGCTGGATGCGTCGCCCGCGCGCGCGTAGCCGAGGTCGCGGATCAACGTCTCGGCACCGGTGCCGGCCAGCGCGACGAGCCGCAATTCGCCGCGCCCCAGCGCGCGCGCCTCCGCTTCGACCGCACGCAGCAGCACCCCGCCGATGCCGCGCCGGCGCGCGCGGCTGTGTACCGTCAGCGCCCGGACGAAGGCGAGATGGTGGTCATCCGGGCGCTGGCACAGGTCCAGCTGCACGGTGCCCAGCAGCGCGCCATCGTGCGCGGCCGCCAGCAGCACGCGCGTGCCCGCGGCGATGGCCGCGCCCACGTCTTCCCAGTAGCGCTGCACGTGGCGGCCGTGGGGGATGGCGGCGGGGTCGGGTGACGCGCCGTGCGCCACGGCGTCCAGCAGGAGGTCGGCCAGCTTGACGCGCATGACGGCGCAAGCCTGGGCATCGAGGAGGAGGATTTTCATGGCGGGGTCACGGGATCGGGTTGTGGACGGTGACGAGCTTGGTGCCGTCGGGGAAAGTGGCTTCGACCTGGATTTCCGGGATCATCTCCGGCACGCCGTCCATCACGTCGGCGCGCGCGAGGACGGCCGTGCCCTCGCTCATCAGCTCCGCTACACTCCTGCCGTCGCGCGCGCCTTCCATGATCGCGGCCGCGATCAGCGCGACGGCTTCCGGGTAGTTCAGCTTGAGGCCGCGCGCGCGGCGGCGTTCGGCCAGCAGCGCGGCCGTGAAGATCAGCAGTTTGTCTTTTTCGCGTGGGGTCAGGTCCATGGCGTTCCCGTTAGGTGTTCCAGATGCGCGGCGGCGTCGCCGGCCGGTCGAGCAGGTGCGGACGCAGCGCCTGCCACGCGAGCGCAAGCGCGGCGCGCGCCCGTTCGCCGTCGTCGCCGAGGAAGCGGGCCACGAACACCTGCTTCACCTGGCTGACGGCCAGGTCCGGGTCGACACTGCGCACGACGTTCTGCAGCGCGGCGGGCACGGGCTTGCCGATGGCGAGCAGCGTGGCGCACACGCTGCAGCCCTGCATACCCAGCGGGCTGGCGAGCGTTTCCGCCGTCACGGCGCCCTGCTCCCACCACACGGGCCGGCCGGCGATGCGGATGCGTGTCCGCTGCACGACGCGGCCGTGCGTAAAACGCTCGCCGGACGCCTGCCTCCCGAAGCACAGCACTTCGCTGCCGACGTAGACGGCGCCCGGCGCGAGGTCCACGTCGTGCGCGAGCGCGACGTCGGCGCCGTCGTAGAAAATCGTTTCCTGCGGCAGCCACTCGATGGCGGCGCCCGCTGCGGCAACGAGGCGCACGTCCTGGCGCGCCATGCGCCCGTTCGCCCGATACCATTTGGCGGCACCGGGCGACGTGGCGAGCACGTGGCAGCCTTCCTGCGCATCGAGCGCGATGTCGAGGCGGTCGCCGCCGACGATGCCGCCGGGCGGATGCACGACGATCACGTGGCAGGCGCCCGGCCCTTCCGGATACAGCGCCTTCTGAACGCGCAGCGGCCCGCGGTGCTCGCGCCGCACGAGGCGCGTGCAGGCGCCGTCGCGCGCAAAGCCCAGGTGCAGGCTCGCGTGCCAGGAGGTAGTGGATTGAGGATCGTCGGCAGTGCAGTCGCGCATGCCGGATGAGTTAGCACGATGCATGCCAGTTGCAAACGGGTGCGCGCGGGGCACCGCCCCGGGGCATGCGCTACCCGCGCGGGATGACGCGCACCAGTACGGCACGGGCGGCACCGCAACGGTGCGGACGCGACGGGGTCAGGGACGAGCGCGGTGCGCGCCGGAATGCGAAGCGGAGGGGTGAAGCGGACGGCCGCTGGAAAGCGGCTCGGAGAAGACGCGCGCTCGGCCGGCCGCACAGCCGGTCAAGCATGCGAATGGCGACCGGGACCGGTCAGCGGCGGCGGCGCAGCGGCCGGGCCACGCGGGCGGTGCGCAGGGCGCGCTCGCGGTCGGCGGCCTGCTTCGATGCGACCAGTTCGAATGTCAGGGCCAGGGCGATGCCGGCCGGGGCGGCGGCAGCGAAACCGAGGACTACGAGGACGACGGTTGACAACAGAATAACGATAGTGCTCGGGCGAGGCATGATATCCACCTTTTCTCTAATACCGTGGTTCCATCCTGCCACAGCTGGGATGCGCTTGCAATCGAACGCCGTGCCGTGCGTCAACAATCCGCGTGGTTGCTGTGCTGAAAAAGAGACGGCCGTGCTCACTGCATCGCCAGCTCGACGCAATTGCGACCGGCCCGCTTCGCGCGCGCGAGGGCGGCGTCGGTGCGCTGCGTCAGGGAGTCGCCACTCTCCTGCTCGCCCAGCTGCGCGACGCCGAGACTCACCGTCACGTGGTCGCAGCCGGGGATCTGCGCCTGCTCGATCGCCACCCGCACCTTTTCCGCCATGCGCAGGCCGTCGATGGCGCTCGTGTGCGGCGCGATGATGTGGAATTCCTCGCCGCCCGAGCGCACGAGCACGTCGCTGGCGCGCAGCACGGCGCGCGCCGTGTCGGCCACGGTGCGCAGCGCCACGTCGCCGACCGGATAGCCGTACGTGTCGTTGACGGCCTTGAAACGGTCGATGTCGAACGCGAGCAGCGCCAGCGGCACGCGGTAGCGGCGGGCGCGCTTGATCTCCTTGTCCAGCAATTCCTCGCCGTGACGGCGGTTCGCGACGCCCGTCAGCGCGTCCATCGTCGAGATGTACGTCAGGCGCACGAGCAGGTGCTCGTTTTCCTGGCCGATCGCCGCGAGCCGCAGGCCGAAGGCGGCCAGGCGGGCCACGTCGGCCAGGGTGTTCCACTCGTCGAGCGAGAAGGCGCGCGGCGCATCGAACAGCAGCGACAAGGCGCCGCGCGGCGCGCCGGGCCCGTCCGCCGGAATCGGCACGCCCAGCGCCATCGCGACGCCATGCGCGAGCAAGCCGTCGGCCAGCGCCGGCTCGCCCGGCTGCTCAGGGGCCTCGATGAGGGCCGCGGTCCCGCCGGCGGCCGCCAGCAGGCCGGGGAACGCGTGGCGCAGCGGCGCCTGCAGCAGCCGGTCCGTGCGCTGCAGCAGCGCGCCCAACAGCAAGCCGTCCGGGCCCTGCTGCGCGACCAGTTGCAGGTCGTTGCCTTCCCTCAGCAGGAACAGGCCCGCGTGCAGCACGCCGGGCCACGCACACAGCGCGGCGCACAGGCTTTCTGCCAAGGTGTGCGCATCCTCCGCGTCGTCCAGCGCGGCCTGCACGCGGGTACGCAGGTCGAGCAAGGCGCGCAGGCCGGCCGCATCGCATGTCGGGGCGCCCGGCTGGGCGAGCGTCGTCTCGACCATCGTACGCAGTGCCGCCCCGTCCAGCGGCGTGACGGCATAGCGCAGCGGCCCGGACGCCATCAGCGCGGGCAGCCAGGCGACGCCCGCGAAGGGACACAGCAGCAGCACGGGCGCACCGGCGCGGCGGGCGACGAGGTCGGCCAGCGCATCGAGATCGATGCTCGGCTCGAAACGGTCGAGGTCGATGATGAGCAGGTCGGGCTGCGCGCGCGCCATCAGGCTCGCGGCGACGTCCGCACTGTCGGCGAGATCCAGGCGCGCGAACAGGGACGCGCACGCGTCGGAAAAATCCGCGCGCCGCTGCGCCATCGGACTCAGATAGATGCCCGTCCGCCCTGCTTCCTGCCCCGCCTGCTGCGCCATCCTCACCTCGACATTGCTTTGTTCCGCCGACAAGTTTGCCACAAAGCACCTGCAACGGCCAGCAAATGCACGCAATGTGTGGGACCGCACCGTCAGCGGCCGCCACACGCGGGAATACTGGCGGGATCATGCACAAGGAGGGCACCATGGCAACACAGGACGATGCGGCGAACAAGCAGAAGGCGATCCAGAACCGTCAGGACCAGCGGGACGCGAGCATGCAGAAGGGTGACCAGGGCAGCGGAGGTGGCGCGGCGCAGACGGGCGTCCAGCAGCCCAGCGGCGACTTTCCCGCCCAGCACCTGGCCAAGCCGGGCCTGGAAGCGCAGATGGAGCTCAAGCCCAAGTTCATGGCCGAGCAGTACAAGGGCAGCGGCAAGCTGGCAGGCCAGGTCGCCATCGTGACGGGTGGCGATTCCGGCATCGGGCGCGCGGTCGCGATCCTGTTCGCGCGCGAAGGCGCCGACGTCGCGATCCTGTACCTGAACGAGCACGAGGACGCGGCCGAGACCCAGCGCTACATCGAAGCCGAAGGCCAGAAATGCATCACCATCGCCGGCGACGTGAAGGACATGGAATTCTGCCAGCAGGCGGTCGACCAGGTCGTCGCGAAATGGGGCCGGCTCGACGTGCTCGTGAATAACGCCGCGTTCCAGGAGCACGCCGAATCGCTGCTCGACCTGACGGAAGACCGCTTCGACGAAACGATGCGCACGAATATCTACGGCTACTTCCACATGGCGAAGGCCTGCCTGCCCTACATGAAGCGGGGCGCGGCCATCATCAACACGGGTTCCGTGACGGGCCTGAAGGGCTCGAAGAAACTGCTCGACTATTCGACGACGAAGGGCGCCATTCACGCCTTCACGATGTCGCTGGCGGCGAACCTGCTGGACCAGGGCATCCGCGTCAACGCCGTCGCGCCGGGCCCCGTGTGGACGCCACTGAACCCGGCCGACCAGTCGCCGGAAGACATCACGAAATTCGGCCAGAGCACGACGTTCGGCCGGCCCGCGCAGCCCGAAGAGATGTCGCCTGCCTATGTCTACCTGGCCTCCAACGTCTGTTCGGGTTACGTGACGGGCGTCGTGCTGCCGATCACAGGATCGGTCGGCGAATAAACCGGGGAGCTGATCATGGCGAGAAGCATGTGGAAGGGTGCGATCAGCTTCGGGCTGGTGCACATCCCGGTCGAGATGTATCCGGCGGCGAGCGACCAGGGGCTCGACCTGACGATGCTCGACCGGCGCGACTTCGCGCCGATCGGCTTCAAGCGCTACAACAAGGCGACCGGCAAGGAAGTGTCGTGGGACGACATCGTCAAGGGCTACGAATACCGCGACGGCGAATACGTCGTGCTGACCGACGAGGACCTGCGCCGCGCGAACCCGGAAGCGACGCAGAGCATCGACATCCTCGCGTTCGTGAACGCAGAGCAGGTCCCGCTGATCTACTACGAGCAGCCCTACTACCTCGCGCCCGGCAAGGGCGGCGACAAGGTGTATGCGCTGCTGCGCGAGACGTTGCGCGAGGTCGGCAAGATCGGCATCGCGAACGTCGTCATCCGCGTCAAGCAGCACCTGGCCGCCCTCGTCTGCGTGGGCGACACGATCGTGCTGAACACCTTGCGCTATCCGGACGAGATCCGCCCCGTCGACGAGCTCAAGATCCCGGCGGCCGACTCGAAGGCCGCGCAGGTCACGGACAAGGAATTGCAGATGGCGAAAGCGCTCGTGGAAGGCATGAGCGAGAAATGGAAGCCGCAGCAGTACCACGACACGTATCGCGAGGACGTGCTCGCGCTGATCAAGAAGAAGGTCGCGGCGAACCAGACCAAGACCCTCACGGAACCGGAGCCGGAGGAAGAGAAGCCGGCGAAGGCGAACGTCATCGACCTCGTGTCGCTGCTGCAGGCAAGCCTGGGCAAGAAGCCCGCCGCGAAGGCTGCCGCGGACGACGACGACGACGAACCGCCGCCGGGCAAGTCCGCCAAACCTGCGCGTCACGCGGACGACGACGACAGCGACGAGACCCCGGCGCCGCGCGCACGCAAGGCGCCCGCGCACGCGGCCACGCACGCGAGCGCGAAGCGCACGACGGCCGCGAAGTCGACGAGCGCCAAGACGGCGACGAAGGCGGCCGCCAAGCCGGCCGCGAAAGCGGCGCCGGCGCGGCGCAGGAAGGCCGCCTGAGTGGATCTCGACACGCTGCTGGATCTGCTGCAATGGCCCGCGATGGCCGTGACGCTCGTGGCCGCGTTCCTCGTCGGTGCCCGCCATGCGAAGAAACGCATCGTCGGCTTCTGGACCTTCATCGCCAGCAACGCGTTGTGGATCGTGTGGGGCGTGCACGACGGCGCGTGGGCGCTGATCGCGCTGCAGGCGGGGCTCGCCGCGATGAACGTCCGCGCCATTTTCCGCAATGAACGGGGCGATCCGGCGCCGGACGACGGCGTCCACCCCGGACAACAGTCGACGTGAACGGCGTGCGTCGCTTGCGCCGCCCGCTTACTTGTCTCCCGGCTTGTACCCCAGCGCCTTCATCGCCTTCGTGAGCGTCGTGGCGCTCTTGTCGTAGTCGGCCCACGGCGCGTTGCCTTCGTCGAGGCGCGTGTGCACGGTCTTGACGGTCCAGTGACTGCCCGACTTCAGCTTCGGCAGCTCTTCCCACCGCACCGGAACCGAGATGCCGAGGCCGGGGCGCACGCGGGCCGACCATGCGGCGACGGTCGTCGCGCCGCGGCCGTTGCGCAGGTAGTCGATGAAGATGCGGCCCACGCGGTTCTTCGCGCCGCTCTTGGCGGAAAAGCGGTCCGGCAGCGTCTTCGACAAGTGGTTCACGATGGCGCGCGAAAAATCCTTCACCGTGTCCCAGTCGAGCTTCGGCTTCAGCGGCACGACGACGTGCAGCCCCTTGCCGCCGCTCGTCTTGAGGAACGGCTTCAGGCCCAGCTCCTCCAGGAAGACACGCATGATCTGGGCGGCCTCCTGCACCTGGGGCCAGTCGATGCCCTCGCCCGGGTCGAGGTCGAACACCATGCGGTCCGGCGTATCGTAGTGCTTCGCCGTCGCGTTCTGGCTGTGGATCTCGACGACGTTCCACTGCGCACTCGACAGCAGCCCCTCGACCGTCGCGATCTGCGTCATGCGCGGATGGTCCGGGTCGAGCGCCTGGTCCATCTGCGCGACGCCGGGCATCTTCGCCGTGTCGACGACGTGCTTCTGGAAGAACAGCTCACCGCCCACGCCCTCGGGCGCGCGCACGAGCGAGACGGGGCGGCCCTTCAGGTGTTCCATCATCAGTTCGCCGACCAGCGCGTAATAACGCACCATCTCGACCTTCGTGACGCCGCTTTCCGCATCCACCACGCGCTCGCCGTGCGTGACCTTGAACGTGGCGGGCAGCGTGCCCTCCACCGCCGCCGGCGCCGGGGTCTTCGCCGCCGCGCGCTTGGCGGCGGTTTTGCGCGCAGGCTTCGCGGCAGGTGTCGCGTCGCCGTCAGCCTCCGCAGGCTGCATATGCTTCGGCAGCTCGCGCACGACGCTCTTCGCCGGCTTGTCCTTGCGCAGGCCCTGGAACACGGGGTGGCGGACCGAATCCGTCGCCGTCCATTCCGAGAAGCTGACTTCCGCGACGAGGACGGGCTTCACCCAATGGTTCGTGCGACCGGGCACGGCGCGCGGCGGGAACGGGTTCTTGTCGGTCTCGATCTCTTCGAGCACCTCGCGCATGTGGCGCAGCGACGCGCCGTTGAAGCCGCTGCCGCAGTTGCCCGCATAGCGCAGCACGCCGTCCTTGTCGTGGTAGCCCAGCAGCAGCGAGCCGATGCCCGTGCGCGAGCCTTGCGGATCGGTGTAGCCGCCGATGACGAATTCCTGGCGCAGGCCGCATTTCAGCTTGATCCACTCGGGCGAGCGGCGCGTCACGTAGCGCGAATCGCGCCGTTTGCCGATCACGCCTTCGAGCCCGATCTGGCACGCCGCGTCGACGAGCTGCGCCGGGTCGGTCCCGAACTCGGCGGAGAACCGCACGACCTCGGACGGCCGATCCTCCAGCACCTGCTGCAGAAACGGGCGCCGCGCGTCGAGGCGCACGTCGCGCAAGTCGTAACCCTTGCAGTACGGCGCGTCGAACACGAAGTAGACGATCTTCGCCGTGTTGGAGCCATCGAACGCGAGCTGCAGCAGATTGAAGTTCGGCTTGCCGTTCTCGTCGTGCACGACGATCTCGCCGTCGTACCAGCCGTCCGGCAGCTTCATCCGCCGGATTTCCTGCTGCAGGGGGCCGAGCTTGTCCGTCCAGTCGTTGCCGTTGCGGGTGATGAGGCGGACGTCCTTGCCCTCCACGCGCGCGAGCATGCGGTAGCCGTCGAACTTGATCTCGTAGATGTAGTTTTCCGGATCGGCCGGCGGACCGTCGACGAGGGTCGCCAGTTCCGGTGTCAACGTTTCCGGCAGGTCGGCCTTGACGGCGCCCTCCGGCATGGCGCCGCGCTTCGGCTTCGCGGTCGCGGTCGCCGTCTTTGTCGCCGTCTTTGCCGCGGATTTGCGCGCGGGCTTGGCCACCGCGCCGTCGCGTTCGGCCTTCAATTCCGCCACCTTCGCGGCCGCGCCCCGCTCGGGCATCGGCAAGTCCTTCACGCTGTCGGGAAATTCGTCGACGACGGAGAATTCGCTTGCCGGCTTCGCGTACTCGTCGGTTTCCTTGATGAGGAGCCAGGGCTCCTGCTTGTCGTCGTCGTGGCCGCGCAGGCGCACGAGCACCCAGCGCCCGTGCATCTTGTGGCCATGCATCTCGAACTTGATCTCGCCCTTTTTATAGCCCTGGCGCGGATCGCCGACGGGTTCCCACGTGCCCTTGTCCCAGATGATGACCTTGCCGGCGCCGTACTGGTGCGGCGGGATCGTCCCTTCGAAATCGGAATACGAGATGGGATGGTCTTCCACGTGCACGGCCATGCGGCGGTCGTGGGTGTCGTAGCTGGGGCCTTTCGGCACGGCCCAGCTCTTCATGACGCCGTCCAGTTCCAGACGGAAATCGTAGTGCAGGCGGGTGGCCCAGTGCTTCTGGATCACGAACGTCAGCGCATCCTTGCTCGCTTCGCCGCCTTCTTCGGGCTCGGCCGTGATCTGGAAGTCGCGCTTGGCCTTGTACAGCTTCAACGGGTCCGGCATGGCATCACCTCCGCATCGATTTGCCTCAGTGTAGGCAGGCGGTGCGGGCGCGACTGTTCGCCACCTAACCGTGGGTGGCGCGCATGGTGCGCGCCACCCGTCGCGTGTTACTTGCGCTCGGCCGCCGTCGCGTCGCGCGCGGCGCGGAACTCGGAATCCTTCGCCCAGTTCGGCCACACGGACGAATCGGCGAGGTCGCGCCCCAGCGCGTACAGGATGCCGAGGTCATGCGCCATGCCCGTGAACGGCCACGACGCGCTCCACTCGTCGGCGGGCTGGTGGTAGGCGTTGTTCACGTATTTTTCTTCAGACGCCTTGCCGGCCGCGACGCCGCCCTGCTCCCAGTCCTGGCCCGACTCGAACGACACCGCCGGCACGCCGTGCTTGGCGAACGAGAAGTGGTCGGAACGGAAGAAGTGGCCCGCCTCCGGTTTCGGATCCGGCGAGAAGCGCAGGCCGCCCTGCTTCGCCTTCGCGATCAGCTCGTCCAGCAGGTCGAGCTTGGCGCTGCCGGAGATCGAGAAGTCGTGCGCCGGGCCGTACGGGCTCAGCGCGTCCATATTGATGACGCCCACCGTCTTCGCCAGCGGATAGACGGGATTGCTCGCATAGTATTCGGAACCCAGCAGGCCCTTCTCTTCCGCCGTCACGGCGAGGAACACGACGCTGCGCTTGGGCGCAGGCGCGTTCGCGAAGGCGCGGCCCAGTTCCAGCAGCGCGGCGATGCCCGTGCCGTTGTCGATGGCGCCGTTGTAGATCTTGTCGCCCTTGGCGTCCGGCTCGCCGACGCCGAGGTGGTCCCAGTGGCCGCTGTACATCACGACCTGGTCCGGATGCGCGCTGCCCGGACGGATGGCCAGCACGTTCTTCGACGTGATGACCTTGGCGTCGACGCCGTAGTGCGCCGACATCGTCACGCCCTTCAGCGCGACGGGCTTGAACGCGCGCGTTTGCGCCTGCTTCTTGAGCTTGTCGAAGTCGAGGCCCGCATGCTTGAACAGGTCGACGGCGACGTCGCGCTGGATCCACGCTTCGACCGGCGCATGCGATTCCAGCGGATTCTTGCGCACGATGTCGTATTGCACGTTCGTGTTCGAGTTCTTCACCGTGGCCCAGCCGTACGACGCGGGTGCCGTCTCGTGGACGATCAACGTGCCGATCGCGCCGCGGCGTGCCATTTCCTCGTATTTATAGGTCCAGCGGCCGTAGTAGGTCATGGCCTTGCCGCCGAAGTCGCCCTTGCCCGTCTCGAAGTCCGGGTCGTTGATCAGCACGACGGCCAGCTTGCCCTTCAGATCCTGGCCCTTGAAATCGTCCCACTTGCGCTCCGGCGCGGTGACGCCGTAGCCGACGAAGACGAGCGGCGCGTTCTTGAAGTCGACCGCCTTCGCGCCCGTCATGGCCGCGCGGATCGCGATCTCGTTGCCTTGCGTGAACTTTTTCGTCGTGCCGCCCTCGGACACCGTCACGTCGACCGGGCCCTGGATCTCGAAGCGGCCCAGCGGCACGTCCTGGGTCCAGCCGCGCTTGCCGTCGACGAGGTCGCCGCCAGGCTGCAGGCCCGCGAGCTTGAACTGCTCGATCAGGTAGTTCACGGTCTTCGTTTCGCCGGGCGTGTTCGGGCCGCGGCCTTCGAACGCGTCGGACGACAGCACCTTGACGTCCTGCGACAGGCGCTGCGTATCGATGTGGACGGTGTCTGCGGCCTGTGCGGCCAGCGCCGCGGTGGCGAGTGCGATGGCGGTCAGGGTGGTACGGAGGGTGGAGGTTGGTGTTCTCACGGGCGATCTCGGTAGTGTCGATGTTGTGGTGTTGGCCGGGTAGGCCGGGAGTGCCGCCAGAGTATCGTTCGAATAATTTCCACTGTCAAACACCGCACGGTCGCATAAGTAGTTGTAACGGGATGTAAAGAGCCGTCAACCGGACGCACGGCGGCAGCGTTTGTGGCCCAGTAGCTCGGGAATCTTCCCGCCTCTCAACGACACCTGAAGGAAACATCGCCATGAGCAAAATCGTCGCTACCCTGATCGCAGGCCTGTTCGCCACCGCGGCGTTCGCGCAGACGGCCACCACCCCGGCCACGACGACGCCGGCCGCCAAAGCCGAGATCAAGGCAGACAAGAAAGCCGCGAAAGCCGAAGCCAAGGAAGAAAAGGCCGACGTGAAGGCCGATGCGAAGCTGGAGAAGAAAGCCGCGGAAGCGAATGCAGACGTCGCCGTCGCGAAAGCCGACGCCACGAAGAAGAAAGCCAAAGCACACAAGAAAGCCGCCAAAGCCAAGGCGGAAGCCGCAGCCGAGAAGGCCGAGGCACACGCAGACCAGAAGGCCGACGCCGCCAAGTAAGGCGCCGCGAACCGGCTCAAGCCCCTCCATCCTCGAAAGACAGGGTCCGCCCTGTCTTTTTTTCGTCCGCGCTCTACAATGGCAGTCCTTCTTTGCCCGGGACAGCCATGCACGACATTGCTCAGCACAAGATCGTCTTCCTCGACCGCGACAGCCTGATCGCCGACATCCGCACGCCCGCGTTCGCGCACACGTGGACCGACCACGGGGCCACGCAGCCGGACGAGGTCGTGGAACGCCTGCGCGGCGCGACGATCGCCATCACGAACAAGGTGCCGCTGCGCGCGGACACCATCGCGCAACTGCCCGACCTGAAGATGGTCGCCGTGGCCGCCACCGGCATGGACAACGTGGATCTCGCCGCCTGCCGCGCGCGCGGCATCGTCGTCGCCAACATCCGTAACTACTCGCTCGTCTCCGTGCCCGAGCACTGCTTCGCGCTGATCCTCGCCGTGCGCCGCAACCTGCGCGCCTACGTCGTCGACGTCGAAGCGGGCCGCTGGGAACGGTCGACGCGTTTCTGCCTGCTCGACCACCCGATCGGCGACCTCGCGGGCAGCCGCCTGGGCATCGTCGGCTACGGTGCGCTGGGCCGGCGCGTCGCACAGATCGGGCGCGCGTTCGGGATGGACGTCGCCGTCACGTCGCGCTCCCCCGCCGCGGACACCGACGTCACCACGCTCCCGCTGGACGACCTGCTGGCCACGTCGGACGTCGTCAGCCTGCACCTGCCGCTCACGGACGCGACGCGCCACATGATCGGCGCGCGCGAGCTGGCGGCGATGAAAAAGAACGCCATCCTGATCAACACGGCGCGCGGCGGCCTCGTCGACGAAGCGGCGCTGGCGCAGGCGCTCACCGACGGCACGATCGCCGGTGCCGGCTTCGACGTGTTGAGCAAGGAGCCGCCCGCCGCCGACAATCCGCTGCTGCAGCTGCGGCTGCCGAACTTCGTGCTGACGCCGCACGTGGCGTGGGCCAGCGGCGGCGCGATGCAGACCTTGGCCGATATGTTGGTCGACAATCTCGAGGCGTGGGTGGCGGGGAAGCCGACCAACGTCGTGTGAGCCGCGCGGCCTAGCCGTCCGCCCGCACGGGTACGGGCGCCTCCACCGCCCGCAGTGGCAACTCGAGGATGAACGCCGTACCCGCGTCCGGCCTGCTCTCCACGCGGATCGTCCCCTGCAGCACGGTCGTCACGAGGTTGTACGCGATGTTCATCCCGAGTCCCGTGCCGCCCTGCCCCATGCGGGTCGTGAAGAACGGGTCGAAGATGCGCGACAAATGTTCCGGCGCGATGCCGCGGCCGTCGTCGGAAAATTCGATGCGCACGCGGCCGCCGTCGATCGGCGTGGCCGTGAGCACCATCCGGCCGCCCGGGGCGTCGAACGCGTGCAGCAGCGCGTTGTTGATGAAGTTGATGACGACCTGGCCGAACGGCCCCGGATAACTGTCCATCGCGATCCCCGGCGGCACGCGCAGTTCGAGCGTGTGGCCGGCGCGGCGCACCTGGTTCATCATCGTGGCGGCGATCTCGTGGCAGGCCTGGCCCAGGTCGAAGCGGCGCCGCTGCGTGCTGGCCTGGTCGACGGACACCTGCTTGAAGCTGTTCACGAGGTCCGCCGCCGCGTTCAGGCTGCGCACGATGAGGCTCCCCGCCTCGCGCGCGGCCGCGATCCATGTCTCCAGGTCCGATTTCTTCAAGGCGTTGTGCGCGAACCGGTCGGCCAGCGCGTCCGTCTTTTCCTGCAAGGTGCTGGCCATCAGCAGGCTGTTGCCGATCGGCGTATTCAATTCGTGCGCGACGCCGGCGACGAGGGAACCGAGCGACGCGAGCTTTTCACGCGCCGCCAGCTGCGCCTGCGTTTCCTTCAGTTGACGGTAGGCGTCCGCGTTGTCGAGCGCGACGCCGACGTACGATGCGAGGGTGCTGAGCATGTCGAGCTGCACGTTGTGGTACGCACCCGGACGTCCGCTCTGCACCGTGATCACGCCCAGCACGCGGCTGCCGACGAGGATCGGCACGAACAGCAGCGAGCGCAGTGGCGGCAGCGCGCCCGCGTCGGCGTCGGCGGGATCCGTGCCGAGCACGTCGCGCACGAGGCCCGCAAAGCGGGCGTAGTCGCGCGCGAGGTCGCCGATCAGGATTTCCTCGCCCGTCGCCTGGCAGTACGCGCCAAGCCCGCGCACGCGCGCGGGGAACAGTCCCGCTTCGGGCACGCGGCGGCCGTCCGCGACGACGTACGGATACGCAAGCAGGCCGTCCGCGTGCGCGAGACCGATCGCGAACAGCGGCGCGTCCATCAGCTGGCGCACCTGGCCGTACACATTGGCCATGATCGCCTCGCCGTCCAGGTTCGCCGTCAGCTCGCGGCCGATGTCGGACAACAGGGCGATGTTGCGGCGCGCCTGCTCCACGGCTTCCTTCTGCGCCTCGGCTTCCTGCTTGCGGCGTTCGGCCTGCTCCTTCTGCAGCACGAGTTCCGCGGTGCGCGCGCCCACCTGGTGCTCGAGACGCTCGGTCTGCTGCACGAGCACGCGCACGCGCAGGCGGTACAGCGCGACGACGGTCGCCGCCAGCACGCTCGCCACGGCCAGGCGGAACCACCACGTCATCCAGAACGGCGGCGTGATCGAGATGCCGAGCGTGGCCGGCTTCTCGCTCCACACGCCGTCCTTGTTGGCGGCCCGCACCTCGAACACATAGTCGCCCGGATCGAGGTTCGTGTACGTGGCGAAGCGCTTGGCGGCGTCCGTCTCGGTCCAGTCCTGGTCGAAGCCGCGCAGGCGGTAGGCGTAGCGATTCGCCTGCGGGTCGGCGTAGTGCAGCGCCGCGAATTCCAGGGTAAATACGGACTCGCGGTGGGAGAGGCGCACGTCGCGCAGGCGCTCGATGGCGGCCGGCAGCGCGCGCGGCCGGTTGAACACGAGGAAATCAGTGATGGCGACGGCAGGCGGGAACGGATTGTCGTGGATGTCCTCGGGCTGGAACGACGTCATGCCGCTGATGCCGCCGAAGTGCAGCTCGCCGTCGGCGCCCCGCGCGGCCGAGCCGACGAAGTACGAGCCGTCCGTGAGGCCGTCCTTCGCCGTGTAGTTCTTGTAGCGCCCCGTGTCCGGGTCGACGCGGGTCAGGCCGACCGTCGTGCTGACCCAGATCTGCCCGTTGCCGTCCTCGAGGATGCCGCCGATCGGCACCTGGTCGCGCGCGGTCGTCACGGGGAACGGCCGGAACGTGACGTTGCCCCCGGCGCCCCGCTCCACGCGGTGCAGGCCGCCCGCCGTACCGACCCAGAGGTCGCCACGCGCCGATTCGTACAGGTAGTAGACGCGGTTGTGGCCCAGGCTCGTGGGGTCGGCCGGATCGTGGCGGTAGTGCGTGAAGAGGCCGGTCGCGCGGTCGTAGCGGTCGAGGCCATTCTCCGTGCCGATCCAGATGGCGCCCGCGCGGTCCTCGAGCACGGCGAAGCCGTAGTTCTCGCCGAGACTGCCCGGAACGGCCGGATCGTGGCGCCAGCCGCGCATCGTGTGGCCGTCCGGCGCCAGCATGAACAGGCCGCCGCGGGTGACGATCCACAGCGCCCCGGCGCGGTCGAGCATCAAGTCCTGCACCCAGTTGGCGCCGGCCTCGCGGCCCAGCGGCACCTGCGTGAACCGGCCCGTCGCCGGGTCGCGCCATGACAGGCCGCTGGGGGAGCCCACCCACAGGCGGCCGCGCCCCGGCAGCACGCGGTTCACCATGTCGTCCGGCAGGCTCGCGGGATTCGCCGGATCGTGGCGCAGCACGTCGGCATGGCCGCTGTTGGGGTCGAAGTGCACGATGCCGCCGGCAGTGGTGCCGAGCCACAGGCGGCCGTCGGCGCCGATGGCGATCGTGCGGATCTTGCGCGCACTGCGCAGGTCGGCCGCTTCGCCCGGCAGCATGGAGAAGCGGGCAAAGCCGCCGCTCGCCAGGTCGGCGCGGTTGACGCCGCCGAACATCGTGCCGGCCCACAGCGTCCCCGTGCGGTCGACCCAGACCGACGTGACCTGGTTGTCGGACAGCGAGTGGCGGTCGAGCGGCTGGCTGACATAGCCGACGAAGCGGCCGCTGGCCGGGTCGCGCCATTTGAGGCCGTCGAGTTCCGTACCCACCCACAGGTTGCTGCCCTGGTCGTGATACAAGGCGCGCACCCGGCCTTCGCCCATGCCCTCGTCGGCGCCGACGTGATGGCGCTGCGGCGGACCGTCGCCGATGCGCCACGCTTCGAGGCCCGCGTCGGTGCCGATCCACAAGGTGTCGCGCGGTCCCATCGACAGCGCGCCAACCGTGTTGCGCTTGCCGTTGCCGGCCTCGATGTCGACATGCTCGAAGCGGACGCCGCCCACCGGCAGGTGGTCGAGGCCGACGCCGCTGCCGACCCACAGGCCGCCGTGCGGATCGAGGGCGAGCGCCGTGACGCGGTCGTCGCGCAGGCTGCCGGGGTCCCGGCTGTCGTGGCGCAGCTTGAGGACGCCGCCCGTGGCCGGATCGACGTGCACGATCCCGTCGCTGGTGCCCACCCACAGGCCGTCGGCGCCGTCGCCGATGATCGCCGTGACGGCGCTCGTGCGGGTATCGCGCGCGCCGGCGGCCTGCAGGGGCTGGCGGATGAACGTGCGGGTGGCGGCATCGAAGCGCGCGAGGCCGCCGCGCGTGCCGAACCACAAGCGGCCCTGGCCATCCTCGTACGCGGCGCGGACGTAATTGTCGGCCAGGCTGGCCGGATCGTTGGGATCGTTGCGGAACACCTGGGTGCGGTAGCCGTCGAAGCGGTTCAGGCCCGCCTGCGTACCGAACCACATGAAGCCGTCGCGGTCCTGCAGCATGGCGAGGACGGACTCCTGCGACAACCCTTCTTCGAGCCCGATGCGTTCGAAGCGCAGGCTGCGCGGCGCAGCGGCCAGCGCCGCCGAGCACAGGCACGCCAGCAACAGGCAGCAGGCCATGCGCAACAGCGCCGGCAAACGGGGCGCTCGATTGCGGCGCGGCATCATTTCGGGTTTCCAGGACACAGGTCCTAATCTACCAGAATGCCCGAAAATGTTGAGAGAAATTAAGACTTCCGCATTCGGCATGCCGCTGCTATAATGCGTGCATCGGGCGGCTGTAGCTCAGCTGGATAGAGTACTTGGCTACGAACCAAGGGGTCGTGGGTTCGATTCCTGCCAGCCGCACCAAGTTTTTCGGAAGGCCAGATCGCAAGATCTGGCCTTTTTCATTGCCGCTCCGGTTGCTCATCCATAACACGCGCCGCCATGCCGAGCCAACCCATCATTCGCCCACTCGCCCCCGCCGACCATGACCAGTGGCGCCCGCTGTGGGATGGCTATAACGCGTTTTACGAGCGCAGCGGCCCGACGGCCCTTCCCGACGCCATCACGCAAGCGACGTGGCACCGGTTCTTCGATCCGGCCGAACCCGTCCACGCGCTCGTGGCCGAGGAAGACGGCCGCATCGTCGGCCTTGCGCACTACCTCTTCCATCGCAGCACGACGCGGCTGCACGACGTCTGCTACCTGCAAGACCTGTTCACCGTACCGGCGCTGCGCGGCCGCGGCGTCGGGCGGCAACTGATCGAGGGCGTGTACGCGGCGGCGCGGGCCGCCGGCAGTTCGCGCGTGTACTGGCAGACGCACACCACCAACGCGGCGGGCCGGGCGCTGTACGACAAGGTCGCCCGGCACCTGGGCTTCATCGTCTACACGCACGAGCTGTGAACACCGCGCCGGCCGCACTTTGCCATTCATGAAACCGCTGCTATAATGCGTGGCTCGGGCGGCTGTAGCTCAGCTGGATAGAGTACTTGGCTACGAACCAAGGGGTCGTGGGTTCGATTCCTGCCAGCCGCACCAATGTATTGCGATAAAAGGCTCATGAGACGCGCAAGCGCTCATGAGCCTTTTTCATTGCGTCAGGGCGTATCGCCCCCTTCCCCGTCCTCCCGCACCGACGCCACACGGATGCCGCGCCGCGCCAGCGCCTCGCGCAGCAGGAATTCGATCTCGGCGTTCACGCTGCGCAAATCGTTCGCGGCCAGCCGCTGCAACTGCTCCCACAGCGCGGGATCGATACGCAGCGGATACGACTTTTTCCCCGGGCTCGCCATCGACGCGCGTCAGTTATACAGCGTGCCCGCGTTGATGATGGGCTGCGCGTCGCGGTCGGAGCACAGCACCACCAGCAAGTTGCTGACCATCGACGCCTTGCGCTCCGCATCCAGCTCGACGATCTGGCGCTCGGCCAGCCCTTTCAACGCATCCTCGACCATCGTGACGGCACCGTGCACGATGCGGGCCCGGGCGCTGATGATGGCCTGGGCCTGCTGGCGGCGCAGCATCACCTGGGCGATCTCGGGGGCGTACGCGAGGTGCGTCAGCTTCGCGTCCAGCGTTTCCACGCCGGCCGCCTCGAAGCGCGCCGTGAGCTCGTCGCTGAGCGCCAGCGCCACCTCGCTCGCGCCGCCGCGCAAGGTCATTTCGCCGGGTGCCAGGTCCTCGCCTTCGTCGTACGCGTATTGCGCGGCCAGGTGGCGCAGTGCGGCCTCGGCCTGCACGCTGACGTAGCGCTCGAAATCGTCGACTTCGAACAGCGCCTGCGCCGTATCGCGCACGCGCCACACGACGGCCGCGGCCAGCTCCACCGGATTGCCCCGCTTGTCGTTGACCTTCAGCGTCGACATATTGAGGTTGCGCGCCCGCACCGTCAGCTTGCGCTTGCGATACAGCGGGAACGCCCAGCGCAGGCCCTCGCCGCGGTCCGTGCCGACATAGCGTCCGAACAAGGTCAGCACGGCCGTCTCGTTGGGCTGGAGCATGTAGACGCCCGCGCACACGAACAGCCCGGCGATGGCGAGCGCGATGCCGCCGACCGCCGCCCCACCCGACGCCGAGCCCATATTGGCGGCGTGGAGGATCCACGCGCCGGCCAGCACCGCGAGCAGGCCGCAGGCAAACGCCGCATAACCGTTCATCGACGTGAATTGCGCTTCCTGACGAGTATGTGTGGACATGCTGGTTCCCGTTGTTATATGAAAGTGATATCACTTTAGGATCACCTTCGAGTGTTGTCAATGCGCCATGCATGGTCGCGTGATCCTTGGTCTTTTGCCATTCGAGATACGGGCTGCTATAATGCAGGGCTCGGGCGGCTGTAGCTCAGCTGGATAGAGTACTTGGCTACGAACCAAGGGGTCGTGGGTTCGATTCCTGCCAGCCGCACCAACGTTTCACGATCAAGGCTCATGAATGCGCAAGCGCTCATGAGCTTTTTTCTTTCGGAAACCCGTTTCTCATCCGATCAATCCGCCCATCCGTTTTTTACCAAAAGGCGGCAACCCGAGCACGACGTCGGTCGTCGTCACGTCGAAGTAAGCGGAGACACAAGCGAGACTTGCCAAATATCGGAATGCCGCTATAATGCGTGCCTCGGGCGGCTGTAGCTCAGCTGGATAGAGTACTTGGCTACGAACCAAGGGGTCGTGGGTTCGATTCCTGCCAGCCGCACCAACTGTTTCAGACAAAAGGCTCATGACACGTGCAAGCGGTTCATGAGCCTTTTTTCATTCTTTCCGGCACGCATCGCACTGGCCAGGAAGCCAAATTGACCTTTTCCAAACGGCAAAGCCCCGCTATAATGCGTGCCTCGGGCGGCTGTAGCTCAGCTGGATAGAGTACTTGGCTACGAACCAAGGGGTCGTGGGTTCGATTCCTGCCAGCCGCACCAACTTTTTCAGACAAAAGGCTCATGACACGCGAAAGCGGTTCATGAGCCTTTTTTCATTGGCGGCGCCGGCCGCTCACGTGCGCAGCTTCTTGATAATGCTGCGATTCCCCAGGATTTCCTCGATCTGCTCGAAGCGCACGGGCTTGACCATATGGTGGTCGAAGCCGGCCTCGAACGCCAGCTGGCGGTCCTTTTCCTGGCCCCACCCCGTGACGGCGACCATCACCGTCATCGTGCAGCACGACAGGTCGCGGATGCCGCGCGCCAGGTCGTAACCGGACATCTGCGGCAGGCCGATGTCGAGGAAGGCGTAGTCCGGACAGAAGCGCTTGGCGGCGGCCAGCGCGTCGGGGCCGTTGTGCGTGATGACGACGCTGTGCCCCATCGCCGTCAGCAGCGCGCCGATGCTGTTGACGAAGTCGACGTTGTCGTCGGCCAGCAGGATGCGGTACGTCTCGGCGCTGATGAACGACATCGGCGTCGGCTTCGCCGGCAGCTCCGGCTCGACGACGATCGGCAGGCGCACGACGAACTGGCTGCCGTGACCGACGCCGGCGCTGTGCGCCTCGATGGTGCCGCCGTGCAGCTCGACGAGCTTTCTCGCCAGCGACAGCCCGACACCGAGACCCGCGTTCGACCGCTCCAAGGTGGAATCGACCTGCACGAACATCTCGAACACCGTGTCCAGCATGTCGGGCGCGATGCCGATGCCCGTGTCGGACACGACCAGGTTCAAGGTGCGGTCGTCCACCGTCGCCTTCAGCCCCACGCGGCCGCCGCGGTTCGTGTACTTGGCGGCGTTGTTCAGCAGGTTCGACAGGATCTGCGCGAGGCGCGTCGCGTCGCCGTTCAGGAACACTGGACGGTCCGGCAGGTCGATGGTCAGCTCGTGGCCGTGCAGTTCGATGTACGGACGCACGACTTCGAGCGCGTCGTTGACGACGGCCTTCAGTTCCACGCGACCGCTCTTGATCGTGAACTTGCCCGTGTTGATGCGCGAGACGTCCAGCAGGTCGTCGACGAGGCGCACCATCTGGCGCAGCTGGCGCTCCATGATGTCCGTGGCTCGCTGGGTGGCCTGGGCGTCGCCGCTGCGCAGCCGGAGGATGTCCAGGCCCGTGCGGATGGGCGCGAGCGGGTTGCGCAATTCATGCGCCAGGGTGGCGAGGAATTCGTCCTTGCGGCGGTCGGCCAGGCGCAGCGCCTCTTCCGCGCGCTGGCGCACCTGCATCTCGTGCTCCAAGGTCGCGTTGGCTTCCTGCAGCGCGTGCGAGCGGCGGCCGATCTCGGCCAGCATGTCGTTGAACGCGGCAACGAGCACGCCGATCTCGCCGCTGTCGTTGCCGGGTACGCGCAGCGTGAAATCGCGCCGCTGCACCACCTGGCGCGCGACGTTCGTCACAGCGGCGAGCGGCCGCGTGATGGCCGCCTGCAGCCGCGACGCGACGAGGCCCGCGATCAGCAGCGCGCCCAGCATCACGGCGCCGAGGATCGCGCCATAGCTCACGAGGCGGTCGAACAGGCCGTAGCGCGAGCGCAGGTACACGGTGCCCACCATCTCGCCGTTTTCCACGATGTTGCGGAACACGGCCACTTCGCCCGCCTCGATGCGGTACCCGGACGGCGCCGGCCGCGCGGGGATCGTCTGGTTCGGCGCGGACGCATACGTGGCGAAGCGCGTGCCATCGCTCGTGTAGACCGCGGCCGCGAGGATCTGCGGACGCACCCGCAGTACGGCCAGGTTCTGGCGTGCCGTCTCCTCGTCGTTGAACGCGAGCGCGGGCGCCGTCACGCGCGCCATGATGTCGGCCTGCGTCATCAGGTCGTCCGTCCAGTAGCGCTGGAACGCCCGCAGGTCGAACAGCAGCATCGCGACGGATGCCGCCAGCAAGGCGACGAACGTGGTCGCCACCGCCATCAATATGAGTTTGCCGCGGACCGTGCCGCCGTCGCGCACCACCATCACTGCGCTCCTTTCTGCACCCGGTTCGCCACTGTCAGCAGGCGCGAACTGAGCTTGATGCCATTACGTTCCGCCGCATCGAGGGAGACGTCGAAGCGGACGCGCTCGTCGACGATGCGGAAATTGATCACACTGCCGAGCTGCAAGCCGTTCTCGCACTCGGTCACCACGAGCATCGCGGCGCTCGCCTGGCGCACGATGCGTCCCACGCGCTGCGCGTCGCCACCACCCACGAACAGCAGGTGCACGCGCGCGCCCACGTCGGCTTCGCGCAGCTCGCGCACCTCGATGGGTCGGTTGTTGACGGTGCGCCCGGCCACGACGCGCGCCAGCTCGACGGCCAGGTCGTCCGCGCCGATCACGCCGATCGTCAGCGGCGCGGCCGCGTCGGCGAAGGCGGTGGCGGGAAACTCCGTGTAGCCGAGGAATTTATACAGGAAGGCCGCCTTCACGCGCCGCTCCAGCGGCACGGCGGGTACGGCGCTTTGCGCGCGCGCGGGCGGCACGAGCGCCCTGCCCGCGCACAGCGCGGCCACGCAGGCCAGCATCCAGACGGCGACCGTCCGGCGCAGGCCGTGGTTCGTGGATCGGTTCAATGGAAGATGCATCGGCCGGTAGGCAAACCCAGGGCAGTGAACGTTGGCAGGGCGCACCCTACGAAACGGCCGGATCGCACACGCCGCGCCGGCGGCGCCGCACATGGCCGGCGTCCGCCACCGGGATGATAGCCGGGGAAGGTCGACAATGGCAACGCGCGGCAGGCCCGCGTGGATGGAAAATTCGGAAAGAACGTAAACGACAGCAAGGCGTCTTTAAACATTTTGCTATCGTAGAACATTTTCTTTTTTGCACCAAGAGCGTCCCGATTGAGATGGACACTGTTGAGTCATTTATAAAAGCAATGGCGGATATTGAAAATCTAAATTGGATTTCTTTTTTGCGATGCAGCATTATGAACCTGTCTCCTCTATTCTCCTCCAAGGATAGATTCAGCCCGCTGCCGCAGCGGGCTTTTTTT